>NZ_MTAZ01000024.1 GCF_002150785.1 Arenibacter amylolyticus | reverse complement strand
CATTTACTGGTAAAAATAAAGCGAGCAATTGAAAGTTGCTCGCTTTGTGCTTTACGGGGTAGCCTCCAGGGCGGTGGGTTCCGCCTTGTGATGTACCTTATTGCGCCATAGGGCAATTTTTATTCTATAGGTAATATGGAATAAAACAGGAACAATAATCAGGGTGAGGAAGGTAGCTACGATCAATCCAAAGATCACCGTCCATGCCAGGGGCCCCCAGAATACCACGTTATCCCCCCCTACGTAGATATTGGGGTTGAAGTCCGTAAACAAGGCGAAGAAATCTATGTTGAGTCCAATCGCCAAGGGAATTAGTCCAAGCACCGTTGTAATGGCCGTAAGGATTACGGGGCGTAACCTTGCTTTTCCTCCCTGAATAATAGCTTGCGTTGCCTGTTCCCTGTTTAAAAGGGCATCGTCGTCCAGATTTAGTTTTACTTTCTTTCGGTCTATCAATATTTGGGTGTAATCTAATAGGACCACCCCATTGTTTACCACAATTCCGGCCAGGGAAATAATTCCCATCATGGTCATCATAATCACAAAGGACCAGCCGGTAATCATGATTCCTCCAAAAACACCAATTAAACTGAGGAAAATAGCGATCATAATGATCAGGGGTTTGGAAATGCCACCAAACTGAAAGATCAGAATCAACATTATTAATCCTAATCCAGTAAAGAAAGCACCAACAAGGAAGAGCATCTGTTTGTTCTGCTCTTCAATCTGTCCGGTGTAATCAATTTTCACTCCCGAAGGCAGGTCCTTAAACTCCTCCATTTCCTTTTGTATTTCGGCAACGATTGCCGCCGCATCGGTAAAGCCGGGTTGTAGTCCGGAGTAAACCGTTACCACACGCTTCCCGTCTCGGTGCTTTATAGCACTAAAGGAAGAGGTGTTTTTTTCCGTAGCAATGGCAGATATTGGAATTTCCTTAATCTGTCCCGTAGCTTGGTCCCTAAAGATGATATTCTGATTAAAAAGGGCACTTCTGTTGTAACGGAGGTCCTCATTAAAACGCACATTGATATCGTAATCGTCCCCATCCTTCTTATATACGCCCGCTTTCTCACCAAAAATAGACCTTCGCAATTGGTTGCCTACCTGTCCCACGGCAACACCCAATTCTCCCGCTTTTTTTCGGTCTACCAATACTTGCATGGAGGGCTTACTCTTGTTAACATCAATTTTAATCTCCTCTATTCCTGCAATATTTTTGGAATTGATGAAGTTTCTAATGTTTTCCGCAGTGTTTATCAGCTCGTTATAATCCTTGCCTTCCAATTCTATATTGATGGGGTAACCTGCTGGGGGGCCATTGGCATCTTTCTCTACGGAAATGGCCACTCCGGGATAAATACCGCTTAATCCATTCTGAACTTTAGCTCGGATATCCTCCGTGTCTAATCCTTTACGGTATTTAAACTCGCTAAAGTTCACGGTGATCTTTCCTCTATGCGGCATTTCGGCGGCAGATCCTCCATCGGTAAGCGGATTGCCCGCTCCTTCCCCTACTTGTGAAACGGCCGAGGTTACCATAAAGTTCTCGCCATTGTCCATGTATTCCTCACTGTTGATGATGTCGTAGACCTGTTTCTCTACGGCCAGTGTTAACTCATTGGTTTTTTCAATGGAGGTGCCTTCGGGGTATTCTATATAGACATAGATCTCATTGGGTCTATTGTCTGGGAAGAATTCAATTTTAGTACGTCCACTTCCTACCGATACTCCAAACAACATGAATACCCCTACCAGTAGAAAGGCGGTGATTCCAAAGTACCAGTATACATTTTTACCGCGCAAGGCGTGCACCAATCGTTTCTCATACCAGTTTTCGAAGCGAGACATGGTGGTTCTCTGGAATCGGTTGGCCCATCGTTTTATTAGGAATTTATAGGCCCAGAACATGGCTGCAGTAAGGATCATTACGGATCCAAATCCGCGCATCGCTCCGCCAAAAAGTAAAATCAGCAGTCCAAAGCCTCCTAAAATGATGCTAATGCGAATGAGCTGCTTTACGGTGAGTTCCTTCTCATCTGTATCCATAAACTTGCTTACCAGCATGGAGTTCATAAAGATGGCCACAAATAGGGAAGACCCTAGAACCACAGAGAGGGTAATGGGGAAAAATATCATGAACTGTCCAAAAATACCTGGCCATAGCCCTAGTGGTACAAAGGCAGCCACCGTGGTAGCCGTAGAAATAATGATGGGAAAGGCAATCTCCCCGATTCCTTTTTTGGTGGCTTGGATCCTTGGCATGCCCTCGTCCATAAGACGGTACACGTTTTCTACCACCACAATCCCATTATCTACTAACATTCCCAGTCCCATAATCATTCCAAAGAGAATCATGGTGTTCAGTGTGTACCCCAACCAGGATAATATCATAAACGACATAAACATGGACATGGGAATCGCAAACCCTACAAAGAGGGCATTCCTAAAGCCTAGGAAGAACATTAGTACGGTAACCACTAGGATAATCCCAAAAATAATGTTGTTAACCAAATCGTCTACCTGGTTTAGGGTTCTGGTAGAGGAGTCATTGGCAATGGAGATATGTAAATCTGCCGGAAAATAATTGGCTTCGTTGTATTTTACAATTTCCCTAATCTTATCGGCGGCAGAGATGGCATTCTGGCCGGCTCGCTTTTTAACATCCAACATCACTACGCTTTCTCCAAATTCACGTGCATAGGTTGTTTTTTCCTTCTCCCTAAAATGGACGTCCGCAATATTCCTAAGATAGACGGCCCCGTTCTCAGATTTTACTACAAAATCCTTCAATTCCTTGGGGTCTTCCACTTCGCCCAGTATCCTAATGGTACGGCGTTGTCCGCTAGCCTGTAAATTTCCGGCAGACATGGTCATGTTTCCGTTTTTTATGGTCTGGATTACATCGTCAAAACTCACTTTGGCCGCCATCATTTTGTAGATGTCCACGGCTATTTCTACCTCCTTTTCTTGGGCACCACGGATATCGGCCTTTTTTATTTCTGGAAGGTCTTCTATTTCATCCTGAAGATATTCGGCAAACTCCTTTAATTTCTCTACGGGATAATCCCCAGTGAAATTTATGTTCATAATGGGCACTTCCTCGGAGAAATTGAGGTCAAAAACGTTGGGTTCTACCTTGGCCCCGTTAAAAGTGGGCCAGTCTTCACTAGCTTTCTCGGAGTCTACTTCGTCTTTTACCTTTTGCTTGGCAGATTCAACCGTGATTTCCTCATCAAATTCTACCGTTATTATCGCATAGTCTTCCTGGGAGGTAGAAATTACTTCTACCACATTGCTAACGCTTTTTAGCCGGTCTTCTAAGGGATCCGTAATTAGACGTTCAATATCCTCGGCCGTATTTCCTGGATAGGGGGTGCTTATATAGATCTTGGTCTCTATGATTTCTGGAAAATCTTCCCTTGGCATAGCAAAGTAAGACTTTAGTCCAATCCATAGAAAGATACCGATCATCACATATATTACGGACGGATTATCTATAGCCCAGGAGGACAGCTTAAATTCTTTGTCTGTTTTCTTTTGTAAGTTGCTCATGGACTCCCTAATTAATTATTTTTACTTTCTGTCCATCCTTTACGCTCCGTGCGCCTTCTTCAATAATATGATCGCCGTGGGCCATTCCTGAAATTACCTCTACCATCCCATTTTGTGTTTTTCCTGTAGTGATAATTTTCCTCTTTGCCACCGCCTCATTAAGATCGTTGAGGTCTTCCGCTACAAAGGCGTATTGCTCCCCAGCCGCATTTTCTGAGATGATGCTAGCGGGAATGAGTATCGCATTTTCATTGGTGTAATCGTTAATGAGGACCCTTGCCGTTAGGTTGGGCTTAATGTCTCCATTTTTATTGGGTACAGGAATTTCTACCGTATAAGAGCGATTGCTGGGGTTTATGTAGTTCCCTGTTTGTCTTATGTACGTAGTGATGCTGTCTCCCAGTATGGGAAAGTACACCTTGGCCTCCTTGCCTTTTACCACACTTCCCAAATAGGCTTCTGGGACCTCTACATCTATATACATTTCTGATAGGTTCACAATGCGGAATACCTCCGAACCCGGACCTGGGGATACCACCGTTCCTTGTTCCCTGATCACATCATCTATAATACCCGAAAACGGCGCTGTAATGCTGTATTTGCTTAGCTGACTTTCCATTTGTTCTACCGTGTTTTTGGAAGCCTGGTAGTTGGTCTTAGCCTGTAGGTATTGAATTTCGGAGCCTATCTTTTGGTCCCATAACCGCTGTTGGCGTTCATATGTGGTCTTGGCCAATGCTGCCTGAGTTTTTAACTGCTCTAATTGACTAAACATGCCCCCATCGTTTATAGTGGCCAAAACCTGCCCTTTGCGTACTTTTTGTCCCTTTTCTACATAAACCTTTTCCAGGGTACCTTGCATCTCGGGATAGATCAATACATTCTGCTTGGTCTTTACATCGCCTTGTAAGGCCAGGTAATGATTAAATTGTTGAGCATTGGCCTCCACTACGGATACCAAGGGCAAGTTCTTATTGCCTTCCAGGGATCTTATGACGGAGTCTAACCGCTCTATCTTTTGATTATAGAGCTGTTGCTCTTCGGAGAGTTGCTTTCGTTTGGACCGAAGTTCGGTTAAATTACTTTCTGAAATTAGCTCGTCTACGGATTTTTGATTGTCCGATCCACAGGAGAAAAGAAGGAGTCCTGCAGCTATTATAAAGGTTACGTTTTTCATGAGTTGCTGTTTATTCCGGGATAATCGTTTTATAATTTTACGTTTAGGACCGCTTCCAATTCGGTCTTTTTATTGATCACCTCTACCATGGACTGGAGGTATTCTTGCTGGGCATTATACAATTGGGTTTGGGCCTGTCGCAGCTCGAAGCTAGAAGCAAGGCCTTCCTCATATTTAATTTGGTTCTTGCGCTCTATACGCTCTGCGAGGCCTAAATTCTCTTTGGCAGTGGTATACTCTTCTATGGAAAATAGGTAATTGCTTTTCGCCGTTTTGTATTGTAGGTTGAGGTTTTGTTGCGTTTCTAAGAGTTGTGTCTTTGCTTTATCTACCGCAATTTTCGCCCTTTGTGTCTTGGCGCTTCTCCCCAGAGAGCTAAAAATGGGAATATGAAGATCTACTCCAACTACGGAGGCATCGAACCAATCTGCCTCCTTGCTCAAAAAATTAAAGGAATCGCTATAGGCAGTACTTCCATAATTTATAAAGGCATTAAGGGTGGGTAGGGCCATGCTTTTTTGTAGTTTTAACTCTAGCTCCCTTTGTTGGAATAAATTGGTGGCAATTTTAAAATCTACATTGTTGTCCAATACAAAATCGGTCTCTAAAAGATCGGGTCTAATCTGTTGCTGTGCCAGATCGTTTAGATTTTCCATGAGCTGGGTGGGGGTGTTGATGTCCAAGCCCAGCATTAGGTTTAGCATTTGTAGGGTGATCTCTTGGAGACGTACAGAATTCTTTAACTGATTATCTATAGAGGATAGGGTAATTTGTAGCTGTTCTACACTTTCTTCCTCTCCCAGACCGTTTTCATAAAGCTTTTGAGTCTCCATTAAATTCTGCTCCAAATTGGCTTTGTTCTTATTGAGGATGGAAATACTCTCTTGGGCCAATAGTACATTCCCATAAGCTTCCACAATGGATTTGCGAATTTCCAGATCTGTTTTCTCCTTGTTGTTTTGGCTGTACTTAAGGAAGGTTTTTGCAGCTTGGATCCCCACTATATAGGAACCGTCGAACAATTGCTGCTTTAAAGTAGCTGTGGCACGGGCCGTTTGTGGCTGACCAAAGACGATAGGGATAAAGGTGCCTGGCTCTCCCCCTCCAAACTCGGCAGGTATTAAGGAGACTTGTTGTTTTAACTGATTTTGGTAGCTGATGTCTCCACTTATTTGAGGCAAACCAGTGGCGATGGTTTCCCATTTTTGTTTCTCGGCATCCCTTAGGTCCCTGCCCGCATTAATGGCATTGTAATTATTTTCAAGGGCAAATTCTACCGCTTGATCCAGGGTAAATTTATACGCTTGCTCTTGGCCATTGGCCCAACTAAGCCAAAGCACTAAAAGTATGGTTAGACTATTTCTCATAAAAGTTTGTTTGCGGTTCAATAAGCTGATGGTCCATTTGTTTTAAAACTGATCCGAATAAATTATTTGATTTAAAATCTTCTTCCCCATTGGGGTGGTGATGCTCCTTAGGTGATATTCCAAAAAGTAGCTCTGTAATCTCCCAAAAGAGAAAAGTTCTTGAGGGAATATTTCAGGGTCCTGTATGCTGCTAATTCCTGCAATATAAATCCGTGACACAAAGGGAATATTGAGGTCTTCCATATAGAGGCCCATTTTTACCCCTCGTTCCAGGTTGTTGATAGTGCATTTCTGCATTAGTGCATGTTGTTTTGCTTTCAACTGACTGGAAATCTTTGGGTAGTATTTCTCTAGCTGGTATTGAGGGGACGATTTTTCATCCTTTAAGTTTACAATCACAAACTTCTTAATGTCGTATAGCTCCTCAATGGGGTTCTTGCCAATAGCACAAATAGCTTCAATACCAACACTTATTTTATGGAATAACTGGTTGGTACATTCTTGAACCAACTTGGTTTTATTCTCGTAATGGTTGTAGATTGTTTTTTTGGAAATGCCTACCTCATTGGCCAAATCGTCCATAGTAACACTCTTAAACCCTAGGTTTAAGAACATCTCCGTGGCCTTATCTAAAATAATTTCCTTCATAAGGGTGCAAAGATACGTTGGAAACTTTAGAAACCAGTAAAGTTTCCAAGGTTTTTCCTGTGTTAGCGAGTAGGGGGTGCGAGATCCTATTAATTCTTTGTGCATACTGCAAGGATTGATGTATTTTTGGAAAAAAATTATCCCTATGCCAAACATTGACCATTATAGATCGGATTTTATAGCGTATTTGGAAAGTAAAGAGCAGAAAAAAGAGCCCGTAAATCTTTACGAACCTATATCCTATATATTGAATCTTGGTGGAAAACGGCTAAGACCCGTGCTAACCCTGATGACCACCGATATTTTTGGAGTCGATTATAAGCAGGCTTTGGATGCTGCATTGGCCATAGAAGTTTTCCATAATTTCTCTTTGGTACACGATGATATCATGGATGCCGCACCGCTGCGAAGGGGAAAACAGACGGTACATGAGAAGTGGGATGTAAACACGGGTATACTTTCTGGGGATGCCATGCTTATTTACAGTTATCAGCTGTTAGAAAGTTATCCTGCTGCCACATTTAAGCAATTGATGCAATTATTCAGTAAAACTGCCTTGGAGGTTTGTGAAGGGCAGCAATACGATGTGGATTTTGAAAATAGGACGGACGTAAGTATTCCGGAGTACCTATTAATGATACAGTATAAAACCGCAGTCTTAGTGGCTGCTGCCATGAAAATGGGCGCTATAATAGCCAATCGGTCCTCACAGGTCCAACAGGATATCTATGATTTTGGAAAAAATTTGGGCATCGCTTTTCAATTGCAGGACGATTATCTGGACGCCTTTGGAGATCCTAAGAGCTTTGGTAAACAGGTGGGCGGGGATATCATGGTGAATAAAAAGACCTATTTGTATTTAAAGGCATTGGAATTGGGAAGCACTACTCAACAACAAGAGTTGGAGCATTTGTTTTCCATAAAACCTGAGAACCCCTCAGAAAAGATTGCTACGGTAAAGGCTTTGTATATAAAAACGGGGGCGGTGGATCAGGCCCTGAAAGAAATTGAGGGGTATACCCAAAAGGCATTCTCCATTTTAGACCAGCTTCCCATAGACGCTTCCAAAAAGGAAATGTTGGCTCAATTTGGTACTTCCCTTATGAAGCGGGAGGTGTAGTAAGTTATTTTTTCTTCATATTAGCTAAGAATTCTATAACATCCCGAAGCTCTCTCTTAGACATAAGCTGGCCCATTGCGGGCATTCCGGAGACCATATTCTGCCTGTTGGTTATTCTAGATTTTGCGATAACCAATGGCTCCGCATCCGAGGTTCTTAAGATAATTTCGTCCTCATTTTCCCGTTCTAGGATTCCCGTTACCACTTGACCTTCTTTTAAGGTAAGGGTTACCGTGCCATAGCCTGGGGCCAAACGGGCACTTGGTAGTATTAGGGACTCTAATAATTGTTGTCTACTTAAAATATTTCCAATAGTATCCATTGGAGGACCTACGGTGCCGCCCTGACCGTTTATGGAATGGCAGCGAACACATTGCCCGGCAGAATTATTGTTGAAATATTGATACCCTGCCCATCTATTTCCTCCGTTTAGTGTTTCTTTATAAGCATCCAGGCTATTTCCCGAAGATTTAATTTGGCTCAATTGAGCAATTAATTCTTCAGATTCACTGGCTTCTACTGCTTCTATCAAATCTAGAAGTACCCCACTGGAAAGGGTATTGGCGTTGGCCTCTTTAATTAGGGAAGTTAGGATCGCTCCGGTTTTTTCGGTAGGCATTTCTCCCAAAACGCTCAACATTTTTTGCTGTTCGGCAAGCGACCCGCTTTTAAAAATGGGGGATACAATGCTAGGGAGTTTTTCCTTATCTACCTCCAATTGGGTAAGTAGTCCCAAAGCCGCGGTGCGAACCTGCTGATTTGTATCGCGCATCCCAATTTCCATGACTTCTTCAATTTCTTCAAAATTCAAATCCCCAAGTGCCAATAGCATTGCGGCTCTTACCGCTGGGGAAGAATGGGTCTGCATGAGTGCTGCCATTTGGGAATGGTAACCATCGATCTTTAGGATTCCAAGGGTTTTGGCCATTGCAACAAGGATATCAGGATTGGAATCGCCCATGAATTCTGGTATATGCTTTTCCAGTTTTTGGCGTACTAGCTTTACGTCCCTTCTTATTTCACCTCTGTACCTGCCATCTACCCTGTCTAATACCGAAGGGGAGGCCCATGTTCCGATTGTTTCCAAGGCTTCACTTCTCAGGGTGGGGGATGCCTTAGAGCTCCTGGCAAAATTGATCAATAGGTCCAGTTCTTTTTCCCCGCCTACCCTAAGGGCTGCATTAATACTTCTGCGCAACAAGGGTTCCGAGGTAAACCGGTCTTCTTTTAAAAGCGAGGCCAATTCTGGAAGGCCATTTTCTATGGACCAATCGTCGTTGATTGCCCTTGCGGCTTCGGTCACTATATACGGGTCTTGGTCTTTTAAAAATAGGGCCACCTTTTCGCTTTGTAGTCTTCGTAAAACCAAAACGGCGGCTAATCGTAAACTGGGATTATCGCTTTGCGTTAAATTGACTATGGGTTGGATTTCCCCGATCCTGGACAAGGCCAGTACCCCGGCATGCCTTAGATATACATCCTCGTCATTATTGGCTTTTAGCATTTTTAATAAGGGGTTAATCGCCTCCTTATCTTGGATTCTACCCAAAGCCTGGGCGGCAAAGAACTGTACCCTGGCATTTTTATGCTTAAGCAGGGGGATTAATTTTTTGCTGGACGGCTTGTATTTTAGATCCCCAAGTATTTTGGCAGCTTGTGCTATAATTTCTGTGTCCCCGTCCTGCAATAATGGAAGCAACAAGGCTGCCCTACCCCTTTTATACCTTGCTAATTGGCCTATGCCCCAAATACCATGGATACGCGCCAATTGATTGCTTTTTTGCTGTATGGCATTTTTAAAGCCTATTAAACCATTGTTATCCTTGGCTACTAATGCAAATTGCGCTTTCTGTCTTATCCTCATGTCTGGATAGGACAATAATAGAGTGAGTTTCTCTATGCTTTGACCCTTATAATCCAGGGTCATAAGTCGCGCCGTCTCTTTTCTTTCCATTGCTAGGTCGTTCCTGTCTTCGGTGACATCCAACTTCCATACCCGGCCGTAGTTTTTTGTATCCCAACCATTAATCCAGTCGGCAATATACAAGGCTCCATCGGGCGCAAAGCGAATGCCTGTGGGCAGTATTCCACTGAGGATGCTCTGCTCGGTATTCAGGGCAAAAGAGGCTCCCTTGGGTTTTAGGTCAAAACTCCAGATACGGGACCTGCTGGGGTTCCCCACAAATTCTACCAAGAAAAATTTATTTCGCCATTCCTTTCCCAATGCCGTACCGGGATTATAGGCCATTCCTGTGGGACCATTGTGATAGTTCATTATTGGAGGGATAATGTAGGCAGCCTGGTCTTCCCAGCGCGGGAGAAAGAGTTTTTCATCCATCCATACGTTGTATCCATTGTTTTTGGGGTCGGTATATTTACCGTATTGCCAATTGGCCCGCCAGCCTGCATCCGAACCCTCTACAATATATACCAATCGTTCACTTTCCCCACGGTGGTCTCCGTCGTTGTCTGAGCTTATGATATTGCCATATTCATCAAATACAAATTCGTGGGTGTTTCGCAGTCCCCTCGCAAATACCTCAAAGTCGCTCCCATCGGGATTAGATCTTACAATAATCCCCTGGTTGGGGTACTTGTGATTGGTTCCGTCTTTTGTAGTGATATTGGCTCCTATGTCGCCAATCCCCCAGTATATTTTCCCGTCGGGTCCTTCTATGGCGCCAGACATGCCGTGTCCGCCAAACCCAATGTGGATGCCATAGCCATGTGAAATAGAAGTTTTATGATCCATTATTCCGTCCCCGTCCTCATCCGTAAAGCGCCACATATCTGGGGCAATCCCCACAAACATATCGTTTTCTCTCACAAGGAGGGCACCGGCTACATCGGACACCTCCTCATTAAAATCGTTTACTATCCTAGTAGCAATATCAGCCCTTCCATTTTTGTTGAGGTCTTCTAGTTTCCATACTTCATCTTTCTCAACAGTGAGATCGCGCCAATCATGTATACTGTCCTTATTTAGATCTTTTAACCAAATGTTCTTATCGCTGTTTTCAGTTGCAAAAGTTCGATGTAAAAATTTTCTTCTGTCTTCTACAGATTCCAGTGCTATGGAGGGGGTCATCCAATCCCTAAACCCCCTGATATCGAACTCAGAATTCTTTTGCCTATTGGTCCTAGTTAAATAGATGTTTCCCTTGTTGTCTACAGACATGGCCACCGGGTCTGGTGCTAAGGAATCCGATGCCCAAAGGGAAAGGGTTAGTCCTTCCGCGACTTGTGCAGGTACGTTCTCTTCTATTTCCTTAAATCTGGCCGCTGCGGTGATGGAGTCTTCCTTAATAACTAGCAAGGGCTCCTTGCTAATTTTGGGCGTCTCTTTACAGGAGAAAAGGAGCAGGGTAGTTAAAATGAGTGGAAGGAGGGGGCTATTAAAGAAGATGGTTTTCATGGATCTTGGTTGGTGTTTGGTGTAAGGGCATGCTCTCTTAGGTGTGCTGAGGCATTTTTAAAGGTAGGAATATTGGAATTAGAGTCGAAATCATGTTTGTTAAAATTTAATGATACGACGTATCAAGGCTGAAATAAACTCTCTTTTTGGACAGGCGGCAATTATATGCAGGTCTTCCCTAAAACTGGTTTCCTCATCTAAAAATTTAAATATTTTCTGCGGAGTTTGGTTTTTAAAAAGCTGTTCAAAAATGAGTCGTCCTTTGCTGTTGTCCCTATATAAAATATCTAACAACAAAAGGTCGTAAAACCAAAACCGATTGCGACCGCCAAAGGAATTTAAGGCCTTGCCTTTTTTCAGGAAGGGGATTAATTGCTGTACCTTTTTATAGGAATGCATAAAGGTGTATCCCGAACTGGGTTTTGCCCATCCACCTGCAATTCCAATATGTAGTACATTGGCGCTGTTATAGCTGTTGAAATTGAAACAGCTCATTGGGATGTTCCCACTTTCATGAGCGGTTATTTCATAATCATCGATCCCCAATCCCAAATGGTTTAGGAGGTAGTCCTTAAGACCTTGTTCGTACTCCAAAGTGGATAGTACATCCTTGGAAAAGAGGGTGTATTCTACGAGTGCCTCGGTTGGGGAAATGGGTAGCACGTACATAAATCGGGTATTTCCTTTTTGAGGAATGGAGAAATCCATAAAAGTAGCGCGATCTGGATCAAAAAGGGCGCGCTTCGTTTTTATAAACCATCCCAGGAAATGCTGCTGCAATACCGGATATTTTTTCTGATTCAACAGCTTTTTGTAATCAAAGGCACTGGTAAACACCTTCTCAGCCCGGTAAGCAGTGGTGGCCGTACGTACTTCTACATAAGAATGGTGGTCCTGCAGGTCCGTTACGGTGTCCCTAATAAGGGAAATGTTAGGGTAGTTTTTTAATTGATTTAGATAGGAGCTATAGAAATGGTCGCCACGTACCATATGATAGGTATAAGGGGCAATTTGTAGCTGTTCTGAATAGGCTTTGCCCGCAAAAAATATCTGATTATAATTTTTGTGGGTAACCTGGCGGAACGGACTGTTTCCCCTGTCCCAGAAACACCAGGTGCGGTCATTGGCTTCCTTTGCTTCCTTCTCCAGAATTAAAATGGATTTATTGGCAAAAAATGAGTCTTTTCCAAGCGCATCGGCCAGCATTAGTCCGGAAGCACCTGCCCCAATGATTATATAATTGTACGTAGTCATTCAATTAAAAGCTTAAGTGCCCCATAGGGAATACCGGAAGGGGCTTCCAGGTATTCCTGGGAAACCAAAAATACTAAGATCTTAAGGATAAATCATGCTATCTGGCCTCCATGACTGGTTTTCCAAGTTATTCTCTATTGGATGTGGTGAACGAGGTTGGGTAGAGGGGTAGTAAAACCATGGGGAGCGGAGCTTTGTAGGCGCTGTTCCGACACAAACTTAGCCTTGCCTAAAAATTTGTTTTTATGAATAAAAATGTATTTTTGTGAAAACGATAATTTTATGACTCGTTCTGAAGAGAATTATATTAAGACCATCTTTCATATTGGGAGGCAGGGGCAGGAGGCCGTCTCTACAAACTCCATTGCAGAGCAAATGGAAACCAAACCATCTTCGGTTACGGATATGGTGAAAAAACTTTCGGATAAGAACTTGGTTAATTATAAGCGGTATCAGGGGGTTTCTCTCACGGATTTGGGCACCAAAGTAGCCTTGGGCGTGATTAGAAAACACCGGCTATGGGAGGTTTTTTTGGTGGAAAAGCTCGATTTCTCATGGGATGAGGTGCACGAGGTGGCAGAGCAGTTAGAGCATATAAAAAGTGACAAGCTCATAGATCGCTTGGATCGTTTGCTTAATTATCCAAAATATGATCCGCATGGCGATCCCATTCCCGATAAGGATGGCGGCTTTGAGGAGCGCGATAAGAAATTGCTTAGCGAAGTGGCCGTGGGAGAAGGAGGGGTTTGCGTTGGAGTAAAAGACTCTTCCGCGAGTTTCTTAAAGTTTTTGGATAAGAATAATATTGCTTTGGGGCAGTTTATCCAAGTGTTGGAAATGGAAGAATTTGATGGCTCTTTGGTGATTGGGATTGGGGACTCTACCCGCCAAATTTCCCATCAAATAGCAGCTAACTTATATGTAAAGATCAAGGAATGATAAACATTGGAAAACAAAAAAAGAATAAGGGGTCTCAAGCAATCGGTAGTTTGTTGACGCTTGTCCCTAGGGCGAAGCGCAATGCCCGTCGACTTCAATTAATAGGAACAAGAAATTTTTTACTGGTCCTATTGGTAGTAGGGTTGGTAGGCTGTAAATCCGATTCTAAAAACAAGGATAACGGAAAGCTTAAGGTGGTGGCCACTACCTCTATTATCACGGATCTCCTAAACCAGATTGGAGGGGATGCTATAGAAGTGCAAGGACTAATGGGGAGTGGGGTAGATCCGCACCTCTACAAGGCCAGTGAAGGGGATGTAAATAAATTGTTTACCGCCGATGTGGTGTTTTACAATGGCTTGCACTTGGAGGGAAAGCTGGTAGATATTTTTGAGCGAATGGAACAGCAACATAAGAATACCGTTGCTATTACCGATGTCTTGGATAGAAAGGGCTTACTGGCATCCGAAAAATTTGGTTCCAATTACGATCCGCATATTTGGTTTAGCCTAAGCTTTTGGAAACAAATTACCCAGTATACTGCAGAGAAACTTTCCGAGCTAGATCCAGAAAACGCGGCGCTGTTTAAGGAGAACAGCAAAAATTACCTTAAGGAATTGGATGCGCTGGAAGTAGAATTAATGGCTATTATAGAGACCCTGCCCAAGGAAAAGCGTATAGTGGTCACTGCGCACGACGCCTTCAATTATTTTGGAATGGAGTACGGGTTTCAGGTACTTGGACTTCAAGGGTTATCTACAGCCACGGAGGCCGGGGTGCAAGATGTGCAGCGGCTTTCCCAGTTTATCATAGATAATAAAGTGAAATCGATATTTATTGAGACCTCGGTGCCTAGGAGGAATATTGAGGCCTTGCAAGCAGCAGTACTCTCCAAGGGACATAGTGTAAGTATTGGCGGTAACTTGTATTCCGACGCCTTAGGGACCAAAGGAACGGTTGAGGGTACCTATATAGGGATGTTTAAGCACAATGTAAATACCATTGTAAATGCCTTAAAGTAGGGATGGTGATTAGCAAAAGGGGATTTTAAGAACTAAAAGCACCTTCCGATGAGCATACACTCCCGCTAACGAATAATACCTAAAAGGAAACATGAACGATAAAATAGCCATAAAAGTAGACGACTTAACGGTAGCTTATAACTTTAAGCCCGTGCTTTGGGATGTAGATCTATCCATTCCCGAAGGGGTGCTCATGGCCATTGTAGGGCCCAACGGCGCTGGGAAATCTACCTTAATCAAGGCGATGCTAGATATAGTGAAACCCATAGCAGGGACTATAGAAATCTTTGGGGAGCCGTATAAGAAACAGTATAAAAAAGTAGCTTATGTTCCACAAAAGGGGAGTGTAGATTGGGATTTTCCCACCACTGCCTTAGATGTGGTTTTAATGGGGACTTATGGGAGTCTGGGCTGGATTAAGAGGCCGGGGAAAACCCAAAAGAAACGAGCGCTAGAGGCCTTGGAAAAGGTGGGGATGTTAGAGTTTAGAAGTAGGCAAATTAGTCAGCTTAGCGGAGGGCAACAACAGCGGGTATTCCTTGCCAGGGCCTTGGTGCAAGAAGCCAGTATCTATATTATGGACGAACCTTTCCAGGGGGTAGATGCCACCACAGAAAAAGCCATTGTCAATATTTTAAAAGAATTGAGGAAATCGGGGAAAACGGTGGTAGTGGTTCATCACGATCTACAAACCGTACCCGAATACTTTGACTGGGTGACCTTCTTAAATGTCAAGAAAATTGCGACAGGTTCGGTGAAGGATATTTTTAATGATGACAACCTCACCAAAACCTACGGGATTAATTATAAAGTGAGTGTATTACAATAATAGCTTATGTCCGTACAGGAATATTTTTCATTAGTAGTTACCGATTATACCCTGCGTACCATTACGCTAGGAACGGCTATTTTGGGCATTGTCTGTGGTATGCTGGGAAGCTTTGCAGTGCTTAGAAAACAAAGTCTCTTGGGCGATGCCATTTCCCATGCCGCCCTCCCGGGCATTGTAATCGCCTTTTTGATCTCGGGAGCAAAAAATAGCAATATGCTTTTGATCGGTGCCTTGGTAAGCGGTTTGGTCGGCACTTTTTGGATCAGTGGTATCGTGAAAAAAACACACTTAAAATCTGACACCGCCCTTGGATTGATCCTATCCCTATTCTTTGGCTTTGGTATGCTGTTATTGACCTTTGTGCAAAAAATGCCCAATGCACAGCAAGCGGGATTGGATAAGTATCTCTTTGGTCAGGCCGCCACTCTGGTAGAGAGCGATGTGTGGCTTATGGCGATCGTTATGGGAGTTTCCCTGTTGGTGTTACTCCTGTTTTGGAAAGAATTTAAGGTGCAGCATTTTGATCCGGATTACAGTAAATCTTTGGGTTTTAATACCCGTTTTCTAGATGTGATAATGACCACGCTTATTGTACTGGCCATTGTGATAGGCTTGCAAACAGTAGGGGTGGTGTTAATGAGCGCCATGTTGCTTGCACCCGCTGCAGCAGCTAGGCAATGGACCAATAACCTGGGAATCATGATTTTTTTGGCGGCAGTTTTTGGCGCCTTATCCGGAATTTTTGGTACGGCCATCAGTGCCACTTCCAACAACCTTTCTACCGGGCCCTTAATTGTTTTGGTAGCGGCGGTCTTTGTGGTAATCTCCTTTGTATTCTCCCCAGGGAGGGGGCTGTTATTTCGGGAGATTAGGCATTGGAAGAATAGGAATGACCTTCAGTTGCATAAGACGCTCCATTTTATGTATGAAATAGCCAAGACCCATGAGGATATTTCACATCCCCACAAGGTGAAAATCCTTAACAATTTTCAAGGATATACCAGGAACTCTTTAAAAAACTTGGAAGATAGGGAGTATATCACCGTAGATGGAGCCATGTGGTCCTTAACCCAAAAGGGATACAACAAGGCCATGAATTTGTATAACCAGCAAGAGAACTCCTATGACTAGTGCGCAAATAGAAATACAATTAATCGCCTGCATTGTGGCCGTAGCCTGTGCTATTCCGGGTACCTTCTTGGTGCTCCGTAGGATGGCCATGATCAGTGATGCTATTAGCCACTCTATTTTACCGGGTATCGTAGTAGGGTTTTTCCTTACCGAGGATCTAAACTCCCCATGGCTAATTCTCTTGGCCGCTTTTAGTGGGATCATTACCGTGGTGCTGGTAGAATATATACAAAAGACCGGTTTGGTAAAGGAAGACACCGCCATAGGTTTGGTGTTCCCTTCCATGTTCAGTATTGGGGTGATATTGATTGCTAAAAATGCGGGGGATGTACATTTGGATGTGGATGCCGTATTGTTGGGAGAGTTGGCCTTTGCTCCATTTGATCGGCTAATCATCAATGGAATGGATGTGGGACCAAAATCGCTTTGGGTGATTGGAACTATTTTGCTGTTGACCCTCACGCTGCTCATTACTTTCTTTAAGGAGTTGAAAATTAGCACCTTTGATACGCAATTGGCCGCAACCTTAGGGTTTTCCCCTGTGATTATTCATTATGGGTTAATGACCGTAGCTTCGGTTACCACCGTCGGGGCTTTTGATGCCGTAGGGGCCATATTGGTGGTGGCCCTTATGATTGCGCCACCGGCTATGGCCTACCTCCTCATTAAAGACCTCAAGAGAATGCTGGTTTTATCAGCGGTGTTTGGGATTATCGGGGCACTATTGGGTTATTGGGTGGCTCATTGGTTAGATGCTTCCATTGCAGGATCTATAACCACTGTGTTGGGGGTATTGTTCTTTTTTATCTATCTGTTGGCCCCCAATAGCGGTTTAATTTCGGTGTTGTACAGGCAAAGACGACAAAAAGTGGAAGTGCATTTGCTTACCTTCCTTTTGCATCTTCAGAACCATACAGAAAAGTCCGAACGGCATATCAATCACCTTTATGAACACATCAATTGGCACAAGGTGAAGGCACAGTCTGTATTAGATTTGGCGCTAAAGAACAATATGATCACGATAGAGGATAGCATTATTTCTTTAACGGAGAAGGGCGAAACCTTTACCTCCGAGGCCATTAACTATATTATTACCAATAAAAGTGCCGCCATAGAGGAGATGAAGGACAGATTCTTTTTGTTTAGGGGCTAATGGTTTTTTTATAACAGAATTACCAGTTATTTTTGGTTGCATATTGTAAGGGGGATATTGCCCAATCATTACTAAACTAACCTAATAACTATAACTTCATGTCTTTTAGATTTCTGTTATTTCTATTGATTCCGATCCTGAGTTTTGGACAGTCACAGGAAAAAGTATTTTCTTATTTGGATGTTTTTGATTTGGAATACGTTTCGGATCCCCAAATTTCCCCGCAAGGAGATTGGATCGTTTATCGTAGAATGGGTTTTGATATTATGGAAGATAAGGCCGTGGGCAACCTATGGATGGTGAAGCCCGATGGGTCCCAACATCAAAAGATAACCTCTAGGGAAGTGAACGAATCTAGTCCGGTCTGGTCGCCCAAAGGTGATAGATTGGCCTTTATCAGTGCTACAGAGGAAGGATCCGAAATTTATATGTATTGGACGGGTAGTGGAAAGCTTGCCAAGATTTCTCAGCTTCCATTTAGTCCTTCTTCCCTCACTTGGTCTCCCCAGGGAGATCAGTTGGCATTTTCCATGCATGTGGATAAGCCCGCACCGGTAGCTGCAAAAATTCCAAAGAAGCCCAAGGGGGCCAAATGGGCTGCAGCGCCAAGAATAACAGACAGATTGTATCACGAACGCGATGGCAGGGGGTATATAGATCCAGGATTTAACCACATTTTTCTAATTCCGGCAGATGGGGGCGCCGTAAGGCAGCTTACCAGTGGAGATTATCATCATAGTGGGCCCCTTTCCTGGTCCTTGGATGGTCAAAAAATATATTTTTCCGGGAATAGGAACCAAGATTGGGAATACGATTTTAGAAATAGTGAAGTCTATTCGGTGGCCGTAGATAGCGGTAGCATTACACAGCTTACGGATAAGCCTGGACCAGATAACAATCCAGTAGTTTCACCCAATGGCAAATATATTGCCTATGTGGGCTATGAAGATAAGGTGCAGGCCTATCAGGTGACCCGTTTGTATCTTATGGATACCGATGGGAAGAACCAGCGGGAAATTGCCATGGAACTAGATAGGGATGTGAACAATATTGTCTGGGATGCAAAAAGTAGGGGGCTGTACTTTGCTTATGATGATAAAGGGAATACCAAAATTGGTTATGTATCTCTAAGTGGTAAATTTTCCAAACTGGCCGATAATATGGGCGGCACTACTTTGGGAAGGCCCTATGCCAGTGGCTCATTCAGTGTTTCCACAAAAGGGGATATCGCCTACACCCAATCTACCCCCTATTACCCATCGGAACTAGCGGTAGTGGATGCCAGGTCTAGGCAGACCAAAAAAATTACAGACCTAAACAAAGCACTATTTAGTTATAGGACTTTGGGTAAGGTAGAGGAGGTTTGGTATACTTCTTCTGTAGACCAAAGAGAACTTCAGGGATGGATAGTGTATCCCCCCAATTATGAGAAGGGAAAAAAATATCCCTTCTTGGTAGAAAACCACGGTGGACCCATTTTAAACTATGGGGATCGCTTTAGTGCGGAAGTCCAGCTCTATGCGGCGGCCGGCTATGTGGTGTTTTATCCTAATCCACGGGGAAGTACCAGTTACGGCGAAGAATTTGGAAACCTATTATACCACAACTATCCAGGAGAAGATTATAACGACGTGATGGATGGGGTAGACCATTGTATAAAAATGGGAGTGGCCCATGAAGATCAATTATTCGTTACTGGTGGAAGTGCAGGAGGGATCATGTCTGCTTGGATGATTGGGAAAAACAATAGATTTAAAGCAGCCGCGGTGATTAAGCCAGTAATGAATTGGATAAGTAAAACCTTGGTGGCCGATAATTACTTTCGCTATGCACATTCCAGATTGCCGGGACAGCCTTGGGAGAATTTTGAGGACTATTGGCGTTTTTCACCTATTTCCTTAGTGGGCAATATTGAGACCCCCACGATGGTGATGGTGGGTATGAACGATTTAAGGACTCCGCCTAGTGAGGCCAAGCAATTATACCATGCGTTAAAACTGCGAAAAATAGAGACGGTATTGATAGAAGTGCCCGAAGCCGCTCACGGAATTGCCAGTAGGCCCAGCAATTTAATCACTAAGGTGGCCAATATTTTGGCTTGGTTCGATAAGTATAGGGACTCAACAGAATAAAAACTTTATGGCGCAGACTAAGAAAAGATCCTGGCTATTAAATCTACTGATTGTGGTGACCCTTATTGGGGTGGGTTTTGCTTTTACGGCACATTATAAAAACTGGACCAAAATAAAGGAGGATTCCTTTCGTATTTTTTCCGGGATTTATTGGCTCGAAATTCCCTTTTCGGAGATAGATAGCATTCAGATGGTAGATAAGATCCCCAGTATGGAACGGATTCATGGGTTTTCGGTCAACGAAGTTGAGAAGGGAGTCTTCCTATCAGATAGCCTCGGGACTAATAGGGTGCATGTGTTTGTGGATAAACTATCTCATTCCAAGATACGGGTGGTCTATAAAGATTCATTAAAAGTGTTCATGAATTTTACTGACAGCACGGCCACCAAATCCCTCCATGATTATTTATGGACAAAAATTAATACGGAAAAAGAGTAAGTAGCTGATACTTAGGGATTATATTTACACCATAATTTAGAAAACAGTTTAATTATGGGGAAGTTCATCTTTATTGTCTTGCTGATGCCAATGCTGGGGATGTCTCAAATAGACCTTTCCGTTGAGGTGAAGGGAGTTCCTTCGGGCAAGGGGAAGATTAGCGTAGCGCTCTATACTGAGGCCGAGGATTTTTTAAAGTTCGATCGCGTATTTAGGGCTAGTAGTGTATCTGCCAAGGAAAACACCACTACGGTAGTCATTGATGATTTGCCTAGCGGAAATTATGCGGTGGCGGTGTTTCATGACGAAAATAGTAATGATGAACTAGATGTGAATTGGTTGGGTATTCCTAGGGAAAAGGTGGCTTTTTCCAATACAAAAATGAAACTCTTTGGTCCGCCCGCATTTAAAGACTGCGTGTTTAACGTCCCAAGAGATATGATTATTGAGGTATCGTTTAAGTAAGGTATATTGTTAAGTAATAATTTATGGTATTAGTAGCACAGTTTATAGGAGCCTTGTACGGTATGTTGGCCATTATCTTCGGCGCCTTTGGGGCACATGCCTTAAAAAAAAGGCTTACGGTAGAGCAACTGGCCAGCTTTGAGACGGGGGTAAGATACCAATTGTACCATGCCATTCTCCTGGTAGTGTTAGGGTTTAACCTCAATTTGGAAACCGCTTTGGAAAAAAATATGGTCTATTGCTTTATCCTTGGGGTCTTCTTGTTTTCTTTCAGTATTTATGGACTGGTCCTAGGGGCTGCTAAAGGACTAAAGGTACGGTTTTTGGGTCCTGTAACCCCCATAGGCGGACTCCTGTTGGTTATAGGCTGGGGCTTGCTGCTCTACTCCTTTGTTAAAGAATGGGTTTAGGAGGTTACACAAGCGGTACTTATAAAACAAACCGGTAGGTAGCTTTTAACAAAAAGATGTTTTTTGGCTTTTCACCATTGAATAGTTGATCTTTTAGGTTGTTAAAAAGTGGGCTTTGTGGATCTCCAAAGCGCGATACGTCCTGGGACCATACAAAAAAGAGCTCCGAACCGGGAATATATTCCCACCGGAATACCAGATTGGATCGGAACTGTATTACCGAGAAATTGGGATTGTTAAAGGTAAAATCCGTGTTGCCATCTAGGTTAGAATCCACTCCATACACCTCATTTTCAAAACTTATTTGATTGTTTTGATAAGACGATATTCTGTTGTTAAAAGATTTAGCCAAGGGGTCTATTACTTCTTTAAATTCCGAATAACGGCCGTTAGATATAAAGGGTTGCCCCCAATATTGAAGGGACAGGTTGGGATTAATGGTATAGTTTAATCGAAGGGACATACTTAGGGTCTTCTGTTCTACAGTACCGTTTAGATAGGTGGTGCCAGCGTCTGTTGGTATATTGCTTATGTATTGCAGTTTGTTGTTAAACGTACGATATTCTGGAAAAGCTGAAATACGCAGGGCATTCAATGGTTGATAGCTAAATCCAAACTCTAGCCCATAGTAGTTTCTGCTGTTATCCAAGGCCTTGCCCCCATTGTGAAATAAGGAAAGCTGAACTTTCTTTCGTCCATCGGATTCTATCCCATTAGAAAAGCTAATTTCCGGGGAAAGTCGCAACCTTGGTCCGCCTCGCAAGGCGAAATTGGAGAACTGTATCGGTTCGTAGTTGAAGCCTATGTTGGTGAACCAATTGTTCTTCCAGTGCTGCCAACTATTGGTGTTGAACTGCAGGAGGTTGTGATTGCCTGCAAAATCCCACACACTCCAATGGTTATAGTTTATTCCTATTTTCCGAAAGGTGTTGTCTGGTTTAAGAGATCTATAGCCAATCCAATTATAATGTCGAAGGTCGTCTGCCTGGCGTTGAAAGCCTACATCGTTCAGTTCCAGTTCCGGGGATCGCCAGGTAAACCCCGTCTCAAATATCCAATGACCATCCCCGGCCTTCCCTAATTTTAGATTGCCTCCAGTACCGCTCAAGGAAGTTTTGGTAGGATCTAGGGAAATATGGACTGCATCCACTCTTTGGAACAAGTGGGTGATGGATTTTTGTGTCTGTATAATAGCGGTGGTATCTCCCCGGACGTGGCTCCAAATAATATCCCCTGCAAGGTACCAAGAGCGCTGCTTCCATTGATATTTAAAATCGAACCCTCCGGTGTAGGCAGACCTATGTAAGAAGTTAATGGGATTGCCTAGGGTTTCCCTATTGGTAGCAGTAAATATTCCTCCTATATAACTGTTGTTATCATTAAAATCCTTTTGTAAGCGCCCAATAAAATAATTGGTCAGTGGCTCTACTATCTCCTTTCTTCGTTCGCCATGGTTATCTATGGTAGCGTGCTTTCTTGCGGTGGTGCTTTGTAGAACTCCGATAGACCAGCCGTCCTTAGTTTTTCCGCTGAATTTTGCTGCTCCTAAGATGGGAGTATTATCAGGTTGGTCTACAAATTCGCCCGCCTCGGTTTGTGGAAAACCCTGCGGACTCCGCCCTATTCTACGGGAGTAAAAAACGTTGTCAAATCCAAAGGTATTCCCTGCTTGCGAGGGGGACACCCGGTAATCGAAGATGTTTTTATTTTCTATAAAGAAGGGGCGTTTTTCTTCAAAGAAGATCTGAAATCCATCCAGTGCAATAGCAGATGGATCGGCCTCTACCTGGCCAAAGTCGGGGTTAATGGTGAGGTCTAAGGTAAGGTCATTGGTGACCCCTATTTTAGCATCCAGGCCAACGGTAAAACGTTCGTCCTGCCCAGTAAGAAAGGGGTTGCCCGCTTCTGGTTCATAATTTTCCAGTTTGGTAATAGCATAGGGTTGAATTTCCAATTGTTTTTGAGGTTCCAGGTTTTTGAGGCCTTGCAAGAGGCCAAATTCACTTACAAATCCGGGGCTGTCCTGTGGTAGGCGTTGCCAAACGGATCGCTCCTCCTCCCTAAAGAGGCGGCGCATTACTTGTAAGCCCCAGGTTTGATCCTGTAATTTTCCAAATTTAAGCTGGGAAAGGGGTATTTTCATCTCTGCAGTCCAGCCTTCAGAATCAATCTGCGTTTTGGTATACCAGATAGGATTCCAGCTGGGATCCTCATTTTCCCCGTTGTTGGAGTTAAATAAATCGGCCTTTACACCTGCTGCGGTGACCAGAAAACCAAAGGCGGTGCGTTTATCAAAATAACTATCGATAAAAATAGCGATCCAATCCCCTTCAAAACCATCCCGCCTGGAAAGACGTTTTTCTATCTTATCGGGTTCACTGTCGTAACAGCGGATACCTACATATAAAAAGTTTTTGTCGTACAATATTTTAAATTGGGTCTGATGGTCCGGGGCCGTGTTTTCATTGGGCCTTTGCTCTACAAAGTTTCCTTCCCATGGTACTAGGGACCAAGTGCTTTCCTCTAAACTGCCATCAATATCAGGTGGAGGCATGTCCTGAATAAATTGGGTGGTATAGGTCTTTTTGGGGAGTATTTCCTTGGTGTCCTGGGCGTAGCAGATGACTTGGGTCAATAGCACGGTTAAAGAGGTTAAATAACAGGTTCCCATGGAAATCGTTTTAGGTGGTTGATTAAAAGACGACCAATACTTTTTGTCGTTACACCAAAATCATGAATTTAAGATATCTTTAACACAGTATGGTGTTGAGCCTTAGGCTTATAAGTTGGTTTAGTTAGGACTGTAGACTTTGGAGTTTTCCCAATCTTTAGATAGGAGAAAGGGAGGCTTATAAAGGGAATGGGAGGGTGAGAGGTTGGAAAACGGGACTAATGACAGCCGCAATCCCCTTCCCCGCATCCTTTGGAACTATTTTTTTTACGAGCAAATAGGGAGCGGGGCAATAGAAATTTCTTAACCAAATAACCTACTGCTATGGCAACCGTGATATAAACTAATATGTCTTGAACAGTACTCATTACTAGTACGCTTTTAATTTTCTAACCCATCCCAAGGCAAATTATAGCGCCAGGGAAGCAAAGGTTTATTACTTCAATACTGCCTATTGTAAAATTTTCATGTAGAGCATTCCATATCCTTTTGTACCGGATGCTGCAAAAAGGTCGTACCCATTATTTTAAAATTTGATAGGCTATTAAGGCTACAATATAGGCAAATAGGCTCATAAAAACCAGCTGTGCCGTGGGCCATTTCCAGGAATTGGTCTCTCTTTTTACGATGGCCAGGGTGCTCATACACTGCATAGCAAATGCATAAAACAGCAAGATGGAAATTCCAGAAGCCAAATTAAATAAGGGTTTCTTGGTAACGGGATCTATTTCTGCAGACATCCTATTTTTAATGGTGTCTTCCTCATCGCTTCCCACGCTGTAAATGGTAGCCAAGGTGCCTACAAAGACTTCCCGCGCTGCAAAGGAGGTTAGGACGGCAATCCCAATTTTCCAATCGTAGCCCAAGGGATGTACAAGGGGAGCTATGGCCTTGCCGGCAAGACCCATATAGGAGTTTTCCAATTTATAACTGGCAACCTCTTGGTTTTTGGCCTTTTGTCTTAGTTCGGTCGCCTTAGTCCTTAGGGAGTCGGTCAGGGCCTGCTTATCCAATTCATATCCCTGTAGGGCCATGCTGTCTTGCAGCGCTGCTTGGTAGGCAGTAAGACTGCTCTCCATGTTTTGGAGATTAAAATCCGTAAATCCTTCCGTTTCTATTTTTTGGTTAACGATTTCTTCGGCATTGTAAAAATCATCGGAATAACCATTAGAGCCTAAAAACCACAGAATAATGGAGATGGCAAGGATAATTTTTCCGGCTCCTAATACAAAGCTCTTTGTTTTTTCTAGGACGGTATAGCCAACATTTTTTAGTAGTGGAAGCTTATAGTTGGGCATTTCCATCACAAAAAAAGTTTTGGTCTTTATTTTCATGATCTTATTGAGAATCATGGCCGAAAAGATGGCGGCTCCAAAACCAAGTAGATAAAGGAGCATTAGGGTAAGCGCTTGGTAGCTTAGGCCTAGGAACCTTCCATCTGGAATTACGAGGGCAATAATAATAAGGTAAACCGGCAAACGTGCAGAACAGGTGGTAAACGGGGTCACTAAAATGGTGATGAGCCGTTCTTTCCAATTCTCTATGGTCCGGGTGGCCATAATTGCGGGGATGGCACAGGCGGTCCCAGAAATAAGGGGTACTACACTTTTACCGCTGAGGCCAAAGGGGCGCATTAGTCGGTCCATTAAAAAGACCACCCTGCTCATATAGCCCGACTCTTCCAGCAGCGCGATAAAAAGGAATAGAAAGGCAATTTGCGGAATAAAAATAACCACGCCACCTATTCCTGCAAGAATCCCTTCAGCAATTAGATCTGTGAAAACCCCTGGGGGTAGGGTGTCTTTTACCCATTCACTGCCCGTGGCAAAAAGCTCGTCAATAAAATCCATTGGATAACTACTCCAATCGTAGATAGCCTGAAATATGGCAAGTAGGATCAGGAAAAATATGAGGTACCCAAAAATTTTGTGGGTCAGTATTTTATCGGCCGTAGCCCGTAACCCCTTGGCTGCATTTAAATCTACCTTATAAGCTTGTTTTAGAATGCCATTTATAAATTGATACCTAAGGATGGTTTCCTTTTGCTGTAATCTTTTAAGCTCGGACTTCGATTTTGTTTTAAAGGAAGCGGGAATAGAGATCGGATTTTTCTCTATGGGCATAAAGTTAACATCCTGGGTAATCACCAACCACAATTTATAGAGGTCTTCATTGGGGAAGGTAGCCTTTAGCTTGTCAAAATACTCCGGGGCAATCACCGTAGTATCTATGTTGGGGGAGGAAGAGAGCGACTTGTAATTGGCTATCAATTCCTTTAAGCGATCAATTCCCGTTCCCTTTCGGGTACTCACCAAAGCTATTTTGGTGTCTAGCTTCTCCTCCAATAAGTCAATATCTAAGGAAATTCCCTTTCGGTTCATCCTATCGGCCATATTGATTACAAGGATAACCGGGATTTTTAAATCCTTGATTTGAGTGAACAGCAGCAAATTACGCTTTAGGTTCTCTACATCACTAATTACAACGGCCACGTCGGGGTAGTCCTTGTCGTTTTTGTTGAGCAACAACTCTACCACCACACTCTCGTCCAAAGAAGTGGTATTAAGGCTATAGGTGCCAGGGAGATCTAGAATATGGGCCTTTACGCCCCTTGGCAATTTACAGATGCCCTCTTTCTTCTCTACGGTAATCCCGGGATAATTCCCTACCTTTTGCTTAAGCCCGGTAAGTTGATTAAATACCGAGGTTTTACCAGTATTGGGGTTTCCAATAAGCGCTACCTTAATCTGTTTGCTCATAGGGGAGAGTCTTCAATAATTTCCAATTCTATTAAACTGGCCACGGAGCGTCTTATGGCGATATGGGTGCCGTTGCAATTAATATAGATAGGGTCTTTTAGGGGAGCTACCTGTACCAAGGTAATTTCATTACCAGGTAGGCATCCCATTTCCATGAGTTTTACGGGGAGCACCCCATCTGCAAACTCCTTGATAATGCCTCGCTGTCCGCGCTTTAATTGTGCTACTGTGGTGGCCAAATCTTATTTAGATTGATTTTAATTAAGCACAAAAGTAGTTTAAAAAAATTAAAATTTTGTTGGGTAGATCAACAAATACAGCTAAGTGTGGGTATTTGTTATTCCGTTGCCACGCCCGCTAGGCAATTGGAGGGGCAGGATACTAGGATAAAAAGGGGTAGGGCCAAGGGAGATGTTCTAAACCTTGGCCAATTGCGTTTACAAGAAATCAGGGTTTATTCTTCTTCCTCGTTATAGACCGCCTTCAGGATTTCCAGATCGCTCATTAATTTCTCCATATCCTCGGAATTGGTGCCATCATAGAACCCTCTAATACGTTTAAGCTTATCTACCAGGATAAAGTTTTCTGTATGGATCATATCAAAAGGACCTCCGTCGCCATCGGTTTTTACGGCGAAGTACGACCTGCGGGCCAATTCATAGATCTGTTTTTTGTCGCCCGTAACCAAATTCCACTTATGGTCTAGCACCCCTTGTTCCAAGGCATATTTTTTTAGCTGGGGAACGGAATCGATGTCTGGGGTAACCGAGTGGGATAGTAGCATCACCTCGTCATCGTCCTTTATTTGGCTTTGTATTTGGGCCATATTTTTGGTCATGATGGGGCAAATTGTAGGGCAGGTGGTAAAGAAAAAATCGGCTATATAAATTTTATCCTCATAATCTTTTTGGGTAATGGTGTCCCCATTTTGATTGATCAGGGAAAAATCGGCTATGGTATGGTATTTTTTAATATGCTGCATAGTGCTATCCACCAATTCAACATTTACCATGGACGGCTGGTAGACCGGTAGTATTTTTTTGGGTTCCACGGCATCCATAAACAAGTAGATGATGACGGAGGAAACAATCAGAAGGGTGAAAAAAACGTATTTTAATTTGCTTAGAAATTTGAGCATTTTTTTTGGGGTAAAGATAGCCCAGCGGGGGGTATTTTTCAAGGCATGTTCGGCAGATTCGTGCCAAATGTTTCTTAAAACGGATTGGGTGCGAATAGTTTCTTTTTTTAAGAACTGTTAAAAATGTACTTTTGTTCGGTTTTAAGATTAAAGTTAAGTCAATGACAGTAGCAATTCAAATAATACAATTTGTACTGATTATCTCCATATTGGTGATTCTCCATGAGCTGGGCCACTATTTGCCAGCCAAATATTTCAAGACCAAGGTGGAGAAATTCTATTTGTTCTTTGATGTAAAGTTTTCCCTGTTCAAGAAAAAAATTGGGGAAACCGAATACGGAATAGGGTGGTTGCCCTTGGGCGGTTATGTGAAGATTGCCGGGATGATAGACGAGAGCATGGATACCGAGCAGATGAAGCAGGAGCCCCAGCCTTGGGAGTTTAGGAGCAAGCCGGCATGGCAGCGACTCATTATTATGACCGGGGGGGTAATCGTAAACTTCCTATTGGCCTGGGTAATTTATACGATGTTGTTGTTTAACAATGGAGACACCTATATTCCATCCGATAATTTAAAGTATGGGATTCTGGTTGATTCCGTTGGGGAGCAATTGGGCTTGCGTACCGGGGATCAGATATTAAAGGTAGATGATAAGCCCACTAAAAAATTCAATGAAGCAGTACTGGATATTATTCTGGGGGATGAAGTTACCGTTAGGCGCGATGGAAAGGAAATTACCTTCCCCTTGTCCGATGAAGGCAAGGAAACGGTTTTTGCCACTCAGGGTAAGAATTTCTTGGGGTATAGATCCAAGGCAATTATTGCAGAGGTACAACCCAATTCCGTTGCGGAGGCAGCAGGATTGTTACCAGGAGACCAAATTGTGGGTGTAAACGGAGAAGAAACCATATTTTGGAACGAGTTTAGAGGGAAAATAGGATCTTCCGTTAACCAAAAATTAGATATCAGTGTTTTAAGGGACGGACAGACAGAGCATATAGACCTAGTGGTTCCCGAGGAGGGCGTTATAGGAATATTGTTAGACTATGCAGACCTAAGTGTTACGGATAACTATAGCTTCTTAGAAGCCATCCCAGCGGGATATCATAGGACCATACAGGTGCTAACGGATCAGATACGGCAGTTTAAGGTGATCTTTAACACCAAAACAGGCGCTTATAAGCAAGTAAAGGGCCCTATTGGGATTGTAGAAATGATGCCTGCGGTGTGGGACTGGACATTCTTTTGGAGTTTTATGGCGATGTTCTCCGTGTGGTTGGCATTTTTGAATATTTTACCGATTCCGGCATTGGATGGGGGGCACGTAATGTTTTTATTATATGAGATGATTTCAGGAAGAAAACCAAGTGAAAAAGTACTGGAGACTGGTCAAATAATTGGTTTTGTGTTGCTTATGGGGCTGATGTTGCTGATTTTCGGGAACGATATTTGGAATATTGTAAAACGATTTATCTAGGGAATAAATATTTTTTCAAAAACTATGATTTTTTGTTTGGCGTATTTGAAAAAAGCGTTTATATTTGCACCCGCCTACGGAACGCTAATGGCTTCTAAAGGCTGGCAAGCCGCCTAAAGGCACTGAAATTATACTCCTCCTTAGCTCAGTTGGTTAGAGCATCTGACTGTTAATCAGAGGGTCCTTGGTTCGAGCCCAAGAGGGGGAGCTTCTAAATCAGGCAGTTACATGAAAATGTAGCTGCCTTTTTTATTTAGTTGCGTGCTTTTTTGAGATTGTGACCTAATGTTGAGTTTGTGGAAAATTTGTCGTCAATCCATATTGGAAGATACACCTCTTGTTGAGGTGTTGTAAATCAACTACATTTTTTTGAGAATAATTTTCCTTTAGGTATTTACCACAAGTAAATCGAAAAATAAACTAGGAATCACGTTCTCCAGATAATTCTACTTGTTTTTAAACCTTTTTATGTTCAGTTCCCTAGGAATATTTATTTGTGAGAAGCGTCCATATAATCCTGCCAGATTACCAAAATATATTTATCCTTTCCATTATGCCTTTTTTTTAAGAAACCGTATTCATAAACAAAGAGGTAAACATCTCCCTTTTGGTTTTTCCAATAATGGGTGAAAAATGTGGGATCAAATCCTTCTTCCATCAGGACTGATTTTCTAATGGTGGTGTACCCAGACCTATTGTATTTCTTTAACAGTTTTCGGTTAATATTAAGGTGTCTGTCGACCTTAAAATAAAATGTCTCATTTTTTTGACGCTGTTCATACTGGTTAATAGACCGGCATTTTGCCGAACAGAATTGCTTATCAGATCTACCTTTTACGATAGCGTTGCAAATTGGACATATTTTTCTGGTTTCCATTTATCCATATAATATACGTATAATATACCTCTTATATATAAGATCTTAGTTAAACTTGGTATATGAACTCCATTAGGTCTATAACTCTCTACCATCTTATGATCCAAAATCAGAAGATGATAGGTATAAAATTTATGCCGGACAAGCTGATTCAAGCCCTTATCAAAAGTCTACCCAACCCTAAGTGGAGCCAGCGGCATAAAATGGCTTATATTCCCAACACCAAGGAAAACCTTGGTATTATTTACAACACCTTCAATGGCAACGTATGGATCAACTACAACCGGTTCTTCACCAATAGACCCCAAAATGCCAAAAATACGGTGGTAGTCATTACTTGGTTTAGAAACAGAAAGCCCATTTCCAACTATCGCTATTGTCCGGAAGAATACCTTTTAAAACTGGAGCTAAAAAGGTATGCCAATAGTACCGTACGCACCTATGTATACTTCTTTGAAATGTTCATTAATCACTTTGGGCACAAGGATGTCCAAACTATTGATGAAATTGATATCCGGGCATTTCTTCAACAACTAATTCAACGCAACGTTTCAAATTCCTATTTAAATCAAGCCATAAATGCCATTAAATTCTATTATGAAGTGGTTATGGATATGCCTAATCGATTCTACGAGATAGAACGTCCTAGAAGAGAGTTTAAGCTTCCCAAGGTAATATCCAAGGAAGAAGTTCTTACCATTATAGAAAATGCCAATAACCTTAAACATAAATGTATTATAAGCTTATTATACAGTTCCGGCTTGCGGAGAAGCGAATTGTTGAACCTAAAACTTGATGATGTAGACAGTAAACGTATGTTGATTAGAGTTAAAGACTCAAAAGGTAATAAAGACCGCCACACGCTTTTGTCACAAACTGTTTTAGAAGATCTGCGTTTATATTTCAGGGAGTGGAAGCCGCGTGAATATTTGTTCGAAGGTCAAAAAGGCGGAAGGTATAGTCCTCAAAGCGTACTTAAAATTGTTAAGGAAGCAGCGTTAAGAGCTAAAGTAAGACAATCCGTAACTCCACATGTGCTACGCCATAGTTTTGCGACCCATTTATTGGAATCTGGGGTCGACCTCAGGCAAATACAAGTGCTGTTGGGGCATGGTTCCAGTAAAACAACAGAAATTTACACCCATGTGGCCACAAACACTTTTAAAACCATTAAAAATCCACTAGATTAGTGGTGTAGACAAAATTGATATATACACACTGGTAATCATACACAATTGTTAGAAGGTTATTTGCGGAAAAAATTAGAGCAGCTTCGGGACTTCCCTTTTTTTGCTGCCTA
>NZ_MTAZ01000023.1 GCF_002150785.1 Arenibacter amylolyticus | reverse complement strand
TTCACCACCTAGCGAATTACCATGCACGGCACACAACAAAAAAGGGCGGAGTTTTACAACTCCGCCCTCATCTTTTTAATTCACTTTATACTTATGCCAACTGGGCATCAGCAACAGCCACGTTTTCATTTAGCTGAAAAATTGCTTCCTGGATGTTGATTGCCGTCCCTTCATAACAAGCTTGTAGAATTGCTTTAATTTCTTCAAACTTCGGTTTTCTTGGGTTGAAAAGGGTACAAGGATCCTTCATGGCGTTTTCTGTTAGCGTATCCAATTTAGCTTCCCATTCCCTTTCATCGATCCCATATTCTTTTAGGGAACGGTATACGCCAACGGATGCACGTAGAGCGGATACTTCCTGGGCGAAATCTTCAGCGGTGGATTTACCCAGCATTTCTGCCAAATCCGTGTACTTATCGGTTACGGCTGAGTTGTATCGGATTACGTTGGGCATTAATATTGCGTTAACAGCACCATGGGTAAGTCCAAAAGTACCACCAATTTGATGGGACATAGAGTGGACAATTCCTAACCAAACATTGGTAAATGCCATACCTCCCATACAAGAAGCATCTTCATTGCCTGTCTCACCTCTAGGTTACCTCCATCTTTAACGGCGGTTGGTAAGTTTTTGAATACCAAATCAACAGTTCCTTTTGCCAAGTAATCATTATATCTATCTGCGATATTTGATACGTAAGCTTCAACACCATGGCTCAATGCGTCCAATCCCGTATTTGCTGTTACATGGGTTGGCATACTTGCACTAAGTTCACCATCAATAATGGCAACATCTGGGGTTAATTCATGAGAAACAATGGGGTATTTTGTCCCTTTTTCACGGTCTGTGATTACAGACAATCCAGTAACTTCGGTTCCAGTTCCACTAGTGGAAGCTAAAGCAACAAAAATTGCTTTGTTTCGTAAAGGCTTTACTGCAAACGGTGCAATTAAGTCTTCTAATTTAGAATCTGGATACTCATAGTAAATCCACATTGCCTTTGCAGCATCAATGGCCGAACATCCACCCAAACCGATAATAATATCAGGTTGTTCCTGATTAAAAAACTCTGCTCCCTTTAATACTGTCTCAATAGAAGGGTCTGCTTCTACCCCACTAAAAACAGCAGATTCAATATTAACTTCACTTAGGTAATTTTGGGTACGTTCTAGTGATCCGTTTTTATTAGCTGAAGCTCCTCCAACAACAATTACCGCTTTTTTCCCTTTTAATTCTTTTAAATTTTCAAGACTTCCTAAGCCGTGATACATTTCTTTTGGTACAATAAATTTTGCCATATTCTATATTATTATTCAACATGTTTATTAAAATTTAGAAAAACATGTTTATCAATTAATTCTGGTGCAAAAGTATGGTGAGGGCTGGCTAAGGGAGTTACTAATTTAGCTCAACAGCTTATGAAAAAAGGTCATAGTTTATAGACCTAGGCAAAAATCAATCTAAAAACCTACATATACCACTAATAATCAGATGAATACACCTGAGGCGTTAGATTCTAAAATTATAATGAACTGATGGTTTACGTATAAATCAAACTATTTAATCTTTGCGCAACAGAGGGCAATACACATGGTGATGGAGACTTTACAAGCATCCATATCCAATTTTATGAATTGTATTAAAACCGTAAATGTATTTCGTCAACTCCCCTTTATGTAAATGATAAGGTAGCTTAAGTCGATCTTAACTATAAAAGTATTTTTTGTAAGTGAATTATTTAAAGCGTGTCTTCTTTACTTTTATATCTTAGCTCTCCCAATTCAATACCAATAGCCGTCTTTGCCAATATGGTGAAAATGAATGCGCCAAGGGCCCAAATACCTATGGTAACCCCTACTTCAATGCTTGTTGGTAAATACTCCACAATTTTTCCGTACGGCCCAGGAATAAAACCGGGAACGATGAGCCCAAACCCCTTTTCGATCCATATAGCCACAAAAAGCATTGCGCAACAGAAGTACAATACCTTCGGATTATTTCTTAGTCTATTAAAGGTAAGCATAGCAGTGGCAATCACATTTAGGGAAATAGCAGTCCATATCCACGGTAATAAAGCTGTTTTACCATGTAATCCGAAGAACAAATAATAAGCACTTTCACTGTGATGCGTAGGTGCATAAAATTCTTTGAACAATTCGGAGATGAGCATTATTAGATTTATTTGGGCAGCCACCGTAACAATCATGGCAATTTTTTTGATGGTTCTTTCCTCCACCTTAAATGCCGTAAAATGCTTTATGATTGCCAATACCAGAATAATAAGGGCCGGTCCTGCGGCGAATGCAGAGGCCAGGAATCTAGGCCCCAATAAGGCGTTGTTCCAAAATGGTCTTGCCTGTAAACCTTGGTATAGGAACGCAGTAACCAAATGAATTGCCACCGCCCAAAATACGGAAAGAACCGCTCCCGGTAAGTATACACTTTTCTTAGCCTCCTTCCCCTGATAATGTCTAAATAGTATATAAAATGGAATGGTAATATTAATAAACAGGTATCCATTAAGCACAATAACGTCCCAGGCCAACATAGATTTCGGGAAGTTAAACACCCCTATCCCCGGAATCATATGCCAGAGCACGGCAGGCCCACCCATATCCGCGATTACAAAAGCGATACACATAATTAAGGCGGCTACCGCTAATCCTTCCCCTATGAGTACTGCCTGTTTAAAATCGATATCCTTTAAAATATAGGTAGGCATAACCAACATTACGGCAGCAGCGGCAACGCCCACCAAAAAGGTAAAATTGGAAATATAAAGCCCCCAACTAACACGATCATTCATTCCGGTAACGCTTAGCCCTTCCTCTAACTGTATGGAATAGCAATACATGCCAATTAGGATTATCAAAGTTAAAAACCCCATCCACAAATGATATTTGACAGAGCCTTTGGTGATGGTGTCCAAGCTATCAACAACTAAACTTTTAAAAACTTTAAACTGTCTCATTATTTTTGATTTAAATCACTTGAAAGCATGTTTATAGCCTGCTTTACATTTTTGATTTATATAATTCTACCTTCTATTGCTTAGGATGCCCTAATCCATGAAATACCAGAATTTGGGTTCTGTTCCCAAATCTTCCTTTAGCCTAAATACCTTTTTATTTTCCAGTACCCATCTAATAGTACTGTTTGGATCCAATAGGTTCCCAAAAATTCTAGCCCCGGTAGGACACGCCTCCACACAGGCGGGATTCTTCCCTTTTCTAGATCGCTGAACGCAGAAGGTACATTTTTCCATAACTCCTTTTTTGCGCATTCTATTTCCTAGGTAGTGCTGATTTTTGTTGACTTCATTTTCGGGGACTTCAGGTTTACTCCAGTTAAATCTTCTTCCATCGTAGGGACATGCTGCCATACAATAACGGCAACCGATGCACCAGTCATAATCTACCACTACCAGCCCATCTTCCTCTTTCCAGGTAGCTTGTACGGGACATACGTCTACACAGGGTGGATTATCGCAATGAAAGCATTGGGTCCCCATATAAAAATGACCTTCAACGGGAACTTCATGATAATAATTATCGTCGGCTTTATCGAACTTAAATCCTTCACCATCTTTCATCTCGTGAATCCGGATATATTGCATTTCGGAATTTCGATCCTGATTGTTTTCTTCTACACAAGCTGTTACGCAATCCATGTAGCCCTGACATTTGGAGATATTGAACGCATATCCAAAGAGTACATCTTCCTCCGCATTTTCGGCAGTCATACTGATATTTTTTCCGGTTCGCAGTTCGTAGGAACGCATAAGTCTATCCACGGTTTTCTTTTTCTCCTCGTCGGACATCAGTTTGTAATTCCCCTTAAACTGCTCCTCCCAATCTATTTGGGCCTTCTCCTTTGCATCACCACTTGAGGTTAAACTACAGGAGGTGCTAACGGCACCTGCACCAATAAGCAAACTTGCCGTTAGTTTTTTAAAGGCAGATCTTCTATCCATCTTTACATCAAAAACCTGTTCAAAACCGTCCCTATGCCGTTCATCACCTATAGAAGCATTAATGGCAGCTTCATAGAATTCCTCTGCACTAAGTTCTTCCTTAGGAGAATTACAGTCCCCTTCGGACTTACCACATCCGCAACCGCCTGAGGATGCTTTTTTCCTTTTAAGACCAAGATCTAGGGAATACCATTTTTTATTTTCACTCATGCTCATATTTTTAGTGATCTAAACCTTCCTTGCGTTCTATTGCTTTCTTCGTATTAAATTGTGCTGGCCATCGTTGACTAAAGCCCGGATCGTGGGGATTATGACATTCCACACAGGTCATGGATGCACGGGGGGGCGTCCAACCCGAAATCTTCTTGCCATGTGCGCCCCCTTTCCAATCCTTAAACTGCGTATTATGACATTGAGCACAGAGCTTATAACTAAGATCAAAATCGATCTTACTTCCTGTCAGGGACCTTAGGTTGTTCATGTCCTGAGGGTTGTGACAGCTAGCACAGTTCATCGTTTCAATGTTGGCGTGCTTAATGGTTATATCCCAATGGGCTTTTGTTTTATCGGGCTCTTTCATCTGTGAAAGAGGTTTGCTATGACATTCAATACAGGCAAACGATTTAATCTGAGACTTGCGTTCCGGAATTAAAAATATATGATCTCCTTCCGTAATTTTTATTAAATCCCTACCGGCCAATAGTTCTTCCGAGCTAAGAGTACCATGATATGGAACTTCTTCTGCGGCAATTCTATCGCTCACTGAGTGATATTCCCCTTCGTTTTTGCAAGAACTTAGTATTGCAAATAGCAGTAACAAGGTGCAATATATTCGATTTTTATTCTTCATTATAGGTGTTAAATTGTCTTATAAAAGTACTTACATCCATCTCTAACTGTTTGGAGGTCATTGGCAAATGGCATTGTCTACAATTAACACGTTCTGGATGGGAAACTCTAATTTCTTTGGGCGCACTGGGACCTGCATGGCAAGAAACACAATTTTCCCTCATCTGTAATTGATGCGGAATCATAGGAGGTCCTCCTAACAAGGCACTATTTACACCTTCGCCAACCTTGGGCGGCTCCACTTTTGAAAAGGCAAATTCCCTAAAAGTGGAATTGGTAGTTACGGTTACATGGCATTGGCGACAATTGGTCAATTCCGGATGCGGTGTAACGGGGGCATAGGCCTTAAATTTATCAACAAACCCTCCTTTTTTATGGCACTGGTTACAGGCATTGGCGCCATAGCTCATTTCCTTTGTAACAGGGTGTGGTATGCTTGGTGGGGCTCCCAAATAGGCCCTATTATCATAATAATCTTCCAGGGAACGCTGATGGTTCTCATCCAAGGGCATATTTTCATAGTCCAAATGATCCTCTTTAAAACGCCTAAAAACGCCACTCTCCGCCGGAATGTAATTTCCAGTAGGCGATTCAATAATTGGAAGATATGCCTCCTCCAAAGATTGATAATAGCTATAATTCCATACACCAATGAATGCTATGAAGATGATGACGAAAAATGATATGATTCCCAGTCTCTTTTTCATATTTAATACTTATTGTTATTTAACGGTTTTACATCATCTGTACTCAGTACAGGATTATAAAACTGGCAAATGCGGTTCAGTCCACCTATCTTCCGTCGTATTTGCGACCAATTTATGCTTATGCTCATTTAATAGTCTACGCTTTAACCACTTTTACGGCGCATTTTTTATAGTCTGGTTCTTTGGAAATAGGACAAAAGGCATCTAGGGTTACATCATTGATAAGCATATTTTCATCAAAGAATGGAACAAACACCTGTCCCCTTGTAGGTAATCCACGTTCGTTTATAGATGCGGGAAGCGTACAGGAACCTCTTCGTGAAACTATTTTTACGTTTTCCCCATTTCTAATTCCCAAGTCTTTTGCATCTTCTGGGTGGAATTCGGCATAGGCGTGTGGCATTGCCTGATGCAATACCGGAATTCTTCTGGTCATGGAGCCCGTGTGCCAATGCTCCACTACACGCCCAGTGTTTAACCAGAACGGGTACTCTGCATCCGGCTTTTCCGGTGCTTCCTCAAAGGGACGCTGCCAAATCACTGCTTTGCCATCGGGTTTTCCATAAAAATGAAAATCTTCCCCATTGGTACAGGCAGGATCGTAGGTAGCATTATAGCGCCATTGGGTAGATTTCCCATTAACATACGGCCAGATTACGCCAGATTCCTTCTTCAACACCTCCAAGGGCGCCATACCGTGTTTGGCACCTTCATGGAACTGACTGTATTCATTATAAATCTCTTCTACATGGTGTTCCCTGCTATAGGGAAATAAATCTCCAAACCCCATTCTTTTGGCCACTTCAATGAACATCCAGGCGTCTGGCATGGTTTCTCCTGGCCCATCCACCATTTGTTCCCAGTATTGCGTTCTTCGCTCGGAATTGCCATAAAGACCACCTTTCTCTATATGCCAAGAAGCAGGCAGAATTACGTCTGCAACATCGGAGGTTGGCGTTGGAAACACATCCGAAACCACTACAAAACAGGATTCTTTTTCCATGCCCGGCCTATACCGGCTCGTTTTAGGCAAGGAAACTAAGGGGTTGGTTGCCTGCGTCCATATAAACTTAATGTCGCCACGATCTACCGCTCTAAACATTTCTGTTGCGTGGTAGGTTGGTTTGGAGGGTATTCGTTCGTAAGGCACATTCCAAATTTTAGCGGCCAACCTTCTATTTTCCTCATTGGTAACTACCCCTTTAGGTAATTTATGGGTAAATGTCCCTACTTCCCTAGCGGTACCACAGGCGGAGGGTTGACCGGTTAAGGAAAAGGGTCCGTTACCAGGCTGCGATATTTTACCGGTAAGCAGATGGATATTATAAATGAGGTTATTCATCCAAGTACCTCTGGTATGTTGGTTAACACCCATACACCAAAAGGAAACCACTTTTTTGTTAGGGTCCCCGTATATTCTCGCTAGGTATTTAATGTCCTTTACCGATACCTTCGAATATTTTGATACTTTTTCCGGACTGTAATCCTTTAAAAACTCTTTATAGTCCTCAAAACTTATTTTTTCGGGCTTATCGGTAAATTCGTAATGATCTTCCAGACCATACCCCATATTGGTAAGACCTTTACTAAAAGTACAATGTTTCTCTACAAAGGATCTGTTTACCCATCCATTCTTTATAATCTCATAACAGATAGCATTGGCAACCGCTAGGTCTGTTTGCGGTTCAAATAATATGGATCTGTCCGAAGCGGTACTGGACCGGGTTGTTCTTGTTGCAAAATCAATGATATTAGCACCCCGACGTGTTTTTTGCTCAAGCATTCTTGAGAATAGTACCGGGTGCATTTCTGCCATATTATTCCCCCAAGTCACAAAATAATCTGTATGATCTATATCTTCGTAACAACCCATGGGCTCATCGGCACCAAAAGAAGTTAAAAAACCAGTAACTGCACTTGCCATACAGAGTCTTGCGTTGCAGTCCAGATTATTGGTTCCAATTGCACCTTTCATAAATTTTGATGCGATATAGCCTTCTGGTATGGTAGATTGCCCGGAGGTGTACATCGCCACTGAATCCTTGCCGTGAGCTGCAATGGTCTCCTTCATCTTATTGGCAACAATATCCAACGCTTCGTCCAATGGGGTTTTTACGTAACGGCCATTTTTTTTGACCAATGCATGCTCCAATCGGTCTTTGGATTGGATACACATGGTTTGGTGATATCCCTTTACACATAATAACCCCTTATTCACTCGACTATTGGGATCACCTTTTACCGCAATTGCCTTTCCATTTTCAATACCGACGAGAATACCACAGCCAACACCACAAAAACGACAAGGTCCTTTTTTCCAATCCAATTTTGCACCTTTTGGAATTCCCTTTTCCTGCTCACTCGCAAATATAATACCAGGGAACATGGAAGCAGCGGCAGTCATAGCAGAGAGCATAGCCATTTTTTTGATAAAAATTCTTCTATCAATTAGAGACTTTTTCATAATCAAATTAATTTTGGGACACGTTAAAACCGGAGACCAGGGACAATAATTTTAAGCTGTCCAATGCTTCAATCTTTTCTTTTAATAATTCTTCGGATTTCTCATCGGGGGTATCTGTCACTAACGCTAAAACATCCTGATTCTCCGCAGGCACAACTTCACACTGCCCAAGTAGGAGCAACGCTTCCATTAATTCTTCCTTTTTCCCTGTAACCGGATGGGCGAGATAACTTTTTATTGGCATATTCTGGTTAGTTTTAATGTCAATTGATGGATCTATATTCTTTTAAAAAATGTTAACATAAGATTAACGGTATCAAATTACGAAATATTTAACATGATTCGACATGATAATTCTCATGTTTCAGTAAAATTGCATGCGTTATATTTACCCAGAAACAACGGATTATAGGGAAGTTATGCCTAATACACCTCCTGATAATCAAATAGGGAACCTTCATTTTAATGATATATAGACAACTCCTTAGATCAGAAAAATACTATGATTTTTTATAAATAATTAATAATATTTTTAACATTTGAATAAGGAAAATACTTATAAAATCGAAATAATGCTATGATAAATGTCCAGACCGCTCAACAATTGGTAGTGTCGCACAGCACCATTACCTCTAAAACGCAGGAAGTGGAACTTAATGAGGCTGTGAGTTTTATATTGGCAAAGGATGTGACATCAGCAATAGATATGCCCCCTTTTAGACAGTCTGCCATGGATGGATACGCCCTTCATTTGGGCGAGAGCAATACCTATAGCTTACTTTGCGAAATAAAGGCTGGGGATGCCACCGTTCCGGTATTAAAAACTGGGGATGCCGTTAGAATATTTACAGGAGCGCCGGTACCGAAAACTGCAAACACTGTGGTTATGCAGGAGAAAGTAACGGTAAACGGGGATGAAATTCGAATTAACGATATACTAGAAATTGATAAAAATATCAGACCCAAAGGGGAACAAATTAAATCTGGCGAAATTGCCTTAACCAAGGGAACCATCATGAAGGGTGCCCATATTGGATTTTTATCGAGTTTAGGGGTCACCACCGTTACAGTATATCAGAAACCGGTCATTACCGTTATTGTTACGGGCAATGAACTGGTATCACCGGGAAAAAAATTGGGCTTAGGGGAAATTTACGAATCCAATGGTGCCATGCTAACGGCGGTATTACACGAACTGGGTTATACCAACACCACCCTTCTCAAGGTGGTTGACGATTATAACCGTACACAAAGCGTGTTGCAAAATGCGATAGATAAGAGTGATATTGTTTTGGTGACCGGGGGCATTTCGGTTGGCGATTATGATTTTGTTGGGAAAGCCCTAAATGCATTAAACGTTGATGAGATTTTTTACAAGGTAAATCAAAAGCCAGGGAAGCCCTTGTATTTTGGAAAAAAAGAGAAGGTGTCCATCTTTGCTCTACCCGGAAATCCGGCAGCGGCTCTGAGCTGCTTTTATATTTATGTATACCCTCTTCTAAAAATATTCGAAGGAGCCAACCACCCCCAACTTACGCGTATTAAAATGCCCTTGTCCTCCGATTATTTGCAACGGGGAGATCGTGCGCAGTTTTTAAAGGCAAAGGTTTGGGGCGAGAGTGTTCAGATTCTGGGGGGACAAAGTTCTGCAATGCTCAGCGCTTTTGGAGATGCAAACGCCCTGGTTTATATCCCGGAAAAAATTTCAGAACTAAGAAAAGGAGCCTTGGTAGATACCATATTATTACCCGCTAAATAATTGGTTGGATATGAGTAAGTATAAGATAAAGAGCAGAATTTGGATTGAATCCGGGGAAAAGGTCTTTTTGGGCGAAGGTCGGGTTAAATTATTAAAGGAGATCGATAACCAGGGGTCCGTGTCCAAAGCGGCAAAAGCTCTCGGTATGTCTTACAAAAAAGCCTGGACATTGGTGGATGCAGTCAACAAATCAACAAATAAGAAGGTGGTAGTAAAAACCGTTGGTGGCTCAAAAGGAGGAGGAACCAAGATTACACCCTATGGCCTAAAGCTTATAGAGGCTTTTGACGAAATCAATAAAAATTGCTGGGCTTTTTTAGACCAACAATTAAAGGCTTTGGATAGTCTATGATGATTAATTTGAATAATTCCTAGTGCAAGGTCCATCCCGCGCTTCCATTAATTGATGGTAGCTAAGGTGGCACCTACCAGCCTAGGTCCGGAAAGGACATTCCAGAATAGACAAAAACTACCACTAAAGTAAAAGCTAAACTATGATAGATATAACCTATAAAAATACTACCTACAGAACAGCCATTGCGCAGGCTATTGTGAAAGTTGGCACAATGGAAACAATAGAGGCTATTAACAATAAAACGGTTCCCAAAGGCGATGTATTCGCCATGAGTAAAGCTGCCGGACTTTTAGGGATAAAAAAAACTCCCGATCTACTTCCCGATTGCCATCCGTTACCGATCGAATTCACGGGAATCGACTTTGAAATCGAAGGACTGGAAATTAAAATATTGGTTACGGTAAAAACAATCTATAAAACCGGAGTGGAAGTAGAAGCCATGCACGGTGCAAGTATAGTAGCGCTGAATATGTACGATATGCTGAAACCGATTGATAAAGGAATTGAAATTCGCAATATTAAACTCTTAGAGAAAACAGGAGGAAAATCTAGTTTTAAGGATAGGTTTAAGCGCAGTGTAAATGCGGTGGTTATTGTTTGCTCCGATTCCGTATTCGAAGCCAAAAAAGAGGACAGCGCCGGTAAAGCGATCCTCGCTAAACTTGAAGAATTCAATGTTGGTATTCAGGATTATATAATAATTCCCGACGAGGTCGCCATTATTCAGGAAAAGGCAAAATATTACCAATCCAATGGGGCCGATTTAATTATTTATACGGGAGGAACAGGTTTATCACAGCGCGATGTTACCCCAGAAGCCCTACAACCACTTTTAGACCGTAGGATTCCCGGTATAGAGGAGGCAATCAGGAAATATGGTCAGGACCGCATGCCGTATGCAATGTTGTCCAGAAGTGTGGCCGGAACCATTAAAAACACCCTAGTACTTGCTTTGCCTGGATCTACCAATGGGGCACGCGAATCCATGGAGGCCATCTTTCCATCCGTTTTACACGTTTTTAGAATATTAAAAGGTGCAACACATGATTAACTTATTCCATGGATCACCATTCATTTCAGCAACCAACAAGTCCTATAAATTCCTCCAGGCCAATTACCTCTGGGCAGGCGCGCTTGTAAGGAACGGGCAGGCCCATGAGGAATCGGAAGGATACACCGATTACAAATCGGCCCAAGGGTCGGAGCATTCATATTTCAATTAGTTAGTGAAGCAGGCGTAAATCTACAACGATGAGCAGTCATAATATACTCACAGACACCTATAATAGAACACATACCTATTTGCGTATATCACTCACGGAACGCTGTAATTTGCGTTGCAGCTATTGTAAGCCCGCAGACGGCATCCCGCTTTCCCCAAAGGAACACATCATGACCATTGAGGAAATTTATGCCATTACCAAAGTCTTTGTGGCAAATGGTGTCACCAAGATAAGGTTTCCAGGCGGTGAGCCATTGGTCCGGAAAAATGTTTCACTAATTATCGAGCAACAAACGTCGCTTCAGGTAAATTGGGTATAACTACTAATGGAGTAATTGTAGACAGGTATATAGCAGAGCATAAAAAATTGGCTTTCCTAAAATTAACGTCAGTTTGGATTCATTGGACCGTCAAAAGAATACCCTTATCACCCGTCGCAATTAATTTAGACTAACAGCAAACAGACAACTTAAGCACTGCTTATTCTCAACCACGGAATCGGATGTCCTTACACCACTGCGTGAGGGAAAGCCCATTGAGACGATCATTGAAAGCGCCATCCGGTCCAAGAAAAAAATTAGAAATGGTTTGGATACGATCGATAAATTTAAGAATCCCGATTCACACGACAATCGCAGTATGATTGCAATAGGTGGATAGCGAATTTAGCGAACACATTAAAAACCTTCAATTAGGGAGGGCGATCAAGGACCACCTCCTTCCGTCCCATATAATGCAAGTACTTTCCTTGGAATGGCCAGAAGCCATATCCCGGTATTATATTTACTTAAAATCGGGATTCCAGCCAAGCGCAATGGCAACTTGATTTTGATCCTTAATGACGGATCGTATCATATAGGGTCGGTCCCCATCTACCTTCTGGATAGCTTCTGAAAGTTGCTCTCCATCAATGAGCACCTTTCCTTGAAAGTTTTTCAGCGGTTGATGGCCTAGACCATACCGATTATCTTCCACCAATAGGACCATCAACATATTATCCGGGGTAGCGGTAGAACAATAAATACCCAGGTTATCCCATAAGTATACTTTATTCTTCGAGTTTCTTACCGCTTCAATCCTATCTGGCTTCCCCAAAATGCCTTCCAGCGTGCTGTAGTTGGTAGGAAATTCTAGTTCCGCACCATTAATGCGTATAGTGTTGGAATCGCACTCTATAACGATCCCAATATCCTTTTTTTTCCTTTTGCTTAGATCTCTAAAGTCGAATATTCCCATAGCCTGCAAGATATTTTATTTTTGTTGGGAAAGTATACGATTTTATATTCATTTATGCACCAGATCCGGACTTAGATTATTTAGCAGAGTGCAAATAGAGTGCAAAAAAAAAGAGGTCTATGAATATTACTTCATAGACCTCTAACTTAAAGTCGGGGTGGCAGGATTCGAACCTGCGACCTCCTGCTCCCAAAGCAATCTTCATATGGTTTAACATGGCTTCAAAAAACATTATTTAGGCTGATTATCAATATATTACAAAACAAACAAAACCAAATAAGACCATATTAAACCATATTTTGAGTGCAAATTGAGTGCAAATTGAGTGCAAATTTTTTGTATCTTTAAATATGAGGACAAACATTACACTTTCCATAGACGCCAGACGAAAACGAAAAGATGGCACCTGTCCCATTATTTTTCGATTGAGCCATCATCGAAAAACAATTTCCATCCCAACTGGGTTCGCCATTCCTCTCGAATATTGGAATGAGAGGGATCGTGAAGTTAAAAAATCTTTCAAAGGTGTGTCTTCCGTTTCACGATTAAATAACCTTCTTGCCAAGAGAAAAACAGAATTAAGGGATGGGATAAACGAGTTAGAAGCAAGTGGCCGCCTGAAAGGATTAAGCGTAACTGATCTTAAATACACATTAATTAAACCCGCCAAAACTATTTCCTTTTTCGATTTTGCACAGCAATTAATACATGAAATGGAAGAGGCTAATCGGTTCGGTAATGCAAGAGCCTATAAATGCGCCCTTGGACCATTGAAGAAGTTCAACAAAAAAGAGTTTCTGCGTTTTGAAGAGATCACCTACACCTATCTTAAACGATTTGAAACAGCTCACTTAAAAAAAGGCAATGGGTTAAATGGGTTAGCCATGTATATGAGAACCTATAGGGCCATATATAATAAAGCCATTCATCGCGGGATTGTATCACCGGATTCCTATCCCTTTAAAAAATATAAGATTAAATCCGAGCCAACGGCCAAACGCGCCATCAGTAAAGAAAAGATTAGGCGTATCTTGGACTTAAAATTAGAGGTAGAATCTCCATTATTCAATGCAAGGAACTATTTTTTGTGCTCCTACCTTATGAACGGTATTTCATTTATTGATATGGCTTTTTTAAAAGTGGAGAATATCCTAGATGGACGCATTCAGTACCGCAGGCAAAAAACCGCAAGACATTACGATATTAAGGTAACTCCACAGTTATCCTCTATTATGGATCACTATTTAAAAGGCAAGAACAAAACTGCCCATATATTTCCAATAATAAAGCGCGAGGGAATCCGTGATCAACATAAGGACATCCAATGGGAAAGATTACGCTATAACAAACGCCTAAAAGAGATTGCCGAACTTTGTAAAATTGAAGAACGTCTAACAAGTTATGTAAGTCGTCACTCCATGGCAACCAATCTAATCCTCAATGATGTTCCAATCAACGCACTAAGCAAGATGCTTGGGCACAGTGATATTAGCACCACGGAAATCTACATTAAAGATCTTCCGACGCATATTTTGGACGAATATCAGGAAAGACTAAGCGTGTAAATTTATTTGTCTAGTTCTGGGCCATATAAGCCCTAAATATAACCCACAAAATGGGTATGTTTGAGCTATATTCACTATATATATAGCTCATGGCTCGAAAAATTTGGAATTGGGAAAAAGTGGAATGGCCAATTTTCTCATATAATGAAAAAGATATCGCTCATTTGGAACACCAATTTTCTCAACTTACCGGTACTGTTATCGGTGCTCTTAAACATTTTGAAACCGAAGAAAAAAACAATTTTCTTGTAGAATTGCTTTCGAACGAAGCTATGAAAACCTCGGAAATCGAAGGGGAGTATTTGAATAGGGACAGTATCCAATCATCGATCAAGAACAGTTTGGGATTGACCACGGACAGGCGTAAAGTGCCTCCTGCCGAGTATGGGATTTCGGAGATGATGGTAGCTCTATATCAAAACTATGATACGCCTTTAACGCATGAAGAGCTTTTTCATTGGCATAAGTTGATAACGAATGGTAGACGTGATCTGACCGATATTGGCAGGTACCGGACCCATGAAGATCCTATACAGGTTGTTTCTGGTCGATTAGATAGACCAACGGTACATTTTGAAGCTCCTCCATCGGAAATTGTTCCCGAAGAAATGGATAATTTTATGATATGGTTCAACAAGGCGCACCAAAGCACTGAAATTTTGCCCCTTGCGAGAGCTGGATTAGTACACTTGTACTTTGTTTGCATCCATCCCTTCGAAGATGGCAATGGACGGATCGCAAGAGCATTGACTGAAAAATCGTTAGGAGTAAGTATTGGACAACCCGCTTTAATTTCCCTTTCCAAAACCATTGAGTCCAACCGGAATGCATATTACAAGGCATTGGAAGCCAATAATAAATTTCTTGAGGTAACGGACTGGTTACATTATTTTGGTCAAACCATAATCCAAGCACAAAAAGAAACCTTAAAGACAATTGACTTTATTATTGAAAAGGCCAAGTTCTATGACCGCTTTGCTTCCAAAATGAACCTACGACAGGCTAAGGTGGTAAAAAGACTTTTTGAGGCAGGACCTACAGGTTTCATCGCGGGATTAAGCGCGGACAACTATACCAAAATAGCTAAAACCTCTGCATCCACGGCAACGAGGGATTTGGGAGATTTAGTTGGAAAAGGTATACTGATCAAGACGGGGGAATTAAAAGGTACGCGCTATTGGCTCCAACTCAAGCAATCGTAATTAAAATAAAGATTTAAGTTTTCGTCCTAAATTAATTAGATAAAAAAAACGCCATATAACTTCTTTATTAATTTAAAAGGACCCATTGATTATAACTTTAATTTCGGAATTTATACTACTTAAACCTACATCCCAAGCCAATTCCCTTTGTATTTGGAATAATCTGTAAGCTCGTCCTTAAACCCGTTATAGGCTTCTTCCTCTTGGGAGGTAGTAGGGTCCATGAGCGTTTCCAAGGCGTTATAACCTGCCTGGAGCATATTGGCCTGTATTTGGCGGTCCCGCTCCGTGGCAACGGCTACCAAAGCTTCCTTGAATCCGTTTGCCATATGGTGATCCACTAGTTCGGGTGGTAAATTGGGGGTTATCCTGTCCAACACGTAACTATATGCCGCTTGTTTATAAAGTCCGCATTCCATTAAATGCCCCATCCAAAGGCTTTTTAAATTGTCCTGTCCTTTGGCTATTATGTGATTTAGGATGAGCGGCTGAGTGGCTATGGCACTGGGAAGCTCAGGGGACGATTGCAAATAGTCCTGCATTTTCGTTGAAAGCGATACGGTTACCTTATACTTGGAATACAGCGAGCCCACCTGGAGTTTTCCACCCTGCTCTTCAAAATAAAAGCCCCTGGCATTGAAAAAAGCGATGTAGTCCTTGGGGGATTTCTCAAAACCCGCCTGCATTCGTTCGGCATACCGATGGTAGACCTGCAGGGCCAAGGTATCGAAACGCTCCCTAAAGGTTGGGGCCATAGCGTGATAGAGCTTGGGAAATACCATAGGTAGAAATATGGCGGTGGGACTTGGTCTAATCTCTTTGACGGATCTGTCATGCAGCAGCCCTTCCAACAGCTTTTCGTTTTCGCGTACAAAACCAGGAGGGGTATACGGGTTTACGCCCGACTGTAGTAAGTCTTCGCCCAGATCGATCGGTACTTGGTGGAACTTGGAATTCGCATAGGTCAGTATGCCCTCATGGTGTCGTACGCCCAGACTTTGGAGAAGAACACCAAGGACCTCCCTTTGGTCCAGGGTACGTTGGAACAGCTGATCCCTAGTCCGCAGAATGAGATCGGCCTTCTTTTGCAATTCCTGCTTTTCCTTGTTATAGGCGGAGGTACATAGCTCCTCGCTGAAAGGATGGTAGTGGGAGTCGATCAACTTCCATAAGGTTCGGTTATCGGTATGCAGGTATTTTGTAAGGAAGAGAAAGCGCTCCGATTTCATCATTTCCCTAACCAAAACATCTAGGGGCGTTCTTAGGATATGCTCCGAGAACAGGGGCTTGTATCGCAAATCTCGATAGATCTTTTGGAAGGCTTCCCTTATGCAGCGTTGGAATTCCAATTCCAATTGCCTGCTGTCCATGTACATTTGGGTGTGGTCGGTTTGGAACAAGTCGGGGTTCGCATGGATACCAAGACCAGTGGCGATCTCATCGCTGCGTAGCACATAGCCCGATTTATCATGGATGGTGAAATCAACCACCTGTCCCTGGTCGTTGTAGTTTAGCCTACAATCGAGCTTTTGATGGGAGCCTAAGATTTCGGGGAGGTGATCGGGACGGAGGGTCCTAAATAGTTTATAGGTAGTTTGTATTTGTTTTTCTAAACGTTTTTTTACCATGGGCAATAGGGCCGATTGCCGATTGCGCTCGAAGACTTGTTGGAGTTTGGGACCGGAGAATTGAGGGTGTACGGTATAGCCGCCAATAAAACGGGATCGGTACCCTTCCTTGGTGGCAATGCCATATGCTACCCCTACCCTACCCGAACGCTCTACCACCTTCAGTTGGATATGGTGCTTTTTAAGAAGTTTGGCAAGTTCGTCAAAGCTCCGCACTTTATGCTTTTGTATTGTATTGTTTAGGATGTCCTGCATATAGTATCGAACCCCGTTACCATCTTGGGGATTAAGCTGGGGCGTTTCTAGTTTGGGAAGCTCTCGGACCGTTCTTTTTTCCGGGGAGGGGGAAAGTCCAAACTCTTTCTCCAGGTATTTCTGGGCAGCCATGCTCCTCCTATAGTCAAAGGAAAGGTTGATCTGGCTGCAGTCCTCCCTGATGGTACTGGAGACGATGTGTACGTGTTCGTGCTCGGTATCGTGATGCCGTACCACAATAAACGGCTGCTCCCCATAGCCCATGTATTCCATATAGGCTTTGGACAAGGCCAAGAAGGTGTCATCGTCCAGGTGTTCGCCACGGGGGAGGTTCAGGGTGGCATGTACGTAGCGTTTTTCGGAGGCATGGCGGAAGCCCAAAAAGACGAGCACCTGCTCGAAGACCTTAAGGTTGGTATCCGTATCGGAATAGGTATTGTGGAAGCCGAGGATGGTCGATTCTGGTTTCCCAAGGACGTATTTCAGAACGCCTTGAACTTTGTTACGATATAGGAGTCGTGCGATCATGATATTTTTGTTGTTTTTTACTGCCGAGGGCAGCTTTTCACTTCGCTAGAAGTAGGAGTTTTGCGTTGCGCAAAACATAACTTGCTATCCGTTAAAAACGGATATTTCTATATAAATATAATACATCGAAAACTATCCTAAAAGACTTATTTACAGTAATTTAAACCTCAAAACCATATAAAGCCATATGAGACCATATAAGACCAGTCCTGGTTTAACATGGTCTTATATTTTATTCGAAAAAATGGTGTGAAATGGTGAAATAGGTCGATTTCATAGCAAGGGATAAAAAGGGCAAGGGGTTTTCCACCCCTTGTGCTTTGGTGCGGTCCCGAGGCGGTCGGGAAATAAGGCAGACGGAACCATCATCCTAGGGATGGGCGAAAACGTGGGTAGGGAAAGATATAGGCTCGGAAGGTTGGCCCGACTGCCACAGGGAAAAGGCAAAAAGGAAACACCTTACGCAGAATCCTATCTCACCTTTAAGCGTCTAGATCAATTACCCATTAAACTAAAAAGATGATTAAGCGCTATTGATCTCAGATTTGCCCAGTGGTATTGTTAATACATCAATAAAATTAACATATAAGCTTATTAATATTAGTTAAGGCTATAGCTTCTGCAATATTTTTAACCTCCAATTTTTCAAACAACTTTTTGCGATGATATTTCACTGTCTCCACTGAAAGGAAAATTGTATCAGCTATCTCCTTTATAGAAAATCCCCTTATAGAATATAGAAGAATCTCCCTTTCTCTGAAAGTTAATTCTATTTTCTCGTGATTCATCCACTCATTCCTTCTAAAATCAAATACTGAAACTAAATTATCACCATCTTTGTATATTTTAATATTTCCTGAGTTATTTTCATTAGAAGGAGATATTGCACAAACTGCTTTGCAAATATCACCGGATTCAGATATAATCAACGGAGTTAATTTCAGGTGAATTAAAATACGATTACCCTGATTGCATTTTATATATAAATCGGCGGATATGGTATATTGTTTTTTATTCTGTTTTGGTATTTTATGAAAATACTCAAACATTATTGCATTTAGTCTTTGCATTGATTCTACATCAGACTGACTCAGATACTTGAAAAAGAAATCAAATTCCAATCCCATTACCTCTTGAGCGTTAAAACCATAGAGAAACATTGGGTTATCCGAAACATAATCGAACCTTCTTTTCTGGTAATCAACAACATAAAAGCTATCGGTTGAGGTTCTTGCCATCACCTTTATTACTTCTAAATAATTAGTCTGAGTAAATTTCTCAAATACTGGGGGGTCAGTAAAACTTTTCATCACGTTAAAGTATTGGTGGTTATTTATAGGGGTCGATTTCAAATATAAGCTATATGGATATGCAAACCAAAGTTGCACTATAAGTTAAGAAGGAACCATATCACAACATACACTTAACCTCGCAACAAATTGATTTACAAGTGCATGCCAGCCACACGCAAGACATAAATTTTACCCATAAACTTTTACACAAACAACATTACAAACCAAAACTACACTTTTGTGTAGTCAATACCTCATTTTTAATATTTAACTTGGATTCAACATTTTCATGGGAAATTGCCAAGACCTAAGCGTTTTTTATTACAAAACATCAATTCGATTACAAGCATTTAAAATAATCAACATTCTAAATATACGTATTGGATATGCAAACCAAAGTTGAACTATAAGTAATAGTAACATATTTATTAATAATTAACCATCCCCTCATAATAGGAAGTAAACATTAATTTTGAAACTTATATCAGCAACATTTCCAATACTTATGATAGGACTTATAGTTTTATCTTGCACTGTTCTTTGCATTTTAAATAGTGAAAAAGGGCACAATTGGGGAGGTGATTTTTCATTATACATACATCAGGCGAAAAGCATTAATGAAGGTACAAGCCATCAATTAGCCATGGCTAATAAATATATCGTAGAGAATTCGTCAGTGCATACGTTTAGTCCCACCCTTTATGGGACTAGACCATAAACTGTGTAAGTAGTAAATAGAGGGTAAAC
>NZ_MTAZ01000022.1 GCF_002150785.1 Arenibacter amylolyticus | reverse complement strand
GCGGTTACCACGGCCAAACTTGCTGCGGATGCGGTGACGAATGCTCAATTGGCAGACAATGCCGTTCAGAAGGAAAACATACAAGGAGGCGGTATCGATAAGGTATTGGTTACAGATGCAGCCGGGTTAGTGGAGTGGATTGATAAGTCCAGTTTTACTGCTATTGCGGATCAGACAACGATCACTGGAACTGGTACCACATTGGATCCTTTCAAAGTAGAAGACCTATCCATCGTAACGGCCAAGCTGGCCAATGATGCTGTGACGAATGCGCAGTTAGCAGACAATGCGGTTCAGACTGAAAACATATTAGGTGGCGGTATCGATAAGGTACTGGTTACGGATGCACTGGGTACAGTGGATTGGATCGATAAATCTAGCTTTTCTGCTATTGCTGATCAGGTGACCATTACAGGAATCGGTACTTTAGCGAACCCCTTCAAAGTAGAAGACCTATCCATCGTAACGGCCAAGCTGGCCAATGATGCTGTGACGAATGCGCAGTTAGCAGACAATGCAGTTCAGACTGAAAACATATTAAGTGGTGGTAATGATAAGGTCTTGGTTACGGATAATACAGGAGCTGTTCAATGGGTTGATAAAAATAATCTAAACACCGATAATCAAAATATCAGCAGCTCTGTAGTAACTGCCAACGAATCCGTAAATATAGCTTTGGAAAGAGGAGGGAATACGACCATTGATATCCGTGATGCCGACAATGACCCAACAAACGAACTTCAAGATTTAAATTTAACGGGTAACATATTGACTCTTACCAATCCAGCTACCGCAGCTAACCAGGTTGATTTAAGTAGTTATATTAATACGGACAACCAAAACCTTAGCATTACAGGAGATCAATTATCTATAGATAGAGGAAATACGGTTATCATCCCAACCGCTGACGGTACGGAGACAGTAGTGACAGCTGGTAATGATATCAGTGTTACTGGAACAGGAAGTACAACTAGTCCCTATGTTATTGCTAATACGCGACCAAATATTTTCTATCCTCCCTCCATTTCGATAGATGCCTCCTCAACTGCTACTGGAAGAACCGAGAATTTATATGCTCAATATATTGCCCAGTTTGGAACGCCTGCTGTGGCCAGTACGGGAGCACCTGCAGCAATACCTACGTATGCCGCTTCAGACTTGTATTACTATGTTACCTATTATGATACTACTGTATTTGCAAATGTTAGTGTAAATGCATCAGGGGTTATGACGTACGATGTGATTGCCACACCCTCGGATTACAACTCCTTGATCAACGTAGTTTTTGTGGTAAAATAAACCGAAAAATCAATAACCCATTACAACCAAGAATTTGAAATCTAACCCAACCTATAGATACTTAGTAGTCACCCTGCTATTTGCTTTGCTGAATATAGGCGCTCTTAGTGCGCAGTTCTTGTTGCAGGCGCCTAATAGCAGTGATGAACATAACTATAAATGGTACGAAGCATCGGATAGGAATACGGTATTGGGAACCGATTTTTATTATGAGGTTACGCAGCCAGGAATCTACTTCGCTACCTATGACGGGACACTTTGTGGGTCTAATGCCAGTGGTTACTTTATTGTGACCGATTGTTCCAGTCCGGATAACGAGGTAGTTTTGGATGTTTCCAGTAAAGTAGGTCCTGCGTCCTCCATCAGTTGGTCGCCCTCCATCAGCGGAGACCAATTGCTGGCATCCGTGACCGCTACCCAAAGCGTAACCAAGTATACCGCAACGGTAACCAAGGCGGGAAATTCATTTGATCTTCCCAACTTTACCGTGGTATGTTTACAACAGGCAGCTATATTAGAGGACGATTATGCGACAGTTAAGGAGGATGAGTCGGTAGTGATACCCATATACGATAATGATAGCAATATTCCTACAGAGGGACTGTTAACCACTTCTAACCCTTTCAATGGCAATGTTTTTATTGACGATAATGGTACGCCCAACGACCCTTCAGATGATATTGTAAGCTTTGCTCCCAATCCTAACTTTAATGGCAATACCTTCTTTACCTATACCATTTGTAATGCCAAAGGCGATTGTAGTACTGCTACTGTTTATGTAGAGGTGTTACCCATTGTGGATGCCTTTAATGATACTGCAGTAACTATGCAAAACGAAGCGGTAGAGATCGATATTTTGGCGAATGATGATGACATTCCCCTCATTGCCACCTTGCAAATCTCCAGTCCGGCCAATGGCACCGTAGTGGTGAACGATTATGGAACACCTAATGATATTATCGATGATACGGTAACCTATACCCCGGATACCGATTTTGTAGGGACAGACAACTTTACCTATACCATTTGTGATGAAGACAATAATTGCAGCACAGCCAGCGTTACGGTCTTGGTAAATACCGATGGAACCGGTGATCCGGATCCGGACAAAGGGGATAAGCCTGAGGAGGAAGATCCCATTGCGGATGATTGGGGCGAGGACGTGGAGGTATTCAACGTAATCACACCCAATAATGATGGAATCCATGATGTGTTGACTATTAAAGCAATAGAAAATTACCCTAATAACACCATCAAAATATACAACCGATGGGGAGTGATGGTCTTTTCTACTAGAAGTTATGACAATTACACCAACAACTTTGACGGTACTTCTAAAGGTAGGGTTACCGTAGGGCAAGACAATAAACTGCCAGTGGGAACTTACTTCTATATGTTGAACATTTCCAATGCAGATCAAACTAAGAACAAGACCCTTACTGGATATATCTATATAAATCGATAAGAGCATGCGATATTCTATAAAAAACCGACTCTTTTTTAGGCAGCTGCCTATACTGTGCCTGCTGATCCTATTGTTTATGGAGACGGAAGTTATAGCGCAACAAGATGCCCAGTACACTCAGTACATGTATAATACGGTGAGTGTTAACCCCGCTTATACCGGGTCTAGAGGACATTTAAGCATTGCAGCCCTTCATAGGTCCCAATGGGCGGGGGTAGATGGTGCACCCATTACCCAGACCCTAAATGTGCATTCCCCAATAGGGTATAGGGGAGTAGGCCTAGGCCTGTCTATTGTGAATGATAAGATTGGCCCTACTTCCGAAACCTATTTTGATGGCGATTTCTCCTATACCATCCATACCTCTAGGGAGGGAAGGTTGAGCTTTGGCCTTAAGGCGAGCGCCCACCTTTTGGATATTCGGTTTTCCGAATTAAATCAGGATAATACCAATCCAGGTGGACCAGATCCTACCTTGCAACACGATATAGATAATAAATTCTCCCCAAATATTGGGGCTGGGGTTTATTATCGCACTGATAAGTTTTATGCCGGACTTTCGGTACCTCGATTTTTACAGACCACCCATTTTGACGGGGCCTCCCTGTCCACCGCCCAAGAGCAGATGAACTTTTACCTGATTACCGGCTATGTGTTTGATATGAATGCCAATGTGAAATTTAAACCTACCCTCCTAACTAAGGCGGTTATAGGAGCTCCACTTCAAGTAGATGTGTCTGCCAATTTTATGTTTAACGATAAATTTATTCTTGGCGCAGGTTACCGGTGGGATGCCGCAGTAAGTGCTATGGCCGCATTCCATTTGAATAACAAAATGTTGGTTGGTATTGCCTACGATAGGGAAACCACTAAATTGGGACGGGCTATATTTAATCAAGGCTCTTTTGAGATAATTGTCCGTTACGATTTTTTCAGCCGAGTATCCAATCTTAAGTCCCCTAGATTTTTCTAATCGAATCCTCTAAATTCTAGCCATACCTTTTCTCTTAAAAGCAGCTTTTTAAGATAGACTTAACCCTTATAATGGGGGAAAGCCTTATTTTTACGGTATGGAAGAAGAAAAAGTTATTTTGGTAAACGAGTTGGACGAGCCTATTGGTACTATGCCTAAATTAGAGGCTCATGAGAAAGCATTGTTACACAGGGCTTTTTCGGTTTTTATCATGAATGATAAGGGGGAAACTATGATTCAGCAAAGAGCTGCCCATAAATACCACTCTCCCTTAATATGGGCAAATACCTGCTGTAGTCACCAAAGAGTAGGCGAGACCAATGTGGAAGCCGGAAGGAGAAGGCTTATGGAAGAAATGGGATTTGAAGTACCCTTAAAAGAACTGTTTTCCTTTATCTATAAGGCGCCTTTTGATAACGGACTTACGGAGCACGAATTGGATCATGTGATGATTGGCAAGTACAACGGGGAACCCAATATAAACCCAGACGAGGTAGCCGATTGGAAATGGATGAAACCCGAGGATATTAAAAAAGATATCGAAGCAGACCCAGATAAATATTCGGCCTGGTTTAAAATTATTTTCGAAAAATTCTATGATCATATTACCCAAGAGATGAACGTGATATGAAAGTTAAAGTAAGCAGAAAAGCGCATTTTAATGCAGCGCATCGACTTCATAGACCAGATTGGGACGATGATAAAAATCAGTTGGTCTTCGGATTGTGTAATAATCCAAATTTCCATGGACACAATTATGAGTTAGTGGTGAGTGTTACTGGGGAGATAGACCAGGAAACAGGCTTTGTGATGGATATGAAAATCCTAAAAGACCTGATCAAGGATAAAGTAGAGTCCGTATTAGACCATAAGAACCTAAATGTGGAAATCGATCATTTTAAAACCGTAAACCCTACGGCAGAGAATATTGCAGTTTTTATCTGGAAAAATCTTAGACCTTCCATAAAATCGCACTTGGAGTTGGAAGTAACCCTATATGAAACCCCTAGAAATTTTGTAACATTTTCCGGATAAGGAGCTTACTGTCCAAATCCATGCCTGCGTTCCAAGTAGGCTGGGCGATTAATTTTTCTAAAAAAACATAGAACTAAAAAATAAAAAGGAATATGAACTTATATCCATTGATGTTTGATCCCATTTTAAAAGAAAGACTTTGGGGAGGGACCAAGCTAAAAGAGGTATTGGGAAAGGAAATAGTTGCCGACAATACGGGTGAGAGCTGGGAGTTGTCTGGAGTAGCCGGAGATGTATCCGTCGTAGCCAACGGCACTTTAAAAGGCACTTCCTTGCAAGAACTTATGGAGAAGTATCCCAATGAGGTTCTGGGTGAGAGTGTGGTAAAGCAATTTGGGTATGATTTTCCCATCCTAATCAAATTCATAGACGCCAAACAAGACCTTTCCATTCAGTTGCATCCCAATGATGAGCTTGCAAAAGAAAGACATAATTCTTTTGGGAAAACCGAAATGTGGTATGTGATGGATGCCGATAAGGATGCCGAACTAATCATAGGTTTTAACAAAAACGTTACCAAAGAGGAATACTCCAAGAGTTTGGAGGAGAACAGCTTATTGGACTTGCTGAATTATGAGAAGGTGAAAACAGGAGATACTTTTTTTATCAATACTGGAAAAATCCACGCTATTGGTGCAGGGGTGCTCTTGGCCGAAATTCAGCAAACCTCTGATGTAACTTATCGGGTCTTCGATTTTAATAGAAAAGACAAAGATGGCAACTATAGGGAACTTCATACGGAATTGGCTCTGGAAGCTATTGACTATGAAAAAAAGGACGATTTTAAGGTTTCCTATGAGCAAGGAAAGGATAAAGTAAACTCCATGGTATCCTGTCCCTATTTTTCTACAAATTTCTTAAATCTGACCCAGCCTAAGGAATTGGATATTGCCGATAGAAAATCGTTTACCATCTATCTCTGTGTAGAAGGGGCGGTCAGTATTTCCAACGACTATGGAGCGGTAGAACTGCAAAAAGGACAAACGGTATTGATTCCCGCAGCATCCAAAACAGTACAAATAAATACAACGAAAGCAAAACTTTTGGAAGTTACTATCTGAAAATGATTACTTTTGCACTTAAATATATTACCAATGGCAAGTATAAGAGATTTAAAAAAAGACATTAATTACGTTTTAGGAGATATTATTGAAACCGTTTATTTAGTAGACGCGTCAAATAAAGGGGAGATTTCCAAGGAAGGGAATGCCGTTATCGATGGTGCAATCGCCACTTTTGATGACCTTATTGAAAAGGTGAATGATAAATCTGTAGAAAACAGGGCGGCACACTTAAAAGGTGTACGCAAAGAATTGGAGACCAAAGCAGGTGCTTTGGTGGAAGATTTAAACAAATTGGGCTAATCCCAAGAATTTGTATCCAATAAAAAAGCATCCTTTTTAGGATGCTTTTTTTGTTGGTATCTATGCTGTCTTTACTTCTTTCCCAACTTGCCTGTGAGCAAGTGAGGGTGCTAAAAGCTCTTCAGAAGAAGTCTTTTATTCCCCTTGCCGATTCATCTTTTGTTCAGCTATAAACTTCTTTAATTCCTTTCCGTACTTAGAATTAGCTACCGAAGGACTAAGAGAGTTGTTGATGGAGTCTAAATACTTGATGTTAGCGTCCGACACTTCTTTTAAAGCGATATAGGGTGCTACATAGGAGTCTGTATTATTCATGGCAAAATTTAAAGCGAACAAATAGCCTCTTTTTACATTCTTATCACTTAAGTCTTGAAGTGAATCCATCTTTGCCGGATCGTTCTGATATTCTGGATTCAAACTAGCCCGTATATACTCTAGGTTTTTAGTGTTGAATCTAGACATCACCTTTTGGTATTCACTTAATTTATCCTGACTTTCAGAACCTGTAACCTTGGCGTTTAAATCAAATGTATTCCAAGAGGTATTTATGGTAATTTCACCAGGTTCCCCAAAGAAGGTAATACGATCGTTAATGTCATTATTGTCATTTTTATCCAAATAGAGATAAAAGATTTCCGGACTCTCTATCTCCGTGGAAAAGGTGAAATTTCCTTCTCCTTTTATAGTTAGGGAATCTATGTTCACCAAGCTGGTATCTACAATATGTTGTAAATATAGGGTTCCTTTTTTTAGTCCTTTCACCTTGCCGGTAACGGTCATAGTATTTTCAGAAGTCCCTGCACAGGAGGCAATGAAAGCGGCAATAAGGCCGGTGATAAATATTTTTTTCATAGGTAAGTATTATTGTTTTTTGACAGTCGTACTTAGGTTGCGATCAGTATGTAAACTTGCCCGACGGCGGTCAAGTTCGCATATGCTTATTTGTATCTAAAACTAGTTGACGGTCATGCTCATTTGATAGTTTTTTAATTGGTGCGCAAATATGACGAAAGTTTGTGGAATTCTAAACTTTTGAGGCAATTTCCATGAGAATAGTACAAAGGATAGCACCCCCTGTTCCCACTACATAACCAAAAACCGCCAATAACACGCCTACCGAAGTAAGGGATGGGTGAAATTCTGCAGCTACAATAGGAGCAGAAGCGGCTCCCCCAACGTTAGCCTGACTCCCAACGGCGAGAAAGAAATAAGGGGCTTTGATTAATTTTGCAACCAGGATCAGTAGCCCAGCATGTATAGCGATCCAAACAAATCCTATTAGGATCAAGCCTGGGTTTTCGAAAACCATGCTTAAATCCATTTTCATACCAATAGTGGCAACCAGGATATAGATAAAAACACTCCCCATTTTACTGGCGCCCGCTCCTTCATAATTTTTTGCTTTGGTAAAGGATAGCACAATTCCTATAATGGTTGCAATGACTACCATCCAAAAGAAATTGGAGCCTAGGAAGGATAGGAAACTTCCCTTATCGCTAACACTTTTTATAGAACCGAGATAGGCACTAAGGTAATCCCCAATGAAATGGGATAGGCCTACGGCGGTAAATGCAAATAAGAGCATCATCATATAATCGGTAAGGGTAGGGACCCTTGTGATACGTTCAGAGAATTCTGAGACGGTTATCTTTAGTTTTTCTATGGCCGAGGTGTCTGCCTTTAACCATTTGTCTATTCGTTTCGTTTTCCCAACACCCAGGAGAATGATCGCCATCCAAGCATTGGCAACAACAATATCTACTAGAACCATCCCTCCATATTTTTCGGGATTGTACTTGTAAATCTCCAGCATGGCGGCTTGGTTGGCACCTCCACCAATCCAACTTCCGGCAATAGTAGACAAGCCCCTCCAAATAGCATCAAAATCATTGCCGCCAACGGTTTCTGGGGAGAAAATGGAAATAATTAATATTGCCAATGGCCCACCAATAATAATCCCTACAGTTCCCGTTAAAAACATAATCAGCGCCTTGGAACCTAATTTCGCTATGGCTTTCATATCTATACTGAGCGTCATTAGGACTAAGGCCGCTGGTAAGAGATACCTACTGGCCATATAGTAAAGATTGGAATTGTCATCCGAAATGAGTCCGCTACTAGCTAAAATGGATGGTAGTAGATAACACATTAATACAGCTGGAATAAAGGTGTAAAATTTACCCCAGAATCCAGTTTTTATGGAAGAGGTGTAAAAAATAAATCCAAGACAAAGGGTGAGTAGTCCAAAAACAACGGTGTCGTTGGTAATAAATGGTTCGGTCATAATATGGTAAGTTCAATTTGGGATAAATATAATCAAATAAATAAATGCTGGTTGATGTAGCGGGCAACACCATCCTCCGTATTGTTTGGCGCAATGGCATTGGAGATTTCCTTTACTTCCTCTCTCGCATTACCTACTGCAACCCCATGACCGGCATGTTGAAGCATTTCTATATCATTATAGTTGTCGCCAAAGGCAATTACATCTTTTAAATCTTCCCCCGCTTGCAATAAAAGATTTATAGCCGTTAACTTTGAAACAGATTTAGGGGCAATTTCAATCAGGGTGTCGTTGGACCGATATAAATTTAGGTGTTCCGAAAAGGAGTTAAAGAGCAAGGGGAAAATAGTATCCATCTTCTCTTTTTCTCCCATCATCATAATCTTATGCGCCCCTAGTTGCCTTGTTTGCCAATCCGATAAGGTTTCTGGGGTGTTTCTGAAAGTAGGGAATGCCTTGGTGTATTTTATTTCTTTTTGTACTCGTTCCGAATCTACCTCCACATACCATTCATCCCGCGAATAAAGACCTAACCTGATGTCCATTTTTTCCGCCTTTTGGTAGATGGATTCAATAAGATCTAAGGAGATAAACGTGGAACTCAATTCTTTGTGGCCGTCCATAATCAAGGCTCCATTATAACAAATAATAGGTTGGTCCTCTATTCCCAAAGCTTGTTGGATATAGGTCATGGATTTGGGCATCCTTGCAGACACTAGGATTACCCTCATGCGGTCCCTTATCCGCTTTATTTCATTGATGGTATAGGTAGACACATGGTCCTTATAGGTTAAAAGCGTACCATCTAGATCGGAACATAAAATTTTATAATTCATTCATGGGAATTCTGTTGGATCGGTGTCCAAGGATTAATTTTTGCCAAATATAATCTTAAGTGGATATATATGGAACGGATTTAATGGATTATCCTTTTCTAAAGCAATATCTACTATTAAAAAATGCAATTAATCCGTAAATCTATTTCAAGGAGCGCTCCATGGCTATCTAGCTAGGATCCTTAATTGTAAAACCTAGAGCCAGGTGCTAGTTTAATGGGCTATCTAACTCGATTAATCTTTTGATTTAAATCGCCTCGACTTTTTCTTGTTGGGATTTTTAAATAAACGTTTAAAGAATCCGTCGCGTTTTACAGGCTCACAATCTAATTTTTCCAATACCGAAGGGCTAGGAGTTTTAAATCTAGCTTTGGTAATATAATCAAAGGACTTGTCCGCATTTAATTTCTGTGTCCATAATGCAAAAATGGGCAATGCCGCATTGGCGCCTTGCCCTAGGCTGGTACTTTTAAAACCAATTTCATGATGGTCCAATCCCACCCAGGTAATATTCAGTAATTTGGGGGTAAGTGCTACAAACCAAGCGTCCTTATTGTTTTGGGTGGTCCCCGTTTTTCCTGCTAAATCATTCTTTAGACCATAAGTAGAACGGAGTCGCGCTGCGGTACCACTATTTACAGTAGCTTTCATCATTTCTAGCATAAGCTGCCTGTTTTCGTCCGAAAATGCAGGGGTCTTGGCAATTGTAGGCTCAAAGACCACTAAGGTAGAATCCCTGTTGTCGTTGATGTGGTTGATGAGAAAGGGAGTTACAGCTTTCCCCATATTAAGATAACTAGCATAAGCTCCTGCCAATTCATTTATTTTAATCTCAGCAGTTCCCAAAGCCACCGAAGGCAATGCGGGTAAATCGGTTTCGATTCCCATTTTTTTCGCTTGTGACAATACCTTGGGGATGCCCGCTTTCTCTAATACTTTTACTGCAACGGTATTTACAGAATTGCTTAACGCCTCTTCCATGGAATAATTAAGGTAGGCCTCGTCCTTGTTTCCCGAATTGCTGGGAGACCAACCTTCCATATTTTCGTATGCTACCTCCTGTGCAGAAAAATAGGTGCAGGGCGTTATGCCGCTTTCCAAGGCCGCGGTATAAACTATAGGCTTAAATGCAGAACCTACCTGTCTTTTACTTTGGGATATATGATCGAACTTAAAGTGCTTGTAATTAATTCCTCCTAGCCAGGTTTTTACTGCCCCATTGCTGGGGTCTATGGAGAGAGAGCCCATGTTTAAAAACTTAGCGTAGTGAATTATACTGTCCAAGGAGCTGGCCATTAGGGTGGTGTCTCCCTTCCAGTCTGTTAAGGTCATGGATTTCTTGGTCTTTAGGGTGTCCATGATTTGTGGCTCACTAAGTCCGGCAGATTTTAATTTTTTATAAATGTCGGACCGTTGTATAATTTTATTGATGAGACTTTTATTGGTCCTCCATGGTGCATTTTTGCCATAGCTTTTTTCAAAACTTGCTTGAAGTTTACTCATGTGCTCTTGCATGGCCTCTTCGGCTAAAACCTGCATCTTGTAATCTAAGGTGGTATAAATTTTTAAACCGGATGTGTAGATGTTGTATTCCTGCCCTTTTTGTTGTTGCTCTTTAATCCACTTTAAAACTTGCTTCCTTACCTCTTCCCTAAAATACGGGGCAATTCCGTCATTGTGATCATAATCGCGATAGTCTAATTGTAAAGGTGCTAGAACAAGACTATCTGCTGCTTTAGATGTCAAGTAGCCGTTTTTTTCCATAGCACGGAGTACCAGGTTACGTCTGTTAAGACTGTTTTCTGGAAAAACACGGGGATTGTAGCCATAGGTAGCCTTCAACATTCCCACTAGAACGGCACTTTCTTCCAACAACAGGTCCTTGGCCCTTTTGTTGAAAAACTTTAGTGCTGCACTTTCTATCCCAAAAGTATTGTCGCCAAAGGAAACGGTATTGAGGTATAGTAACAGAATCTCCTCTTTAGAATAGATCCTCTCTAGCCTTTTGGCAATAATCATCTCTTTAAACTTGGAGGCCACTAATTGAAGGGTCCCAGATCTTTCCCGTGGGAATAGGTTTTTTGCCAATTGTTGGGTAAGGGTGCTGCCTCCGCCAGCAGATTTATCCTGTAGTAAGAGGGTTTTAATGCCTACCCTTCCAAGACTCGTAAAGTCTATTCCCGAGTGCTTGTAAAATCTTTCGTCTTCTATGGCTATTAAGGCTTGTACCAATTGTGGGGGTAGGTCCTGGTAGGTTATAGGCTGCCGGTCATAGAGATAATATTTTCCAATCAATACACTGTCCGCAGAATATACCTCGGAAGCGCGTTGATAATTAAAGTCTGAAAGTGCATTTTTGGAGGGGAGCTGGCCCCAAGCACCTAGATATATACTAAGTATGAATAAAGAAAAAAGTCCTCCCAATAATAGGGCTGTAAAAATGGCGTATCTCAAGAGTGGATTTTTTATTTTTTTAAACATTAATTCTCTTTTAATGCCTGCAAGATTAAATTTTAAAATGTATTACAGGCGTTCCTTTACACTTCCTTTTGTCTCAATAAATATAGTATACGAAAATATAAGGTTTCGGGATGTTCTTATAGGCGACTAATTTTTTGCTATCCATTGGGGGCTCTTTGTAGAATGGTGGGATTCCTATAGGTTTATAAGAGTGTAGTGGAAGTAAATTACCGATTATCAGATGAATAAGTGCGAAGCAGGAATTTCGGATACCGCTTAGGAAAAAATAGGGAGTTTTTCAATTCTTTTTTGGCGGAGGAATAAAACTTTAATACGTCCAATAATTCACTATTTTTGATTTTTCGGGCTTTTTTCAATTCGGTTAGATGGAACTTATGAAGAGACCCATACATACTAAGTGTAACATTAGTGAATCACTATAATCAAATTTTGTAATGAAAAAAATACTTCTCTTTTGTTTAATAGCTGCGCAATTGTCGTTTGCCAATGAGTTAGATTGGTCCAAAACGGGACATAGGACTATTGGGGAAATTGCCGCACACCACCTAACGGGTAAAACCAAAAGGGCAATTAATAAATTATTGGATGGACAGAGTTTGGCCTTGGCATCCAATTATGCCGATGAGATAAAGGCAGATCGCAGCTATTCCAAGTTTGGGCCTTGGCATTATGTAAACTATCCTATGGATAAAAAATACACCGATGTAACACCCAGTCCTGCCGGGGATGTGGTGATGGGGATCCAAAAAAGTATTGCCATCATAAGGGATAAAAACAGTAGTAAGGAAGATAAAGCCTTCTATCTTAAGATGTTGGTGCATTTAATAGGAGACCTTCACCAGCCCATGCACGTAGGTAGACTGGAAGACAAAGGAGGGAACGATATTCAGCTTAGGTGGTTCGGGAGGGGCACCAATTTACATAGGCTTTGGGATGCCAATATGATTGATGACTATGGCATGAGTTACTCAGAATTGGCTCTTAACCTTCCCAAGCTTTCCAAGAAAGAAATTAAGGCTATTCAGCAAGGTGACGTGTATGATTGGGTGGAAGAATCCCACGTATTGGCCAATATCCTTTACGATTCTGTGGAGGTTGGTGAGCAGTTGGGTTATGCCTACAAATATAAATATTGGTCATTGGTGGAACAGCAGTTGCAAAAAGGCGGACTCCGTTTAGCGAAGGTTTTAAACGAGCTGTTTTAGAATCGATTAAAGCGTGGGGTTTAATGCTTTGTGGAAGGATTTATAAGGAGGGTTGCTAATCATTTAGGCCATGGGCAATGAGACCCTGTTGTAGCCCAATGTAAAGTATTGCAACACAATAGGTAGATGTTGTGTAGAAGGACTGGGGGCAATAGCCTAAAGTGAAAAGTAAACTGGCCCAATTAACCTCTTGTTTTATTTAATGATCCTAAAGGTAAGGTTAATCCTTTGATGCTGGGCTTTGGTGGTCTTGGGGACTTGGTGCAACCAATGGTGCTGGGTTTCCCCTTTCATGAGCAAGAGGCTACCGTGCTGCAAAAGTAGTTTGTGCTTTACATCCTTGTTTTTTCTGTGCTTCAAATGAAAATAGCGCTCTTGTCCCAAAGATATAGAGGCGATTATGGGATTTTTTCCCAATTCTTTTTCATCATCAGCATGCCATCCATTACTATCCTTCCCATCCCTATATAAATTAAGTAAACAGCTGGTAAATTGGATGTTAAGACTTTTATGAAGGCTGTTTTTGAGTTCTAGTAACAGTGGGGTGAAAGTATGGGGCTTCATGCGGATGCCAGAGTAGGTGTAGGCTTGTCCATTGTCCCATAAAGGGCGGTAAGCCTAGGCTGGGGATGGGTCTTGCCAAATAAGGTGATCGTTTCTTGTTGCCATGGGGTTTCTTTCCTGAGTTTTTCAAAATATAAATTGGCCTGTTGTGATGATAAAAAGTGGGGGTAATAACTAATATCGCTATCGGGGAGGTCTAGATGTATGGGATCTGAAAATAATGAAATACTCATTGTATATTTATTAAGGGTGTTGTTCCGTTAGTTGTATTCAGGATGGAAGCTTTTATTTAGGAATTTGGATTGGTATTGGTTGTTCGAACTATAAATTTCGCTATTTCCTTCACTTGGCATTTTAAGACCGAGCTAAATATTTCCCAAATAATAATAGGCCCAATAGATCAACACAAATTGGAGGGGAATCCTAAGGATAAGTATCCACTTCGGAATTCCCGCAGCTTCTTTTTTGCCTTTCAGCATATAAAAATGTACCAAGAGGAAAACGATCAACATGCTTATAATGCCATAGAGGGAAATATCTTTGGTTGTGGAAAAGCACAAGCCAAAACCCAAAAGTATTTCCGCCAACCCGCTTAATGCCACCAAAAGTTTGGGCTTAGGCAGATAGTTAGGCATAATACGAAGGTACATCTTCGGTTGTATGAAATGCATTGTTCCAGCAACTATATAAATGAATGCCATGAGGTAAAGATGCCAAGGGTAGGTCATATTACTTTATTAGAGGTTAGTTAATGCATGGTAAAAGACATTATTTCTTTCCAAGGAACTCCAAAGGGATTACAAGATAGTTGGAAAATATTTTAAATCATCCAAATAAAAAAAACTGCATCAAAAATAAATTGATGCAGCCTTCTATTTTAAAATACTCAGTACTTTGTTTTTAGTACTTATTTAACCATTTCATAGCTACGCTTAATGAAATTAGTAAGCTCTTCTCCTTTTAGCAATCCTTTGGACAATCGAGCCAAATCTAGGGATTGGTTTATGAGTCGCGCTTTCTTTTTAGCAGTCTTCGTATTCAAGATTTCAGATACCAATTCGTGATTGGTATTCACTACCAGATTGTACATTTCTGGCATATTGCCCATCCCGAACATTCCGCCACCACCGGTTTGTTGCATTTCCTTCATACGGCGCATAAACTCGGGCTCCGTAATAATGAATGGTGAGGCATTGCTATCCATAGCTTCTAGCTGAATGGTGTAGCTCTTATTATTTATGGTCTCTTCAATGGACGTTTTTAGGGACTCTTGCTCTTCCTCAGAAAGCTTGGAGATTGGGGTGTCTTCTTTCTTTATCAGGTTATCCAAATGATCGGCGTCTACCCTAGCAAAAGAAATATTTTCTTTAGAAGTTTCCAGTTTCTGCATTAGGTGGGAAACGATCGGGGAATCCAATAATAATACTTCATACCCTTTATCTTTAGCAGCCTCTATATAACTGTGCTGTTCTTCTTGGTTAGAAGCGTAAAGAATCACCAATTTATCATCCTTATCGGTCTGGTTTTCTTTCAGCTTTTCCTGAAGTTCCTCAAAAGTATAAAACGCTCCATCTACGGTAGGGTACAGTGCAAACTTATCGGCCTTCTCAAAAAACTTCTCTTCGGAAAGCATTCCATATTCGATAACGATTTTAATGTCGTTCCACTTAGCTTCAAAGTCTTCCCTGCTATTCTTAAACAAGGATGCCAATTTATCGGCTACCTTACGTGTAATATAGGACGAAATCTTTTTAACCGCTCCATCTGCCTGAAGATACGATCTAGAAACGTTTAATGGGATATCCGGAGAATCTATTACCCCGCGAAGCATGGTAAGGAATTCTGGAACAATTCCTTCTACATTATCCGTAACAAATACTTGGTTCTGGTATAAGGCAATCCTGTCTTTTTGAATGTTTAGATCATTGGTCAATTTGGGGAAATACAAGATTCCCGTCAAATTAAACGGATAATCAACATTTAGGTGAATGTGAAATAAGGGCTCCTCAAATTGCATTGGGTAGAGCTCCCTATAAAACTGCTTGTAATCTTCCTCTTTAAGCTCAGTAGGCTGCTTGGTCCAAGCAGGATTAGGGTTGTTAATAATATTATCTACCTCTTGGGTTGGAGCGGGATCCTCCTCCTTGGCATCTTCTGGCTTGGGCAAGGTTTCGGTTTTAGTCCCAAACTTAATAGGTACGGGCATAAACTTATTGTACTTGCTCAGTAACTCTCCAATTCTACTCTCCTCTAAAAACTCGGTGGAATCCTCTGCGATATGAAGGACGATTTCGGTTCCTCTAGTTTCCTTATCGGCTTCTTCCAAAGTAAAGTTTGGCGATCCATCGCAGGTCCAATGAGCAGCGGGGGCATCGGTATAGCTCTTAGTGATGATTTCTACCTTTTCTGCAACCATAAAGGCAGAATAAAAACCAAGTCCAAAGTGACCGATGATCCCAGAATCTTTTGCGGAATCTTTGTATTTGTCTAGGAATTCCTCTGCTCCTGAAAAGGCAATTTCGTTAATATATTTTTTTACCTCGTCTTGGGTCATACCCACACCTTGGTCAATAATATGGATTTTCTTTCCCTCCTTATCAACCTTCACCTCAATAATAGGGTTGCCGTACTCTACGGAAGCCTCCCCAATAGAAGTTAGGTGTTTTAATTTTAAGGTTGCATCGGTAGCGTTGGAAACCAGCTCCCTAAGAAAAATTTCATGGTCACTGTATAAGAATTTTTTTATAAGCGGAAATATGTTCTCTACGGAAACATTAATCTTGCCTTTGGCCATACTTCTAATATTTTAATGATTATCGGATTGTCAAAGTCAAAAAAAGTACCACAATCTAAAATCGTGACAAACTGGCACTTCGTCTGGCTCGCACTCATGCGGTATGTCACTTATGCAGTTCCCTAGCACCTTCAAATGTCTAGTTATTAAAAGACGGGGAAGTGTAATTTTAAAAAATTTATGGGATTCTTAAATTATTTCCTATACTTTAGTTTTAATAACGAACTTTATGGCATAAGCCTAAAATTTTAAAAACGAAACAGATGTTCAACTCAAAAATAACTGGACTAGGTTTTTATGTTCCGGACAATGTGGTCAGTAATGAGGATTTGTCCAAGGTGATGGATACCAATGATGAATGGATCCAAGAGCGTACAGGTATCAAGGAAAGAAGGCATGTGATTGCAGGTGATGGGGATACTACGACCACTATGGGGGTTAAAGCGGCAAAAATTGCCTTGGAGCGGGCAAAATTGGATAAGGATGAAATAGATTTTATAGTGTTTGCTACCCTAAGTCCAGACTATTATTTCCCTGGGCCTGGTGTCTTAGTGCAACGGGAACTGGGGATAAAGACCGTGGGGGCTTTGGATGTAAGAAATCAGTGTTCCGGTTTTGTATATGCCCTGTCTGTTGCAGATCAGTATATTAAAACTGGCATGTACAAAAATATATTAGTCATTGGTTCCGAGTTGCATTCCCATGGTTTAGACATGACTACTAGGGGTAGGGGGGTGTCCGTGATTTTTGGCGATGGTGCAGGGGCAGCAATACTGAGTAGGGAGGAGGATTCCCAAAAAGGAATACTGTCTACCCATTTGCATTCCGAAGGTGAACATGCAGAAGAACTGGCCCTAATTGCCCCTGGTATGGGCAATCGTTGGGTGACTGATATCTTGGCCGACAATGATCCCAATGATGAGTCTTACTTTCCTTATATGAACGGTCAATTTGTTTTTAAAAATGCAGTGGTCCGTTTTAGTGAGGTAATTGTAGAAGGTTTAAAGGCCAATAACTTGGAGGCTAAAGATATTGATATGTTGGTACCCCACCAGGCCAACCTTCGGATTTCACAGTTTGTTCAGCGTAAATTTGGATTGACAGATGATCAGGTATACAACAACATCATGAATTATGGGAATACCACGGCAGCTTCTATACCAATTGCCCTTACCGAAGCTTGGGAAAAAGGAAAAATAAAGTCGGGAGACTTGGTGGTGCTTGCAGCATTTGGTAGTGGTTTTACTTGGGGAAGTGTCGTTATTCGCTGGTAAATAATCCTAGATTACACCTATATTAAAGCAAAACCCGGAGCCTAAGCTCCGGGTTTTCTTCATTGATAAACTATACTAAACACTAACCATTAACTTTAAAAATACAGTTGTATCAATGATTGATGTTGTTAGGCCCTTAAAGAAAAGGATTTTTGTATTGCTAAAGCCTTGTTTAACATTGTTTAACGTGGGCTTTAACATTGTGGTGTTTCACTTTGGCCGCCCGCAGAAATCAGGCGTGTTAGCTTCCTTGTTTTAATTTTAGGTTTTCACCTCGGTTGTTGACGTTGTTGAGGTTTGGCGGATCTGGACTCGTTTTATAATCCTGTCCTTGGATGCAACCCCAGCCTATAAGGGGAAACCCTTAACTAATCAGTTAGGGTTAGGTCTACAACACTTAAGAAACACAATCAGGGGTGGAGAATCCCTCCACACTATTTTATAAGGTGTTAGTTTAAGCTTTTTTTGGAGTAGGTTTTATTCTGATGGTCCAAAGTCCAATAAAAGTTAATATACCATTTATAGGTAGCAATTCGTACCCAACCTGATATCCGTTTAGATAGTCCGACGGAATATTGGCAATCAATACAATCAGAATTACAGAAAGCACGGAAACGAAGGCTACGTATTTATCCTTTATTTGATACTTGGTGAGGATGCCAAAGGAAAATAATCCCAGTAAGGGGCCATAGGTATAGGTGGCAACTGTTAAGAGTCCGTCTATAACGTTCTTATCTAAAATATGTTTAAAGATTATTATGACAATTATGAGCAATAGACTCATTCCTATATGGGTGTTTTTACGGATAGACTTTTGCTTAGCCTCCGGCTTCTTGCTAATATTTAAAAAGTCTATGCAAAAGGAGGTGGTCAGTGAGGTAAGCGCACTATCTGCACTACTATAGGCCGCGGCAATTAATCCTAGCATAAAGGTGATGGCTACCGCAATTCCCAATCCGCTATTAATCGCAATTTCCGGAAACAAAAGATCGGGTTTGGGAACACCATCCAACATAGGAATGCCAATATCAAACCTCCCGGCATAAATAAATAAAAGTGCGCCCAATAATAAAAAGGCGAAGTTGACTACAATAAGCACCAAACTAAACGAAACCACGTTCTTCTGGGCATCCTTTAGGCTTTTGCAAGTGAGGTTCTTTTGCATCATATCCTGATCTAGGCCAGTCATGCAAATAGCAATGAACATTCCTCCTATGAACGACTTTATAAAATGCACTCTGCTAAAAAAATCATCAGTAAAAAATATGGTGTTGTATTTCTTTAGTTCCTCGGAAGCGAAGAATTCTGTGAAACTCCAGTTCAACTCTTGATTAATTTGATAAATGGACAATCCCACGGCAATCAACATAAATAGGGTCTGCAAGGTGTCGGTCCAGACAATTGTCTTTATTCCGCCTTTAAAAGTGTATACCCATATCAGTAGAATGGATAGGGTAACGGTAACTTCAAAAGGTACGTTCCAAGCATCAAATACAAATTGCTGCAATACTATGGCTACCAAAAAAAGTCTAAACGAAGCGCCTAAAACTCGGGAGATAAAAAAGAAAAATGCCCCTGTCTTATAGCTTACCACGCCAAAGCGACCTTCTAGGTATTCATAGATAGAGGTGACGTTTAATCTATAATATATAGGTAGCAGCACATAGGCAATGACCAAGTATCCCGCCAAATATCCAAATACCACCTGCATATAACTAAATTCCGAACTCGCTACCCATCCAGGGACAGAAATAAAGGTAACACCGGATAACGAGGCGCCAATCATACCAAAGGCTACCAAAAACCAGGGGGATTGCTTTCCTGCCTTAAAAAAATCTGCATTAGAGTCGTTTTTTCCAGTGAAATAGGAAATGGTAAGGAGTAATAGGAAATAACAACCTATCAATACTAAAATAAGGGTAGGGGTCATAGTTGGATTTTAAGCCGGCAAAATACAAAAAACAATCATATAAAAACTGAAGGATCTAAAGTGCCAAATAGCGAGCATTGACCAAGATTCAAATATTTCTTTTTCTACCGAGGTCGAGTATTAAATAGTTTAAAATTGTAATTTTGTGCTTATGGAATTCTCTTCAAAATTATTGGAAAATGCCGTCTATGAAGTATCTCAATTACCAGGGATAGGAAAGCGAACGGCATTAAGATTGGTGCTTCACTTACTAAAGCAACCCAAAGAACAGACCACAAGATTAACCAGTGCCTTGGTGAATCTTAAAAGCAATATCAAGTTCTGTAAAAACTGTCACAATATTTCCGATGTAATACTTTGTGAAATTTGTGCTAACCCCAAAAGGGACCAAACCACCGTCTGCGTGGTAGAAGACATACGGGATGTTATGGCGATAGAGAATACGGATCAATTTAAGGGGCATTACCATGTGTTGGGGGGTAAAATATCACCCATGGAAGGGGTGGGGCCGCAAGATTTAACCATTGCTTCTTTAATTGAAAAGGTGAAGAAAGGAGAAATAAAAGAGCTTATTTTTGCTTTAAGTTCTACAATGGAAGGAGATACCACTAACTTTTATATCTTTAAGCAGTTGGAGGGAACAGAAATAAAGACCTCTACCATTGCTAGGGGGATTGCCATAGGGGACGAATTGGAATATGCCGATGAGGTTACCCTAGGAAGAAGTATCCTTAATAGGATTCCATTTGAGAATTCTTTGAAGGCCTAGCCAAAATTTAAGTTAGTAATGAATAAAAGACACCAAAGTGGACTTTATTTTATTATTTTTGCAAACTATTAATCAGTAAAAGTCAATTAAATACGAATATGTCAAAGTTTGAGCTAAAATTACCGCAAATGGGAGAAAGTGTAGCGGAAGCTACCCTAACCTCGTGGCTAAAGGAAGTTGGAGATACCATAGAAATGGATGAAGCCGTTTTCGAAATTGCGACGGATAAGGTAGATTCTGAAGTTCCCAGTGAAGTAGATGGTGTTTTGGTAGAGAAGCTTTTTGATGTAGACGATGTAATACAAGTGGGGCAAACAGTGGCCATCCTAGAATTGAGTGGTGCTGCTGTTCAGGCAGAAGAAAAAACCGAACCAGTAACCGCTGCTGTATCGGAAGATTCCATACAGGCAGTAGCGCAAACGGTTGAGGTGGCAAAACAAGTTGCCTCCCCCGCGCAACTAGACTTTAAAGAGTCCGATCGGTTTTACTCTCCCTTGGTGAAAAATATAGCCAAACAGGAAGGAATTGAGCTTGCAGAACTAGATACTATCCCAGGAACTGGTAGTGAAGGCAGGGTAACCAAAAATGATATCTTGGCGTACCTAGAGAATCGTAAATCCGGAGCAACCCAATTTGCCAAAGAAGGTTCCTCTACCGTAGAGAGTGCGAGTGCTGTAAAAATGGATCAGGTACAAAAAGAAGTGTCTGTAGATGCGCAGAAAGCGTCAAATAATACCCAGATAGCCCAGTCGGTAGCAGGGGAAGAGCGCATACCTCTAACCCGTATGGGGAAATTAATTGCCAATCACATGACTGCCAGTTTGGAAACTTCTGCACATGTACAGAGTTTTGTAGAGGTAGATGTGACTAATGTGGTTAAGTGGCGAAATAAGATGAAGGACGAATTTCTAAAAAGGGAAGGGGAGAAACTTACCTTTACGCCAATCTTCATGGAAGCAGTGGCCCTTGCCTTAAAGAAATATCCCATGATGAACATCTCCTTGGAGGGGGATACCATAGTAAAGAAAAAGAATATAAATATAGGGATGGCGGCAGCTTTGCCAGATGGAAATTTAATTGTTCCGGTTATTAAGAATGCAGATCAGTTAAATTTGGTAGGCATGGCAAAAGCGGTAAACGATTTGGCCAATAGGGCTAGGGACAACGCTTTAAAGCCCGATGAGGTGAAGGGCGGTACGTATACCGTTACCAATGTTGGTACCTTTGGAAGTGTATTTGGAACCCCCATCATCAATCAGCCACAGGTAGGTATTCTGGCTCTGGGAGCAATTAGAAAAATGCCCGCCGTGGTAGAGACAAAGGAGGGCGATTTTATTGCTATAAGGAGTAAGATGTACCTCTCGCATAGTTACGATCATAGGGTCGTGAACGGGGCCTTGGGAGGTATGTTTGTAAAAGCAGTAGCCGATTACCTGGAAGCATGGGACGTGAATAGGGAGGTGTAGTTCCTTGCAAATTAAGGCAGCTCAAAATTTTGCGTTCGTAAGAGGATGGTGTTGGTGGCTACTGGAGGTTGTGCTATTATCTATTGGCTTATTTATTGCATAATGACTGCTTTTTTGGAGGAAGGTTGTTCGCTACAAATCCGTCTATCTGTATTTTAGACCGTACCTTTGTGAAAAATTATTATTGCAAAACAACCTAAAAGATGCAACTGAAGCTTACTAAACCAATTTGTTTTTTTGATCTGGAAACCACCGGAACCAATGTGGCCAAGGATAGAATTGTAGAGATCGCCATTTTAAAAGTGTATCCCAACGGGAATAAGGAAAGTAAAACCTGGTTGGTTAACCCAGAAATGAAGATTCCGGACGAGGTGGTCGCTGTTCACGGCATTACCAATGAGAAGGTGGCTCAAGAACCTACCTTTAAACAGCTTTCCAAAGAGATTTATAGTATGATTAAGGATTGTGACCTTGGCGGCTATAATTCTGATCGATTTGATATTCCTCTCTTGGCGGAAGAAATGCTGCGAGCAGAAATTGATTTTGATATGAAAAACACCGTTTCTGTAGATGTGCAGACCATTTTCCATAAAATGGAAAAGCGCACCTTGGAAGCGGCCTATAAGTTTTACTGTGATAAGGATCTTACAAACGCCCATAGTGCAGAAGCAGATACCCTAGCAACCTATGAGGTGTTATTGTCACAGTTAGAACGTTACCCAGAGCTGGAGAATAATGTGAAAAAGCTGTCACAATTTACTACAAGGAAGCAGTCTGTGGACTTTGCCGGATTTATTGTGTTGGATAAGGAGGGGGAAGAGGTTTTTTCCTTCGGGAAACACAAGGGTAAAAAAGTGCACGATGTACTGGAAAAAGAACCCGGGTATTTTGGATGGATCCTTAATGCCGATTTTCCATTGTACACCAAAAAAATACTAACTCAAATAAAGCTGAGTAAGCTTAATAATAAATTAAACTAAGGGGGTATTTCTTATCTGGTATAGGATAGATGCCCTAAGTATTATTTTTTTCCAACAAGGAGTTTTTAGGGCAACTTGCCCGAATGAATGTGTGCGAAAAAGAAGCATCTGCTGTGCCAGTCTTGGTCTGTATATCTTAATGGGTATTGTGCCAAACCCCAATGAATCTATTAGCCGTATGAAAATAATCTGTATTGGTCGTAATTATGTAGATCATATAGCCGAATTGAACAACGAGAAGCCCAGTGAGCCGGTGGTATTTATTAAGCCCGACTCTGCGGTGTTGCCAAAGGAGCAGGATTTCTATATTCCTGAGTTTTCCCAAGATGTCCATTATGAAGTGGAGGTTTTGGTAAAGATTAAAAAGGTAGGAAAACACATAGATGAGCAATTTGCCCATAAGTATTATGATGAAATAGGTCTGGGGCTAGACTTTACAGCTAGGGATCTTCAAACGCAACTAAAGGAGAAGGGACTTCCATGGGAAAAGGCAAAGGGTTTCGACGGTGCAGCCGTAGTGGGCAAGTGGTTGCCTAAAACCAACTTTGAGGATTTAAATAATCTTGACTTCCAGCTTAAAAAGAATGATGAGGTGGTGCAGAAGGGAAATACAGCGCATATGATGTGGAAGATAGATGAGTTAATATCCTATGTGTCGCGTTACTTTATGCTGAAAAAAGGGGATATTATCTTTACGGGAACCCCCGCGGGTGTAGGAAAAGTAAATGCGAATGACTATCTTGTAGGCACACTTAACGATAAGGAGTTATTCTCCTTAAAAATAAAATAGATGATCTATAACCTAGACAACATCAATGAAATGGCCGAGGGCGATGAAGATTTTGTTCGTTCTGTCATTGCTGTATTTTTAGAAGAAGTGCCTCAGGACCTGGAAGAGTTGGAGAAGGCCTTGGAGCTTAAAAATTACGAAGCGGTTTACAAATTGGCGCATAAAATAAAGCCCAATGTAGATTTGTTAGGCATGGAGCAGTCGCGTGCAAAAGCCTTGGAAATAGAGACCTTGGCAAAAAAAGAAGAAAATATTCCAGAAATCAATAGGTTGGTGCCGCTTCTTAAAAAAGATGTTAATCAGGTGATTACGGAGCTAAAAAACGACTTTAGTCTTTAATGTTTGCAGAGATAATTACCATTGGTGATGAATTGCTAATAGGACAGGTGGTAGATACCAATTCTGCATTTATCGCCGAAAAACTGAATGATATTGGTGTTTCCGTTTATCAAATCACCTCTGTGCAGGATGATAGGGAGCAAATTTTACATGCCTTAAAGGAAGCCGAATCGCGGTCCGATGTGATTATCATGACAGGAGGATTGGGTCCTACCAAGGATGATATTACCAAACAAACCTTGTGCGAGTACTTTGGCGATACCCTTGTGTTGAATAGCGCGGTGCTTTCCCATGTGGAGGAGTTGTTTAAAAAACATATAAGCACCCCTATTTCCGAATTGAACCGAAGACAGGCCTTGGTGCTCAGTAGTGCAGAAGTATTGCACAATGAGTTTGGAACTGCGCCTGGGATGTGGATACCCAGGAATGGTAAAGTAGTAATCTCCTTACCAGGAGTGCCCTATGAAATGAGAAACTTATTCTCTTACCAGGTAATCCCAAAGGTGATTCAAGAGTTTAGACGACCCTTTATTATTCATAAGACCATTATCACTTATGGGATGGGGGAAAGTGGAATTGCAGAAATCCTAGAATCAATAGAGGAGGGGCTCCCCAAAGAAGTGAAGCTGGCTTATTTGCCTAGCTTGGGCTCGGTGCGGTTGCGATTAACTGGGAAAGGGCCCAATAAAGAGCGCTTAAATCAGTTGATAGATGCGGAAGCTGAGAAGATTAAAGCATTGCTGGGGGATTATGTCTATGGGGAAAATGGAATGGAACCCTTAGAGGTGGTCGTAGCCAATTTATTGAAGCAGAAAAAAATGACCCTAGGGACGGCAGAAAGTTTTACCGGGGGGAGAATTGCACAGAAAATAACCCGAAATCCAGGGGCATCTGCCTATTTTAAAGGGAGTGTGGTGTGTTATGCCACCCAAACCAAAGTAGAGGTGTTGGGAGTGTCCCAAGAAGTGATAGATCGGTATTCTGTGGTGAGTTCCCAAGTGGCCGAGGCCATGGCTATTCATCTTAGGAGGCTGTTAAAAACAGATTTTGCCATAGCTACTACTGGGAATGCCGGACCCACAAAAGGTGATTCGGATGCGGAGGTAGGAACGGTATTTATCGCCATTGCTTCTCCAAAAAAGGTGGTCGTACAAAGATTTCAGATGGGAGGGCAACGGGATAGAGTTGTGGAAAAGTCGGTAAACAAGGCGTTTGAGCTGCTTCAAAAAGAAATTGCAAAATTGTGACCAAGAATTTTGTACGTACCATAAATTAGCTTAAATTTGCAGCCTGTTTATAACAAAATTAAAAGTAGCGAGATGTCAAAAGTTTGTGATGTTACTGGAAAGAGAGCCATGTTTGGAAATAATGTGTCCTTCTCAATCAATAAAACCAGAAGAAGATTTGACGTGAATCTTTCCAAAAAACGTTTCTATATTCCAGAAGAAGACCGTTGGGTAACCTTAAAGGTGTCCGCTAAGGCTTTAAAGAGTATTAACAAAAAGGGAATTTCCGTTGTTTTGAAAGAGGCAAAAGGGAAAGGATTGATCAAATAATCCTGAAATACTAAGATAAAATGGCAAAGAAAGGTAATAGAATCCAGGTTATTTTGGAATGTACTGAGCATAAGGAGTCTGGCATGCCAGGAACTTCTAGGTACATTACAACTAAGAGCAAAAAGAATACTCCAGATAGGATGGAAATTAAGAAGTACAATCCTATTCTTAAGAGAGTGACAGTACATAAAGAAATAAAATAATACGTCATGGCAAAGAAATCAGTAGCAACTTTACAAACTAGTTCAAAGAGGTTGACAAAAGCCATAAAAATGGTAAGGTCCCCAAAAACAGGTGCTTACTCTTTTGTGGAGTCAGTTATGTCACCCGAATTGGTTAACGATTGGTTGAGCAAAAAATAGAAATCCTTTTTTAATGGGTTATAAGCTACTTTCAGATGGAAGTAGCTTTTTTATTTTCATATCTTTGGGCAAAAGGAATACGCCACGATTATGAGTTTATTTAAGAAGTTATTTTCGAAACCAAAAAAAGAATCCCTAGACAAAGGTCTGGAGAAGACCAAGTCTAGCTTCCTATCCAAATTAGGGAAGGCGGTTGTTGGGAAGTCAAAGGTAGATGATGATGTTTTGGATAGCCTGGAGGAGATCCTGGTTTCTTCCGATGTAGGGGTGGATACCACCCTAAGGATAATAGATCGGATAGAGGCTAGGGTAGCAAAGGATAAATACGTGGGTACGGACGAACTTAACCGTATTTTACGTGAGGAGATAGCCGGACTCCTATCTGAGACCAATTTTGGCAATGAGGTAGAATACACCGTTCCCAAGGATAAAAAGCCATATGTAATTATGGTGGTTGGGGTAAACGGAGTTGGTAAAACCACTACTATTGGTAAGTTGGCCCATCAGTTTAAAAAACAAGGCCTAAGCGTTGTATTGGGCGCTGCAGATACCTTTAGGGCAGCGGCTATTGAGCAGTTGGAAGTATGGGCAGATAGGGTAGATGTTCCTATTGTGAAACAAGGAATGGGGAGCGATCCCGCCTCTGTGGCTTATGACACGCTCAGTTCTGCTGTGACCCAAAATGCCGATGTGGTAATCATTGATACTGCCGGGAGATTGCACAATAAGGTGAACCTTATGAATGAACTTTCTAAGGTGAAACGGGTGATGCAGAAGGTGGTCCCAGATACACCGCATGAAGTGCTTTTGGTGTTGGACGGGTCTACGGGACAGAATGCTTTTGAGCAGGCAAAACAATTTACCAAGGCAACCGAGGTTACTGCCTTGGCGGTGACCAAATTGGATGGTACGGCTAAAGGAGGCGTGGTTATTGGAATTTCCGACCAATTTAAAATTCCCGTGAAGTATATTGGTGTTGGCGAGGGTATGGAAGATTTACAGGTATTCAATAAGTTTGAATTTGTGGATTCTTTCTTTAATGCTAATTAGGGTTCCTGGCCAGATAATTTCTTTAATTTTTCGGAGGTAGCAGTCATTGAAAATCGGGCTATGGATAGGTGCATTTCTATAGATATTAATAGCCGTGTCTATCTACCTTGCTTGATAAATCTTTAATTGTCTTCGCCTATTCTGTTTAGGGATGGGGTATTGCTCTTGAGGCTAAGCTATTTTCTTTTTTAAACGTTAAATATTAGGTGTAAATCAACTGCAATCTTTTTGCAAGTCGTACTTTTGCACCTCATTAGAAGGATATGCGTACAAAATCACTTAAAAAGAATAAGATCAACGTTGTTACCTTGGGGTGTTCCAAGAATGTATACGACTCCGAAGTATTAATGGGGCAGTTGAAAGCCAATAATAAAGAGGTAGTTCATGAAGAAGAAGGGAACGTAGTGGTGATAAACACCTGTGGTTTTATCAATAACGCTAAAGAGGAAAGCGTTAATACCATTTTGGAATACGTTCAGATGAAAGAAGCTGGGGACGTAGACAAGGTGTTTGTAACGGGTTGTTTAAGTGAGCGCTATAAGCCCGATCTTCAAAAGGAAATTCCCGATGTGGACGAATATTTTGGTACTAGTGAATTGCCAAACTTACTAAAGGCCTTAGGGGCAGATTATAAGCACGAGCTTATTGGAGAGCGACTAACTACCACTCCAAAGAATTATGCCTACCTAAAAATTGCAGAAGGCTGTGACAGGCCTTGTTCCTTCTGTGCTATTCCCCTTATGCGAGGGAAGCACAAAAGTACGCCCATTGAGGAGCTGGTAACAGAAGCAAATAAGTTGGCTGCAAAAGGGGTAAAGGAATTAATTCTGATTGCCCAGGACCTCACCTATTACGGCTTAGATCTATATAAGAAACGGAACCTTGCCCAGCTCTTGGAAGAGTTGGTAAAAGTAGAGGGTATAGAGTGGATTAGATTGCATTATGCGTTTCCAACAGGATTTCCTATGGATGTCTTGGAAGTGATGAAGCGCGAACCTAAAATATGTAACTATCTTGATATTCCATTACAGCACATTTCAGATTCCATATTAAAAAGTATGCGAAGGGGAACCACCCAGGAGAAAACTACCAAATTGCTGAAAGATTTTAGAAAGGCGGTTCCTGGGATGACCATAAGGACTACTTTGATCGTTGGTTATCCAGGGGAAACCGAGGAGGATTTTAATACCTTGAAAGAATGGGTAAGGGAAATGCGTTTCGAGAGATTAGGATGCTTTACCTATAGCCATGAGGAGAATACTCACGCTTATAAACTGGAAGACGATGTGCCTGAGGAGGTAAAACAGCAACGTGCCTCCGAAATAATGGAATTGCAATCTCAGATCTCTTGGGAGCTAAATCAAGAAAAAGTAGGACAGACCTTGCGTTGTATCATCGATAGGAAGGAAGGGAAGTACTTTGTTGGTCGCTCCGAATTTGATTCCCCTGATGTGGATAACGAGGTTTTGGTAGATGCATCAAAACATTATTTAAAGGTGGGCGATTTTGTAAACCTATCCATCTTCGAAGCTGCGGATTTTGATCTGTACGGGGAGCCGGTTTAGTACAAAGTACTAAGTACAAAGTAGTGAGATATTAATATAGAGACGTACGCAGTTGGCGGAAGACGATAGTTTGCGCCAGTGGCCGATAGTGGATCAGAAAAGATTATTTCTGGTGGTGAGGTATGCGAACATGGTCAAAATCAACCTAGTTTTCTGGTCGAGCGCCAGCCCGAATGATTCGTTCTGGCGGGCGGTCCAGGCCTCAGTAAAAAAGCAATATACCCCATGGTGTCATTGGTGAATAACAGATTAGTGAGGTATAAAATAAAATCCTCAAACCACCGATTGTTTCCTAATAAAGATAATCAGCTTTAGCTAAAATTTTGAAAGCTCCGTTTGTAGTTAAACCGCTATATTTTCAAATAGGCTAATTTTCAAATTGTCAAATCAGTGAATCCCCCTCATTGTTTCATTGCTAC
>NZ_MTAZ01000021.1 GCF_002150785.1 Arenibacter amylolyticus | reverse complement strand
AATGCTGCGCATTTCATCAATGGAAAAAATGAACAGAATTAGTTTTTAAAACAGAACTAATCCTTTTTATTAATAAATCCAATAAGAAGTATAACTAAAACAATCAAAAATACTGGACAGTTTAAGTTTAGTCATATGATAGTAGAAAGTAGTTTTACAATTAGCAGTAAACAATTATGAAAGTTGTACGTCCCTGATATAGGTTGACCTCTTCTAGGGGAAAAAATTTAAAAGCTCCTCCCTTTTTTAAAGGGAGGTGGTTTGCCTGAAAGTGCAAAGCGGAGGGATTTTTTATAGTATTAAGAAGTAAGTAGTGAGTAGTGAGATGTTAGTATTGAGAGCAGTTCAGTGATTAGTAACTAGTTTCGGTCAACTCATAGCTACCTGAGAATTGATTTTATGTCGGGCGTTCCCCTATCGGGTCGCTCTTTCCGCTGTACCCGCCTGTCGGCCGGCAGGTCTTTTTTGGTTATTACCCTGTAAGATGATTGTCTAGTTTTTCCGTAATTATCAACTAGACCTACAAGTTTTGAAAAACCTCGCAGGTCTTGGTGTCTTCTTCCATCACTAGCCAAAAAAGGATGCCGCTGCAATAGCTAACGCGGTGTTCAGTGTTCAGTGATCAGTGATCAGTGATCAGTAATCAGTAAAAAGTGAACAGTAGAAAGTAGTTTTACAATTAACAATAACCAATTAGCAATAAACAGTTGGGTAGACCCCTGATTAATTAGGGTATGAGTAAAAATTTAAAAAGCGGGTTTAGATAAAAATAAAAGCCAAATATTTGGTTAAAGCCATGGAACGAAGGTCTATTTTCACCACGGGCTAAAGCGCCGTGGCTATTCAAAAGCTTCCCCTCTAGCCTGATTTTCTAATTAACCAATTGGTACATTAATCCACTGCTACATTGCTACATTGATTAATTTTCAAATTAACTCATTTCTAAATCTCCAAATCAAAACCATTGGTACATTTTCACATTGATTAATTGATACATTACCCCCCCATTTCCAAATTAACACATCTTCAAATTAACCAATTGTTACATTTATACATTTTCACATTAGTACATTAACTCATTTCTAAATAACTTTGAAGAAAACCTAAATCATGACATCCAAGGAAAGATATAACGAGGCAATTGAGCAGTTTGATGCTGCCAACAAGGAAGATCCCAATACCGAAGAGTGGCAAGGCAAAAGCTACCCAAAGGAACTGCTTTATGCCATTAGAATGACCGAAAAACTGAATGACTTTGCTCCAACCGCCTCCGAGGCCTTGCAACTAACAGCCCGTTGCCAGCACATCCAACGATGGAAAATTCCTAGGGACACCTACGAAGAAGGCAGAAAGGGCTATCTACGATGGCGGCAAGACCTTCAAAAGTTTCATGTAGCCAAAGCTTCCGAAATTTTAGAAGCAGTAGGATACGATCAGAATATGATAGACGAAGTAGCATTTTTACTCCAAAAGAAACAACTCAAAAAAAATGAGGATACTCAAACGCTGGAAGATGTCATCTGTCTGGTATTTCTAGAACACTATTTTGAAGATTTCGCTGCAAAGCACCCAGAGGAAAAACAATTGGACGTATTACGAAAAACTTGGCGAAAAATGTCGACCAAAGGTCACGAAGCAGCCTTGCAACTTCCCTTGTCTAAGCAGTCACAACAAACAATTGCAAAAGCGATACAGGAGTAATACTATATCCCCGACCCAGGGGGGCGCATACTTTTATTTCCAAAGTCCAAATGTTATCTTTGTTTATTAGCCTAAGGAGAACGCCCTTCTTTAATGGGCAATTGCATGCTAGTTGCTAGGCATAATTTTAATTTAATATCAGTTATATATGAAGATTGTTGTTTTGGATGGATATACACTTAATCCGGGTGATTTAAGCTGGGAAGGATTGGAAGCTTTGGGATCTTTGACCGTTTACGATAGAACCCCTTATGATTCCGAAAAAATTGTGGAAGCCATTGGTGATGCCACCATCGTTTTCACTAACAAAACGCCACTACCAAAAGAGGTATTAGAAAAAGTGCCTGCCGTAAAATATATTGGTGTTTTGGCCACCGGATTCAATATAGTGGATATAGAAGCTGCAAAATCCTTGGGAATGACAGTCACCAATGTCCCTACCTACGGTACAGCCGGAGTGGCACAAATGACGATGGCGCTGTTGTTGGAAATGTGCCATCATGTGGGAGAACACAATCGCGCTGTAAAAGACGGACAATGGACCAATAGCAAAGATTTTTGTTTTTGGAATTATCCATTGATTGCTTTAGAAGGCAAAACTATGGGGATTATTGGATACGGTAGTATCGGCCGGGCCACCGCCAAATTAGCGGAAGCCTTTGGAATGAAGATCTTAACTGCCGGAAGTCGGAAAAGACCTGAACTTGAAACAGAGAATGTTAAACAGGTAGAAATGGACGAATTGCTGCGTGAATCTGACGTAATAAGCCTTCACTGCCCCTTAATGCCCGAAACTAAAGGCTTAATAAATACTGCCAATATTTTCAAGATGAAGGATGGGGTGATGTTGATTAACACTTCTCGCGGACCCTTAATTGTAGAGGAAGACTTAAAAACCGCCTTGGATAGTGGAAAAATAGCTTTTGCCGCAGTGGATGTGGCCTCCCAAGAGCCTATTAATGCCGACAATCCGTTGCTGCAAGCAGAAAACTGTATTATTACGCCCCATATTGCATGGGCTCCTTTAGATTCTAGAATCAATCTTATGAATACTGCTGTGGAGAATTTGGAAGTATTTTTAAAGGGCAGTCCACAGAACGTAGTGAATTAAATTTTCACTCAATTATAATAAAAATGAAAACACCTTCTCTTGACGCCAAGGGAGGTATTATTATTTTACATTCCCAACTATCCTAGGGTTACAAACATTTGAAATGTATATACACATAACGTAACTTTAATATTTCTCCAATAAATAAAATTTATCTAATTATTTAACTGAGTCTTATCCAAATATCTTTTTTCATTTTCTTTGCTTGTCCAGGGCCGAGAGACAAAGGTACAGTGTACCTTTGGAAAGAGGAGCCAGCCGTAGCCAAGGCCAACGCGCCAACTGGCCCCTCTCTGCAAATGCAATCGTTGCATTTTTCAATCGGTCCTAGATTTGATCTAAAAACCAGTTCAAAAACTCCGCGCTTTTTAAGAAAAATAAAAAGCTGAATCTCGGAGCTTTTTAAACCTATTTTGCAGATAAGGGATACTTAGCAAGAAACATTTATCCTATTTTATTTGGCCTACTTTATCCATTATTAGTAAATCAAATATTTTTCAAAAGTAGAATAATGTCACAAGGACAGTACCAGTTAATTACTCCTACACCTCGATTTTGAAATTAACCCTAATTTACCAATTTCTTTAGTTTAGGCTAGCACCCACACAACCTACCAACTTGTAAAACAATTTATTACATTAACTTCTAGGTCGTCGTTGGATAATAAACTTTGCCTCGCCAATTCTTAAGCTTGGATGACAATCTTTATTCAAAATCAGGCCAATATTCCGTTATTTTCTTTCTTACAAAAGTGACGCTACGTTCTAATTGGTCCATGCCATCTACACCGTCTTCTATACTGATCCACCCATTGAATCCCACTCTTTTCAATTCCTTAAAAATGGCATCGTAATCATTTAGTCCTTTTCCTATTTCCCCGTGACTCAATCTTTTGGCATAGCCGGTTGCACCGCCTTCTTCCTTTCGTAGATCTTCTATTGTCCCTTCCTTTAAATAGCGATCACTAGCGTGCATAGTCACCACTCGGTCCGAAACCCTATATAGTAGTTCCAACGGATCCTCACCAGCCAAAAAAGTATTACTTGGGTCGTAGTTCACTCCAAAATTAGGATGATCTATACGGGATACCAGCTCGCAAAAAACATCCATTTGCTGTGCAAACTCAGGATACTCCCAGAAATCGTCCTTGTAATGGTTTTCTAGAATCAATGTTATTCCTAGCTTTTGGGCACGTGGTAAACATTGTTTTATAGAGTCGGCCGCATAAGTAACGCCTTCTTCCATGGTTAATTCGGGTCTACGTTGCCCAGACAACACTCGGCAATAAGAACCCCCTAAGGCATGGGTCATTTCTATCCAATGAATTTGTTTCTTGATTTCCGCTTCCCTAAAGGAAGCGTCTGGGTGAGTGAAATCTGGGGAGCAGCACAGCATGGGAATTACTTTTCCATGGCTTTCTACCTGCTCCCTAAAAATAGGCCAGTTAGATTTATCTTTCATTTCCAAGAACCCGGCATACCATTCCAGTCCGTCAATATCCAACATAACAGCCAGGTCTATCCACTCGGAAACCTTCATGGTTCCATCTTTACAAAGTTCTTGCATAAATGCTTTGGGGAATACGGCTAATTTCGGCAAAATAAGTTGGTTTTAATTATTGGTTAATGGTTGGTTGGTCATTCGGAATTCTACGGTTTTCTTGCCTTCTCGTATAATAAAGTTCTTTCCGCCCGAGTAAGCACAGTTCTTAGTTCTTTGTACTAGCAATAACTCTGCTATGGTTTTCAGGGTTTGGCTAAAGCCGAGTCCTTCACGTACTATTATTCCCCGTGATAAATCACGGGGCTATTCAATTTTCTATTTTTTAGATCTCTGAATTGTCAACTGCCTCCGCGACGTACAAAACTGATTACTGGCGACTGATGACTAATCACTGAAAACATTGTTTATTGTTCACTGAAATAACTGATTACTGGCGACTGATCACTGATTACCGTTTACTGCCCACTGACCCCATCTCAATACTCACTACTCTATACTTTATACTAGCCTAGCGTTAGCTCTACTGTAGCTTTCAGGGTTTGGCTAAAGCCGAGTCCTTCAGGTACTATTATTCCCCGTGATAAATCACGGGGCTATTCAATTTTCTATTTTTTAGATCTCTTAAATGTCAACTGCCTCCGGGACGTACAAAACTGATTACTGGCGACTGATGACTAATCACTGAAAACATTGTTTATTGTTCACTGAAATAACTGATTACTGGCGACTGACGACTGATTACTGAACCTTTATCAATACTCACTACTCATATCTCAATACTTTTTCTAAATACTTAATACTCCTCCTCAGTGCGACCCTTCCCAACTCTTGGGCAGATTCCGACCTATCATCGGGAACTGTTCCAAATCCATGACTTGCGCACTTACCGGTCCACATTCGTCCGAAAGCCAGTACAAACATGCCGTGGCAATCTCTTCGGGAGTGAAGATTCGTCCAGCAGGGGCAAAAATAACGGGGATATCCTTGTACCAATCGCTCTTCATTCCCTGTTCTTTTTTATTTAAAATCTCCTTTTCCGTAAGCACCCAACCAGGATTAATCTGATTAACTCGTACTCCATATTCCCGAAATAGGCTATCGCCCAGATTTCTAGTCATGGTCATCAATGCTCCTTTAGAAATACTATAGGCCAATAAATTGGGTTCCCCTCCCCAAGCATTAATAGAGCCAATATTAAGCACACACCCCCGCACTTTGGATAAATGGGGCAAGGCAGCCTGAATTATCGCCAAAGGAGCAATCGTATTCACGGCTAGCATTCGCTCCATAAGTGAAATGTCTGTGGTATTTATATTGGAAGAACCAATCAAAGCGGCATTATTGACCACTGCATCCAGTTTGCCATAAGTTCTCAGCGTTTCTGCTACGAGTTTCTGAGGCGCTTGGGGATTGGTAATATCTATGGTGAAAATGCTGGCGTTTTCTGCTCCTAGCTCCTCTACAAGAGTTTTTCCGAGATCCTCGTCCAACCCGTTCACCATTACCTTGGCACCTTCGGCCACACAGCGGCGGGCTATAGCTCGACCAATGCCTGTGTAGCCACCCGTTATCAGTATAGTTTTCTCTTTTAATCGCATCTAATCAGGTCTTAATACACTTTTAACTACTTCCCCACAATGCATTTGTTCAAATGCCTCCCTCCAATCGGTTAGTTTCCATACTCCGCCAATTATAGGTTTCACATCCAATTGGCCCGAAGCCAATAGCGAGAGTACTTTTTCCCAAATAGGCCAATTATGGCTAAAACTTCCCTGTAGGGTCACATTTTTTTGCACTAGGGGATCCAAAGAGAAGTTTAAGGGCTGTGGCCCCCACCCTACTTTGGTAATATGACCATTAGGCCTAACCAATTCTAAAGCAATCTTTAAGGTGGCACTTGCCCCAGCAGCGTCTATTATACAATCGGCTCCCAAACCGTCCTTTTTAAGGGCCCATTCCGAAGCGTCCCCAACAATGCCTTCACAGCCGTATTGTTTGGCAATCTCCAACCTACCTCGATCGGATTCCAACCCTATGATTGCTACTTCTGCACCACTTAAGCGGGCCATGGCAGCACATAGGATTCCGATGGTCCCTGGCCCTAACACCACTACCCGATCCCCGGGTTTTATGGGCGAATTCACTACTACGGCATTGTAGGCCACGGAGCAAGGTTCGGTAAGACAGGCTTGTTCAAAAGGAAGGTTATCGGGCACCTTGTGAAGACAACGAGCAGGCACCTTTACAAAGCGCGTCATAGCTCCATTTACCCCATATCCAAATCCCTTTCTGGTAGGATCTAGGTTATAAAGCCCCTGTTTGCTCATGGGATTATTGAGATCTATCACTGCTGCAGTCTCGCTAACTACCCTATCTCCCTCTTTCCAGTCTTTTACTCTGTTGCCTAGTGCTACAATATGCCCCCCAAATTCGTGTCCCAACACTACGGGATAATTCACGGGCCAACTATGGTCGGCCGTCCATTGGTGTAAATCGCTGCCACAGACTCCTACGTTGGCGACTTCCAACAGCACATCTTCTTCCCCAATTTCTGGCTTGGCGACTTCCCTAATTTCTACACTTCCCTTTTCTGGGGCATAGTTCACAACTCCGATCGACTTCATAATGGTATTTGTATCAACTCTGATTACTAGTTATTTTGAGACCTTCCCATAGGCATGGATTTTATCACATATTAATCGCAAGGAGCTTTCCAGATCTCCATCGGCTGTTTTAAAAGAATCGGCATCGATGGTCAGCGGAGCGCCTAAAACTACCATAGGCGCACCGTATTCCGGACAGCGTATGGCCTGCTCTAAACTGAGTCCGCCTACCGCTTGCACCGGAACGTTTACTGCATTTACCACTTCTCTTAACTGATCTAATGGGCTGGGCATTTTTAATCCTTGTGCGGCAATGCCTCGGCGTTCATCATACCCAATATGGTGAATAACATAATCGCACCCCAATTCTTCCAGCAGCTTTGCTCCTTCTACCATATCTGGACATCCCAAATTGTCTCCCATCACTTTTACGCCATAATCTTTGCCTGCCTGTACTACAACCTTGATGGTCTCTACATGCGCCCTAGCCATTACTACAACGTGTGTAGCGCCAGCTTTGGCCATCATTTCGGCTTCCAAATACCCTCCGTCCATGGTTTTTAGATCGGCAACTATCGGAATACCCGGAAAGGCCTCCCTCAACTTCCTTACCCCATGCAGGCCTTCTGCCAAAATAAGCGGAGTCCCCGCCTCTAACCAATCTACTCCGGCCCTTAAGGCCATGGCGGCAGTTTCTAAAGCTTCGTCAATATTGGTAAGGTCAAGGGAGATTTGTACAATGGGTTTCATGTTGGTGGTATAGTTGGTGATACAAAAATGTCTGGATTAATAGTTCCACTTAAAAATGCTATAAGAAATACAGGAACTATCCCAGTCATAAAGGTAATTAATCATCCTATACATATTTGATCAATTAGTTAGTCAATCTTACCCTTTTCAGCTATATTTCTTCAAAAAAACGCCAAATTCCGATAATTTAATAACCGATCTCATTCTTCTATTTCCCCGTAAACAGGCGTAACAAACTTCCCGTTCAGAAAGGGTAACGGGTCTAGCTGACTTTGCAGAATCAATCCTTTTGACTTAGTGGTCAATAAATGATAAGCAGCCTCCACCATAGGAACTGCGGTCGTCGTCTGAATTGCTTTTAGGGTATGTTTCCCTACTTTTTGCGGGTAGATTTTCTTGGCTACTTCATTTCTTCTAAGAATCCCCTTGGAATCTTTCCCTTCTACGGCGGCATAGAGTACAATTTGATCGTCTTCTATATGCGGAATTGCCTCACCCATCACTCGTTGTAAAGTCGCTATAGTATCATCATCCTTTTCCATTCCCTTAATCTGATGATCTACCCACGCATAATGCCCGGGATGCCTCAAAGTTTTATAATCTAAGTTCCCTACTTTTCCTTCCAACGCGTTGGGCAGATCGGCAGCACCGCCGGAAGTAAGGTCTTCCTCATAGGCAATTCCGTCTATAATTATGGTGGCCCTTTCCGATAGGGACGGACGTTGTTTTATTTTATAGTTCCGCAAAGTTTCGGCTTCTTTAATATACTCTGTAGCCACGCCAATCGGACTCCAGGTAAAACCATAATAATGAGGGGCTACGGCATGGTGCGTTAAAGCCCCTACCTTAAACTCTAAGGAATCTACCTTATCCACCTTGTTGGCCTTACAAAATTCCAAAAACAGATGATGCGCCAACACATCGATATACCCTGGTGCCAACCCAGATTGAAGTATAAATCCTGTTTCCGCATCCTTGGCTAATGCCATAATCTCCTTGGTTTCGGCCACGTACTCCGTTAGGTTTACATAGTGCATGCCATATTCTTTGGCATAACCCGCCATTCTCGGGGCCAAACTCCCCGGCAGACAGTCTAGCAGAATATCGCCCTCTCTGAAGACCGACTCCATCTCGCTAGTAGTTTCATTTTCTGAAAGCAAAAAAGCCTTCACCTCGCAGGGTTTGGTGACCCCATCTTTAATCCATTGCGCTACCTGTTGGGCTTTGTCCAAGGTTCGGTTTCCAATAAACAGCTGTGGAGTACCCTCTGCCCACTCCGCTATAATAAGCCCCACCGCACTAGCAATCCCACCAGCGCCAGCAATTACGATTTTATGTCCCATATTAGTTGATATTTAGGATAGAAAGATACCAATTTTATTTTGGGCGTTCCCCTATCGGGTCGCTCTTTACGCTTAATCTTTTTTGGTTGTTGCTAAGTAAGATTATTGCTCAAACTTTTCGTGATTATCAACTAGACCTACAAGGTTTGAGAAACCTCGCAGGTCTTAGGATAATTATAAATCATATGTCAAAAAAGGATATCGCTGCAATAGCTAACGCAAAAATTAGTAGTTAGTACAAAGTATTGAGATTGGGTAAGTGGTCAGTAATCGGTGAACAGTAAAAAGTAATCAGTAGTCCCTTCAATTAACAATAACCAATTAGCAATAAACAGTTGGGAAGGCCCTTTATTAATTAGGGGAGGATTAAAGAATCTACAAAGCGGGTTTAGTCAAAAAATAAAAACCAACTATTTGGCTAATACCACTAATCCTCCGCTAGCGCGAGCATTTTGCTCGTGCTAGCAGGAGGAAGTAGGTATAGTCCAAGTGGAATACCAACGTAAGGCCTGCCCGAATACAAAGGCGGGCTTGCCCGAATACAAAGGCGGGCCTGCCCGAATACAAAGGCAGGCCTGTCTGCCGACTCAGGCAGGCTCCCACCAACTACGGAATAATATGCTGGTCCGTCTTTACCCCTGGTTCCATTGATAGGTAACCCCCAATCCAAACCAACGTGTGGGCATAGGAACAGCACCTGCTTCTTTGTACACGGCATTGAATAGGTTAGTTATCTCGGTGTATAAAAGGAAGTTCTGAACCTTGTAATTTAGTCGAACATCGGCAACGTTATAGGCATTGGCAAGTTCTCGCTGTAACCACCTGTTTTTAATATGTAATGAAAAGTCGTTGATACGATAATGAACCCCTGCCACCAACTGATGTTTCAAAGACTCTAATACGTATTTCGATTGTATTTCCGATGAAGTCTCAAAGGAAGGGCTCAAATAATTATAACTCAGCTGATATCCAAAGGATTGCTTCCCTCCCAATTCAAAATCCTGCTGCATTCTTCCGTAAATGCCATGCATGGTGTTTTCTCCAAAATTAACTGGAGAATAAGGTGTTGAGGCATCTTCTCTTACCCAATCGATAAATTCAGAAATGTGGCGATAAAAATACCCGGCTTTCAACTGTAGGTTTCCATTTTGATACTGAATATTCCCCTCATAGTTCCATGCGTTTTCAGGTTGAAGCAAGGCATTTCCAACATTCCCAGGTCGCTGATCAAGGTATAAGTCCGTGAAAGATGGGATGCGCTGCCCAGAACCGATACTCCCAGCTATTTTCCAGTAGTGATTGATAAGGTATGCCAAATCTAACCCAGGATACAGCTGATAACCATAATCTGTGTTATAGTTGCCATATAGACCAATAGTCCCTCTTAGCTTTTCACTTAGATTGCTTTTAAACTCTGCATATACACCGTGATTATCGCGCTCATGTTCACCAATATTTGAACTGTTGATTTTTTCTAATCGGGACTCCAAACCAAAACCAAAAGTTCCAATTTCTGTCTTGAGACTACTATTCAATTCAAGCATTAACGCGTTGGTATAATGTTTAGACCGGCCTCTACTTAAATCATCCTTAAAATAACGGTAGTCATCTTCCCCATAGCGATCACTGATTCTAGGAGAAAGTGTAAAATCGCCCCAAGTATGCTTGGAGGATAGGCTAAAAACAGCGGAGTTTACATGTTCTTCCGAATTAATATCACCAGGAGCGGCATAAAACCCATTGGCACCAAACTGACTTTGAGCGTAGCCTGCCATTGCCTGAATGCTGTTGTTTTCGTTAAAATCATAATTTCCGCTATAAAAAAGCCGCGTATTCTTTGAGGCCGAGTTATAGCGCTGTCCGTTAGAATTGCTTTGAGCGAATGAAAAAAGCTGACTCTGCTTATCAGATCCGAAAACTCCTGTAACCTCAGCTGCACCGCCAGCGTAAATCCCTTCACCGTCACCTTCCTCCTTGGCTTTAAAAGAACTTCCGCCCCTTATATCTGCAGATACACTGGAGAGTTTGCTCTTTTTGGTAACAATATTAATAGCTCCGGTAAGGGCATTGATTCCATATACCCGCGCTGCAGCACCTCTTATGACTTCAATATGATCTATGGCACTCAATGGCACAGGAATATTCATCATATTGTGGGCAGTTTGGGAGTCTAACATTTTCACCCCATTAATCAACACCAAAGTTTGCTCCGAAGTTCCACCATCAACAGAAATATCGGTCTGTGTCCCAAACGGACCGCGCTGCCGAATGTCCACACCACTTATAAAAGATAAAACCTCGTTGAGCGATTTCGCAGGAAGGGCCTGAATTTGTTTTTGGGTAATGACCTGAATATCCCGTGTGGACTCACTAAAAGGAGTTTGCAATCTGTTTCCCTGAATAATAACTTCATCTAATTCGTTTATTTCCTGATCTGCATCGGGAACCGTATTCTTTTCTTGCGAGAAGCTAGGTATGGCAGCTAATAGAATTAATGTCGCTAATTGTTTTTTCATAAAGACTTCTTTAATCGTAGTATTTAAAATTGATGGCAAAGGTTCGGAATAAAATAGTATTTTTGGTAGTCCGATATGTAAATTATGAGTAGTCCGGTTATAATTCCTTTTAATTCCTTCATAAAAATAGATCGTCGCAAAAAAGAGGCTATCTATATGCAAATTGTTTATCAGTTTATTAACGCCGTAAAAAGCAACCTTTTGGAAGATGATGACCGACTTCCTGGTAGTAGGAAAATTTCCGAAGAGCTTCAAGTACACAGAAAGACAATAGTAGCCGCTATGTCAGAGCTACAAGAACAAGGGTGGATAGAAACCCTGCCAAACATTGGCTCTTTCGTTAGAAATCCTGAGCTTTCCCCCACTCAATCCAAAAAAACCAACGCTTTTCAGCATCCTCCAGAAAAGGCAGGGTTTCATTTCAAGAAGGATTTTATATTGGATACCCCAATAGAAAAACAACAGGAAAAATTATATTTTACCGATGGCACGCCAGATTATCGCATCATTAAATCGGAGGAACTTGTTCGTTTTTACACTTCGGTAATTCGAAGAAAAAATCAATCAGCTCCTTTCTTAAATGCTGTTAATGATAGTCTGTTATTTAGGGACCAGCTCAGTTATTATCTAAATTTAACCCGTGGCTTTCATCTTTCTAGGGATTTTTTGCTGCCCGTAGCTGGATTGGAACAGGTTCATTCCATCTTATCGCGTTTACTGATCAATACAGGCGATCTTGTTTTGGTGGAAGAGCTCAGCTACTTTTTACCCAATATGATTTATAGTCAAGCCGGTGCCAAAATGAAAACAGTTCCGGTAGATGCGGACGGAATGAACATTGATTATATTCAAAACCATTATAAACCTGGCCAAATACGAATGGTTTATATCAACAGCACATGCCAATATCCCACCACCGTTCGTCTTTCCAAAAAGCGGAAAAAGCAATTGCTAGATTTGGCAGAAGCATACAATTTCATTGTAATTGAAGATGATAGGGATTTTGAATTTTCTATGATAAAAAACAAAAAAGAATCGCTTTTTAGAATAAACGGCGGCAATCGCATCATTTATGTTGGCACTTTCGGACGGTTTTTAAATCCAGGTTTTCAAATGAATTTTTTAATAGCTCCTAAAGACCTTTTGCAGGAAGCAGCAAAATATCTGAATATCTTTGGTAAACCAGATAGCATGATGGAAAAAGCATTGAGAGAGCTCATTCACGAAGGAGACATTCATCGATACCAAAGAAAATCCAAAAAAGTAATCGCTGAGCGGAAAGAAATGTTTGCCCAACTCCTCAACACGCATTTTAAGAACAACATTCTATTCACTATACCGCAAGCTGGTTTGGCTTTTTGGATTCGGTTTAACACCTCGTTTTCTTTGACGCAATTGCAGAAAAAAGCAGGAGAAAAAGGACTCTTTATTCCGAGTATTTGCCTCTATCAAAATCGATCCATAACCGCTCTAAGACTAGGATTTGCACATTTTAATCAGCAGGAAATGGAAGAAGCCGTGAAAGTGCTAGGTGAAGCTTATTGGGAAGTGGTTGAGTAGGTGTAAGTCGATGTTTAGAAATAACCTTCAAAATTTTATGGCAAGGTCCTTTTGGGACTTATATTGTTGGCTATCTCCACCGTTCTACAGAACGGTATAAGAAGCTATATTTATTGAAGATTCCTAGAATTTTCCTACAATAAATACTATGTTTAATGCCATATTAAGTGAGAGCCCAATCCCTTCCAAAACATAAATATGCATTTTATACACCCAATTTGCAGTTCAACCGAAACTGATTTCAGAAGTAAGACTATTGCGATTCATTTGTGGTATACATTTTTAAATATACCATTATGAAATGAATAATACTATTGGTACTGATTTTGGCAGTTACCCCATTCCTATTAGAATCTGAGAAAACCTTACATCAGCAGCTTGAAGAAATAAGGAGATCCAATTCCAAAAATCCAGAAACCGCTAATTGGGAATATGTAAAAGATAGGGTGTTTGAAGGTGAAACATCAGTTTTTAGAAAGTTAGAGGGTCCTATTTTAATTGAGCTTATGGATGCTTCTAAAACTGACAGCTTATTAGTAAGTGAAATTATTTTAGACATTAGAGAAATATTGCCGCATAAAGAAGTTCATTTTTTTAATGATTTTATTGGAATGTCCTTTTCAGAAATGGTAATCAAGGGATTTAAAGCGAACGATTCAATTAGAAATTTCACTTTCGAAAAAATAGCTGACTCTCGAATACACATACGATTTGAACCATCAAACTTATACAGAAATTCTAACAATGATTTCATCCAATTGGGACAGGGATATTCTATTCAAAGTCATTCAGCCAAAAGGATTAACGATAAGATAATAAGACAGCCTTTTATGACCGTTTCCATAGGGGATGTTTATTCCTATGATGAAAAGAAAAAATATCTAACAGCTGGTCTTTTAAGGCAATTAGTATTTCTGCAAAATGATTCGGATGTAATCGGAAGATCGGTATTTTGGAAAAAAGAAATAACGGGCATGGATCACTTTATTTTAGATAGAGATATTTTCTTATTGAAGAAGCTATATTCCGATGATTTCTTAACCCAATTTGAAGCCTACCTAAATGCATATTATCCCTGGCGTTATGCCTATTCGTTTTTACATAAAAAGAATATGGAATTGTTGGCAGTAGGTGCTGTTAGTCTATTAGGTATTATTGTTTTTCTATTGCTATTTAGCCTATTTCAAATCGAAAAATTTAAAACCCCATTTTTAAATTATTATGTCCCAGTAGTATAAATATGGGCACATTTTGTTAATCTTAAAAGTATATATACCTACTTGACAGATTTTACTACAGTTACTAGTTGGGGTAGTTCTGTCTTATTTATGCTAATAGCAGTGCCCCTTTTTGCTCTTGTAACATCTTTTATAATGTGGGGATTAGACAAAGCTTTTCTTAAAGAACATTCCCGATTCAGCTCTCAATTGGCCCTAAAAGTGGTGTTTACATTTATCGCTTTTCTAACACCCCTCCTATTAATATTTTTCTATGATGACCACGAAAATGAAGGCATCGATTTCTTTTTACCAGAGCTTTTTCTGTTTGTTGCATTAGCAATAGGTAGAGGCATCTTCTTTTACCTTAACCAGATGTCAGACTCCCTTGTCAAACAAAAAGACGTAGAACTAAGTCACCTAAAAGAAATAAATGCACAGGCCGAGTTAAAGCTGTTGCAGTCTCACATTAATCCACAATTTTTATACAACGCCTTAAACTCCATCGCTGGCCTGGCTTATGATGATGCCGATAAAACCGAGAAAATGGCCCTTTCCCTTTCCGATTTGTTTAGGTATTCCATCAATAAAAAAGGAGAAGAAATGAGTACGGTTAGTGAAGAAGTAACCCTGGTAGAGAACTATTTAGAAATCGAAAAAATTAGGTTTGGAGAGCGGTTGGAGTTTACACTTACTATAGACGAGGATGCCAAAGAAGAAAAGATTCCCATGTTTATGCTTCAACCCCTTATAGAAAATGCCATAAAACACGGGGTCTCCAAAATAGGAGGAGATGCAAAAATTAGTCTCGATATTAAGAAGGATGAAGAAGGGCTGTTGATAACAGTAGGCGATAATGGTCCCGCATTCCCACAGGGATTGGTAAGCGGACATGGTCTGCAAACGGTTTACGACTTATTACGCTTAAGCTATGGTGATAAGGCGTCCTTAAGTTGGGAAAACACTCCTAGGAAGCAAATAGTGATATTCATTAAAAATAAGTAACGACATGAATAAAATATATAGAACCTTAGTCATAGACGATGAGCCACCAGCAAGAAAACGACTGCTTAAATTACTAGAGAATTTCACTGATACTTTTGAAGTTATTGGCGTTGCCGAAAACGGATTAATCGCTATAGAAAATTGAAACTCTAAAACCAGATCTTATTTTTCTGGATATTGAAATGCCAGAACTTACCGGTTTTGAGGTGTTAGAAACGCTGACCTATATCCCCATTGTAATTTTTTGTACCGCCTATGATCAATATTCATTAAAGGCATTTGAAACCAATAGTATAGATTACCTATTAAAACCGGTAAAGTTAGAACGCTTGCAACAATCGGTGAATAAAATAAAACTATTTAGTAATAACCTTCCAAACCAGAACATTGTTCAGCTATTAAAAGACTTGTCTTCTAAAAAAGAAGTCCACCAAATGACTTCCATCACGGTGAAGAAAGAAGAAAAACTCATTTTTATTAAGCTAGAAGAGGTGAGTCATTTTAGTGCCGATGAACGTTATGTTTCCGTACATGCTAAAAATGGCGTGTATTTAACGGATGAGCCCTTATCCCAATTGGAAGAGAAATTACCAAACAATTTTTTAAGAGTTCATCGCGCAACAATTATAAATAAAGATTTTGTGAGCGAAGTGCAGAAATACTTTAACAGCAGGTATAGCATCACCCTAAAGTCCAATAAAAAACAAACCATAACCACGGGTCGAAGTTATAAAGTGCAAGTTAAAGGCTGGTTGAATGTATAGTTAAATAGTTTCGGATCAGTACGCAGTATCCAGTAATCGGTGAACAGTAGTAAGTCATCAGAAAAAAATCTCACTTCTCACATCTCAATACGCACATCTGAATTTTCAATTCTCGTATCTCAATTCTCACTACTTTAATATCATTTGTTTTGGTTAAATTAGATATCTCAAAACCACATTAAATTCAAAAGTGCTGTTTAGTAATAACCAGCCTAATAACGACCAAATACAATAAATGAAATACATAGTATGTGAAGAACCCGGTAACTTTCAATTAAAAGAAAAAGAGCCACCAATAAGAAAGCCTGGGGAGGCGCTTTTAAAAATAAACAGCGTAGGGATTTGTGGTACCGATCTACATGCCTATGGCGGAAATCAGCCTTTCTTCACCTATCCTAGAATATTAGGTCATGAACTGGCGGCAGAAGTATTGGAAATTGAAGATAACAGCAAGGGCATAAAGGTTGGCGACAAAGTGGTAGTGATGCCCTATCTTAGTTGTGGCCATTGTATTGCCTGTAGAAACGGGAAAACCAACTGCTGTACCCAAATCCAGGTTCTTGGGATTCATACTGACGGAGGAATGCAAGAGCAAATCACCGTTCCTATAGCCATTTTACTGCCCGCCAATAATTTAACCGACAATCAGATGGCCATTGTAGAACCTTTGGCCATTGGTGCCCATGCTATTAAGAGGGCTCAACTAACTAAAGATGAAACTATTGTGGTAGTAGGATGTGGTCCCATAGGAATCGGGATTATGAAATTGGCACAGCTAGAAGGTGCTAAAGTAATTGCAGTGGATATGAATGAGGACCGACTCCAATATGCAAAGGAAAAAATAGGAGTCGATTTTATTGTGAATGCCAATAATGACGCAATAAAACTGATTTCTGAAATTACTAAGGGCGAACTGGCTACCGTAGTCTTTGATGCCACTGGTCACAAAGGAGCCTTGGAATTAGGTCCCTCTTATATGTCACATGGAGGACGGTATGTTTTAGTGGGACTTTCCAAAGGGGAGCTCACCTTTAAACATCCTGAAATTCACGCTAAAGAAACTACCTTACTATGTAGTAGGAATGCCACGGTGGCCGACTTTGAATTCGTTATTTCCATGATCGATCAGTTCCCTACCGAATCCTTCATTACCCATAGTGTACATTTTTCTGAGATGAAAGAACACTTTAATAATTGGCTAGATCCTGCTGCTGGAGTTATAAAAGCGACAATCGAATTTTGAAAATAACCTCTATGTCAACCACCTTTCTACAAATACACCCTGAAGATAATATTCTTGTCGCGCTACAAGAGTTGCCACAAGGTCACCCAATTACATTTAATGGGGATACTTTTCCACTAACCACCAAAATCGCTGCTAAGCATAAATTCGCGCTAAAGGATTTTAAACCGGAGGACCCTATTTTGATGTACGGGAACTTAATTGGCAAAGCAACCAAGTCCATCGCCAAAGGGGAGATCATCACCATAGATAATGTAGTACATGCCTCTTCCGATTATAGCGTAGGAAAGCAACAGTCCGAATGGATCGCTCCCGATGTAAGCAAATGGAAAGACCGCACTTTTAATGGCTACCACCGCGCCGATGGTAGTGTAGGTACGGCCAACCACTGGTTGGTAATTCCCATGGTGTTTTGCGAGAACAGAAATGTAAATGTATTGCGGGAAGCCTTATTGGATTCATTAGGCTATAGCACCGCAAAAGAGTATTTGGTAGATGCAGAAGTCCTAATTTCCAAATATAAAGCAGGTGCCAGTAAAGAAGAACTCATGGCGGCAACTATCATTAAAACCCCAGAAGAAATTAAAGAGAATCGCACTTTCCCCAATGTAGATGGAATAAAATTTTTAACCCACGATGGAGGATGCGGCTGTGATCGTGGAGATTCGGATACCCTTTGCAACTTATTGGCTGGTTATATCACCAACCCCAACGTAGCCGGGGCAACCATTCTTAGTCTGGGCTGCCAAAACGCACAGGTGAAAATTCTAATGGATGCCATTACAAAACGAGATCCCAACTTTTCGAAACCCTTAAAAATTCTGGAGCAACAAAAAAGCAAAAGCGAACGCCACTTTATAGAAGAGGCTGTAAAACAGACCTTTTTAGGTCTTATAGAAGCAAATAAAGCAACCCGAGAGCCCGCACCCCTAAGTAAACTCACCCTAGGACTGGAATGTGGTGGTTCTGATGGATTTTCTGGTATCTCTGCTAATCCTGTCCTTGGTTATACTTCCGATCTATTGGTGGCCTTGGGTGGCGCTACGGTGCTTTCCGAATTTCCGGAATTGAACGGGGTAGAACAAGAACTCATCAACCGATGTGAGACAACCGAAAATGCAGAGAAATTCGCCTCCCTCATGCGTGCCTATTCAGACAGGGCAGTAGCCCTAGGCTCGGGCTTCGAAAATAATCCGTCTCCTGGAAATATTAAAGACGGACTCATCACAGACGCTATGAAATCGGCCGGAGCAGCCAAAAAAGGGGGCACTTCCTTGGTGAAGGATGTGTTGGAATACACGGAACCAGTCACTAAAAAAGGTTTAAACCTTCTTTGTACCCCGGGGAACGATGTGGAAAGCACTACCGGACTAGCAGGCTCTGGATGCAATGTTATTGCCTTTACCACAGGCCTGGGCACTCCCACAGGAAATCCTGTGACGCCCACCATTAAAATTTCCAGTAATAACGAATTAAGTGAACGCATGAAAGACATCATCGATTTTAATGCAGGGACTATTATTACCGGCGAAGACACAATAGAATCTAAAGGAGAGAAATTATTGGAGTATATTATTGAAGTTGCCAGCGGTAACATTGTCCCAGCCGCAGTGCGATTAGATCAAAACGATTTTATTCCGTGGAAAAGGGGGATTTCTCTTTGAACTTGGAAAAGAGAAAAAAGAAGAAAGAGAAAAGAAGTTGGAAGTGGCAGTAGGCACTAGGCACTAGGCACTAGGCACTAGGCACTAGGCAAAAATAAAAAAACATCCCTAAAGGACAAGTCTAGTTTAGATGTCACATCTCCAAATCAGCCAATTTCCAAACCACCAAATCAACTCATTGATACATTTGTAAATTGATTAATTAATCCATCTCCAAATTAGCTCATTTCCAAATCATCAAATCACCTCATTGGTACATTGGTGCATTGATACATTTACAAATTGATACATTAATAAATTAACCATGCAAACAATAAACCGCACTTTAATTAAGCAACAAACCTCCCCCCTACCAACCAAAATACTTCAATTTGGAGGTGGAAATTTTCTAAGGGCCTTTGTAGATTGGATGGTACAGATCCTAAACGAGAAGACCGATTTTAATGCGGGCGTAGCTATTGTTAAGCCAACCGAATATGGGGATTATCAGGAATTAAAGGATCAAGACGGACTTTTCACCGTGATTCTAGATGGTGTTAAAAACGGACAACAGATTCAGGATATTAAACGAGTAAATTGTGTGAACTCCATCATCAACCCCTACACCGAATGGGAACGTTATTTGGAGCTTGCCAAAGACCCCCATCTGCGGTTTGTGGTTTCAAATACCACCGAAGCCGGAATCAAATTTAATCCCGAGGACTCCTTTAACGATTCCCCTCCCAAAGAATTCCCCGCAAAACTGACCCTGTTTCTATACCATCGATTCCAGTTTTTCAATCAAGATCCATCTAAAGGCCTCATCCTTCTGCCTTGCGAGTTAATCCAGAATAACGGACTTGCACTACAAAAAGCAGTATTGGAATATGCCAACCATTGGGAATTGGGATCCCAATTTACCTCTTGGATAGGTACTGCCAATCACTTCTGTAGTAGCTTGGTAGATAGAATCGTATCTGGATATCCAAAAGATCGCGCCAAAGAAATAGAAGAGGAATTAGGATATAGAGACCCCATGATGGTCGCCGGGGAATACTATCATAGTTGGGTGATTCAGGCTCCAGAGTCGGTACAAAAAGAACTCCCATTTGCCAAAACCGACCTAAACGTGCAGTTTGTAGAAGATCTAGTCCCCTATCGTGAAATGAAAGTGCGGATATTAAACGGCGCCCATACCGCCTTGGTACCGGTTGCTTATTTAGCAGGAGCCAGATTAGTGGACGAAGCCTTGGAACAACCTGAAATAAGTCGATTTATAAATGAGCTATTGCTACAAGAAACCATCCTAACATTAGATTTTCCAGAGGCAGTAAAACAACAGTTTGTTGCCGATGTGTTAGATCGATTTAGAAACCCCTTACTAAAACACCAGCTGATCAGTATTGCCCTCAATAGCACCTCCAAGTTTGTTGCCCGATTGTTGCCCACCCTCAAAGATTACCTAGCTTTGGAGAATAAGTTACCTAAAAGGATTGTTTTTGGATTGGCCGCCCTCCTCTATTTCTACAGAGGAAACTATAATGGGGAGAAAATCGAACTAAAAGACGCCCCAAAGGTGCTCTCCTTTTTTAAGGACAGTTGGAATCAGTACGATGAACAAAAATCTTCTTTGGAAGAAACCATCAACCAAATCCTGGCAAATACCGATATCTGGGGGGAGAATTTGAACAAGATTCCAAGCCTGACCGAATTGGTTGTTAGCTATATTGGTCCCATAGAACAACAAGGGGTTCTAAGAAGCTTGGAATTAGTAGGGAGTATTGAGATGTGAGAGCGGTTTAGTAATCAGTAATCGGTAAACCGCTGATTCAATAAACAGTATCTCCCCCACTGAAGTGCGGGACTACCGTTCAAAATGACTTTTTGCTACAATATTTATTACTACTTCTGTCAAATTGCTAAAATTAAAAGAATCGGCCTATATTAATTTTCGTTAAAAATCAAGTGCTTTTCACAGCGGGTGGAGGAATCCGTCCGGCAGCCCATCTTCACCCTTGTGAAAGCGGCCTGGACGGTGCGGACGTGTAGATTACACTTCCC
>NZ_MTAZ01000020.1 GCF_002150785.1 Arenibacter amylolyticus | reverse complement strand
ATCAACCATAACTTGCCTTAAATTGAACTGCCTACTGAAGACTAGTGATTACCGATTACTGTTTACTGATGGCTGAAACAACTGCTACTGCCTACTGATGACTGTAGAAGCTTCCGCCTCTTTTTTTTTTTTTTTTGACCCATTTTAAGGAAGATAGCTTAGGAAATTAACACCTATTTTAAGGAGCTACGTAGATTATTGACTTCCATATGTCCTCCTCATGTATCTCCTTATATAGTTAAACGATAAAACCTCATATTTGTAATCGGTAAGTAACAATGCTCAGAAAATGGTAAATAAGAGTGCACAGTTTTTGGCAACAAGAATGCACAATTTTTGTAAATATAAAGAGGTTATTCCTTCTGTTCAAAAAAAGTTTTTCTATTCTCCATTCTGTAACTTTTTCCAGAGAGGTTCATTACGTCACATCGGTAGAGCAATCTATCAAGTAGCGCTGTAGCCAGCACTTCGTCATCCAGCATTCTGGCCCAATCGGCGGCCATTTTGTTTGTGGTAATGATAAAGCAGGTGTTTTCATATAATTGATTGATAAAATTAAACAAAGCTACCGCCTGGTTCTTTTCCACTGGGAAGAGCATGATATCATCAATGACAATGAGGTCGGCCTTTGTTAGCCGTTTGTAATCGGCTGTGGCGGCTCGGGTTATATCCTTCATTTTCAGCATATTTACCAGGTCTTCCATTGTTCTAAAATAGGCTTTGTACCCTTTGTCGATGGCATCGCTGCAAAGACCGGAGGCAAGCAGGGTCTTGCCCACGCCGGAGGGCCCCATCAGCATAAGATTGTAACCTTGGTCCAGCCAGTTTAGCTCCCTGAGTTGGTTCAAGCGGGTCTTTGAAACGCCACTGTTGAAGGTGTGGTCATAATGGTCCAGATCGCAGTGAAGGGGCAGCTTGGCCACTTTCCGTCTTCTTTTCACTTCATTTTGATAACGGTGTGCTGCCTCAGTCTTCAACAGGTGCAAAGTGAATTCCATAAAACCAAAGGCGTTGTCCTCGGCTTCTTTTACCAGCACCTCCAGGTTGTTGGCTATACCGGCGGTCCTAAATTTTCGACAATAATCAGTGATCTGTTCTTTTGTTTCCATATGATTGTTTTTATTGAAAGTTAATGCCCTGAAGGGGCCCTAAAGTCCTTCAGGGCGGATTGGGTCTATGATTTTTTAAGGATGAGCTCAAAATCTTCTAAGGAGCTTTTGTGGGGCCGGATGTTGGCCTTGTCCGGGATCTCACCGCTTAGCGGATTAAGCCTCACGACTTTTGTCCGTTTTTTTGGATGCTGCTCTGTGGATGCCAAGATACTTTTGAAATCTGCCGCACTGTAGATTCTATGGGACAGGCAATATCCCATCGCCTGGTTCAGATGAGCTGAAGCTGTATGCAGTGCCGTTTGCCTTATCATACTCAGCTGGTCCCTTATGTAACGGGGTTTGTCGGCTTTGATCATCTCAAGCCACTCCCGGGCCTTAGCGGGATGCGCGAACAATGCAGCCGTTTCCGCCATCATCTCCCCAATGGCAGCCTTTTTATCTCTTTTGTGATCGGTATTAACAACTTTATTCCCTCTGCCCAAAGGAATTTTGTGGCGGCAGATTTGCTTCTCACCCTACGGGTCGGTGATGATAAGGGAGGTACCTTCCACGCGTAGGGCTACCAAACTACCTTTTCCCTTATAGGTGCCCAAGGGCAGGGAATAGAAATTCCCTTTGTATGAGATGGCATTGTCCTTTCGCACCGTGTAGGTGGCGATTGTTGCAACCGGGTCCACATGGGCCCTGTAAGGCTTTAAAAAGGAACGTTCGATATTGAACTCGGTACACGGTTCTTTTTGGGTAGTGCCATGGGGCAAGCTGTTAGCAGTACGTCCAAGCCATCCCAACGCTTCATCGTTAAGGGTTTCGATGTTGTGGTAGGCCCTATTATAAAGAAAATTCTGTTTTACATACTTTACCACATTCTCTATCTTTCCTTTGCTTTGGGGATCTGCCTTGCGGCAAAAATACAGATCAAAGCCCTGGGCCCTGGTATACTTGCGAAAGGCGTCGGTCAGTACAATGTCCCCGCTGTTTTCACTCACTACAAAGACCTTGTCTTGGTCATAAACGATCTCATCAGGGATACCTCCCAGATATTCAAAGGCTTTCTCATGGGCCTCTATGGCGGTCTCCGATGTAAAGTGCCGATCAGTGAACCAGACATATTTAAAACGGGAACGCGACAGAACGATCGTAAAAAAGAAGACTTTCCCCTGGTACCGGTGGTAGTTCTCATATTGTATTCCCCAAAGTCTACCTGAGCTTGTTTCCCGTAAGGAGCCTTTTCAAGCTGCTGGAACTGTCTTTCGGTTTTGATTATGGGTAACCGGTGTTCCTTCCGGACCCACGATACAAAATTAAAGACCGTCTTTTGGGATACCAGCGGAAAATCGGGATGGCTCTCCTTTAGCCAGTCATGCATCTGGGCTGCAGAGGTATTCCTGTATTTTTCGAGGCGCTTCTTGACAAAATCCTCATAGGGAAGTAGTTTCTTCCCACGATTGGTCTGCTTGGTAAGGAATTCTTCGTATTCCGATTCGCTCATTGCCAGGTACTTTGATACCGTACGCCTATCGAGCAAAAGGAATTCACTGATCCTGCTTTTGGAATGCCCTTCACGGTGCATTCGATGGATTTCATAATAAATCATAAATTTGGCTAAATACACATTCATAGAATTGCTGGTTTTGGTGAACCGGCAATATTAGCTTTTAGACCATTTGGGCATGCCCCAAATGGTCTTTTAATTGTGTATTCATGTTGCCATTTTCTGTGTATTCCTATTTACCGAAAACTGTGCAGATTTAATTTTCGATTACAATTATTGACTTCCATATGTCCTCCTCATGTACCTCCTTATATAGTTAAACGATAAACCTCATATTAGAAGGTATGTTGTTATAAGATCTAAAAAGGTATAATCATTAGGTCCGTTAAACGGAACTTACTACGCATACAAAACATTTTCTTCCTAAATGGAGTTAATATGATAGAATCGCCTTAACGGCAAGGGTTTTTTAGGAAAGTCGTACTATTAGCATAGGGAGTTTTTGGTTGGGGTTTTAAGGCTTAATTACGTCCTCGTACTCCTTATAGAACATTTCTAACTTATTCATGGAGTCTCTTAAAAATGACATGGTCTCCTGCCAGGTGTTTTTGTTATGGATAGAAACATTAGGTAAGCTAACCCATATTCGAGAAATTTCCTTTCCATTACTCAGGATGTAGCTATCATCGAATTGGGCCTTGGGTAGGTACTCCGACGTTAATATGGTGCGTAGGGACATCAAATTTTCCCATAGCTCAATTCGCTTTTCCAAATCCTGATTTTCAATATCGAGGGAAACCATGGCGTACTTTACATCAAAAGAAAACTTAAATGAAAAGTCTTTTATATTCGTGCGATGTAAGATCCATTTCCTTGGAAACGATTTTCCAAAAGAGATCCAAAAATCTTGTCGTAATTGTTTTGCTTCGGCCTTACTGAACATTTAAAATACATATGCTATCGCAACACCTATTATAATGACCAATAGTTTGCGTAGATTAAACTGATGTGCCTGTGAGCTTTCAAATAAAATAACTGTTGAAATGTGTAAAAACACCCCTATTACTACTGCATTTAAATATACGGAATAGGTTTCCATAATGGGGAGATTTGCGGCTAATAACGTGCCTAGGGGCGTCATTAGCGCAAAAAGACTAATAAATAATATGGCGGGTACCAACTTAATTTTGGAAGCTAGTAAAAAGAAACTTAAAATAATGGCTATCGGTAGCTTATGAACCAAGATTCCATATAGAATGTTGTGGTGATTATCTATAGGTATTCCTTCCAAGACGGAATGTATGGATAAACTAATGAATAGCAGCCAAGGGAATTCTTGGTTCTCCGGGTCTATGTGGACATGTCCGTGCTCTGCCCCTTTGGAAAAAAACTCCAGAAATATTTGTAGTAAAATCCCCAACATTATGAACACCCCTACGGTTTTCGAATCAGATTCCATGTATACTTCAGGGAATAGTTCAAAAACGGTAATGGCTAATAGAAAAGCCCCACTAAAGGCCAATAAAAGCTTAAAGCCCTCTTTATTCTTGGGTTTGGTGACGTAAACAAATAGAAAGCTTAGCATAACCGCAAGAATGGGTAGTAAATAGATCATGTACGATGGGTTTGGTGTTGTACTTATTAGGGATAATTACCTAATAGGGGATAAAATTAATGTATTTTTGCGGTAATTTTAAGAGTAGGTATGAACAATAATTTTAAAATGGTAGCCAAAACCATGTTCGGTTTCGAGGAAATTTTGGCCAAGGAGTTAAAAGAGCTAGGTGCTAGTAACATAGAAGAGGGGATTAGAAGTGTGTCCTTTGAAGGGGATACCGGATTTATGTACAAGGCGAACTTATGTTTAAGAACGGCTATAAAAATTATAAAGCCTATCCATTCTTTTAAAGTTGGAAATGAAGATGATCTATATAGAAAGATCTATTCCATGGACTGGTTCAACTACTTATCTACGGATACTACCTTTGCTATTGATGCTACCGTAAATTCGGATAATTTTACCCACTCCTTATATGTATCCCAAAAAACCAAGGATGCCATTGTAGATAAATTTAGGGATACCGATGGCAGCAGACCTAGTGTGGATATTAAATTTCCAGATATGCGAATTAATATCCATATACAGAAAAATCAATGTAATGTATCCTTGGATTCTTCAGGGAGATCATTGCACCACAGGGGCTACAGAACCGCCACCAATATTGCACCTATCAATGAAGTGTTGGCTGCTGGTTTATTGATGTTAAGTGGTTGGGAAGGCCAAAGTGATTTTCTAGATCCCATGTGTGGTAGCGGTACGTTTTTAACCGAAGCCGCTATGATAGCTTGTAATATTCCTGCAAATATTAATAGAAAGGAATTCGCTTTTGAAAAGTGGCCCGATTTTGATGAAGATCTTTTCCAGAAAATTATTGATAGTAGCCTCAATAGGACGAAAGATTTTCCATATAAGATTCTTGGGTATGATAAAGCCCCCTCTGCCGTTAGAAAAGCAGGAGAGAACGTTGCAAACGCTAATTTATCGGATTATATTACCATTGAAAGAAAGAATTTCTTTGATACAGAGAAAGTGTCAGAGGGGCCTTTGCACATGGTATTCAATCCGCCTTACGGTGAGCGGTTAGATATAGAAATGGAAAATTTCTATAGCGAAATTGGAGATACCTTAAAAAGAAATTATCCAGGAACCGATGCCTGGTTTATCACCTCTAATTTGGAAGCTTTAAAATTTGTTGGACTTCGTCCTTCTAGAAGGATAAAAGTTTACAACAGTCACTTAGAATCGCGCCTAGTGAAATATGTGATGTACGAAGGAAGTAAGAAAGCTAAGTTCAATAAAGAAAAATAGGCTGTTGCCTAACATCAAATACTATTTGTACCGTGAAACCAAAAAACAAAGCCTTAGTATATAACTTTTTAGGATTTGCCATTCTGTTTATAGCCATCCGTTTCCTAGTTGGTATGTTATTAGACTTAAAGACCATTCTTCTAGCTATAATAGCAGGAGTTGTGACTATAGTGTTGGCACCAAAATTCGCTGTAGTAAAAACTCCAAAAGGAAAAAAATTGATGATGAGTTGGATTTTCCTGAAAGGGGTACGCGAATTATAGACTAATTTAACGGGGAGGTCTCTTCTGTATCGGGTTCCTCCTCCTTTTTAATTTTTTTAGCCTTTTTATAAAGTGGTAAGAAATAGGTGAGCGTGTAATTGTATCCCACACCAAATCTGCTGCCATCGGTTACCTTGTTGAATCCAGGTATCCATAAATTACGAAATCCTTCTGGTTCCTTATTGGTTATCAAATAACCTATTCTAACACTGGCACCCAAATAGATATTGGCGAAAAGTTCTGCTTTTACTCCTACCACGGCTTCCAGCCAACTGGCATTTAAGCTATTAAATTCTTTTGGATCGGTGGCGCCCACTGGAAAATCGCTGGGGGTGGTGGTAGGCGGATTTAGTTGATATTGGGGATCGGTCCAATATCTGTTGGTATCAAAAATATGGTAATTATTAAGCGTCTGACTAAAGCTGCTAAAGGCATATCTTCCTCCAACATGGATTAAATTGTGCATCCCGTACCAGTTTCCATAAGTATTATAGTCTGCTCCTAGTTTAAGGTAGCTGCCAGAAGTGGTAAAATTGTAAAGGTCCTCTTGCTTGGTGTTCTTTTCGTTTCCTAATTCTGTTGCTAAATACCAGTTATTGGTCAGGCGATAATCGGCTACAACTTCCAATCCGGTATATTCATCCTTCAAGGTAGAAATAAGCGGCTTGCTTAGGTCCAAACCCAGTCTTATCCCATAGGGATCGGTACGTTTTACGGTATCCTTAGGCTGTAGGTCTATGGGCTTTGTTTGGGAATATCCCCCAATTACCGCAAGAAATAAAAAACTACTAATGATATATTTTAACATGTGCTTCAGTGGAGTTAGCTACCAAGGGAGTTATAATTTCTATATCCTTTATCCAGTGTTCATTTTCCTGTTTTAAATCGGCCGCTAAATTGTCGAAATTGGCGATATGACCGCAGGCCCTGGATACAAACTTATCTATTCGGTCATAATTAAAGTATAGACTGTCTATGTTCCCGCCTTCCACCATAATGGTGTCTCCGGCTTGGTTTTGGGCTTCCTCATCTACAGAATTTGCGATAAAGTAAAATCCGGTACTGCTTTCCGCGACTTTCAAGGGGACGGCTATAGAATCTAAATCGGTCCTATCGGGAACGCCAAGGACTGTTACTTTTTGACCGACGCCTACGATTCGGAATTTCGGAACTTTTTTTAATTCGGTCCTATTAGCCGCGTCGTAAAACCGCACTATTAATAATGGTGTACTCCCATCTATGCAGATATCGTCTTTTTCACATCCCAAGATTCCTATTGTAGCAATTACAATAAGGGCCAAGAGAAATTTAAAGGGAAGTTTGGTGTGGTTCATTGGGATAGGGCTAATTTTTACGTTTTCTCAAAAGTACAACATTTTCCACATGATGGGTTTGAGGGAACATGTCTACAGGTTGTACTTGGACAACCTCATAGTCTTCCTTCATCAATTCTAAATCCCTTGCTTGGGTAGCACTGTTGCAACTAACATATACTACTTTCTCTGGAGAGATGTTCAGGATTTGTTGTACCACATCCTTGTGCATGCCATCCCTTGGGGGATCGGTAATGATAAGATCTGGCTTACCATGGGTGGAAATGAAGGTTTCATTGAATACATTTTTCATGTCCCCAACAAAGAAATCGACATTTGCAATATTATTTCTCTCGGCATTGGCTTTTGCATCGGCAATAGCTTCTGGAACTGCCTCAATACCAACTACCTTTTTAGCGTTCTTAGCAACAAACTGAGCTATGGTGCCAGTTCCGGTATACAAGTCGTATACCAATTCCTCTCCTGTTAGTCCGGCAAAGTCCCGTGTTATTTTGTAGAGTTCATAGGCCTGGTCCGAATTGGTCTGGTAGAAAGATTTTGCCGTTATTTTAAACTGTAATCCTTCCATTTCCTCAAAAATATGATCCCTTCCCGCATAGCAGATCACTTCCTGATCGTAAATAGTGTCGTTTTTCTTCTGGTTTACTACGTATAATAGGGCAGTTATTTCGGTAAAAGTAGCCACTAAGTGATCCATTAACAGGGAGCGCTTTTCTTGGTCTTCCTCAAAAAATTGAATCATTACCATAATTTCACCCGTAGAGGAAGTACGAATCATTACGGTTCTTAATAATCCATGTTGATCTCTAGGGTTGAAAAATGAGAGCCCATTATTTTCAGCAAACTCTTTTATTTCCAAACGAATGGCATTGGAAGGGTCTTCTTGTAAGTGACATTTTTTTATGTCTAGAATTTTATCCCACATACCAGGGATATGAAAACCTAGGGCATTTTTATCTTTAATTTCCTCCCCAGAATTTATTTCATCCAAAGTAAGCCAACGACTGTCCGAAAAGGAGAATTCCATTTTATTTCTATAGAAATACTGTTTTTTAGATCCCAAAATGGGCATGGTTTCAGGGAGGTCTAAATGTCCAATCCTACGAAGATTGTTTTCTACCTCCTGCTGTTTGTAAAACAACTGATGTTCGTAGCCCATATCTTGCCACTTGCATCCTCCGCATACCCCAAAGTGCTCACAAACCGGATCTACCCTTTTTGGGGATCGAGTATGGAAATATGTCGCCTCACCCTCAAAATAAGATTTTCTTTTTTTGGTGGTTTGTACGTCCACTACATCCCCTGGAACGGTATTGGTAAGGAAAATTACTCTTCCATCGGGAGCTTTTCCAATTGTTTTACCCTTTGCACCGGCATCAACTACTGATACCTTCTCAAAAACCTGTCGTTTCTTCTTTCTTCGCATAGCGCAAAAATAGGGGATTTTTTCAGGATTTAAACGCATTTTAAAGGAACTTTAGTCAAAGTGGAAAGCTTGTGGTTGCTGCCATCCCTGGCTGGCAGATTAAGGTGCCTGGTGTTGGCCCTTTTCCTAGAGTTGTCTAGTAATAAAGGTGTTTTAGAATAAGTTTTATGGGGGTATTAGTGATTTATGGAATCGTTGGTCTTGCCCAGATATGGAGCTGATGAACCAAAATTAACATTGTGCCCTATTTTTATAGGAAATAATGAGATTATAGAAATTTAAAATTTAGTAATTTAGCGATTCTACAAAGGATGATTTCTCTCCCCTAAGAAGGAATTGCATTAGTTTTATTTTAAATTTTTTATGTACATGTTACAACAGGAAAAAATAACATCCACAAGTGCTATCGCATTGGAAGATAAATATGGAGCCCATAATTACCATCCGCTGCCCGTTGTCCTAAGCAGGGGAGAGGGAGTGTATGTTTGGGATGTGGAAGGAAAAAAGTACTACGATTTTCTGTCGGCCTACTCGGCCGTTAATCAGGGACACTGTCATCCTAAAATTGTAAATGCCATGACGAGTCAGGCACAAACCCTTACCCTAACCTCCCGGGCTTTTTACAATGACCAGTTGGGGAAGTTTGAGAAATATGCCTGCGAAACCTTCGGCTATGATAAGCTCTTACCCATGAATACTGGAGCAGAGGCTGTGGAGACGGCTTTAAAAATATGTAGAAAATGGGCTTATGAAAAAAAGGGAGTAGCCTCTAATAAGGCAAAAATAATTGTTTGTGAGAATAATTTCCACGGACGCACCACTACTATTATCTCATTTTCCAATGATGCGGTGGCTAGGAAAAATTTTGGTCCTTATACAGAAGGCTTCCTTGCCATTGAGTATAACAATTTAACGGCTTTGGAGGAGGCATTAAAGAGCGATCCTAATATAGCTGGGTTTTTAGTAGAGCCCATACAAGGGGAGGCAGGAGTTAATGTGCCTTCCGAGGGGTATCTAACCAAGGCCAAAACACTCTGTGAAAAGTACAATGTACTCTTTATTGCCGATGAAATACAAACGGGAATCGCAAGAACGGGGAAGATGTTAGCAGTGGATCATGAAGGTGTTAAACCCGATATGTTGATCTTGGGAAAGGCACTTTCCGGTGGCGCCTATCCCGTTTCCGCTGTGTTGGCAGATGATGAAATCATGGAGGTGATAGGGCCTGGAAACCATGGAAGTACCTTTGGAGGAAACCCAGTAGGGGCAGCTGTGGGAATTGCTGCGTTAGAAGTGGTTAAAGAAGAGGGGTTGGCAGAGAATGCACATGAATTGGGAGAGCTTTTTAGGGCAGCGCTTAATAAGTTTATAGAAAAAAGTGACCTCGTAAATTCGGTGCGTGGAAAAGGGTTGCTAAATGCAATTTTGGTTAATGATTCCCCAGATAGCGAAACAGCTTGGAATATTTGTTTGGCCTTAAGAGATAATGGACTATTGGCCAAACCTACCCATGGTAACATCATTAGATTTGCACCTCCTTTGGTGATGACACGTGAGCAATTACTAGACTGTGTATCGATAATTATCAGGACTCTGGAACAATTTCAGAAATAGACCGGATACATTGATATATATTATATAGAGCCTGCATCTTCCTTGCAGGCTTTTTTTTGTTAAAGGTGAGGGGCAAGGAGTGAGAAGGGGAATTTTGGAATGTTTCTTAAAATGGTAAAAAGTATCAAAACTGTAAATATTAGTATAGGAGTTTTGGGGTGATAAACAATATCTGGAAACGTATCGGCATTCTTAATGGGGAGGTATTTTATGCTAAAATGATACGTGCCCAATAGTAGGGCCGGAATAAATAGTGCATTGTGTTTAATAGCTCCAACGAGATTCAAGTGCAAAAGATCATGCAGTGCCCGCTGGCTGCCACATCCTGTGCAGTAATACCCGGTAAATTGGTAAAACGGACAATTGGGGAAATAGGGGGAGTTGCTGGGATCCAATAAATAGTATAGGAGTACTATTCCTGAGAATAGTACTCCTATTGCAAGTATGAATAGCTTATTGTATTTTTTAGAAATCACTACCACTCAATATGCCGCCAACAATTGCAAATCCAAATATGGCAATATAAATAAGTAAGAAGAGCGCGGCGATTCCGATGCCTACAAAAGCCCATGTTTTTGCGTTCTTAGAGGCTCTTTCTGCGGCATCATAGTTGCCTTGGGCATAGGCCTCATTTACTTTGGCAGCATAAACAATGCTGACCACACCTGGGATAATACAGCAGCAAACAGTGGTGAATATCGCAAGAATTAAATAGTTACTTGGTTTGGGGCGTTGGACGTTTTCCATTAATGTATTGGTCATTGATGTTAGTTGTGGTAGGGGTTATTCAATATTCTGTAAGTAGTCTTCTAAGCGCTCTCTCATAAGCTCTTCATTTTGCAGGGCATCCCACCCAATGATAGAAATGATCCAAATGAAAAATATAGCTACCAGAATGTTTAGTACAATCCCGATAATAGATAGGGTTTTTCCCAGCTTTACATTATTGTAACCCTCATAGAGTTCAGGGGCACTTGCATAGAGTTTAGTAGCCTTATTCGCTAGTATCAACCCTACTATTCCAAAAATAAGTCCAATAATACCATAGCAACAGCAAGTTACTATAGATATGATACCGAAAACTAAAATTAGCGTTGCATTGGGTAGTTTTTGTTGTTCCATGGTTTGATTTTAATAGATTATTTGTAGCATTTTTAATATATAACTAACGATAATGATACCTGCATTTAGATATAACAGGTATAATTTAATTTTGAAGCTGTTTTTTATGTCGATAAAAAGGCTAAGTCCTAAAAACGCAATTAATAGAATAATAGTATAAATTGCAGGAAACATGTAAAAAGCGGCAACAAAATCGCCATTTAATATAAAGGATATAGCGCGTTGTATACCACAGCCAGGACAGTCTATGCCGAAAATCTGTTTATTTAAACAAGGTAACATGTAATTTTCCAACTGGAGCAAGAACATTTTAACTGCTTTTAAAGTGCTAATATAATTGTTTAAGGTAAATTACTATTATTTTTGGGCAATGAAAATGAAACGAAACTTTTATTTAATATTGATCGGAGTCGGAGCCCTAATTGCGGGGTTTGGAGATGGATTTATGGAAGAGGAAATTGCTCTAATGATAGGCTTTGTGTTGATGATGTTCGGAATTTATAAAACCACGCAATCATGGAGTATCGGGCAATCCGAGGAGCGAGATCGGGATCTAAAAAATGAGGACGATGAACTTTAAAATTGGCGATAGGGTAGAAGCTATTGACGATACCATACAAGGGGTGATCGTAAAAATTAAGGGGCAGGAAATTACGGTGGAAAGCACCGATGGATTTTTATTGAATTATGCCCCTTCAGAGCTGCTTTCCATACCGGCAAATCAGGAAATATCGGTTTCCAACTTTGAGGTTGCCCGAGTAAAAGCGGAAAAAGAAATCCCTAAAAAACGCCATAAACCAGCACCCAAACCCAAAGAACGAAATGCCCCTAAGATGGAGGTAGATCTGCATATTGAGAAATTGACCAAGACAGCAAAAAGGATGTCCAATTTTGATATATTAAACCTCCAGATGGAAACGGCAGAGCGGCAACTGGAATTTGCCATCCGTAAGCGCATACAAAAAGTAGTGTTTATTCACGGGGTAGGGGAAGGAGTGCTAAAGGAGGAGCTCTATTTTTTATTCAGAAAATACGAGCAGGTAAAATATTACGATGCCGATTACCAAAAATACGGCTCTGGTGCCACAGAAGTTTATATTTCTCAGAAGTAAGACAGGTTGTTAAATACAAACTGTCTTACTTGGTGGTAACAGTTCCAAAATTATTGATTCTTAAGTCTGTTATACGCTGATCGTTGGTTTTGTTTACCAACGATATTTCACTTAACCTAATATTGTGTTCATAGGAGGTGGTTTCGCCTTCCGTTTTAGCCGTGGTAGTAATATGAACAAATCCACCTTGGGCCTCAATCTCCTCGGTTACAATAGGGGTTGCTGGAGGAAGGGGATTGCAAAAATAATCCTTACTCACTTTGTCGGAAAAAATGCGATACGTAACCTTGGTGTTACCCGTAACCGGAATTTGAATCTCCCCATTAGATACTTCATTTTTTAAGGTGCCACTTGCTAAAGTGAGAATCAACGCCTCACTGCCCGATATCTTAAAAAATAGGGTGCTTTCTGTGGTTGGGGAGCTCCCGCAGTACTGGATGGTGCTGTCATCAAAATTGATAGTCTCAATCTGTAAGTCCCCGTCATCACAGGAATATAAGCTTATCACAAAAACAAATAATAGCAAATTTCTCATGCCTCAAATTTAATTGAAAAATAACTCATAAACCTAGAGCTTTCCCCGTATTTTGCAGGAAATTAACTTTATTTCAAGTATTTTTGCCAGATCTATTTTTAGTTTAGGAGTTTAAATAATTACAATGTTTTTTTAATGAGAAAGGTATATTTGGATAGCGCTGCCACCACACAGGTTAGACCCGAAGTAATTAAAAGAATGCAGGAGGCTTTGTCTACCTGCTATGGGAACCCTTCTTCTAGCCATAGTTTTGGTAGATCGGCAAAAACGGGTATCGAAAAGGCGAGAAAAACCATTGCAAAACACCTAAACGCCCATCCCTCGGAAATAGTTTTTACCTCTGGAGGAACCGAGGCAGATAATATGATACTGCGCTGTGCGGTAAGAGACCTTGAAATTAAAACCTTGATTACTTCGCGTATAGAGCACCATGCGGTATTGCATACTGCCTGTGAGTTAGAGAAAGAATATGGAGTGCAGCTTAAATATGTAGACTTAGATAGTTATGGAAACCCAGATTTAACACATTTAGAGGCCTTATTAAGGGATGGGGATGATAAAAAGCTGGTTAGCCTGATGCATGTGAATAACGAAATTGGAAATTTGTTGGATGTAGAGGCGGTAAGCAAGCTGTGTTTGGATCACCAGGCCTTGTTTCATTCCGATACCGTACAATCTATTGGTCATTTTCCTTGGGATTTAAAAAAGACGCAACTTCATTTCCTCACTGCCGCTGCCCATAAATTTCACGGTCCCAAAGGAATTGGGTTTGCCTATATAAAACGCAATTCTGGATTAAAGCCCTTAATTTTTGGTGGCGCCCAAGAACGCGGATTTAGAGCGGGAACGGAACCATTTCACAATATTGTAGGTTTGGAGGAAGCCTTTGTTTCGGCCTATGAAAATCTGGAGGAGGAGAAGAAATATGTTAGCGAATTAAAGCGCTATTTTATGGAGCAATTACAGCTGAGAATTCCGGGGGTACAGTTTAACGGGCTTTCCGGAGATATGGAGAAAAGTACTTATACATTGGTTAATATCCTACTTCCATTTGATCCAGAAAAAGCCATGTTGCTATTGTTTCACTTAGATATAAATGGAATTGCTTGTTCTGCAGGAAGTGCTTGTCAATCTGGTAGTGACCAAGGCTCACATGTGCTCACGGAGATACTTTCCGGAGCGGATAGAAAAAAGCCATCGGTGAGGTTTTCATTTTCTAAATTCAATACCAAGGAAGACTTGGACTATGTAATCCAAGTGTTGGAAGACTACCAAAAAGATTAATTGTCTTTTCGGTCGCGGGGACGTTCCCTGTCGTACGGGAACTTTCTAGATGCCATTTTCATCATTTTATCGATAAGGTCGGTGGTGTTTTTGCCAGATTTTTTATTGATCTGTTTTTCGTACTTCCAAAGTAATTTACCGCTGGTCCCGTCACTTATTTTAACCCCTATCCTACCGTAGTTGGCATCTCCATTAATATAGTCCATAATGCTGAATTTAGTGGGTACGCCGTTGGATAAGAGCACGTTTAGATCTAGATTGCCACTTATGATTCCGTCTACTCCCAAAATCTCGGATAGCTCCCTTACCGTATAGATGTCTATATTTTCATAGGTTATGTTTTGCTGACTCAATATGGCATTGGTATTCTTGATGTTCTGAAAGGTTACGGAGAATTTCTTTTTCTTCTTCCTTTTGGAAAAATAGGTTTCCAAAGCGTTTTGAACCTCGTAGGCTTCTTTTTCTTCTAATTGCTTTAATTCGTCATCAGAAACTTCGCCCTTTAACTGTAAGCTGGTAAGAAACGGGATGATGGCCAATGTTTGGTGAGATTTGCTTAAATCATCAAATTTGGCACTCTCGTATATATTTTTTTGGGCATTTAGGGTAAGGCCTATGAGAGCTAATAAAATGGCGAGTTTATTTTTCATCCGATGCTTCTGTTTTTTTGGATATTATTACAACCTTGAATGGGTAAGCCCAATTGATTGTAGAAATTGAGAGTGGCTTCTATAATATGTTCACACAAAAATATCATATTTTCCAAAATCTTGTTCTTAATATTCTTATAATGTGGGAGTTTATTATAGTTCATGCTAAAATTCTATGTAAACATAAGCTTGTTAAATGGATAGCGATTATTTTCTATAAAAGGTACTGGTAAAAGTGCTGCTATTCCCTACATTATCCGTTACAACAACCTTTAGGTCGCCCTGTGTCTGATCCAATTTTAAATCATCAAAGTTATAGGTTAGGGTTTTGGTTTTGGGTTCATATTCCATTAAGATCCATTTACCGTTCAAGGTAGCGGTATAGGTGTTAATGCCGCTTAGGTCATCATCTATCCGAAGGCTTAGGTAATTGTAGTTGGAAAGCCACTGTTTGTCCCTAAAGTTCTTTGGTTCTATGCTAGGGGCCACTGTATCTCTTGCCAGGGTGTAAGTGCCCAAATTACGGGTTCTGGTGGTAAAGGTAGTACCTCGTTTATAGGTAGAGGAATAACTGGGTTTTAGGTCTTTATCCAATCTCCCTATAAATAACTGCGCTTTTTCCTCATTGGTGTATTTGCTAACATCAAAAGTGATGGTGAAATTTCTGTGTGCCGGCACCGTATTATTGTGGATGGTAACAGTATCTTGTCCTTTTTTAAGGTCTATAAAGAAGTTGTCATAAAAAGTATTCGCGGGGAAATATACCTTGGCTCCCCCAAGATCAAAATTCATCGGTTTTTTAGCAAGGATGTAGTAATCGGTCTTTTCTTCCTTTCTAGGGATCAGTATTTCTTGTCTTTTACCTTCTACTGGAATGATTAATTTGGTGTTGTTGCCAGCTAGGTCACTGATTTGGATTTCTACATTGTATGAAAGTCCTTCATTGATCTCCACCTTTCCGTCATTGTATAAATTTTGATAGATCCCCAATAGGTTGCTGGACTTTTTATAGGTCTTTTGAATCCTTTCACCATAGGTGGCATAGTGCGGATAATCTATTAGGGTGTTGATATACCTGCTCTCTGGAAAAGAAAAAGTCTCAAACCTATATTCGGAATAAACCCTGCCGTTTACGGATTTTTTTATGGAATAGGGGCCATTTTTGTTGGCCGCCAAATCTTGTCGGTCATAAGTATTGATGCCAAACCCTATGAGTCCGGAAGCAGTTACCTTGTCAGCCAAAAAAGTACCATCTGCCTGCCTGTGGTATTTTAGCTGTACTTTTTCCTGACTCTGATTTACTTGGGCATTTTCCGATAGGGGATATGCATAGGCAGCCAGTAGGGTGGGACTGGTGGCATCCCTAACCTCCAAGCCATAATATAGTGGGTTGGTGGGCATTTCCGATGCACTGGTCCTTATTTCAAAATGGAGATGGGGACCGGCAGAACCTCCGGTGTTTCCAGTATAGGCAATAAGTTCCCCTTTATTGAGGGGAATATCAGTGCTGCTAGGGAAAATCTCTACTTCGTATGATTTCTTTTGATACTGTACCTTTTTTACATAGGCTTCTATTTCTGGAGAGAATTTCTGTAAATGGGCATACACAGAGGTATAACCATTAGGGTGAACTATATACAGGGCCTTTCCGTACCCCCAGTGCGACACCTTTATCCTAGAAACCCTACCATCACCAATGGCATAGACAGGAAGCCCCTCCCTTTGTTGGGTCTTTATATCTATTCCTGCATGGAAATGGTTAGCACGTAATTCGCCAAAGGTACCCGATAGAATAAGGGGAATATCCAAGGGAGGTCTAAAGGCATCCGTAGGATAATTTTTTTGTCCATAAACCATAAGTGTTAGTAATAAATAGCATCCTAATTGTATCCCTCTCATAATTATTCGTAAATTGAAGCGAAAGTAATTAATACCGTTCAAATTGAAAAAAAAGTCTTAGTTTTAAATACGTTACGTGTTGTAAGAGTTCAGCCTGCTTCGGTAGGGAATACATTACTTTTAGAATAATTGAAAAAAGAATTGCTAAGTAAGACGAGGTATATTAACTTTGTGTAAAATGCATTGCTATTTGCATATGGGTGAATTGATTGAAATTGTAGATTCTTTAGAAAATAAAGTTAGTAAGTTATTGCACCAGTTAGCGCTTTTGCAAGACCAAAACATTAGGTTGGAAGAAGAATTGATAGCCGTAAAAAACGAATACGAAGTAATGACTGCTTCCGTAGAGGAATGGCAGGACAAATACAATTCCCTGAAGTTGGCAAATACAATACTGGGCAGTGATACAAACAAGACTGAAGCTAAGCTTAAGATAAATACATTAATACGCGAGTTGGACCACTGTATAGTGCAACTTTCGGAATAATGTAATGTAAATAATATGGCAGAAAAGCTCAAAATAAAGCTTTCTATAGCAGATAGGGTATATCCGTTAACTATAGACCCTTCTCAGGAAGAAGGTCTAAGAAAGGCCGCTAAGAATATAGATCAGTTGGCGAAAAAATTTGAGCAAAATTATGCCGTTAGGGATAAACAGGATGTGCTTGCCATGTGCGCACTCCAATTTGCCTCTAAAATTGAGCAACAAGGAATAGATCAATCGGAAGGGGTTGCAGAGACCACAGAGCGACTCAATGCACTGAATGATTTGATAGATTCCAAGCTAGGAATAAAATAACGTTCTTTTAAATAGATATAGTTACTGCCCACATTGGTAATTAATTTTTGACAAACTCAACACTAATTTGTTTGAAAAGGGTGAGTTTAGATTGTAAAAGCAGGCCTTACTAGTATAAGGATCCTTGATCAGTCTGGTAGCCCTAAACCTGTTTATAGGGGTTTGTACAAATCTTCCGTCAATGTGGGCTTTTTTTTTACTAATTTTTAACATACATATGGAGAGTATAGCAATAATAATGGGTTTAGTTGGACTGGTGATCGGTTTTGCCATAGCCAAGATGATGGAAAAAGGCAAGGCGTCCAAGATCATTGCCAACGCAAAAAAGGAAGCAGCCAATATCGTTAAGGCAGCTAAAATTGAAGGGGAGAATATAAAGAAGGACAAAATATTCCAGGCCAAGGAGAAATTCTTAGAGCTGAAGGCCGAACACGAAAAGGTGATCATCAATAAGGATAAGAAGATTGCCGAGTCCGAAAAACGTACCAGGGATAAGGAATCGCAGGTTAGTGGAGAGCTAGCGAAGGGTAAGCGAATGAACGAGCAGCTAGAAGGCAAATTAAAGGAGTTAAAGAATAAAAGTGAATTCTTTGATAAAAAGCAGGCCGAGCTAGAAAAACTGCACAGAAGTCAGGTGCAACAATTGGAAGTTATTTCCGGATTATCTGCTGATGATGCAAAGTCCCAACTATTAGAATCCCTAAAGGAAACTGCTAAGTCTGATGCCATGTCGTTTATACAAACTACCATGGAGGAGGCCAAGCTTACCGCACAACAAGAGGCCAAGAAAATAGTGATTAATACCATTCAGCGTATTGGGACCGAGGAGGCCGTTGAAAATTGTGTTTCGGTATTTAACTTAGAGTCAGACGATGTTAAGGGTAGAATTATTGGTAGGGAAGGAAGAAACATTAGGGCTTTAGAAGCTGCTACAGGAGTAGAGATTATTGTAGACGATACCCCAGAAGCCATTATTCTTTCTTGTTTCGATTCCGTTAGGAGGGAAGTAGCAAGATTATCGCTCCATAAATTGGTGACCGATGGAAGGATACATCCGGCACGGATCGAGGAAGTTGTGAAAAAGACCGAAAAACAAATAGAAGAGGAGATCGTAGAAATTGGAAAGCGTACCGTAATAGATTTGGGGATACACGGATTGCATCCAGAATTGATTAAAGCGGTGGGGAGAATGAAATATAGGTCTTCCTATGGCCAAAACTTATTGCAGCACTCCAGGGAGGTGGCAAAACTCTGCGGGGTTATGGCGGCCGAGCTTGGCGTAAATCCAAAAATGGCGAAACGAGCAGGACTGTTGCACGATATTGGTAAGGTGCCCAATACCGAAGCCGAAGTAGAAACACCACACGCTATTCTTGGAATGCAATGGGCCGAGAAGTTTGGTGAAAAAGAAGACGTTTGTAATGCTATTGGTGCGCACCATGATGAGATTGAAATGAAAAACCTGATTGCACCTATTGTGCAGGTGTGTGATGCCATTAGTGGAGCTAGGCCTGGTGCTAGAAGACAGGTGCTAGATTCGTATATACAAAGGCTAAGGGATTTAGAAGAGATTGCACTTGGATTTGGTGGGGTTCAAAAAGCCTATGCCATCCAAGCAGGAAGGGAACTCAGAGTGATTGTTGAAAGTGAGCGTGTAAGCGATGATAAGGCAGCACAGTTATCTTTTGAGATTTCCCAGAAAATACAGACCGATATGACCTATCCTGGTCAGGTTAAAGTTACCGTAATCCGAGAAACAAGGGCGGTGAACGTTGCAAAATAATTTTAGTGGGAAGTTATCATTAGGGGCATTTGGCTGCTTAGTGATTTCTTTTAAAAAGTCATTCTTGATATAGGGGGTTGCCCTGTGTTTAGAGTGACTTTTTTAGTTGGGGTAAATAGTGCTGATTATAGAGTGTTGTAAAACGGATCTCACTGGCTGGCATCTGTGCTTCTTCATATCCAAGATTAAATGAATAGTCCATGGCCTTTCTCTACCTTACATGCTGGGATTAGCGGGAAAATATACCCTAGGTACTATATCTATTAAAGTGCCATAGAAGCGCTTTGTTATAGATGGTAAAATTATCTGTTGCTGTGCAGTGCCCTTTTACGTAAAAACCCCATTTGCCGCTAGGTAAATGGGGTTTTGGTGATTTTTAGAAACACTACAACTAGGCCTCTTTTTCCTCGTTGTTTTGCTCCTCTTCGGCCTCTTGGGCTTCCTTGGTTAAATTATGGGCTAAAATATTCAGTTTTTTTAACTTCGCCTTCCAGGTAGCTAAGGATTCCTTGTGCTTGTTTATTTTTTTGATCACATCTTTAACTAGCGGATTGTCTTCGGAGGCATTGGAGAAGAATTGGAGGTTGTTTTCTAACTGTCTGATCTCGTTTTTGCTCTCATCTATCTTTCGCTTAATGAAGGTGCGTTCGTTGGCAATGGCGTAATCGTTGTCATTATTAGCCAAGCGCTGAATCTTATTTCCGTATTTTAATAGCTCGGCTTCTTGTTTACTAATATCGAGCTTTTTAAAAATAGCATCTAATATCTTATTGAATTTGGCATTGATGCTCATTTTATTGTAAGGGACCCTTCCAGATTCCTTCCATTCGGCAATGAATTCTTTGATGGTAGCCAAGTCTTTATCCTTATCCCCACTTAATTCAAATTCCTTAAGTCGGTCTAAACAGGCATTCTTTTTCTCAAAATTCTCTAACTCCTCTTTTTGAGCCTCGTTTTTCAAGGCATGGAAACGATCAAAGTAATGGTTGCACGCGGCTTTAAATTCCTTCCAGATTTTATCTGAATACTTTCGTGGTACATGGCCTATCTTTTTCCATTCACTTTGGATCCTTTTCATCTCCTGTGTGGTCTGCTCCCATTCTTCACTGTCTTTTAGGGAAACTGCTAGATCTAATAAGGCTCGTTTCTTATCTAGGTTAATCTGCTGTTCCTTCTTGAGGTTCTTGTAAAAGTTGTTCTTGTTTCTATTGAACTCTCTAACGGCACTTTTAAAACTAGCCCAAGTTTGCTCATTTACCTTTTGAGGAACCTTCCCTGCTTTGAAAAATTGTTCGCGAAGGCTTTCAATCTCCCGTATCTGTTGCTGCAATTCCTTATGCTTGTTGGCGGTGGAGGAAGCTATTTTCTTTATGGAGTTGATTATTTCATTTTTCTTCTCCAAATTGGCTTCATATACCTTTTCAAGGTCCTTGTAGTATTCTTGTCTACGCTGGTGCAACTGCTTGGTAGCCTTGCTAAAGCGCTCCCATATTTCCTCTCTGTGCTCCTTGGCTACGGGGCCAATTTCCTCTTTCCACATTTTGTGCAGGCTTTGGAGCTCTTGAAAGGCCTTATGTAGGTCTTTTTCCGTTGCCAAAGCTTCGGCACGTTCTGCAATTTTTAGCTTTTCCTCGTAATTGTGCTTAAAATCCAGATCCCTAAGTTCCCTATTTAAATGAAGGAAATCGTAGAAAAGTTCTATATGGTGATGGTAGGTTCGCCAAACATCATTGTAATTGGTGCGCGGTACAGGACCTGCGGTTTTCCATCGCTCTTGGATATCCTTAAAATTCTTATAAGTAGTGTTTATATCCTCCTCTACATTTATAAGACCTTTAAGCTCCTCAATAATTTCTAACCTTTTCGTTAAATTGGATTTAAGGCCTTGTTCTAAATTTTTATAATAGGCATTTCTTTTCTCTCGGTAATCCGAGTATACCTCATTAAACTGTCTTTTGGTTACGGAGTTGTATCTGAAATCTATTTCATTTCCTCCACTTGCTATGAAGTCCTCCTTCTTTTCTTCCAGGAATTCCTGAAATTTTTGATCAAACTCATATTTAATGGAATCTACGTGTTTTTTTATAGCCTGTACTTTCTCATTACGTACCAATCGCTGCAATTCTCCCACCAAGTTTTCCATGGACATGGAGTGGTAGTCTGGCATAGGAATATGGTGACGTTGCTGATTGTCTGTATCTTCGGCATCCTCCGCGTTAGATTCATCGATTTCGTCCAGTATATCCGCTTCCTTTTCAGTTGCACTGTCCTTGGCGTCCGATGTTTCGGAGGGTGTCTTTATATCCTTTGTTGTTTCCGCTGCCGAACTGTTGCCATCTTCTTTATTATTTCCCTCAGCTTCGCTACTATTTACTCCCTTAACATCATCAAGCTGAGGTTCCGCTATTTTATTGGAGTCCGTTGAACCGTCTGGGGCATCTGTCGCCTCTTTTCCGTTTGTGGAATTTGGGGATGCATGATGGTTTTCTTCCAAGTTATTCGAGGGTGTTACGTTCCCTGAAGTATCTTCCTCCCCTACATTGTTCTGTAGTTTATTTTCTTTGTCTTCTAACATTTTCTGAATGTTTATAGCTATTGGGCCGTAATGTACAATAATAATATTACAACCTATTCATTAACAAAGATAAGGAAACTTCTGTTTAAGAGTGCGACCTTAATAATATGAAATGCATCTATTGAAAATCAGTGGGTTAGGGCGATTAATGCTAAGAGTTCCAGATTTCCCATGCTTTTTCTGCCTGTAACTGAAGCATTTTTGCCCCATTGCAGATTTTTGCCCCAGCTTGTTCCCCAGCTGCTAAAAACGCTGTTTTTTCGGGATTGTATATCAGGTCGTATAATAGGTGTTTGGTCGTAATCCCTTCATAGGGAATAGCAGGTTTATCCGTTACATTGGGATGGGTGCCCAAGGGGGTGCAATTGATTAAAATGCTGTATTTTTCCACCATTGCTGCATCCAGATCGGTATAATTTAACTGGCCCTCTTCCGGATTTCGAGACACAAACTTGAATTTGACGTCTAATTTCCCCAATACATAGGCAATGGCTTTAGAAGCTCCTCCTGTACCTAGAATCAATGCTGTTTTGTGGTGTTTTTCCAAGTGGGGCGCTAAGGATTTATAAAATCCATAGGCATCCGTATTATAGCCCACAGTTTGACCCTCTATTAGCTTTATAGTGTTTACCGCCCCAATGGCTTTAGCCTCAAGATCTATTTGGGTTAAAAAAGGGATAATCTTCTCCTTGTAAGGAATAGTGACATTAAAGCCTTTAATATCTTTGGTGTGCTCCAGAATATCTGGAAATTGATCAATACTATCTAGATCAAAATTCTCATAACTATGGGACTCCAAACCTAACTCCGAGAACTTATTGGAAAAGTATCCACGGGAAAATGAATAGGAGATGTTTCTTCCAATCAGTCCGTATCTATGCCTTTCTCTGTTTATTTTTTCCATACCAATCCAAAGCTAATAATATAAAAATTCCAAAAATGATAAAAAATATGGCCCACCAGGTCTCTCCATCGGTCATATCTGGCCAATAGCGTTCATAATTCGTAATTATGGGGTTGTCATTGCTATCTTTAAGAACATTCCCTTGTCCATCTGTCTTGTACAGACTGCGTTTCCATGGCCATACAACCCCCAAGGAGCCTGTGATGAAGCCAATGATTACTGCAGTGGTAATGTGTTTAAAATGTTTTAATACATAGCTCAGTAGGTGAGAAAGGCTTACTAGTCCAATGGCCGATCCGGCAGTAAATACGCCCAATACCTTAAGGGTGTTTAGTCGCTTTGTATTGTCTATGAAGCTGAAATCTCCCATCAAGACTTCGGCAATAGTGTCGTATAATGCGTTTACGGAGTCTACCAAAAGAAGTACGTAGTTTCCTAATAGTATCAGTATAAATGAGCCAGAGAGCCCTGGGAGTGTCATTCCTGAAACACTGATAATGCCACAGAAAAAGATGAACAATAGGTTGTCGTTCTCTGTCGCCGGATTTAAAAAGCTAATAGATACCCCAATTAACAGACCGATGATACCTGCTGGTACGGTTTTTTTACCCCAATGGGAAAAATCCTTGGATATATAATAAATAGAGCCTAGGATCATGCCGAAAAAAGAGGCCCACACAAATAATTCTTGATGTTCTAGGAAATAATCCAGTAGTTTGGAAATGCTAAAATAACTGATTAGCATTCCTATAATTAACAGGGATAAAAACTGTCCATTGGTATACTGATAAAAGCTTTTAAATTTTCCATTTATTAACAATTTAAAGGCTTTTCCGTTTACTTTTTGCAAGGAGTAGATAAATTCCTCGTAAAATCCGCCCACAAAGGCTACAATACCACCAGAAACTCCAGGAACTTTATTGGCGGCACCCATAAAAAGGCCTTTGATCACCAAAAACAACTTATCCGTAAAAGTTCTGGGGTTTTTCATGTAGCGATGGCCATTTACTTTTTTGCAGCTAATCTCTCTAGGATAAAAATAAGGGAAAAACCAGTGATGGCTAAGAGAATGGCCAATATTATTTGCGGATCGCCTTCAAAGGAAAAGGGAGAGATGTTCTCCTCCTTTAAAACAACCAGCTTTTCCCCATATAATTTGGTTTCCAGAACTTGTTTCCACGGCCAAATTTTGTTTAAAGAGCCAATGATAAATCCCGTAAGTAAGGCCAGGGTAATGTTTTTATAATGGGTAAACATCCATTTTAAAAGTTTGGCAAAGCTCAGTAGCCCAAATATGGCACCCAAACCTACGGTAAGGACAATCTTAAGGTCACGTTCGTGAACCGCATCTAATATCGTTTTGTAAGATCCCAGTAATACTAGTATAAATGCACCCGATATTCCGGGTAAGATCATGGCGCAGATTGCCAAGGCCCCAGAAAGAAAAAGGTAAGGGAGGGAATCAATGTTTTCCGAGGGGGGAAGAGTGGTCACATAATAAGCGATGGCTGCACCCAATAATAATATAAGTATGGTGGCCGGATTCCATTTTTTAATTTCCTTGCCCACTAAAAAAATACTGGCCAATACCAATCCAAAGAAAAAAGACCATAGGGGAATGGGTTGGTGTTCTAGTAACCAGCTTATGAATTTTGCTAGGGAAAGCACGCTGATGGCTATCCCCACAAGTAGGGCTACTAGGAAGTTGCCGTTCAGTTGGGGCCAAAACGCTTTTAGCCCTTCGGTTTTTAAGGTTTTAAAAAGTGAGGCGTTAACATTATTGATACTGGTAATCAGTTCTTCGTATATACCTGAGATAAATGCGATGGTACCCCCAGAAACACCGGGAACAACATCTGCGGCTCCCATGGCCATTCCTTTTAATGAGATGATAAGGTAACTGATAAAATTGCGCTTTTCCATAAATGATAAAACCACAAAAATAGTGTAATTATCTGGAAGCTTTTTTCACATCTTCAATTAAGTTTGTAACCCATTCAGAATCGGCGAACTGTGGAAATTCGTCTTTGAATAAATGTAATTTATCCATGTCTATCTTTAAGGCATTTATTAGACGGTATTGCGCCCTGGGGTAGTCGCTGATCAATAGATAGTACCCTGCCATTTTGTATTGCATTTCGCTATTATGCGGGTAAAACTCGTGTCCTTGAAGGAGGATCTGGATTGCTGCATGTACATCTAGTGACTGTACCGCTACATCTGCCCAATGGAACCAAGTATCAAACTCGTAGTTTCCTAGTTCAACTGCCTGTTGATAAGCGTAATATGCCTCATCGTTATTTTTTAATGCGGCATGGATTTTAGCACACTTCTTCCAGTACTTGGCGTTTTCACCGTCAATATTAATGGCCTTATTGATGTAATGAAGGGCCTTTTCATAATTTTCCCTCCTAAAGTAATATCCGGTAATAGCCAGCCATCCCTTGTCTAATAAAGGGTCTTCGTGTACGGTGCGGTAGTAGTAGGACTTTGCCTGCTCGTGCTCGCCTAATTTTTCGTAGCATCTACCAATCCTTAAATAGGCGTAAGAAGTGGGATCTTCCATGGCAATGGTAGTCTCATAATTTTCAATAGCCTCTTTGTGGCGACCTAATTTTTCTAGGACTTTGCCTTTCTCAAAATAGGCTCCAATGAAACTGTCGTCGGAAATAATGGCAAAATCGAAGGCTACCAATGCCTCTTTGTACATTTCTTTATAGAAATACATTTTTCCAAGTTGGTGCCATGCTACTTCGCTATAGGGATTTCCTTCTAAGTAGTCGTTTAAATAAGCTATGGCGCCATCATAATCCTCTAAGAATTCGAAGCAGTAAACTACATTGTGAAGGGAAGAGTAATCGTGTTCGTCTAAGGCAACGCACTTCATGAAATTATTCCTCGCCTCTTCAAACTTGTCCATAAACAAGTATTCCATGCCTAAGAGGGAATGAATGTCAAAATGATCGTCCGTAAGCTTTAAGGCATGCTGTAATAGAGATACTGCGGCCTCGTGATTGTCTTTTTTGGAGTAGATATTAGCGCGTTGGATAAAAATCTCTTCATTGCCGCTGTCCACTGCCTGTAGCTCATCGAGCATGGATTCTGCCTGCTCTAGGTTATTTTCAAAAACCATAACCTCAATGGAAAGTAGTTTTAATGGGACGCTATCGGTATGTTGTTGCAGTCCTATTTTTATGGCTTTCTTAGCCAAAGCTATTTTGCCCTTGTTTAAATAATGGTGAATAATATCCTGAAAGTCTTCGGCATCAAAGAAGTAGATATCATCGGTCTTCAGCATGGATTCAAACTTGGCAATGGGCTGTCCAGATCTTTCATTTGGTTCTAACGGCATAGGATCTTCTTGTTATTCATTTGGAACTAAAATAGTCTTTACACTACTTGAAACCCCATGGACTGGGGCTTTATTATTAACAAAATAGTTAACAAATTATTGTTGGGATTCGTTTAGTAGGTCAAGAATCAGCTTACAACCTTTCTTAATCTCCTCATTGGAAATGGTTAATGGTGGGGAAATTCGGACCGCTTTGGGTTCAAATAGTAGCCAAAAGAGTATTAAACCATTTTCGGCACATTTTAGGATCAGGTTGTTTACCACTTCTTCGTTTTCCAATATCAGGGCCAACATAAGACCTTTACCCCTAATTTCTTTTATGAGGGGATGCACCAATAGCGATCTAAATAATCGTTCTTTTTCCAAGGTTTCCGCTATTAGGTCTGTCTCGGTAAGCTCTTGAAGGGTAGCCAAACTGGCCGCCGCAATAACTGGGTTTCCCCCAAAGGTGGTGATGTGCCCTAATTTTGGGCTGTCTTGTAGGGACTGCATCATTTTCTGTGATGCCACAAAAGCTCCTACGGGCATACCACCGGCCATTCCCTTTCCAATCACCAAAATATCTGGAGTGCAATTAAAGTGTTCAAAGGCAAAAAGCTTTCCCGTACGTCCAAATCCCGGCTGTATCTCGTCTAGGATCAGCATGGCGCCCACCGAGTTGCAACGCTGCCGTACCTTTTCTAAATAGTTATTCTCCGGAAGTATAAATCCGGCGCCCCCTTGAATGGTTTCCAAAACTACGGCAGCGGTCTTTTCCGTGATCATTTTTAGGTCTTCCTCCTCATTAAAGTTGATAAAACTCACATCAGGAATCAAGGGTCTAAAGGCACTCTTTCGTTCTTCGTATCCCATGATGCTGAGGCTACCCATGGTATTGCCGTGATAGGCCTTTTTAGCGCTTATTATTTGGCTCCTTCCCGTATACCTTCGTGCCAACTTTAAGGCGCCTTCCATGGCTTCTGTTCCAGAGTTTACCAAATAAGTAGTCTCTAAAGGGGCGGGGAGGTTGTCTGCCAATAGTTTGGCGTATTCTACCGCTGGTTGCTGTACATATTCCCCATACACCATAACGTGCATGTATTTTTCTGCCTGGTTTTGGATAGCACTTACCACTCTTGGGTGGCAGTGGCCCAAAGTGCAAGCAGATACTCCTGCAACAAAATCTAAATGGGCCTTACCTTGGGTATCGTAAATATAACTACCCTTGGCATGGGAAACTTCCAAAGCCAATGGGTGTGGGGACGTTTGTGCCTGATGTTTAAAAAAATCCTCTTTCGTCATCATCGTACTTAATTTTTTACATTTTTCAATAACCGTTAGTTTCTAAATATACCCTTCAATTTTATACACTCTATGTATACCTTCCTTTTATGACATTTTAATAATGCCAATAAAAGGAGTGGGGCGACTTAGTTTACGGTAGAATCTTTTTCTATGGGGATTAGTTGTTTTCTTGGATGTTTAGGGTTTACCACTGGAGGGGTAGCTCTTGGGCGAGAGAGATTTATGGAATCGCGTTTCTTTTCTTCCTCCAGAGCTTCCGTAGGATCAATATCAACATCAATTGGGTTGTTGATCCCTTGTATAATGGGGAGAATAAGATTGTTGTCATCTTCGTCAAAGATATCATCCTTGCTTAGGATACGCTCATCCCCTCGCCAGACAAACCCCTTCAGCTGTCTACTATTTTCGGGCAATTCTTTTTCGGGAAAGATATCGCCATCTGGTTCGGTGATAAAGGTAATATCCTCTATTTCATTATCTGCCATGGTCATCTGTATAGCGCTGCATATGGTCTTGTCTATCCCTATTAACTCTTGGTCGTCGTTGTAGAGGTAGTAGATTACTTCCGTGTTCCTTACCAGATCTATGATGCGCAGTTCGTTGTCTATAAACTGCCCAAATAGGTCCTTGCCTTTGGCTTGGTTAAAGCCAACTTTTCCAATGGTGTCCTTGGCAATAATAAAGGCATTATTGATAACTTTTAGGGAATCTAGCTTCTCTGTTTTTGTATTGGTAAGTAGATGGATACTATCCCCGGTCATCTGGTTCTCCCCATTCCATATGATGGGTCTGGTAATCAGTTGGGTGATGCCGGTTTTTTGGTCAAAATGAATAGAGTCACATTTTCCGCTTAGCGCTGTCTTATAGAATTTCGCATTTTTAAATGCCCTTAAAATTCGTTCGTCCGGTTTTCCTGTGAGCATAAGGGTATCCCCATGGATGTACAGGGAGTCTTGCTCTACAAGATTTATAGCGACTGCCCTTTTGGTGGCGAAAACGGAGTCTTGGGCCTTGTAGACTTCTGCATAATGGGCGCGAATCACCCCATTGTTAATGGTGTCTTTGATGATAATGTTATTAGTGGCCGAGGCAAACTCGGTCTTTTTATCAAAAAAGACACTGTCCCCATGGATAATGCGGTTGTTGTAATCTATTCGAGTGTTTTTTATGCCGTATCCACTTTCCACATTGGTGTCATAGAATCCGCGTTCGCAGTATATTTCGTATCCTTCCCCTGTAATGGTGGAAGGGCCGTATAGATAGGCGTTCTTAGATTCGGTATAGTAATCCAACTGCTTAGAGACCAATTTAAATTGGGGGTTGGTAAGGTTTACGCTATCTAAGAATTGGGATTTTTTTAATTGTGTAAAATATCGGCCAATTTTACTTTTTAGGGTATTGCTACTGTCTACCACAGTGCCATGATCTTGATAAAAGGCTTCCTGGTTATTCCTGTCAAACCGAAGGGTATCTGTGGTGAGGGTCATACTTGTATGCTTAAGAATTACATTGTCCCAAGCTTTGGCGAGGTTGCTGTCGCCGTTATAATCAATATACCCACTGGTAAGTTGAACCGAATCTCCTTGTTGAAGTCGGATGTTCCCTACCGCCCTAAGTTTATTCTCATTTCTGTAATAAATAGCAAGATCGCACCAGAGATCTGCGCCCTCATGTTCAAACTGTACCTGTTGGTCGTCCTTGCTGAAAATTGCTGCACCCGGGTATCGGTCCTCATTTTTAGTAAAGGTTCCTCCATACACAATATTTATCTGTTTACTATCGGAAGGCGTTTCTTGTGTATAGCCATTCCCAAGGACAGATAGGGCAACTAATAAGAGAATATATTTGTGCAAATCATTAAAATTTTGATCAAAAATAATATATTTTGAATGAGGAAGATATTGTTTGGGATAGATTTAGTAAAGTGCAGTATGTAAAAAGCCATCTCTAGGATGGCTTTTTAGTGTTATCTGTATATGGTCTGGGTCCTGTCTGGCCCAACGGATACAATTTTGATGGGGACTTCCAATTCCTTTTCCAAGAAGGAAATGTAGTCCAACAGGGCTTTTGGAAGCTCCTCGGCCTTGCTCATCTTGGTTAGGTCTTGTGCCCAACCTTTCATTTCGGTGTACACCGGGGTTACATGTTCTGGTTCTATGTTGTAAGGGAAGTGTTTTATTTGGGTTCCCTCATAATTATAGGCAGTACATATTTTTAAGGTTTCGAATCCACTGAGGACATCGGCCTTCATCATCATCAATTCTGTAACTCCATTTATTTCCACGGCATATTTTAAGGCAACAAGGTCTAACCAACCACAACGTCTAGCCCTTCCGGTGGTAGCGCCAAACTCGTTTCCAATACGGGCCATATTCTCTCCATTTTCATCGAAAAGCTCGGTGGGGAACGGTCCGCTACCTACCCTAGTGGTATAGGCTTTAAAGATACCCTTCACCTCCTTTATTTTATTGGGAGCTACTCCTAAACCGGTGCAGGCACCTGCTGCAGTAGTGTTAGAAGAGGTTACAAACGGATAGGTTCCAAAGTCTATATCCAGTAAGGATCCTTGGGCTCCTTCGGCTAAGATCTTTTTTCCTTCACGTTGGGCGTTAAATATGTACTCCTCGCTGTCTATAAAGGTTAGTTTTTTCAACTCCTCTACAGCTAGGAAGAAATCTGTTTCCAACTCTTTTAGGTTGTACTGGATGTCTACGTTGTAAAAGGCAATCATAGCCTCGTGCTTATTAGCCAAAGCTCTATATTTCTCTTTCCAATCAGAGAATTCTAGATCGCCAACACGTAAGCCGTTCCTTCCTGTTTTGTCCATGTAAGTGGGGCCTATTCCCTTTAGGGTAGATCCTATCTTGGCTTTTCCCTTGGAAGTTTCCGAGGCCGCATCCAATAAACGGTGGGTAGGAAGTATCAAGTGTGCCTTCCTCGAAATGAGAAGTTTGGATTTAATGTCTAGGTTAAATCTCTTTAAGTTTTCTAGCTCTTTCTTGAATATAACGGGATCGATAACCACACCATTGCCTACAATGTTGATAGCGTTCTTGTGAAAGATACCCGATGGGATAGTGTGTAAAACATGTTTAATTCCATCAAATTCCAGCGTATGACCTGCGTTGGGTCCGCCTTGGAAACGTGCAATAATATCGTATTCCTTGGTTAAAACATCCACTATTTTCCCTTTCCCTTCGTCTCCCCATTGGAGTCCGAGTAGTAAATCTACTGCCATTCTTTATGTAATTGGATTAATTATTTGTGTTCTCTTCTTTATTTCGGGTCCCATAAAAATAGAGGGAATGTGTATTGATCTTTATATCAAAAATTTCCTCTATGGTTTGTTTAATTGCTTGGATACGGGGATCGCAGAATTCCATGACCTCCCCAGTATCGGTTAAAATCACATGATCGTGATTTCTATCAAAATAGGATTTCTCATATTGAGCTTGGTTCTTCCCAAATTGATGCTTCCTTACCAATTTGGATTCCAATAAAAGCTCAATGGTATTGTACAATGTAGCCCTACTGACCCTATAATTCTTATTTTTCATTTTGATGTAGAGCGACTCTATATCAAAATGATCCTCACTTTTATAGATTTCCTGTAGAATGGCATAGCGCTCCGGTGTCTTTCTGTGTCCGTTTTCCTCAAGGAAAGCAGTGAACACACCTTTTACAATTTCTTGATTATTATTGTCCCCCATAAAAAAGTACCCTGCATTAAAATACAAATGTACAGTTAAAATTTAAATTCTGGATATTTTATCGATGCCGTTGATCTGCTTTAGCTTTTCTATAACCCTTTTTAGTATAATATTGTTTTTTACAACAAGAGTTATCCGTCCGGTAAAGGTACCTCCGTCCGTGCTAAAGTTTAAATTACGCATATTGACATGTAAATTCCCTGAAATAACAGCGGTGATATCACTGATTAATCCTAAGTTGTCTATTCCGGTCAGTTTAATCTCAACAGTAAATTCTTCCTGGGAAGAATCGATCCATTTGGCAGAGATGATCCGATAGGCATAATTGGACTGAAGGGATATGGCGTTGGGGCAATTTTTCTTATGCACCTTAATGCCTTCGTTAACACTTACAAACCCGAACACTTCATCCCCAGGTATCGGGTTACAGCACTTAGAAAGTTTATATTCTAGCTTATCTTCTTCCTTTCCAAATACAAGGGTGTCAAATTTATCGGTAATCTCCTCCTTGTTAACATCGACTGGGGCAGGGGTTCTCCGAATCTTATTTTTGAAGAAGCTGATAAAGGCATTGCTATAAGAAGCAGCAAAGTCCTTGATCATCTGATTATCTATTGCGCCTATAGCTACCCTATAGAACAAGTCTAGGCTGGTCTTTAGCTTAAAGTAGATAACCATTTTATTAATGGTATCCTCGTTTAAGTTAATTTTCTGGGATTTAAGTTTACGCCTAAGTACTTCCTTCCCTTCCATGGCCGCAATTTTCTTCTCCTCGCGCAAAGAAGATTTAATTTTGGACCGGGCCCTAGCCGTAGTAGCATAGTCTAACCAGCTTTGATTTGGGGAGGCAGATTTTGAGGTGATGATCTCTACCTGATCTCCACTCTGAAGCGTGGTGTTTAACGGAACCAATTTGCCGTTTACCTTGGCGCCCCTTGTATGCATGCCTACTTCCGTATGGATGTTAAATGCGAAATCTAGTGGGGTAGCTCCCTTGGGCAGCGATTTTAACTCTCCCTGTGGGGTGAAGACAAAAATCTCCTTGGAATATAGGTTTAGTTTAAACTCTTCAACAAAATCTACCGCATTAGAATTGGCATTCTCCAAGGCTTCCTGAAGCTTATTTAGCCAACCTTCAATTCCCTGTTCCTTTTGATCACCGTGTTTGTATTTAAAATGCGCGGCATATCCCTTTTCGGCGATCTCGTGCATTCTTTCACTTCTAATTTGTACCTCTACCCATCTTCCTTTAGGGCCCATGACGGTAATATGTAGGGCTTCATAGCCGGTAGATTTGGGTGAGGAAATCCAGTCCCTTAGTCGCACTGGATTGGGAGTGTAGTGATCGGTAACGATGGAATAGATCTTCCAAGCGATAAACTTTTCGTTGTGCCGGTCCGACTCATAGATAATTCGAAGGGCAAACTTATCGTAAATTTCATCGAAGGTTACATTCTGAACCTTCATTTTGCGGCGAATGGAGAAGATAGATTTCATTCGCCCCTTTATTTGATAGTTGAGGTTTTCCTTGTCTAAAGAATCCTTGATAGTCTGTGAAAAGGCGTCTATATAGGCCTTTTGGTCTTCCTTAGATTCTTCAATTTTACTTAAGATATCGGCATAAACCTCGGGTTCCGTATACTTTAGACTAAGGTCTTCTAATTCTGTCTTAATATTGTATAGCCCTATTCTATGTGCCAAGGGGGCATAGATGTATAGGGTTTCGGAGGCAATTTTTACCTGTTTGTGCTCTGGCATGGAATCCATGGTGAGCATATTGTGGTAACGGTCCGCAATTTTTATGATAATAACCCGTACATCATCATTCAGCGTTAAGAGCATTTTTCTAAAATTCTCTGCCTGCTGGGAGATGTTCATGTCCTTGTTAAGGTGGGCAATCTTGGTGAGTCCATCAACAATACGGGCTACGGTTTCCCCAAACATACGCTCAATATCCGCTAGGGTATACTCCGTGTCCTCCACCACATCGTGCAAAAGGGCAGAAGCAATGGAGACCGCATCTAACCCTATTTCGGAGGCTACAATTTTAGCAACCGCTATGGGATGGAAAATATAGGCTTCCCCAGACTTCCTTCTTTGGTTTTTATGGGCATCCACGGCAACGTCAAAGGCAGAGCGTATCAGTTTCTTATCCTCATCGGTAAGGGTCTGATAGCTTATGCGAAGCAACTCCTTGTATTGCTTGGCAATCTTTTTATTCTCCTGTTCTATTGCAGCTTCGGTCATCATATCTTAAATTTAATACAAACTGAAACAAAACACAACAAAATCTATGCCTTTAAGTTTCTAATCCGTGCTATTAGCGGAGGATGAGAGTAATGCATAAAAACATAGGCGGGATGTGGTGTTAGGTTGCTGAGGTTATTTTTGGATAATTTTTTTAGGGAACTAATCAACGGCTGTGGAGACAAGGTTTCCTTGGCATAATTGTCTGCCTGATATTCAAAAGCCCTAGACATCATATTCATTACTAGACCAGTTATTTCCGAAATGGGACTGTATAAAATTCCGAAACCTATCAGTGCTGCGTGGAAACTAGGCTGGGTAACCCCAATTGCCAGCGAGATCCCAGGTGTATTAATAAATATGGAAAGCACGTAGAGGGTTAGTCCCGTTAGCAAAAGGGAGATAATGAGGTTGTAAATGATATGTTTCTTTTTGTAGTGACCTACCTCATGGGCCAGGACGGCCACTATTTCTTCTTCTTCTAAATCATTGATTAACGTGTCGTACAGCGTAATTCGCTTTTCCCTTCCAAAGCCCGAAAAATAGGCGTTGGCTTTGGTAGAGCGTTTAGAACCATCAATAACAAAAATATTCTTTATCTCAAATCCAACTTTATTGGCGTATGCCTCTATCATCTGTTTAAGGCTACCGTCTTCTAAGGGAGTCTGCTTGTTAAAGATAGGGACAATGAGTCTGCTATAAAATAAATTCATGAAGAGGGACACTGCGGCCACCAATATCCAGGTGTAGATCCAAAAATTGGTGCCAGCCCATTCAAAGAATAGTATAATTAAGGCCAGTATTCCACCGCCTAGAATAATGGTCATGACCCATCCTTTAGCCTTATCTAACCAAAATAATTTTTTGGTGGTCTTGTTAAAACCAAACTTTTCTTCGATCACAAAAGTACGGTAATAGGAAAATGGTGTTGTGAGTATATCATTCCCAATGGTAATAATTCCGAAAAATAGCAATGCGGTGACGATGGAGCTGGAACTTATGCTTCTGGCAATAGAATCTACCCATTCAAATCCGCCTAAAATTAAAAATGCTAAGGTAACTATTAGGGAGAACGAGGAGGTAATCCACGCAAACCTATAATTGGTCTTTTTGTATTCTTGGGATTTCCGGTATTCCTCCTTATCAAAGACATCGTTCAGTTCTGGTGGAATACTATCGTTGGATCGTTTTGCATTTAGATATTCCAATCCCCGGTCTATGATAAACTGGATGATTAGAATGGCAATGATACTATAGAAAAGAATATGGGTGTTCATTTTAATTAAATGGAATTTTATGGATTGCAACGCAAGATAGAAGCTTTTGATGGCTGCCGTTAGGGCGTTCGCTGTCTTATGGCCTCAAATATAAGTATTGCTGCCGAGACGGAAACATTCATAGAATCTATTTCACCCTGCATAGGAATGATTATATTTTGGTCAGAATTTTGTAGCCACTCCTCCGATAATCCAGTAGCCTCCGTACCCACCACAATGGCCGTAGGGGTTTTAAAATCTACTAAGGTATACGCCTTGGAGGCAGATAGTGCTGCACAGTATATGCCGATGTCCTTGTTGTTGAGGTATTCAATTACCTCTTGGGTGGTACCTAGGGCAATTGGGGTGGTGAATAAGCAGCCTACACTAGAGCGAATAATGTTGGGATTGTAGAGATCACCTTTGGCATTGGCAATAATCACTGCATCTAATCCCGCAGCATCTGCTGTTCTTAGGAGTGCCCCAATGTTCCCAGGTTTTTCGGGGGCTTCTGCAACTAAGATTAATGGATTCTTTTTCTCTAGCTTTAGTTGTTCTAGCGAATGGCCTTTAGTTTTGCCAATGGCTAAAACTCCCCCAGTTCCTTCCCTATAAGCCAATTTCTTAAAAACCTCCTTGGAAATGGATATTAATTCGGGTGGGGAGTCTATCGTTTTTAGGTGTTCCAAAACAGTTTCCCTAGAAAATAATTCGGGATAATAAAAAAGAGTTTCTAGTTGATAGTTGCCCTTTATGGCCAGCTCCAATTCTTTAATTCCCTCAATCACAAAGCGTCCCTTTTTCTTTCGCTCTCTCGATTTTTCCAATAAAACCAGCGTTTGTTTTACCAGTGGATTCTGAACGCTGTTAATTTCCTTTGTATAGCTCATTGTGACAAAAATAAGCTATTGATGGCAATTATCATGACCAAATTCCCACGCTCCATTCCCTAGAATACGGTAACCGAAATGGAGTAGTACGCCAAATAATGGTTGGGGGAGGCAAGGAGGGAACAATAAAAAAAGGCTTGGAATCACCTACGGTCTCCAAGCCCTTTTTATAATAACTATCTAAATAGATTACTTGCTTTCATATTTCCCCATATACCTTTTCCATAATTTGGTCTGGTGCGTTTCTAGGGAGATGTCCCTTCCGTCTATAAAGGCGCGAGACAATTGGTTGGTGCGCATGTCTAGGGCATCCCCTTGAGAAATGAAAAGGGTAGCGCTTTTACCTACTTCCAAGGTTCCGTAGTCTTGATCTATTCCCAGAATTTTTGCCGGATTGGAGGTGATAAGTTTCAGTGCTTCCTCTGGAGACATACCATGCTGTACTAATTGACCTGCGTAAAACGGTAGGTTTCTGTTTTGGAAATTCATGGCGCTCATGTTTTGCATGGCTACCAAGAGGCCGGCATCCGACAAGATCTTTGGAATCCTATAAGGCAGGTCGTAGTCATCATCATCGTGTCTGGGCAGGTTGTGGGTTGCCCTTACCAAAACAGGAATCTCATGTTGCTTAAGGAAATCAGTGATCTTATATGCGTCATATCCGCCTACTAATACCACATGTTTAATTCCCAATCCTTTAAGAGTGGTAATGGCGTCCATAATTTCTTTCTCGCCATCGGCATTCACATATAATTTTTGCGTGCCTTCAAACAAGCCCTGGGAAGCACTATAGGCAGGATGGTGCTCCGCATTGGTGCTTTTGCCATAGGCTTCGGCACTTTTGAGGAATCGCACAATAGTTGCCGTCTCCGTGGGGTATTCCTTATTGGGTTTATATGCTCGGTCTTCACCTAGCCACCAACGGCCCTGCTTAAAGCTGTTGGGCCAGTTGAGATGTATGCCGTCATCTACTTTTACAACGGCATCTTCCCAATTCCACGCGTCAAACTGCATAACGGAAGAGGATCCAGAAATAGTACCTCCTCTAGGGGCAACCTGCCCTAGGAGGATTCCGTTGGGACGCATGCTCTCTACTACCTTGGATTCGGCATTATAGGCGATAAGACTTCTAACGTGCGGAGTTAAATCCCCTATCTCTGTCCGGTCATTGGTAGCTCTTACCGCATCTACTTCTATTAGCCCTAAAGAAGTGCTAGTAGCGATAAATCCTGGGTATACGTGTTGTCCTTTGGCATCTATCACCGTACCGGTTCTAGCAATTTTTGTGTTGGCGTCGCCCACAAAGGTGAGTTTGCCATTTTCAAACATGATTAAGGAGTTTTCAATAACCTCCCCGTTGCCCAAATGGGCAACGGCGCCCTCAATGCTAAATCCTGTTTTTTGCTCGGATGCTGGTGTTTGTTGGGCATAAATGGGAATGGCGCACAGTACGAGTGCTATAATTATAGTAAGTTTAATATTTTTCATTTTGTATCGGTTTTTAAAGGCTGTCACAATGAAATTCTTCTTTATTGCTCTTCTTTGGTTCTTGGGTGGCGTTGCCTTTTTTCTTTTCCTTAAGCATTAAATTGATCAATTTGGCTTTCTCTTCCTTAATGGCTTCCCTTTGTTGCTTGTCTTTTTCCAAGTCAAAATAGACTGCTCCGTCTATCAAGGTTTTCTCTGCCTTGGAGTAAACAGACAATGGGTGGTGGCTCCACAGCACTAGATCTGCATCCTTACCTTCCTTAATACTACCTACTTTATCATCTATGTGTAAGAGTTTTGCCGGATTGATGGTTACTGTTTTCCAAGCTTCCAACTCGGACATTCCACCGTACTTCACGGTTTTTGCCGCTTCCTGGTTTAGTCTTCTAGACATTTCCGCGTCGTCACTGTTAAGCGCAACGGTCACTCCTTGGCTCTGTAGAATAGCTGCGTTGTACGGGATGGCATCGTTCACCTCATACTTATACGCCCACCAGTCACTAAAGGTAGATGCACCTGCCCCATGGGCCTTCATTTTATCTGCTACCTTATATCCTTCCAAGATATGGGTGAAGGTGTTTACGGTAAAGTTGAATTTTTCGGCAACTTTCATCAGCATATTAATTTCACTCTGCACATAGGAGTGACAGCTAATGAAACGCTCCCCATTCAAAATTTCTGCTAGGGTTTCCATTTCTTCATCCACTCTATAGGGCTCCCCACTTTTCTTCTTGCGGTCGTACTCCTTGGCGCGCTCAAAATAATTGATGAATAGCTGCTCTACACCCATTCTACTTTGTGGGAATCTGCTGTAGCTACCCCAGTTAGATTGCTTTACGTTTTCTCCCAATGCGAATTTTATAAATTTAGGGGAGTTGTCATAGATCATATCTTCGGCGCTAGACCCCCACTTTAATTTTATTATAGCCGATCTTCCGCCAATCGGATTGGCAGAACCGTGTAATAGCTGGGCAGAGGTAACACCTCCAGCCAAGTTACGGTAGATTCCTATGTGCTCTGGATCCACTACATCTTCCATGCTTACTTCAGCGGTAGAGTTGTGTCCACTTTCATTAACGGATAAGAGCGCAATATGCGTATGCTCGTCAATAATCCCCGCTGTGAGGTGTTTCCCAGTGGCGTCTATTACGGTTACACCTCTTGCCTTTAGATCTTTTCCAATCTTGTCAATCTTACCATTTTTAACCAGTACATCGGTGGCTTCTAAGATCCCAGCATCTTCACTGGTCCATACCGTGGCATTTTTAAACAAGATGGTTTCTTGTTTTGGTTTGCTGGCATAGCCGTATCCCATATTGGGGTAGGTTACGGGTTGTACCTCTGGTTTTGGATTTTGCTTTTCTTCTTTTGATTTTTCAGAGTGTGGCGCAGTTCTGTTGGCCGTAAAGCTAGTTTCTGTTCCATTAGGCAATATAAGCTTGCCTTTAATATCATTGGAAGCTGGATCTACCTTAGCTACCAACCTGTGTACTTTGTCTCCTTCTTTATTGTGGAAGGTTAAGTTTAACCACTGCTGGTCGTAATCTATGCTGGTGGTGCGCTTTTCACCGGCTTGCTTAATTTCTGCCTTAGGCTTGCTGGTTTCACCGCTAATAGAGAGGCTATACTCCTTACCTGCAGCAATTAGGTTATAATCTCCACGTATGTCTTTAAGATTTCTATCATTGATGATGTGTGGCTGTCCCTGTACCCAGTTTTCGTACAGCGTAGTACCTTTGTCAAAAATATCTCCAGAGGTTATTAGGAAGTTGGCATAACTGCCAGGCTGTAGGGAACCTATTTCCGCAGACTTTCCCAAGGTGGCTGCTGGTATAGTAGTCAATGCTTCTAAGGCCTTAGTTTTAGAAAGTCCATACTCAATAGCAGTGGCCAGTTTACTCTTGAATTCTGCGGGTGACTTTAGGTCGTGCAGGGTTAAGCTAAAAGTGATTTTATTTTCCTCTAAAACTTTGGGGTTAGAGGGGGCCTGGTTCCAAAGTCGCATATCCTTTAAGCTAATTAATTGCGCTTGGTAAGGATTGGATACGTCATAAGCTTTTGGGAAATTGATGGGAACAATTAAACTGGCATTGGTGGCCTTTATATCGGCTATGTTCTCATATTCGTTACCCCCAGCTAAGATTACGTAGGGGATATTAAAGGTGTTGCCTATTTTATTGGCACGTAGTATATGGTCTTTATCTCCCGCTTCAAATATTTGAACCAAGTCTTTATTGTTGAGTAAAGATTCCAAGGAGCGATCTTTGGTAGTCACGTTTCCTTTGGCGTACCATTCTGCATCGTAATACATTTGTCTCAAAAGGGCCAAGGATCCCATAAGGGAGCTAGGGTAGGATTGCGATTTTTCAACACTTCTCTTTAAGGAGAAATACTGAGCCGATTTGTCGTCCAAAATTCGTTCAGCATCATTTCCTTTGCCGTTTAAGGCGATGAGGGCGCCGGTACCACGGGCAATTCCGTCTTGAATGTGGGTGTTAACCGTTCCAAAACCTATCTTCCTAAGTTCTTCAGCTTTTTTATCATCGTATTTAAAAACTCCTATGGCATTGTTTTCGGGCATAATATGGTCGTTCCAATAAAACCCTTCCCTAGAAGGCTCATATTGTGCTGTTCGTCCGCGGCTAGATTCCCTTTTTGGTTGTTCTATTCCAAAATCGGAGTAAATATCGATAAAGGATGGATAGATAGACTTTCCTTCTAAATCAATGGATACTGTATTCTTGGGCAAACTCACAGATTTCCCCGCTTGTACCACCTTCCCCTTGTGGATAAGTAAGGTAGCATTGTTAAGTACCTGGGTGGGGGTAACGTAAATTTTGGCATTGGTTAAGGCGGTATAATTTTGGTCTTCTGCCTTAACACCATCATTTTTAGGGAAATAATCCTGTGCAAACAAGGAAATACCGCACCACATCGTGGCGAGGGCAAATAAGCGTAATTTCATAATGAAGCGTGTTAGTTAAATTAGTAGCGCTAAAAATAGCCCATCCCTTACGATAAAGTCAAATGTTTAGTTTTTTTTAACATTTACAAGGGGTTGCCCATCCCGGCAGGGAGTTTTTTCTTTCACTTCAAGGAAGTGTTAAAGGGGAGTGTCTTGATAGTAATTTACCAAAAGGGTTACCACCGCATGGTAGCTCTGTATACCCTTGGTTTGGTTGTTAGCTTTTAAAAAGGTGTTAAAGATTGCTTTGAAAATAGGTTCAAGGGGATTCTCATGCGTATTCCAGAAATTGGAGACCTCTTGGTAGTTTTTTATTACCCCCGGATTTAACTGTTGATAGGCTTGGTCAAATAAATCCCGATCCCGTTTGGCTAAGTCGTTAAGGCAGTAACTTAATGCATAGGCATAGGCGGCATATTTAAAATAGGGGTCCTCGTTTTTAACGGTTACTAAGTAACCAATAAAGTTGGTTTCATTTTCGGCAGAATATCCCAGTTGGTGACCAATTTCGTGTCCGCTAATAATGGGGAATCTAAAATTTGGTAGTCTTCCATTGGCCTGAGCTTCATTGGTAAAGGGGTTTAGGTACCCTCCATAGCCCATGTAGGTTAGGGGAGTGCTAAAAATGGATTCTTTTATACTTGGTCTGCGGTAGGCGAACATGGGGAATTCCTTTTCCAATGTTCGGTAGCCGTCTAAAGTGATCTCGAAAATCTCCTTTTTACTATAGGGAATCGCTACCATTTTGGTGGTGTCACCAGTTATTTGAAAATGTATTGCATTGGTTTTTTCTACCAATCTATCTACAAAATCCACCAAATCTTGTTCGCTGTGTTGCTCTCTTAGCTCCAAAGTTTTGGCCAGTGGCTCCCTGTAATAATTTAGACCCCATAGCAAATGAAAACTAAAATAAGCTACGGAGGCCACCATGGTTATATCCCTTAAGAACAGGAGTGGCTTTTTACGGATCTGTTTGCGTTTTATAATAAGATATCCTACGGCCAGTAAGATGAGTAGGGCGTAGAGTAGGTCTCCCACAGAAAACGGGATCCATCCCAGAAGGGTGCGCCAAAAACCAGATAGTATGGGGTATAGGCCTTTACTGTAATATTTTTCTATAACCCCGGGGTAATTGCCCACCCATTTAACCAAAAGGATTTGCGGCAAAAGGGATAGGGCGATGAGGTTTTTGATTTTCTGTTCCATCTGCCCAAAAATAACCAATAATCTCGCTTAGTTATTTTTCTATCTGTATTTTTGGGGTTTAGACAGATAACTATGGGAAAAGAAATACGTGAATTGGAGCCAAAGGCGGTATGGAATAAATTTGCAGATCTAAATGCAGTGCCAAGGCCCTCCAAAAAAGAAGAGAGAGTAATTGCTTTTATGGTTGATTTTGGGAAGAACCTAGGATTAAACACCCTTGTAGATGAGGTGGGCAATGTAATTATAAGGAAGCCGGCCACCAAGGGAATGGAAGATCGCAAAACGGTTATTTTGCAATCCCACTTGGATATGGTACATCAAAAAAACAACGATACCGATTTTGATTTTGATACCCAAGGAATAGCGATGTATGTAGATGGCGATTGGGTTAGGGCTCAGGGGACTACCCTAGGGGCCGATAATGGCTTGGGAGTAGCTACTATCATGGCTATTTTGGAAAGCAAGGATATTCCCCACCCAGCCTTGGAAGCACTCTTTACTATAGATGAGGAAACTGGCATGACTGGGGCTAAAGGGCTTAAAGGAGGATTGTTAGAAGGTGAAATTCTCTTGAATCTGGATACGGAAGAAGATGATGAAATAGATATAGGATGTGCTGGAGGGGTAGACATTACCGCCAAAGCCAACTATAAGGAAGAGGAAGTAAACGCAGACACAAAAGCATTTATAATCACGGTAAAGGGGCTAAGTGGAGGTCATAGTGGTATGGATATTCATAAAGGTTTAGGCAATGCCAACAAGATTATGAATACCCTGATTTCGAAAGCTGCCGATGCGGTTGGTGTAAGGATTGCAGAAATAAATGGAGGAGGGTTAAGAAACGCTATTCCTAGGGAGAGCACCGCTTTGGTAACCCTTAGCGCTGCTGAGGTAGGGACCTTTACTGAGAATTTTCAAGGTTGGGTGCAAAGTTTCTCCAAAGAATACGCTGAAACAGAGCCAAGTTTAACGATAACTGCACAACCTGCAGAATCACCGCAGAAGGTAATGGGCAATAAGGCCCAAGAGCAACTGTTGCATGCCATACAGGAGGCGCATAACGGGGTGTATGCCATGAGTTCGTTCATGGAGGGCCTTGTGGAAACTTCCAATAATATTGCCAGTGTGGTAGTAAAGGAGGGGGAACTGAAAATAGCATGCCTAACCAGATCCTCGGTAGAGGCTGGGAAGAAAGAGTTGGCAGCATCTCTGAAATCGGTTTTTGAAAAGGCGGGATATAAAGTAACGTTAAGTGGGGACTATCCTGGATGGGACCCCAATCCGGATTCTGCTATTTTAAAAGTAATGCACGCCAAGTATGTAGATCTATTTAAGGAAGAGCCCAATGTGGTGGCTTGCCATGCCGGACTAGAATGCGGAATATTGGGACAGCACTACCCAGAAGTGGATATGATCAGTTATGGACCCACCATTAGAGGTGCCCACTCGCCAGATGAAAGAGCCAGTATTTCATCGGTACAGAAATTCTGGAAGTATACCCTGAGTATTTTGGAGGACATTCCAAAAAGCTAAACAGTGTTTAGACTTAGTAAGGATAAATGATAAAGGGGGCTCCTATGGAGGCTCCTTTATCGATTAATAACTAGGTTTTATAGACGAATTTTGCTATATTGTGTAGTAACATTAGAAACACTTTAAGTATGGCAGTTAAAAATTATCAAGGACCTAGAAGCGAAAAAGCACCGGAAGAGGTGCTATTACGTGTGCGCCACTATATGACCACTAAGTTAATTACCTTTAAACCGGAGCAATCCGTGGAAGAGGTGATTGAGGCTTTGTTGAAATATAAGATTTCCGGAGGGCCAGTGGTAAATGACCGCTATGAATTGGTAGGGATTATTTCTGAAGGAGATTGCATAAAGCATATCAGTGAGAAGCGATACCACAATCTACCAAGCGCCAATAGAACGGTGGAAAGCCATATGATAAAAAATGTGGAAACCATTGATGGCGATATGAATATCTTTGATGCCGCCAATAAGTTTTTGAATGAAAAACGCAGGCGATTTCCCATTGTTGAAAATGGAAAATTGGTGGGGCAAATCTCGCAGAAAGATATTTTAAGAGCTACTTTAAGATTAAAATCCCAAAACTGGTAAGTGCGTTTAGGAACCTGATGGGGATATGTTTTCACCCAGAGGAATCATTATTAATTTATAAAAAAGAACCGCCACTGGATTGAATCACATTCCAGTGGCGGTTTAATATTTTTGCCTAGTGGCTATTTGGATTATTCGGTAATTTCTAGATCGAATACCAAATCTGCATTAGGTGGAATTACATTTCCGGCGCCAGCTTCACCATACCCTAAATGGGAGGGGATGAAAAGACGTACCTTATCACCAACCTTCATATTTAATAAACCTTCTCTAAAACCGGCAATCAACGGTGCCTCTGGACTGTAATCCATAGGGATGGCTTGGTATCCTCCACCTTGTTTTCTGGCAGGATTAAAAGCATTGTATTTTACTGCTACCTCTTCGTAGTTACTATCAAATAAAGTACCGTCCGATAAATATCCTGCGTAAAAAACATTTACTTTTTGTCCAATGGTAGGTTTCTCCCCTTCGCCTTCCTTAATGGTATATACCTTTAATCCAGAGGGTAGTTCCTTGGCTTGTGGCTCTTGTTCGGAAAACTCTGCCACCATATCGCTAATTACTTTTTCCTTGGCTTTAATTTTCTCTTCTTCTTTTGCAAAGTAATCGCTCATTACCTTTACGGCGTCAAACTTCTTGGCTTCTTTGCCATTTCTAATAATTTCTACGGAATTCATTACAACATCGGTTACAGGTCTGTCTGCCTCTCCAGTTGCTACATTGGCAATAGAATCTATAACGTCTAAGCCTTCAACGACATTTCCAAATACGGTGTGTCTTCCGTCTAAAAATGGCGTCTCTTTGTGCGTGATGAAAAATTGACTTCCGTTGGTGGTAGGTCCGGAATTGGCCATAGACAGGATGCCCGCTTTGTCGTGTTTAAGGGAATCGTTAAACTCGTCTACGAACTTATAGCCTGGGTTTCCTCTACCGGTACCGGTTGGATCTCCTCCCTGAATCATAAAATCCTTTATAACTCTATGGAAAATTAGACCGTCATAATATTTCTTTCCTTTTAGGCTGTCACTTACAAATGGGCTGTTTCCTTCGGCAAGGGATATGAAATTAGCAACCGTTATCGGTGTTTTTTCATATTCCAATTTTAGAATTATATCTCCTTTGGTAGTGTTAATATCGGCAAATATCCCATCGCCCAATTCGGCGTGCTTACTAGATTTACAACTAGAGAGTGCTAAGGATAGGATTAGTAATAATAGGTATGCTTTTTTCATTTCTTGTGGTTTTTAATTAGAACTTTTATTGATTTTTAAGATGGTAATTGTGGTTTTGATAGGGACGTTGGTCCCAATTTTATTTTTATCCCCGTGATAGCCGTAGGCTAGGGAAGAGGGTATTAAAAATGTGGCGCTTTCCCCTTCTTTTAACAGTTTTACACCGTTTCTTAGGCCCGGAAATAGCTGTTGTTTATCTACTCTATAAGTAACCGTACCAATTTCCTGACTAGTATAAATGGTGTCGTTGGTGATGCTTACCACATTGTATTGCAGTGTAACCAAGTCATCTGGCTTGGGGTAATAGTCGCTCCCTTCATTTTTTCTGATATAGTGATACCAGGTACCTCCACCACTGGCGTGATAGGTATTACTACTATCCTTGGCCATAATTGTACGGAATAGTTCTTCCTCCTGTTCCAATAATGCCTTGTTGCGTTCTACGGAGGCCTTTAGGATGCTTCCCGATTTAACCTTAACGGGTTTTCGGGCCTCTGGTACCCCGCATTGGGCCATTAGGACAAGTAAGAACAGGTAATAAATTTTTCTCATTTATTTAATTGGTCTTTATATGCAGGTAGCAGGGAAGTAAAATATGCGGTGGTTTCTTCTAGGCTCATCTCACTGCGGCCACCCGAGGCATTGTTATGGCCTCCTCCATTAAAATGGGCTCTTGCAAATTCGTTTACGGAAAAATCCCCTTCAGAACGCAAGGAGATCTTGATAATTCCTTCCTCCTTATTTTCAATAAAGATAACCGCAAAGACAATCCCGTCTAACGTAAGTCCGTAGTTTACAAATCCCTCGGTATCCCCTTTTTTAAAGTTGTTGGCGTCCAATTCTTCCTGGGATAGGGTGATATAAGCAGTACTGAATTCCTCCAAGATCACCATATTTTTAAGTGCACATCCCAAAAGGTGTAGTCTGCTGGGAGAATTGGTGTCATATACCTTATGGTGGGCAAGGGAATTGTTGGCTCCTTTTTCAATCAATTTAGCTGCTACCGTATGTGTTCTACTAGAGGTAGAGGCATATTTAAAGGATCCGGTATCTGTCATGATGCCTGTATATAGGCAGATTGCGATTTCTGGGGTTATGCGGTCCAATCCATTAAGTCCTTCCAGTACATTGAACACCATTTCACAGGTAGAACTCATGCTAACATCCGAATACATTATATGCGCATAGTCGGCCGGCTCTTGGTGGTGGTCTATCATCACAAAGGTAGCGGTAGCGGCTTCTAAATGAGGTTGTAGCTGTCCAATTCTACCCAAATGATTAAAGTCTAAGGTGAAAATAACGGTGGCATTGGCAATTAATTCCTTTGCGGTGGAGGCGTCTTTCTCAAAGATTACAATTTCCTCGCTCTTGGGTAACCATTTTAGGAAATTTGGAAAGTCGTTGGGAGCAATTACGGTGGCTTGTTGCCCTAAATTGTTTAAATAGTGGCATAAGGCCAAAGTGGAACCCACAGCATCCCCATCTGGATTTTTGTGAGGGACTATTACGATACGCTGTGGAGCTTGAAGTAGCGCATCGATTGCTTTTATTATTTCTAAATTCATGTGCGCAAAGATACAATTTGTAAATATATACTAATATCCCGATTTGTAATTATGAATCTAAAATTAGTACGGATTTAGGAGTAAAAGGCATGGTTTTTCAATAGTAGTTATGGCTTTTTCTGAGGGTATATATGGGGTGTTTTAGGCTTTGTAATGGTTAAAAAAGGGTGCGCTTTATAAGGGGTAAGTGGCTGTGTGTTTGCGGGTGGACCCATTTTTTGTTGTTGTAAGTTGAAGAATAAAATGTATTTTTGCCCAAAATTTAAAGAGATGATTGCAAACAGAACATTTACCATGATAAAGCCAGATGCCGTTGAAAACGGACATATTGGTGGAATTTTGGACAAAATAACTTCTGCCGGATTCAAGATTGTTGCCATGAAATATACTCAATTGAGCACAAGGGACGCGGAGGAGTTTTATGCAGTGCACAAAGAACGTCCATTTTATGGCGAATTGGTAGAATTTATGAGTAGAGGCCCTATTGTAGCCGCTATTTTAGAAAAAGATAATGCCGTTGAGGATTTTCGTGCCTTGATCGGTGCTACCAATCCTGCTGAAGCTGCAGAAGGTACTATCCGTAAATTGTATGCTACTTCCATTGGCGAAAATGCGGTTCACGGCTCGGATAGCGATGAGAATGCTGCTATTGAGGGAGCTTTTCATTTTGCAGGAAGGGAAGTATTTTAGTAAATAAGATTTTAGTAGCATAGAAAAAGGGCAACACAGAGTTGCCCTTTTTTATTTCTTATTGCTGGGGTACTAGCGTAGTACGATCTTTGAAACTATTTCCCGGCCCAATTCTTCGTTTAGCATTTTTACAATCTTAGATTTTCCATGGCTCAGCTCTTCCCGAAGCACGGAGGAGGATAGGGATACAAAAAGGGTGTCGTTTCGCAATTCTATGGCGGTGGTGTAGTTGTTTACCCCGTTGCCCATCATTTTTTTCCATGCCTCCCGGGCATTTACCCGATCCATCCCTTTTTGGAGTTTGTTGGCTTTTATAAATTCTTGTAGGGCTTCGCCCATGTTTAGGTTGTTGCTTTTTCTTTTTGTCATGGTTATTCCAGATTAATGGGGGTGAAACGTTTATAATGGTAGGTGACCTGCTCCTGATTGGTGGTGCTAAACCGGTCTTGCTCCAAACTGCTGATCTTTTCCTCCCATTCGCTCAATTCATTTTTATAGTGCATGCTAATACCTCCATTTCTTTCCAATAGGGTAAAGGACTCTGCGTCGTCGGAGGTGTCAAAGGTGCCTTTGAGGGTGGGTTGAACCTTTTTTCGGAAACCTTCTTTGCCTGCAACCTCTATATAGTCTATGGTGGTGTTTATCGCGTATGATTTTTCAGTGCCGTCTGGAAAGCTTACTTTATCTATTTCCCAGTATCCGTTTAAATGATGAATTTGGTCCCAGCTCACTTCTTGTTTACAGGAAATAAAGAGTAGGGAAATTAAAAAAAGGTAGCTTGTTCTCATTTATTTACAACTTAAATATTTTATACGATTGATTTGTGTGTTTAACGGCATTTTCAGTTCTCTCGGAATGGGTGTCACTAAGGAAAATTTGTCCAAAATTATCCTCGTCTACCAAGCGGATAATATGGGCTACCCTTGTTTCATCCAATTTGTCAAAAATATCATCCAACAAAAGTAAGGGCGTTGTGCCTGCCTGTTTTTTAATGAATTGAAACTGCGCCAATTTTAGGGCAATCAAAAAAGACTTTTGTTGTCCTTGGCTTCCAAATTTTTTAATGGGATGACCATCTATGGCAAATAGTAGGTCGTCCCTGTGGATCCCTGTGCTGGTATACTGCAAGGCCTTGTCCTTTTCCAGATTTTCCTCCAATAAAGTTAGTAGATTATTTTCCAGTAACTTGCTTTGGTATGTTAAATTTACGGGTTCCCTACCTCCCGAAATGGCAAGGTATTGTTCTTGGAATATTGGGATGAACGATTCAATAAAGGCCAGTCTTTTTTTGAATATCTCTTGACCGTATTGGTGTAATTGGGAGTTGTATATTCCCAAGGTGTCGGCGTCAAAAGTGTGATTAAAGGCGAAGTACTTTAAAAGCGAATTCCTTTGTGCCAGCACTTTGTTGTAGGCAATTAAATTTTGGAGATAAACTTTATCGGATTGGGAGATGACTCCGTCCATAAATTTACGTCTGGTCTCGCTTCCCTCTATAATTAGATCACGATCTGCCGGAGAGATAATTACCAAGGGTAGAAATCCTATATGATCCGAGAACTTTTCATAGGGCTTGGCGTTGCGCTTAATCACTTTTTTCATCCCCTTTTTAAAGCTGCAGAGGATTTTTTCATCCCGGTCATTTTTATGGAAGTCTCCTTCCAGTACAAAAAAATCGGAATCGTGCCTTATATTCTGAGTAGCAATGGGGTTAAAATAACTCTTACCAAAGGAAAGGTGATAGATGGCGTCTAGAACATTGGTTTTTCCCACCCCGTTATCGCCTACAAAACAATTGATCTTTGAATCGAATTCAAAGCTTTGTGACTCGAAGTTTTTATAATTAATAAGCGATAATTTCTTTAGAAACATGCTGCGAAGTAAAATTTTTATTTTCCAATAGTCAAGCAAACCGCAAATTATCTAAAATTAACCACAAATAGGGGGCGGGATTTGGATAAAATCTATATTTTTGCGCGACTAATCAAATTCTATAATGGCAACTTACAAGAAAAGAGGTTATAAACCGAAAAATAAAGAAGAAGAAAATCTATTGGATAAGCAGGAGAGTACCACTGCAGAGGTGTTTAGCTCCTTAGATGAAGGTGCTTCCAAATCCGAGGAATGGGTATCTAGGAACCAAAATTATATATTAGGGGTGATAGGTATTATCGCCGTATCTGTTTTGGGATATATGGCATATTTTCAGTTCGTGGAAAAGCCAAGGGCTGCTAGTGCTGCCAATGAGATGTTGTATCCGCAACAATACTTTGACGAAGCCCTATATGCTTCTTCAGAAAAAGATTCTTTGTTCACTTTGGCATTGAATGGTGCCGAGGGTAAATACGGATTTTTAGATATTATTGAAGAGTACAACGGAACGCCTGCCGCTAACTTGGCAAAGTATTCCGCCGGAATGGCCTATTTGAACATGCAGAAATATGACGAGGCTATAAAATACCTAGAAGGTTTCTCCTCTAAGGATTTAATTTTGGGAGCTGTTGCTAAAGGAGGTATCGGTGATGCTTTTTTACAATTGAACCAACCCAAGGAAGCGTTGGATTATTACGAGAAAGCAGTTTCCCATAGTACTAATGAATATACAACTCCCAAGTTTTTATACAAGGCAGGAGTAACAGCGCTTGAATTGGATAATAAAAAGAAGGCGCTTAAATATTTCCAGAGAATAAAGGACGAATTCCCAGCTTCTGAAGAGGCTAGGACAATAGATGCCTTTATTGGAAAAGCTAAAAGTATTTAAGATGGCTATTAAGAAGCAGAATTTATCGGAGTATGATAAAACAACGGTCCCAAACGCAGCAAATTTGCGGTTTGGGATTGTTGTTTCTGAATGGAATGCAAATATTACGGAGGCACTCTATGAAGGGGCTTTAGCAACCTTATTGGATTGCGGGGCTAAGGAAGGGCATATTGTTCGCTGGAACGTACCTGGTAGTTTTGAACTTGCCTTTGGGGCAAAAAAAATGATCAACACCAAAAAGGTAGACGCTGTAATTGTAATAGGTAGCGTTATTAAAGGTGAGACCATGCACTTCGATTTTGTTTGTGGGGCCGCAGCTCAGGGAATTATGGATCTGAACGTGAGAACGGAGACCCCTGTAATTTTTTGTGTGCTGACCGACAATAATATGGATCAAGCCATTGCCCGTAGTGGAGGCAAGCATGGCAATAAAGGTACAGAAGCCGCCATAGCCGCCATTAAGATGGCTAGTTTGGGGAATTAGTACCTCCCATACCTCCTTTTTTTAAATTAGAAGGCAGCCAAACGTACAAAGCTGTCCTTGCCTAGAAATGTTAACATATTTTAGCAAGACTTGTACGTCAAATTTTTCTATTTTGAGTAACTTTGGGAATCTAAGGATATGGGAAAATTTTCAAGATTACGTAAGAATAAAAAGTTCAATTATACCCCGCGTTATTATAACGATAAGGGAGAGGGGAACCCCTTTAAGATTGAGCATAAGTTTGACAAGTTTAGGCCTTCTTTGGATGGTCGTTCTGGCCTAAAGGGTAAATTCTCCAGAGCCATTGAGGACTTGAAAAGTTCTAGCAATCGGAATCAGAACATTCGGATGGCGATTATCATAGCGATACTTGTCCTGGTGTTCCTTTACATCATAGATTTCGATCTATCTATTTTTATTTCGCAATAATGCCAGATATCATACAACTTTTACCAGATCATGTAGCTAACCAGATTGCTGCAGGGGAGGTGGTGCAACGCCCCGCTTCCGTTGTTAAGGAATTAATGGAGAATGCTATTGATGCAGGGGCAACTACCGTTAAATTAATTATTAAGGATGGGGGCAAGACCCTAATCCAAGTTATTGATGATGGGGTGGGAATGAGTCCCACCGATGCCCGACTCAGTTTTGAGCGGCATGCTACTTCTAAGATTACCAAGGCAGAAGACCTGTTTAACCTTAGCACCAATGGGTTTAGGGGAGAGGCCCTAGCCTCCATAGCGGCTATCGCCCATGTGGAAATGCAGTCTAGGACAGAACAGGATGAGGTAGCTACACATATTAAAATAGAAGGAAGCAAGGTTGTTTCTCAAGAAGTGGCCGTGGCCCCTAAGGGAACCTCTATGATGGTGAAGAATTTATTCTTCAATATTCCGGCTAGGCGTAATTTCCTTAAATCTACCCAGGTAGAGTTGCGGCATATTATAGATGAGTTTCACCGAGTGGCCTTGGCGCATCCGTCTATAGGCTTTCACTTTTATAATAACGGGAGTGAAATCTTTAACTTGCCAAAATCCAACGACCGTCAGCGGATCGTTAATGTTTTTGGGGGGAAGACCAATGAAAAGTTGGTCCCTGTACATGAGGAGACACAGGTAGTTACTATCAACGGTTTTATCTGTAAGCCCGAATTTGCAAAAAAGAGTAGAGGAGAACAGTTTTTTTTTGTTAATAATAGATATATAAAAAGTCCCTATTTGCATCACGCTATCGTAGCGGCATTTGACGGACTCATAAAAAAGGAGAGTCATCCAGGGTACTTTCTGTACTTAACGGTAGATCCTGGCTCCATTGATATCAACATTCACCCTACCAAAACGGAGGTGAAGTTTGATGATGAGCATACCTTGTATGCCATATTAAGGTCTACGGTAAAACACAGTTTGGGGCAATTTAATGTTATCCCCACCCTAGATTTTGATCGGGATCAAAATTTAGAGACTCCCTATGATTATAAAAACAAATCCGTGGAACAACCGCGTGTAGTAGTGGATGCTGGCTTTAATCCCTTTAAGGATGAAATGGCAACTAGCTCTGGCCGGTCCAGTTTTCAGAAACCTGCCACCAAAGGATGGGAGTCCCTTTACTCGGGGATGGAATCTGAAGGAGTGGGTAGCACCGATTTTAGTAGTGTTAGCTTTGAATCTGAAACTATAACCGGTTCTATTTTTGACGACCAAAAGGTTGGCCTAGATGCGGTAACCACTACCTTTCAACTAAGGCGTAAGTACATAGTGACCACTATAAAATCTGGGATGGTGGTCATAGATCAAAGTAGGGCCCATCAGCGGGTGCTATATGAGAACTTTTTAAAGAATATTACCGTTAAAGAAGCGGTGAGTCAACAATTATTATTTCCCTTATCTTTAACTTTCTCCAAATCGGATCGAGATATCATTATGGAGATACAGGAAAATTTAATTTCCTTGGGATTCGATTTTGAGGCTATAGGGGAAGAGGAAATAAAGATTACCGGGGTTCCCTTATCGGTCTCAGAGAGCGAAGTGGAGATGATCTTAGACCAGTTGATATCGGATTATCAACAAGATTTTGAGGTAGACGGGTTTTCGCAAACCGATGTGCTGTCCAAGACTCTGGCAAAATCTTTGGCCGTTAAAACGGGGGAGGTGCTAGACAGGGATTCGCAATTGGCACTGGTGAACGACTTATTTGCCTGCAAGGAATCTAGACTAAGTCCTTTTAATAAATCTATATACGTCACCATTACGGAAGACGATATTGATAAAAAATTTTTGTAGATGGGTAGAATTACGGGCGCTGTAAAGCACTTGATTATTGTAAATGGGCTGTTTTTTGTAGCTACATATTTATACGGGGACCAAATGTACCAGTGGTTTTCGCTTTGGTTTACAAAAAATGGAAATTTTGAATTTTGGCAGGTATTGTCCCATATGTTTATGCATGGGGGGTTGATGCATATATTATTTAATATGTATGCACTTTGGGCCTTTGGTTCGCCATTGGAAAGAATGTGGGGCAAGAATAAATTCCTGTTTTTCTATTTTTCTGCAGGTATTGGGGCTGCCTTAATCCATACTGGGGTAAATTATTACTATTTTAATCAGGGGATGGAGGCCTTGGTGAGTTCTGGTATTCCCAGGGAACAGATAATGGAAATCATCAGTAGTGGAAAATACAGTCCCAGCTGGTATAACATAGCCTCTACGGATACTATAAACAACTTTTTAAGTGCCTACAATACTCCGGCAGTAGGGGCCTCTGGAGCTATTTATGGGGTGTTGGTGGCCTTTGGGATGTCTTATCCTAATAGCGAGCTGTTCTTAATGTTTATACCGGTACCGGTAAAAGCAAAGTACTTTATTCCGGTGCTTATTGGGCTAGATCTGTTCTCTGGAGTTACGGGATATTCCATTTTTGGAAATGGAATTGCTCATTTTGCCCACGTTGGAGGCGCCTTGTTTGGGTTTATAATGATGTGGTATTGGAAAAAAAATCAGTTTAATCAAAATAGATGGGATCTATAATGCGAAACCAAAACATTTCATATTATTACAATCGACTGAGTATTGCTGAGAAGCTAATAGTATTTAATGTTGCAATTTTTATTATTGGAGGTATCATCAATGTGTTGCTCTTCGGGGCTGCCAATGACAAGGGAGTGGAACAATGGTTTCAGTTACCCAAAGAGTTTTTTGAGTTCCTAACCCAGCCTTGGTCCCTTATTACCTATTCCTTTTTTCATTCCGGATTTGGACATATTTTTTGGAATATGATTATGTTGTACTTTGCCGGAAGGATTTTTCTAAATTTATTTGATAATAGAAAATTTATTAATGTTTACTTTCTGGGGGTAATCTTCGGGGGGATGATTTTCTTATTGAGCTATAATATCTTTCCAGCTCTGATAGGACAGAATACGGCCCTTATTGGTGCCTCTGCAGGGGTTACGGCAGTGCTTATCTTTGTCTGTACCTATCTGCCTAATCAGGAGGTGCGTGTTATTTTCTTTAATGTAAAGCTTTGGCATATTGGGGTCTTGGTGGTGTTGTTAGATTTAATACAGATATCCGTTGGGAATAACATTGGCGGACATCTAGCGCATATTGGGGGAGCAGCTCTTGGTTATTATTATGCAACCCAGCTCCCCAAAGGAAATGACATTGGTAGTTGGTTCTCAAAACTAGTAGATAGCTTTGCCAATATGTTTAAGGGCAGGGAAAAAAAGGCTTCCATGAAAACGGTTTATAGAAAGAAGACTACAGCTAGTGCTGCCCGGGGGAACTACGATAAAAAAAGCCATCAAAAAAAGATTGATGCCATTTTGGATAAGATAAGCAAATCTGGTTACGAAAGCCTTTCCAAGGCAGAAAAGGATTTTTTGTTTAAGGCAGGTAAGGAAGATTAAGAAGGTGCGAAAACTCATTAACAGGTTCATTTTCCTTCTCAACGGGTGTTTTTCCCTTTTACTGCTATTGGCCTGCTTTGCGCCATGGGTCCCGGTTACGCTGGTTCCTTTTATGTCTATTCTTTCACTACTAGTACCACTCTTGGTTCTCTGTAACGTGCTTTTCTTTTGTTATTGGCTATTGCGTGGTAGTCGCAAGCTGATGATGTCTGCCGTAGTCTTGCTCATTGGGTACTTGGTTTTGGGTACCTTCTTTAAATTTAAGTCTTCGGAACAGCCCATAGATAAGGGAGAGGTAAGTGTCATGAGTTTTAATACTCGCGGATTTAATCGCTCTGAGATGATTAAGGATGAGACTATTAGTGATCAGATTGTAAGCTTGGTGAAAGAGGCAGATCCCGATATAGTTTGTTTTCAGGAATTTGATTATACTAAAAAAGAGAGTGCCGATTTTGCTCAGTACAAACACCGATTTATCGATTTTGAATACGGACACAAAAAAGTGGTGCTCGGAATCTATTCCAAACTCCCAATAATAAACAAGGGGTCTTTGCATTTTCCAGAGAGTAGCAACAATGCGATCTATGTAGATGTATTGATGAAAAATGATACGGTTCGTGTCTATAATATGCATTTGGAATCGCATAAGGTGGTGCCTACAGTAGAAGAAATTACCAAGGAGCCAAAGTCGAAGCTCTTTAGACGTATGAGCGGATCTTTTGCCAAGCAACAAGAGCAAGTGGCCATCTTTAATGAGCATCGTGAGGCCACACCTTATAAGAAGATTGTTTGTGGCGACTTTAACAATACCCAATTCTCTAACGTTTACCATGTGATTAAAGGGGATATGCAAGATACTTTTATGGAGCAGGGGAAAGGATATGGTAGAACCTTTAATTTTAAATACTATCCAGTGCGGATAGATTTTATTTTAGTGGATAAGGCATTTAAGGTTAAGACCCACAAGAATTTTAATGTAAAGCTATCCGATCACTTCCCCATTATGGCTTCTTTTGATAGGATTGGTGATCAATAGGGGAAGAAGTGGTAGGCCATTACCATGCTCTTTCTTTGGCCTGGATTATCTATCTATAGTTGAACTTCCATACTTCGTGCTACGAAGAAAATAAGGGAATAAAAAAGGGACCCAATTGGGCCCCTTGTATCTTATTAGGTAAGTGGTCTATAACTCATCTACTATTTGATCTGCAGCGGTAACCCCTGGTGGTAGTTCTATCACCCTTAAATTCCTAAAATGGATTTCGGCTCCTTCAGATTCTAGGCAGAGGTATCCTTTTTTAATGGACGACTTACTAATGCCGTTTACAAACTTTCCATTGACCGATAATTTAATAGTGCCATCTACACAAATTACTTGATAGCTGTTCCACTCTCCCTTCCCTAGGGCTCTATTTTCTACAGACTTACTTCTGGTTCCTCTGGGGTTGTCCGGTACGGTAGTAACCCCACCCACGCCAAACAACTCTCCGTGTACATAGGCAATTGGTGGCTTTACGCCGTCGCGTATATTCTGATTTACCCAATCTAGTTCTAACATCTGTACTTCTACACCCCCTGGGAGTCTGTTATGCTCGCCGGGGATGGCGTCGCTCCATACAAACATACCAGAATTGCCCCCTGCTTCCATATGGCGCCACTCTACGGTTAGAATGAAATTTTCGTACATCTTTTCGGAGCGCATAACCCCTATTGGTAGGCCTTTGCATACCAGAAGATCGCCTTCCTTATGCCAGGTGTCTGGCTCCGTGTTTACATTGATCCATTTTATTTCTTGTGCATTGTCCTTGTCTCCAGCTACCAATTGATCAAAACTGGTTTCGGTGCCAAAGAATAGGGGTTTTTCTTGCGCTTTTATTTTTAAGCTACTGCCCCATAGCACAAAGAGGCATAATAATAAGGAGGGTTTCATATTAAATTGGTGTGTTATGGAGCTGTTTACTCCTTTGACGATCTATGCGCCAAAAGAGTAAACAGCGGTTAGTTATAATTTGATATAGGCTTAGATGAATTTAGTTTTACCAGGAATCGCTACTGGTGGAGTAGGCCATTTTAAATCCCAATTGTATTCGTCTATTTTGGGACCTAAGTTTTCCTTGGAATTAAAGACTTGTTCCCAGGTGAGCGTTTGGCCGGTATAGGCTACCATACGTGCCCATATGGCCAACATGGTGCTCTTAGACATCCATTCTCCATCGTTCATGGGCTGACCCTTTCGGATGGAGGCAAAAAGCTCATCGTGTTCGGTCTGGAACATATTATTCCTTTCCCCGTCATAGGTGTAGCTGTTTTTACCGGTAATTTCATACCTGCGTCCAATATGGGTTATAGACGAGCCTTCGGTACCTAGCACCTCTACGCTGTTCCTATGGGAGGTATTGTTTTGTTGCCTGGTAAAGTGGTAACCCTTGGCGCCGTTTTCATATTCGAACTCTACCGCAAAATGATCGTATATGTTTCCGTATTTACTATCTACACGTACTTGTCGCCCTCCAGTTCCAGTAGCGCTTACGGGCATTTTATCTCCCATGACCCAAGACATCATATCAAGGCTATGCACTGCTTGTTCTACCACAATATCCCCCGATAACCAATTGTAGTAATACCAATTGCGCATTTCGTAGGTCATATCCGTCCAATTTGGCTGACGTTCCTTATACCAAGCCTCACCTCCATGACGAAAGGTAGTAACCGTTCTGATGTCCCCAATCTGGCCGTCTAAGACACGCCCAAAAATTTCCCTATTGGGATAGTCGTATCGAAAACAGAAACCAGACACTAGGGATAGCCCCTTTTCCTTAGCTTTTTTGGCAGCTGCCAACACTTTGTGAATTCCGGGTGCATCCACGGCTACGGGTTTTTCGCAAAATACGTGTTTCCCTGCTTCTACCGCAGCATTTAGGTGGTCTGGTCTAAAGGCTGGTGGGGTGGTAAGTAACACTACATCCACGCCCGAATCTATTACTTTTTGGTAGGCGTCAAATCCTATGAATTTGTTTTCTGGAGCAACCTTTACCTTGTCACCCATAGCCTTCTGCAACTCCCGATGTGCCAAATTTAATTGGTCCTCAAACACATCGCCCATGGCATAGAGAATAACGTTTGGATCTGCTTGCAAAGCTTGGGCAGCGGCACCGGTACCACGGCCACCACAGCCAATTAAGCCCACTTTTAGGGTGGAATCCTTATAGAGGCTATTGGCACCAAAGGTGACTGCCGGCGATATTAAGGATCCCCCGATGAGGGCAATGCCAGATTTTTTGATGAAATCCCTTCTTCCGGAGGGAAAAGAGGGGGTAATTTTATGATTTCCCATAGTAATTTATGAGTTTGATAAGTTAAGATTAAATGAAGCATACAAAATAGAGATAATTTTCTATTCTCTAAAGGGGGAAGGACAAAAAACTATAAGAATTGGCCTAGGAGCCTACCTCTAAAATGAGGTGCTAGTTATAAAGGAGTGTTTTTTTCGAGGTCTAATGAATAGCCCAAGATGTTCAACTACATTAAGAGGCAATCTGTAATATCTGCTACGATATGAATTACTAATGCTAAACCGAATATTCTGGTCTTTTTGGGAATTAACAGCAGTACATAGAGTGCAATGGCCCAGTAGGTGTGTAGGGGGTGAAAATTAATGCTGCACCGATTAGGGTCAAATAAGGGGTCTGCCCAGAAGTGATCCAAGTCTATCACAATTCCGGCTAACAGTATTAAAATTGCCTTCCATCGGTATCCCTTATAAAATAGAAGTCCGATAAGGATGGGAACTAAAAAATGAATGCCATAATGAAGAAACCATCTAAGCATGGGGAAGGTTCAGTTTTAAACTTTTGAGATAGGGAAGGGTGTTGGTTCCTTCGTTAAATAGGAGGTCTAAAATACTTAGGTTAGGTATAAAGGGGTTTCTATCATTAAATACCTGCACATAGGGAGCTTGTTGAAAAGGGATTTCCGTTTTTGAATTGATGAAATGTCGCGCGTCCGTCATATCGGTAGCGGCTGCCTGGTAGCTACTAGTTTTATCCGTAGGCATGGGAATCTGTAAACAATCACAAATGGTCGCTATGGATTTAAGGTTAAATTCCATCAGAGAGTCAAAGGTGTCGTTATAAAGAGGGGCAATATCATCTTCATAAAACTCGAAGAAGGGCGAGGTGCGATACGCTGTTTGTAGGGTGCGCCAATGTTGACGTTGCCAAAAATAGGTATTGTCAATAGCTACTTCGGAATATCGTTGCTTATTTCGGTTGTTCCCCACATGTTTAATAGGGATGGTAAGCATGTGTTTTCCTATGTCCGTAGCGATATAGCATCGGTTGCGATAGGTTTGCTTCTGGTAATTATCATTTACTTCCCAGCAAATATCATTTTGGACAAGAGCCGCAAAGTTGGCGATGTTTAAAAAATATCCAGGATGAAGAAGCACTTGCATTGTTTACTTATTTAATGTACTAATTTATCAATGTGTAAATATACCAATGTGTAAATATACTAATGTAGCAATGAACTAATGTAGCAATGAACTAATGTAGCAATGAACTAATTTAGCAATGAACCAATGTAGCAATGAACTAATGTAGCAATGAACTAATTTAGCAATGAACCAATGTAGCAATGAACTAATGTAGCAATGAACTAATGTAACAATGAACTAATGTAGCAATGAGTTAATGTATCAATTTACTAGTGTATCAATGTACTAATGTGTTGAAGGGGGGAGGCCCAAGGCTTTAAAGGTAACTACCGCTTAAAGCCTAAGGTCTTGTGATGTTGATGTCTATTTTTTCACCTTCTTTTTTCGCTTTCTAAAGTAATCCCAAACAAACCACCCCGCAAGTGCTATTAAGAAGTACTTAAAGTAGGAGGTAGGTTCCCCGTCTCCGTGGACCGTAGTAAACACTCTGTCCCAACGAATTTTCCAATTCATCATGCCATCGTTAATGCCATCGATGCTCATCCATATAAAAACGGGCGTACCTACTATATGGTCTTCTGGAACGTAGCCCCAAGTTCTACTGTCTTCGGAACGGTGCCTATTGTCTCCCATCATCCAATAATAATCCTGTTTAAAAGTATAGGAGTTGGCTACTTGTCCATTAATCAGTATTTGATTGCCATTTACTTTTAGGGTGTTATCCTCGTACTCCTTTATTATTTTCTCATAAATGGGGAGTACTTCTAGGTTAAGTTCTACCGTCTTGCCTTTTTCAGGGATATAGATCGCTGGCATATTGTCTAAGGTTGCTGGATGCGCTGGATCTTGGGGGAAAAGAGAGGTTTTTTTGGTGGTAAACGCAAGTTTCTGAATGGATACTATACCATTTTTTCCAGTGAAATTCTTGGCTTCTTCCTCTGTTAAGTTAAAAAGAGCCATAGTGCTTACGTCTTCCGACTTTAAGTAGTCGCGAACCCTTGCATTGTCTACATTCCCGGAGTAGTAGGTATAGGCTGAGTCGGACTTTATTTTCTCCATATGCATTGCAGAGATTACTTGGTCTAGATTTTCCAACTCTAAAGAACTGTTAGGGATGCGGACCACATTTCCTGAGAAATTTTGTCTTCCCAAGAGGTCAATGGCGGCATTAGAAAAACCGTTCTCTACAGTAACCGTGTGGGTGAACATTGGCTTAGCCCTGTAGGGCAGTACGGTTTTTTTACCGTTGATATGTACATATCCGTCAACTATAGATAAGGAATCCCCTGGTATACCTACAGCACGTTTTACGTAATTAGATTTTTTATCGATAGGCTTGCGAACCCCTTCCTGTTGTTTAAAAAATTGATAAACCGTATCTGCAGGCCAGCTAAACACTACAATTTCATTCCTTTTAATCTCCTTAAATCCAGGTAGTCTCATATAGGGAAGCTGTAGTTTGTTCCATATCGAGGTTTTATAGGTAGCAGGATCTACATCGGCCACATAGGATCTGGATTTTAGAATAGGCAGGGTATCGTGTACCATGGGTGCCGCAACGGTCGTCATAGGAACCCTAGCTCCGTAATGGAACTTGCTTACAAATAGGAAATCGCCCACCAAAAGGGTTTTTTCCAAAGAACTGGTAGGGATCACATAGGGTTGTATTACATAAGTGTGTACCAAAGTAGCGGCCACAACGGCAAATACGATGGAGCTTACCCACTCTCCTAAGGCGGTTTTTGGGTGAAGGTCTCTATTTTCTACATAGGCAACCTCCGTGAAATAATTTACATAATAGATATAGAGCCCCAAGGTGAGAATAGCCAACCAGGTGTCTAAAAGGCTATTTTTACCAAAACTCCTAAGGGTCTCTACCCAAACCACAGGGAACATCAATAGGTTAATGATGGGTATAAACAACAGAATAACCCACCACTTGGGCCTATTAATTATTTTCATTAAAACTATGGCGTTATAAACTGGGATAGCTGCTTCCCATGCTTTTCTACCTGCCTTAACGTACAATTTCCAAGTTCCGAGGAAATGCACTATTTGAATGATCAAAATAAAAATAATCCACTGTGTTCCGTTCATATCCGTATTGTTGATTTAGGATTGCTGCTTCTTGTTAACAATCAATCTTTAAGTATGTTTTAATGGGGGATTGTTACGTTCCTTAACGAAGGTTTAACACGTCTTTCATGGAGAACACTCCCTTTTTATCTAGAATCCATTCTGCAGCTACCACCGCTCCCAGGGCAAATCCCTCCCTATTATGGGCGGTGTGTTTAATTTCTATGCTGTCTACTTCACTTTGGTAGGCCACGGTATGGGTGCCGGGAGTATCGGCAATCCGTTTGGCAGTAATGGGAATTTCGTTGGCTTCGGCAGTATCCAATTTCCAAGCAGTATAATCGGTCTCTTGGATGACCCCTTCTGCCAAGGTAATGGCCGTGCCACTAGGGGCATCTAGTTTTTGGGTATGATGAATTTCTTCCATGCTAACCTGATACTGCTTTAGGTTGCTCATCATTTTGGCCAAATAAGAGTTTAGTTCAAAAAAGAGGTTAACTCCTAAGCTGAAATTGGAGGCGTAGATAAAGGCACCGTCCTTTTCTTTACAGAGCTGCACGGCATTCTCATAATTTTCTAACCAACCAGTGGTACCGCAGATCAATGGAATATTGTTTTCCATGCATTTTTTTATGTTGCCAAAAGCAGCATCGGGCATACTAAAATCTATGGCTACATCTATTTCTGAATAGTTTATCTCCGTGGTATCCACGTCTATTTTAGCTACAATGTTATGGTTTCTTTTTAGGGCGATTTGTTCAATCATTTTTCCCATTTTACCATATCCGAACAGGGCAATGTTCATTTTTTAAAATTTAATAGTTAAGGCCATTCCGTAAACCGGATTGGCGGTGAGGGCGTCTGTATCCAAGAAAGGTTTAAAATCCAAACTTAGATCATCGTCCACGTTAAATTGTTTTAGGTGGGCGTCTACATTGGCGTCCACAATATTTAGGACATACATTCCAATAGTGACCAAGAGCCAAAGATCTCTATCGCGCTGGTATCTTTCCTGGGCATTTTCCAAGGCCTGGTTAGAAAAGTCTGGAGGAGAACCTGGTGGATTAGGGGTTCCTAGGTCGTAGAACTCATCGTCGGTAAATCCGGCCTGTCTGCGTTTAAAGGCGGTTCTGAACCGGTTGTACAGGTCGTCGTTATAGGTGTAGGCGTATACCCCTGTTCCTATGGCTGCATAGACTATGGGGACCTTCCAATACCGCTTGTTATAGATTTGACCCAATCCGGGAAATACGGCGGAATAAAAGGCAGCTTTACTAGGTGCCAAGGGATTGATACCCTTTTTTTTGATTTTTAGGGTATCTATTACCCTAACGCCCTGTTCCTTTAGGGTCTGCTGTACAGAATCTGGTTGTTGTTCCTGGATGTCCTTGTCTTGGGCAAGGCCTAGGGCGGTGACCAGAAAGCAGACTACCAGCAATAGAAAGCACTTATTCACCCGTGATCAATTTTTTTAATCGATTGAATTCTTCCTGGGAGTGAAAAGGAATGGTAATCTTTCCTTTTCCTTTTTCAGTGGCCTTAATATCTACTTTTACATCCAGGTAGTCGGAGAACTTTCGCAAGTTCTTGGAGATAAACTCTGGACTGGTTTTGGTTTTCTTTTTATCTTCTTTAGCGGGATCTTGGTTTGCGGCAGCTTTTCTTTCCTGATATTCCTTTACGGCCTTTTCCGTATTTCTTACCGATAGGTTTTCGCCAACGATTTTTTCATAGAGGGCAATTTGATCTTCCTTTTCCTCAATGTTTACCAAGGCCCTCCCGTGGCCCATACTTACGAAGCCGTCCCTTATCCCTGTTTGGATTATAGGATCTAAACGCAATAAACGCAGGTAGTTGGTGATGGTAGACCTTTTTTTGCCTACCCGTTCACTCATTTTTTCCTGGGTTAATTGTATTTCATCTATCAATCTTTGATAGGAAAGGGCTATTTCTATGGGGTCTAGATCCTGTCGCTGTATATTTTCTACCAACGCCATTTCCAAGGACTCTTGGTCATTGGCAATACGGATATATGCAGGGATGGTTTCTAAGCCCACTAATTTGGAAGCCCTAAAACGACGCTCACCAGAAACCAATTGGTACTGGTTAAAATCTAACTTCCTTACGGTAATAGGTTGTATCACCCCTAATTCCCTGATGGAAGAGGCCAGCTCGTGAAGAGCCTCATCATTAAAATTAGAACGGGGTTGAAAAGGGTTAACCTCTATGGTATTCAGATCTAATTCTACAATATTTCCTACCACCTTATCGGCATTCTTATCGGAAGCCGACTGAATATCGTTTTCGGGGTCTTTTAATAAGGCCGATAGTCCGCGGCCCAACGCTTGTTTTCTTGTCGCTTTCGCCATTATACTTTCTCCTTGTTTTTCACTACTACTTCATTGGCCAAATTTAAATAATTGGCTGCTCCTGTACTACTGGCATCATATTTTATAATGCTTTCGCCATAACTTGGTGCCTCGCTCAATCGCACATTCCTTTGGATAATGGTGTCGAAAACCATTTCTGAGAAGTGTTTTTTCACTTCCTCCACAACCTGGTTAGAAAGGCGTAACCTAGAATCGTACATGGTAAGTACCATTCCTTCTATATCCAAATCGGGATTGTGAATCTTCTGAACACTTTTAATGGTATTCAATAATTTCCCCAATCCTTCCAATGCAAAGTATTCGCACTGTATAGGGATCATAACAGAATCTGCCGCTGTAAGGGCATTTAAGGTTAAGAGTCCCAAGGAAGGTGCACAGTCTATAAGAATATAATCGTATTCGTCTTTTAGCTTTTGGGTTGCATTTTTCATCATATACTCCCTATCATCCTTGTCTACCAATTCTATTTCAATGGCAACCAAGTCGATATGCGATGGAATAAGATCCACATTGGGAGAGGTGGTCTGCACAATAGTTTCCCTAGCAGTTTTGGAATGTTCTAACAATTGATAGGTTCCCATTTCCACAGTTTCCACATCCACTCCTAAACCGGAGGTTGCGTTGGCCTGAGGATCGGCATCAATTAATAAGACTTTTTTTTCCAAAACTCCTAAGGCAGCTGCTAAGTTTACCGAAGTGGTAGTTTTACCTACGCCGCCTTTTTGATTTGCAATAGCAATTATTTTGCCCATTATCATAGTAAGTTAGTGGGTAAAAATACGATTATTTACGTTGTTATAAAATGTATTTTGTTAACAGGCGAAAAATAGCGACTTTACTTCGCATTCACAAGGGATAGAATCTGCGATAATCCCTTATTTTTAGGGGTGTGTGCTCCTCGTTAGTCTAGCAGAATCTCCAAAACTTGGATGGCGGTATTGCTAATTTTTCTCCCTGGGCCAAAAATAGCCACCGCTCCGGCTTCGTATAAAAAATCATAATCCTGCTTAGGGACCACTCCCCCTACGATGACCATAATATCTTGCCTGCCGTATTTTTTTAAAGCCTCTAACACTTGGGGAACCAGGGTTTTATGTCCGCCTGCCAAGGAGGATATCCCTAAAATATGAACGTCGTTTTCTACTGCCTGTTTTGCGGCTTCTGCCGGGGTTTGGAAAAGGGGGCCAATATCCACATCGAACCCAATATCTGCATAGCCGGTAGCCACTACCTTGGCTCCCCGGTCATGACCATCCTGACCCATTTTAGCGATCAGTATCCTAGGTCTACGTCCCTCCTGAGTGGCAAACGTATTGGCCATTTCCTTCGCTTTTTCAAAGCTATTGTCGTCTTTTATTTCCTTTGAGTACACCCCAGTAAACGATTTTATTTCTGCTCTATGCCTTCCAAAGGCTTTTTCTAGGGCGGTGCTTATTTCGCCCAAGGTGGCTCTTGCCCTAGCCGCCTTTACGGATAAAGCTAATAAATTATTATCACCTTCCGCAGTATTGCTGCTATTTATGGAAGTGGTATCCTTCATCTTTTCTTCCGCTGCAGCGGTAAGTTGGTCTAAGGCGTGCTGTACTTCACTGGCATTCCTATTAGTCTTTACTTGTTGTAACCGCTCTAGCTGTTGTCTGCGTACTTCTGCATTATCCACTTCCAATATCTGAAAGCTATCTACATCTTCCCCTGCTTGGTATTTGTTTACGCCCACAATAATATCCCTGCCGCTGTCTATGCGGGCTTGCTTGTTTGCTGCCGCCTCCTCTATTCTAAGTTTGGGGATACCTGCTTCTATGGCTTTGGTCATCCCACCCAACTCCTCAATTTCCTGGATTAATTTCCAGGCCTTGTGTGCAATTTCCTGGGTTAGGGTTTCTACATAATAGCTTCCTGCCCAGGGGTCTACGGTTTTGGTGATGCCTGTCTCTTCTTGTAGAAATAGTTGGGTGTTACGGGCAATCCGGGCCGAAAAATCGGTGGGGAGCGCAATGGCCTCGTCCAAGGCATTGGTATGCAGGCTTTGAGTACCGCCAAATACGGCTGCGGAAGCTTCTATGGTGGTCCGGGCAACATTGTTAAAAGGGTCTTGTTCGGTAAGGCTCCACCCACTGGTCTGGCTATGGGTGCGTAGGGCCAAGGACTTATTGTTTTTAGGATGAAACTGTTTTACCAGTTTAGCCCATAACATACGCGCTGCCCTCATTTTTGCAATTTCCATAAAATGATTCATGCCAATTCCCCAAAAGAAGGAGAGCCTAGGAGCAAAGGTATCTATTTCCAAGCCTGCCTTTAGTCCTGTTCTTATATATTCTAACCCATCGGCAAGGGTATAGGCAAGCTCCAGATCGGCCGTAGCCCCAGCTTCGTGCATATGGTAGCCCGAGATGCTAATGCTATTAAATAGTGGCATGTGCTTGCTGGTAAACTCAAAGATATCGGCAACGATTTGCATGGAGGGAGTAGGGGGGTAGATATAGGTGTTGCGGACCATAAACTCCTTTAGGATATCATTTTGGATGGTGCCCTTTAATTGTTCTAGGGAGACGCCTTGTTCCTCGGCAGCAACGATATAAAATGCCATAATGGGGAGAACTGCCCCGTTCATGGTCATGGAAACGGACATTTTGTTTAGGGGGATGTCCTTAAATAATATCTTCATGTCCTCTACGGTGTCTATAGCCACTCCGGCTTTTCCCACATCGCCTACCACGCGTTCGTGGTCACTGTCGTATCCTCTATGGGTGGGGAGGTCAAAAGCTACAGAAAGCCCTTTTTGTCCCGCCTTTAAATTTCGCTGGTAAAAAGCGTTACTCTCTTCGGCTGTAGAAAATCCGGCATATTGTCTGATGGTCCACGGGCGTTTAACATACATGGTGCTATAGGGGCCCCGAAGATAGGGGGGGATTCCGGCAGCAAAGTTTAAATGTGTTAGCCCTTCTACGTCCGTTGGGGAATATTTTTCCTTTAGTGGAATTCCCTCGGCTGTTATAAATGGATCCCGCTCGTTTTTTGGATCGTGGGAATCCCCATCGGTATCCAGCTGAATATGTTGAAGATTTTTTCTAGCCATTTATTTCATTTCTTTTTAAAAGTATAGCGCGAGGTTTTTCAGTAGCACCTTGGGGTGATTGGCCCTTTGGGAAAATAGCCAATAATTACTCCTGTTCCAAACGCTTTTGCTCCAGTACCTCGGAAAGTCTTTTTTCTATAATAGGTTCAATCAGGGTTTTTCTGGCCTTGGTTTTAACAAAAGGATATAGTTCTAGTTGGTCTTTCATTTTGTCCTCGGCCGCTGGGTATTTGTTGGTCCCAACAAGGACGGTTTCCTTATTGTTGAAACCCTCTTGCTCTTTCTTGGCGCTCTCCTTTATTTTTTTCTGGATGAGCTGTTGTTTCAGCTGAGCCAAAAATCCGCCTCCTGCCTCTATTTGTTTAAATAGCTCTAGGCCTTTAGTGGCCAGTTGATGGGTAAGTGTTTCCAAATAGTAGCTGCCATCTGCGGGATTGCCCACCTTGTTAAAGTGGCTTTCTTCCTTTAACAACAGCAGTTGGTTTCTAGCCATTCTATTTCCAAACTCGTGGTCCTTTTTATATATGGCGTCGTAGGCAAGATTGCAGACTGTATGGGCTCCTCCGAGGATGGCAGACATGCATTCCGTGGTAGTGCGGAGCATGTTGTTATTATAGTCGTACAAGGTTTTGTTTCTCTTAGTAGGGGTGGCAATAATATGGCAGTCTGGTCTTGCACCGTAGGATTTTGCCACGGTGGCATACAGTTTTTTAAGGGCCCTAAGTTTGGCGATCTCAAAAAAATAATTCCCGCCAATAGCTGCCTTAAAAGTCATTAAGGAAGATTTTAAAAGGGGCTTGTGGTGCCGGTCTAAATGGTTTAGGTATTCATTGGCATGTGCCATGGCATAAGCCAGTTGTTGCACCTTATTTGCTCCTGCATTTTGATAAAGCCCAAGGTCTACGCTTAAAGTGTTGCTATGTCCCAGGGCAAGGATGGTATCTAATTGCTGATGATCTTCCTTCATATTGGAGAACCAATTGCCGCTGCGTGCTAAATTTCCAACAATATCGATGTTTAAAAAAATAGGGGAGGGCTCCTTGGCGGCGGCTTTCAAAACAGATTTGCAGAACGTATCGGAAAGGCACTGCAAATTAAAATAGAGGGGGGTTTTATTTAGGTCTATGTGTTGTAGTAGCTCCTTAGGGTCTATAGTATTATTTGGAACGGTAAAACAAATGGATTCTGCCCCTCGTTTAAGGGCGTCCAAGGCATTTTTGTTGGCCATTTCCGCATTGCCGGCATAAATTTCCTGAGCAATTCTCCAAGTTGCTATTGGAAACTTAGGTAGGGCTAGGGTATCCGTATCTTCCTTATGGTAAAACGGTTTTATTTTTATCCCTTCGGGCGATTCCCATACCAATTCCTCATTGTAATCCCCTCCCTTAAGGTCTACCTGTATTCGTTGTTTCCATTCTTTGGAGGAAATCTCCCTAAATTCACTGAACAAATCGGAATCACTCATCTTTATTGGATTTTTTACCGTCTTCGTATTCAATTAAATAAATCTCCTCGTTTTTCTTTTTTAGGTAGTACTGCTCCCTAGCAAATTTTTCGAGCTCCTCGGGATCAGAGAGTTTCTCAATAATTTTCCTATCCCTCGCTATTTCTTCCTTAAGGAATTCGCGTTGTTTTTCTAGGTTGTTGATTTCCCTTTTAAGTTCCCAATGTATGAGGAGGGAATTGGTGTCAAAAAAAACCATCCATATTAAAAAAGCGGTGAGGACCAATACATACATATTGGTGACTATGGCAAACCATTTTTTCTTTCTTATTTCTTTTAAGCCCATATATTATTATGCTAACTTTAGATTTATAATAGACCTAACAATATCTACGGCAACGGTATTGTATTTGTTGTTGGGGATGATGATATCTGCAAATTCCTTAGTGGGCTCAATAAATTGATTATGCATGGGTTTTAGCGTGTCTTTGTATCTTCCCAAGACCTCCTCTAGGTCTCGTCCCCGCTCATTAATATCCCGTTTTAGCCTCCTTAGCAGCCGTTCGTCCGAATCTGCATGTACAAAAATTTTGATATCGAACATATCACGGATTTGTGGATTGGTCATGATTAGAATCCCCTCTACAATCATTACTTTTCTAGGGTGGGTAAGGATAGTTTCCTTGGTGCGGTTATGTTCCACAAAAGAATATACCGGCTGTTGAATGGGATTTCCTTTTTTTAATTCTTGTAAGTGTTTTCCCAACAATTCGAAATCGATAGCACGGGGATGATCAAAATTTATTTGCGACCGCTCTTCATAGGACAGATCGGAAAGATCATTGTAATAAGAGTCTTGGGAGATTACCCCAACCTCTTCGTTTGGTAACTCGTTGATAATCTGGTTTACCACGGTTGTTTTTCCGCATCCGGTTCCTCCCGCAATTCCTATAATTAGCATTTCTTTATATTTTGCTTCAAAAATAACGATTTGGGATGAAAACCCGTAGCTTTTGATTTTGACAAAAGTAAAAGAGGTAGCCTTATTGCCTTCATGACCTGGGATTTACATGGGTATTATAAAGATAGACATATTAAGTCCCCTTTATCGGTTAACTTTAAAAGATTTAACATTCTGAAGGAACTGGAATTGCTTAAATACCAATAAAATAGGGGAATTGTAATTTTTTAGCATTCCCAAAAATTAACAAGAGGGAATCTTATAAATGAATAATTTTGTTTACTATATAATAAGCTTATAATTATTTTATGGGAAACAAGTTTAATCTAATTATACTCACCTTCTTATTTGCAACCGGTTTACAGGCTCAAAAAGACCTGCCCATCAGAACAATAAACTCTGAGGTAAAACCATTGGCAAGCTTGTCGAGCACCAGTCTGCAACAAAGTTTGGAACGTGAACTTATGTCCAATCCCAAGTGGAAGGCATTGATGAAAAACAAGAAAATGGCCGTAGGCTTGGTGGATTTAAAGAATCCGGAACAGGTGAAATTTGCTAGTATTAATGGAAATCATATGATGTATGCGGCAAGCTTACCCAAAATAGCCATTTTATTATCTTCCATGGATGCTTTGGAAAAAGGAGAGCTTACCGATAGTCCGGCCATTCAAGAGGATATGCGTATTATGATCAGTAAATCTAGTAACGCAGCTTCTACCAGGATGATAGATAGATTGGGTTATGATAAAATCCAGGCTGTTATGACAGACCCCAGATATAGGTTTTATAACGAGGACCTTGGAGGCGGACTCTGGGTAGGAAAGCGCTATGGCGGTGGGGGAGATACCAATAGGGAGCCCCTAAAAAATCTATCCCATGCTGCTACGGTGAATCAGGTTTGTCGTTATTATTATTTATTGGCAAATGGACAATTGGTAAATAGGGCTAGATCCAAGCAAATGTTAGATATTATGAGCGATCCTGAATTGCATCATAAATTTGTAAATACCTTAGACGTTATTGCGCCCAGTGCCAGGCTGTATCGAAAATCGGGATCTTGGAGGGATTTTCATTCAGACTCGGTACTAGTATGGGGAAAAAACCCAAATAGGCGTTATATTTTGGTTGCTTTGGTAGATGATGCCTCGGGAGAGCAAATTATTCGGGAATTGGTGAAACCTATAGAAAAAGTGTTGAGGGTTGGTCGTAACCAAGTGGCCAATAATTAAGTCTTGGGAGACTATCCAAAATTGGATTGGGTAGCATGGCAGTTTTAGGTCTTAATTTTTTAAATTAGCTTAGGCTTGATATTATAACGGACCACTAATTTTCACCTAAAGCATAGCAATTGAACTACCTGTTATCCCTGATTAAAACATATATATTAAAAGCATTTGATCTAAAGGAGGAGGAATTGACCAAAACGCTGCTGCTGCAGTTGAATATCTTCCTTATCATAACGGTTTTATTGATTGTAAAACCAACTATCAACTCCTTATTTCTCTCAGAACTCTCTTCCAGTGCACTTCCCCTTGGGTATGTGTTAACGGCCATTATGGCGATTACAGGCTCATTTTTTTATGACCGCGCCATGGAAAAGTATGCCCTTAATACTATCGTGGATAGGACCATAATTGGGTCGGTTATCTCATTGGTGCTATTTGGTATTGCATTTAGTTTTAACCTGGCTAGTGGATTTATCCTGTACATACCCTATGTATGGGTTGCGATATTTGGCCTGCTAACTGCCTCGCAGTTTTGGATAATGGCCAATTTAGTATACAATGTCCGTGAGGCCAAACGGGTTTTTGGTTTTATTGGGGCCGGGGCAATAGCGGGCGGAATTTTTGGAGGATATTTAACCTCTTTGCTGACCAAGATTCTCTATACAGAGAACTTGCTATTTGTTGCGGCAGGCTTGCTGTTGTGCTGCCTACCCATTACCCGGTACATTTGGAGGAAGGAAGTGGTGAAATTAAATCCTTTCCAAGTTTCGGGAAGATCCGGTCCTAAGGGCGAGTCTCCTTTTAAGCTCATTAAACAATCCAAATTATTAAGCTTAATTGCTCTGGTGGTGGGCATTAGTGTATTGATTGCTAAGTTGGTAGATTACCAGTATAGTGATTATGCCTCAAGATTTATACAAGACCAGGAGGCGCTGACTTCATTTTTTGGTTTTTGGTTTTCCACGCTCAGTGTCATCTCCCTATTGATACAATTATTCCTTACCAAACGGATTGTGGGGACCTTTGGGGTAGGGAAGTCCTTATTGTGGTTGCCAACGGGTATATTAATAGGATCTATCTTATTATTGCTGCTTCCCCAGCTATGGGTAGTGGTATTCATTAAAATAGTGGACGGGAGTTTAAAGCAATCCGTTAACAAGGCGGCAACCGAGCTTCTTTCCATACCCATCCCTATAGAAATTAAAAAGAAGACCAAAACCTTTACAGATGTAGTGGTAGATAGTATTGCAACGGGTTTGGCGGGCTTTATCCTGATTTTCTTTATCAACGCGCTTCAAATTCCCTCAACCTACATCAGCTTAATCATTATTGGGCTAATATCTATATGGCTGTATTTCATTTTTCACCTGAGAAGGGAATATATAGTTGCATTTAAGGGATTGCTGGAGCAATCTGGGGTAAAAAAGCAAAAAAGAGACAGGAATGAAATAAAGGTCACTTCCATAATAGATACGGTTATCCGGGTGCTGACCAATGGATCGGAAAATCAAATACTACACATGCTCCATAAAACCTTGGAAGTAAAGGATGAACGTTTCTTTAATGCCATTAAAAACCTGCTAGATAGTCCTTCTGCCAAGGTGAGGGCACTGGCTATAGAAAATCTGTACTTTCTTAATTCTCAAAATTTATGCGAACCGATGCAAGGAATGGTGTTGGATAAAGATCAACAGGTAACTACCTCTGCGTTCCGTTATCTCCTTAAAAACTACGACAAGGATCAAGTTCAGCTTTTTGATACCTATCTCAATATGGACGATCATACCATTGCAAATGCCGCTTTGATTGGTTTGTCTTTAGAATTGAGGAACAATGCGTTGTTGCAAGCTCGTTTTAGTTTGGAGAGCCGTATAGAAAATGCCCTATTCCAACTTGCGTTTTTAAGTGACGAACAGGAGAAAACTAATAAAACTCAGGCTATTTTGGAAGCTATTGGGAATGCCAAGGTAGAAAAGTTCTATGAGGTAATTAACACCCATATAGAGTCGGACAACACAGCGGTGGCTAATACCGCCATCCTAGCTGCATCAAAAACCTTAGACGAACGGTTTATAACGCTAATTATCCCTAAATTATCAGGAAAGGAAACGAGGAAAGCCAGCATAGAAGCCTTGTTTTTCTATGGAGAGCCTATCATCGATATTTTGTTCGATAAGATAGCTACGGACCATGGGTTAGATTTAGAAGATGCAGCGGTAGTAGTATTGGTATTGGAAAAATTTGCCTCGCAAAAGGCTGTGAACACCCTGATAAAATTAACTGGGGAATTGGAGCATACGGTGAAAATTGAAGCTATTGAGGCCTTAAAAAGGTTGAAGTGGAAGTATCCACATCTAAAGGTGAACGACCGATTTGTAGTGGATAGAATATTGGACGAATGTCACCTTTACCAGAACACCCTCTCTGTAATTCATTCCCAGATCATTATTCGGTACAAAAGAAATACGGAAACCCCGGAATCTCGCGAAGAAAACGATGCTAGAAACGGATTGATACATTTGTTGGAGTTGCGATTGGATAGGCAGTTACAGCGAATTTTTCAATTTTTGGGCATAAAATATCCCCCGCAAGACGTAGACCCCATCCTAAATTCCATCTTGCACGGAAAGGAGGAACAACGGATACATGCCATCGAATTTTTAGATAACATCCTGGATATTCAACTTAAAAAAGAATTGATTCCCGTGGCCGAATCGACCCTTGTAGAAACATTTTCCGAAAAAAAACTAAAGGACCTCAATATAAAGGTCCTTAGTGAATCTGAATGTTATTATGCCCTTTTAAAAAGAAAGGATGTTAAGTTGCGGCTGGCGGTACTTTATTTGATCCAAAAAATTAATGATCCTAAGTTTAATTCCTTATTGGAAATGGCTTTGAAAGACTCTCATGAAAAAGTGCGGAACAAGGCTGCCGAAATCCTAGAATCCTTGAAAAATCCTACTTCTTAATTATTTTATCGATACTACTGGCCAAGGTCATATGGTCTGTGGCCGAATTTTTTCGCAATACATTGGTCATTAGTACCACCATATACGTACAGTTGTCCGGATGCTCAATAATGGCTACCGAATTCATGAAATTACTGATGTTCCCCATATATTTTCCACAAGGTTCGCCACTGGTCTTGTTACATTGGTACAAACTCCCCGATTTAAAATAAACCGCTGCTTCTTTTAGGGCAGGGGATTGTGCATATCGGATCCTACGATCCGTCATATACATCAATCGCTTCATTTCTAAACTAGAGGCCTCATCTATGACGTTCCCTTGTTCTAATTGGATTAGAAACTTCATCAATCCCAAAGTAGATCCTATACTCCCCCCTTTATCGCCTACATATTTGTTGGCTCCAGAAGTGAAAAAACTTCCCAGGCGCCATTCATCCGCACCAATATTCAAGCTGCGCAAAGGCAGGTTTACAATATCGTTGGATAAGTCTGTGAGCTGTTTTCTAGGCGTGTTGTTAAAGTAGGCATCTGCCTCTTCCTGGCTGAGGTCTGGGTATGCCTGTCCGAAGGCCGACATAAGTAAGGCTTCCCGCCATACAATGCTAGCGGCGCCATTATTGCTAACAGAAAGCATGTGGTCTGCCCATTCAAACAAGGTAAAAACGTCGCTGGCCACCACCTGTCTTTTAATAAGTTTATTGGTCTCAACATTATAAATGGGAACGGTATGTGAATCGGTAAGGCCCCAAACTCCTGCTTTTACAGATTTTGAGCGCAAAAGTTGGATGCGTTTTTCGAACGAATCGGGATAGATTTTTGCCAATTGGTCAAATAATGCCACCAATACGGCCAGTTTCCCTACGCTTCCTGGTTGATAGCCCGCAGTCTCATTTCGTTTGGCATAGCGAATCTGATTTAGGTCGGAAATATCCAGTATCGCAAGGGAATAACTTTTATCCAAGCCTTTGAACAGTCCATTGATCTCTTTCTGAAAATTTTCATCTATAGTTAATAGTGCCCCTAGGCTGTCGTTCTTTTTTGGGAGAAGGTTAAGCTCTATATCCTCATAAGACTTAAAAGCCCCTTTTGGAAGTGGCGCATTCAATTTTATTTCCCCGCTTTTAACCAGTTCTAAGTACTTTAAGCGCTTTATACCGGTACGTAGATATCCGTCAATAGGGTAATAGTAAACCACGGTAAAGGCTGTACAGCTCAGTATTAGAAGGGTGTATATTAGATATTTTCGCATCTTATAATTTTTGTGAGAGGTTAATTTTCTTGGCCAGATTTATTTTCGGGGAAATGGATTCCAGATATTCGGAGCTCTGGGCTCTTTTATTTTCCACAAATGGTCTAATCTGGAACAACCATAACTTATTATTTTGGAAGCCTAATTCTACGTCATAGACCGCTTCATTATCAGCGGTGGTTTCTCTAGGCATAGTTTCTCTAATAGATTTTGCCAGGTCTCTAATGTCCTTAATATTTTGATGGTTAAGAATAAAGCTTTCAAAGGTAGCTACGTTCTTTTCCAAGCCACCGCTTGCCGGCAGTCTGTTGTGGTAGGGTTCCCTAGCAGGAGCTAGTAATTGGGTTCCTCCAGCGGCATAAATCTCATAGGTTTCTGCAGATTGCCCGTCTACTGCACCCCCAGCACCTCGGCTAAAGGCAACCGTTAAATCTTGGGGGCTACCAGAATTGATTCCCTTGGTAATTAAGACCCCAGAATAATCCACGTCTACACTGGGGATGACCAATATGGACGGGAATACATTTTCTGGATTGAGCAGGAATTTTTGTCTCCATTTATAACTGCGTTCCGTATAAGGGGAGGCCCATACATTTTTAATTCCCTCAATTATCTTTTCCTTGGTTACCACATTGAAGATGGTTAGGTTTAGTCCCGCCCCGGTAAAGTCTTTTAGATCTTCCATATTGGTGTCGCTTCTGAGGAAAACAGGGATCTCACCCAATTTATCTCCGAGGATGTCTGTAAATCCTTTTTCTAACTGCTGTAGGAATTCTACTTGCAGGGGTATTTTCTTTATTTCTTCCCTTAATACTTCCAGTTTTCGCAGTTGAAAGTTTTCTACCTCGCCAGGGCTGATTCCTTGAGCACTTAGGGCCTCGGCTTCCTTAAAGATGGCGTTTAAAAACTCCCAATAGCTAAGTTCTCCATCTGGCATCTTCTGATCCATATGCGATCTGAAAATTCCAAAAGGTATTACCAGGCCTTCCACCACTTTGTTGGGGAACATTTTCTTTAACTGCCCTAGATTGGCCGCTTTAGGGCCACAGAGTTTTCCCGAATCGCTTGCATCCACTTCCTTGAGGTCTAGGATATTGTTTTCTTTCAATTGAATGTGGTCTATGGGGACTTTCACTCGGTCTTCCCGGCGTTCTTTTTTGGAAAATAGGGCACGCTCCTCATCGGTCATATCAGCTTCGGGCTTCATAATTACATTCCCTTTATTGGAAACCGCATAAAACACACGTTTTCCATCATGTTTTAAGAGGTTTCTAAGGTTGTCATCGGCTAGTGCAGCGTTCGGAATACCTAAATTTCTAGCCAGGAGTTGTACATGGGAAACCATATTTCCTTCGGACACCGTGGCGATACCGGCTATAGGTTTTAAATCTGATGGAGGTCTTTGAAACACATAAATCTTGTCTGAAACTACTTCAATTTCATCGGGTGATCCATTTACAACCACTAATTCTCCCAAGGCATAACCCGCATTTAATCCGCGGAAGCCACTCTGGTTGGAAAGATCCATCACCTTATTGGTGAGGGCCGACTCTTTGGCGATGATATCGCCTAAATCACCCACTGCCTGGCCAAGATGAAGGGCTATAGATCCTCTAATGATATCATCTATATATCCATAGGCCTTGGGCTCAAAGCCTGTATAGGTGTCTACGACCTCCTGATAATTGGCCTTTACCATGGAAGAACTCCATTCTACCTCCCTACGGGCATGTTCTAATGTTGAGGTAAGATCTCCCAGCGAGTTCCCTTTGGAAGCTAGGTTTAATTGCTGCCACTCCACAAGTTCTATATATCCTGCCCCGGCGTTGGCCATTCCCAAATAACATACCTTGTCTAGGAGTCCATTTATATCTTGGGGTTGCCATTGGGGAGATTTTTTAAAAATGATTTCTTCCAGCTTTAAGGAGGCATCCAACAATTGTAATCTGGCTGCGGCAGATTCTTCCTCTATGATGGCCTGTCTTATGGAAAGCAGTAATTCTGCGGTTGCCTCTATTAATAAGGCGGTGTTTTTTTCCTCGGCAAATTGATTGACATAGGTACTTATCTCCTTGCCAATTTGTTTCTCAAGGACCAGCGAGGTTCTTTTTGGTAAGGCAGCAATATCTACAGGCTGGTAGAAAGTAGTCATGGTGCGGGTTAAAGCATCAATTTTTGTTCTGACCTCCGCACTTAGCTTGTCGTTGTGCTTTACTTTAAAAGCTTTTACCTTTTCGATATCGCCCAGATCGGGCTGACTATGGATTTTTACCCGTAAATCCATAAAGCTTGGTGCTAGGTCCGAAATTACCTTGGATTCGCTTCTAATCTTTTGGGCTAAATTATCATCTCCCTGGTGTGGTATGTCCTTTAGGGATTGTCTGATAAGGAAATAATGTTTTTTTAAATTATCGGTATCGGAGAGCAACCATTTATAAAATTCAACACCCCAGGCATCTTCGTCTTCGGACTGGATGGCCCCTCTATAATACTGACCTTTTTGTAGCACCCATCCATCATCTACCGATCTTAAATATTTATCTAGCTGATACTGCTTAATTCGGGAATGGTTATTCTCCTTATCCCAGAACGCTTCTTTATCGGTATAGGAAAGAATTTGACCAAAATATAGATGGTTTCTCTTCCCAAGATCAGTGACCGAGTTTTTATAGGTGGCGTGCTGCACTCCGGGGCCAATGTTAGCAGGACAAGGGTCTTTGGGCATACGAATACTGCCATCTGTACAAAACCACCTAATTTCTTTATAGGGGCCCCTAATATCCATTTTATAGGCTTGGATCAGTTCTTTTATTTCTTGATTATTCAATTTTTGTCCCCTGGCAAAATGAGGGAAATTAAATAGTAATAGGCATATAATCAGTAGTCTTATCATAATTTAAGTGGCAATCAGCGTATTTTTTTTAAAGGTAATTCCAATTATTGTAATCCCTTTCCTCCTACCTAATAAATTCGGTCAGATTTTTTAATTATCGTTCATAGACCTAAAATCACATCATCGCCCTTCCGTGAATACTGACAACCAGCCAGGGGATGTTTAAGCTTTGTTGAATTTGAAAATAAACCAAGCTTATAAGTTGTTTGATTGGGTTATTTGGGGTGCTTGGATTTTAATTAGCTGCCTGCCCCTACATTTAACCTTGAATGGCTCCCTGATTATTGCGAAAAATTTAATTACCTTGGAAGGATGTTTTACGCAATTATATCCTTTAGTATTTCCCGTATTGAGTAGGTTTTGGCTTCGATGTTAAGTCAGGAGGCGCCGGTTTTAGCTACTGGGGCATCCAAATAATCCTCTGAGGAAATGAGGCGTATAAAGCGTTAATACAACCCAATGTTAACCAGCTATTTTAGAAGACTATGAATAGAAGAAGTTTTATTAAAAATTCCAGTGTATTAGGAGTGGCTTCCATGCTGCCCCTCACTTCTTTTTCACTGAACGACAGGCCGAAATTTAAAATGGGGTATCAATTATTTTCTATCCGGGACCAAATGGCAAAGGATCCTAAAAGTACCTTAGAATATTTGAAGGGGTTGGGTTATGAGGATTTTGAGATCTATGGTTTTGATGCGGAAAAGGGCAGTTATTACGGGTATGCTTCCCAAGCGTTTAAAGAGTTGTTAGACCAATTGGGGCTAACCGTGAGTAGTGGTCACTATAATTTTTCGCCCTACTTAGATCAATCTGATGCCGAATTAGCACAATTTGTTGATAGGTGTATTGAAGGGGCGCATACTTTAAATAGTAAGTATATTACCTTACCGTGGATTGCACCGGAACAACGGACCATTGATAGCTATAAAATATTAGCCGGTAAAATGAATGCGATAGGGGAACAGGTTACGAAGGCAGGGCTTGGTTTTGCCTATCATAACCACGGGTATGAATTTGAAGATCAGAATGGGGAAAACGGATTTGATATTTTAGTTAATGAAACAGATCCAGCCTTGGTGAAATTGCAAATGGATATGTATTGGGTAGTGCGATCTTCCAAATACACTCCCCAAGAATTGATCCGTAAGCAACCTAAGCGATATACCATGTGGCATATAAAGGATATGGATAAGCTAAGTAGGGATTATACCGAATTGGGGAATGGTTCTATAGATTATGAAGCCATATTGCCAGATCCTAAAGAATCGGGCTTGGAATTCTATTATATAGAACAAGGCGGTAATTATAGCGAAAACTCTTTAAAGAGTGCGGCTAGCAATGCCCAATATTTTAGGAGGCGACTCCAGAGATACCTATGAATAGTATAAATAGCGGTAACCAAGGGTAATTCATGGAAAGAACATTAGTAAGACTTAGGAATAGCGGGTTTCACAGGTTTATTAGGAAACATGAGAAGTACGCCCCTATATTTTTCTTTGTTGCTGGTTTTATCTTTGACTCTCTTACCCTAGGACGTATAGATAGGTTATACGATTTAACGGTACTGTGCCTGCATATGACATCTTTGACCCTCACTCTTTTTTTATATAATTTGGCGGATGATGGGTGGTGGAAAAATACGCTTTTAGGTAAGTACGAGGATTATTTACCCTTGGCGATACAATTCTTCTTTGGGGGGCTTTCCAGTGCTTTCGTAATCTATTTTTCTAGAAGTGTCTCCCTATCCAAGACGCTTTCTTTCTTTGTTATTTTAGTGGTATTGCTTTTTGCCAATGAATTGCTTAAAAAAAGAATCTCGAATAAATACCTGCAGTTTGGGGTATACTTTTTCATAAGCTTCACCTTTTTCGCTTTTATGATTCCCGTTTTTATGAGGGAGATGAATACCAAAATTTTTCTAATTTCCGGAGGGGTGAGTTTGGGAATCACCTTGGTGGTGATCCTTGCTATCTATAAAATTAGTCCCAGTACACGGGCAGAGGTACATCTAGGAAAGCTACTGGGGATTATTGTAGGCATTTATACCTTGATCCATGTTTTTTATTTTTTTAAAATGATTCCCCCGGTACCTCTTGCCATGCAGAGTGGAGTGGTAGCACATAAAATAGAGATGAAAAACAACCGCTATTATGTGACGCATGAGAGAGAGGATTGGGAGGTGTTTTGGCGAGATCATCGGTACCACTATATTCACAAGCCTGGGGATGAGGTGTATGTTTTCTCCGCTATTTTTGCACCTACCGACCTTAAAATGGGTGTTTTTCATCGTTGGAACTGGTACAACCCCAGTACAAAAGAATGGGAGGTGGTGGAGGACATAGGCTATGAGATTACTGGAGGCAGGGATGGCGGATTCCGTGGGTATACCTATAAGAATAACGTACAACCAGGTGAATGGAAGGTAGAGGTAATAACGGAGGAGGAGTTGGTATTGGGAGTGATTTCTTTTGAGATAGTGGTAGATGCCACCCAACAACCAAAGAGGTTGATAACGAGGAGGTTTTAAGCTTCTTTCACCTAATGTAGGTTGGTAATGCCTGTTTAGTTTATTGCCTACTTAGGGGGTTGTTTACGTCAATAAGGGACAAGATTGTTTTTGCCCTAACTGTTTTAGCCAAGTACATCTAAAAATCAAGAGTAAGCGAGTAGCATACCGGGGTCAATTTTTCGTTTGGATCTGCCCTTTAACTGTTATGATAATGTTATTTTGAAGGTCCAATTTTTCAATAGGGTTGGATATGCCTACATTTGCAGGATGCAAAAATCACAGCAGCGCCCTCAATTTGAATTTGTAGCTATGATGGCCTCTCTAATGTCCGTTGTAGCTTTAACCATAGACGCTATTCTACCGGCCATGTCCACTATTGGTTTAGACATAGGTAGTTACGATCCTGTAGAGAACCAGAAGTTAATCACCATGATTTTTCTGGGCTTGGGAATTGGACAGTTACTATTGGGGCCGCTATCGGACAGTTTTGGCCGTAAACCTGTGGTGTATTTTGGGTTTGGGATATTTAGCATAGCGAGTCTTATCTGTATTTTTGCCCCATCCCTAGAATGGATGCTGGCAGGACGGATATTACAGGGAGTGGGGCTATCGGCTGCACGCTCTATTAGTATTTCCATGATTCGCGATTCGTACAAAGGGGATTATATGGCCAGGATTATGTCTTTTGTTACGGCCTTCTTTATTTTGGTACCTATTGTAGCGCCTGCCATGGGGAAATTCTTTCTAGACCGATTTGGCTGGGAATCCATCTTTTACATGCAATTGGTGGCCACCTTGGCTATTAGTATATGGTTTTGGAGGCGACAGCCCGAAACCTTAAAACCAGAGCACACTATTAAATTCTCCAAGGATATTTATTTTAAGGGACTTAAGGAATTGATGAGGTATAGGGAGACGGTCGCTTTTACGATTGTTTCTGGGCTAATTACGGGTGCCTTTATGGTGTATTTAAGTGCGGCCCAGCAGATTTTTGAAGACCAGTACGGCTTGGCGGACGACTTCCCATATATCTTTGCTGGATTGGCCATATCGGTAGGGGTGTCTACCTTGTTAAATGGTACCTTGGTAGTTAAATTGGGGATGCGTAGGTTGGCATTAATTTCCCTTAGTTTGTTCTCGGCGGTTTCCCTTATCTATATAAGTTTGTTTTGGAATACCGATAACCCGCCCTTGTGGGTGCTGATCAGTTTCCTTGCGATGCAGTTTTTTAGTTTGGGGTTTATCTTTGGAAACCTCAGGGCCATTGCCATGGAGCCTATTGGACATATTGCGGGTATTGGAGCGGCAATTACCGGCTTTGTTTATACCTTAATCGCCATTCCGATAGCAACCTACATTGGTAGTTTTATGGAGGGAACTACACTTCCACTCTTTGTAGGGTTTGCACTCTGCGGAGGATTATCCCTGTTAATATTTATCGCAGTACGGAGAAGTGCCCTTTTACAGCCTGCCTAGATAACTTTTATATAGCCTGATGCTTTTGACGGTGAGAGAGGTCTTTCCGAGCTTTCTTCTGAAGTTAATTTCCAGGAATAGTCCTGTGTTTAAATTTTGTAGTGACGGCTTCTTTTTGCCATAAGCACTGCATTAGTGATTGCAGCGGCATCCTTTTTTATGGCTATAAAAAAGATATAGCGGAAAGCACGTGCCACTTTATAGAAGCTATAAAGTGGCAATGCCCTCACAAAAAATTAAATATTAAATAATATCCTTTTTAATTTGATCTACCACTTCTGGATTGAGAAGGGTGCTGGTGTCTCCTAGGTTTTCCATATCCCTACTGGCCAATTTCCTTAGGATTCTTCGCATAATCTTCCCGGAGCGGGTCTTAGGCAATCCTCTGGTGAATTGGATGGTATCTAGTTTGGCTATGGGGCCAATATGTTCCGTAATCATTTGGTTGATCTCTTTTCTAAGGTTGTCATGGTCACGGGATTCCCCGGTCTCCTTTAAGGTTACGAAACCATAGAGGGCGCTACCTTTTACATCGTGGGGAACGCCAACGATGGCCGATTCTGAAACGGCCGGATGCTCGTTAATGGAATCTTCAATTGGTGCGGTACCCAGGTTGTGACCAGACACGATGATTACATCATCTACACGGCCGGTGATCCTATAATAGCCTACCTCGTCCCTAAAGGCACCATCGCCTGTGAAATAGTAGTTGGGGTAGGTAGAGAAGTAAGTCTCCTTATATCGCTTGTGATTGCGCCATATAGTCCTCGCCATACCCGGCCATGGGAATTTTATGGACAAGCGGCCATCCACTTGATTGCCTTTTATCTCTTCCCCATGCTCATCCATGATGGCGGGTTGAATCCCAATAAACGGGAGGGTGGCATAGGTGGGTTTGGTAGGGGTTACGTAGGGTATGGGCGTAATCATAATTCCGCCTGTCTCCGTTTGCCACCAAGTGTCTACTATGGGGCTCTTTTTCTTTCCAATTACATCATTATACCAGTGCCATGCTTCTTCGTTTATGGGCTCTCCTACGGACCCCAACACCTTTAGCGAGCTTAGGTCGTGTTTCTTGGTGTATTCTATATTCTGTTTTGCCAACGCTCTAATGGCGGTGGGGGCGGTATAGAATTGGTTTACCTTGTGTTTCTCTACTATCTGCCAAAACCTGCTATAGTCTGGGTAATTGGGTACTCCCTCGAACATAAGGGAGGTGGCGCCATTGGCCAGGGGTCCGTAAACGATATAGCTATGGCCGGTAATCCATCCGATATCTGCCGTACACCAGTACACATCGTTTTCGGTATATTGAAATACATTTTTAAACGTATAGGCGGTATAGACCAGATAGCCCCCGGTAGTATGTACCATTCCTTTGGGGTTCCCAGTAGAGCCAGAAGTATACAGGATAAACAAGGGGTCTTCCGCATCCATAATTTCTGGTTCGCATTCTGGGGATGCCTCGTCTATCAAGGGTTGTAGCCACTTATCACGACCTTCCTTAAAATTAATATCGGCCTTAGTACGTTTTACCAGTAAAACGGTCTCTACCCCAGGGCAGTCTTTAAGTCCTTCGTCTACAATTCCTTTGAGATCTATGTTTTTGGATCCCCTAAAGGAACCATCTGCGGTGATAACCAGCTTACATTCGCTATCATTAATCCTAGACGATAGTGCCGTAGATGAAAATCCGGCAAATACTACGGAATGGATGGCCCCAATACGGGCACATGCAAGTAGGGATATGGTTAGTTCGGGAATCATGGGCAGGTAAATACATACCCGATCTCCTTTTTTTATGCCCTGTTCTTTTAGGACATTGGCCAGTTTACAAACCCTGGCATGTAAATCTTTGTAGGTTATGTGTTCTGCCTCCTCCTCGGGGTTGTTGGGTTCAAAAATAATCGCGGTCTTGTCGCCCCTATTTAATAGGTGACGGTCTATACAGTTTTCAGTAATATTAAGTTTTGCACCCTCAAACCATTTGATTTCCGGAGTACTAAAATTCCAACTTAGGACCTTATCCCATTTCTTACGCCATAAAAAATGTTCTTCAGCGACTTCGCCCCAAAATTTTTCAGGCTCTCGGACAGATTTCCGATACACCTGATAGTATTCCTCCAAATGTTTAATGTGATAATTACTCATGGTTATTTATATTTTTCTATAAAATTATACAAATCCTCCAATTTCCTATAGTTTTGGGAAACGAATTTAAAATTCCGCAAGCTTTTATTGCCAATAATGAGGAGTATTGAAAACGGTCTTTAGGTTTTCCTTTCCATAGGATTTTTTATGCTGGTGATCAATGATCAATGGCGTCACCTGCGCCGCTTGGAATCCGGATATTTTCTACGATGTCCTGGACCTGTGATGGGGGCTCTGGGGTAAAGCGGTTGATAACTAGGGCGGTAGTTAAATTTACGAGCATGGCTACGGTACCAAAACCCTCTGGGGAGATCCCAAACCACCATTCGGATTTATCGGGAAGGGGACCCAGCCATCCCAATTTAAACTTGGCCATATAAAAGAGCATAAGGCTTATCCCTACCACCATACCTCCAATAGCTCCTTCTTTGTTCATTTTTTTATAAAATATTCCCAATACGATGGCAGGGAAAAAGGAAGCAGCTGCCAGGCCAAAGGCTAGTGCTACCACTGCAGCTACAAAACCAGGTGGGTTAATGCCAAAATAGCCTGCAACGATTACGGCTGCGGTGGCTGCCCCACGTGCGGCCCATAATTCTCCTTTTTCGGAGATATTGGGCAGTAATACTTTCTTAATCAGGTCGTGCGATACCGAGGACGAAATTACCAATAACAATCCCGCTGCCGTAGATAGTGCCGCTGCCAGTCCGCCAGCAGCTACTAGGGCGATAACCCAGGGCGGTAGGTTGGCAATTTCTGGATTGGCCAATACCATAATATCGTTATCTACAGTGAGTTCGTTTTGGGTAGGATTGGCGAGGTACTGGATGTTCCCATCCTGGTTTTTGTCTTCAAAATTCAATAGCCCTGTGTTTTCCCAATTTTTAAACCATAGGGGCATGGAGGCATAGGGGCGTTCACTTACGGTGTTGATTAGGTTAATCTTGGAAAAAACAGCGATCGCTGGGGCAGTAGTGTAGAGGATAGCGATCAGCAGCAGTGCCAATCCGGCCGATTTACGGGCATCCCGTACCCTTTTTACGGTAAAGAACCTTACAATAACATGGGGGAGTCCGGCCGTACCCACCATTAAGGCCAGGGTAATGGCAAATACGTCTATGGTAGCTTTGGTGCCATCGGTATAAGCAGCAAAACCCAATTCTGTGGAGAGTCCGTCTAAACGGTCCAGTAAAAAGGTGCCGGAGCCATCGTTTAAGGTGCCACCCATTCCCAATTGAGGAATGGGATTCCCGGTCATTTGAAGTGAAATAAAAATGGCAGGTACCATAAAGGCAAATATTAGGACGCAGTACTGTGCTACTTGGGTATAGGTAATTCCTTTCATGCCGCCCAAAACTGCATAAAACAGAACAATGGCCATGCCTATGAGCACCCCGGTATTGATATCTACCTGTAAAAATCTGGAAAAGACCACACCAACGCCGCGCATTTGTCCGGCTACATAGGTAAAGGATACGATTAAAGCGCAAAAAACGGCTACCAATCTTGCTGCATTGGAATAGTAGCGTTCCCCAATAAAGTCTGGGACGGTATATTTCCCAAATTTCCTTAGGTAGGGCGCTAGGAGTAGTGCCAGGAGTACATAGCCGCCGGTCCATCCCATGAGGTACACGGAGCCATCATATCCAGCAAAGGCTATAATACCCGCCATGGATATGAATGAAGCAGCGGACATCCAGTCGGCCGCAGTGGCCATTCCGTTGGCCAGCGGGGATACGCCACCGCCGGCTACATAAAATTCTTTGGTAGAGCCCGCTCTAGACCAAATAGCAATTCCGATGTACAGGGCAAAGGTAATTCCGACGAGAAGGTAGGTCCAGGTTTGAACGCTCATAGCGGTTGGTTTAGGGGTTTGGTCTGGTGGGTTTTACTCGTTATAGCCGTATTTCTTATCCAATTTATTCATTAGTCGAACATAGATAAAGATGAGGATTACAAATACGTAAATGGAACCCTGTTGCGCAAACCAAAAGCCAAGTTTAAATCCGCCTATTTTAAACGAGTTTAGGAAGTCTTTAAAGAGAATCCCCGCTCCAAAGGAGACTGCCAACCAGATGGAAAGTAGTATAAAGAGGTAGCGGACATTTTCCTTCCAGTAGGCGGTGGCCTTCTTTTGTTTGTCTTCCATGGGGTGGGTCTTTAAAGAATGCTTATTGGTGTTTTGCAGTTTCCAAGGTAAGGATTTTTTATATTTAGACCGTATTTTTTTTAGGAAGGTAGGAAGATTACCCCGCCAGAACTATCGCGTTTTGCCCCTGTGACGGATCGCAGGCAATTGATAGCGTTTTCTTCCCGCAATACCCCCATAAGGGCAAATACGAGGGCTTCTTTAAATTCTACCAAAGTTTTGGAAGGTTTTATCACTTTGGTTTTATCGCCTACTTTTTCTTGTAGCGTATCCATTAAAAAACCGTTAAGGGCACCACCGCCAGTAACCAGCAGGGTGTTTTCCGTTTTACTTTTTTGTAGGTTTAGTTGTTTTGCTATCTGCTCGCAAATATGATGGATACTGGTGTGCAAAAGATTTTCTATGCTGTCTTGGGTAGCGTCAACAATGGGGGCTACCTTCTCTACAAACCACTCATAACCGATGGATTTTGGGAAGGGTAGTTGGTAATATTCCAGCTGGTTCAATTGGCCAAGCATGCTTTGGTTTATACTGCCTTTTTTTGCCATTGCCCCGTCTTTGTCATAGTTCAGGTTTATTTTTTGGGTAATATGGTTTAGGATCATATTTGCGAGTCCAATATCGTAGGCTAGGCGGTTGCCGTTGCGTTCAAAGGAAATATTGCTGATCCCCCCTAGGTTGAGGCAAAAATCGTACTCCCCAAAAAAGAGTCGGTCTCCAATGGGTACTAGTGGAGCCCCTTGTCCGCCCAGAGCCACGTCATGGGTGCGAAAATCGCATATCGTCTTCCTGCCACTTTCGTTGGCTAGGTGTTGCCCAGATCCAATTTGAAAGGTGAGTCCCAATTGAGGCTGGTGGTGGGTAGTGTGCCCGTGGCTAGCGATGAAATCTACCTCTAGGGAGTGCAATTCTATAAACTCCCTACATTGTTTACCCAACCAAGTTCCGTAGGTATTGTGAAGTTGAAGGAGTTCTTCTGCAGGAAGGAAAATTGCATTTTTCAATTGCTCCTTCAGCGCTTCGGAATAGTCGATACTATGCGTATTCTTTAGGGAAAAGTCCCATCCAGTGGTCGTTTTCCAAATATGGCAATAGGCGAGGTCTAGCCCATCCAAGGAAGTGCCAGACATGAGCCCTAAAACTTTGTAGATTTTCATTCCTTCCAAAATGTTTTTTATTTTATGGCATCGTACAGTAGCTGTTGAATATTGGTACGGGTGTTCAATTTATACAGTGTGGTATTCTCCCGTGTAGGTAGTACCCTATTGGAGAGAAACAGGTATAAGAGTTCTTCTTGTGGATCTACCCATGCCATAATTCCAGTAAATCCTGTATGTCCAAAACTGTCGCTACTGGCATCTTTGGCGGTACTGCTATTTTCCCCAAGGTATTTTAGGAAGGGTTTGTTAAAGCCTAGACCTCGATGGTTATTGTTCTCCGGGAACTGAGTCTTGGTAAACTCCTTTAGCGTGCTCTCCGAAATAAATTGGTCGCCTCCATACGTACCTCCATTGAGGTACATTTGCATTAATTTGGCCAAGTCGTTCGCATTGGAAAAGAGTCCGGCATTGGCAGAGATACCTCCCATCATAGCAGCGCCCTCGTCGTGAACGGTCCCATGGACGGGTCTGTGTCTAAATAGAAAATCGTGCTCCGTGGGTACAATCCGTTGGCTATCAAATTTTTGATTCGGATTATGGGTCAGGGTAGTTGCTCCCAGCTTATCATAGAAATTCTGATTTACATAATCCACATAATCTTCCTGGGTGATCTCCTCTATGATAGTGGGTAGTAGCATAAACAGCAAGCCCGAATATTTGTATTCTTCTTTCTCTAGGAGGGGCGACTTCTTAATCGCCTTAAATATTTTCTTTTGATAGTTGCGATGCAACCACATATTGGTGCCGATCTTTATTGGAAATCGGGCAGAGGAGTCCTTTTTAATGGTGCTCCACTTATAGCTGCCATTTTTTCTTAGGGTATTTTTCCAGTAGGTAATGTAGGGGGTGAATTTTGCCTGATGGGCTAGGATTTCCCTAAAATTGGCATCGGCCTTATTAGAGTTTTTAAAATAACGCAGGTAGTCGGCAATTCCCTTATCCAGATCAAATTTCCCCTCATCGTATAGTTTCATAATTGCAGGGAGGGCCGATGATATTTTGGTCACGGATGCCAGGTCGTACAGGTCGCCCAGCTGTACCTTGGTGGTGTCGTTGTATTTTTGGTGTCCGTAGGCCTTGTGCAGCACTACCTTACCGTTTTTTGCCACTAAAATTTGTGCTCCTGGGGTTGCCTTGGCATTTATTGCCTGGTTCATTAAGGAGTCTACTCCCTGGTAAAGGGTTTTAGAATCCATGCCGGCATCCTCGGGCAGGGTATATTTTAATCGTATGCCGCCTTCCACGCTTAGTCCGTCCCCGGCCTTATACTTTTTGCCGATCCCAACCGGTAGCTTTCCGTTGGCACCCACACCACCAAAGATTAATTGTGCTGCCAAATCTTGGGCAGAAGGGCTATCCTGATAGGTAGCTATAAGGCCCTTGGCATTTTCCAAATTAGGTAATTTGTCAATGGAATAGGGGTTTTTAAAATAGGCTACGACTGTTTTATTATAGGGGAGTGTTTTAATAAACCCTTGGACCGATTCCGAAAATGGAATATTGTTTCTGGGTCTGAGGCTATTGTCGTGCACCCCCACTAGGATTACATTGTACTGTGGAAATGCTTTTTGAATGGCCGCTACTTCTTCTTGATTCGCCTCTGTGGGTAGCGTATAATGGTCCATCTCCTGATAAAGGTTTAGTGTTTCCTGGAACTTGGTCTTCTTATCGGCCCCAATGGAAATACTCATAATCTTCAGGGTGTCCAAGCGTTTTAAGGGTAGGGTGTTTTCCTTGTTATTTAGGACGGTTAACGAGGCTTCCGTTAGTTTCCGCTCCAATAACAAGGCCTTTGGATTGTTGATGTCCTCCAAGAGATTGGCGAGGGGTATGGGCTGATACTGGTGTAGGTTTACCCATTGTTTGGCTGCTAGGATTTTACGCACCCTGGCATCCACTGTTTTTTGGGAAATGATGCCCTTGTCTACAGCGTTTTTTATCTCAGTAACTGCTTTGGCAACATCCTGTACAAGTTCCAAAACGTCATTGCCTGCCAAAACGGCTTTTTTATCTACCACCCCGGGTTGATTGCCTTTGGTTACCCCTTTCATTTCCATGGCATCGGTAACGATTAAGCCTTTAAAACCCAGCTGCTCTTGTAATAGGTCGGTGATGATTGCTTTGGAAAGGGTAGAGGGTTCTCCGGAGGGATCTAGGGCAGGGATATTTAAATGAGCCACCATCATTCCGTTGATTCCGGCGTTTATAAGTTCCTTAAACGGATACAATTCCAAATCGTGCAAACGTTTCAAGTCATGATTAATCTGCGGGAGATCGTAATGGGAATCCGTATTGGTATCTCCATGCCCCGGAAAATGTTTGGCTGTGGTGATGAGGCCACCATCTTGCATCCCCCGCATATAGGCGATGCTCTTTTTGGCCACCTTGTACTTATCTTCCCCAAAGGAGCGATAGTTGATTACCGGATTATCGGGGTTATTGTTCACATCGGCCACGGGTGCAAAGTTGAGGTGTAGCCCCACTCTTTTAATCTGATGTGCCATTTCCAACCCCATTTCATAGATGAGATCATCATTTTGTATGGCTCCCAATGCCATCTGATATGGAAAGCTAATGGTGTTGTCTAACCGCATCCCTAGTCCCCATTCGGCATCAATGGCACCCATTAGGGGTACTTTGGAAGCTTCTTGGTATTCGTTCATCAGTGTTACTTGGGTGACGGGGTCACCCTGGAAAAACACCAATCCCCCAATGTTCCATTCCTCAATGGTCTGAAGGATATTTTCCCTGTGTTCTGGCCCCCGATTAGAGTAGGCAGACACCCATATTAGCTGCCCAATTCGCTCTTTGGGCGTCATCGATTTCATGATGGAATCTACCCATGAACTATGGGTGTATTTTAGGAATTCAGGAGTCTTTGTAGTGTCTTCCTGCGCCTGTGCGAGCTGAAAAAGCAGACAGAAGGCGATGAGTAAGGATGTTTTTTTAATAAACATGTTAGTGGTAATTATTATACTTTAATATAGATTCTTTTTTTGTCCAATACATAGCCTATAAGCCACATTACGATTATAAAACTAATGGCAAAAGCAAGGGAAGCATTTATGTTGTCTAACCAGCTTAAATATAGGTTTTTATAGATCCAGGAATGTAGGGAGGTCCCATTAATTTGAATAAAACCTAGGAGTTTTGCAACCACCCCTGAAAGTACATAAATGAACAAGGGATTTTTTCCAAAAGCCTCAAAGAAGTAAGCCCATTTCTTAAGGTTCCATAGCTCTAAAACATAGATTAATATGGCTAGGACTATTAGCGTCCAACCCACGCTATACAGTACATAGGAGCTGGTCCAGATAGGTTTGTTAATCGGGAAAAAAGGATCCCAAAGAAGCGCCACGGCAAGTAATAGTACGCCAGCGCCAATTAATTTTAATACGGTTTTGAGCTGCTTGCCCGATTTTTGTATAAAGACGCCCGCTGCGTATCCTGCAATAACGTTCACGGTGGCGGTTAGCGTGCTTAAAAGTCCTTCGGGATCAAAGACAATACCAAAGCCTTTGTAAATATTTTCGGGTCTAAAAATAAGATTGTCAAACTTTAAAGCGGCATTGTTTTCCAAGCTATAGGGCAGGGGGGAAGATCCAAAAAAGTACATAATAGCCCAATAGACAAATAGGATAACAACCCCTACGATTACGGACTTTTTTAGTTTTAAATAATGAATGATGAGCGCTCCAAAGAGGTAACATAGGGCAATCCGTTGCAAGACGCCCATGATCCGGATATTGGCAAGGTTTTTAAACGCGATTCCACCATCGGTGCGATAGATAAAAGGGAAGGCATTCAAGAGGAGACCGATTAGGAATATGGCTCCTGCACGTTTAAATATTTTTCTTAGAATCGCAGCATTGCCGAGCTGCTCGTATTTTCGCATACTAAAGCTCATGGCGGTTCCTACTACAAATAAAAAGGACGGGAAAACCCAATCTGTTGGGGTAAATCCATGCCATGCGGCGTGTTTAAGTGGGGGATAGATGCTAGACCAGCTTCCAGGGTTGTTTACCATGATCATTAAGGCGATGGTCATACCTCGCAGGATATCCAAGGCATAGTATCTTTTCGTAAGCGTTTTCTCCATTTGGTGTTGGTTTTTTAAAGATTTAGGACAGGTTTGAACCTGCGGTTTAGTTGATATTCAAATCTCTAAAAGTAAGGTTTTTTTTCAGAATCGATAGTGGTATTACCCTTATTTTTAAGGTGTTTTGAGGGATTTATGGCAGTTTTTGAAAAAAAGTGGGGGTTTTGTGGGTAATGCTGGGTAAATCCTTGGTTACGAAGGGGCGTAGCTTTATATTTAAGGTTTGTGATTTGTAAGAAAGATCCAACTGGAAATTTAACTAATAACTAATCTATTTCTGTATTTATGAACACGCATCTAATGGGCAGATTCCCCTTTATTTCCTATGGGGTAAATCCTTGGCCTGTCCTTCTTTTTCTTTTGCTATCCATTTCTTTTTCGCTTCCTACCTTTTCCCAGGAGTTGGTATTGGACTGGAAACCTAGGGAAGACCTGAATATTGTGCTACCCAAGTCCGTAAAGGTCTATGACGCTGCTGGTACCTTAAAGGATGGTGAACCTATACGTGCCGTTTATGCAAAAGTTGATTTGCGGGACGATAATCTCTACCTGCGATCTATTGGGAGCAATACCCTAAGAGAGACCACTTTGGAAACAAAGCGTAAGCATGGAGGAATTTTGGCAATCAATGGGGGGTATTTTGCTCCCAACCGTTCCGTGAGTCTCATTGTACAGGATGGCAAGACGGTAGCTCCCGGGCCTACTGGGGATGTAGCCCGTGGGGCCTTTGGGATGGTAAATGGGCTGCCAGAAATTGTGTGGTCTTCCGGATCTGCGGAGTTGGGGACCCTTTGGAAATACCCTACGCCCCAGGAAGCATCCAAGCGTGAAGTTTGGAATCCGGAGCAGGCGGTAGGTGCCGGGCCGGTATTGATAAAAAACGGGAAGATACAGGTAACATCGGCCGAAGAAGGCTTTGGTAAAAACCTGTTAATCAGGCATCCCAGAAGTGCTATAGGATATGTGGATAAACATACGTTGTTGTTGATGGTGGTAGATGGGCGCCAAGCGGCCAGTGTGGGGGTCACTTTAGAGGAGTTGGCAGCGCTACTATTGGGAGTGGGCGCCAAAGAAGCTGTTAATTTGGATGGGGGTGGCTCCTCTGCCATGGTAGCCAGTACCGAGGTGGTGAATGTTCCCACCGATATTACCGGTGGTAATAGAAATAGTTTGCGAAATAATGCGGGAGCCCTGGTGTTATCCGAAAAAGTACCCGGGAAACGCGGGGAAGTCATTATTTTGGATACCGAGAGTGCTGCCTATTCCGAGGTAGGAATTTGGAAAAGCAGTAAGGACAATAATTATTACGGACAGAGTCCCGCACGGCGTAGTGCGGTAAACCATATAAACAAGGCTATCTACCAATTAGAGGGTATACAAAGGAAAAAGTACCAACTAGGGGTCTGGTATGTTTCGGATAAAACGCATTCGGATGAGGTGTATTATGTGTTACACAGCAGGGCTGGTAGCGATACTTTGTCTGTAAACCAGCAATCCATAGATCAACCCGGGAAATGGGAGGTGTTGGGATCCTTTCAACTTGGTGCCGGAGATGCCATTGAAATTGTTGGAGGCGGGGAAGGATGGTTTACTGCAGATGCTATCCGACTCGTATCCGATGGCGATGGCCCTGAGCTTCCACAGCGTGGCGACCTGAGGATTGCGGTGATCAGTGATCTAAATTCTGGTTTGGGAGCGGCAGATTATGAGTGGCAGGTGGATAGTATTTTACAGCGAATCCCACGTATTTGGAAACCAGATCTAGTTTTATGCGGAGGGGATATGGTGGCCGGAATGGGGGTGTCCGATACGGTGCAGCTTCAAAAGATGTGGGCGGGATTCAACAAACATATCATGGACCCCTTGGATAAGGCAGAAATTCCCTTTGCCTTTACCGTGGGCAATCACGATGGTCCTAGATCCTACCCAATAGAACACACAGCAACCAGAAAATTTTGGGAGGAGCATATCGATAGAACCCGACTCAATTTTGTGGATCGTTCCCATTTTCCGCACTACTATTCCTTTGAGCAGAACGGGGTGTTTATAGTTTCATGGGAGGCCTCCTCATCCGTAATCACACAAGAGAATTTGGATTGGATGGAAAAACAGTTCCAAACTCCAGCAGCGAAAAATGCCAACGTACGGGTGGTTATTGGGCATATGCCCCTATACGGGGTAGCTCAGGGAAGGGACTCCAAAGGGAATCTCTTAGAAAACCCCAAAAAGCTACAACGATTATTGGAGGAGTATAAGGTACATACGTATATCAGTGGGCACCAGCATGCCTATTATCCCGGTAAAAAAGGGGGATTGGAATTGTTGAATGCTGGGGCGGCGGGATCTGGGCCCCGTGCTTGGTTGGGGATCAATGAGGCTCCGGAAAATACGATTACTATTGTAGACCTCTTTGATGAAGGTAAACGATGGGAGTACACTACCTACCATATTAAGGAAAGGGATGCTTCTAAGATGGAAGTTTTGGAAACTTCTAGGTATCCCTCCGCTATGTTTGGGGTACATGGGCATATCATCCGTAGGGATATAGATACTAATTTCTCACAGGCCAAGGGGCAATTTAGGCTGGTGAGCGATGCTGGGACAGGCCCAACCCAGATGGGGGAAGGAGAGGTATCCTCGGATATCCGCGGCAACACTTTATTGTTGGAGGGGCAATTAGCATTGTCCGAAGGTAGGTTTCCCAAAGAACTAGAGGTTCTCTTGGGACTGGGCAGGAATACCGAAGCCAGTGAAACCATTAAAACTTTAAAGGTGACGCGAAATAAAAAAGGCTTGCTCACCTTTAAGGGGGAATTGGCGATGGACCAGGATCTAAGGGAGGCCCTTGCGGTAGGGGCAATAAACGTGGTGGTACGTTTTGGGGATCAGGTTTATAGAACCCAGCTCTACCCAGCGGGAAATAGGGCACCGGAAACTTCTGAAATTGTTTCCCACCCATCCAAGAATACCTATGGGATTAGAAATATGGAAACCATGTATGAGGTATCCTGGAAACCCGCGGCGGACCAGGATGGGGATTTTGTTTCCTACACCTATCAATTGGCAAGGGACCCCCATTTTAAAGAACTTCTCTGGCAAAAGCAAACGGGTAGGGAGCCTAGGTTTAAAACCTTGGAAAGTAAATGGTACCAGCATTTAGAAGCTCTTAAGGAGGGAGAGTCCCAGGTTTTTTACCACAGGGTGATAAGCTCGGATGGGAGTAATAGTACCACTAGCAGCACTCAAAAGTTAGCCTTGATAAAATCTGATGAACCCTTGGAAGATTTTGCCGAAATAGTAGCGCCCAATTACGAGTTTGTAGAGAAAATAGTGCCCTCCGGAGGGGGGTATGGTGCCGTTTGGGACGGGAGTAATAAAATTTGGATGGCCAATTATAGCAAGGGGTTTGTGATTAGAACCGCGGAGGGGAAGTCTGCCAGTTTTTCGCCTTTGCAATCGGTTACCATAAAAGGGGTTGAGTATAGGCTTAGTCCCGTGAACGGGGTGGGGGTAGATTTGGATGGGCATATCCTGGCAGGAATCAATAGACGTCTCATTAAGATAGATGCCCATACCGGGGAGGGCATAGCCGTTTGGGAGGTGCCCCCTGGGCAGCGGGCCATTACGGCGCCGAGGGTAACGGATACAGGAGAGATTTACGCCATGTCTCTTTTTGCGGATGATTTAAATTATGTGTTGCGACAGAATGATGAGGATCCTTCTACATTTGATTTGGTAAGGACGTTATCCCTAAAGAATAGGATTTTGGCCCGTACTTTTGACATGAGCCCTGATGGAACTACCCTGTATTTTCCAGATCCGGGGGCCGCTAAAATACAGGTGTTTACCAGTGAGGACGGGCAGCAATATAGGGAAGAAGAGCCTATTGCCAGTACCTACGGGGGGAGCAGTGCCTTGCGTGTGCCGAGGAAGGGGGCGTTGTATGTGGCTACCCGATCTAGTGGAATTTCACCTTCCACCTTTCATTTTAGGGATGATGAAAAGAAACAGGTCTGGACCTTGGAGCTACCGGAATTGGACGGAGCGGAACCCAGGGGGCTGGGTGTATCCCCGGATGAAAAGACCCTAATCTTTTGTAGTTGGGATAAAGGTGGGGGCTATTATATGTATCGATTGAAGGAGTAGGGGGAAGACACATCTAATCCTGAGCGCGAATTACGGTAAGGGGCAAAGGTGCTGATTGTAGTCTGCCAGCTAGGTTGTTATGTGCATTAAAATATGTTTTGGATGTTATAAGTCCATTGGTACTAACCGTGTCAATGGACTTAATTTTCAACGAATGACAAAAATTATGGAAACAGGATTATTGTCGTTGTTAATCACTTCGTGTATAGATTCTAGCTGTAACTTAGACTGTTTAAATACGTGCATCCAATCCTGAAGTGTGCGGGCATACCAAGAATGGCCTTGGGTAAAATTACCAGGAAGCCCTTTCCAAGAATCGGGTATCCATTGACTTTTGTATTCAAGGTCGTTTTCCTTCAAAAAAAATGGATGTAGAGTCTGAATGACTATTTGTCCATTATTGGATAGGGAGTTTTTAACTTGTTGAAGGAGAGTGCTTAATCCTTCCTTTTGGTATAAGCAAAAGTTAAAAACAGCGGCGTCATAGGGAGTTTCGGGAATGGACTTACCATCGATAATTTCTTTGTAAGTTAATTGGTAGTAGGTGCCAGGTCCTTTTTTTCTGGCGTTTACTAACAGTTCATTAGTGGCATCCAAACCAATTGCCTTTTTGCCATTTTGAATAAGGCTGCGTGTAAGCCATCCTTCCCCACAGCCTACATCCAATATTTTGGATACGGATAAATTGTTCAGCAGCTCCAAAATAGCCCTGTTGGTGAATTTTCTAGATTCTATTTCGGAGTTATCCATTAAATTAATCCATTCCCTTGCATTCTTATTCCAGGATGTTATAATATCGTTCTCCATGGTCCTATAGTCTTATTGATTAAATTGACTAAGTTGATTCACTAAAATAATTTATTTCGACAGGATTCACCTATCGAAATAAATAATTCCTTTACGCTAAGGCCCGTATATAGCAAAGCATATACGGGCCTTTTGGTAGAAAGTCTCACCTGAATTTTAGATGGATGGGTCTGGCGGTGTATTACTATTATTATCCCTTTCCGTATTAGGATAAGGATAAAAGTTCCTATTTCTTTCATCGGTAAATACCTTAGCACTAGGGGTGGGCTCTGGGCGTCCAAATCTCCGACTGTCTTCCAAGCTAGTACCTGTTAGGAACAACTCCAGTCTGCGATTGAGATAAACCTCATCCAACAAAGCATCGATAGACATATCACCAGCATATTCTCCAATATTCGCATTTACCCCAAAAATATCGTCGTTGTCGGTCCTAACTGCATTAATTGCTTCAACGGCGGCAGATAGGTCAGTAGAACTTTTTCTGAGATTGGCTTCTGCGATAATAAGATTCATCTCATCGGGGAGATATATGGGGATAGATTCCGTACCACTTTCTTCATCAAAAAAGCCAGCGAGGTCTTCGATGGGTAATTGATTGATGTTCAGCTCATCCAAGGCCACTAAATAAAAGTCGGTACGACCATCATTGGCATCTATGGTAAAGGAGTCTGGTAATCCAAAGTTATCCCTAGGTTTAAAATTGGGAAGGTTGTTTTGAAAAACTCTACTCCATACAGGGTTTAAATTTTGGGAGTCATAGGTAAACACCGAGCCAACGGTTTGATCTACCGCGTTGGCCGAGGTAATAGCTGCTTCATAATTTCCGGCATACAAGTTATATCTTGCTGCCATGGCCTGTATGGTATTCGTTAAATCGATATTTCCCCTTAAGATTTCTGAATTGAATTCTGCCGATATTGGGGTAGTGGAAATTAGGGTCATTGCTTCGTTAAGGAGTGCTACAGCCGTATTATAAGCTTCTGTCCTGGATACAAAAGGTGCATTTCCGTCCCTATCTATGGCAACGATTACCTGTTCAAAGTTTTGTGCCAAACTTCCAATAGCCATTGCCTTAAAAAGATTTGAAAAAGCCACCAAGCCACTCTTGGTACCCTCATCTACAGATAAATTTGGTGCATTTGTTGCGACGTCCTCAGAAATTGATATTACCCGTAACATCGTAGACCAAAGTCCAACTATATTGGAGGTAGAATTAGGGATATCCCCACCGTCCTCCAAATCGATCATATTTTGAAAGGTGGTGGTAATTCCCACTTCCCTAGTGGTTACTGCTGGAGTTTCCACGATCCATCGCATTCCTGTAGTGGCATATAATTGTTGCATACCAATGGTTGCCGCAAATATGCCCTCCCTCGAGGAAAATACTTGATTGTCCGTCGCCGCGTTTGGGTTCTCGAAATCAGTTTCGCATGAAATTAGTATCAAAACACTGATAAGACAGGTAATTGCCGTTATATTGAATTTTATGAATTTTTTCATCGTTGTATTTTTAAGTTAGAAACTAACATTTACTCCAAGTTGGTATGTTTTCGGAATGGGTACGGTTGCAAAGTCGAACCCCCTTACTCCGTTGCTCTGGCCAGCGGCACTAACTTCAGGGTCCCATCCGGAATAATCGTCCCAGGAAACTAGGTTTCTACCTACTAAACTTATTTCCACATTATCAATAAAATCCCATTTAGGTACTAAATTATAGCTTAGGCTAACCTCCCTTAATTTTACAAAAGAACCATCTTCTACAAATTCTTCAAAGATATTGGCCTGTGCACTGCCGTATCCCTTTGGAAGATTACCCAATAATTCTTGACCTACATTATACCCTCCACCAAATATTACATTATCCAAGAGTCTCCGGTTCCAGTTGAATACATCATATCCTTGTACAGCGTCGAATTGTACACGGAAGGTAAAATCTTTATATTTAACTTCATTGATAAGGGATCCAAACCAATCCGGATTGGGGTCACCCAGTACTTTAGAAGATTCACCATCTTCCGTGGTTCCTCTAAAGGGGTACCCATTTTCATCCAGGGAAATGCTCCCATCTGCTTCCCTAGCATAGAATTGTCTGTAAAAAACCCCCAGTGGCTCTCCTTCAATAACATAGTTTGTTGCGAAGCTTCCACTCAGGGTTAGTCTTCCGCCACCTGCCACATTGGTCACCTCATTTTTATTTTTTGAGAAGGTCGCGGTAATATCCCAAATCAAATTCTCGTTTTTAATAGGGGCTGCCCTAAGAAGAATTTCTATCCCTTTATTTTCCAGATTTCCGACATTTTCAAATCTTGAACTAAATCCACTCGATGGAGCTAAGACCCTTGGAAGCAATAAATCGGTCACCTTCTGATGGTAGTAGGAGAATTCCAGACCTAATCTATTATTGAGGAGTCCGGCGTCGAAGCCCAATTCAATTTCGTCCTGTCTCTCAGGTTTTAAATTCTCATTTCCCTGTGCAGTGGACGGAACAAGGCTTACCGCCCCACTTATGGAAGAGGGGTTATAAACCGAGAATCTATCAAAGGCCCCCAATGCGGTAAGGTTACCTGCCTGTCCCCAGGATGCCCTTATTTTAAAAGAGTTAAAGGATTCGGAAAAGGTGTTTTTCCAATAATCCTCATCGGATACCACATAGGATCCACTGGCCTTAAAATATAGCTGATTCCGCTCATCCTTACCAAAAGTAGAAGCACCATCCATTCGAAGTGCACCGTTGAGGTATACCTTATCTCTATATGAAAAAGATTGCTGTAAAAAGCCTCCCCAATACGAAATTTGGGATCTCGATTCTCCTTGCTCCACGATACTTCCTCCCGTGGCAGTCTGTACTACGGGCGGTAGTCCGGTTGCATTTATTCCAACACGGTCCCTTTCTTCATATTGCCAAGATCCCCCTAAGGTGGTGATGGAATTCAAATCATCGGTAATAGCTGTTCTATACGATAGGTTTAGATCGCTGTTGTGTTGAAAACTATTTAAATCCGATCTTCTTGAAAAACCATCAGGTACGGTAGAGGTATTATTGATCGGGATAAAAGCAAAGGCAGATTGATTGTAAAAGTCCATCCCAAGGGTATATTTAGCCGTCAGGTGTTCATTGAATTTTCCATCCAAGGTAATACTAGTAATAAAGCGGTTGGTTTTTTGATTAAAATTAAAACGATCCACCGCTTCCAGGGGGTTGGTTCTCGCTACTAGGGGAGAAGTAACCGGATATACCCCTGAAGCATCTGGTCTAGGGTCTATGGAGTTGTCACTAAACAAGAAGCCTGTTAATGCACCATAGGCCGAGTTGATTCCCCCATTGGGTACATCGTCACTTACGCTTCTAATATAATTGAAACCGCCTGTAATATCTAGCCAGTTAAAAGCTTCTTGGGTAATATTGGCCTTAATTCCGTAGCGTTTAAAATTGGTACTTTTCACAATTCCTTCGTTATCCAAATGGGAGGCCGATAGGAAGTATGATGTTTTTTCATTTCCTCCATTAACGGAGAAATAATTTTCCAGACCAAAACCGCTGTCAAATATAAAATCTTGTAAATTATATCGTTCTACGGGTACGGTTGTTAGATTGTTTCTATCCGTAGAAACTTCCCATGCAAGGGGAACGGTATTGTAATCCATGTTCTTGCGGAGTTCGTTAAGCCTTGTATTGGTCATAAAAGTAAACTTCGCTTTACCAGTCTTTCCTTTTTTGGTGAAAATTTGAACTACTCCATTACTTGCTCTCGACCCATAGATGGCTGCTGCGGCAGCACCCTTGATAATTTCAATTTTATCTATGTCGTTCGGGTTGAGATCTGCCAATCTATTCTGGGAATTTCCTCCCAAATCTATAAGTTCATTGCTAGAGTTACTAATGATGATTCCATCGACAATGTATAGTGGGTCAGAGCTACCGGAAATAGTACTTGGCCCTCTGAGTCGAATACTAATTCCGCCTGCAGGATCACCTGAATTTTGTTGAACCAGGGCTCCGGAAACTTTTCCAGCAATGGCCTGATCAACTTGGGTTGCAGCATTGTTGGTTAGATCTTCGGATTTTACCGAAGAAATCGCATTTCCCAACGACCGTTTATTGGCTCCTGTCCCAGTACCGGTTACCACTACTTCATCCAAACTTAAAAGATCTTCCGTTAGTCTAATATCTAGATTAATTTGATCGGATGTGGGACGAATGGTAATTTTTTGGGTAGTAAACCCGAGGTAACTGGCGACTAGGGTATAGTCTTTGTTTTCCAATTCAGCGGTTAAACTATAATCGCCATTAAAGTCCGTAACGGCCCCATATGAGGTGTTTTCAATATAGACCGAAACCCCAGCTATGGGTATTCCAGGACCATTTTCAATGATATTCCCATTAATTGTAACGGGACTTAGTTGGGCAAATACATTTGTGCACCCAACCACCAATAGGCAAAAGAATATTTGGTCTAACCATTTTATCCTTTTTTTTGGGAATTGTTTTCTCATAATCTATGCTGGTTTAAATTAAGTTAGCTATCGAAAAAAAATGAAAAATTCCTTGGTATCCGATTAGTGCGGTTTTAGGATTTATTAAATTTTTGGGGACCTGACTACCTATTCGAAAAACTTCCTTTTTAAAATAAATAGATTAGCGCTGTTCCCGAATATTATTAAAGATTACCTATCAGAGAATCCTTCTCTGCATAATCCGAACTTTTAGATGATTACCTCCATCAATTTATACATTAAGGAAAAGTTTCCCTTAAAATGTATTCAGATTAATCTGATATAAACCTCTTGTTTTCCAATTGACTATCATGGGATAGTTGCAATAAATACCATATAAAGTTGCTTCTTTTTTTTGATTTAAAATATTAAAAACTGAAAAAATAGCAGCAAGGGGCTTGGTTTTTGGCCTAGAGGGGGGATTTGTGCCTGAAAATGATGGTCGATAATGCGAAACCTCCTCATCTCGAAAGAGTTTGGAAGGGGTTGCCCCTATTCTGGTAAAAGCTAAATTTCACAAACCAGCAGAGTTTTTAATTAGGCCATTTGAGTCTTACTTTTTTTGGTCAATATCCAAAGTCCGACCATAGTGATAATTGCGTTCACCAACAGAATCTCGAAACCAAAACTAAAGCCGTTAAACCAGGCTTCGGAATTGCGGTCTAGGATTAGGGATATGATAGGCGATAGGATGCAGATATAGGGTACCCATTTGTCGCGGATTTTTTGTTTAAAAAGGAGTCCAAAGGCAAATAGTCCCAGTAAGGGGCCATAGGTGAATCCGGCAACCTTAAACACGGCGCTAACTACACTACTGTCATTAAAGGCATTGAAGATGACAATAACGGTGAACATCAATACTGTAAATCCGATATGTACATATTGCCGAATGTTTTTTTGGGAAGCTTGTTTTTTCTCTATTTCCAGTATATCTACACAAAATGAGGTAGTAAGGGCTGTTAAGGCTGAATCGGCACTAGAAAAAGCGGCAGCCACTATTCCTATAAGGAAAACGGTTCCCGCCAAAATCCCAAAGTAATTTAGGGCCAATAGTGGGTATAGGTCATCCGAGCGTTCTGGGATGGCTATATTATGACTTACTGCATACTCGTAAATTAGAATTCCAAGGGTTAAAAACAACATGGTAGACAGGAAAAAAGTAATGGAGAACCAAAGGATGTTTTTCTGGGCATCCTTAATATTCCTACAGGTTAGGTTTTTCTGCATCACATTTTGGTCCAAGCCATTCATTGCTATGGTAATAAAGACCCCAGCTAAGAATGTTTTGAAAAAATTACGATCCGATAACCAGTCCCACTCAAATATTTTAGACATTGGATTGGAAGCTACTACACTGTAAAGGTCTCCCATCTTCAAATCTAGATGCTGTAAGATTACCACAATACTAATGATCACCGCCACCAATAGGAAGGTAGTTTGTAAGGTATCCGTATACACTATAGTCTTTATTCCTGCCTTATAGGTATACAGCCAAATCAATAGAATGGTTATAAAAACCGTCACCCAAAAGGGAATTCCAAAAGCATTAAAAAATGCAATTTGCAAAACCAATGCGGCAAGGAAGAGACGGAAGGAGGCGCCAATGGTCTGGGAGATGATAAAAAATGAGGCCCCCGTACGATAGGATTTTATTCCAAATCGGTCTTTTAGGTATCCATAGATCGAAATTAGATTTAACTTGTAGAACAATGGGATAAGCACAAAGGCAATTACGGCATAGCCCACCATATTGCCCATTACGAATTGTAGGTAGGTCCAGGCGGTATTGCCCACCTCTCCCGGAACGGAAATAAAGGTGACTCCGGAAAGGGAGGCGCCTACCATTCCATAAGCAACTAGGTACCAGGGCGATTCTTTGTTTCCTGTAAAAAAAGTTTTGTTATCAGAATTCTTAGAGGTGAAGTAGCTAATAGCCATAAGCAACCCAAAATAGGCTGCGATCACTCCAAATACAATCAATGGGCTCATAGGGGGTAATTTTAGTTGATTTCCAATTCAAAAAATTCACTTTGGTTGCCGGTCCTATCCACTGCGGTTAGTCCTACTTTGCGCAGGGGGAATTTACCATTTTCTAGGCTAAGCGGTAGGGTGATGGATCTATCTCCTTTATTTAGGATGGTGTGTTCCCAGCCTTTACCTTGCCGTTGGTAATATAAAACCCATCTAAATACCTTGTTTTCTATTGGGTGTTCCCAGGAAAACTCAACTTCCCCTAGCTGCTTTTTTATTTGTAGGCTTGGTGGAGAGAGGGGGGAGTTATTTAACCATGGCGAAGCGGGTACCAATGATTTGTTGTTATAGGGCCCTTGTTTTATGGCCATTGCCAAACTATCGTACTTTACCAAGGGGGCAATGCTCCAATGAACGGCACCTTTGCTTTTGGGAACCATGCCACGGGTAATCATAATCTGGTTAATTACTTCATCGGTATTTTTCTCATCGCCTCCTAGGCCAATATTTAGACCGGGCCATAGGTGAAGTTGTTTGTGGTTTTCGCTTTGCCACCATCCCAATAGTTCTGGGAAGCTTTGGCCTTTTTTATTAATCCTCCAATAGAGTTGCGGGGTGTAGTAATCTACCCAACCTTCGTTTAGCCAAAGCTTGGCATCGGCATATAGTTTATCGTATTGGTCTAGACCTACCACAGATTCTGGGTATCCCGGTCTCCATATACCAAAGGGGCTAAGGCCAAATTTCACATGGGGTTTGGAGGATTTAATCTCGGTATAGACGGTTTTTATAAAGGTGTTTACGCTCTGGCGTCTCCAATCTGCTCGGGATAATTTGCCGCCAGTTGCCAGGTAGGCTTGCCAGCTACTGTCATCTGGAAAATCTTTGCCGTTGTTATAGGAGTCGTAGGGATAGAAGTAATCGTCAAAATGAATGCCATCTACATCGTAGCGATTTACAATATCCATCACTACTGCCAGGGAATGGTCTTGGGTTCCTTGTAGGGAGGGATCCATCCAATACATACCATTTTCTAGGGAAACCACTAATTCTGGGTTGGTTTTTATGATGGATTGATCGCTTATTTCCCCTCCCGCCGTATGGTGTGCCCTGTAGGGGTTTAGCCAAGCGTGTAATTCCAATCCTCTTTGGTGGGCAGCTTGAATCCAGAATTCCAAGGGATCATAGGCTGTGTCCGGGGCAGCTCCTTGATTTCCTGTAAGGTAATAAGACCAAGGTTCTAGGTTGCTTTTGTAGAGGGCATCTGCCTGTGGCCGTACTTGGAAAATAACTGCATTAAAATTGTTTTCTTCCAGTAGATCTAGCAATTCTAGGGCTTCCTTTTTTTGTTCATGGACTGGGAGTCCGGGGGAGCTGGGCCAGTTGATATTAGCAACAGTGGCTACCCATGCAGCTCTAAATTCTTCTATATTATACGGTGTATTTGGGTCCCATTTTACCGCTTTTTTATTGGTGGCCGCTGTGCGGATGGGCTGTTTGTTTAAATAAGCCGATGTTTTGGAAGAGGCACATCCCAGGAATAGGATGCTGAGCATCCCAAGAAGTATAATGTGTAAGGGGTTTATTCTCATTGGTGTTAAAATGGAATTTGATGTTATAAAATGTCCTTTTAGGTAGGTAACAAGTGAATAATAATGAAAAAAAAGTACTTCAGAGCTATGCTCTGAAGTACTTTAGATTTGCAATCAGGAATTAGTGGTGCTTACCATCCTGGGTTTTGCTCCAAAGTTACGCCTTGGTCGGCATACAGGGTAATCTGGTCTAATGGGAGTGGGCTTAAATACACTCTTTCATTGTCAAATACCCGGAGTGATGCAGCTGCTGAGGTTGGTATGATATAGCCTTCCTCACCGTCTGTTAGCGTTATATCGTTTAGCTCGCTATCTGGATAGTCAGATTTCTTGATCCAAGCTCCCTGATTAATTTCTGGGTTGGCTACCTGGTCTACGTATTCTAACTTTTTCCAACGCTTTAAGTCGTCCAATCTAAAACCTTCCATAATCAGCTCCACTCTTCTTTCCCTGCGTATTTCCCAAAGCAGACTTGGAACTTCCGGATCTCTATTAGGGTCGTCATAGATTACACCATTTACAGCAGGATTATCTCCCAATACTTGCAGATGTGGCAGGTTTACACCTACGCGGTCTCGCAATACATTGATGGATTTATCCAGGTCTCCCTGTGTTACGCTGGCGCCTCCTAGGGTTGCCAACTCTGCAACAGCCTCAATATAGTTCAGTAGCACCTCTCCGTATCGGATAATTGGAGCGTCTGTTGGGTTAAGGTTAGAGCTTCCTATAGGATCGTCCTTAATACTTTCGTTTAAGAACTTATGGGTGGCGATTCCTGTTGTGGAATGGTTGGGTGCTACCCCGTTGATCCTTAGTTCGGTAGATACAAAAGTCTCGTAGATTCTACCATCCCTATTGGCCATAACCTTTTCTATACCTTGGTCACCTTGGTACAAAGGAGATAAGGAGATAGGCAATCCATCTTCTGCAAGATAGGACTCAATGGCATTCCTGGAAATTCCGGTTTGTGGTTCCTTATTGTTATAGCTGTTTAGGGCGTGGGTAATAAGGCCTGGCTCGTATTCTCTGTATAGGATTACCTCTGGGTTAGAGGCTAGGCTCAAGGAGCTAAATACCTCCCTATAGTTTGCCAAGGAGTAGTTGCCAGAGTTGATAATTTGATCTGCGGCCCATTTGGCAGCTTCCAAATACTCGGTGGCTTTTGCACTATTGTTTTCATGGTATTTCTGCCAAGTTCCTTCATATAGCATGATGCGCGACATAAAGGCCAATACTACATCCTTGTTTACTTCTAAGCCATCGTTATCTACGGATGCCCTTACGTTGGCAGCAGCAAACTGAAGGTCTTCCAATACCTTATCCATTACAAAGGTTCTTTCGTCCCTTGTCTTGTACAATTGTTCGTTATCCTCTTCTGATAATTCTTGGTCAAAATAAGGAACATCCCCAAATCGGGCCACCAGGTCATGGTATTCCATGGCTCTAAAAAACCTTCCTATTCCCGTCCAGTGGTCTATGGCTTCCTGTTCCATAGGAACGGTTTGCACACGATCTATGAATATATTGGCCTTTCTAACCCAGCTAAAACTCCATCCACCACCAGAAGTGGGTACCTGCAAGGCAAACCTTGGCGGGTTGGTGGGAGCAAAATCATCGTTTAGGGATTGTCCGGAGAAATAATTTCCCCAGGTGTACCCAGAACCGTAACCACTAAAGTATCCAGAGTAGAAACCAAAGGCAAAGGTCTTTACGTTCCCTTCACTTGTCCAGAAGGTTTCGTCTACCAACATATCCTGTGGTGGTACATCCAATAAGTCATCTTCACATCCTACGAATGCTATAAAGCAAAGGAAAAGTAGTGATATTTTATGTATAGTCTTCATATTTTTCAATGTTTAAAATTATAGGGAAAGTTGAAGTCCAAATGAATACGATCTTCTAAATGGATAGACCCTTCCAAAAGTTGAGGTGTCATTGGTACCTGCGTTGGTATAGTCTACCTCTGGATCTACCGGAATTTGTATTCCACTAAATTCAAATAAGTTTTCACCACTTAGGTACAGTCTTAGTCGATCTACCTTTAACTTGTTTAGGACAGACTCTGGGAAAGAGTATCCCAAGGTGATGTTCTTCATACGCAGGTAGGACATATTCAGCATATACTTTGTTTGTGGTAAAAAGTTCATCCTGCTATTGCTCTGCTGCTGGTCATTGGGTCTTGGATAGTAGGCATTTGGATTCTCGGGAGTCCAGTGATCTAACTGATGCTCGTACCATCCTTCCCCATACCTATATCCTGGGATAAATACCGGACCGTTAGCCCAGAAATCGCGCTTACCTACTCCTTGCATAAACATGCTTAGGTCTACTCCTTTAAAATTGGCGCCCAACTGAATCCCGTATTGGTATCTAGGGGTAGAGTTTCCTATGACCTTCATATCGCCAGAGTCGCCCACGGTATTGGTACCGTAATCTATCACGCCATCGCCATTAAGGTCTTTAAACTTTACGTCTCCAGGACCGTATTTAAACCAGGAGTTGGTTTCAAAAATATCCTGATTGGGTACACCATCGGCATAACTACCATCGGCATTAAAATCGTCTTCAGTAAAGAATCTATCTGTTTCATAACCCCATATCTCACCCAGCACTCTACCTTCATAGTTAGAGTAGATACTCTTAGTGGTGTTGGAGAATTTGGTCAACTTCTCTTTAAAATCGGTTAGGGTTACTAAGGCATTCACCCTAAGGTCATTGTTAAATTGATGTTTAAAATCCAAGCTCAGTTCCCATCCTTTGGTCTGTAGTTCTCCATAGTTACGTCTTGGAGAGGAGGTACCAAAGGTATTTGGCAAGGTAACACCAGAGCTGTGCATATCGCTAACGGTTCTCTCGTACCAGTCAAAGGTTAATCCTAGCTTATTGTCAAAAAACTTCGCATCTAAACCAAAGTCTAGCGTAGTAACCGTTTCCCAAGTTAACGAGGAAGGCAATGCTCCTGGAGTCCCTGTGGTAACCTGATTGTTCCCGTTTATAAGCCATCCAGAAGATCTGGAAGACATAATTCTATAAATGCTGGACAGGTAGGTGTTTTGATTTCCTACGGATCCGTAAGAGGCCCTAAGCTTTAAGAAGGACAAGGTAGGATCTAACGCATCCATAAAGTTCTCTTCGGTAAGGATATAACCGGCAGATACCGAGGGGAAGTAGCCCCACTTATTATCGGAAGATAGTCTGGAAGATCCATCATATCTGGCATTTAACTCCAATAACAACTTATTTCTGTAGGAGTAGTTTGCTCTTCCAAAGAAGCCCAAGGTATTCCATTTGCTTCTACTACCATTGGCATATTGATCGCCAGTGGCAAGGGCCAACTCTCCTTGGTCTGGATTTAGTAGATCTCTTCTTTGGGAGTAATGGAACCAGTAATCATATTTCTCCATATCTCCCCCTAGGGTAAATTTAAAGTTGTGGTCTCCTAGGTCCTTGTCGTAGGTTAGGTAGGCTTTGGCTGTATTCCTTCTACTCCACTCCGAGTTGTATTGTACACGGTCATAGGCAGAGCTACTATAGGGAACATAGGAGAAGTTTGCTCCTTGTGCCCAGAAGTTGTAGGCCTTAAGGGTACCTCCTACTTGTTTTTCGTGCTCTTCCACCCTGTCATGGGTAAAGTCGAAATTAACCGATAGGTCTTCTATAGGAGTGATGGTGGTTCCTAAATTAATTCTGGATAAGCTATAGTTATTTTCGTTCATTTTAGCTTGTTCCACTTCGGAAATATGGTTTCTAAATGGCTTCCCATCTACTGTTCCATAAGGATAGTAGGCTGGCCATCTAGTGGTATAGTACCAAGCGTCATAGGTATTAGATCCAAACTTAAACGGCTCTGTAGTGGCCGAATTGTTGTGGGATACTTTGGCTCTGATATCCAACCAGTCCGTTACCGTAGAATTAATGCTGAGGTTAAGGTTGTAACGCTCGTATTGGTCTGGATTGGTTTTGTATACCCCGCCTTGGTTTAAATAACCCAGTCCAAGGTAGTAGGTGGTGTTTTCACCTCCACCAGTAACCGAGAAATCTTGCTTTTGCTGTGGTGCCCACTTTTTTACGAAAAGCTTTCTAGGGTCCCATGATCTATAGAAAAAAAGGTTTCCATCCCTTATTTCGTAATCCCTGCCTTCTACCATTTCCATTCCTAGGTCTTGTCCGGCGTACTGCTGGTCCCATTCCCTCATTTTTTGAATGGCTAGCTGGTCTATTCGCATACCAACTATACCAAAGGACTGCAAGGAGGGTATTCTTCTATTAACCGCGGCAAAGGCCATTTCGGCGCCTTCTGCTGCTGGGGCTACCTTTGGGGTAACCGTAGGTGTTGCCCAAGAAAAGTTGTTAGAATAGCTTACGGTAGGGGCGCTGTTCTTTCTTCCTTTTTTAGTAGTGATAAGGATAACTCCCCAAGCTCCACGTGCTCCGTATATAGAAGTAGAAGCGGCATCCTTTAGAACAGAAATTTCCTCTATATCTTCTGGGTTAATAGATTGTAGGCTAGGGATTTCCACGTTATCTACCAAGATTAATGGCTGTGCGCCACCTCCTGTCCCCAAGGTTCCTACAGATCCCCTTAGTTTAATGACTGGATTTTCACCAATTTGTCCACTAGGGGAGGTAATGGTAAGTCCGGGAGTGGCTCCCTGTAACCCTCTAGCCACGTCTGTAATTGGTCTTGACGTTAGAATTTCGGTATCTACTGCGGCTACCGCTCCGGTGACATTTCTTTTTTTCTGGCTACCATATCCTACTACTACCACCTCATCTAGGCCCTCTACATTGGTCTGTAGGGTAATGGTGAAGTTGGTTCTGTTGCCAACAGTTACTTCTTGTTGCATAAAGCCCAATGAAGAAAATACCAGCACGGTATTGCTACTTACCGGAATTTGAAGGGAGAATTTCCCGTCAAAATCGGATACGGTACCATTGGTGGTATTCTTTACATAGATTCCCGCACCTGGGATAGGTACTCCTTCGGGGTCGTAAATTTCCCCTGTGACGGTTTTAGACTGTCCCCATATTTGTATGGTAAACAGAAACGCCAAGAACAAAAATGATTTTTGAAATCGTTTTTCCATAATCAATGTTAGTTTAATGAGTTATTTAAATCGGTTGTGAAAAGGGTACTGTTAAAAAGGTTAGATGACTTTTAATCTTAGCTCAATTTGTAAAATTTACGTTAATAATTCAGTGAGGCAGCTGTTCCAATTGATTCGGTTTATTGCAATTTTTTGCAAGTTATGAAACAAAACACACAGATGTCTTTCCAAAAATAGGCAATAAAACGCATGGTTTGCAATTTTTTGCAATATTTTTTTGATTTGCCTTCAAAATACTGCAATCGCATGCTTAAATGTTTATCTTTGTTCTTATTGTTACAATTATGTTAAAAGCGGAGAGACAACAAATAATATTAAACGAGGTTAGAAGGCATAATAGGGTGTTGTTACCCGATATGGCCGACCTGGTGAATGTATCTGTTGACACAGTGAGACGCGATATAACGGAATTGCATCGAAAAAAGAAGCTCCAAAAGGTCCACGGGGGCGCTATTTCCTTAGGGTTTCACAATTATAACTATCAGGGCGTTCAGGTGTATTCCAAGGATGAAAAGTCTATAATTTGTGAAAAGGCAATCTCTTTGTTAAGGGACGGACAGGTAATCCTATTTACTGGAGGAACTACCAATATGGAAATGGCAAGATTGTTGCCGCCCAATTTAAAACTGACCTGTTTTACGCCCAGTCTCCCCGTAGCTAGCCAGTTATTAGTAAAGCCTAATGTAGAGGTCATTTTTATAGGAGGCCGGGTGTCTAAGGATTCTCAAATTACGGTTGGTGGTAGTGCCATCCATATGTTGTCCGAGATTTCTGTGGATCTGTGTTTTCTGGGAACCCACTCTATTGACCTATCACATGGTCTTACCGAATTTGATTGGGAAATTGTGCAGTTGAAGAAATCCATGATCAAGGCGTCCAGAAAAATAGTAGCCCCCGTAATATCTGAAAAACTGAATACCATTCAACGATATAAAATTTGTGACCTAGAGGATATAGACACCCTGATTACCGAGTTGGATCCAAAAGATTCCCTACTAGGGTATTATCGCGACAAGCGATTTGAACTCTTATAAACTCCCAATGTGAAACTCGTTGGTTATTGAGAAGAAGAGAAAAAGAAGGGATTAATCTATGCAGTTGGTAAATGAGGAGGAAGTCCATTTTAGAAAGAAATAATAAAAACGAAATAGAGCAATAAAGCAGGAACCCAAGCTTTTGCCACTAATCTAAGAAACAAGGTTAGGTGGAAAGATCCTGTACGCTTGGTATAAAATAGAATAATGAACAATACAACAGTAGCAAGTATGTCCGAGTACAAAAGAATAACCGAAATGCCCTCCCATTACAACGATTTGGAGTTAATGGATACCGATGAGATCTTAAAAAATATTAATGAGGAGGACAAGAAGGTAGCCCTAGCGGTAGAGCATGAAATTCCTGCCATTACCCAATTGGTAAACGCCTTGGTAGAACGATTTAATAAAGGGGGCCGACTCTTTTATATTGGAGCGGGAACCAGTGGTAGATTGGGGATCCTAGATGCCTCAGAGATTCCGCCTACCTACGGATTGCCTCACGATAGGGTGATTGCCTTGATTGCGGGGGGTGATTCTGCCATCCGGAACGCAGTGGAGAATGCAGAGGACGATGCCCAACAGGCGTGGAAGGATCTTTTGGCCTATGATATCAATGAGAATGATGCAGTGGTTGGGATAGCTGCTTCTGGAACTACGCCCTACGTAATTGGGGGAGTAAAAGAAGCGAAGTCCAACGGCTTGCTTACGGCCTGTGTCACCAATAATCCTGGATCGCCTTTGGCCATGGCAGTGGAAATACCCATTGCGGTAAATGTAGGCCCGGAGTTTGTCACTGGAAGTACCAGAATGAAGAGTGGAACCTCCCAAAAACTGGTGCTCAATATGATTTCCACAGCCCTCATGATCAAGGTTGGAAGGGTTAAGGGAAATAAAATGGTGAACATGCAGTTGAGCAATATTAAACTGGTAGACCGGGGTACACGTTACTTGGTGGAAGAGCTAAATTTGGAGTATAAGGAGGCGGAAACCTTATTGAAGAAATATGGTTCTGTAAAAAAGGTGATCGACGCCCAAAAATCCTAAAATTATTTCTTCTGTATTTTAGAGACCTCTTCGGGGGTAACAATGTCTTTCCCTTTGTTGCCCCATGAGTTGAGGATGTAGTTCATTACATCGGCAATTTCTTCATCGTCCAATCCCATAGCCGGCATGGTATTATTATAGGTAACGCCATTTACTACAATTTCCCCTTGTTGCCCAAATTTGACACCTCGGATACTTTCTTCCCTATTCTTCAATAAATAATCGGCCTTGGCCAGCGGAGGGAAAGTGTTTTCTACTCCCTCGCCATTGGGCAGATGGCAGGTAACGCAAAAATCGTTATAGATATCGTACCCGCGTTTAATGCTTTCTTTTAACTCCTTATCGTTATCGTTGAAAAGAAAAAGAGAGAGCGCTGTTATAATGGATATATAAGTTAGAATAAAAAGTTTCATATAGTGATATAATTACGGTTTACTGTAGTGGTGTTTGAATTATATAGGGCTATAGCGCCCTTAAAAAGTGAAGCCCCATTATTTGATCATGACTAATTAATGTTGGTTTGAGTAGAAATTATTCATCGGATTTCAATTAATACCTTTAACCACAATTAAACTTTCTTTCATTTTCTTTGCTTGTCCAGGGCCGAGAGACAAAGGTACAGTGTACC
>NZ_MTAZ01000002.1 GCF_002150785.1 Arenibacter amylolyticus | reverse complement strand
TTGAAAACCACAAAAAGTTGTGCGGCGACAAGCTTCAAAAAAAAAGCGAGCTTCTTTTTTGAAGCTCGCTTGCACAACCACTTTTTTGTGGTTTATTCGTGACCCCGGAGGGATTCAAACCCCCAACCCTCAGAGCCGAAATCTGATGCGCTATTCAGTTGCGCCACGGGGCCGTATGATCCGACACAAAAGGTCGGTACAAAATTAGTTACTTAAATTCTTCTTTACAATATTAGAAATGGTTTTTCCATCTGCCTGTCCACCCAATTCCTTGGAAGCTCTCCCCATTACTTTCCCCATATCCTTCATTCCTGAAGCTCCTTCTTCCTCAATAATCCTGGCAACTACCTTTTCAATTTCCTCTTCCGACAATTGCTCTGGCAGAAACTTTTCTATGACAGCGGCTTGTTCCAATTCTGGCGCTGCCAAATCTTCCCGTCCTTGCTCTACATAAATTGCAGCGCTATCCTTACGCTGTTTAACCAACTTTTGCACCAACTTAATCTCATCCTCTTCGGTGAGTTCTGTTCCAGAACCAGTTTCGGTCTGTGCAAGTAATAAAGCTGATTTAATGGCACGTAACGATTCCAAAGCCACTGTATCCTTGGCTCTCATCGCTACTTTCATATCCTCCATTATACGCTGCTGTAATCCCATAGCCTATTTTTTTTGCCCTGCGAAGATAAAAAAATAAACCCGAAAACAAATAGTATTTTCAGGTTTAAACTTCATAAAATAATTGGGTTCGCTTAATCTACATTATCATGTAAATAAGAGTTATTGGAACGTAATTGAATCTCCTCATTACTATCCTCCCCTAAGCTCATCCTAGAGACCTTATTCTGTCTTGGATTTTCATTCAAGTCAACTCCCTGGCGCTTATAGGCCGGCTGTTTGGAAATTTCTTCCAGATTGCTAAGGCTATTTTGAAACTTATAATTAAAATCCTTCAATTTCCTACGGCGCTCATCTGCACGTTCCTTTAACAAAGTATCCAAAGGCGTATTTATCGGATCTATTTCCTCCGGTATTTCCCTTGCTGGAGCGGGTGTTTCCCTTTCCACGGTTTTTGTGCGAAACAATAGTGCCTCGTCTTCGCGTAGCTCGGATTTTTGATTTTGAGCTTTTGATTTGGCCGAGTTAAGCTGGTCTTCCAGCTCCATATAATCGTCCAAGCTATAACGCTTCTCCCCCTCTTTATTGTATTGGGCTTCTGGTGCAACCTCTACATGGTCGCGTACCTTCATGTCCCTTATTTCATCCTCTAAATCAAAAGTAATGGTATGCTGAGGCTCCTCCTTCTCCTCTGGCTTTTTTGCTAAGGGCATGTCAAAACTAATCATAAATTGATCTTCCGACACTTGCTTGCTAGGAACTTCCTTTGGTTCTACTACCTCAATATCCTTGATGTCTTCATTGGCATTGATAATTACAAAATCATCGTGATTCTCCTCTGAGAGCACCTCCTCATAATACACATTAAAATTCTTAATATAGCTAGAGGTTGGAATTAGATCCATGTTAGATTGCGGCCTGTCTGTCTCCTTTTTGATAGGAGCGGGAGCCGGTGCTGGGGCCGGAGCAGGTTTAACCTCCTCTTTTTCCTCTATCAGATGGTGAACAACCTGCTTTGATGTTAACACCTGTTCTGCCTTTTGCTCATCTTCCAAGGTATGTATAATTTTCTTGGATTCGGTATTCACAATGTCGTCCTGCTGGTCTACATTAAATCCCGTGGCTATCACCGTTACTGCGATTGCCTCACCCAATCCTTCATCTTCTCCAACACCCATGATGATATTGGCACCAAATCCGGCTTCATTCTGAATATGGTCGTTGATCTCACCAATCTCATCAATGGTAATCTCTTGTGATCCGGAAACGATTAACAACAATACGTTCTTAGCCCCCTTGATTTTGTTATCATTTAGCAGGGGAGAATCCAATGCTTTCATGATTGCTTCATTGGCCCTTGAAGACCCAGAAGAGGTAGCCGATCCCATAATGGCGGTACCACTATTAGACAACACAGTTTTAGCATCGCGTAAATCGATGTTTTGGGTATAGTGATGGGTAATTACCTCTGCTATACCGCGGGCAGCGGTGGCCAAGACCTCATCTGCCTTGGAGAAGCCCGCCTTAAACCCAAGATTACCGTATACCTCCCTAAGTTTATTATTATTAATAACAATAAGAGAGTCTACATTGGCGCGCAATTTTTCTATTCCCAACTGAGCTTGTTGGCAACGCATTTTACCTTCAAAAAGGAAAGGCATGGTTACAATCCCCACTGTAAGGATATCCAATTCTTTCGCCATTTTGGCAATAACAGGGGCAGCACCAGTACCTGTTCCCCCGCCCATACCGGCTGTTATGAATACCATTTTTGTTGTTGTTTCCAACATGGCTTTTATCTCTTCCAAGCTTTCTATAGCTGCTTGTTCTCCAACCTCTGGATTGGCACCAGCCCCCAAACCTTCCGTTAAGGAAACCCCCAACTGTATTTTATGGGGAACGGGGCTATTATCCAATGCCTGGGAGTCTGTGTTACAAATAATAAAATCTACCCCATTGATCCCGGCCTGGAACATGTGATTGATTGCATTACTCCCCCCTCCACCGACACCGATGACCTTTATTACATTACTTTGATTCTTGGGCAAATCAAAGGATATATTTTCAAATTCAGTGTTTTTGCTCATTTTAATTAATTTACTGGTTTACTTTTCTGTGTTGTTAATCTATGCGTTACTCTGCATTATCTAAAAAATCCTTGAACCTCTCAAACCATTTGTCAAAAATGGTAGTTCGTTCCTTTTTCACATTTGGCTTGGTTTGCACATCCGCCTCCTGTTCCGTGGACTTGTTTTCTACTTCTTTTTCTTTTACTTCCTTCTCCTGCTCCTGTAATACTTTTGGTTTATTCTGTACAGAATTCATCAAAAGTCCCACTGCAGTAGCATACAAGGGGCTGGCAATCTCGGCATCGGAATCGCCCGCCAAATGCTCATTGGGATATCCAATCCTAGTATCCATCCCAGTGATATATTCTACCAATTGCTTTAAGTGCTTCAATTGGCTACCGCCACCTGTCAATACAATACCACCGATCAATTTCTTCTTTTGCTCCTCATGGCCGTAGTTTTTAATCTCTACATACGCCTGCTCCACAATTTCTACCACACGGGCATGAATGATCTTCGATAGATTTTTCAAGGTAATCTCCTTGGGCTCCCTTCCTCTTAAACCAGGTATGGAAACTATTTCGTTATCCTTATTCTCTCCCGGCCATGCAGATCCAAATTTAATTTTCAACAGTTCTGCCTGTTTCTCTATAATGGAGCATCCCTCTTTGATATCTTCAGTAATAACACCACCCCCAAAAGGAATAACGGCTGTATGGCGAATAATTCCGTCCTTAAAAATGGCCAAGTCCGTGGTACCACCACCTATATCTATCAAAGCCACTCCGGCTTCCTTTTCTTCCTGGCTCAGTACTGCATTGGCCGAGGCTAACGGTTCCAAAGTAATATTGGCCAAATTTAATCCGGCGCTCTTTATACATCTACCCACATTTCGGATAGAAGAAACCTGCCCTACTACTACGTGGAAATTGGCTTCTAACCTACCCCCGTACATTCCCATGGGCTGTTTAATTTCTGCCTGCCCATCTACCTTAAACTCTTGAGGCAGCACATGGATAATCTCCTCACCTGGCAGCATAACCAGTTTATATACCTGATTACACAACTTATCCACATCGTGTTCATTTATTACATCTTCGGAGTTAGGTCTAGTGATATAGTCACTGTGCTGCAAACTTCTTATATGTTGCCCCGCAATACCAACTACCACCGAACTAATCTTTAAGCCAGAATTGGCTTCTGCCTGCTCTACAGCCTGCTGTATGGACTTTATGGTTTGAGTAATATTATTGACCACCCCACGGTGCACACCCAAACTCTTAGACCTACCAATACCCAAAATCTCTATCTTGCCGTATTCATTCTCCTTTCCTATAATAGCCACAATCTTTGTGGTCCCTATATCCAACCCAACTGAATAATTACCTTCTTCCATAACTTAATTTTTGGTACACACTACCTGGTTGTTAAACGCTAAACTCACTGTATGATAATCGTCCAACGATTTATCCTTATAGGCCTTCACATAAAAAGCCCTAAAATTGCTGAACTTTTTATTTAAATCTTCCACATCTCCTAAATCCACCACAAAATCCTCCACCCTAAATTTTAGTAGGTATTTGTTATCCTCGCTTATATGAATTCCTATAATGTTCTTTGTTAGAAATTCATCTGTCTCGCTAAACTTTAAAATCTTATAGACATCCTTAAGGGAGTTTTCATCTATTTTCCCTGTTATTAAAGGAACCCTGGCAGAGTGATATCTAGAAAAAGGCATGGGTTTCCCCTCTTCGTCCAAATAGAATCTTGTGCTTCCTGCTACCCTTGCAATGGGCTTCCGTTGCTCTACCTTTACCACAAGTTCACCAGTTAGGGTAAGAAAAACTTGGGCATCCTTGACCATTTCATTGGCCTCAATCTCTTTTTCTATTCTATTCAAAACTATATTTTCTTTAGCCAAATTAGCTAGATCACCATAGTTTTGTATCAACATTTTATTAACCGTCTCATGGGTCATATATAAATTTTGATCTCCCACAAATTTCACTTCTACCTTTCCAATCTGCCTGTTACTGTTCCTTACATTGGAAAAGGCAAATAGTCCCATTACAATCAGCAACAAGACTCCCATTTTTATGAAACTCCAATTTAACCTCATTGTAACTCCTTTTTAATTTTTTGAACTTCCAATCCAATATCACCTGCCCCAATAGTTAATAAGACATCGGGAGCCTGACTTTTTATTTCCGCTATAAGGCCTTCCTTATCTATTAATTTTTTATTTGTCCCCTCCATCTTATCCAACAGCCATTGAGAATTTACTCCGGCTATGGGCTCCTCTCTTGCCGGATAAATATCCAGCAGTAATACACTGTAAAACTTAGAAAGACTACGAGCAAAATCATCTATAAAATCTCGCGTCCTGCTAAAGAGGTGGGGCTGAAACACCGCCAACACTTTTTTCCCAGCATGCATTTCTGAAACTGCCTGGTGTACGGCATCTATTTCCGTGGGATGATGGGCATAATCATCTATAAAAACAAATTTTTCCGTTCTTATTTGATATGAAAATCTTCTTTGCACCCCTTTAAAGGTTCCCAAAGCATCAGCAAGGGATCTTAAGGAGGCACCAGATTGGGAGGCCATGGCAAAAGCTACCAATCCATTCAGCAAATTATGATGTCCTGGCTTATGGAATCGGACGCGCTCCACAGTTGTTTCCGGCGTACGGATATCAAATACATAGGCTCCATCTTCTATAGCGAGGTTCACAATACTATAATCCGAATCGTCTTCCAAACCATAGGTAATGCCTTCTATGGGCAGTCCGTTGCGCACAAACAGTTTACCATTAGGCTTCAATCTTGCTGTAAAATCCTTAAAAGATTTTACCAACTCATCCTTATTACCATATATATCCAAATGATCTGCATCCATAGAAGTGATACAGGCTATATTGGGCGACAACTGAAGAAAGGAACGATCAAACTCATCCGCTTCCACTACGGAATACTCCGTTCCCTCCAATAAAAAATTACTATTAAAATCCTCGGAGATCCCCCCTAAGAAAGCGGTCAATGGCATTCCGGTTTCTTTTAAGATATGGGCCAAAATGCAGGACACGGTGGTTTTCCCATGTGTACCAGCCACCGCAAAGCAGAAGCTATCCTTGGTAATCATCCCCAACACCTCCGAGCGTTTCTTTACTTGGAAACCATTGGCTTTAAAGTAGGTGTACTCTTTATGGGTTCCTGGAACCGCTGGGGTATACACCACCAAGGTTTTCTCCGGGTCCCTATAACCACTTGGAATAAGACTTAGGTTATCCTCATAATGTACTTGGATACCATGAGACATAAGGTCTTGGGTTAAGGGAGTACTTGTTTTATCGTACCCAGAAACCGACTTCCCAATAAAATTGAAATATCTGGCAAGGGCAGACATACCAATACCTCCAATCCCTATAAAATAGACGTTATGTATATCTTTTATATTCATGTTATCTCCAAGTGAATTCCACCTATGAATTCCGTTTATTCTAATAATTTTTCAATTTCGTTTACAATTTCCTTTGTAGCATGGGGCTTGGCCAGCCTTACAATATTCCGACCAAGGGTCTCCCTATACTCCTTAGAGTCTACCAACTGGGTAAACGCAGCATCAAAGTCTGACTCCAAATCCTTTTCCTTAATTAAAATGGCCGCATCTTTATCTGCTATAGCCTTTGCATTTTTCGTCTGATGGTCCTCCGCTACATTGGGCGAAGGGATAAACAATACCGGTTTCCCCACAATACTCAACTCGGATACGGCACCTGCTCCCGCTCTGGATATAATTATATCCGCTGCGCTATAAGCAAAATCCATCCTATTTATAAAGGGCAACACCCTTACTGCGTCACTTTCATGTTTTTTATACTCCTCATAATACAGTTTACCGCATTGCCAAATAAGTTGAATTCCCAAACTACTGAACAAGGGCAACTTTTCGGCTATCAATTCATTTATCCTCCGGGCACCTAAGCTTCCTCCCAATACTAATAGGGTCCTTTTACCAGTCTCTAGCTTAAAAAATGGCATTGCCTCCGCAATATCGGCCACCGAAACAAGGTCACTCCTTACAGGATTCCCTGTATTCACAATTTTTGAAGCTGGAAAAAATGCTTCCATCCCTTCATAGGCCACACATATTTTACGGACCTTTCCGGCCAATAGCTTATTGGTAATCCCCGCATAGGAATTCTGCTCCTGTAAAAGGCATGGTATTCCTTTACCAGCAGCCACCCTCAACAGAGGACCACTAGCGAATCCGCCAGTTCCCACTACTACATCGGGTTTAAACCTGTTTACTATTTTAGCCGCTTTTACCAAACTACTTACTACTTTAAACGGAAACATTAAATTTTTCAGGGTTAGTTTCCGCTGTAACCCACTTATCCACAAGCCTTCTATTTTATACCCAGCCTGTGGAACCTTTTCCATTTCCATCCTATCTTCTGCTCCTACGAACAAAAACTCTGCATCGGGATAACGAGCCTTTAACTCATTAGCAATAGCAATTGCCGGGTAAATATGCCCGCCCGTACCTCCTCCGGATAATATAAATCTATAACTGCCCACTTAATACATCCAAAGGGTTATTCTCATCTATTTCTTCGGGCTCCTTGGGGGTTCTTTTGTTGCTTACACTAAGAATTATCCCAATTGCCAAACAGGTCATCCAACTGGAGGTCCCACCACTACTAATCAATGGCAACGTTTGCCCCGTAACCGGAAAAAGCTCTACTGCCACCGCCATATTTATCAAGGCTTGAAAAACAATAGGGAGCCCCACCCCCAAAACCAATAACTTTCCAAAAACTGTGGAGGCACTATTGGAAACCACCACAATCCTAAATAATAACAACATATAAAAGAACATCACCACAAAGCCACCTACCAATCCATACTCCTCTACTATTATGGCATATATAAAATCTGAGGAACTCTGGGGTAAGAAATTCTTCATTACACTCTTACCTGCTCCATTCCCCATAATACCTCCAGTGGCTATGGCAATTTTTGCCCTTTCAATCTGATAATCGGCCTCGGTATCAGCGGGATCTGTAAAGTTCTCTATTCTACTGATCCAAGTGTCCACCCTGTTGGGAAACAGGTCTGGCACCGCCTTGGCAGTAAGGATAAATAGCGTTAACCCTAAAAGTCCAACAACCACCATTCCCACCAAATACTTAAAGGGATATCCTCCCAGAAAACACAATAACAGCACCATGGAAAAAATAATCGCTGCCGTTGAAAAGTTGGCTGGCAAAATCAACATAACCACCAAAAAGACAGGTAGCCAGAGCGGTAAAATGCTTTCCTTAAACGTAATGGTCCTATCTTTAATCTTTGTGAGGTAGCGTGCCACATAAATCATTAAAACTACCGACGCCAGGCTAGAGGTCTGGAAGGTAATTCCCACTATGGGAATAAGGATCCATCTACTAGCATTGGCCCCATCTATCACCGTCCCCTGGGCCATAGTGTAAAGTAATAACACCACCACTATAGGCATCGCAATAATGGATAGTCCCTTAAAAAAATGGGGAGGTATGCGATGCACACCGTAGATGATACCAAACCCCATTAGAATCAGGATGGCATGTTTCACCAAATAACCCATTGCCGTCCCAGTACCAACCACATACACCAAATTACTACTGGCACTGTAGACGGGCAAAAATGAAAATATAGACAAGAGGGCTACCACAGCCCAAATAGCCTTATCTCCATTTATTTTATTTAAGAATCCTACCACAGGTTATAATTTCTTTATTGCTGCTTTAAATTGATTTCCTCTATCCTCATAATTCTCAAACAGGTCAAAACTGGCACAAGCTGGGGACAACAATACCGTATCTCCCCGCTCTGCAATCTTATAGGCCGCTTTTACTGCCTGCTCCATACTAAAGGTCTCTACCATTAGATCTACCACATTGCTAAAGGCATCCTTAATCTTGGCATTATCCTCACCAAGACAAATAATGGCCTTTACCTTTTCTCTCACTAAGGGCATTAATTGCTTATAATCATTGCCCTTATCCACTCCGCCAACGATCCACACCGTGGGGGTCCTCATACTGTCTAATGCATAATAGGTAGCATTTACATTGGTGGCTTTAGAGTCATTTATATATTGCACGTAATGTATTTTAAGCACTTTTTCCAATCGGTGCTCTACCCCCTGAAAAGTCTCGATACTGCGACGTATGGACTCTTTCCTAATACCAATTAAGGTAGCCGCCGAGGTAGCCGCCATGGTATTCTTAACATTGTGCTTTCCTTCCAAGGCTAACGATTTTGTACTCATTTCTACAGTGTTATTTTCTATTTTAATAATAATCTTTTCGTTCTCCATATACGCCCCTTCCCTCAGTGTATTTTCCAAGGAAAAAGGAACCAATTTGGATCGAACTGGGTGTTGTTTCAACCACGATACTATAACTTCATCATCTGCATTGTATATTAAATAATCTTCTTTTGTCTGATACTGCGCTATTTTAAACTTAGACGCTACATAATTTTCAAATTGATAGTTATACCTATCCAAATGATCTGGGGTAATATTGGTGATAATTGCTATATGGGGCTTAAAGTGGACAATATCGTCCAACTGAAAACTGCTTATCTCCAACACATAGTGGTCAAAATTGTTTATTGCCACCATTTTAGCATAACTATCCCCCACATTACCGGCCATTCCCACTTCCAGTCCCGCTTCCTTTAAAATATGATAGGCGAGCATGGTAGTAGTTGTTTTGCCATTACTTCCTGTTATTCCTACAATTTTTGCGTTGGAATATCTAGAGGCAAATTCTATTTCGGATACCACGGATATCCCCGCCTTCCTTACTGCCATCACCATGGGAACGGTATCTGGGATACCGGGACTCTTCATAATCAGATCAGCATTGAAAATCTTAGATTCCGTATGCTTCCCCTCTTCCCAATCGATCTCAAAATGATTAAGAACGTTTTTATACTTTTCTTTGATGCTTCCCTTGTCGGACACAAAGACATCAAAGCCTTCTTTCTTAGCCAATATAGCGGTACCTACACCGCTCTCACCTCCGCCTAATATCACCAACCGCTCCATCTTATCTCAGTTTTAGGGTAACAATAGTCACTACTGCCAAAAGAATACCTACTACCCAAAACCGGGTAACGATCTTACTCTCGTGGTATCCCTTTTTCTGGTAATGGTGGTGTAGCGGGGCCATAAGGAAAATACGCTTCCCTTCTCCCAGTTTTTTCTTGGTATACTTAAAATATCCTACCTGCAACATAACCGAAATGGACTCTGCAAAGAAAATTCCGCACAGCACTGGGATAAGCAGCTCCTTTCTAATGATTATAGCGATTACCGCTATTACCCCCCCAATGGTAAGGCTACCCGTATCTCCCATAAATACTGTGGCCGGATATGCATTATACCATAAAAACCCTACCAAGGCACCAGCAAAGGCAGCAGTAAATACTACCAGCTCCCCCACCCTGGGAATAAACATTATATCCAAGTAATTGGAGAAAATTATATTGCCCGAAATCCAGGTGAACAACATAAGCGTCACCACTATTATAGCCGATGTTCCTGCTGCCAAACCATCTATCCCATCGGTAAGATTTGCCCCGTTAGAAACGGCGGTCACAATAATGATAATGATCGGGATGAATATTAACCACGCATAATCCTTAGCGCCCTCACCCATCCAGGAGATAAAGCTAGCATAGTCCAATTCGTTGTTCTTGAAAAAAGGAACTGTTGTTTTAATGGATTTAATCTCATCCCCCAACTTAGGCACTACCTGCATATTCTCTACGACGGCTACTTGCGCCCTTTCCTTCATGGTGACTTCGGGATGAAAATACAGGGTAACCCCCACGATAAGTCCCAAGACTACCTGGCCCAAGACCTTAAATCTTCCCTTTAATCCTTCCTTATCTCGCTTAAAAATTTTTATATAATCGTCCAAGAAACCTATAGCTCCCATCCATAGCATGGTAACTACCAGTAATTGCACGTAAACATTTCCTAGTTTAGCAAAAAGGAGGATAGGGATTAAGGTTGCCAAAATAATGATGAGCCCTCCCATAGTTGGAGTTCCCGCCTTTTTTTGCTGTCCTTCCAATCCTAGGTCACGAATTGTTTCCCCAATTTGTTTCTTTTGAAGAAATACAATAATCTTTTTTCCATACACCGTTGCGATCAGTAAGGACAACAATACCGCCAGTGAAGCACGAAAGGAGAGGTACTGAAAGAGTCCTGCCCCAATCAGGTCATATTCCTTATCTAAATAATCGAACAAATAATACAACATTCTTTAGTCTGTGTTTTACTGATTTACGGTTATGTTCGTATGGCTTCCCATATTACCTTCTATTATACTTCTTCCTCTTCCCATGCTCTTTCTCCAACCCATTTACAGGGTTATTTTCCCATTTCGATTAAAAACTCCTTTACTATTTTAAAATCATCAAATTCCACCCGAACTCCATTGGTTTCCTGATAGGTCTCGTGTCCCTTGCCCGCAATCAGAATAATATCATTGGCCTTGGCTAACTGACATGCAGTTTTAATAGCCTGCCTCCTATTCTCTATAGACAATACTTTTTTAAAGTTTTGCGCTTCTACCCCTGCTTCCATCTCACTAATAATTTTTGATGGCAATTCCGTTCTAGGGTTATCCGAGGTAAATATTACCGTATTACTAAGGGTACTAGCAATATTCCCCATCACGGGGCGCTTGGTTTTATCCCTATCCCCACCACAACCTACAACGGTAATCACATTCTCATTCCCGGTACGCAGTGCGTTGATGGTTTCCAAGACATTTTTTAATGCATCCGGAGTATGGGCATAATCTACAAATGCAGTAATTCCCTCCTTAGATCGCATATTTTGAAACCTTCCATCTACGCTCCCCAATTCGCTCATTAACCTCAGTATCTCCAACTGCTCCAACCCCAATAACTCTGCGGTGGCATAGATGGCGAGGAGGTTATAGGCGTTAAAGGATCCTATCAATTTAGACCAAAGCTCATGGTCACCTATTTTCAACAACTGTCCATCAAACTGATTTTCCAATATTTGCGCCCTATAATCCGCATAGGATTTTAAGGCATAAGTCACCTTTCTAGCCTTGGTGTTCTGCAACATTACAAGACCGTTCTTATCGTCTATATTGGTAAGGGCAAAGGCCTTTTTGGGAAGGTTGTCAAACAACAACTTCTTTGTATCCCTATAGGCCGAAAAAGTAGCGTGGTAATCCAAGTGGTCATGGGAGAGGTTTGTAAAAACAGCTCCTTGGAACACTAGCCCTTCGGTTCGTTTTTGATGTAATCCGTGCGAACTCACTTCCATAAAACAAAACTCTACCCCTTCTTCGGTCATCAGCTGCAGGTGTTTGTTTATGGTGAGTGCATCCGGTGTGGTAAGGGAGGTTGGATATTCTTTTTCATCGACCATAATTTTTATGGTAGATATAAGCCCTACTTTATACCCAGCTTTTTTAAACAAACGATACAGCAGGCTGCTTACGGTTGTTTTTCCATTGGTACCCGTAACCCCTACTAACTTTAAACTCTTGGAGGGGTTTCCATAATAATTGGACGCCATAATGGACAAGGCCCTATTGGCATCATCCACTTCCACATAGGTTATACCACCAACCATATTGGCTGGGAGCGTCTCACAAACAATGGAATTTGCACCAGCTTCGATAGCCTTATCGATATACTGATGCCCATCTACCAACACCCCCTTAATGGCTACAAAGACATTGCCTGCCTCCACTTTCCTGGAATCAAAGGAAATGGCATTGACTAGCTGCGAGGTAGATCCACTCACTGCAGAAAGTCCCACTCCATATAATATGTCTTTTAGGGATCTCATGATAGTTCCAATATAATTTTATCGACCTTTTTTAGATCGGTTCCTTTTAAAACGGATTGCTTTTTCACCTTTCCGTTGCCTTTAACCTCTACGGTGATTCCCAAATTTTCTAAAAGGGAAATGGCATCCATACCACTCATGCCCTCCACGTTGGGCAACTGACTGTATTTCTTATTTGCGGCGGCGAAAAAGTCCTGATAGGCCTCGTTTAAATTTTCCCCTCCCGCTTCATTTAAATCCACCTCATCTATGATTGGGGAACTGGCATATATCTTTTGCGCTACCGATTTAAAAACCGGTCCCGCTACATCGCCCCCGTAATAACCAACGCTTTTATCAGGCTCGTGAATCACCACAATACAGGAGTATTTTGGTTCATCTGCCGGGAAATATCCCGCAAAGGTGGATATGTACCCAAGCTTATCTGGATCTTTGGAGGAATAGTTCTTTTGAGTGGTTCCCGTCTTCCCCGCCATGGAGAAATTGGGAGAGTATAACCTATGCCCCGTACCATGCTTTTTCTCTACCACATTTTTAAGCAACTGCCTCACCTTGGCGGCGGTCTCTTTAGAACAGATAGATGGGTTAATCACTTCTTTATCAAATTTGATAATGGTCTTATCCCACTCCCTAACTTCTTTGATTAACCTTGGCTTTACCAATTCCCCGTCATTAGCAATAGCATTGTAAAAGGCAAGTGTCTGCAAGGGAGTAAGAGACACCTCATACCCATATGACATCCACGCTAGGGAAACCCCGGACCAACCCTTATCCCCAGGATAACGAATTACTGGCTTTCCTTCCCCTTTAATAGGCATTCCCAATTCCCTGTGAAGGTTCATGTTCATTAAACGGTTTACAAATTTTTCTGGATTGTCTTTATAGTAGTTATTAATAACCTTGGCAAAGGCGGTATTGGAAGACACCTCAAATGCTCTACCCATAGAAATCTTTCCATACCCTCCCCACTTGGAATCCCTTACGGTACGATTATAGACGCGGTACAATCCCTTTTCTGTATCTATTACGGTACTAGTATCAATCACCTTGTCTTCTAGGGCCACCACCATGGACATTAATTTAAAGGTAGATCCTGGTTCGTGCGATTCCCCTATAGCATAGTTTAACCGCTCATAATACTTCCCATCGGAAGTCCTCCCCAAATTAGAAATAGCCTTTACTTCTCCGGTCTCGGTTTCCATAACAATAACACTTCCGTGTGCTGCCTCGTATTTCTCTAACTGCCTTAAAAGAGCGTGATGTGCAATGTCCTGTATATTGATATCTATCGTAGAAACCACGTCATACCCGTCCTTGGGCTCCTTAATATTGTCTAACCCAATGGGTTTCCATTGCCCCTTGGCTATCCTTTGTTTTAGACGCTTTCCCTCTTCCCCTCTTAGATACTCCCCAAAAGCACCTTCCAAGCCCACTCTGGTATAGTAACCGTTCTCGTCTACACGTTCATAACCTACGCTACGCTCGGCAATCTTCCCTAAGGGATGCTCCCGAACAATTTTTTGCTCTATAATTAACCCGCCCTTATAAGGCCCCTTATTAAACAAGGGAAATTTCTTAATGGCCACATAGTCGGAATAATCCAAGTTACGGGCCACCAGCGCATACCTATCATTATTTACCTTCGCCTTACGCAGCAACCGCTGGTAATGGGCAGTGGGTTTCCCCAACAACTTTGCCAAGGAATCTGACAAGGGTTTTATATGCTCCTCAAAATCCTTATCTCTAACCGTAACGGCATCAAATCGGATGGTATACCTAGAAACGGATGTAGCCAACAGACTCCCGTCATCGGAATAGAGATTACCTCTCTTCGGAGCAATGGTAAACACCTTCTCTGTACGGGCCATGGCAAGCTGCTTATACTTATCACCATCTACCATTTGTATACTGACCAGTTTCACCAACACAGCCGCAGCGAACAGGAAAAGGCATCCTGCCACTATATACAATCGGACCAATATGTTTTTCTCCGTTACCGCCACTAATTATCCTTTACGGTTTTAACTTTTATTTTTTTTGGAGGCGTCTCCGATGGAAACAACCCCTTCCCTTCTACAATTTTTAAGATAGTAGACTCTAGCTTCAACTCTTGCATATCCGAACGCACCTCCACAAACTCGCTTCGCAACTCCTTCACTTCCTCATTTAAGGCTGCAATTTTATGCACCTTACTATCGGCATTATGGGAACTCGTAATCATGATGGTGGCCAAAAAAGAAATAAATATGATAAACAGCCAATTCTTGGGCGCACCTCCGCTCACCAAAAACTTACCTTTTAACAAATCCAACAATCCTTTTTTCACTGTTCTTATACCTTATATATTATATACTTCAAAAACCAAATAGAATCCACAATCAGTTTTAGACTGGACAAACCCAACTAAATCCGCTCCGCTATCCTTAGCTTGGCACTTCGTGCCCTATTATTTTCCTTTATCTCTGCCTTAGAGGGAACAATCAATTTACCCACCTTCTTAAACGGCACGTCTATATTCCCATAGAAATCCTTTTCTGGCTCCCCTTCAAAACTACCCGCTCTCACAAATCGCTTCACCAGTCTATCTTCTAAGGAATGATAGCTAATTACACTAAGCCTTCCACCTGCATCCATCACTTCGGGAACCTGCTCTAAGAATTCCTTTATCACTTGGATCTCTTGATTCACCTCTATCCTAATGGCTTGATATATCTGCGCCAATATCTTATGCTCCCTATGCTTGGGTAAAAATGCAGCCAACACTTCTTTCAACTGCGCAGTGGTCTTTATGGGCTCTGTTTCCCTATGTGCCAATATGGCCTTCGCCATTGCATTAGCGTTTCGCAAGTCCCCATAATCGAACAACACTCTCCTTAACTCGTCGTAATCATAGTTATTCACCACCTCATTGGCCGACAGCTTATTGGTTTTGCTCATCCTCATATCCAGATCCGCATCAAAGCGCGTAGAAAACCCCCTCTCTGCCTTGTCGAACTGATGGGAAGAAACCCCAAAATCTGCCAACACCCCATCCACTTTGGTCACGCCGTAAAATTTTAGATATTGTCTTAGGTATCTAAAATTCTGATTTATCAAGAGAAAACGCTCATCTTCAATTGTATTCTGCAGAGCATCCTCATCCTGATCAAAAGCCAATAAACGACCTTTTTCCCCTAAGCGACTAAGGATTTCCCTGGAATGCCCACCTCCACCAAAGGTGACGTCTACATACACCCCATCCGGCTTAATAGCCAGTCCATCAACGGACTCCTTTAACAATACTGCATTATGATAGCTCATAGTCATCTCCTCCCATTACTTCTTCTGCCAAACTCGCAAAATCTTCCACTGTATCTCCCAGCGATTTTTCATAACTCTCTTTATCCCAAATCTCAATAATATCGATAGCAGAACTCAACACCACCTCTTTCTTAATCCCGGCCACCTTCACCAAATCTTTTGGGATCAGCAACCTTCCGGTTGTATCAATTTCCACTACCTTTACCCCAGCTGAAAACAGTCGAATGAAATCGTTGTTTTTTTTCGAAAACCGATTCATTTTTTTCATTTTCTGCATCAAAATATTCCACTCCGCCATAGGGTATAATTCCAGACATGGCTGAAAAACGGATCGCTTAAGGACAAATCCATCCTTAAGCACTGGGGACATTTGATTTTTTAGCGCCACCGGAAGCATCACCCTACCCTTGGTATCTGCCTTACAATCAAATGTTCCGATGAAATTTATCACGAAGTAGCTGGGTTATATATTGACAACTCAAATATATAGAATTTATTACCACATTTTACCACAAAATACCACTTTGTTGATAAAATCCGATATAGCACCTCATTTCGGAGGTGAAACAGGGTGTTTCCCCCGATTGGATTTTTGTTGAAATCACTAAAAAAGTAGGAAAAAAAATAATAATTTGGCTTTTATAAAAATTTGGTCACCTTTGCGTAATGATGAATTGTCTATATTTGCCATCATAAGATTACAAGCATTCGTGCATGGAAAACAAAATAAATAAAGAAGGGAAGTACCGTTACATGGAAGTGGGCGAAGGAACACCAATCATAATTCTTCACGGACTTATGGGCGGACTAAGCAATTTTAATGGGGTAATGGATCACTTTCCAGCTATGGGCTACAAAGTACTTGTTCCCGAACTCCCCATATATGACATGCCCATGCTCAAGACTAACGTCAAGAGCTTCGCAAAGTTTTTAGATGGTTTTATTACCCACAAAGAATTAGAAAACGTTATTCTTTTAGGGAATTCCTTGGGTGGACATATCGGTCTATTATACACCAAACTATACCCGAAAAAGGTAAAGGCCTTAGTCCTTACCGGTAGCTCCGGACTCTATGAAAGTGCCATGGGTGATGGGTATCCAAAAAGGGGGGATTACGAATTTATAAAGAAAAAGGCAGAGGATGTCTTTTACGATCCCGCAGTAGCTACCAAGGAGATTGTTGATGAAGTATATGCAACGGTCAACGACCGTGTGAAATTGGTAAAGACGCTAGCTATTGCCAAGAGCGCTATTAGGCACAATATGTCTAAGGACCTCCCTCATATGCTTACCCCAACCTGTATAATTTGGGGAAGGAACGATCAGGTTACCCCACCTAATGTTGCAGAGGAGTTTGACACTCTCCTCCCCGAATCCGATCTTTTCTGGATAGAAAAATGTGGGCATGCCCCAATGATGGAGCATCCGGAAGAATTTAATAGGATTTTGGAAGCCTGGCTAAAAGAAAGGCAACTCTAATAAAATAAGTTTCGCAAATAATTTTTCAGGCCCCACCGTTGATTTGCGGAAGATATAACCTAAAAACTGAACACCTATGAAAATAAAGTCGGCCGACTTTGTTATGAGCAATTCCAATGTATCCAATTGTCCAAAGGACCCGATACCTGAATACGCTTTTATAGGACGTTCCAACGTTGGCAAATCGTCCCTTATCAATATGCTTACGCAGCGAAAGGGATTGGCCAAAACTTCGGGCAGGCCCGGTAAGACCCAATTGATCAATCATTTTAAAATCAATGAGAATTGGTTCTTAGTAGATTTACCTGGATATGGCTACGCACGTGTCTCCAAAAAGGACAAAAAAACCTTTCAGAAATACATTACCGACTACTTTTTGGAGCGCATACAATTGGTTTGCGCCTTTGTTTTGATCGACATTAGACACGAACCCCAAAAAGTAGACCTTGAGTTTATGGAATGGATGGGCGAAAATCAGATCCCGTTTTGCATAATTTTCACCAAGGCCGATAAGCTACGCCCCAAAGCCATTGAGAATCACGTAAACAACTACATCCACAAATTACTAGAAGGAATCTGGGAAGAAGCGCCACAATACTTTGTAACCTCCTCCGCCAGTGGACTAGGCCAAGAAGAGCTCCTAGACTACATAGACTCGTTAAACGAAAGCTTTTTTAAAGCCACACTTTAGGAGATACTTTTTTTTCAATCCTAACATTACCTCTCAAATCAACAAGGGCTAGCCATTATAAATGAAACCTAAAGCCTAAGGCTTCCTTGCTTCAAACCCCAAGCTCCTGGATTGCTTGAATAAGCCCCTCCTGATCTTTTAGGGCGTTTATAGCCGCTGCATTTAAAAACATTTGGAGTTTTCCATGGACCAACTCAAAGATAACAGGGAACTTTACCTCCCCTTCTTGGGTATTTCCATACTTTTTAAGAAACTGGTCCTTATACAGGAATTGCATTGTTAAACCAGATTCCTCCCTAAACTTTTTCCAACGCTTTTTCTCCGTAAAGGCACCGTGCGTTATGGCACAAAGGGAACAAGCATACGTCTTCGGATCAAGAATCTTATGGGCCCCATCCATTAACGAATTTCCCAGTCCAGATTTGGCATTGTACACAAACACTAAGTGTTTACTTGTTGTTGCAGCCATAGCGCCCTTGTTAAACCTATAGAATAATTAGTCGGGACAGGTGAATAGAACTTTCATTTATACAAAAAAAATAAGGGGCCTACTTTAAGCCCCTTATAATATCTGGTTATTTCTTCAACTCCAATTTCTCCGCAAAATAATCGCAGAAATCTTTCATAGTTGCCGTCATTTTTTCATCCTGCGTTGCCCTGTAAAAGGTATTAGACAAGGACACTAAGGTTTGATGAAAGAAAACGCGCATCTCGTCTACCGGCATATCTTTGGTCCATAAATCAATCTTTAAGGACTCTTGATTCTTACTATCCCATACAGACAATAAGATTGCTTTTGCCTCCTCCTTGGAGACGCCTCCATCCTCTGCGGACCACATTAGCTTTTCCGGAACCCGGTTTTCATCTAAAGTAATTTCTAAATTAATTTCCGATGTATGTAATTTTGACATGCTTGTATGTTAATATAATTTCAATAATAAAACCTAATTCAATTTCCTGGGCTTATATCTAGACTTTCTAAATAATTCCTCCCCTGGCAAGACTAACATCTCCTGCAGCCCAACCTCATTATTATCCATAAACGCCTTTACAATCTGCCAGCCAATATACCGACCTATCCTACCAGGCGACTCGTTATCCAATTCCAATTGAAATTTGGAAAAAGGAGCTGGATCCAGAAATCTGGGTCCCAATTTATTATCTGTACTATACAAAAGTTCTCGCTCTATAAAGTACCTCCAAATCTGCTCTTCATTTGCAGCTGCCCACTCCAATTGCTCCGCACGGTATCCCAGCACCACCTCCTCTGAGGCCAACGGCAACAACGTACTCTTTAAATAAAGCTCCTTTCCGTAGTAGACCATCCAAGAAAGCAATGACCTTTCCGTAGGGGTGGGAATCACTTTTTTAGCGAAGGCACTTGCCACATTGGCCTCCAAGTATTTTTTATCCAGGCCTTGAGCTATATATTTTGGGATTACGCTATAGAATTCGTGGGAGGGCCCTAGATAATTATCCAGACCAATTAACAATAGGCTATCTGTTAAAATCACCCTGTTATTGTAATCCACATCCGAAGTTACCGTAACCACCTTAGGCAATGGACTTTTGGGATAATAGTATTTTATATGCTTAAATAGGTTTTCCAACCTCTCCTTTTCCTTATCAAAATCAGGAAAAGTCAACTGAACCTCCTCCAATAGTGCCAACTGAAGGCTATCCTGAACTTTAGCCACCCAAACACTGTCTGGATATTTTTCCGGGAATAGATAGGGGTATTTTTCCTTCAATTGAGGAATACCGCTTGGCGTTACCTGAGCAAACTCCTTATCAAATCTGGAAACCTCCATTTCCACCGTTATTTTTGAAATTTCCTCAGCCGTTTTATCAATCTCCCCACAACCGTAGAAAGCTATCATTAACAGACTTAAGAGCCATTTAGCGCTGTGCATTCTCAACAAAATATGATAATGTTTTATATTCTAGTCCTTAGGTATTATTTTTACTGTGCAAAGTTAAGTTTTTAAAATCATATAAACCCTTTAGATGCAAACCGAAAAAGTTATAGACCATATTGTTGACTGGTTAAAAGATTACGCCGAAAAGGCACAGATGAAGGGATTTACCATCGGTATATCCGGCGGCATAGATTCTGCCGTAACGAGCACCTTATGTGCTAAGACCGGATTGGAACTACTTTGCTTGGAGATGCCTATTCATCAAATGGCAAATCAGGAAGAGCGCGCAACTAACCATATTAATTGGCTAAAAGACAACTTCCAAAATGTTAGAAGCAATACTATTAACCTCACACCGGTTTTTGACAGCTTTGTAGAAAGTGTCCCCAGCGTAGACAAGGAGGAAGATAGATTTATGTCCTTAGCCAATACCCGGGCGCGTTTACGAATGACCACCCTGTACTATTTTGCGGCCTTAGACAAACTCCTGGTTGCAGGTACCGGTAACAAAATAGAAGATTTTGGTGTAGGGTTTTACACCAAATACGGTGATGGCGGGGTAGACCTAAGTCCTATTGCGGATCTCTTAAAATCTGAGGTCTACGAAATAGCGAATGTACTGGGCATAATCCCAGAAATTATACAGGCGGCACCTACGGACGGACTTTGGGGCGACGATAGAACAGACGAAGATCAACTGGGAGCTACCTACCCTGAATTGGAGTGGGCCATGGAGATGTTTGAAAATGGAAAGACTGAATCCGATTTTATTGACAGAGAAAAGGAAATTTTCCGTATCTTTAATAGCCTAAATAAGGCGAACAGGCATAAAATGGTTCCAATCCCCGTTTGTGAAATTCCAAATGAGCTAAAAACGGCATCTCACCTAAGAACCAAGTAATTAAATCGAATATACAGAGTAAAACTTTTGATTTCTATTTAAAAGCAAGAGCTTTGTGTAAGAACTAGGATTGTTTAATCTTACAATACGTGTCAGCAATCAAAGACGCAGTTGTGAAAATTGGCATCTACAAAACCATCTAAAATGATTAAAATTTTAATTGCAGACAATCATCCCGTTGTAAGAGTGGGTATTAAACAGGTTTTAGAGCCCACTTCCGATATTCAAGTGATAGGCGATGTTGCAACCACCTCGGAACTTTTCAACTATTTAGAAAACAGTTCCCCAGACATTATACTTTTGGAGATGGACATCCCTACCATTAATGGTATTGCAACGCTAAGAAAAATAAAAAAGGAATACCCTGGCATAAGGGTTTTGATTTACAGCGGCCAGTCTGAAGACGTTTACGCCCTAAGTACTATCCGTGCAGGCGCCTTTGGTTACCTTTCCAAATCCTCTGACCTAGAGTACTTGGTAAGCGCCATTAGAAAGGTAAGTGAGGGTAACATGTTCATCACCAACGAACTAGCCCAGCGCCTCGCATTTGATGAGGGCACCCAAAAGCCAAGGAGATTCTTTAGAAAACTATCCTCAAGAGAGGTAGAGGTTCTTAAGCTATTGGCTAGCGGAAAACGCAACAAAGAGGTTGCACAAGACCTTAGCTTGAACGAGAAAACTGTAAGCACCTACAAAGCACGATTGATGCGTAAACTAAACGTAGACAATCTTGTAGATTTATTACAGCAGGCAAAGGCCTTGGAACTGTACTAACACCTAAGGGCAGGGTTCAATTGAAGAAGGGGTTCAACTCACAAAAAGTTAAACCCACTACTATCGTATTATACAAACCTCTGGGAATAGTGTATATCTTTATGAAAAAACCCTGTTCAATTTTTTATTGAGGAGCACATTCAACTGAATATAATTCATTATTTCCTCTAATGTCTCCACTGTTTCAGAGGGGTTTTCCTCTGTACTCTCTTGTAGGGAAGCTATACGTTTTTTAATCAGATAACACCTTAAGGTTAATATGGTTTCACTCACCAATTGCGCCACTCCAACTTCCTTTTCCTTCGGATAAATCTCCTTGCGATCCCATTGATGTAAAGAATACTTCTCCTCTTCCATTAATATGGAGGAAATTTCCGATGCCAACTCCTGATTTAAGTTAGCCATAAACGATGTAATGGAAAAATCTTCCTTTTCATTCATTTCCTCTATGAGCTTGTAATAAATATTACGAAATTGCTCATTCGCCAATTCCACCTCATCATCCTGTAAGTCCAGGTATATTTTCTCGAACACTTTTGCATCAATCGATTCGGGCTCCAATTCCAAATCTCCCTGCTCATTTTCCTTTAAGACCAGATCTTCAAACTCGGCCTCCATAGTTCCATAAAGCAGCAAGATTTCTATAATCTTTCGCTCCAACTCGTACTGAACATCCAATTTCTTTTGCGGCTCGGCTTTAACCACATCAAAGGTAGGTGGCTGTTGCTTCACTTTTCTCTGTGCATCTGCCGAATCTTTTTTCCCAATTTGCGCCAGTGTATTAAAAAGTACCGCTTCGGAAACCTTCATAATCTGGGAGCACTCCTGGATATAGATTTCCTTTTTAATCCTATCTGGGATTTTAGAAATACTATTTACGATATCCCGTACCGTATCTGCCCTTTTAATAGGGTCATTGGCTGCCTCGTTTACTAAAAGGGAAGCCTTGTACTGTATAAAATCTTTGGAATGTTTTTGGAGATACGCCACTACCGCTTCATACTCATTGTTTTTGGAGAAACTATCCGGATCTTCTCCCGCCGGAAATGAACATACTTTTACGTTCATACCCTGCTCCAAAATAAGGTCTATCCCCTTAAGGGACGCCCTTTGCCCTGCTGCATCCCCATCAAACAACACCGTAATATTCTTGGTTAACCTGTTAATCAGTCTAATTTGATCTGGAGTTAGGGCAGTTCCACTAGATGCCACTACATTGTGCACTCCGCGTTGGTGCATCTGTATTACATCCGTATATCCTTCTACCAAATAGCAATTGTCTTCTTTGGCTATTGCCTGCTTAGCATAATAAATACCGTATAGCACCCTACTCTTATGGTAGATATCACTTTCTGGGGAGTTTAAATATTTAGCCGCTCTCTTTTCGTTGGTCAATATACGTCCACCAAACCCCAAGACCCGTCCACTCATACTATGGATTGGAAAGAGCACCCTTCCTTTAAAGCGGTCAAAAGTTCTTTTATTATTGGGGTTCGCAGGATCTTCCTTCACTATGGTGAGTCCCGTTTTCTCTAGGTACTCTAACTGATACCCCTTGTCCAATGCAGCTTTAGTAAAGCCATCCCACTGATCTAGGCAGTAGCCCAACTCAAACTTTTTGATGGTCTCGTCCGTAAAGCCCCTTTCTTTAAAATAGCTTAATCCAATAGCCTTGCCCTGCTCCCTCTCCCACAAAATTTCAGAAAAATAATCCTTGGCATATTCCGAAACGAGATACATGCTTTCCCGCTCATTTAACTTCTCCTTGTCCTCATCGGTCTGTAGGGTTTCCTCTACTTCTATATTGTACTTTTTGGCAAGGTATTTAATGGCTTCCGGATAGGTAAAATGTTCGTGCTCCATTAAGAATGCCACTACATTCCCCCCTTTGCCACTACTAAAATCTTTCCAGATCTGTTTTACGGGAGAAACCATAAAACTAGGGGTACGCTCATCACTAAACGGACTGAGCCCTTTAAAGTTGGTGCCCGATTTTTTTAGTTGCACAAACTCACCTATCACCTCCTCTACCCTGGAGGCCTCATATACTTGATCTATAGTAGCTTTTGAAATCAATTTACCGTGTTTTTTACAATGGCTAAAGATACTATTTCAAAAAGAGGAAAACCATTCATTTCCTTCCCAAAATGCGTAACTTTATCCACCTATTTAAAACTAATAAGAAATAGTCAATGATTTTATTTTTGGGTACCAAGCCGGGAAAAACATTCACTAAAACGGTTCCGCACATTGCTTGCCCTTATTGCGAACAAAAGAATACGCTCACTGCGGTGACCAGCAGCATCTATTTCCACCTTTTTTGGATCTCGCTCTTTAAGATCAGCACCTCCACAATTATTAGCTGTTCCCATTGCAAGAAAACCTATTATGAGGACGAATTTACCGAGGTACTACAGCAACAAGGGGTTAGCCAGGACACTATCCGTTTGGCTCTTAAAAACGAATCCTAAGTACATAAATTACATCCTACAATAGAGACACAATAATCCATTGATCCAGATCTAGGAATAGTTCCCTGGAAATGATGCCCTGCCTTTATTTGCTTTAAGAGGAAAGATGATTTTTATACCCCGTCAAAAAGAAGGTCGAAAGATATTTTGTATTATTTTTTTCGATCTACCACATAATTCACCATCATGATCAGTGAATTTTTATAGTCCGAATCGGGATAAGGCTCCAAAAGGGCAAGTGCTTCTTCCTTATATGCCAGCATTTTCTTAACGGCATATTCCAAGCCCCCGTTTTCCTTTACAAAAGCGATTACCTGTTTCACCCGCTTTTTGTTCTTATTGTGATTCTTAACGGAGTTGATTAACCACTTCCTATCTTCCTTGCTACAGTTGTTAAGCACATAAATTAAAGGAAGCGTCATTTTCTGCTCTTTAATATCGATCCCGGTAGGTTTCCCTATGCGCTCGTCCCCGTAATCAAACAAGTCGTCCTTAATCTGAAAGGCCATACCAATAAGCTCTCCAAATTTCCTAAAGATTTCTACATCCTCAGAATCGGGCTTTACGGAGCAGGCCCCCAAGCTACAACAAGCAGCAATCAAGGTAGCTGTCTTTTGCCTGATAATCTCGTAATAAACTTCTTCGGTAATATCTAGGCGTCTTGCCTTTTCTATCTGCAACAACTCCCCTTCGCTCATTTCGCGAACGGCAACGGAAATAATCCGCAGCAAGTCGAAATCCCCATTATCTATAGAAAGCAACAATCCTTTGGAAAGGAGGTAATCTCCCACTAGTACGGCAATTTTGTTCTTCCAAAGGGCATTTATGGAGAAAAAGCCCCTTCGCTTGTTACTATCGTCCACCACATCGTCGTGAACCAAAGTAGCGGTATGGATTAATTCTATGACTGCCGCCCCTCTATAGGTCCTATCATTCACCTGTCCCTGGTTAAGCATTTTGGCAGTTAGAAACACGAACATAGGCCGCATTTGCTTACCCTTACGGTTAACGATATAATAGGTAATCCTATTTAGCAACGCCACATTAGAGGACATGGATTCGTAGAACTTTTTTTCAAAAAGCTCCATTTCCATATTTATCGGCTCCTTTATCTGGGATACAATTTTTAACGGGTAGATAGGACTATATTTTGATTGGTGATTCTGTGGCGCAAAATTAGGCAAAAAAAATAGTAAAAGATAGTCCTTTTTTAATATAAGATCAATCTTTTGAATTTAAGGCTTCGCAGAAAAACAAACCTTATAAAATACAGAACAAGAAGAAACCCCCTTTATGATTTATTGGCCAATTGCCCACAGGCGGCATCAATATCCTTCCCTCGCGACCTACGAACCGTTACGGTAATTCCATTTCTTTCCAAGGTATTCACGTACCTATCAATGGCGTCGTTACTGGCCTGTTTAAATTGACCATCGTCAATAGGGTTGTATTCTATTAGGTTTACCTTGGAAGGTGCAAATCCGCAGAATTCCACCAAGGCATTCACATCCTTTTGCTTATCGTTAATCCCTTCCCAAACCACATACTCATAGGTGATTCTACTCTTGGTTTTCTGATACCAGTACTCCAGGGCCTCTCTAAGATCGGCTAGGGTAAAGGTGGCATTAAAGGGCATAATAGAGGTCCTAACCTCATCTATTGCCGAATGCAGGGATACGGCAAGGTTAAACTTCACTCCCTCATCGGCCATTTTACGGATCATTTTGGGAACCCCGGAGGTAGAGACCGTAATCCTCTTGGGCGACATCCCTAAGCCTTCGGGGGAAGTAATCTTATCTATGGCCTTTAGAACGTTATTATAGTTCATTAAAGGCTCTCCCATCCCCATAAAAACAATATTGGTCAAAGGCCTATCAAAATACAACCTACTCTCATTATCAATAGCCACTACCTGATCGTAAATTTCATCCGGATTTAGATTTCGCATCCGCTTAAGTCGCGCAGTAGCACAGAATTTACAATCCAAGCTGCAACCAACCTGACTAGATACACAGGCGGTAGTTCTTGTTTTGGTGGGAATAAGGACCGATTCTACCACCAGGTCATCGTGCAGGCGAACGGCATTCTTTATAGTGCCATCACTACTGCGCTGCATCTGATCTACCTTGATGTGGTTGATCACAAAATTATCCTTCAACATCTGCCTAGTTTCTTTGGAGAGGTTGGTCATATCCTCAAAACTATGGGCCGATTTCTGCCAGAGCCATTCATAAACCTGATTGCCTCTAAAGGGTTGATCCCCTTGGGAAATAAAAAATTCCCTGAGTTGATCTTTGGTAAACGCTCTTATGTCCTTTTTCTTCTTAGCTAATTCCACGGCACAAAGGTAATTGATTAAACAAAAAAATCCCGCCAATCCAGAATAATCTGCATTTGTACGGGATTTTCAAATTATTTTTTCCTACTTATATGATCAGCATGGCATCTCCATAAGAATAAAACTTATAGCCTTCCATGATCGCCTCCTTATAGGCCTTCTTCATTAGATCGTGCCCCATAAAGGCCGATACCATCATCAATAGGGTTGATTTTGGTAAGTGAAAATTGGTCACCATAGCATTTGCGATACTAAATTCGTAAGGAGGGAAAACAAATTTATTGGTCCACCCATTAAACGTATTCAGCGTTTGCTGTGTAGAAACCGCACTTTCCAAGCCACGCATGGCTGTGGTACCTACGGCACACACCCTACGTTTTTCTCGCTTGGCGTTGTTTACTATCTCCGTAGCCTTCTCGTCTATTACCAGCTCTTCGCTATCCATCTTATGCTTGGAAAGGTCTTCTACCTCCACAGGGTTAAAAGTTCCCAGTCCTACGTGAAGGGTAAGCTCAGCAAAATCTATCCCTTTAATTTCCAATCTTTTTAATAAGTGCTTGGAAAAATGCAGCCCTGCAGTAGGTGCCGCAACGGCTCCTTCATGCTTGGCATAAATAGTTTGGTAGCGCTTAGCATCCTCAGGCTCTACCACTCTTTTAATATATTTTGGCAAAGGAGTTTCCCCCAATTCCTTTAATTTTCTTCTAAAATCGTAATAAGAGCCATCGTAAAGGAATCTCAATGTTCTACCTCTAGAGGTGGTATTATCGATTACCTCTGCTACCAAAGATTCATCCTCTCCAAAATACAATTTATTACCAATTCGTATTTTACGGGCAGGATCTACCAAAACATCCCATAGTCTTTGCTCCTCATTTAATTCGCGCAATAGAAATACTTCTATTCTAGCTCCGGTCTTTTCCTTATTCCCGTACAACCTTGCTGGAAATACCTTGGTGTTGTTGAGCACCATAACATCGCCCTCATCAAAATAATCAATTAGGTCTTTAAATAGTTTGTGTTCTATTTTACCAGTTTCCCTGTGTACTACCATTAATTTGGACTCGTCCCGGTTCTCTGCAGGGTACTCCGCCAATAATTCCGGTGGAAGCTCAAAATTGAAGTGCGATAATTTCATTTAGTATTTACCTTATTTAAAGTTAAACTTTTGCGGCTGCAAATATACGATGTTGACATAGGGGTTGTCAAGTAAATTGGCATTTAAATCATAATTAGCTAATTTCTACTGGAAAATTTAAACTTTCCATATCCTTCCAAAAATCTGGATACGATTTAGAAACTACCCCCGCATCATTGATAAACAGGTCGGTTTTTAGTGCCAAGGGGGCAAAAGCCATTGCCATTCTATGGTCATTATAGGTATCTATCGCGATATCTTTATTTATCTGACTAGAAGGCTCCAAGGTTAACGTCTTGTCCGTTACCGAGATAGGGGCACCCAATTTTCCCAATTCCGTCTTTAAGGCCTCTAGCCTATCCGTTTCTTTTATTTTAAGCGTATGCAAGCCCGTTAAGTGACATCCAATTCCGAGGCCAAAGCAGCTCACAACAATGGTTTGTGCAATATCTGGCGCATTCACAAGATCTATCTCAATCTTCTTATCGCTTACTGCTGCGGTTTTACGCAATACAACTTCGTGCTCCCCGAAAACGGTTACCACACCAAAATCCTTATAAATTTCGGCGAGGACACTATCTCCCTGCAGGCTGTCTTTGCGATAAGAGGATAGGGTAATTTCCGACCCCACGTCTGAAAGCGACACAATACTATAAAAATAGGAGGCAGAACTCCAATCGGACTCCACTACTTGCGTAGCGGCTTCAACCGATTTTTGGGGCAGCACCTTAATGGTATTGCCTTCAAAAGAACTTTCCACGCCTATCTGGGCAAGTAGTCCTAAAGTCATTTTAATGTAGGGCACTGAAGTAATTTTCCCTACCAGTTCTAATTCTAACCCATTTTCCAGGCTAGGTGCTACCAATAACAACGCAGAGATATACTGACTACTCACATTGGCAGGCAAGCTCACCTTGCTTTTGGTCAGCTTCTGCCCTTTAATTTTAATAGGGGGATACCCCTCATTATTTTCATAATGGATAGTTGCTCCCAATTCCTTTAGGGCGTCCACCAGAATTTTTATAGGTCGTTCCGTCATCCGTTTAGAACCTGTGAGCACCACCTCCTTGTTTTCCTGAGTGGCAAAATAAGCTGTTAAAAAGCGCATTGCCGTACCGGCATGATGGATGTCTACAGTGCCATTAGCTATAGCAAGACCTTTCTGCATTACCTCGGCATCGTCCGAGTTGGAAAGGTTCTCTATAGCAATAGTGGGATAAAGTGCCTGCAGAAGCAAGAGCCTGTTGGATTCACTCTTAGATCCGGTTATTTTTATTTTAGCTTTTAACAAAGAGCTGGGCGGGGCAGATAGATATACTTTCAAAATATTCGGGATTTATAATAATAGTATTGATTTTCTTTATTTTTTGGTGATGCCCAAAAAACGCAAGCTACAAATATACTATTATTTCAGCTTTTTATTGCTGTGATGACGATCGTGATCCCTAGTTGCTTTTAAGTCCAGTTTTTTATCAAAAGACTCCTGTAGGTTGATGCCGGTTTGGTTGGCCAAGCATAGCACCACAAAAAGCACATCTGCCAATTCCTCCCCTAGATCTTTATCTTTATCCGATTCCTTTTCACTTTGCTCTCCATAGCGCCTAGCAATAATACGTGCCACCTCCCCTACCTCCTCGGTAAGTTGAGCCATATTGGTAAGCTCATTAAAGTATCGTACCCCGTGGGCTTTTATCCATTCATCTACCGCTAACTGCGCGTCTTTTATGTTCATTATTTCGATTTTTTTGACAAAACTGTAATTCCGTTACTCCTTCACATCTATTACAACCGGAGTAATAACCTATTCTCTGTTCTTTGTATCAATTTGTATAGTAACGGGTCCATCATTGATCATGGCCACTTGCATGTCTGCACCAAAAACGCCTGTTCCTACTTTTTTCCCAATTTCCTTTTCCATTTGGGCTACAAATTGCTCGTATAATGGGATGGCAGTATCGGGTTTGGCCGCCTTGAGATAACTGGGCCTATTTCCTTTTTTAGTAGCGGCATGAAGGGTAAACTGACTCACCACAATTACATTGCCCTCTTGCTGTAGTAAGGATTCGTTCATTACTCCTTCACTATCGTTAAATATCCGAAGGTTGGCTATCTTTCTGCAAAGCCATGCGATATCTTCTTCCCCATCTGCTTCCTCTATCCCCAAAAGCACCAAAACCCCCTTAGAAATCTCTGAAATTACCTCACCTTCCACAGTTACACTCGCCTGGGAAACTCTCTGTATTACTGCTCTCATTATTTTTCTCCGTAAATATCCGTTCTGTAATTCTCCTCTTCCCCATCTATCATCTGCACATAACTCTTATACCTACTCCACGCCACCTTATCCTGATCCAGCGCCTCTTTTACAGCGCATTGTGGCTCATCTATGTGCAGGCAATTATTAAACCTACATTCACTCTTCAACTCAAAGAATTCGGGAAAATAATCCCCAATTTCCTCTGGCTCCATATCTACGATCCCAAATCCTTTAATACCTGGGGTATCAATTATTCTAGCCCCAATATTAAGGTCAAACATTTCTGCAAAGGTAGTAGTGTGCTGCCCTTGCAAATGCTGACTGGAAATATCCTTGGTCTTTAAATTCAGCTCTGGTTCAATAGCATTGACCAAAGTAGATTTTCCCACGCCAGAATGACCAGAGAACATGCTGGTTTTGCCCAGCATCAATTCTTTTACTTTGTCTACATTTTTCCCGCTTGCTGCCGAAATCCCAATACAGGTATAGCCTATTTCCCTGTAAAGGGCAGCCAAGTACCTAATCTCATCCAGTTCTTCCGAACTGTAAGTGTCAATTTTATTGAATAGTAATATTGTGGGAATGTTATAGGCCTCTGCCGTTACTAAAAAGCGATCAATAAAATTGGTGAAAGTAGTAGGGTTGTTTAGGGTCACGATCAAAAATACTTGATCCAGGTTAGAGGCAATGATATGGGTCTGCTTGGATAGATTGACCGATTTCCTAATAATATAATTCTTCCGGTCCTGTATTTCCGTAATAACGCCCTGTGCCTCCTCGGAAGAAGGGTCTTCGTCAAAAGTTACTTTATCGCCTACAGCTATAGGATTAGTACTCTTTATTCCCTTTAAACGGAATCTTCCCTTGATCCTACAGTTATAAAATACGCCTTCCTCCGATTTAACGGTGTACCAACTTCCAGTAGATTTATAAACGGTTCCCTTCATGTATTCATTCGTCTTTTATTTTACAAAGAAACAACTTTAGTTTCACAAAACCAGCTGTTACAGTGTAACGATCAACCTCTTAAACCCTACACCCTCACACTTTATTCAATTTCTACTACTTTACTAGCTACCCTCCTAGTATCCAAGGAGCTTACATAGGACAAGACTAGCAGAAAACATGTACCGCTCACCACTAAATTTCCAACCCTCCCCTTAAAAATACGAAGGTCGAAAAATTCCAAAAAATTGGAATTTTTCGGCCTCTACTTCATTGCTATCACGGACTGGCAATTAGCCATTAGATAATAACTAGTCCCTACCGATGACCTTCACTCTCCCTCCGGCAAAACTATTCTGGTTTATTTCCTTGGGATTACCGTAGAGCACTACATTCCCCCCAATCCTCATATTGATATCCGCCTTCTCCGAGGCATATACTTCGGCTTCCCCAGCAACAGTAATTCTTACGGTTGCCTCTTCACTTTTCAAGGACTTACCTTCAAAAACACCCCCTGTGCCCAGTACTACCTCCAGTTTTTCTGTGGCTCCAGAAGCCTCTACAATTCCTCCTGTAATGGACCTAGAGCGGACCTCCTGCACGGCCAATTCCACATGGATTGTGGCACCTTCCTGAGCATTAAGTCGGACTGCCTCTTGCGACAAGGGCTCCACTACCCGTATCTTGGCCCCTTGGTTTGCATCTATCAAATCAAGCTCCTTATAATACACCTCTACAAAGGTATTTTCTCCACGGAATTTTTTATTGAAGGCCATTTTCAACCTTAGCGTTCCGTTTTTATTAATAATCTGAACCTCCTCTGCGTGTTCTCCCTTTATTACCACCTTGCTTTCCTCAGCCTTGAGTAGGCTCACCTCAATTAAGTCGTACACCTTCACCTCATTGAAGTCGCCCACCGCCCTTTCTACTTTCTGCTGGGCCAGCATGGAATAGGAACCCAACAAGGTGCAGATTGCTACTATAATTTTCGTTTTCATATTGTTTTTATTTATCCACCGAAGCTTTTAATCCCTACGATGTGGTTCTTTTGTTATGTATAATTTCACCAGACACCCCTCACTTATCACCCTTTCACAGCGCAAAACAATTCACAAAAAAACCCGCGTAAGGCGGGTTTTTTTTGAATAAAACTGCTTTTATCGCCTTATGAATTAATAATTCGCTCCTGGTGATTAATAGACTCCTGGTGGATGGCCTTGAACATTTTAAGAATAAATTCTTCGCTCAATCCTCTAGCTTCCCCTTCCAAGATCATATTCCCCAAAATGGCATTCCATCGGTTGCTTTGTAATACAGCCACGTTCTTTTGCTTCTTCAATTCCCCGATGCTATCCGAAATCTTCATTCTCTTTCCAAGAATATCGATTACCTGATTATCAATAACATCTATCTGGGCCCTTAGGTTGCTTAAACTGTTTTTGTATTCCATCTCCTCGTTGGTTTCCTTTCTCATCTTAAGATCCCTCATCATTTGAACCAAGGTAGCTGGTGTCACTTGCTGAGCAGCATCACTCCAAGCATTATCCGGATCGTAGTGGGTTTCTATCATCAATCCATCAAAGTTAAGGTCCAAGGCTGTTTGAGAAACATCAAAAACCATATCTCTTTTCCCAGTAATATGGGAAGGATCATTAATTATAGGAAGGTCTGGGAACCTAGTCTGCAGTTCAATCGCCATTTGCCACTCTGGGATATTTCTGTACTTGGTTTTCTCATAGGTAGAGAACCCTCTGTGGATTACCCCTAAATTCTTAATATTGGCAGAATGCAATCTCTCTACAGCCCCCAACCACAAGGCTAAATCCGGGTTTACTGGGTTTTTAATCAATACCACCTTATCCGTGCCTTCCAATGCATCTGCAATTTCCTGAACGATAAATGGACTTACGGTTGATCTGGCTCCTACCCATAGCATATCTATATCGTGCTCTAAAGCCAACTCTACATGTGCTTTATTAGCCACTTCGGTAGCCGTTTTCAATCCGGTTTCTGCCTTTACCTTCTGCAACCATTTTAGACCTAATGCCCCAACCCCTTCAAACATACCAGGTCTGGTTCTTGGCTTCCAGATTCCGGCTCTAAAGTAATTTACATCGGTATCCTTTAACTCATTTGCAATTCGCATTACCTGCTCTTCCGTCTCCGCACTACATGGTCCGGCAATCACTAATGGGTGGTCCAATTTCATATCGTCCAACCATGCTCTCATTTGTTTTGAATTTTCCATTTCTCTACTCTTTATTTATTAAGTGGTATTCCGTTTAATATTCCCTTTATTTTATTGGTATTGTTCATCTCATCATAAATGCCATCATAATCGTCTTCCACTAGCATTTGCTTAAAAGACTGCAAGTTGGCTATGTACTCGTCCAAGGTTTCAATCACATTATCCCTATTCTGTCTAAAGATAGGCGTCCACATTGCAGGCGAGCTTTTTGCCAAGCGTACAGTGCTTTCAAATCCACTTCCCGCCATGTCAAAAATATCACGTTCATTTCGCTCTTTGTCTATAACCGTCTTTCCTAACATAAAAGAGCTGATATGTGATAAATGCGAAACATAGGCAATATGCTTATCATGTGCCACGGGATTCATATATCGGATTCTCATCCCCATTTCCTGAAGCAACTTTAGGGCGCGCTCCTGAAGCTTGAATGCCGTTTTCTCTATTTCGCAAATAATATTTGTCTTACCATCGAACAGGCCTTCAATTGCCGCGGACGGTCCAGAAAATTCCGTACCCGCAATAGGATGGCATGCTAAAAAATTACGCCTGTTAACATGGTTCTCCAAAGTTTTACAGATCAAGGATTTTGTAGAGCCTGCATCCATTACAATAGCCTCATCGTGTACGGCATCCAAGATAATAGGCAATTCCCGCACCATTTGATCCACAGGGATGCTCACCATCACAAGATCTGCCTGTGGAAGTAGGCTATAGTCTGCTTTTTCATCAATTATGGAAAGGGACAAGGCCTCCTCCAAATGACTAATATTGGCATCAATCCCATAGATTCGGGCATTGGGTTCTACCTTCCTTAAATCCCTCGCAAAAGAACCTCCTATTAATCCTACTCCTATTACAAATACATTCATTGTTACGCTACTTATATCCTAAAAGAACAAAACTGGAGATCTGCATTTAACTCCTTGTACAACAGCCTTATCCTATCCAAATTATTATTTTTAAAATCGTTCAATCGCCTCTTTTATTTGATCGGCTTTTACACAGAGAGAAAACCTTATATACCCCTCTCCATTACTCCCAAATATGGTGCCAGGGGTGATAAATATATTTTTATCATAAAGCACCTCATCAATAAAATTTTCGGCAGAGGAGATTCCTTCGGGCAGTTTGGCCCAAACAAACATTCCTACGGCCTTTTTATCGTACACGCAGTTAAGCTTATCTGCCAATTGATAGATTAACTCCCTGCGGTTATCGTACACCTTACTTAGCTCTTGAAACCAGGCGTCATCGCTATTTAAGGCTGCTATGGCTCCCTTTTGAATGCCGTAGAACATCCCAGAGTCCATATTGCTCTTTACCTTTAAAATAGCCTCAATATGCCTTGCATTTCCCAGGACCATACCTACTCTCCAACCAGCCATATTAAAAGTTTTGCTAAGGGAATTCAATTCCAAGGCCACCTCCTTAGCACCTTCTACACCCAAAATACTGATGGGGTGTTCGTTTAACACAAAACTATATGGGTTATCATTCACCAATAAAATCGCGTTTCGCTTTGCAAAGGCCACAAGCTCTTCCAATTGAGCTACGGTTGCAGTTGCTCCCGTTGGCATGTGAGGGTAACTAGTCCACATGATCTTTACCCTGGAAAGGTCTTGTTTTTCCAACGCCTCCAGGTCTGGAAACCAGCCTCCTTCTTCCGTAAGATCGTAATAGCGAGGTACTGCCTCCACCAACTTGGTTACGGATGTATAGGTGGGGTAGCCTGGATTTGGGATCAATGCTTCATCGCCTTTATTTAAAAAAGCCATACTAATGTGCATTATCCCCTCCTTAGAACCCATTAAGGGCAATACCTCGTTTTGGGGGTCTAACACCACCTTAAAGCGCTTCTTATAAAACTGCGTAAAGGCCTCCCTTAATTCGGGCAATCCCTGATAACTTTGGTACTGGTGTGCCCCGTCATGGACAATGGCCTCTGTAACCGCGTTTAATACTGCTTGGGAAGGCGCCATATCCGGACTCCCAATCCCCATGTTTATCACGGGTCGCCCTTCTGCCACCAATCCCCTTACTTCCCTCAATTTTTTAGAGAAGTAGTATTCTTCCACCGTACTTAATCTATCTGCGATTTTCATATTCTTTTGGCTTTTTTATATTCACCCAATACTTTAAATTCTTCTGCCATAATTCCCAACAGCGATTTGGCTTTTTCAAAATGCTCATACGCTTCAAAGGTAACGTCCACAAAGAAGGAGTATTTCCAAGGCATTTCTATCACTGGTAAAGATTGGATCTTAGTTAGGTTTAGGTTACAATCGCTCATCACATTTAAAATGGTTGCCAAACTCCCCCTTTTATGATCCGTTAAAAAACGCACGGAAGCTTTGTTGATCTCTTCCTTTGGCCACACCTTATTTTGGGTCTTTACGATAATGAATCGGGTAGAGTTTTCCTTTATCGTCTGTATGTTGGTCTGAATAACCTCTAGATCGTAAAGTTCCGAAGCCACCTTTGGCGCAATGGCTGCAATTCCCTTTAACTGGTTCTCTTGAATTCTTTTGGCGGTCTCTGCCGTATCTACATCTTCTACCAATTTTATATGGCCATAATCTTTAAAGAACTCCTTACACTGCAACAGGGCCATCGGATGCGAATGCACCTCTTTTACATCCTCCATCGTCTGTCCTTTAAGGACCATTAAATGATGGTGGATATTCAAATATTGCTCCCCTATGATATGTAAGTTCTTACTAAAGACCAGTGCATAATTTGGAATAATAGACCCCGCTATGGAATTCTCTATAGCCAATACGCCAGTGTCTGCCTTTTTTAGCAGCAACTGATCTACTAAATTATCAAAAGAGGGACATTCCACGAAGTCTACCTTATCCCCAAAATAGTTCTTGGCCACTTGGTGGTGATTAGAACCTTTTATTCCTTGTATTGCTATTTTCAATGCCATTGTTATTTTCTTCCAAACGGAGTTTATCCTAGTTTACCCCAAAAAAAAAGTCCCGCTTTACACGGGACTTTCATCTATATATACATTTAAAATATGTTAGAACAGCCCCATGCCTCTTTGAAAAAAGAAGTAAAAATAAAAACCGTTCCCGAAATATTGCTTTGTCATTTTCTTTTAAAACTTGGGCTAAAGTAATAATTAATTTCAAAACTTCTGCTTAAATTTATTCTTTTTTCACATTTCGCAGTTTCATACACAACAACTTAGGAAATCGACCTCAAAACACCTGGCATCTTAAGAATCTCGCATCTCCCTTTTTAAACACCGACGGATCCCCCCTGATTACCACCCCATTAAACTAAAATTGAGAAAGGAAATATAACGACAAACAAAGGTTATGGAAAAACCCTTATTTTTGGTGAAAACGAACCCTATGTCCATAGTAGCAAAAAACATAACGAAATCTTTTGGCGATCAAATAGCGCTAAACGATGTTTCATTCACCATAAACAAAGGGGAGGTAGTTGGATTCCTAGGTCCTAACGGGGCTGGCAAATCTACCATGATGAAGATTTTAACCACTTATTACAGTCCAGACCAAGGTAGTGCGGAGGTAAACTCTTTTGATGTAGGCAAAGAGCCTAAAAAGGTCCAAAAAAGCATTGGATACCTTCCAGAGCATAACCCTCTTTACTTAGATATGTATGTAAGGGAATACTTGGAGTTTAATGCCAATGTTTACCAAGTAGACAAAAAAAGAATCCCCGTGGTCTTGGAACAAACGGGATTATTGCCCGAGGCGCATAAAAAGATTGGACAACTCTCCAAGGGGTACCGACAAAGAGTAGGATTGGCTGCTGCCTTATTGCACAACCCAGAGGTGTTGATCTTGGACGAGCCTACTACCGGACTAGACCCTAATCAATTATTGGAAATCAGAAATTTGATCAGGGAAATTGGCAAGGAGAAAACTATCTTATTATCTACCCACATCCTAAAGGAGGTAGAAGCTGTATGTGATAGGGTCATCATTATTAAAAAGGGGAACATCGTGGCCAATCAAACACTTTCCGAATTGCGTAAAGAGGAAAAGCAAGTTTTGGTAGTAGAGTTCGATTTTAGGGTGGAAGAAGCCTTTCTTAAAAAACTGGACCACGCCATTACCGTAAAAAACACAGGGGGGTTTAGCTACGAAATTACCTTTGACACGGATAAGGATATGCGACCTGCGGTGTTCGATTTCGCCTATGACAATCAACTAAAAACCCTGCAACTAAGTAGAAAAAACAAGAACCTAGAAAGCCTTTTTACCGAATTAACCCAATAGTTTACGGTCCTATAATTAAAACTTCCCTGCCCCTAGCATAGCCGCTACCACGCGATTAGCAGCTAAAGGCAGTATACTATTACCCACCTTTAAATGCGCTCTAAAATAGGATTAAAGGCTTTAGAAGCCACAAATACCTGGTCTCCAAGGGTCAAAGCAAGGGCTTCTTCACGGTCTGTCACTACTTTCACTACCGAATTGCCCACCAACACAGAGACCACATAGATTACCTCCTCCTTCTCTATATGGATCACCTCTCCCGTAAACCTAAATTTAGCACTGTTTCTTTCGGCATTAAAAAAATCCAAGGCCTTTCCTTCACGGACTACGCGACCGTTGTGTAATTCATAAATATGATTGGAAAGTTTTACGATTTCCCCAATGTTATGACTTACTAGAATGGTGGTTAAATTAAAAGCATTGTGTACTTTTAAAATATACTCCTGAAGTTTAGACCTCATCTTATGATCCAGTGCAGATAGGGGCTCGTCCAGAATCAATATTTCGGGACGTTGTACCAATGCCCTCGCTAGAGCTACCCGCTGCTGTTGTCCGCCAGACAAGGTACTGGGTTTTCTATTTAGAAAATCGCCCAGCTCCACAATAGCCACCAAATTATCCACTATAGATTTAGACTGGCCTTTTTGAAGTGCGAATTCCAGATTCTGCCGGACCGTCATATTGGGAAAAAGGGCATAGTCCTGAAAAACATACCCTATCTTTCGTTGTTGGGGTGATAGATTTATTTTCTTCCCTGCATCGAACCAGGTAGTTCCGTTTACCACAATCCTCCCCTTATCTGGGGTAAGCAAGCCACTCAATACTCTTAGGGTGCAAGTTTTACCTGCTCCGGACACTCCGTACAAGCTCACAAACTCCCCCTTCTTAATCTTAAGTTCCAAGTCTAAGAGCATACTCCCTCCCGTGGACCGCAATTTTTTGGTCAGGTTAATTTCGATCATCGCGAATAGCGTTTTAAATACCCTCCGTTAATGAGGTACACCAATAGTAAAATAGCAAAGGTAATGGCAAACAAAATCATGGAGTAATTATTGGCTGCAGCATAATTTAGCGCTTCCACCTCATCATAAATAGCAATAGAGGCCACTTTGGTCTTCCCAGGCATATTGCCCCCAATCATCAACACCACGCCAAACTCGCCCACGGTATGGGCAAAAGTTAGCACTATCCCCGTGAGTATAGAAGATTTAATATTAGGCAACAGTATTCTGAACAAGGTGGTGCGTTTAGACTTTCCCATGGTATAGGCCGCCTCCTTCAAGGTAGGGGAAATGGAGGCCAGTCCCGCCTGAAGCGGCTGTACCATAAAGGGCAAACTATAGATGATGGAAGCCACCACAAGTCCCTCAAAAGAAAATATCAGCCGTATTCCCAACCATTCGTTTAACCAATTACCAAAAAAATTGGCCGGACTAAAGGCTACTAGCATATAAAAGCCCAGAACAGTAGGTGGCAATACCAGGGGCATACTCACCAGGGTTTCTACCACGGGTTTCATTTTAGAATGAGTGCTAGATAACCAGTTGGCTATAGGTACCGCAATCACCAAAAGAATAATAGTGGTAACAAAGGCCAGTTTAAAAGTTAGTACAAGAGGTTGCCAATCCATTAGGGCGCCAGTATTAATTCGTTCATCTTTACCATGGCCAAAACCGACATATTGCGGGCTAGCCCCAGTCTTTTTAAACTTTTGGAACCCACTACTGCCACCAGCTCACCTATTTCCGTATCTAGCACCAATCGGCTCAAAATTTCTCCTGCTTCTACCTCTTTCACCGTTCCCTTTAGGTAATTATCCACACTGAGCAAATTGGGGTCCTGAAGGTTGAGGATTACTTCGGTTTCTTTAAACAATACCCTAATATCCTCCCCGGGAACCAAATACGGAGCCGTTTGTGGCGTATCCAAAACCACGGATACCCATTGGGTGTTCTTACCAAGAGCTACCCTTACCAAAGACAAATTGCCTACGGTCTCCACCTCTAAAATATGTCCATTAAAACTATTCATCCATCAAATATCCAAATTCTTTCAATAGGAGCGCGACTTCCTCGGAAAAAAGAAAATCGTAAAAATGCTGAAGCTGCTGTTCATTCTCCCGTTCCCTTTTTATTAGCACTATGCCCTGGGTGATGGGGGAATACTGTTTAGCATCTACCTCTAACCACCTTCCTTTGTCCTTCATCCTAGGTGCCTTCACCGTGGATAAGGCTGTAAAACCAATGTCCGCTGCCTTAGAGGCTATAAATTGGTTGGTTTGCGCTATGCTCTCCCCATACACCAATTTATGTTTTAGTTGATCATAAAGACCGTAGTGCTCAATCACCTCCATAGCCGCCACCCCGTAAGGTGCGGTCATGGGATTCGCCATAGCAATATGGTTTATTTCGGGATCGTTAAGAGTGTTCACGGAAATGGGCTTGGACAGCGCTACGGACCATAGAATTAATTTCCCGTTGGCGTACCTACGGGGAGCCTCCATCCCTTTCCCGGCCATATAGACTGCTTCTGGATATTTCATATTGGCCGCCACGAAAACATCGTAAGGAGCCCCTTCTACAATCTGTGCTGTTAACTTCCCGGAAGACCCAATCATCATTTCACAAACCACCCCATATTTTTCGGTATACCGCGCTACAATTGCCTCCATGGGCAACTGCATATTGGCGGCCACCGCCACCCGTATTTTATTTGCATCGCTCTCTTGACAAGCTACCCCTAAAAGGAGGAGCGACAACAACAAAACCAAGATTCCCAACCGATTAATCATGTCGAATATAAGATTGCATTAGAATTTTCCATATCCCTAAATCCCAGAAGAATTTCCCTTAACAACCTTCCCCGATGAGAAGCTTTTTCACGCCCAGCCAAAACATCCTTAAGGTTGCCGAGTGAGAATCGGAGAGTTCGGAAAGCAACAATAAATTCTGTTCAAATTCTTTTGCATCCGAATGGTGGACCCCAGCTTCAGCGGGATCGAAATATCCCATACTCCAATCGGAAAAAGACCGTTCTTCTATCTCCCCTTCCCATATCAGTTGGATATCTCCATGCCGTTTATCCTTAACAATCTCCTGATACAAGGATTTTACCTGCTTCTTTTTTCCCTCAATAATCTGAACAAAGCAGTTATTGTGAAATACCAAACACCCGGTGATTCCCTTTTCCTTATTACGGTCCCTAGCGGTTTTCAAAATCGCCGCAACATCGTCCGTGCTCATAAATTCCGAAGCCTTGGATTTGTAAGTAAGCTGAAACATAGGATTAATTTGATGCAAATTACAAAATTAAATGCTCCTAAATGGGCGCTATTACAACCAGAATCCCACGGAATTGAGCAGCTAGATCAACTTAAATTATTACGGCTCAACCTGCCTTATCTCCATCCAAGCATGGTAAAACAAAAGCTTGGTACATTCCTAAATAAGGAATTATACCAAGCTTTTAATGAGGCGAATATCCTTTTTATTGTTCGCTGCTTTTAGAAATCTCTATAGGGGGCATCCAAATATTGATTAGCCTCCTCTTCTGCAAACTTTGCTGCTTTGCTATCCCAATGCAATGTTTTATTTGGGAAACGACCAGCGATAACGCCTAGCAGGATAGTTTCTGTGAGTCGGGCCGAATAATCAAAAGGTGCACTGCATTCCGCCTTACCCAAACAAGCATCTACAAACTCGTGATAATGCTTTTTCTCTTCTTCATCATAACTCTTAACCGGCTCGCCCAAATTATCGGAATCCTTTACCACAGAGAGATCCAATTCCTTATATTTCCCATCTACAATATGCCTTGGAAGCTCCATAAAGTGTGGCAAGAGCAACCTCCCTTTTTCACCAATGAACATAGCTCCCTGCTCCGGTAGCTTATCGTTATTTGGCAATTCCAGATCTTTATGCTTTTCTGGAGCTCCTGGTCCATCGTACCATACCCATTTCAGGGTTTTTGCCGTGTAGGGGGTTTGTGGAAACGTATAGGTTACTATATTCTTCTCGGGGAATCCAAATCCATTGGGCTCCCTACAATCGTTTTTAATAGTCATGGGCACATCCAACTCCAAGGCGTTGTAGGGGGTATCAAAAATATGAACTCCCATATCCCCTAAGGTACCACAACCATAATCCATTAACTTTCTCCAGTTTCCCGGATGGTAATACCCTACCTTATAAGGCCTTTCCGCAGACGTTCCCAACCAAAGATTCCAATCTAAATTCTCTGGCACAGGATCAGAGCCTGTAGGTTCTGGACCGTCATAGCCCCAGTTTTTAGGAGACCAGGCCCGTACGGTCTTTACTTTTCCAATAATCCCAGATTGAATCAGGATGGTAGCCAATTTATAATCGTAAAAAGAATGTACCTGGATTCCCATTTGGGTCACCAAATTCTTCTCCTTGGCCTTTTTACGCATTGCCCTTGCCTCCGCCACATGGTGGGTAAGGGGTTTTTGACAATAGACTGGTTTACCCAAGTCCATGGCCATCATAGAAGCCGGTGCATGGGTATGGTCTGGCGTAGATACAATAACGGCATCGATCCCATTTTTCAATTCCTTCAACATCACCCTATAATCTTTATAGGTAGCTGCATTGGGATGTAGTTTTTTGGCCTCTGCCAAGGCGTTGGCATCCACATCGCACAAGGCTACTACATCTACCAACGGATGGGATGAAATGGAAGCCAAATCGGCTCCCCCCATATTACTAACCCCAATATGGGCGGTACGCAAACGGCCATTTTTAGACATAGCCCAGATAGAAGCGGGTAAAAGGGCGGTTAAACCTAGTGCTGCGGTTCCCTTTAGAAAGTCTCTTTTTTTCATTTAATTCTTAGTTTTTTTAGTGGCGGTTATTCATTAGTGGGATCAGCATGGCGTCCCAGCTTCCTTTAAAAGAAAGATCTCCTTTTAAAGAATGTGGCGGCATCCGACAAAACCGGATTACCGCCACAGGGTATTTATAGTTTTCTAATCTTTACATTCCTAAACCAGATAGGGCTAGAGTGATCTTGGAATCCGATATATCCGGATTTAAAGCGACCGTAGTTTTCGGCGTCTTTCCACTTTCCGGTATTTTTCCTTTCGTACCAGTCCTCGGACCAAGGCACAAAGGACAATACCTTCTGTCCATTTAGCCAGTGCTCTACCTTTTCAGGGGTGAATACTATTTTGGTGGTATTCCACTCCCCGACAGGATTCAATACTTTCTTGTCCGGATCTGCAGGGTACATGGCATAATCCGATGCAGTCTGCTGCAAGGGCTGAAGTTCAGCCGGATTCTCTGTATTCCCCAAGCTTAAATTGTATTCGGTAAGATCGTGTATAGCGGCATAGTTCTCATCATCGATCAATTGGTATTCCGGAGAAATGGTAGCCGGACCCTCATTGGGTATGTTCTCCTTTAGGTGATAAAAAATACCACTATTTCCGCCTTTCGGCAGCTTCCATTCTACGTATAACTCAAAATTGTCAAATTCTTCGGCACCATAAATAATATCCGTGCCCCCTGTATAATCCTGTTCCATTCCCAGTTCAGTATCAAAGGTCAGCGTACTATCCTTAATAGTCCATCCTGGAGGAAGGCTATCCCCGTTATAGGCACGCCATCCCTCGGTAGAGGTACCGTCAAAAAGATAGATCCAATCCTCGGTTTCGGCTGTAGCTTCCACACTTTCAGGTTTCGACTTTTGATTCATTTTACATGAGGTCATCGCAAGTGCGAAGACAAAAAGAGCAATAGTTTTCTTCATTTTTATCTGTTAAATTTTAAGCAAACCATGAAGATAAATAATTTAGCCAAGAATCCCACTACCTCCCTTGGAAAAATTAGGAAAACCCACATTTTCTTTGCGATTTGGAGTTAAACCGACCCTCGATTTTTTTGAGAAGCATGGTAGACAAGAAATGGCCACAACTTAACGCCATGGAATTTAAAAAAACACCTAGCTTTTTCATCAATTCAGTAGCCAGCAACCTCACCTACTTTGGATCTAGAAAATATGGAGGAAGGAAGAGCTAGGACTAGCAAACCACTACACCATCACTTGGTGAAATTCTCCTTGGCAACAACTGGGAAAAAAATCATTTCTCTAAACCACCAATCAGCAGGGCCACTACCATGTCTAGGGTTTCCTGTATTCCTGGATTGGTACAATTAACAAGGAGGGAAAAAACCATCTCCTCTTCGGGGTAAACGTACAGAACGGCATAGCCACCTACCCCTTTACCTATATGCCCAAAAGTTGGCCTCCCCCAGGCATCTTGATTAATTTCCCACCCTAATCCGTAATGGGTTTCCCTACTACCTATCACCTCTGCGGTAAGGAACTGCTGCATATTAAGCGCCTCTATAAGGGAAGTGTCTAAAAACTGCTGCCCAAATTTAGCTACATCCACCGCGGTGGACACATAACCGCCCCCAGCAAGTTTATAGCGATTATCCACGGGAATGGCCTTCTTAAATCCGGCCCTATACCTCGTATAAAAATGGGCCATTTGGGGAGGTTGTTCCCCTGGAATTTCTGGAAATGTGTCCTTCATCTGAAAGGGCTCCAACACCTTTTTCTTCACATAGTCCGCAAAAGACACACCGCTCACCTCTTCCATCGCCAAGGATATTAGCACCCAGCCAAAGCTGGTATAGCTATAATTGCTTCCCGGTTTAAAAAGCAGGGGATCGTCTTGAAAAATCCTTAGACTTTCCCTACTATCCATAGGAAGGTCCAGGCCGTATTCCCTCCCCCTATACCCTCTAATTCCAGCGGTATGACTCGCCAGATGCCGAAGGGTAAAATCGTATTCTTTCCTGGGAAAATAAGGCAGGTATTTATAAATGGAAGCATCCAGATCTAGCAGCCCTTCCCTCACCATAACCGCCAAGGCGGTTGCTGCTATTGGTTTGGAGATACTGGCTATTCTGAAGATGGTACGCTGGGGGTCTACCAGCACCTGCCCCTCTAAATTAGCATATCCATATCCTTTTTGAAAATAGGGCTGGTTATTTTTACGCACGCTGATAGCAAGCCCTGGAATTGTATTATCATGGACCAGCTGTTGAAGTAACCGATCTGCTTCCAACATCCCTGCTAGCTGCACATCTTCCCCCATTAGCCTACGGGAGGCCAAAAAATCACTTACATATTTTTGAATGGGTCTCATTGAACAACGCTACTGATCCACTATTAATTTTCACTAAAAAATCCCCTTGAGAGTTACTAGGCATAGTTTCCCACAAAACCAGCCTTACTCTATAAAGATAAGTTTTCCCTTATACAATTCCTCCACTGCTACTTCGGGCGGTCTATTAAAACTAATCACGTCCCCGGTACCGCGCAATACACCGGTTAAGGAGGTTTGCGGATTAACAAGCATGTCATTAGACCCCCTATGACTAACAGTTATGGCATTTGCCTTTAAGGAAGCGGCCTCCAAGCGCGTATCCCCTGCTGCAAATAGGACATTAAAATCTTTGGTTTGGCCACGCAATTGGAAGTAAGAAGGCCCGTTGGAAACGATTCGTACCGACTCAGCGTCTAGATTCAGGTTAAATTCCCCACTGGTGAATTTGGCTTCCGGATTGTTAAAGCTCTCCGAGATAAGCGCTAAGTTAGGAAAGGACAACACCCCTTCACTTTTAATAGCCAGTCCGGTACCACTTCTAATTTCCGTAAGATTAGGCACGGTTACATATACATGAGTTAGGCCATACTTCCGGGTGAAATTGCACGAATTGGTATCCCTAAGCAATAGTCTCCCCTCCTCTACGGTAACGGATACATCATTGCGCAAGTACTTCCCGGTCTCTACTTCTACCTTTATTTCTGCTCCCTGCACAATGGTTACCCTTACGTTTTCATAGGCGGTGATTTTTGTAAAATTAGGCACGGCCACCACCTCCTTGGTTATAGGCCCGGCGTTCTGGAAGCAATCGGGTGCATTTTCACTGTTGCAGTTCCAGAAAAATAAGGGCAGTACCAACAATAGGCTCCATTTATGTAATTTCCTAAAAAATAAGCTCCTCATATCACCTCTTTTATTATAGCCTTATCCCCACCCCAAATTCTACCGCTTCGGCCTTGGCGCCGTGCGACTTTAAGGTGATGGCGCCAAAGATCTTATCCGTAAAATACCGCTTTAAGCCCATTCTGTTGTATACCCTTCCCTCAAAATCGAAGGGGTAGTAAACGTAATACCCCAATTGGGAAATAATAGACATTTTATTTATAAATAACTCATGCCCTACAAACAGCCCTACCCGCTTATAATCGTCCGTAGGCTGTACTCCATATTCGGGGAAGGCAATGGACTGGTAGCGTATCAATTCCTTTAAAAAATTGGAGAAATATAGATCTGTTCCCAGTTGCAAAGCGCTGATTCTTCCTAACCGCTTATCGGCATAAGCCGAAAAAATATAAAATGGAAACTGCCCAGAACCTACAACATCACTCTCATTGATTCCAGATCTAAAAGCCAGATTATATCGCACCGGCTCGGCGTAGGATGTTGTATCCTCGGTTCTAACATACTCCTTCTCCAATCCTCGCTGCAGATCATAGGTAAGCCCTAGGTTAAACGCCAAGGTATTGGTTGAGGTATTGGGCGCCTTCACATTGGCATTGGAGTAATGAATAACGGAGAGTCCCGCCTTAAAGCCCAATCCATCAATGATTTCCTCTTTGTGATAGTTCAGCATTATATAGGTAGAGCTCAACAAATGGGTGCCATAGGCATTATTCCTAAAGTTGTTGTGCTTATTAAACGGATGGGTATTGTAAGCTACCCCCTGCCCCAGCCTAAATTGGAGATTTCTATTTAAGAAATAAAAATTATAATGCGCATACAGTCCAAAATTCTCCCCTAGGGTGCTGTTGTTCATGTTCTGATAAACAAAGGAGAGGCCAGTATCCGGATAATTAAAGCGTTGATGCCATTCCTTTTCCCCATAGGTCTTGCGGTTAAAACTCGCTATTAGTCCGCCCGGGTGTGAACTTATTAGGTGAGAAATATAATTATTGTGCAAGAGCACCGAACCATAAAACTGGTTGATGTCCAAGGTATAACTCGCACTCTGTTTCCCGTCCTGTGAAAAACAAAATGCCGTCCATAGACAGCATAATAGAAATAGACATCGTTTCATTAAGAGCAAATGTAGGGAAAATTTAAAAAGGACAAATTTGGGAATCCTTAGATCTAAAAACAGCTTCTATAAGTAGAAGCCTCCCTCTTCCAAAAGACCCAATTACGGAAGAGGGGTTTAAGTGTTGCTACAAAAACCCCCAGGACCATCCCGGGGGCTATTAGCAATAGTTTTATCAAGATCCAGCAACGATTAGCTGGTGGATTTTAAAGGTTGCTATACGCCTAGAACAAGGCTTCGGCAATGGCTTTTATATTATCCGATTTCCCCATGGAGTAATAGTGTAATACGGGCACCCCGGCCTCTTTTAGCTCCTTAGATTGTTGAATAGCCCATTCTATCCCCACCTGTCTTACCGCCGCATTATTAGTACAACCGTCTACAGCATCTACCAAATCTTGCGGTAGGTCTATTTTAAATACCTGGGGTAGTATATGCATATGACGCTTTACCGCTATGGGCTTTATCCCTGGAATAATGGGCACTTCTATACCCATTTCCCTTGCGGCCTCTACAAACTGGAAGTAGCGACTATTGTCGAAAAACATTTGGGTTACCACATAATCGGCACCGGCATCTACCTTTTCCTTTAACCTTCTAAGGTCCGATTCCAAGGAAGGAGCTTCCATGTGTTTCTCTGGATAACCCGCCACCCCAATACAGAAATCGCCACAATTTTCACTTTCTGCGGTATCGTGTAAATATTTTCCGGAATTAAGGTTTTGAATCTGCGCTACCAATTCCGTGGCATAAGAATGTCCGCCTGGCGTAGGCGTAAAATATTGTTCCCCTTTTCGGGCATCACCCCTTAAAGCCATCACATTGTGTATACCCAAATAATGGCAATCTACCAGTAAATACTCCGTTTCCTCCTTGGTAAAGCCGCCACATAGCACATGGGGAACTGTATCTACCCCGTATTTATGTTGTAGCGCAGCGCATATCCCTACCGTCCCAGGCCGCATACGCGTCAATTTTTTATCGTACAACCCGTCTTTTTCTATGTACACAAACTCTTCCCTTGAGGTGGTAACATCTATAAAAGGCGGATTAAATTCCATCAACGGATCCACGTTGTTGTACAACTCCTGAATATTCTTCCCTTTCACTGGCGGGACAATCTCAAACGAAAACAAAGTTTTCCCCTTTGCGTTTTCCAAATGCTCTGTTACTTTCATGGTCTTTCCCATTGCCCTCCCAACAGAGGGCCCTTATTTTAAAAATTCAACATTCCCTTATTCCCATTATCCCACAAGTAGTCTTGCTTACTATGCTTGCAGTCCGATGATGGATTATGGCGTTTCCCTAAAGGGCCGGGCTATCCACTAAATTTTTTTAGGAACAAGCCCTAAAAAAGATATCGTTCCTATCCCTAACGCGGTAATAAATCATCTAATGAAATCTATAGCATATTATTAGCCCATCGCTACATTGGTTCATTGCTACTTTGGCACATTGTTACATTAGTACATCGCTACAATGGTACATTGACACACTAACCAATTGCTACATTTTCACATTATCAATACATTGACACATTTCCAAATCAACAAATCTCCAAATCAACCCATCGCTACATTGGTTCATTGCTACATTGGTTCATTGCTACTTTGGTTCATTGCTACTTTGGTACATTGGCACATTGTTACATTAGTACATCGCTACAATGGTACATTGACACACTAACCAATTGCTACATTTTTACATTATCAATGCATTAGCAAATCTCCAAATCGGCAAATCTCCAAATCAATACATTTCCAAATCAATACATTTCGAAATTAACAACCCATTGTTACATTAACCAATTGCTACATTGTTACATTATCAATGCATTAGCAAATTTCCAAATCAACACATCTCCAAATCAACCAATTAATCATCTGCGATATTGGGCGCTAACCATTTACTAGCCTCTTCCAGAGGAATATCTTTCCGCGCTGCAAAATCGGCTACCTGATCTTCCTTGATTTTTCCGAGTCCAAAATATCGGGCCTCTTCATTCCCGAAATAATAGCCACTAACACTGGCTGCCGGCCACATAGCCAAACTATCCGTTAATTGCACCCCAATTTTTTCTTCCACCTGCAACAGTTCCCAAATGGTAAGTTTCTCCAAATGATCTGGACAGGCAGGATAACCGGGTGCCGGTCTAATTCCCTTGTACTCTTCTTTAATTAATTCTTCATTATCCAAGGCTTCTTCGGAAGCATAGCCCCAATGCACCTTTCTCACTTCCAAGTGTAAATATTCGGCAAACGCCTCCGCAAATCGGTCGGCCAGCGCCTTTACCAATATACTGTTGTAATCGTCCAAATTATCCCGATAACTATTAGCCAGTTCATCGGAACCAAAACCAGCGGAGACACAAAAGCAGCCTACGTAATCTGTTATCCCACTATCTTTGGGCGCTATAAAATCGGCAAGGGCCAAATTAGGTCTATCCTTATATTTTTTAGACTGTTGCCTAAGAGTCCTAAAATAGGTCTTCTCCCCATTATGGGTAAGTTCTATATCGTCATCGTTCACGGTATTTGCAGGGAAGAGTCCAAAAATACCCTTAGCCTGAAACAGGTTTTCGTCCAGGATCTTTTTCAACATTACCTTGGCATCGGCAAACAGCTCCTTGGCCTGTTGGCCAACCACCTCATCCTCCAAAATATTGGGATACCTTCCGTGCAACTCCCAACTTCTAAAGAAAGGGGACCAATCTATAAAAGGCACCAATTCCCTTAGGTCCATATTCTCTATAAGTTGTATGCCTAACTTATTAGGCTTTATAATTTGGGATTTTTCCCAATCTACCTGATATTTATTTGCCCGGGCATCTTCCAGTTTTATATACTCCCTGCGTCGGCCCCTTTTCAGGAAACTCTCCCTAAATTCGGCATAATCCATTTTTATACTCTCCTTGTAGTTGGAAGCACTTTCTTTCTGCAACAAATCCCCCACTACGGTCACGGCTCGCGAGGCATCGTTTACGTGCACCACCGCATTCTTGTACTGGGGATCTATCTTCACCGCCGTATGGGCCTTACTAGTAGTTGCCCCCCCAATTAACAAGGGAACCGTAAAGTTTTGTCGCTCCATCTCCTTGGCAAGGAACACCATTTCGTCCAAGGAAGGCGTAATAAGGCCACTTAAGCCAATGATATCTACTTTTTCTTCCTTGGCAACATTAATTATCTTCTCTGGTGGTACCATTACCCCCAAGTCTACAATCTCATAGTTGTTACAGGCCAAGACCACACTCACAATATTTTTTCCAATATCGTGCACATCGCCTTTCACCGTAGCCATCAATATTTTTCCGGCAGCGGATTCTTCCCCTTCGGGCAAGGGGTTCTTCAATTTTTCCTCTTCAATAAACGGCAATAGGTAGGCAACTGCTTTCTTCATAACTCGGGCCGATTTTACCACCTGTGGCAAAAACATCTTCCCGCTTTGAAAAAGATCTCCCACCACGTTCATTCCCGTCATTAAATGACCTTCAATCACTTGAATGGGTGCCGCTACACTAAGCCTGGCCTCTTCTACATCTTCTACAACATATTGATCTATCCCTTTTACTAGGGCTCTGGTGATACGGTTTTGCAGGGGTTCTTCCCTCCAAGACAGATCTACTTTATTTTCTTTCGCTTTCCCTACTACAGATTCAGCAAAATCTAACAAGCGCTCTGTAGCATCCTCACGTCTATTGAGAATTACATCTTCTACATGCTCTAAAAGGTCTTTGGGGATATCGTCATATACCTCCAACATACTGGGGTTAACGATACCCATATTCATACCCGCTTTTATGGCGTGGTATAGAAAGACCGAGTGCATGGCCTCCCGCACGGGATTATTCCCCCTAAAACTAAAGGAAACGTTACTTACTCCACCACTTACGCTACAATAAGGCAAATTCTCCTTCACCCAGGCGGTAGCCCGAATAAAATCTAAGGCATTCAACTTATGCTCATCCATCCCCGTAGCTACGGGAAAAACGTTCAGGTCAAAAATAATATCCTCTGGCGGAAACCCTACCTGGTCTACCAGTATATCATAGGATCGTTTAGATATTTCTATACGTCGCTCATACGTATCGGCCTGCCCCACCTCATCAAAAGCCATCACAATAACGGCGGCTCCATAGCGTCTAATTAATTTAGCGTGTTCAATAAACTCTTCCTCGCCTTCTTTAAGACTGATGGAGTTCACCACACATTTCCCTTGTACCACTTGGAGTCCAGCTTCTATAATCTCCCATTTAGAACTATCAATCATAATAGGGACCCTAGCAATATCAGGTTCGGAAACAATCAAGTTTAAAAACTGCACCATGGCCTTTACTCCATCCAAGAGACCATCGTCCATATTTACGTCCAAGATCTGCGCTCCTGCCTCTACCTGTTCTCGGGCAATATCCAAGGCCTCCTCAAATTTCTCTTCCTTAATTAACCTGAGAAATCTTTTGGAACCAGCCACATTGGTACGTTCGCCTACGTTCACAAAATTACTTTCTGGAGTAACCACCAACGGCTCCAATCCAGAGAGCTTTAAATACCTATCCCCATTTTTCTGCTCAGTATAGCCCATGTATATTTTTATAATGATTTTTATAGATCGTTTTTACCGATCTTAAAATGATATATTTGATAAATCCACATTTCCCCCAGAGAGGATAATGCCAATTCGTTTATTTTTAAACTCTTCCTTTTCCCGCAGCAATGCGGCAAAGGGAACAGCACTGGAAGGTTCTATGACAATTTTCATCCGTTCCCAGATTAATTTCATCGCCTGTTTTATCTCTTGCTCCTCCACCCGTATAATCTCTGAAACCAAGGCTTTGATAATGGGAAAGTTAATATCTCCCAAATGCGTTTTTAATCCGTCTGCAATGGTATTGGTGGTGGTATTCACCTCTATCTTCCCGCTTTTTAGGGAGCGATAGGCATCATCTACCGCAAAGGGCTCCCCGCCAATTACCCTACACTCCTTACCAAAATAATGGGCAACAAGCGCAGTCCCAGCAATAAGTCCGCCACCCCCTACTGGGGTTATTATATACTCTAGATCTGGATAATCTTCCAATAATTCCATGGCTGCGGTACCCTGTCCTACTAACACATTCAAGTTGTTAGAAGGGTGTATAAATACCGCTTTTTTTTCAGCTACTATTTTCTGAGCCTCCCGTTCCCTGGCTGCCAAGGTGGGTTCGGAAATTACCACCTTCCCCCCATAGGATTTTACGGCCTCAATTTTTACTGCCGGGGTACTACTTGGCATTACTATATAGGCAGTTACCCCTAAGTTCTTGGCTGCCAAGGCCAGTGCCTGACCGAAATTCCCGGAAGAATGGGTCACTACCCCTGCTTTCCTCTCCTGCTCCGTTAATTGCTGAATGGCATTAATGGCACCCCTCATTTTAAAGGCTCCCATTTTCTGCAGGTTCTCGCTTTTAAAAAACAGCTGCGTCCCGGAAATATCATTTAACAATCGGGAGGTGAACACCGGTGTTCTATGGACAAAAGGGGCGATGCGCCGCCCAGCCTCAAGAAGAGTCTCTTTGGTGGGTATCATTAACTTATTGGTATCAACGTTTGTATTTGCCTAGGACTGTAATCCTTTACTATGTCTACCATGGCCTTAATATGCTCTGGGGTAGTTCCACAACATCCACCAACAATATTCACTAATTTCTTCTCGGCGTATTCTTTTATCTGGGAAGCCATCTGTTCTGGGGTTTCATCGTATTCTCCAAACGCATTAGGCAATCCTGCGTTGGGGTGGGCAGATACGGCATGCTCGGATTTGGCGCATAGCACTTCCAAGTGTGGCACCAACTGACTGGCTCCCAAGGCACAATTGAGTCCCACCGATAACATGGGAATATGACTTATAGAAATTAAAAACGCTTCTGCCGTTTGTCCGGAGAGCGTGCGTCCAGAAGCATCGGTAATGGTACCGCTGACCATAATGGGGACGCCCAAATTCCGTTCTTCCTTAACTTCTTCTATGGCAAACAAGGCTGCTTTGGCATTTAAGGTATCAAAAACAGTTTCCACCAATAAAATATCGCAGCCACCGTCTAACAAGGCTTCCACCTGTTGTTTATAGGCCGCTCGCAACTGATCGAAGGAAATTGCCCTAAAGCCAGGGTCATTTACATCTGGAGACATACTTGCGGTTTTGGTAGTAGGTCCAATACTCCCTGCCACAAATCTTGGCTTATGCGGTTCTTTCGCATTAAACTCGGCAGCTACCTCCTTGGCCAGTTTGGCCGATTCATAATTAAGGTCGTACACCAACTCTTGCATCCCATAATCTGCCATTCCGATAGTGGTACTAGAAAAGGTATTGGTTTCCACAATATCGGCCCCGGCCGCAAAATACTGGCGGTGAATATCCGCTATGGTATCGGGCTGGGTAAGAGATAAAAGGTCATTGTTCCCCTGCAATGGGCTGGGCCAATCCTTAAAACGCTCTCCTCTAAAATCCTCCTCCGTAAACTTATGGCGCTGTATCATGGTACCCATAGCACCATCCAACACCATAATCCGTTCTTTTAATATCTCCTGAATATTCTTCATCTCCTTTATAAATAAAATCAGCCCAAATGGCTTTCACCTTTAAATAAATACTAGTTCTGGTTGTACCAGAAATAATCAATTCTTCTTCAACGGTCTACACACCCGGATTATACCGTGTTTAACCATTGCATTTAAGTATTTCGTAATCAAGTGAGGGAGCGATTGGGGCTAGGGCCTTTCTTTCTGTTATCTATTCCGAATTTTAAAACAATACTGCTGTTTTACGTACGGATTAGAACGTAGCACCTTCTTTATACTTCCTATAAGATTGGGAAAGAGACAAAGGGTTGCTAAGGCTTCATTGGGTCTAGTCCCTCCGCCTTTCTTGATAACGTATTCAAATTGATAATGAACAAAGTGCAAAGTAACGCAACACTAACTGCAAAAGCAAGGAATGCCCTGTTTTTTTTGACCTGACGGGCGTTCTCCAAAAGCACAAATACCTGTTGGATTTCTTTACTCCAACAGGTATTTTTCAGCCAATTCAAATTCATAATTATAATAGCAGCCATCCATAAACATTCCTTCAGAATAGGGAACATTTTAAGGCCTGACTGCGCTTTGGGCGATCTACCCCTAGGCCATGATACTCTGCACCACTTCTTTTTTGGCTTCCTTCTTACTTCCGTCAAAGCCTGTTACTCCCCCTACGGTAGTATATTTCATCACATAACGCTTTCCAGGGTTAATTAGTTGATAGGCACTTTGGCACATTACGGCCGCTTCGTGAAATCCAGATAGAATCAACTTAAGTTTACCAGGGTAGGTATTTACATCCCCAATGGCATATACCCCTGGAATATTGGTCTGATAGTCATAGGCATTATTCACCTTAATGGCATTCTTTTCTATCTCTAATCCCCAATTGCCAATAGGTCCTAGTTTAGGGGATAATCCGAACAAGGGAATAAAGAAATCGGTCTCCACATAGGTTTCACCCTTCCCCTCCTTGTTGTGTTTTATCACTACTGCCTCTAAATGCTCGTCCCCGTAAAGGCGGGCCACCTCAGCTTCCGTAAACAATTTTATTTTGCCTGCTGCGGCCAACTCGGAGGCTTTTTGTACCGAATCCAATGCTCCCCTAAATTCGTTTCGCCTATGCACCAAGGAAACTTCCGAAGCAACATCCGCTAAGAAAATAGCCCAATCCAAGGCAGAATCCCCCCCTCCGGAAATCACTACTTTCTTATCCCGATATACTTCTGGGTCCTTAATCATATATGCTACCCCTTTATCTTCAAAGTCCACCAAATTGGGAATCAAGGGCTTTCTAGGCTCAAAGGATCCCAATCCTCCGGCAATAACCACTACCGGTGCATGGTGCTTGGTCCCTTTATTGGTGGTAACAATAAAGCTACCATCTTCTAATTTCTCCAAGGTCTCTGCCCGTTCTGCAAGGGTAAACCCTGGCTCAAAAGGCTCAATTTGCTGCATTAGATTTTTAACCAGATCACCTGCCAAGATTTCGGGAAATGCAGGGATATCATAAATTGGTTTCTTCGGGTATATTTCTGAACACTGTCCTCCTGGTTGGGGCAATGCGTCTATAAGATGCGTTTTTAGTTTTAACAATCCCGCTTCAAAAACGGTGAATAGTCCTGTTGGTCCGGCTCCTATTATTAGAATATCTGTTTTAATCATGCTCCTTCTTTTATATCTGGTTATATAATCACCTCTTCTTGCGAAAAGGCCTGTTGATGTTGGGAATTGCTTATAATATTTTGGATATGCTCCTTCACCTGAGAACGATGGTTTACCACCTCGCCTATAAGAATGATCGCGGGATTGCTCAATTCCTTTTCTGCCACTACCTCTTGGATAGTGCCTATAGTTCCAATCCCTATCTTTTCATTTTTACAGGTTCCATTTTGGATGATGGCGATGGGGAGCTCTCCTTTACCTTCTTTGGAAAACAATTCCACTATTTCCGAAAGTTTGCTCATCCCCATCAGGATTACCACGGTGGCGCTCGACTTAGCAGCCAGGGCTACATCGGAAGATAGTTTATGATCCTTAGTGGTTCCGGTGATAACCCAGAAACTTTCCGAGACCCCTCTCTTGGTCACTGGAATGTGTTGGGAAGCCGGTACGGCCAAGGAGGAAGAGATTCCTGGAACCATAGCAACCTTTAAACCTTTACTTGCCGCGTATTCCATTTCTTCGGCACCTCTTCCAAAAACAAAGGGATCTCCCCCTTTTAGTCGCACTACATGGCCGTGTGTTAAGCCCCTACTTACAATAAGGTCGTTAATTTGATCTTGTTGGTAGGCATAGCATCCCTTTCTCTTACCCACAAAAATATGTTCGGCATGAGGGGCGTATTCCAATAAGGAAGTATCCACTAGGGCGTCATAGAGCACCACATTGGCGGTCTTAAGCACATTGACGGCCTTAAGCGTAATGAGCTCTACATCTCCAGGACCTGCCCCAATTACCGTTAGCTTTCCAACCACCTTGGTTTTGGGGTGGAATGGGGCGTTTACCGCTTCCAATTTTTTATTGTTACTTCTCATGCTCTTAGGTTGTTGCCAGTTCCAATTGTCTATACGTTTCTACTGCGCTCAGAAAATCTTCAGCTTTTTTCAAATACGATTTAGCAAAAGCCTCTGTGGGCGCATTTTCTTTCAATTGAAGAACAGATTTCTCAAATCCTTCTTCCAGTTTAAACTTCCCTGTCTCCACAAAAAGCTTGTCAAAATCCCTGATAATACCGATATGGGTATTTACTTTGGTTTTTTCAGCGGTTAAAAGCGCTTTTGCGGTATTTACCATGGACGAATAGGAATGATAGATACTAGCTGCCCACTTTCCTTCTTCCAGGGTTAGTTTAGAGGTTTCCAATTTCTCCTCACTGTCAAATAAAAGGGTCGCCACCAAATCGATAACCACTCCTGCACATTCCCCCACTCCAATGGCCTTCTCATATTTTTCGGAATTCCCCCAATCAATAAAATCTGAAGGAACCAAGTTTGTCACATCGGATAAGGGCTTTAAGTAGTCATAAAAATACATTTGACCCTTTTCCTCATAGTAATCTACAAAGGACTTTCCATTCCCGTTTTTATCATAATCGTCCAAAATGGATCGCAGGGCCTCGGGTCCGCGTTTACTTGGAATCTTTATCACTTTATCTGCATAACGCCCATTTCCATTGCCTAAGTTTCCTCCACCTAACAACACCTGTAGGGCTGGGGCCACTAATTTATCCTTGGTTCTAACGGACATCCCTTGGAAACCGATATTGGCCATATTGTGCTGTCCACAAGCGTTCATACATCCACTTATTTTTATAACCACATCTGGGTTATTGACGTAATGCGGGTATTCTGCCTTTATTACCTCTTCCAATTTATCGGCTATTCCCGTACTACTTGCAATTCCAAGGTTACAGGTATCTGTTCCTGGACAAGCTGTGATATCTACTGCCGTATTGTATCCAATCTCTGCAAAACCAAGTTTTTTCAATTCTTGATAGAAAAAGGGAACTAGGGATTCTCGCACATAGGGAATCAGGATGTTTTGGCGCAGGGTTAATCTAATTTCCCCTGCCGCGTACTTCTCTACCAAATCTGCCAACTGCCTTGCCTTATCAATATAAAAGTCGCCCAACAATACCTTTACCCCGATTGCCACGTAGCCCTCTTGCTTTTGAGGCACCAAATTGGTGGACTTCCAAAGTTCAAAATTGCGCTGGTCTTCAAGAACTACCGTAGGAGGTTCCAATTGGGAAACAGTAACTTCAGGATAGGAATCGGCATCAATTTCATAGGTCTGAAAAGGAATTGCCAATTGCTCTTCCTCCAATAATTCCCTAAACCCATCCAAACCAAGATCCTTTATAAGGAATTTCATTCTGGCCTTGGCCCTACTCTTTCGTTCTCCATAGCGATCAAAAACCCGCACCACTCCTTCCATTAGAGGAACAATCTGGTTAGCTGGCAAAAAGGAATACATTTCATCGGCAAGTCTAGGCTGGGAGCCCAATCCTCCCCCCAACATCACTTTAAATCCTTTTACCCCATCCTTCACTTTGGCAATGAAGCCAAGATCGTGCATATAGGAGAGCCCGGTGTCTGTATCCGAAGCTGAAAAAGAAACCTTAAACTTCCTCCCCATTTCCTGACTAATAGGGTTCCTTAAAAAATATTGGAATAAAGCATGGGCATAAGGAGAAACATCAAAAGGTTCGTTTACATCTATGCCCGCTGTCTCACTCGCGGTAATATTACGTACCGTATTACCACAGGCTTCACGGATTGTAATGGCATCTCTTTCTAACTGGGCCCATAATTCCGGGGTCCGATTAATATCTACATAGTGAATTTGAATATCCTGACGGGTGGTGATATGCAATCGGCCAGTGGAATATTCCTCAGAAACCTCACAGATCCTCCTAAGCTGCTGGGACGTGACTTTTCCATAGGGTAATTTGATCCTTATCATTTGGACCCCTGGCTGTCGCTGTCCATAAATCCCCCTAGCCAAACGCAGACTGCGGAACTTCTCCTCGTCTAGCTTACCTCCATTAAATTCATGGATTTTATCGGCTAAGTCTATAATGTCCTTTTCAACTACCGGATTTTCCAATTCTGTCCTAAAACTTTGCATGATCCTTAATTTATCTATTCAAAAAAAATAACTTCACTCTTATTAATACAGTTGTCCTATAGTCTTAATAGATTATTGCGACAACAACTTGGTTGTTGGGGAGTTAGGAAGGAGTTTTACTCAATAAATCCTACTCCGGCCGTATTATTGGTCTGATTGTCTATCAGGATAAAGGAACCATTGGTCCGATGCTCCTTAAACGTATCGTAAAAAATAGGCTTGTTCAACCTAAAGGTTACCAAAGCAATATCGTTCATTGCTAAACTATTAACACTCTCATCCACGCCAGAATAATCTGGTTCTATTTTGTGATGGATGTTTTCCACTTTGGCCAATACCTTGTTAACGCCGTGTTGAAGCACATATTTATTACCCAAGTTCAAATTTTGGGAATCCATCCAAGAAATAGTAGCGGTAAACTCTTTATTCACCGTAGGCAAATCGCCTACCTTCACCAACATATCCCCTCTACTTACATTCACCTCATCCTCTAAGGTGATGGTTACGGAAGACCTTCTAGTGGCCGTTTGATATTTCTTGTCATAGAAATAAATCTCCTTAATTCTAGATTTGGTCATAGACGGCAGCACTACTACTTCGTCGCCTACGCTCAATTCCCCTCCATAGACCTTTCCTGCAAACCCTCTAAAATCGTGGAACTCCTCTGTCTTTGGTCTAATTACGTATTGCACAGGAAATCTAGGCGTTCCCACATTGTAGACATCCTCTTTGTCCAAGGCTTCAAAATGCTCTAACAAGGTCTGTCCTTTATACCAAGTCATATTTTCGGAACGATTTACCACATTATCCCCTTTTAGGGCGCTAACTGGAATGAAGGTAATCTTCTGATCCTGGTAATCACGTTTTCCCATCAGTTCTTCAAAATCCGATTTGATCTCTTGGTAACGCGCCTCCGAAAAATCGACCAAATCCATTTTATTCACTGCCACGATCACATCTTTAATCCTAAGTAGGTTATTGATAAAGAAGTGTCTATTGGTTTGCTCTATCACTCCTTTTCTGGCATCGATCAAAATAATGGCTGCCTGTGAGGTAGAAGCACCAGTAACCATGTTCCTGGTATATTCCACGTGCCCAGGGGTATCTGCGATGATATAACTTTTATTAGGGGTAGAAAAGTAGATATGTGCTACATCTATGGTAATTCCCTGCTCCCTTTCCGCAACCAAACCATCGGTTACCAAAGAGAAATCCAAGTAATCGTATCCTTTTTGTTTACTAGTTTTTTCGATGGCTTCCAACTTGTCATCGGTAAGGGATTTTGTATCGTACAACAAGCGACCAATGAGGGTGCTTTTCCCATCATCTACGCTTCCTGCTGTTGCTATTTTTAGTACTTCCATTATATAGTAGTGAGTATTAAGTAGTGAGTATTGAGTATAAGTAGTGAGTAATGAGGTTTTAAAAGTATCCCTGCTGTTTTCGCTTTTCCATGGCTGCCTCGGAACGCTTATCATCTATACGGGCTCCTCTTTCAGAAATCTTAGATTCCCTTATTTCGCCCACCACTTTTTCGATGGTATCGGCCTCCGAGAGTACAGCTGCAGTACAGCTCATATCCCCCACCGTTCTAAAACGGACCATCCTTTCTTCTACCACCTCATCTTCGGCCCTAAAGACTACATCGTCTTCGGCAGACCAGATAAAGCCATCGCGCAGAAATATTTTTCGCTTATGGGCAAAGTAGATGGAAGGAATTTCAATGTTCTCCTTTTGGATATAGCTCCACACATCCAACTCCGTCCAGTTACTAATAGGGAATACCCTAACATTCTGGCCCAGTTCTATTTGACCGTTCAGCATATCGAAAACTTCTGGGCGTTGGTTCTTTTCGTCCCATTGGCCAAAATCGTCACGAACCGAAAACACACGTTCTTTGGCTCGTGCTTTTTCCTCGTCCCTTCTGGCCCCGCCAATACAGGCATCAAATTTGAATTCCTCGATGGCATCCAATAAGGTAGTAGTCTGCAAGGTATTTCTACTGGCATACTTACCAGACTCTTCCACCACTTTTCCTTGATCTATGGAATCTTGAACATTCCTAACAATTAACTCCACACCAAGTTCCTTTACCAGCTTATCCCTAAAAGCAATAGTTTCGGGAAAATTGTGCCCGGTATCTATATGCAAAAGTGGAAAGGGGATCTTAGCAGGAAAAAAGGCCTTTTGCGCTAATCTTACTAGCGTGATGGAGTCTTTCCCCCCGGAGAAAAGAAGTACCGGCCTTTCAAACTGTGCCGCCACTTCCCTAAAAATGTAGATTGCCTCATTTTCCAAGTCGTTGTTTCTAAGAGCGCCTAGCACCTCAGAGTGCTCTACGCTTAATACTGTGTCTATTTCCGATTCTATTGTGCTCAAAATACTATTGTTTGTTTGATATTTTACCCTAAAAACAAAGGATTCATCAATCGTTAATAATTTGTTTTTTATGTATGCAATCCGCATTCCCTATGCTCCAAAACCTTAGTAGGATCGAAGTATTTATGCTCATTGGGAAGATTCTTGGATTGCAAATAAGTATCTAGCTGACTATCGCTATAGTGATAGAAGGGACTTACTTTTAAGACCCCGTCCTTGCTTAGACTAAGAATATCCAAAGAATCTCTATGCGCGGTCTGCCCTTTTCTTAGGTTAGTAAACCATACATCGGCCTTATGCTCTTTCATAGCTCTTTTAAAAGGCTCTAGCTTTACTTGCTCTGTAAAAAGCGCATGCCTAGGATCATCTATACCCGGAATCCCCATTACGGCATCTCTATGCGCCGATGTTTGCCGAGGAACATATAATTTAATATTCAAATCCAATCGCTCTATCAATTCCTCCGCATGCTTATAGGTTTGTGGCGTGTTATAACCTGTATCGCACCAGATAACCGGGATACTAGCGTCTACCTCCGTAATTGCATTGAGAATAGCCACCTCATAAGGTCTAAAATTGGTGGTTACCACAGGCCTTTCTGCATATTGTATAGCCCATGAAATAATCTCAGCCGGCGGTATTCCTTTAAATTGCTGATTTAAATTGTATAGTTGCTCCTCTGTAAATGCCATACCCTCTAGTTTTTAATCCTTATTTTTTTCACTCTGTTACTTTCCCCATTGAATCCTATCCCAAATTCTTTCGTGAAAAAAGTACAATATCATCTTCGTAAACAATTCTACTACCCCAATGGAAAATGCAACTGTAAGCGTGCCAGTTACAACCCATGATATCAATACCGTATCCAAGGTCCCTATAAACCTCCAGCTGATGGATTTCACAACGCTTCGCTTTGGGTTTTCCGATTTCCTATCTTCCTTATAACTTGGGGAATCGGACTTATTATTGGTTACTAGTTGATCAACAATCATGTGAAAATTCAATTACTTCTTATTATCCTATCGACTTAATAGAGTAAGCAAAAGTAAAATTATTTTGCAAATGCACATACTAATTACAAAAAAAGATTTCTAATTACCCTATAGTTTTAGTAGATTAATAAAAATAAGCTAGGCAAATTGTGGATTTGACACCTTTAGAAAGGGATTAAATCAATTGAAGCACAACAAATTAACGTATAGGGGATTTATTTTTACGGCACAAGATCGGCCAAGGTATTATTCTTATATACTTCCAGGGCACTATCCCTCACCTGTAGCATTAGCATATGCACGGAACAACTTGCCTCATCTGGGCAGTCGGCACATTTCTCATAAAAATTAAGGCTAACACAAGGCACCATGGCAATAGGCCCCTCCAATACCCGCATTACAAGGGTCATAGGAATATCCTTGGGATCTTTAATTAGATAATATCCACCACCCTTTCCTTTTTTAGAACCAAGCACACCAGACTTCCTTAAGGTGAGCAGAATACTCTCCAGAAATTTACGCGAAATATTCTCTTGTTTCGCAATCTCTGATATTTGTACTGGCTGTCGCCCCTCCTGAGCCGCTAGAAAGGTTAAGGCCTTTAGACCGTATTTAGTTTTTTTGGATAGCATGCAGCGAAGATACACAAAATTAAAAATTGAGGAAACCACCTATTTTTAAGACTACAACTGCCAAATACGCTAACACCTCTGGCTTAGGCAAGTTATGGCTTTTTGTTATCCACTCCCAGAACTCCCACAAAATAAGGAACCACCTAATCGCTATCCTAGACCTTGCATGGGAGCGACAAACAACCAAATACTTAGGTTATCACCCTACTGCATTCCCCAATTTTTAGGGAACCAATTAGCTTTCTAAGGCCTGCGCTATATCGGCAATAATATCATCTATATGCTCCAAACCAACCGAAACCCTCACCATTCCGTCTGTAATCCCAGTAGCCAATCTACCTTCCGTAGACAGTTTACTGTGGGTGGTAGAGGCAGGGTGAGTAACAATACTTCTGGCATCCCCTAAATTAGCAGAAAGGGAAAGCACTTTAATAGCGTCAAAAAACTTACGTCCGGCTTCTACCCCACCATCCACCTCAAAGGCAACCACACACCCTCCGGCCTTCATTTGCTTTTTGGCAATTTCGTATTGGGGGTGCGATTTTAAAAAGGGATACTTCACCCAATTCACTTTGGGATGTTCTTCCAGAAATTGGGCAAGCTTTAAGGCATTCTCGCAATGCTTGTCTACTCTTATGGAGAGGGTTTCCAAACTTTTGGAGAGCACCCAGGCATTAAAGGGGGATAATGCCGGACCCGTTATTCTGGAAAAACGATAGATGATATCAATTAGATCTGCCCTACCTACGGTAATACCGGCCAAGACCCTACCCTGGCCATCCATTAATTTGGTACCAGAATGAATTACCAAGTCGGCCCCAAACTTTATTGGCTGCTGTAAATACGGAGAAGCGAAGCAGTTATCGATAATAAAAATTAGGTTGTGCTTTTTAGCAATTTGCCCCAACACTTCCAAATCTAACACATCTACACCCGGATTAGTAGGTGTTTCGGCATATAGGATTTTTGTATTCGGGGTTATTAGCTCCTCAATTTTGTCTAATTCATCAATTTGGAAATAGCTATGATCTATATTCCATTTGGGAAAAAACTGATCAAAAAGGCTATGGGTAGATCCAAAAATACTTCTCGATGAAATAATGTGGTCCCCACTATTCAATAGGGCCGCGAAGGTTGAGAATACGGCCGACATCCCAGAGGCAAATGCAAAGCCACTATCTGCCCCTTCCATTTTACAAACTTTATTGATAAATTCGGTGGAATTGGGATTTCCATACCTAGAATATATATCCCGATCTTTTTCCTCTGCAAAGGAAGCCCTCATGTCTTCTGCATCCTCAAATACAAAACTGGAAGTTAGGTAAAGGGGCGTGGAATGCTCCAAAAACTGACTCCTTTCCGTTTGGGTCCTTATTGCCTCCGTTTCAAATTTATGTCGCTTCTCCATAACTGTTTTTTAATCTATCTATTTCCTTTTCTATCCATTTTGCGCCCTTTACTTCCGGCTGTTAAGCTCAATCTCCAACCATCTCAGTGGCAGAGTTTACCTGCCCAAGGCAGGCAGAATCGAAGCCACAAAACAATTCGCTATCAACTATATTCGATTTCGGCTACGTCCACCTTTGGTCGACAGGCTCAATCTCCCTAATACCGGTGGCTGAGCGGAGTCGAAGCCACAAACAATACGCTCTTAACTTTACCCGATTTCGATTTCGCCCACCTTCTGTCGGCAAGCTCAATCTCCCTAATACCGGTGGCTGAGCGGAGTCGAAGCAACGAGCATCTCGCACTCATCTATACCCGATTTCGACTACGCCCACCTTCTGTCGGCAAGCTCAATCTCCTACCTCAATTAATCAGGCAAATATATTTATGTTTTATCAACAACTACGTCAATATAGTGGATATAGTGAGATTCATTTTTACATTCTGCTAATCCACTTAGTTTGGCAAATTCCCCATTCATTAACGCTTCCTTCTTTTCTCGACTCCAACCTTGAATTTGTTTTTCCCTACTGAAGGCTTTCCCAATACTTTTATACTCTTCTACATATAGTAAATGAACTGGTAATCGCTTTTTCGTATGATTAGCTCCCCTACCGTTGTTGTGCTCCTTCAACCGTTGCTCCACATCAATAGTACTACCTGTATAATAACTACCATCTGAACACTCCAATATATACAGGAATCCTTTCATTCTAACCTATTATACCTTAAGCTTGTGCAACTATAATATCCACATCAACTACTCAATGGAAGAGATCACATGACGGTGGCTGAGCGGAGTCGAAGCCACAAACAATACGCTCTCAACTATACTCGATTTCGACTACGTCCACCTTTGGTCGACAGGCTCAATCTCCTACAATCTCCATTTCGGAGTTTACCTGCCCAAGGCAGGCAGAATCGAAGCCACAAAATATAGGTTTACCCCCTATCTGCAATACGCAATATATCTCCAAATACACCTCTAGCAGTAACGGCCGCCCCTGCGCCCGCTCCTTGTATTACCAAGGGATGTTCACCATAAGATTCGGTGTAAATTTCAATAATGGAATCGGATCCCTTAATTTGTCCTAGGGCACTTTCCTTGGGGACAGAGATTAATTTCACCTCCAAATTTCCTTTTTCTTTTTGCAGGTCTCCAGACAGGTCACCTACGTATCGCAATACGTGATCTGGTTTTTGAGCTGCTTTAATTTCGCTAAACTTATCATCCAACACCGCCAGCTGTTCCATGAACTGCTCTACCCCTCCTTCTTGCAGAGCTTCGGGAATTAGGTTTTCTATAGCTATATCGGAAAATTCATTACTTAAGTCTAACTCCCTAGCCAATATCAATAGTTTTCTACCTACATCATTACCAGAAAGGTCTTCCCGCGGATCAGGTTCCGTAAATCCTTGCTCCATAGCCTCCTTAAGAATAGCAGAAAACTTTGCATCTTTCTCGGAGAATGTATTAAAAATATAACTCAAGGATCCTGAGAAAACTCCTTTAATTCTGGTAATATTCTCCCCGGAAAGGTGTAGTAGCTTAATGGTGTCTATCAATGGCAACCCTGCGCCCACATTGGTTTCGTACAGATACTGCTTTTGGTTTTCCTCCAGCTTTTCCCTGAGTAGCTGATAATAATCAAACCCAAGGGTATTGGCTATCTTATTGGAAGAAACCAAATCGAACCCATTTGCAACAAAATCCAAGTAGGAAGCCACAAACCCCTCATTAGCCGTATTATCCACTGCAATAAGGTTCTCTAAATGGTGATCCTTGGCATAGCTAATCACATCTTTTAACTCATAAGGCACTGCTTTGGTTTCCAAAGCGGATTTCCATTTTTTAGAAATACCGTTCTTATTCAGCAATACTTTTTTGGAATTGGCCACCGCAAAAATATTGAGATGAATACCTTTCCTCTTTTCAATGGATTTATTAGATTTTAATATCTGATCTATAAGCGTGCCCCCTACGTTTCCATGTCCAAAAATAGCGATGTTCACCTTTTTACTGAATCCGAAAATCTGTCCGTGCATTACGTTCAACGCCTTGTGCAAATCTGTTTTCTTTACTACCAAGCTCACATTCTTTCCGGAGATAGTATTGTTAAACAACAGAGGCACAATCTGATTCTTGATAAGACTATTATACGGCTTGTGGAAGGTACTTAGGTCTTGCCCCACAATGGAAATAACAGAAACCTGATCTACCACGGTGATATTATTAATATCCTGCGATTTAAAATCGGTTTGGAACTCTTCTTCCAAGGACGATTTTGCCAGTGCTGCATTTTTAGCATCCACTACCAATCCGATACCTCTTTCCGAGGATCCCTGAGAAATAATACTAACACTGATGTTATTGTTCCCCAAGGTCTTAAAAATACGAGCATCTACCCCTACTTTACCCAATAGACCACGCCCTTCCAAATTAATCAAGGCCATGTTTTCTATAACGGATAAGGACTTAATCCCTTCCTTACTAGTTTCGGCACTAATTAAAGTTCCCTCATTATCGTCATTGAAGGTATTCAGAATTCGCAATGGAATATTCTTCTCTATCAATGGGATGATGGTCTTGGCATGTAAAATGGTGGTACCAAAATTGGCCAGCTCATTTGCTTCACCGTAGGACAATTGCTCAATGCGTTTAGCTTCGTGAACAAAATCTGGGTTAGCAGTAAATATCCCATCCACATGGGTATAGTTCTGCAATTCCTCCGCATTTAGATAGTTGGCCAACAAAGCAGCGGAATAGTTACTTCCGTTCCTTCCTAAGGTGGTAGTTTCATTGAGTTCATTAGAAGCAATAAAACCAGTGGCAACACTAACGGTATCTACATCCTGTTTGGCAAATTCGCGTATAACATTTTCTTTGGACAGGGAATCGAGTACTTTGGCATCGCCAAAATTACTATCTGTTTTAATCAACTTACGGGTATCCACAAACCGCGCTTTAATCCCTTTCTCCAACAATATCTGGGTCAACAATTTTGCCGATAAGACCTCCCCATAGGCCAAAACCTGATCCTTTATTTTAAGGCTATAATCCCCTAAGAGGGCTACTCCTTCAAACAACTTTACCAAGCCCTTTAGCTCCTCGGAAGTATCTATGTTTTTAAACTGATGCTTTTGATATTTTTCAAACTCTTTAAAATCCTTGCTGTAGTCTATTCCCCTGGATGCCTTATCCAAGATAGCTTCCAACTCATCGGTAGCCTTATTCCTAGCCGAGACTACCACTGCAATGCGCTCTTCTGCGGCCACTTTACCAGCAATAATCCGCACCACGGAATCTATTCCCTCGCCATTAGCCAGGGACTTACCCCCAAACTTTAGGACTTTAATTTTCTTAGATCCTCCGTTTTTATCAAAAATCCCCTTTAACAGACCTTCCATTTGATCAAATTCGATCAAAAAGGCATCGTGGCCATGCAGGGATTGGATTTCCCCATAGGTAACATTGCTATTGGCCTGCGCCAATTTCTTAAAAGTGTCCTTGTTCTCTTTAGCGGTAAAAAACAGGTCAGAATCTACCCCTATAATATGAATATTGGTGTCACTATTTTGTAGTGCTATAAACGCTTCCTCTCCATCCCTGGTAATATCAATGGTCTTTAGCAGCTGGTTCATCAATTTATAGGCCGATAGCTGAAATCGCTCCTGAAGCTTATTTCCATGATGGGTTAACCAACTCTCTACATTAAAAACCTTTAGCTCCTCATTGGTACTCCTTTTAAATCGCTCCTTAAAGGATTCAGGAGTCCTGTAACACAGCATGGCGTGCATACGGGCATCATGTACCGGCTGTTTGGAATTCACCAAGAACTGCTCCTGAATCTGACAATTGGCAATCAGCCAATCCGTAGATTTCCAATCGGAGGCAACCGGGATTAGGTGTTCTGTTAGATTTGGATTTAGGGCTGCCATTTCCCAAGCGATTCCCCCTCCCAACGATCCGCCAATCAGAGCGTAAAGTTTATTGATTTTTAGGATTTCCAAGCCCTGAAGAAATATTCTAGCTATATCCCGAGCTACAAAAGCCTTATAGTTATCTATAACAAATCCGTCGTACCCATTCCCAGGAATATTAAAGCAGAGGATGGTGTATTTTTTAGTATTGATACACTTATCGTCCCCAATAAGGGTATTCCACCACCCCTGTTCCCCAGCCACATTGGAATTACCGGTTAAGGCATGGTTCACCAATATAATAGGGGCCGTATGCAATGGGAGCCCAAAAATTTCATAAGACAAATTAATATCCAATTTATAGCCGCTATCGGTGACATAATCTTGGATTGAAAGTTGATGTAGCATAAATAAAGCTTGAAAAAATTCTTTGAATAAAGCAAGAATGGGATTTTGATAATTAGGGGAACGCTTTGCCCACTAAGGGTGTTTTATTGCGTTCCCCAAGTTCCCTTTTCTATATTAATTATTGCGAAAGGTTATTTGATATTGCACCTAAAGTGATTACTGGATGGCAGAAAATGCTTGCTCCAAATCTGCTTTAATATCTTCAATATCTTCCAAACCTACACATATACGCACCAAATCCTTGGTTACCCCAGTGGTCTGTTGCGCTTCGTCATCCAATTGTTGGTGAGTAGTACTGGCCGGGTGGATTATCAGGGATTTGGTATCTCCAATATTGGCCAAGAGAGAAAATAGTTTTGTTGCGTCCACTACGTTCTTAGCCGCCTCATAGCCTCCTTTTACCCCAAAGGTTACAATACCACTTTGCCCTTTAGGCAGGTATTTTTGGGCCAACTTATGATAAGGACTACTAGCTAAGCCAGGATAATTAACCCATGCAACTTCTTCCCTATCCTGAAGCCATTTTGCCACTTCTAGGGCATTTTCACTATGCTTCTTCATCCTGATTTCCAAGGTTTCTAAACCTTGTATAATCTGAAAGGCATTAAACGGACTTAAAGATGCCCCAAGATCCCTTAGCCCCTCAATTCTTACCTTAGCAATAAATGCAGCGTTCCCCAATGCCTCGTGGTATACCAATCCGTGATATCCAGGAGAAGGTTCTGTAAATTCTGGGAATTTCCCACTACTCCAATCAAATTTACCTGCATCTATAATGACTCCTCCCATAGAGGTACCATTTCCGTTAATGTATTTGGTAAGGGAGTGGATTACTATATCGGCACCGTGCTCTATAGGTTTTATCAAAGCACTGGTAGCTACTGTATTATCCACTATAAAAGGAATTTTTGCGTTTTTAGCTACGCCGGATATCGCTTGCAAATCCAACACATCCAATTTAGGATTCCCCAAAGACTCCACAAATATGGCTTTGGTATTCTCTTGGATAGCTTTGGTAAAGTTCTCTTGATCTCCCGGATCTACAAAGGTGGTAGTAATACCAAATCTCGGTAAGGTTACCGCCAAAAGGTTGTAGGTACCACCGTATAGACTACTAGAAGCCACTATATGATCGCCAGTTTTCAATAGCACCAAAAGGGCGGTAGAAACGGCAGCGGTTCCAGAAGCGGTCACCACACTGGCGATACCCCCCTCCAAAGCAGCTAAACGCTTTTCCAAAATATCGTTGGTAGGATTGTTTAATCTAGTATATATATACCCTGGTTCGGAAAGATTAAATCTACTAGCGGCATGGTCGGTATCATCAAACACATAGGCCGTATTCTGGTATATTGGTACCGCTCTGGTTCCTTCGGTTAACTTTGTATCGTGACCAGCGTGTAACGCATTAGTTGCAAATTTTTGAGTACTCATGATTTTTTTTGTTTTTTATTAAATTATTAAACTATCAAATAAAAATCCAAAGCTAATAAGGCGGACAGCGCCCTATCTGAAAATCAAAAAGTTAAAAAGAAAGTCAATTACCGGAGTAACCGTTTGTGTTATCTGCCTTGCATACATAACAGCCACTAAGGCTCATGTTTTACATCGGTAGAATGTAGCACCTTCATTGATACAGGAATCAAAGGGTTGCTAAGGTTTCAAAGGGTCTATTCCCTCCACCTTTCTTGATAACAATTCAATAAGTGTTTGAACTTTAGAAATGCAAATATAGGCAAGGAAAAACTCATTTCCCCACTAATTTCAAAAAATTATAAATTAAACGCTTCCTTAACTTCGTCTACAGCGTCCAATTTTTCCCACGTAAACAATTCCACTTCCTTTTCAATCCTTCCATTATAGGGTGATTCATAGACTTTGGTCACTATTTGGGGTTCTTTTCCCATATGGCCATAGGCTGCGGTTTCCAAATATATCGGGTTTCTCAACTTTAGTCGCTCTTCTATGGCAAAGGGACGCATATCAAACAGTTGCGCTACTTTTTCAGCAATCTGTCCATCGGTTAAATCTACATTTGCGGTACCATACGTATCCACCAATATGGAAGTAGGCTCTACTACCCCAATGGCATAACTCACCTGCAACAATAGCTCATCGGCCACCCCGGCAGCTACCAAATTCTTGGCCGCATGCCTAGCTGCATACGCTGCACTACGGTCTACCTTACTAGGATCCTTTCCGCTAAACGCACCCCCACCATGGGCTCCTTTGCCCCCGTAGGTATCCACAATAATCTTTCGTCCCGTAAGTCCGGTATCCCCATGGGGTCCCCCAATAACAAATTTCCCTGTAGGATTTATGTGGTATTTAATATGTTCATCAAAAAGGCTTCTTATGGTTTCGGGAAGCTGTTCCTTAACCTTAGGAATTAAGATAGAAATAATATCCTCTTTAATTTTAGCCAATACTACGGCATCATCCTCATCAAACTCATCGTGCTGGGTAGAAACCACTATTGTATCTATTCGTTGAGGAAGATTGTCATCCGAATATTCAATGGTTACCTGCGCCTTAGCATCGGGACGCAAATAATCTATCTGGGAACCCTCTCTTCTTATCTCTGCCAATACCTGTAAAATCTTATGAGAGATATCCAAGGCCAAAGGCATATAGTTTTCGGTTTCTTTAGTGGCATATCCAAACATCATCCCTTGGTCACCCGCCCCCTGCTCTTCTTTGGTGCCCCTGTCTACTCCCTGATTGATATCTTTAGACTGCTCATGAATCAAGGAAATTACTCCACAAGAATCACCGCTAAACTTGTATTCGCCATTGGTGTACCCAATTTTATTGATTACATCCCTAGCAATTTGCTGAACATCCAAATAGGTGCGACTCTTAACTTCCCCGGCCAATACCACCTGACCAGTAGTTACTAAGGTCTCACAAGCCACCTTGCTTTCAGGATCGAAGGCTAAAAAGTTATCTAAAAGCGCATCACTAATCTGGTCTGCAATTTTATCGGGATGCCCCTCACTAACGGATTCTGAAGTAAATAAATATGCCATTTTCGTTTTTTATAACTAAATAAGGGCAAGGATTTGTTGAAGTCTAGAGAAGAGTAACTGTAAGTGTTATAAATACCACGAACAACATAGCCTGCTTTAGCATTTTATTAGACCAAAAAATAAGCTTGGTCTTTAGAGGTTGCAATCAGTCAAATCCTTCCTCCTAAATTTTACAGGCACAAAAGTACAAGAAATACTGACGAATCAAAATAGGTTTAACAACAATTTTTAAAAGGGAGCGCAAAACCACCCAAGACCTTAGACAGTGAAGGACCACCCTTTACATTCCTTTTTTAAATTTATAGGCCTTTAAAAAAAAGAAAGCCTACTCCCATACTATAAATCGATATTTTAAGTTAAGAATAGCACTGAGGTCTTTGGTCGAATTAAAATCATGGAAATAGCGACCTAGGATTTTAGCAGCGCTATTAACCGGATAATAATCCAAAGATTTTAGCATCCACGGTATATCTTGTATATTGTGCCGTTTATTTGCATATACCCCAGAAAAACACTAATCTTAATATAAAAACTACCTATGCATATTGCTGTTGCCGGAAATATTGGAGCTGGAAAAACGACCTTAACTAGGCTGCTATCCAAACACTATAAGTGGGAAGCCCAATTTGAAGATGTTGTAGACAACCCCTATTTGGACGATTTTTACAATCAGATGGAACGCTGGAGCTTTAACCTCCAGATATATTTCCTTAACAATAGATACCGCCAAATTTTGGACATCCGAAAAAGCGGAAAGGAAACCATTCAAGATAGAACCATTTATGAGGATGCTCATATCTTTGCCCCCAACCTACATGCCATGGGCTTAATGACCAATAGGGATTTTAACAACTACACCAGTCTTTTTGAGTTGATGGAAACCTTGGTACAACCCCCAGATTTATTGATCTACCTGCGTAGTACCATTCCTAATTTGGTAAACCAAATACACAAGCGGGGCAGGGAGTACGAAAACACCATCTCCATAGACTACCTAAGCCGATTAAATGAGCGCTATGAGGCTTGGGCACAGAGCTATGAAAAAGGGAAACTTTTGGTGATCGATGTGGACAAACTAGATTTCGTGGCCAATCCGGAGGATTTAGGACTGGTTATCAACAAAATAGACGCAGAGATTCACGGCTTATTCTAAGTCTTTGAGTCGGGAAACAACACCTTTAAGCTAATTGTATTCAGCATCAAATACCAGCAACAAGGCTACTTGATAAATCCATTTTCCTGAGCGTGTTGTATGGCTTGCTTGGAATTTTCCACGAACAGCACAGGCGTAGTCTTATAGCCTGCAAACAGACCTTTAACCCGTAACATCTTCTTGTTATGGGCCACTGTCCGCAAATATATGGCCTTGATCCTATCTGGGAAGCGCTGGGCAATTTCCATGTAAATATCGGCATCCTTTTCCCCGCTGTCGCCAATAAGGATCAAGGGCATATCCGGATAGGTCTCTAGAATATTTAAAATTTCCGTGGGTTTGTGAGGCTTATTTTCCTCGCTTGCCTTCCGATGCCTTTTAAAAAATGAACTTAGACTCCGCAAGAGAATAGGGCCTTTGGGGAAGTTATTTTCGCTCAAGAAGAATTCCAGGTACCGATAAAGATTCCACGGGCTGTTACTCACATAAAAAATGGGGTTGGAGGCATCTCCACTGGGCCCCCTGTGCAAACGGTGGTAAAAATCAGCGGCCCCAGTAAGGGGCAGCCGTTTCCCCGGTGTTGTAAATAAGGTGTTATATATTACCCGCCATTTTAAAGGGGATATTAAACCCGTATGCAGAATAGTATCATCTATATCACTTACCACCCCAAAATCACAGGTTTTAGGTGGCAGCATCATCTCTCCAGGGAACCTATTCCCCAAATTAAACCTTCGTTTTGGATCAGGGTCCACAAAAGATATTTCGTAGGTCACCCACCCCTCTTCATTAGCCTTTAACCGCCTACCTTCCAAAGGCAGCTTCACCAAGAAATACCCCTCATCATCTGCCATAAACCGGTGTTCCCACCCATCGGGAAGTCTTAGCACTAGCTTAGCATTCCGAATCTCATCGGTTTCAAACCGCTTCCAAGAATTAATCAGGAGTTGAAAGACATTCTTTTTGGAGAGATCTATGTTCTCATCCTCCAGCGCCCGTCCCTTTATGTACAAGGATTTTTCAGTACCATAGGTCTGAAATGTAATTACCTGTAAGGGATCTTTTGATCTCAACCAACCCATCCAATAAAGTTAATAAAATACCCATCCTTCACAAAATAAGCTTTCCCTCTATCGCATAGCCCATTGCCTTAATCATAATTGACCCTACACTTAGGGAAACACGTTCCCAAGGCAATACTTTTAAAATAAAAAGCCCCGTCTTACAAACGGGGCTTAAAACGGATTCATTTTATTTTACTACTTTTTTTCTATTTCCACCTTATCGATAACCACCTTAACTTTAGCGTCATCCTTATTTAGATTGGAGGCTTCCAACGCTTTTAATTGCGCCTTTACCTCTTCATGGGTTCCCTTAAAGACCTTTTCCTTTTTTAGCTCCTTACCGTTTTCAAAGACGGTGTAATTCACCGTTGCTTGCGCCATCCCTTCGGTATCCATTTTCATTTCTACCTGTATCTCCTTTTTAGAGACCTCGGTTGGCAATTCGTGCCCCCCTAAAATAGGTGCAATCACCAAACCGATTAAACAGGTTAATTTCACTAGGATATTCATGGAGGGTCCGGATGTATCCTTAAATGGATCACCTACGGTATCTCCAGTAATGGCTGCCTTATGCGCCTCGGACCCCTTATAGGTCATTTCCCCATTAATCTCCACGCCCGCTTCAAATGATTTCTTAGCATTATCCCAAGCGCCACCAGCGTTATTCTGGAAAATAGCCCATAAAACACCAGAGACGGTAACACCAGCCATATAGCCCCCTAGCATCTCTCCAATTAATTGGTTATCGCTACCATACACCAGTTTACCCAACAGCACAATCGCAATAGGGAATCCGATAGTCAGCAAGCCAGGCAACATCATTTCTCTCAGGGCAGCTTTGGTAGATATATCCACGCACTTTGCATAGTCTGGTTTACTGGCTCCTTCCATTATCCCAGGTATTTCCTTAAACTGTCTCCTCACTTCGTAGACCATATCCATGGCGGCTTTCCCTACTGAGTTCATTGCCAAGGCAGAAAACACTACGGGCACCATCCCCCCTACAAAGAGCATGGACAAAACAGGTGCTTTAAAAATATTAATCCCATCTATTCCCGTAAAGGTTACATAGGCTGCAAACAACGCCAAGGAAGTTAATGCTGCAGAAGCAATAGCAAATCCTTTTCCGGTTGCTGCCGTGGTGTTCCCTACGGAATCTAGAATATCTGTACGCTCCCTAACAATGGGATCTTGTTCACTCATTTCCGCGATACCTCCTGCATTATCGGCAATAGGGCCAAAGGCATCAATTGCCAATTGCATTGCGGTGGTAGCCATCATTGCCGAGGCTGCTAAGGCCACCCCATAAAAACCTGCCAAAGCATAAGAAGACCAGATTGCAGCGGCAAATACTAAAATAGTCGGGAAAGTGGAAATCATCCCAGTAGCCAATCCGGCAATCACATTGGTCCCAGCCCCGGTACTAGATTTCTGCACTATAGCCAACACGGGCTTTGTTCCCAATCCAGTATAATATTCGGTAATAGATGAGATTACACCCCCTACCAACAATCCGATCACCGTAGCATAGAATACCCTAATAGAGGAAATATCCTTTACACCTTCTCCAAAAAATTCCATTTGCATGGTTTCTGGCAACATATAAATAACCAATACATAGGAAGCAATCAGGGTAAGCCCTATAGAAACCCAGTTCCCCACATTTAAAGCTCCTTGCACCTGTTTTTCTTTGGCATCGTTGTTTTTTATTTTCACTAACATGGTACCTACCACCGAAAATAAGATTCCAAAGCCAGCGATGGTCATGGGCAATAAAATTGGCCCCACCCCATTAAAGGAGTCCTCAATGGCACCGCCCATATCCCTAATCACATAATTCCCCAGTACCATGGCTGCCAATACAGTAGCCACATAGGACCCAAAAAGGTCGGCCCCCATTCCGGCAACATCCCCTACGTTATCCCCTACATTATCTGCAATGGTAGCCGGGTTACGCGGATCATCTTCCGGGATACCCGCCTCTACCTTTCCTACCAAATCGGCCCCCACATCGGCTGCTTTGGTATAGATGCCGCCCCCTACCCTTGCAAAAAGGGCAATGGATTCTGCACCTAGGGAAAATCCGGCCAAGGTTTCTAATACAATGGTCATATCATCCGTGGAAGTCCAAGTCCCATTCATAAAGAATTGGAACAATAAGATAAAGGCTGCAGTGAGTCCAAGCACCGCCAGTCCGGCAACCCCCAGCCCCATAACGGTACCCCCGCCAAATGAAATCTTTAGAGCCTGCGGTAAACTGGTACGAGCCGCCTGGGTGGTCCTCACATTGGTCTTTGTGGCAATCTTCATTCCCATATTCCCAGCCAAGGCCGAGAAAAATGCTCCGAATACAAAGGCCACTACAATAAGAATATGCGTGGTAGGGACAATAAAGGAAACTGCTGCCAAAGCAATACTGGCCCCTATTACAAAGAAGGTTAATAACTTATATTCTGCTTTTAAAAATGCCAAGGCCCCTTCATAGATGTAATCGGATATTTCCTTCATTTTACCATCCCCTGCATCTTGTTTTAACACCCATGACCTTTTTATTGCCATAAAAGCAAGGCCGATCAATGCCATGATTATAGGCACATAAATAATAATTGATTTCATTTAATAAGTTTTAGTTGATTGTTTAGGTTGTCTAAAATAGTAAAATAAGGTAGAATAAAAAAAGCAATATTATGTGTATAATATTGCTTTCCAATCATCTATAATAAGTACTCGACTTAGTATTTAATACTCACGTCTTTTGCGGGAACATCACTATCCTTAAATCTTTGTATACACTTGGCAACAATTTCTTTGGCAGCTTCCAGATGCCCCCATCCACCAACATCTACCTTCTTTTTCTCCAAGTCTTTGTACACCTTAAAGAAGTGCTCTATCTCTTTAATCAAGTGCGGGTTCAATTCAGATAGGTCGTTTATCCTATTCCAAACAGGATCGGATACCGGCACACAGATTACTTTTTCATCCGGTCCCTTTTCATCGGCCATATGGAATACCCCAATTGGCTTTACCTCCATCACACATCCTGGAAAGGTAGCTTCTGTAACCAACACAAGAACATCTAACGGATCTCCGTCCAAGGCAAGTGTTTCCGGTATAAAACCGTAATCTGCCGGATACATCATAGAGGAGAAGATCATCCTATCATAACGTATTTTCTTTAGTTCAAAATCATACTCATACTTGTTCCTGCTACCTTTTGGTATTTCGATCAATACGTCGAACGAGGTAATCTCATCATTACTCATAAATTTGTTTTTATACTATTCAACTTTCAATTTAATAAATTTATCTCTGTTTATCCTTAAAATTCTTTCTAGAAATAAAATCCAAAGGACCCTGTCACTCCAAAAGGTCGCGCTTCTGGGGCGTCTAAATAATTACCCCTAAAGTTAAAATCGACCCTTAAAATTTTAAATATATTACCTACTCCTACAGAATATTCCCAATAAGGGGATCCGGAGGGAGCCATTAGCGGAATATTCGCCGGGGCGCTCAACGCCTTGTTTCCATCAGACAGCTCTCCCCACACGCCTCTTAAGCCTACTATCTCCCTTAAGTTCCAGTTTCTAATTACAGGAACCCTTGAAAAGAGTCGCCCATTAAAATTATGCTCCAGATGCACGGAGGCGTAGGTATCCGTAACAAACTCATAGAAATTTAAATTGGAAAAGGTGTTATATACGGTAAAGAAGGTTTGGTTCCCTGGAATGGCATTTAAAAGACCTAGCGGCACTTCGCCATAGGTTTTACCCAATTCCACCGTACTTAAAAGCCTACCAAATCCGCCTAATTGCCAAGGCTGGGTATAGCTAAATTGAATCTTTTTATAATCGAAATCGCTCTCCAAAACATTTTTAATCCCCTTGGTATAGGACAAGAACAGGGTGCTATAATTCTCATTGATACTCTTTCGTTCCACCCCATTCCCAATGGTGCGTTTCCCAGGCGTATAGATTAAGGAAGTTTTAATATCAAATTGTTCGATTTCCGAGCTCACCCCCGTCGGCGACAGTGGATCTACATAATCTAAATTAAATTTTTCCGGTAGGGCAGAACTTAAGGTCCTAAAGCTACCCCCCACGTGAACCCTTAGGTTGTTCACCGGCTCCATCTCCAAATTCAAGGTAGAGAGATTAATATTTGTAAGCCTATCATTAGAGCCCACGGTAAAAACAGAGGAGGAGGCAATGCTTCGCCCCAAGACATCGTTGGTAGCGGTTAAACTAATACCCAATTGCTCTACATCCCGCCTGTTACCACCGGAAATAATTAGGCGACTACGCTTATCCAAAAGGAATTTCCCAGAAAATCCATATTTCAATTTATCATCCCCAAAACCATAGGCCATATACCCTTCCAGTCGCCAAGGGTCATTTTGCCCAAAATAAGTCCTAGCCCCTGCACGCAGTCTAATTCCCTCTGCCTCATTGTATCCAAAAACACTGAACACCTCCCCAAGATCCAAGTTCCATTTATCTATTTCCACGTAACCGGAACCCAATATGCTCACCAAGTTGTAGTACGACTTAAATTTGGGAACCGTTTTTAGGGTATCCAGCAATTCATAAATCCCTTTTTCGTCCCTATTTAAGGATTCTAATCTGTTAGCCTCCCAGAACTCATCATCCTTATTGAGTACCAAGGGATCAAAAGGATCTTTTTTAGTCCGGTAAAACTCTTTGGGCTTCACCTCGTTAAAAAGGTGGTTATCGTACACTGTGGTCCGTTTTCCGTAAACGCCACGAGAATTTTCTTTTTTGCTAAAACTAAAATCGGACAACATATAATCTCGCTTCAACAAAAACACGGAATCATTCACCACATCAAACTCCTGCTCAATATAGATCTCTTTAACCCAGTTGATATTTGCACTCTTGGTAACCGCCAGATTTATGTTTTTCACAGCGTAGGTGGTGTCATTCACCCAAAAATTCCCCTTAAAGGTTAGCTCGTTCTTTCTTCTAGGGTAATAGATAATGTTATAGCACCATTTATTATCGATATAAGCACTATCGGATAGCACGTAATTATAGGTATCTACCCCCGTTTTAGACAACGGACTCACAAAACTCTTATCAAAAAATTTCAGATAATTATTATAGACATCATAATCCGAATACAGATCCTCAATAAAGGCAATAATAGCCTGATTGTTATTGAAGCCAGAATTTTTACTACCCAATACGTCTTCCCTCACTACCTTGGCCGTATTGTCCCCGTACACCTTGGTAAAAGTTTCGTTTAAAAAGATAGGTAAATAGGTCTTCCCTGTTATCCTAGAAGTATCCAAATCCTTAAATACAAACTCCAAACCCTTAAACACCTTGCTTTTCATTAGCGCACTGTCTATGGTGTTTAGGTCGAATTCTATTTTCTCGTACTTATCGTATTGATACTGATTAAACATATACAATCCGTTGCTACGCTTCTTTGCCCAGATCTTTTTTAGTATATCTATGGCCGGATTGTTTTTCTTGTCCGTCTTTCCAAAGTACAGCACTACTTCATTCAGTTGCTCACTAGCTTCTAGCAGCACCACCCTTAAATCTGTAGTTGTTTTTGAGGTAAGGAAAATTTCTTGGGATTCAAAGCCTATAAAGGATACCAAAAGGGTATCATAGGTGTTCTCAGAAGCCATGTAAAACCTACCATTATCATTGGTAATGGTGCCTTCAGTGGAGTTTTTGAACAACACATTCGCAAAGGCAACAGGCTCCCCTTCCTCGTCCACTACCATTCCCCCAACCTTGGTTTGGGAGTAAGAGGCGTGAAGCATACCTATTAGTAGGATAAAAAGGATTTTTCTCATGGTCTTATTTAAAAACCTGCCAAAAAAAATTATATTGTAGTAATAAAAGGATAGAAAACCGTAGCCACCTACTCCGTCTTACCAGGGGGAATTAATATAAAGGCTTCGTCAACAGTAAGATGTCGTTAACGAAGCCCAGAAATTTTATCTTTGGTTTTACTTTTTATTTATACATCACTTTTTTCACCGCTTTGATCACATCTTCGTGATCTGGCAACCATTCTGCAAATAATACTGGAGAATAGGGTGCTGGAGCATCTGCTGTGTTAATTTTGGCGATCGGGGCATCTAGATAATCAAATGCATTTGCCTGAACATGGTAGGTAATTTCAGTTGCCACATTCCCAAAAGGCCAAGCTTCCTCCAATACTACCAGTCTATTTGTTTTCTTTACAGATTTTAAGATAGCCTCGTAATCCAACGGTTTTACGGTACGCAAATCTATGATTTCCAAGCTAATCCCTTCTTCAGCCAAAATATCGGCTGCCTTATCGGCTTCCTTGATAATCTTACCAAAAGATACCACAGTTACATCGGTACCCTCTCTTCTAATATCTGCTACACCTAAAGGAATAGTGTACTCTCCTTCTGGCACCTCTCCCTTATCGCCATACATTTGCTCCGACTCCATAAAGATTACTGGATCATCATCACGGATAGCAGATTTCAACAATCCCTTGGCATCCTTAGGGTTGGAAGGAACCACTACTTTTAAACCAGGACAGTTTGCATACCAGCTCTCAAAGGCTTGTGAGTGGGTAGCACCCAATTGCCCTGCAGAAGCGGTAGGTCCTCTAAAAACAATGGGACAGTTAAATTGTCCACCAGACATTTGTCTAATCTTGGCCGCATTGTTTATAATCTGATCTATTCCAACCAAGGAAAAGTTAAAGGTCATAAACTCAATAATTGGCCTATTGCCGGTCATAGCAGATCCTATCCCGACCCCAGCAAAGCCAAGTTCCGATATAGGTGTATCAATTACTCTCTCTGGACCAAACTCATCCAACATTCCCTTAGAAGCTTTATAGGCTCCATTGTATTCCGCAACTTCTTCTCCCATTAGATAGACTGCCTCGTCCCTTCTCATCTCCTCGGACATTGCTTCCTGAATAGCTTCCCTAAACTGTATTGTTTTCATCTGTAAACTGGAATTCTTTTGTTAAATTCTAAAAGTGCAAGCAAAAATAGGAAATATTATATCAATACTATGAGGTTAATAATTAAAAAAAGCCCAAAAATATATTATGCATGCATAATACTTTGAAATTTATTAAGTATCTTAGCTGTCATTCTAAAAAAAACCGATTTTAAAAACGTATTATATGAAGATCTTAGTGTGCATAAGCAACGTGCCCGATACAACGTCTAAAATTAATTTCACGGAGAACAATACCAAGTTCGATACCAATGGAGTACAGTTTGTAATTAACCCAAATGACGAATTTGGTCTTACTAGGGCCATGTGGTTTAAAGAAAAGCAAGGCGCCACTGTACATGTCGCCTCTGTAGGCGGACCAGCAACGGAGCCCACCATACGAAAAGCGCTTGCCATTGGTGCAGATGAGGCAATTAGGGTAAATGCAGAACCCTTGGATGGTTTTTTCGTAGCGGAACAACTAGCTGCCGTTATTAAGGATGGGGCTTACGACTTGGTAATAGCCGGTAGAGAGTCAATTGATTACAACGGAGGTATGGTTCCAGGAATATTGGCCACCTTATTAGGAATGAACTTTATTAATACTTGTATTAGTTTGGAGATCGATGGTGATAAGGCTACTGCCGTAAGGGAAATAGACGGCGGAAAGGAAACCTTAACCACCACTCTACCATTAATTATTGGAGGACAAAAGGGATTGGTTGCCGAAAGCGACTTAAAGATTCCCAACATGAGAGGAATTATGATGGCCAGACAGAAGAAGCTTAATGTTATAGAGCCCGTTGAAGCTAATAGCAACACAGAAGATGTAACATTTGATAAACCGGCCGCCAAGGGAAGCATCAAAATGGTAGATCCGGATAACTTGGATGAACTCATAGACCTATTGCACAACGAGGCCAAGGTTATATAAGGTTACATAGGGAGGAGGCGCAGCCAACAACGCTAGTCTCTATCAAAAACCAAAGATCTTTATAATTGTGGTCCTATGCCACCACAGATAAAATAAATCATATATTTAATAAGCATCTACTGCCCCACTACCCCAAGTAGCAAGGCCTAGATCCACAAATAAAAAGCAACTATGTCAGTTTTAGTATATACCGAATCCGAAAACGGAAAGTTCAAAAAAAATGCCTCAGAGGTAGCCTCTTACGCCTATGAGGTGGCCCAGCAAATGGGCACTACCGCAACCGCAGTCGCTATTAACAACGGAAACACCGAAACCATTGGTGACTACGGTATTTCCAAGGTCCTTAATATCACGGATGATAAATTAAAAACCTTTAACGCCCAGGCCTATGCAAATGTTCTTAAGCAGGCTGCCGAAAAGGAAGGCGCCAAAGTAATTATTCTGAGCTCTAGTACAGATGCCAAATACCTGGCCCCTATGCTGACCGCTCTATTAAAGGGAGGATATGTCCCTAATGTGGTTGCAGCTCCAGACAGCACTTCTCCTTTTAAGGTTAAGCGCACTGTATTCAGCAACAAGGGCTTTGCCCACACCGAGATCAAATCGGACATAAAAATCATAGGCGTTTCTAATAATTCTTTTGGAAGCGTAGAAAATAAGACCACTGCACAGGTAGAGGAATTTAGTCCTTCTTTGAGCGATAACCTATTTGGCACCACCTCCGTAGAAATAGATAAAGTAGTGGGTAAAGCCACTATTGCCGATGCAGATATCGTTGTTTCTGGCGGACGCGGACTTAAAGGCCCTGAGAACTGGGGAATGATAGAGGAATTGGCCGAGGTTCTGGGTGCAGCAACTGCCTGTTCCAAACCTGTTTCGGACCTAGGCTGGAGACCACATGGGGAACACGTGGGACAAACCGGAAAACCAGTAGCCACCAACCTATACATTGCCATAGGCATTTCTGGTGCCATTCAACACTTGGCAGGAGTAAGCGCTTCCAAGGTAAAGGTGGTGATTAACTCCGATCCGGAGGCTCCATTTTTTAAGGCAGCAGATTACGGAGTTGTAGGCGATGCTTTTGAAGTTGTTCCCCAACTAATCGAAAAATTAAAGGAATTTAAGGCACAAAGCACTTAATTTTTGTTAAATTGCGCCCCTAAAGGGCTGTGCAAGTCAACCAGGTCCTTCCGGTTATTTGTACAGCCTTTTTTAGTATATTAATACGTATGAGTTTAGTTAGATTAAAAATAAAAGGGATATCCTATAGCCAAACGCAAAATGGCGCATATGCCCTTATATTGAATGAAGTTGAAGGCGATCGAAAATTACCTATTGTCATTGGTGCGTTTGAGGCCCAATCCATTGCTATTGCACTGGAGAAGGAAATAAAGCCACCACGCCCCCTGACCCATGACCTTTTTAAAAATTTTGCGGACCGCTTTGACGTGGTCATCAAACAGGTAATAATCCACAAATTGGTAGATGGGGTCTTTTACTCCAGTATTATTTGCGAACGAGACAAAATAGAAGAAATCATAGATGCAAGGACCAGTGATGCCATTGCTTTGGCATTAAGGTTCAATGCTCCTATCTTCACCTATAAAACCATTTTGGACAAAGCGGGCATTTTCCTTAAATTCTCTTCCAAAGAAAAGGACAAGGAGGAAACCGACGACAGCATCATGGTTGATGAAATCTTACAAGAAGGAGAAACCGTGGCAATAAATCCAAGCTCACCGGATATGTACAAAGAACTCAGCATGGATGAGTTGCGTTCAGAGCTAGACAAAGCCGTTGCCAGTGAGGACTATGAAAAGGCGGCCAAACTTAGGGATGAAATTTCTAAACGCAAATAACCACAAATCACATTAAGCGCTACTGGATGAGAAACAAGTTTTGGATCCTTTTAATTTTATTGTTGATTGCGTTCCCGTCCGTAGCCCAAGATGTAAGTGCCATCCCAGCCCCCACTTCCGACGATATTATCCCCAACCAAGGGGTTTCTTTTTACAGTATCGGAAGAGGAATCCTGGGAATGATCGCATTACTTTTCATCTCCTATCTCTTCAGCACCAACAGAAAGGCCATTCATTGGCGCACGGTAGGCATCGGACTTTTTATACAGCTCCTCCTTGCGATTTTAATTTTGATTGGCTACCAAATTGGCTTCAATGCATTTGGCTACCGATTTGACCTGAGTTTTGTCTCCAAAATATTTGAGTTTGGCGGACAGCTCTTCGTAAGCGTGCTAGACTATACCCGTGCAGGAAGCAAGTTCCTTTTTGAAGGCTTGGTGGTAGACATGGATACCTTTGGATTTATTTTTGCCTTTCAAGTATTACCAACTATCATATTCTTCTCGGCACTTACCTCCCTGCTTTTCTATTTGGGAATTATCCAAAAGGTAGTAAAAGCCCTTGCTTGGTTGCTTTCTAAAACCTTGGGAATTTCTGGGGCAGAAAGCCTTAGTGTGGCGGGTAATATTTTTCTCGGTCAAACCGAAGCCCCCTTATTGATCAAGGCCTATTTAGAAAAAATGAACCGCTCCGAGATTCTCTTGGTGATGACCGGGGGAATGGCTACCGTTGCCGGTGCAGTATTGGCTGCCTACATCGGATTCCTAGGAGGGGACGATCCCTTGTTGCGACTTCAGTTTGCTAAGCACTTATTGGCAGCTTCCGTAATGGCGGCACCAGGAGCTATTGTAATCTCCAAAATATTATACCCGCAAACCGAAGCAGTAAATACCGAAGTACATGTATCTACTTCTAAAATAGGTTCTAATATTTTAGACTCTATATCCAACGGAACCACCGAAGGCCTTAGACTAGCCGTAAATGTGGGAGCTATGCTACTAGTATTTGTAGCGTTTATTGCCATGATTAATGGTATTCTAAACTGGACCGGAGACCTTACCAATTTAAACGCGTGGATCGCCTCCAATTCCCCTTACTCAAAGTTCTCCCTAGAAGCCATTCTAGGTACCATCTTTGCCCCATTAATGTGGATTATTGGGGTAGAATCCGTAGATATGATGCTCATGGGACAATTATTGGGCATTAAACTGGCTGCCAGTGAATTTATAGGATATATACAATTGGCAGAGTTAAAGGAAGCCTCCAACGCTGTTCACTTCACCTATAACAAGTCCATCATTATGGCTACCTATATGCTTTGTGGTTTTGCCAACTTTGCCTCCATTGGGATACAGATTGGCGGTATTGGGTCTTTGGCACCGGGACAACGAAAAACACTTTCAGAACTGGGAATGAAGGCCGTATTAGGCGGATCCCTGGCTTCGCTTCTCTCTGCAGCCATTGCAGGTATGATCTTGGGTTAAAAGCAACTGCCCCTATTAAATACAATCGTATTTGAAGATTATATTACCATAGCAAAAACCTAGAGGTTTTTCACAGACCCCTAATCCTCTTTCTTATTTGGCAGCAGCACCAAAGCATTCTAAAAATACTTATTTGAGAATTGGTATTACAAAGCGTTCACAAGGCCTCAAAATAATCCTACTTAAATTTTCGACTTTTGAAAATTCCCACATTTATAATTGTTTGTAAGGGATGTATCACCTTTTGCCCCTACCTTTGCATATAATCCAAACGTTATGAAAGAGAAGCAGACCGTAGTGGTAGTAGGTGGTGGCTTCGCAGGCTTGGAATTCATCAAGACCTTGGGAAACTCCAACCAATACAACATCATCTTAGTAGATTGCAATAATTATAATTTTTTCCCGCCACTTATTTACCAAGTTTCCACTGGGTTTATGGAGCCTTCTGCTATCAGCTATCCCTTTCGGAAAATCTTAAGAAATAAGAAAAGTGTCCGATTTAGGTTAGGGGCCCTTAAAGAGGTGGTCCCTACAGAAAATAAAATAATCGTACAAAATGGTGAGTTAAAGTACGATATCCTAGTCATGGCTACCGGGGCGGAGACCAATTTTTTTGGCAACAAGAATATTGAGGAAAAGAGCTTACCGATGAAAACCATTAGCGACGCCCTTTCCCTTAGAAATGTAATCCTTACCAGACTGGATAGGGCCACCCGACTAAAAGATAACGAGGAACGCAAAAAACTACTCACCTTTGTTGTGGCAGGTGCCGGGCCTACCGGGGTAGAACTCTCCGGTATTTTGGCGGAGATGCGGTCTTTTATTCTAACAAAGGATTATCCCGAATTGAGCAAGGAAGATTTGGGTGATATTTATATTATTGACGGTCAAGATGCGGTATTGGCCCCTATGTCCAAGCAATCACAAAAGTACACCCATCGGCAACTGGAAAAACTAAACGTTAAAATTAAACTCCATACCTTAGTTAAGGATTTTAAGGATGATACCGTGTACCTATCAGACGGTACGGAAATACAGAGCAAGAACCTAATTTGGGCAGCCGGAGTATCTGCCAAAACCTTTAAGGGATTTGCCGAGGAGAGTTATGGACGGGGCAAGCGGTTAAAGACAAACGCCTTTAATTTGGTGGATGGCTATAACAATATCTATGCTTTAGGAGATTGCGCCTTGGTAAGCGGGGATGAAAACTTTCCGGAAGGACACCCTCAATTGGCACAACCCGCCCTACAACAGGCTAAAAATTTGGCCCACAACCTAAGTTTAGCCAATAAGGAGTGGAAGCCCTTTACCTATAAAGACAAAGGTTCGCTGGCCATTATTGGAAGGAATAAGGCAGTTATGGACTCCCCAAATCAGAACATTCACCTAAAAGGATTTGTAGCATGGTTTATTTGGATTTTTGTCCATATTATGGGCTTGGTCAATTTCAAAAATAAGGTACGCACCTTATACAATTGGATAGGATATTATATATACAAAGACCAATCGTTTAGGATGATCATTAAGCCCAGCGAAAGAAAATCCTAAGATTTTAATTTACACAATGGAAAGCTTCGCTTTCCAATTTTACCTTGCGTCGTTTAAGCTACCACCGTTAATTGGGGTTTACAGCAGACTGCTAGCCCATATTACCGACCGTTATATGCTGCTAAAACACCTATTTGCACACAGTTGATAATTTTATCATAACTTGCTAAAAACAACTCCCACTTACGGGCATATTTCGTTAATTTGCAAATTGTTGCCACAACACCAACCACCAAGTTGGTTTGGGGCATTTTTTAAGTAATATTAGGATTGGATTATGAAACAGTACCACGATTTACTAAAACATGTATTGGAAAACGGCTTTGAAAAAGGAGATCGTACCGGAACGGGCACCAAAAGCGTTTTTGGGTACCAGATGCGTTTTGATTTGGCCGAAGGCTTCCCCATGGTTACCACCAAAAAATTACATTTAAAATCCATTATACACGAGCTATTATGGTTTTTAAAGGGAGACACAAACATTTCCTATCTCCAGGAAAATGGAGTGAGAATTTGGAATGAGTGGGCCGATGAAGAAGGAAATCTAGGGCCCGTATATGGCTACCAATGGCGAAACTGGAACGGGGAAGAAATAGATCAGATAAAGGAAGTAATCCACAGCCTTAAAAACAACCCCAACAGTAGGCGTATGTTGGTCTCTGCATGGAATCCGAGCGTATTGCCAGACACCAGTGTTTCCTTTTCAGAAAACGTGGCCAATGGTAAGGCCGCATTACCTCCTTGCCATGCGTTTTTTCAGTTTTACGTTGCCGATGGAAAATTATCCTGTCAACTTTATCAACGAAGTGCCGACATCTTTCTAGGAGTACCCTTTAACATAGCCTCTTACGCCTTGTTTACCCTTATGATGGCCCAGGTGTGCGACTTACAGCCTGGAGAGTTTATCCACACTTTTGGAGATGCCCATATTTACAACAATCACATGGAACAGGTTAAGCTTCAATTGGAGCGCAGTCCACTACCACTTCCTAAGATGGTGTTGAATCCAGCGGTTAAAGACATATTCGACTTTAAATTTGAGGATTTCAGCTTAGAAGACTACCAGCACCACCCCCATATAAAAGGAGCGGTAGCTGTATAAAGCAAAACTTATTTACTTGCAAAAAATTAGAAATGGGTCATTCCGGAATTAACGGATTAGGACCCATTTTTTATTTATTTGGGTCAACACTATTGTTTTTGGGTCAAAATGGTATATGATTTATTCCGTATTTTTAAGGAACAAATAATATGCTTTAGCTACTATCATGGATATTACTGCCTTCTTTCTACAAACAAGGACCCTTACCAAAAACCTGTGCAAGCCTTTGGAAATAGAAGACTATGTAGTACAACCCATCGAAGAAGTCTCCCCACCCAAATGGCATTTGGGGCATACAACCTGGTTCTTTGAAGAGTTTATTCTTAAAAAGCATATTGATTCCTACACGGTTTTTGACCCAGAATACTCCTATATATTTAATAGTTATTACGAGAGTTTAGGAAAAAGAGTGGCAAGATCCAATCGCGGAAATATGTCCAGGCCCTCTGTAATAAAGGTGTATGAATATAGGGAGTTTGTAACCAAACACTTGGAAGCCCTTTTAACCAACCACCCTAGCGAAGAAGTGCTAAAACTTACCGAAATAGGCATCCATCACGAAAAACAACATCAAGAATTACTACTCACCGATATTAAATACATCTTGGGCAACAACCCCTTGCTCCCCGTCTTTAATCCTTCCCTGGTAGAACATCCCATTGAAAACCAAGAACAAGAGTGGATTTCCATCCCCGAAGGCGTGTATGAAATTGGTCATTTGGGCGATGGTTTTTGTTATGACAATGAGCTAGGCAGACACAAGGTATACCTCTCCCCCTATCAAATTTCCAATAAATTGGTGACCAACCAAGAATACCTAGAATTCATGAATGACGGAGGCTATGAGAAATTTGATCTTTGGCATTCCGAAGGATGGGAATGGGTAAACTCCCACAAAATTAACGCTCCCTTATACTGGCACAAAATAGATGGCCAATGGCATCACTACACTTTAGGCGGACTTACACCTATTGAAAACAGTCAGCCCCTAAGTCATATCTCCTATTTTGAGGCCTTTGCCTTTGCGCAATGGAAGGGATGTAAGCTACCTACGGAATTTGAATGGGAAATAGCGGCGACTAAATTTAGCTGGGGTATTCGATGGGAGTGGACAGAAAGTGCCTACCTACCATACCCCTCCTACAAAAAGGCTGAAGGCGCCTTAGGAGAGTACAACGGGAAGTTTATGGTAAACCAAAAAGTATTAAGAGGAAGTTCTGTTGCCACCCCTCCCCTCCACGAAAGAATTACCTACCGTAATTTTTTCCAAACGCATTTAAAATGGCAATATACAGGAATAAGGTTAGCCCGATAAACGAGATTCCTCCACCTTAAATTAAGTTTTTATGAACCAAGTTACCTTTGCCAAGATCCAGGAACAATTTGCCCAAGATGTCTACAAGGGCCTTACGGACTCCCCAAAGCACCTAGCCTCCAAATACATCTACGATGAAAAGGGAGATCTGTTATTTGAGGAGATAATGAACCTACAAGAATACTACCTCACCTCCTGTGAATTAGACATATTAAAAATTCACAAAGCCCAAATCACCGATCTTTTCCTACAAAATACCCGCTCCTTAAACTTGGTGGAACTAGGTGCGGGGAACGGCAAAAAAACCAGAATAATCTTGGAAGAACTCCAGCATCGGGATGCAAATTTTCATTATGTCCCTATAGATATCAGCGACAATGCCCTGCGGCGCTTACAAAACTCCCTATCCGAAGAATTTCCAGGTTTAAAAGTAAAGCCCAAGCAGGGTACGTATTTTAATAAGCTTAAAACGATCACATCCTCCACATCTACTAAAAATGTCATCCTCTTTTTGGGCTCCAATATTGGCAACCTCCCCCACAAGAAAGCGATTGAGTTTTTAGCACAACTGGCTAGAGAAATGCACCAAAATGACATGATTTTTTTGGGATGCGATCAGAAAAAGAACCCCCAAACTATTTTAGACGCTTATAACGACCCCTATGGTAAAACCGAGGCCTTTAATAAAAACTTACTGCAGCGGATCAACAAGGAGTTACATGCCAATTTTAACTTGGATAATTTTTTACATTGGGAGGCTTATAACCCTGAAACAGGCACTGCCAAAAGTTTTTTGGTATCCAAAATTGCACAAAGGGTACGCATTGAATCCCTAGATCTTGAAATAAGCTTCGCCCCTTGGGAAACCATCCATACCGAAATATCCCAAAAATACGACGATGCGCTTATTGCCGAATTAGCCAAGTCCGCAGGCTTACGGATTGAAAATCAATTTTCGGACCGAAAAGAGTATTTTAAGAACTACGTGCTTATGAAAACAACGCCCGCTAAGTAATAAACACAATACTGAGGATTGACCCCCAATTAACCGATGAACCCCTCCCCTTGGATTAGTTTACCACCATCTAATTGACTTCATCACACAATAACTGTTGTTCCCAATAAGACAACTCCATTAGCTATTTGCTATGGATGCATCTTGCATACATAGCCTCAACAAGGAATGGTCACTAAGATAAAATTACAACTTTAACACAGAGTTTTCCGTGCCTGCGTAATCGTTCCACTGCAATCCGTCTCCATCTTCTTCGTTCACAAATTGTTCATCTATCAGGTACTTAAATTCTGTACTTGTGTCCTTTGGAAAATTAATTGCTCCTTTAAAGGTGCCGTTCTTCAGCTTTTTTAGGGTATTGGCCTTGGGATCCCAATTGTTGAAATCGCCCACCACTGCCACTTTTTTTGCCTCTTTGGCAGCAACAGTAAAGGTTACCTTGCAAATTGGTTTAGTCTTTAAATATTGTTTAGTAATAGCCATAATATTGGTTTTTAATTAATTGCAAACTTACACTATTAAGTTCCTCATAGCCAATGCCCAAGAAAACTTTTATCAATTTCATAAAAAAAGAATTACTCCAAGAGGGCATCCTCAATTAAGCAAGCACAAATTCATGAAAGGCGGAATTACCTTTATTATTTTAGTAAATCAACAATTTCTTCTATTTCGTTTTCGGTATTATAAAAATGAAACGACAGTCTAATCCCATCGCCCCGCTGTGCACACAAAACCCTATGCTGCATTAACTTTGCATATTGTTTCTCTCCCAACGAAAGATTGAAAATAGTACTGTGATACTCCCTTTCTAGTAGCTCTGACTGCAATAGCCCCAAATTCCCAAATTCTGCAAATGCCAATTTAGAGAGTTTTACCACCTGCTCGTTTACCACATCCAACCCAATACCGAGCAGAAATTTTAGGGAATGGTTGAGACTCCCAAATGAAGTACTATCCAAGTGACCGGGCTCAAACCTATTAGCAAAGGTAATTTGATCTCTACCCTCTAAGTTTCCCCTAGCGCTATTAAACCCTATGGTGGCGCAATTAAAACGATCTGCTACCCCATCAGCAAATAGCACACATCCGTTACCATATCCTCCCAACAACCATTTATACCCACTTACCCCCAGCACATCTATCCCAGAATCTTTAAAATTAAAAGCTTGGGTACCACAAAACTGGGTTCCATCAGCAATAATTATGAGGCCTGGAAAATCCCTTTTCAGGGTTTTTAGGAATTCCAAATCAATTTTAAATCCATTGAGCCACTGTACCAAGCTAAGGGCTAGGATCCCAATCTTTTCCGATTTTACTTTTTCATAGATTTGCTCCTCCAAATTAGCCGTAATTTCTAAATAGCTAACGGAGTGCCCCCTAGATTTGAAAGGCCAGGTTAAGGAAGGATAATCCCCTTTTATCAAAAGCACCTTTTCCTGTTTGCCTACCCCTTCCAATAAAAGATTAAACCCTATGGAAAAATTGGGCACAAGTGCCACGTTCTCTAAGTTACAATTAAAAAACTGAGCTACCGTACCTCTGGTATCCGCTACTATCTTGGCCAGCTTTGCATTTAGCTTTTTGCCACCTATCAATACATCCAGATCGTGCTCCTGACGCCAATCAAACAGCCCATCGTACAACAGTCCTGCAGTAGCGGTATCTGCATAAATATAATGATTGAGGACAGGGAACTGCTTTCTGATGTTTTTCATGATCCGATTGTTCAAAATTCGTATTTTGGTATCTTTACCCTAAAGATACCGATTAACATGTTTGCAAAAAGTAAAATTACTCCCAAAATAGACTTGGAACAACACCAATTATTAGAGGCGGCCCAAGCGAGGATAAAACAAAAAAAACGTCTTTTCTCTCATTTCATGGTCTTTTTAGTAGGCAGTATTTTCATTTTCTTAATCAATAAGATCCTTGGATATGGGATAGAATACAACTGGTATATTTGGGCCATAGTGTTTTGGGCCTTCTTATTTGTACTTCATTTTGTTAATGTCTATGTTACCACTAAGTTTATGAGTCCCGAATGGGAAAGAGCACAGAGGGAACGCTTGGTATTAAAACAAAAGCAGAAAATTGCCGAGTTGCAGAAAGAAATAGAAACAGATTTCCCATTATCTAACATTAATAAAAAGCTAGAATAATGCAAATTATATCCATGATTGCCGCAGCAGGTGAAAACAATGCTTTGGGAAAAGATAATGACCTATTATGGCATTTACCCGATGATTTTAAGTTTTTTAAAAATCGTACCTCCGGCCACAAAATTATAATGGGACGGAAAACGTTTGAGACCTTCCCCAAACCCCTTCCCAACAGGGTGCATATTGTAATTACCAGGGACCGCAATTATCACATATCACATCCAGACTGCATTGTGGTGCACTCCATGGAGGAGGCGTTAAAATTAGTGGAAGGCGAATCGCTTGCCTTTATCATTGGAGGCGGAGAAATTTACCGTATGGGATTAAAGCATGCCAATGTTTTAGAGCTGACCCGTGTTCACGAATCTTTTGAAGCAGCAGATACCTTCTTTCCCGAATTTGATGAAGCGGAATGGACCCTCACAAATAAGGAGTTTCATCCCAAAGATGCCCGGCACGCCTATGATTTCACCTTTTTAACCTACCAAAGAAAATATTAGTGGCGCTATACAGCATCTTGGTAAAAAAAGCAGGATTAAAACAACCCAATACTTGTAAAACCGGGGTTTAAAAATCCAAAAAAGACACTTTATAGGGTACCCCGGCGTCTTTTATAAAACTCTCTAGAACCTTTACCTCCCTATTGGTATAAAACTGGAATTCCCCATGGGAGCCTTCCGGACATTGCAAATTAAATTCCTCTAACACCTTTTTGGTTTGCCTTGCCACGCCATCCCCAGAGTCAATAATCTTCACATTACTAGGCAATAGTTCCTTGAGCAAGGGAATTAAATAAGGATAATGGGTACACCCTAAGACCAGCTGGTCTATTCCCTCTTGCACCATATGGGAAAGATAGCGTTCTAGAAGCGTTTTGGTTTTTAAGGAATTAAGCTCTCCGCGCTCTATTAGCCCCACTAGGCCCGTCCCTTTTTGCTCTAATATCTGTATCCCATTAGCGTGGCTCTTGGAGGTAGTATGAAACAGGCTACTAGAAAGCGTTCCTTTGGTGGCCAAGACCCCTACTTTTTTTGTTTTAGAGTTTAATGCAGCTGTTTTAATTGCGGGCTCTATTCCTATAAAGGGCAGTTTGTAATTGGCCCTGAGATGACTTATGGCGTTGGTAGTAGCGGTATTGCAAGCCACCACAATTAACTTACATCCTTTTTGGACTAAGAGATCCACATTCTTGATGCTGAGCCGTAAAATCTCTTCCTGTGACTTTTCTCCATAGGGGGCGTTTTTACTATCGGCTAGATAAATAGTGGACTCCTCCGGCAACAATCTATTAATCTCGCGCCAGATGGAGGTACCTCCAATACCCGAATCAAATATACCTATAGGACCTGTATGCATGCAAAGACATTTAAGCCTTTAAAGTTACATTAATATTGATTTGGACAAAGGGATATATCAGACAAAAAGAAGCTATTTAACGGATCGTAGCGTCATTTTGGTTTTGGTGACCTTAAGGCACGAGAACGATTCTCGCGCCAGCGAAGACTGCCAAAGGGAATGTGGAAACCCAAATTTTAACCTTATTTATAAATAGAAAGAGCCATGCGATGGCATGGCTCTTTTCTTTAAACTCTTAGTGGGGTAGGTTTAGAAACCCAACTCTTTCTTAACTGCTGGCAAAAGGTCTTTCCCCTTTGCTACGATAAGTCCACCACCTTGGGTAGCGTCTATTACATAGTCTATACCTTGAGCAGCTGCAACGGTCTCAATGGCCTTTTTAGCTTTTTCGGTAATAGGACCCAAAAGCTCTGCTTGCTTTTTTTGCAATTCTTGCTGAGCTGTTTGTTGAGCCTCACTGATATTCTTCTCAAATCCTTGTAATTCCAAAGCTCTCTTCTGGTTCTCTTCTTCAGATTTAGAAGCAGATTCATTAGAGTATTGAGTATACTTGTTTCTAAGCTCGGTCATAGAGCTTTCAATATCGGCTCTATACGTTTCTTGCAGCTTTTTAAGTTCTGCATCGGCAGCTTTCATCTCTGGCATGGAAGAAAGTAATTCCTGAACGTTTATATGAGCAATTTTAGCCTGGGCGTTAACAAAACCAGTCGCTGCTACAAACAACACAATGGCTACCGCGATTTTCTTTATTTGTTTCATGTTTCTCATTAATGTTTGAATGTTAATTTTTAATTATAGTTATATATTGATTGAAGTTATTCCTTTTGATTATCTGTTTCCTCTTCGTCTACTTTACCACTTCTTTTTTCTGCTTCTTTTTGCTTTCTAGCTTCTCTCTCCTCCAACAGTTGTTTTCTTCTAGCTTCGTACGCCTTGCGACGTTCTTCCCTTAATTTCAACTGCTCCTCCCGTCTTTCATCGGCTGTCTTTCTTCTAGCCTCTTCCGCTTGTTGTGCTCTTTCTTGTCGCTCTAAGAGCGCTTCACTTGGCTCTTCCTCTTCCTCAAAGTCGGTAAGACTTCTTCTATCGTTTTTCTTAGGGGCACTTATTTTTCTGGTCCGTGAGATCCCCCGTAGTACCAAGTCGCTAATATCGTGCCTTTTTTCCGAATACAACATTACAACATCTGCCGATTTATCAAAAATAAAATCATAATTTTTATTGGCACCTATTTTCTGCACTTCATTAAATACCTGATCTTGTATTGGCTGTATCAGCCTCCTTTTTTGGAGAACCAAATCGCCCGAAGGCCCAAACCTATTTTGCTGGTATTCCAGCATTTCTTTTTCCAGCAACTGGATTTCTTCTTCGCGTTCCTCAATCAACTCGGCCGTCAGCAGCACTTTTTCTGCCATAAGATCCTTTTTCATCTGATCTATTACAGCCTTCTCCTTTTCCAGCTCCTGCTTCCAGCGTTGCACCCTGTTGGCTAACTGCTCTGTGGCCTCCCTATACTCCTCTACATTTTCTAGGATATACTCCATATCCACATACCCTATCCTTACTCCTCTTTGGGCGCTAAGATTAGCTGCAGCAAAGGCAACACATAGAATTAAAAATATTTTTCCGTTAATTTTCATACTATCTTCGTTTTAGACTATAGAAAATATCGTGCCAAAAAGTATATTTCCATTCTCAAACACACAGTAGTCAATAAAAAACTGACCTCTTAATTGTATTAATTAAAACTGCTGTCCAATAATGAAGTGGGTTTGCCACCCGCTAGGCCCAACGGAATTAGGGTTATAATCCTTATCAAATCCATAACCAAAGTCGATTCCAAGAAGTCCAAATGCCGGCATAAAAATTCGAAGCCCCACTCCGGCCGATCTTTTCATTTCAAACGGATTAAAGCTATGAAAATTGTTGAAGGCATTACCAGCTTCCAAAAACGCCAGGCCATAAATGGATGCAGAGGGCTTAAGGGTTAATGGATATCTTAGTTCTAACGAGTACTTGTTATAGATTACCCCACCATCCTGAATTTGTTGTCCAGAAACCGGATCTACACTATAGGGTGTTAGGGATTGATTTTCATATCCTCTCAATTGAATTACATCCCTACCGTCCAAGGTATAGGTTCCCAATCCGTCTCCTCCAACATAAAAACGCTCAAAGGGTACCTTTCCAACTTTTGCATTATAGCTACCTAAAAATCCAAATTCAGCATTGGTTCTAAGTACTAATTTATCTACTAGGGTAGTATACCAGTCCCCTTTAAAATTCACCTTATAGAACTCCAACCATTTAAATCGCTCCTGATCTATGCGCTCTACTTCGGCATTGTTCTTATCCTTGATAGCGATTTCAAGATCGGAATTCAACTTGTCATAATCCTTATTATTGAACAGGGAAAATGGTGGTGTAAATTTAGCGGTCACCTCAAAATTGGAACCAGATCTAGGGAAAATACGTCCTCCCCCAGTAGCATTCCTAGAGATCCCCAAGCTATAAGCGAAGGAATTGGATTGTCCATTACCAAAATTAAAAAGTCCCAGGTTGTAATTTTTAAAATCGTATAATTGGTAGCCCAAGGAGTGGGAAATGGTAAAGAAATCATCGGGCCACTGCACCCTTTTTGCCAATCCTACGGACACTCCGGTAATAGAGAAGGTCCTGTTTTTATCTGGCCTTCTACTTACATACGGGTTATAGTAGAATTGCTGTGTTCTAGAAAGCGACATATTAAATCTCACTGGCTTCTTCCCTCCTAACCAAGGCTCGGAAAAGTTAAGGCTATAAACCCTATACGTTCTACTGGCCTGCAAACGCAAGGCAAAGGTTTGGCCATCTCCCATGGGTACTGGCTTATACGCCTCCCCATTAAATAAGTTCTTAACCGAGAAGTTACTGAAGGAAAGTCCCAAAGTACCAATGAAACCACCGCCACCATAGCCTCCTTGTAGTTCTATCTGGCTAGAACCAGATTCTACCAAGTTCCAAGCTAAATCTACCGTACCGGTATTTGGGTTTGGGTTTTGAATATCGGGAACAATCTGTTCTGCATCAAAGAAGCCCAACTGACCTAATTCCCTGATACTCCTAATAATATCGGATTTATTATAACGTTGTCCAGGTCTAGTACGCAGTTCCCTAAAGATTACGTGGTCATTGGTCTTATCGTTTCCGGAGACTGTTACATGACTTAAAAAGGTCTCTTTCCCTTCAATGATTCTGATTTCAAAATCGATGGTATCATTTTCGGCAGACATTTCAACCGGACTAATGTTAGAGAACATATATCCGTTATTCTGATAAAGATTGGTAAGATCTGCTGCATCTGGATCCGTAGCATCTGCGATACGTTTTCTCAACAGCACCCCATTATAGGTATCCCCCTTTTTAATTCCCAAAACACTGGCCAATTGGCGGTTGGTATAAACGGTATTCCCCACAAAGTTGATATCCCCAAAGTAGTATTTGTTTCCTTCTTCTACTTTAATCTTTAGGTCTATAAGCTTATCATCTACCTTTACAAAGGTATCCGACACTACCCTAGCATCCCTGTATCCTTTTTCGGCATACTTGTCTACCAAGGCAACCAAATCTTCCTTATAATCTTCCTCTATGTACTTAGATTTTTTCCAGAAGCGATAAAACCTCTTCTTTTTGGTGTTTTTCAGGGCCTTCCTAAGTGATTTATTGGACAGCTCTTCATTGCCTTCAAAGATAATATTGTTAATCTTTACCTTTTCCCCCTTCTTAATGTTGATCACCATTTTCTGGGTATTGGTATCTACCGTATCCTTTGCAGTAGCAATATTTACGGTAGCGTTAAGGTAACCCTTCTTTTTGTATTTATTCTGGAGGTAGTTCCTGGTATTGGCAATTAAACTTTCGGTAATCTTTTTACCTTTTTTAAGATCGGTATCCTTTAAAATCTCTGCAACTCTACGCTGCTTCACCCCGTAAACGGTTACATCTGTAAGCGTGGGCCGCTCAATAATATTGAGCTCCAAAAACACCTTACCGTCCTCAATATTGGTGATGTAAAAGCTAATATCCGTAAATAGCTCTAACCCCCATAATTTATTAATTACGGCACTGATCTCATCCCCGGGCACAGTTATGGGCTGTCCTATCCTAAGGCCTGTATAGGTCTTTACGGTCTGCTCGTTATAGCTTTGCAGACCGGTGACCTCCAAACCACCAAGGATATATTCTTTCCCATCCTCATAGGAGGGGTCCTGTGCGTAGTTTAGGGTTGTAAAAAAAAAGAAGGTAAGTGCGGTTAAAAAGTGTAGGCTCATGATTCTGCCCATGCCGCTAGATAAGTTGTTCGCTTGTTTTTCCAAATCGTCGTTCTCTGTTCTGGTAATTTTCAATGGCTTCTAATAAGTGATGTTCCGTAAAGTCGGGCCAAAATACATCAATAAAATAAAATTCAGCATATGCAATCTGCCAAAGTAGAAAATTACTGATCCTTTGCTCGCCACTAGTGCGTATAAGGAGGTCTACATCAGGCAAATCATGCGTGTAAAGATGGTTATTTATAATGGTTTCATCAATATTTTCAATAGAAATTATATTATTTTTAACTTTGGTTGCTATTTGTTGAATAGCAGTCTTTAACTCCTCCCTAGCACCGTAGCTAAGTGCCAAAGTTAATACCATTCCGGAATTATCCTTGGTTTTCTCCATTACATCCAACAACTCCTTATGCGCCCTTTTGGGCAAGGTAGCAATATTCCCTATGGTGTTTAACCTAATATTGTTTTTGGTAAGGGTTACCAGCTCTTTTTTTAGGGAAGCGACTAGAAGGCGCATAAGCGTATCTACTTCTAACTTAGGCCTGTTCCAGTTTTCCGTAGAAAAGGTGTATAGGGTGAGATATTCCACCCCCAACTTTGCACAGTCTTCTACGGTTCTCCTTACGGTTTTTACGCCATGCTCATGGCCAAACACGCGTAATTTCCCTTGTTTTTTTGCCCATCTGCCATTACCATCCATAATAATGGCAATATGTTTTGGCAGCGCTTTATTATTTCCTTCTGTTGTAGTACTCATATATCTATTACTGGAAGGGATCTTGACATGGTTTTCGTCCAAAGGTATACGTAAAACTTATACCAGAAAAAACATACCAATCATCACTATAAATATTTCCAAATTTATTTTCGTCAAAATTAGAACCGGAAGGATTACTAGCATCCAAATTATCGGTAAAGGTATACCTAGCTCCTATCTCCGCCCCTACCACAAAAAACTGACTCACTCTAAGCTTTGCCCCTACGGTCATAGGAATTGCAAAGGCCCCGTCCTTTTGCCCTACATCCTGCAAATCACCAGAACCATCAAAATGATGATACCCGTACCTAAAGTAGGTAGCTCCTGTATATAGGTAAGGGGTAAATGCCGGCCCCAGCCTATGTAAATTATACTCCACAAAATTAAACTCGAGTCCCGCAGAAAACTCCAGTACACTATTCGTCATTCTATACCCTCGTTGTTGTCTGGAAGGCATATCGGACTTAGCATCATCGGCTACAAACTCTCCATAAATAACACTACCTCTCCAGGCGTAACGCTGACTCTTATTCCATTTAAACAGCCCTCCGAAAGCGGGTCCGGAGGGCATTATATAATTGGTTCTTCCCACATCGCCTATATTATTTGCTCCCCCTGCAAAGAGTCCAACCTCATAGGTTTGCCCCCATGCACCGGAAAAAATAAATATAAGAAGCACTACAGGAAATAACCTCATAATTCTTAAAAGTTTGCAAATATAACCAATTGAACCACTTAGATCATCAATTAATTACATTCTTGTTCTAACCTGATAAACTGGTTTTGCACTTTTTTATTGTTTACCGAAAAGAATCAGTTACGTCTATCCTCTCCCCACAACAATTTATTTCTAAGTGTTTTTAGGAAACTCTCCGAGGTGTACTCTATCATCTTAATAGTAAAGGGAGCCTTACGCACCAAAATTTCTTTCCCATTGGGTACGGTAGCAATCCGGGAGTCTAAAGATACCAAATGTCCTTTGGCCCTTCCGGAAACTTTTAGTCGGATTACTGTATCGTCTGATATAACCAAGGGCCTGGCGTTAAGGTTATGCGGGGCAATAGGGGTTAAGACAAAGGACTTTACCGAGGGCGCCATAACGGGACCTCCACAACTTAGGGAGTATCCGGTAGATCCTGTTGGGGTAGAAACTATAAATCCATCTGCCCAATAGGAGGTTAGGTATTCATCATTAAGATAGGTTTCTATAGTAATCATTGAGGTGGTATCCTTTCTACTCACGGTAATCTCATTCAGAGCAAAATTCAGCTCCTTAAACTCGGGAATATCGGAAGACTCGGCGATTTCCACTAAACAACGCTCCTCAATAATATAGGCTCCGGCCACAAATTCTTGGACCACCTTACGCACATCTTCCTTTTTAAAGGTAGACAAGAACCCTAGTCGGCCCGTATTTACCCCTACTATAGGAATTCCCAAATCCCGAACATAGGTAGTAGCCCTTAAAATAGTACCGTCCCCACCGAAGCTCACAAACATATCGAAGGTTTTATCTAACCCTACTTTATTTGTAAAAGTGGGATAGTCGTCCACCTTGTGACGCTGCACTATAAAGTTGTAAAATGATTCTTCAAAATAAATTTCCGCTTGTTCCTTTTGCAACTCATCTATAAGCTCCAAAACATATTCTACAGCAGACTCTTGGTAAGCTATTCCGTAAACGGCTACCTTCATAATTGTTAAACGTTAAGGTATTTATCCAGATAATCGGATCGTTGTTTTAGGTTCTCCAGCAGCTGATCGTCATCATTACCATATAAAATTGTGTAGTTATATCGTCTAAAGGTTTGGATCACCTCATTTAGATTAGTAGCACTAATCTTTATGGTAATCTGTATTACATCACTCCTACTGTCCGTAATAAAGGCTCCGATCAATTTTAGATTATTGCTTTCTACAATCTGCGCAATCTCACTAAACGAATAGTCCTTAATCCCTTTTGCCAATACCAGAATCCCTCCAGGATCTGTAAAAAACGGGGTATCAATAAACAGATTCACGATATCTATAAGGTCATAATACCCCATCACTTTCCCTGCATTGTCTACTACCGGCACAAGATTGGCTTCGTTTTTAGAAAACGTTGCCAAAGCATCTAACCAAGTAGCCTCTGGCCTCACTAAAAATGTAGCTAACTGATACCTATCTACCTCAATGATCTTATCCGGGCTATAACTTTCCAGGTCATTTTTTTCCAACATTCCTATATAAACCCCTTTATCCACTACTGCTACATGGGAATAGGTGGTCTGTTCAAAGAACTGAATCGCTTCTTTCATCGAATCCGTCACTTTAAATACCGGCACTGTTGTTAATATGCTTTCTTGAATCTGCATCTCTCTACTTCTATTATAATGCAAAATACTAATAAAAAATCCTTAGCGCCAAAGTTGAAACAAGTAATCTTGCCCAGAGCATCAACTTCTCACCACTTATTAGTACGCATTGCATTCTGTTTTTAGGAAAGGCCGGAAACCACTTTCCAAGCTCATTACCCAAGGAAGCTCGCCCCGCTAGCCCTTCAGATAAATTCTTTCACTTTAAAAGGAACAAAAGGTATGCCTAATTTGTATTTTTGTCTTTTAAACATAGAAGTAAGTTATGACAAAGCTTAGCGTTAACGTAAATAAAATTGCTACAATTAGAAACTCGAGGGGAGGCAACGTTCCTAACCTTGTAAAAGCCGCCCAAGATATTGAGGCTTTTGGCGCGCAAGGGATCACCATCCACCCTAGACCAGACGAAAGGCATATTACCTACAAGGATGCTAGGGACCTAAAAAAGGTAGTTACCACAGAATACAATATAGAAGGGAACCCTATTCCTAAATTTATTGACCTTGTATTAGAATTAAAGCCCACCCAGGTTACGCTGGTTCCTGATGACGTAGATGCCATTACCTCCAATGAAGGCTGGGACACTATAAAACACAAAGACTTTTTAAAAGAGGTTATCCATACCTTCAAAAGCAATGGCATACGCACCTCTATTTTTGTAGACCCAGACCTTAAAATGGTGGAAGGCGCTGCCTTAACAGGTACGGATCGCATCGAATTATATACAGAAAGCTACGCCGTTGCCTACGAAAACGGGAATAAGGCGGGGGTACTTCCGTTTGCGGAAGCAGCCAATATTGGACATCAACTAGGGTTGGGCATTAATGCTGGGCACGACCTAAGCCTGGACAATATTCAGTACTTTAAAGAAAGTGTTCCTCACTTACTGGAGGTCTCTATTGGCCATGCCCTAATTTCGGAGTCGCTCTACCTAGGCTTAGAGAACGTAGTAAATATGTATCTAAATAAATTAAAGTAAAACATGGAGGTATTACATTCCAACATCATAGGAGCAGGAGAACCCCTTCTTATCCTTCACGGATTTTTAGGAATGCTGGACAACTGGAAAACCCTAGGAAAACAATACGGGGAGGAAGGCTTTGAAGTACATTTGATAGACCAACGCAACCACGGTAAAAGTTTTCATGCCACAACGTTTAATTACGATGTGATGGCAGAAGACTTAAACCGCTATATGGAACATCACAACTTAAGTAGTGCTATCCTATTAGGACATAGTATGGGCGGCAAAGTAGCCATGCAATTTGCCTGTACACACCCAGAGAAGGTAAAAAAACTACTAGTTGCCGATATTGCACCTAAATACTATCCGCCACACCACCAGGAAATTCTTAGCGGACTAAAGGCTATAAAAGTTCGCGAAATTTCGTCTAGACAGGAAGCCAACGATCGCTTAACAAGGTATATCACCCAACCTGGAGTTAGGCAGTTCTTACTAAAAAACCTTTATTGGGCAGAAAAAGGAGTCTTAGATTTCAGGTTTAATTTAGAGGTACTAAGCGAACGCATGGAGGAAATTGGCACAAACATAGGGGCCACGGACTCCTATGAAGGGCCCACTTTATTCCTTAGGGGAGATAAATCTGACTACATTACCGATGATGATACTAGAGCTATCCAGAAACATTTTCCAAGGGCAAGCGTGGAGACCATAAGCAATGCCGGCCATTGGCTACACGCGGAAAACCCGAAGGAGTTTTTGGCTAAATCCATCCCCTTTTTTAAAGAATAGCTCCCAAGATTTAACATGCAGCATGCCTAAGTGCTACAGGCAACGTGCATCATTTTACCAATAACCAATTTGGACACGGTTAGGGATAAAACATTTCCTGTATTTTATCCCTAACCCACTCCACCCCCACTCCTAGGAACCAAGATGTTTTTTACCGCAATATTGAATGCCGGGGGGATGCTTCCTTTAAAAAAATGATTATTTTTATTATCATAAAGTAGATTAACCCTATTTAACCCACAAACAAATCATGAAACTACTATTAAGAATACTTCTTACCGCAGTTGCCATAGTTATTTTAGACGCTATTTTACCTGGAGTAACAGTAGCCAGCTACACTACCGCCATTATAGTAGCCATAGTACTGGGATTATTGAATTTCATTGTTAAACCCATCCTAATTATACTCACCCTACCGGTAACCATTCTCACCCTTGGACTTTTCCTACTAATAATCAACGCTATAATTATCCTTTTAACTGATAGCCTAGTTGACGGTTTTGTGGTAGGGAATATCTGGTGGGCACTCCTTTTTAGCCTATTGCTATCCTTCTTGCAATCTATATTTTATAAGCTTCTAAACGACGACAAAAAACTTTAAGATACCTTTTTGACATTCAGTGGTTTAAAAACTTGTTGAAAATTATAAAATACAGTACTTTTGCATCCCATTTTATTTTAGCAAAATACAGATAACACATGAATATCACTAAAGAGCAGATAGACGAACTAAATGCAGTAGTAACCGTTGCGGTATCCAAGGAGGATTATCAAGACAAGGTAGAGACTATATTAAAGGACTACAGAAAGCAAGCCAATATCCCTGGATTCAGAAAAGGACAGGTTCCTATGGGGTTGATCAAGAAGCAATATGGAAAAGCTGTTTTGGTAGATGAGGTAAACAAACTGCTACAAGACAACCTAAACAAATATCTTACCGAAGAGAAGTTAGACGTTTTAGGGAATCCATTACCTAAGCAACAAGACAATTTTGATTGGGATGCCGAAAACTTTGCATTCGAATTTGAATTGGGCCTAGCTCCTTCTTTCGAGGTAGATCTTAAGACTAAGGAAGCCTTAACCCACTACAAGATTGTTGCTGATGACAAAATGATTGATGAACAAATAGAGCGTTTTCAGAAGCAATACGGTAAACTTATCAGCAAGGCCGAAGTAGGCAATAAAGATGAAGTGAGCGGTACGTTCACCAACGAGGCCGAGGAGATTGAAAACAAGACTGTTATAGAAATCGAAAAGATTGAAAGCAAGGAAGCCATAGACAGTCTATTGGGTAAAAAAGTTGGAGATGCAGTAACCCTTAAAACAAAGGATTTGTTTAAGGAAGAGCATTTACTGAGAGGTGCTTTAGGCATTGAAGCAGAAAAAGCTAAAGATTTAGACATAGAGGTTACTTTCACCATTGAGGAAATAAACGAAACAGAGCCTGCCAAATTGGATCAGGAGTTGTTTGACAAACTTTACGGAGAGGGAACCATTACTTCCGAGGAAGAGTTAAGAAACAGAATCAAGGAAGATACGGAAAAGCAATTTGAGCAGCAGTCCGACCAAAAGTTGCTTAACGACATTACCGAGCACTTTATTGAAAACACAAAGTTTGACCTTCCTACAGAATTTTTAACCAAATGGATTCAGACTACAGGCGAAAAACCATTAACCGAGGAAGAAGCTGCTGAAGAATTTGAAAAATCTGAAAAGGGATTACGCTATCAGTTGATTGAAGGAAAAATCATAGAGGCAAATGACATTCAAATTCAATTTGAAGAGTTAAAAGAGTACGCCAAAGGATTTATCAAGCAACAAATGGCTCAATTTGGCCAGTTAGATCCAAAAGAAGAGGAATTAGACAATATTGCTGCCAGAGTACTTTCTAACCAAGAGGAAGTAAAAAGGTTGAGCGAGCAATTGATGAGCCAAAAATTATTGAACCTTTACAAGGAGAAAGCCAACCTGAAAGTTAAGGAAGTTACTTTTGAAGACTTTGTAAAGGAAGCTTACGGCAATTAAGTCCAATTCCGTTAAAAACAAACATACTGCTTGGGAAAGGCCAAGACCTTGATAGTTTTGGCCCCTCCTTAACAGCGGTTAATGTTAAGTTACACGAAAAATAAGTATATTTACAGTGTCGGGAATATTATTTTCGACACTTTTTTTATCTTATAAAACCTCGAATAAAAAATATGGATTACGGGAAAGAATTTAAAAACTACGCTATTAACCATCACGGGATCAATAGCATGTACTATGACAACATTCTCAATAGCATGTACCCCACTAACCTAACCCCTAACATCATAGAGGAAAGGCAGCTAAATGCGGTAGCAATGGATGTCTTCTCCAGACTTATGATGGATAGGATCATCTTCTTGGGTACAGGTATCAATGATCAGGTAGCAAACATAGTGCAGGCGCAATTGCTTTTCCTAGAAAGTACCGATGCATCCAAGGACATTCAAATATACATCAACTCTCCTGGTGGAAGTGTATATGCCGGATTGGGCATCTATGACACCATGCAGTTCATAAAACCCGATGTAGCCACTATTTGTACGGGAATGGCCGCTTCTATGGGAGCCATCCTATTATGTGCTGGCGAAAAAGGAAAACGCAGTGGACTTACCCACTCTAGGGTTATGATTCATCAACCCTTAGGCGGAGCGCAAGGCCAAGCCAGTGATATTGAAATTACCGCAAGGGAAATTTTAAAACTAAAAGATGAGCTGTACCAAATAATTTCAAAACACTCTGGACAGCCACTAGAAAAAGTTACCGAGGACAGCGACCGGGATTACTGGATGAAAGCCAATGAGGCCATGGAGTATGGCATGATTGATGAAATCTTGGTAAGGGAAACCGAATAAGACCGACTAACTGCTAGGAAAATAAAGTTTTGCCCATAGATGCAGAACAGAAAAAAACGAACAAGTTCGTTTCTATTATTGAAAGTGATAAAATGATATGGCAAAAGAAAATTTAGAATGCTCTTTTTGTGGAAGAAAAAAACCGGAAACCAATTTATTGATTGCAGGTTTAGACGCCCATATTTGTGACCGTTGTATAGAACAGGCACATGGTATTGTGGCCGAAGAATCCAAACAAACAAAAAATCAGGACCTATCTTCCGAATTGACCCTAAAAAAGCCTTTGGAGATCAAGGAGTTTTTAGACACCTATATTATTGGTCAGGACAGAACCAAAAGAGTAATGTCTGTTGCAGTTTACAATCACTATAAGCGATTGTTACAACCAAAGAGCAAGGAAGACGACATAGAGATCCAAAAGAGTAATATTATAATGGCAGGGCAAACCGGTACCGGTAAAACCTTAATGGCTAAAACCATTGCCAAAATGCTTAATGTACCTTTAACCATAGTAGACGCTACGGTACTTACAGAAGCAGGTTATGTTGGGGAAGACGTAGAAAGTATCCTTACCCGCTTACTGCAGGCTGCGGATTACAACTTAGAAAGGGCAGAGCGAGGGATTGTATTTATTGACGAAATAGATAAGATAGCCCGTAAAAGCGACAACCCATCTATCACCAGAGACGTTTCTGGAGAGGGCGTACAGCAAGGATTGCTTAAGCTTTTGGAAGGAACGGTAGTAAACGTACCCCCAAAAGGAGGCCGTAAGCACCCAGACCAAAAGTTTATAGAGGTCAATACAGAGAACATCCTGTTTATTGCCGGAGGGGCCTTTGACGGTATTGAACGTCTTATTACCAAAAGACTGAATATGCAAGCTGTTGGTTACAGCGCTTCCAAGGCCGAGGAAAAGTTAGATCAGGAGAATATTCTACAATATATTATACCGAAAGACTTAAAGGATTTTGGTCTAATTCCGGAAATCATAGGAAGATTGCCTGTTCTCACCCACATGAACCCCTTGGATAAAAAGACCTTAAGGGCCATTTTAACGCAGCCCAAGAATGCAATCATAAAGCAATATGAGAAATTGTTCAATATGGACGATATCTCTTTTGAAATAACTGATGAAGCATTAGACTACATCGTAGATAAAGCCATTGAGTACAAATTGGGAGCAAGGGGACTTCGTTCTCTTTGTGAGGCCATTTTTACCGATGCCATGTTTGAGTTGCCCAGCTCGGAAGAAACTACCTTTAAGGTAACTAAATCCTATGCAGAGGATAAGCTCTCTTACGAAACAATCAATAAATTAAAAGCAGTCTCTTAAGACTGCTTTTTTCTTTATAAGGATTAATCCATATTACCTACCCCTCTATATTAGGCCCCTCCCCTAGATCACTTAAACAGATAGGTGCTGCCCCTTCCCTCACTGAGCCAATAGATCTACCTGCGCCCAAGAAGCATAGACCTCTTACACCCAAACGGCAATAAGGCCATCTCACAACAATGGGAGACAGCCTTTCTATGTAAGTTGATGCAACAAGGGACAAGCGAGGGTACAAACCTAAGCCCTAGGTTAAGCGACAAACTGTTTTTTTGTGATTTTGGTCAATAATTCTTGACACACCTTGATTATAATTTTCTCATCGGAGTAGAGGTCGTGCCCAAAACCTTTTACTATTTCGGTCTTAGCCCCAATCTGAGCCAACCACTGTTGGGATGGCTTACACATATCACACTCGCCATACAAAAGCTTAACATCGGCCGTAGGAGCCTGAGACTCCTTATCCAATCTTGCACTGGAAATAGCATATAATGATTTCATTGGAAGCCCTTTTAGAGCGGCCTTCCAAGCAATGACGCCTCCCATACCAAAGGCTAAAAAGTGACTAGGTTCTGTTACATTCTTTACCAAATGTGCTGCGGCAGTTACTATGCCACCCTCATCAAACGCCTTACCTACGTTCTCATCTGAATTCACTTCTAAATGAATATTGGCTAATTCCTGAATGTCGTAATAAGATATGTCATAATATTGCTGAAGATATCCTAAATAAGAGGTAATCCACAAGCCCTTTTTTGAGCCCCACTTGTCCGAAAGTATCACTAATTTTTTCGCCATAACAATTAATTTAAATTATTAAAAACGGGGGAGAGTACTATTGCAGAAACAAGTTGTGATTTTTTTACTTACATACCTTATTTATTTGTTCATATGAAGTAATTCCTCGATATAATCCCGTGTGTTAGACAGTCTGGGAATCTTATGTTGGCCACCCAATTTTCCTTTAGATTTCAGCCAATCGTAAAACAGGTTCTCCCGAGCAATATGAACCTTGGGCAAGCGCAGGGTAATGTTATTATATCGCTTTGCTTCATAATCCGAATTTAACGATTTCAGGGAGTTATCCAAGAACTCCACAAAAGATGCCAGTTCTTCAGGTTCCTTTCTAAATTCTATGATCCATTCATGAGCCCCCTTATCATTCCCCACCATAAATATGGGCGCTACGGTATAGTCTATAATTTCTGCACCGGTCTTCTTGCAAATCTGCTTAAGCGCTTCCTCTGCATTCTCTATAATCAACTCTTCCCCAAAAACATTAATATGATGTTTGGTTCTTCCAGTAACCTTTATCCTGTAAGGGTTTAGGGAGGTAAAGCGAACGGTATCCCCAATCTTATAGCGCCAAAGTCCGGCATTAGTAGTAATTACAATGGCATAATTGGTATTCAGCTTAACATTCCAAAGGGGGACGGTGGTTTCCTGGGCACTGCCATAGGTATCCATAGGTATAAACTCATAGAATATACCATAATCCAACATCAACAAAAGATCATCGGAATTGTTCCTATCCTGTATAGCAAAGAAGCCCTCCGAAGCATTATAAATCTCGTAATAATTAAAGCTTTTTCTAGGGAGCATGGCCTGGTACTGATCCTTATACGGATTAAAGCTTACACCTCCGTGGAAATACACTTCTAGGTTTTCCCAAACCTCAAATAAGTGCTGTTTCCCCGTTTCTTCCAATACTTGGTTCAACAATACCAACATCCAAGAAGGCACGCCCGCCAAGCTGGTAACATTCTCCTGAATACTCTCTTTAATAATTGCCTGCAACTTGCACTCCCATTCGCTCATAAGGGACACCTTATTACTAGGCGTACTGCTAAGTTCTGCCCAGAAAGGCATATTGTCTATAAGAATAGCAGAAAGATCCCCAAAGAAAGTACCGTTGTCCTGATACACCTCCGTACTACCTCCCAACCGAAGTCCTTTACCGGTGAAAAGCTGGGAGTTCTCATTGTTATTCAGATATAGGCAAAGTAGATCCTTGGCCGATTTATAATGGCAATCCTCCAAAGATTCCGTACTCACTGGAATAAATTTACTTTTGGCGTTGGTAGTCCCGCTACTTTTGGCAAACCATTTTATATTAGTGGGCCAAAAAATATTCTGTTCTCCTCTTCTAGTCCGTTCTATCATAGGCTCTACCTCTTCATAGGTGGTGATAGGCACACGCTCTACAAAGGCCTCATAATTGGAAATGGAGTTGAATCCGTATTGCTTACCCACTTCGGTACCTTCGGCAATGGACAGCAATTGATGCAACACCTCATCCTGAACTTCCTCCGGATATTTTAAAAAAAGTTCTATCTGATGGTACCGCTTTTTCAATAACCAGGAAGCAATTGAATTAAATAGGGGTATGGGCATTTTTAGGTATCTTTATCCCGAATTTAAGGACGGGAAGTTATTTTTTTATTTTAGCTAAAAATAGTTTTAATTGAATTCATAATCAAATAGAATTTACATAAGAAAAGTTATATGCAGTACCAGGGAGTGTTAAGAAAGATGGAAACAGAAATAGGAGAACCCATTCAATACTACTTACTATTTGATGGCGATTTCTTAAATATGAACCAGGTACTCAATAAGGAGCTCAAGATACAACATCTTGGATACCAATGCTTAAATTGCGGCGAAGAACGCCCCATTTACCGACAAGGATTTTGCAGGACTTGTTTTTTCGACATCCCCTCGGCCGGGGAATGGATTATGCGTCCAGAGTTAAGTACCGCGCATTTAGACCAAGAGGATCGGGATCTTGAGTATGAAAAAAAAGTTCAGCTACAGCCACACATTGTCTATTTAGCCAATTCTAGTACCATTAAGGTGGGCGTAACCAGAAAAACCCAGGTCCCTACAAGATGGATAGACCAGGGAGCACATGAAGCTATAGAAATAGTGGAGGTTCCCAACAGGTATCTGGCCGGAATTACGGAGGTAGCACTTAAAGACCATGTGGCCGACAAGACCAACTGGCGCAAAATGCTCACCAACAACGTGGTAGACGAAGACCTGGTAGAAGTCCGCAACAAACTAAAGCAATACCTACCTGAAGAGGCCTTGGAATATTACTTGGAAAACAAGCAGGAAACCCAATTAGAGTTTCCTGTGCTTCAATACCCCACCAAGGTTAAAAGCCTAAACCTAACCAAGACCCCTGCTTACCAGGGGGTCCTAAAAGGGATTAAGGGTCAATATCTTATTTTTGAAGACAATACGGTCTTTAACATTCGTAGCAACGAGGGTTCAGTGGTGTCACTAGAATTTAATTAACAGAATCCTTTTTTGTTTCCTCCGTTGGTTCCTTTTTCTTTCCAAAGAGGCCGCCCAGTATTTTCTTAGCAGCCTCTTTTTGTGCTTCCTTTTGTGCTTCTCTACTACCTGTCTCCACGGAATCTTTTTTGGTGACCGTATCGTTTTTCTTAGTGGTGCCACCAAGAATTCCGCCTAAAACATCCTTCACCTTTTCGGCATTCTCTTTCTTGGTAGAATCCGTTTTCTTTTGATTCTTGGCAAGGATATCACCAATAACATCCTTCGCCTTATCCTTTCCTTTATTAATTAGTTTTTGCTTCTCTATTTCTACCAACTGCGCCGTAATATTCTTAATACCAGAGGCTAGGTCCGTGCTGATTTTGGGATTGGTATAAGCCCCACCTATAGTTGCCGTAACCGGAACTGTGAGCTCCTCTAGGGACGACTCGTTGATGCGTGCCATTAATTGCTCAACCTCTTTCCCTAGATATTTGGCTGGCACCTGAATGGTGGCTCTATAATTTAATTCCTGATCAAAAGAATGGCTTCCCGCAACATCAATAGCAAAATCCTTATAGTTAAGCGTAAATGGTTTTACTTTTACTACCCCGTCCTCAAAATTTAGATCGGTTTTTAAATTTTTTAAATTTAGGTTTTCTAGATCTAAAAAATTCAACTTCCCATCCAGGGCAGACAACAACGGAGCATCCTTGGCATCAATTTTACTTGTCATTAACTCTGCCAATATACTTCCTGTTACGGACAATAAGTTAGGGGTAAAATCGTCCTTTAAATTCCCCGAAATACGCACTTCGGAATTCATGGCACCGTGTAGTATTTTAGCTATAGGAGCCAAAGTCCTAAACATCTCTAGCCCATTAAACGTTTCGGCTATACTAAAATTATTCATCCCTAAGTCCATGGCAAAGGTGGGTGTTTTCCCTTTGGTAGACACCTCTCCATTAACCGCCAAGATCCCATTAAATAGAGAAGAGGACATATTAGAGAGAGTAGCCGTTTCATCCTTTATTTTGAGTGTTCCCTTTACATCTTTCAATCTCAGGTTGTCATAGACCACGGTATTGGCACTCGCATTTATGGTGCAATCTAAAAACGACGGAATCTTGATTTTTTCCTCGGAAGGAACTGAGGAACTAGAGGCTGCTAATTCTTCCCCTTTATTTTCTCCCTCGTCAGTGGCTACCATAAAATCTGAAATATCAAAGACATTCGATTTTAGGTTAAACCTACCTTCCACCTTTTCATTATTGAACATAAAGCCCAACAGGTTATCGATGGTACCCGTAGCATCAAAATCTGTATTCCCAGTTTTCCCTTTTAGCTCCGTAAGGCTTACCGTAGTAGGATTAAAGGAAACCGCGGTGGACTGCAGTATAACGGGACTCGGAATTTCATCGGATTTATATTCAAAATCCTTCAATAAAAGGGTGCCCTTGGTTCTAGTTTTCGCATATTCCTTGCGCTCTATGGAGGCCATATCAAAAGCAGTAGCGATATCAGCATTCAAAATACCCTTCAAATCCATTCCCGAAGGCACTGGATAGGCTTTAGATATATTTGCCAAATTCATTTTACCATCTACCTGCGCATCTACTTTAGTATTGCCCATTAAATCACGAATTTTGGCAACCATATTAAATTTATCCTCATCTATCATAAAAGACAGCCTTCTAATATCTATAAAGGTGTCTTCTGTTATCCCAGTAGTATTGGATATCTCTGTATCAATAAAAACATTCCTGACGGATTTTGGCAAATCGGGGTATTTAAAGGAAGCATTCTCAGAGTTGATATCGATTTTAAATTTAGGAATGTGTTTCTCATCCACCACACCTTTAAACTCCCCTTGTACCGTAAAATTCCCGGTAGTGGTCACCTTTTCTATGTTTTTGGAATACACCTCTGGAATCACAGCTAAAAAGTTCTTGAAATCGGAGGAAGGTGTTTTAAAGCTAATATCCACTTCCTGATTATCCTCGTTTAACTTTACAAACCCATCAAAAACAAGAGGCAATTGATTTACAAGAGCTTCATTCTCCAAAAAAGTATATTTGTTTTCTTTAAGATCTATCCCAATCAGCGCCTTTAGCTTAACGGGATTTCGATTTAGATACTGGGTACTATCCATCACAAAAGATACCCGTCCACTGGTTTCCGTATCTAGCTCTGAAGTAGCCAAGGACAGATCGCCCGTCCCCATGTGGTTCATCTCCTCCACCGTAAGGAATATTCCTGTGGAAGCATCCCCATACTGAATAATAGCATCTTTAATTTCATAGGACTCCAAAGACAAGGTAAATTGGCTTTGGGAGGGATTAGCACTAACTGTTTCCTGCCCTCCAGTTTCCTCCAAGGCAATATCATAATTGGCGTTCTCTTCCTTATCAACCTTTATATTTAATCTACCCCCATCCACCTTAAGGCTCTTTAATATTATGGGCTCGGAAGCGTCTTTCAATAATTCTTTAACCGACATATTTAGCGCTACCCCTTTAGCAGCAAACAAAGTATCCCCTTCAAAGGGAGCCCTATTAATAAGGGTTATATCCTTCATGGTAACCCTAGCATACGGGAAACTAGAAAACAAGGTAAGATCTGCATCGGAAAAATCGAACGACGCGTTAATACTACTATTTACTTTATTTTTAATAATGTCCGCAATTTTTCCCTTTAAGAAAAATGGGGTTGCAATTAGCAACAAAACGACTATCAAAAGAATACCTCCAATAACCTTTAAAACCTTATTTTTCATTTTATACTCCTATTTTTTTACAAGATAATCTTGAACAACTAACTTAATTGCCTATTTCAATTTCAATATTGGCTCATTCAAGGCAACCCAATTCAGTCTCAGGGCACGCCTATTGTTTTTGCAGGTAACAACCTCTTGCCGTTAATCTTTACAGACCATTGCAGCACCGGTTACAGGGCCGCACCCTCAGAACCGTAAAAAGCCAATTTTATTATCCTTATATCTTTAATTCCTGATTTACATCCAATTTAAATCGCTTTCTAAATAGATATACGAAAAAATAGAGAAAAGGGGTGTCCAAGGAAGCTACAATTACCTTAAAAACAAACCCGCTAATCACTAGGCCATAAAACATATGCCATGGGAGCACCCCAAAAACACACAAAAGCCCCACTACCGTAAAGGTGTCTATAAACTGAGAAAGAAAGGTTGAAAAATTGTTTCGCAACCATAGGTGCTTTCCTTTCGTCATTTTTTTCCAAAAGTGGTAGATCCCTATATCTATATATTGGGCAAACAGATAAGCCATCATAGAGGCGATAACCGCAATAGGAGAAAGCGAAAACACCTGGTTAAACACCTGATCGTTTACTGGAGAGCCGTCTATTGCTGGTACAAAATTAGCCACCAAAACAATTCCCATGGAAAAAATGGAGGCAAAAATCCCTGCGGTCACCACCTGGTTCGCTTTTTTCCTTCCATAAATCTCCGATATAAGATCTGTTATTAAAAAGGTGATAGGATAGGGCAATACTCCCACCGAAATCTCGAACAATGGCGCCCCAAAAACCGTGAAATCCCCAAAAGGATTCCAATAAAAAAATTTTTGAAATATAAGGTTAGACACCACTAGGGAGGTGATGAACAAAGCCCCAAGGTAGAGGTATATTTTAAAGGCCAGTTTCTTATCCGCTTCCTTTAAGCTACCTTCCTCCATTACTGTTGTATATTTTTTAATATCACCATAGATTATGACAAAATCACCTGTATGGGATATCTGTCGTTTAACAAAAGAACAAATGTAAACAACCCAAAGTGAATAGTTGCAATATCCTCTTGCCTCGTGGAATCAAAAATTTGGTGACATTCTCAACTACCAACAATATATGGGTATAAGAAATAATAGAGCTACCTTGACTCCAAGGCAGCTCTATTATTTTATTTAATCTGTAACGTAAAGGGCATACGAGCCTGCACTCCTTTATTTTCCATAACCGAGCGCACTTCCTTTAAAATTTTGTAGGCTTCTGCCCCAATTTCCTTTTCAATCAAGGCTTCCTTACCCTTAGCACCAGTTCCCCCAAAATCTTCCATAAATTTTTCGAAGCCAGACTTGTATTTGGGCAAACGCTGTATGCGGTAGGTTTCTAGATCTACCATCTCTGCTGCAGCGGCAATAGCATCATCCAATCCTCCCAATTCATCTACCAGCCCCAATCGTTTGGCATCTACCCCACTCCATACACGTCCTTGCGCCAAACTATCTGCTTGGGCTAGGGTAATTCCCCTTCCTTCCGCCACGCGGTCTAAGAAGGTATTGTACACCTCCGCTATCCCCTCTTGCACATTGTTCCTAAAAGTCTCCTGCATTGGCTTAAACAAGGAATACTCCACTGCATTTTTATTGGTCCCCACCTGCTCAGCATTTATTCCAATATCCTCTGCCAATTCGCTTACATTGGGCACCGTACCAAAAACGCCGATAGATCCGGTAATAGTAGTAGGCTCGGCAAATATTCTGTTAGCTCCAGCTGCAATATAGTACCCTCCCGAGGCCGCTACATCTCCCATAGAGACCAAGACCGGCTTCACTTCCTTCGTAATTTCTATTTCCCTCCAGATAATATCGGAGGCAAGCGCACTACCTCCTGGGGAGTTTACTCTAAGCACAATAGCTTTAACACTTTCATCTTTCCTAGCTTTTTTTAAGGCCTCGTTAATGATTCCTTGCCCAATTACGTTGGGTCCTCCTTCGCCGTACCATATTTCCCCTTGGGCATAAATTACCGCTATCCTATCCTTCCCGGTATGGAGGCGTTTCTTTTTAGCGGTCTTTATGTAATCTTCTAAAGCCACGTAGTTAATCTCTTCTTCCAAATCCAATCCAAGGTTTTCCTTAATCCTTGCTTCATACTCGTCGTAATGCGCCAATTGATCTATTAAACCAGATTTTAAAGCATAGGTAGTGGTCCTAGCCCCCAAGGTATCCGCTATTTGATTTAGGTCATCTACAGAAAGCCCTCTACTCTCCGAAATATCCGTGAGCACTGTGCCCCATAGAGCATCTAATAATTCCTTGATCTGACTCCTGTTGGCGTCGCTCATTTCATTGGCAATAAAAGGCTCTACCGCACTCTTGTATTTCCCGTGCCTAATAACCTCCATTTTAACACCGGTTTTTTCCTGCAACTCCTTAAAGAACAGCACCTCGGTAGACAAGCCCCTAAAATCCATAGCCCCCACAGGATTTAAAAAAACCTCGTTGGCCACACTTGCCAGATAGTAATCTTTCTGGGTAAAGAAATCTCCATAGGCAACTATAAACTTTCCACTTTCCTGGAAATCTTTTAGCGCATTGCGTATGGCGTGGGTTTGGGAAAGCCCAGCAAGTAAAACACTGTTACTGATACTAATCCCCTTAATTTTCCGATCTTCCTTGGCCACCCGAATAGCATGCAACAACTCATCCAACCCTTGATTAACATTGAAGAGTCCAGCAAATGGGTCGGAATCATCCATACCTACATAGTCCTCGATGGGGTACTGCAACTGTAATTCCAGTACAGAGTTATCTTTTACTCCCACGGTGCCATCCCTATTCCCGACTAAGGCCATAAAGACCATAAACATCACAAACAGGATCCCAAACGCTATAAGTCCGCCTATAATAGAGGCTAGTAAATTTCTTAAAAACTTCATTTAAATCAGGAATTAACGATAACTCACAAAGATAGTTATTAGGATTTTTATGTTATTTAAAATTCTTACAAAATATTTATGGTCCATCTTTTTACTACAAGCAAAGACACCCTGCCAATCTAGGGGGCTACCAGCCCAAAACGCTCCCATTCTTAATGCGTTTTACCGCTTTGTTAATAACATTCCTTTTATGAAGTTGATTTCTTTTATTTACTTTGCCTGCCTAAGATGAACCCAAGCACCACTACATACATCTCCCTCGGGAGCAATTTAGGGGATAGACTCCACCTTTTACAAGATGGAATATTCCAAATCAATTCCCGTGTTGGAAAGGTTACCAAGACCTCCCATGTGTACGAAACTCCCGCTTGGGGTTTTGACGGGGATCCATTTTACAATGCCTGTATCTGTGTAGAAACCCAGTTATCACCCCCGGAACTACTGGAGGAGTTGCTTCAAATTGAAGTTTTATTAGGCAGAGAACGAAAACTAATTAGTGGTTATGCCTCTCGGACCTTGGATTTGGACATTCTATATTACGACAAGGAGATCCTTAAAACAGAACACCTGGAGATTCCCCACCCCAACCTTTCTAAAAGAAGGTTTGTATTACGGCCATTGGCAGACATAGCACCACAATTTTACCATCCTATCGCTAATAAAGATACTAGGAACCTATTGCAGGAATGCAAGGATAAGAGTGAAATAGTGCGGACTCCCCATAAATTATACATCAACAGAACACAGTTGTTTTCTCAACTCCATTTCATCTCCATTGAAGGAAATATTGGCGCTGGGAAGACCACCTTGGCCACCAAGATTGGAGAGGACTACAATGCAAAGTTGGTACTAGAGCGATTTGCAGACAATGCTTTTCTACCTAAGTTTTACGAGGACCCGGCACGATTTGCGTTTCCCTTGGAAATGTCTTTTTTAGCCGACAGGTATCAGCAGTTCATGGACGATACGTCTCAGTACGACTTGTTCAAAAACTTTATGGTTAGTGATTACGACATCCATAAATCCTTGATTTTTGCGAAAGTTACCCTTCAAGAAGAAGAGTTTAACCTCTACCGCAAGTTGTTCCACATGATGTATAAGGAGGTGCAAAGACCTAGAATGTTTGTTTACCTATACCAGAATACGGAACGACTCATCCAAAACATCAAAAAAAGAGGAAGAAGTTACGAGCAACATATAGAGGGAGCTTATTTGGAAAAAATCAACCACGGTTATTTTGACTACATCAAGAGTTTTCCGGAACAGAACAACTTAATCATTGATATAAGCGAACTGGATTTTGTTAAGAACAAAGAAGATTACGAACACATCCTCTACAAGATTCAACAATTTGCCGTACAGCTATCCGTTTAGGTCTACCAATCTACTCCCCTTGTAATTTGGACCACAGGTCCCAGACCACAATCCCTACACTTACTGAAATATTAAGAGAGTGCTTGGTTCCGTATTGGGGTATTTCCAAAACGCCATTGCTTTTGGAGACCACCTTTTGAGAGACGCCTTTCACCTCATTTCCAAAGACCAAGGCGTATTTCATCTCTTTTTCCCCTTCAAAGCGGTTTAACATACTGGCATTTTCTGCCTGTTCAACAGAATATACAGCATACCCTTCTTGCTGTAGCTTCTCCACTACCTCTAAGGCATCCTTACAGTATTCCCACGCCACGCTGTCTGTAGCTCCCAGTGCGGTTTTATGAATATCTTTATGGGGCGGGGTGGCAGTAATACCACAGAGATAAATTTTTTCGATTAAAAAAGCATCAGCCGTTCTAAAAACAGAACCAATATTATTTAAACTCCTCACATTATCTAACACTATACATATAGGCGTCTTTGGTTGTTTTTTAAACTCCTCTACATTAAGTCGGTCTAATTCACTATTCTCCAGTTTACGCATTCCCAATTACTTTATTACACCTCCATTTAACTTCCTAGCGGAAATAAATTCGGTCGCTTTTTCAATAAGTTATCCTCAAAATATCAACAAAAGTAGGCATTCCAATAGATAAGCCTTAATTTCGTTATTTTAGATTGGACACAAAAATAAGTTAATAAATTCGCTTTTGGGAGATACAGGAAAGACAAAAAAGGTTACACCTTTAATGAAGCAGTACAACACCATAAAGGTGAAATATCCAGATGCCCTTTTATTGTTTAGAGTGGGCGACTTTTATGAGACCTTTGGTGAAGATGCAGTTAAGGCCTCACAAATTTTGGGAATCATCCTTACCCATCGGAACAACGGTGGGGATAAGACAGAATTAGCTGGATTCCCACATCACTCCTTAAACACCTACTTACCTAAATTGGTGAAAGCAGGTCAACGAGTGGCTATTTGCGACCAATTGGAAGACCCCAAACTTACCAAAACCATTGTAAAAAGGGGTGTTACAGAATTGGTGACTCCTGGGGTAGCTATGAACGATGATATCCTAACGGCGAAAAACAACAATTTTCTTTGTGCGGTCCATTTTGGCAGAAAGCGATTGGGCATTGCCTTTGTGGATATCTCTACCGGAGAGTTCCTAACATCGGAGGGGAATGAGGAGCAGATTGATAAATTACTGCAGAACTTCTCCCCAAATGAAGTCTTGGTATCAAAATCTAACAGAAAAGAATTTTCCGCTGTATTTGGCACCCAATTCCACACTTATTACACGGAAGACTGGGTATTTCAGGAAGATTACGCCTTTGAATCGCTCACCAACCACTTCCAGACCAAGAGCTTAAAAGGCTTTGGGGTAGATCACTTAAGCCATGGGGTTGTGGCTGCGGGGGTGATAATGCACTACCTATCCGATACCCAACACAAACAGCTACAACACATAAGCAGTTTACAACGTATTGCGGAGGAAGAACATATTTGGATGGACCGGTTTACCATCCGAAACTTGGAATTATACCATTCTACCCATCAAAATGCCGTAACCCTACTAGATGTTATAGACAAAACCCTATCCCCTATGGGCGGACGGATGTTAAAAAGATGGTTGGCCCTACCGTTGAAAAACATCGAGAAAATTAACAGGAGACACCAGGTAATTGGCCATTTAAAGGACAATGAGGAGGTGCTTCATCCACTGAGAAACTCCATTAAACAAATTGGAGATTTGGAACGACTAATTTCCAAGGTAGCTACGGGTAAAATAAACCCCAAGGAGGTGGTGCAGTTAAAGAATTCTCTAGAAGCCATTGTCCCCATTAAGGAGTTGACCGTAAAAACCAAGAACGAGGCATTAGCCCTTTTAGGGGACCAGCTGCACGGTTGCGAGTTGTTACGCGATAAGATCAACAAAATGCTGAACGAAGAGGCCCCGGTAAACCTTGCTAAGGGAAAAACAATTGCCAAGGGGTATTCCCAGGAATTGGATGAATTACGGGATTTGGCATTTTCAGGAAAGGATTACTTGGACAAAATGCTGGAACGCGAAACCGAACGTACAGGTATTACCTCCCTAAAAATAGCGTCCAATAACGTTTTTGGTTACTATATAGAGGTGCGTAACACCCATAAGGACAAAGTGCCGGAAGAATGGATCCGTAAACAGACCCTGGTAAACGCAGAACGTTATATTACCGAAGAACTAAAAGAATACGAAGCCAAAATACTGGGGGCAGAAGAGCGCATCCTGGAGTTAGAACAGCAACTGTTCTCCCAGTTGGTGGTATGGATGCAAGAGTATATTGCTCCCGTCCAGAATAATGCCCACTTAGTAGCTCAATTAGACTGCTTATGCGGATTTACCCAATTGGCCATTGATAATAATTACGTAGCTCCTGTGATGGACGATTCCACTGAATTGTCTATTGTTGGCGGTAGGCATCCTGTTATTGAGAGGCAATTGCCTTTTGAAGAAGAATACATTGCCAACGACCTTATCCTAAATAGGGAGGAACAGCAGATTATCATGATTACCGGTCCCAACATGAGTGGTAAATCGGCCATATTAAGACAGACTGCACTTATTGTCCTCTTGGCACAGATGGGCTGCTTTGTTCCTGCCACCTCTGCCAAAATTGGTTATGTAGACAAAATATTTACCCGTGTAGGCGCCAGTGATAATATTTCCATGGGAGAATCTACCTTTATGGTAGAAATGAACGAGACCGCCTCTATCCTTAACAACCTTTCGGAACGCAGTTTGGTTTTACTGGATGAGATAGGTAGGGGTACCAGCACCTATGATGGCATTTCCATTGCCTGGGCAATATCCGAATATTTACACGAGCACCCTGCGAAGGCCAAAACACTTTTCGCTACGCATTATCACGAGCTCAACGAAATGACCAATACCTTTGAACGTATAAAGAACTACAATGTAGCGGTAAAGGAATTAGAGGATAACGTACTCTTTTTACGAAAGCTAACCCCAGGGGGTAGTGAGCATAGTTTTGGGATCCATGTAGCAAAAATGGCGGGAATGCCCCAACAGGTAATCCATAAAGCCAATAATATCCTTAAGAAATTGGAAAAATCACATTCCAGCGAAGAGCTTACGGATAAATTGCAATTGGTGCAGAATGAGATGCAACTAAGCTTCTTTAATTTGGACGACCCCTTACTGGAAGAGATCAAAGAAGAGATAACCCATCTAGATATCAACACCTTAACCCCCGTAGAAGCGTTAATGAAGCTCAACGAGATAAAACGATTGCTCACTAAAAAGAAGAATGCATAGGTTCTTTTGGCCCTACTAGGAAAGAAAGATGCTATTACCCAACCCACTCATCCTATGCCAATTAGAAAGAATATGATACTTTTTAGTGAAAAAGGCTTTGCAATATGTAGAAATATATTAAATTTGCTCCCGCATTCGAGAAGGATGCGACGTTCATAAAGAAAAAGGCGAAAATAGCTCAGTTGGTAGAGCGCCACCTTGCCAAGGTGGAGGTCGCGGGTTCGAATCCCGTTTTTCGCTCGCAAGACGAAAACCGCCCTCCATCGACATTTATGTCGGCAAAGGGTTCCCCCGAAGCATAGGGGCCGTTTTTCGCTCATTAAACCTCCACGTTCTACCAGATGTGGAAACCTGCAAAACAGCAGAGGCTCGAGTGGTGGAATTGGTAGACACGTTGGACTTAAAATCCAATGGCCATTATGGCCGTGCGGGTTCAAGTCCCGCCTCGAGTACGAATGAAGAAAAGACCAAAGTGAAAGCTT
>NZ_MTAZ01000019.1 GCF_002150785.1 Arenibacter amylolyticus | reverse complement strand
AAATTAGCAAAGCTAGCGGCAGCTGGCTTATTTTTAGTGGCGCTGGTTATCAATGTGAAGGTAACCTTAGATGAACCATTTAGGCTAGTAAGTGATAGGGCCTTAGCTCAAGCTGGAGGAACTACTGGGGAATTAGAGTCATGTTGGGTTAGGACTGAAGTATCTTGTAGAATGAAAATAGGTTCATTTGAGTGGGATCAGGATGGTCTTATATGTGATTACAACGGAAAAACAAATGTCAATCCAAACGAAGAGTGTACACATATGAATACACTATGGTGCAGCGTAACCAAGTATACTTGTAAAGATAAAATGCCTCCAAGTAGTGGTGGTGGAACATGGTAATCACGTTCCATCTATACAAATATAAATTTTGGATGTCTGTATAAATTATTAATATCAAATTTAATCATGAAATTTACTATTGATATGTTGATGATGTATGCAGACATCTATTTAAATCCATTGAATAATAAATTATTATGATTAAATATTTTATAACTTGTATTATACTTCTTTTTATTGGATGTAAAAATTCCAAAGAAATAAGTATGGATAAAATACCTAGCCACAACAGCGAAACCATTGTAATACCTGATAACAGAATCACTGAGTTTATAGATATATCAGATAGAATTAAGGAGATTAATATAATCCCACTAAATGAAGAAGAGGGAAAGTACATAGGCGGTATTGATAAAATTCTCATTCATTATAACAACTATATTATAGTAGACAAAAGAGTAGCAAGAAATGTTTTTATTTTTGATGACAGAGGAGATTTTAAGAATCAACTTGTACATATTGGGCGTGGCCCTAGTGAGATTACACAAATAAATGATGTATGGATAAATGATGAGGGTGAGGTAGAGATTTATGACTTTGCATCTAGACGGGTTATTTCTTATAACAAGGATTACTCATTCAAAAAAGCCATATCTACAGGAAGAAAATACATGTTTGCAAATATATCACCTTTGCCTAGATCAAGGACCTATGTAGGCTACGCAGGGTATAATATTCCTAATCCCCAATATAATAATCAAAACTATCAACTGACATGGCTCACCCAAGCATTTGCACCAGGCGGGGCACATGCATTGGAATATGACTCTGAGTTACGGTATGCTTTGGTTTATTCGTCACTTTCTCCATTTGCCAGATTTAATGATACATTACGATTCTTTCGTTATTACGACCAAAATATATATGATCTTGCATCAGATGGGGTCATCTCAAAACGATATATCCTTGACTATGGATCTAAGAGATTTCCCCAAGACTACGAAACTTCTATTTTCCATCCCAACGCTAAAATCTTAAAAGCAGTAGAAGAACATCGTGATAGATCAAAAATTAGAAATTTGTTTAATGGATACTTTAAATTTGCTGGTTCGTGGCTTGAAACAAAAAACTATGCCATGTTTGAATCAGAGGATGACAAAGGTAACAGATTTGTTACTTTGTATGATAAAAGCAATAAAGAAGTAGTTGTCCAATGTTTCACATTTAAGGAATCAAAATCTTACCACATGTATTTACCTTTTCCTTCAACTGTTGATGATAACGGTCGATTTGTGTCTTTTTTGCCAGGAATTATATTAAAAGAGTATGTTCATGATTCCAAGAGTCCCTTTTATGATATGGTGCGAAACAACGAAAACAAAAATTTTATTATTGAGTATACATTGAAATAATATTTAACCAAATGAAGAAGAATCAATTTTTAATTTTCTTAGCTTTTTTCCTGTTACTTGTATTTATAACTTTAGTTACTGTAAGCCGTCGTCAAATTATTAGAGAATATAACAAAGTCGTTAAAGAATCTCTTTTTCTGAATGACAGTATTAACGCTCTTATGGCGCGTAATATGTATATAGATGAACTTAATCGTGTTCACCAAAGTGCAGATGGTTTTTCTATTAAAAATAATAAATTTTATAAACTACAGGAAGATGGTGCTAAAAAACAAATAACCATACCTTTTTCAAATAAAAAATTGGTCTTGATACGATACTCCCGTGCAGGTTGTGATAAATGTATTGAACAGCTTTTTAGAAACCAAGATTTGCTAAATCAAATTAAAAGTAAACATGATTTAGCCATTATTGTTGACTTCGAAGAATATGATGATTTCAAAAAATGGCAAAGAAGCACAATAGCGCCTGGTGAACAGTTTATATGGGTTGACGATACAACACCTCTTAACTTAGATAAATATATGAAGAACGAGACTTCCTATATTTTCGTGGTTGACGAGATTAAAACAGTTCACTCAATCTTTATACCTAATATTTCATTTCAAGCAGATTTTTATGATTACATTAACCTTTTAAGTGTGGACAATTAATTCTTTTTAATTTAGTATTTGATCTATCAAATTAAGCTTCTGATCATCTGAAATGATATAGCCATTGCGGCTTATGTGAAATATTTAAATGACAACCACTACCATCCGAAAGATATAATTTTATAATAGATAATTATCATTCCTAATAAATGAAGCATAAACTAATATATTTATTATCATTCACTTTATTCTTAACAGTATTAAGCCTTTACTGGTTAGCAGTATCAGTGTTCATAGTTTCTGGTCTATATATTCTAGTTACCTCAAATCTAAGTTTAGCTAAAGCCTTTCATAAAAGGTCTTGGTTATATTCATTTTCTGTACTTATAAGTGTTTTGGTTCTTGCCATAGGAATTCGTGTTCTTGTACTAGATATTTATAACATTCCCAGTAGCTCTATGGAAGGGAGTTTGTTGGTAGGCGATAAAATAGTGGTAAGCAAGCTCCAATATGGACCAAGGCTACCAAAGTCGCCTTTCGAGATCCCTTGGGTCAATCTATTGTTTTACATCAATAAGGAAGCTAGAGCCAATATGGATTCTGTTTGGTGGGATTATAAGCGCTTTAATGGCTATACCAAAATAAAACGAAATGATGTAGTAGTGTTTAATAACACAACTGACGCAAAAACCTTTTATATAAAACGCTGTATGGGGTTGCCCGGAGATGATATAGCTTTAAAAAAAGGGAACATATATATCAATGATCGGGCTCTAGCAACACCCGAAACAGTAAAATACGGTTACCATATTTGGTTTAATAATAAAAACTCCATGGAAAATATTATGAAGTCTTTTGAACTGAAAGAACACACAATCACAGACTCTTTGTATTTAAAAGTGGGACTAACCCAGCAACAGTATAAACAATTAAATACCGAGAAAGGTGTAGACTCTATACACCTTGCAAATTTTCCAATTAAGACCTTTGCCAATGATCTTCCAGATACGGAATCACCTAAATGGACAACAAACGACTGGGGAGCAGTATGGGTGCCAAAAAAAGGAGAAACTATCTTATTAACACTAGAAAATTACAAGTTGTATCGGACCATTTTGGAGAAATTTGAAAAAGCACCTATAAAATACAAAGCAGGAACATTTTGGTTAGATGGTGAAAAAATAACTGCTTACACTTTTCAAAACAACTACTATTTTATGTTGGGAGATAACCGTCATAATTCAATAGATTCCCGATATTGGGGATTTGTACCAGAACCGAACATTGTAGGAAAAGCCATTTTAACATTATATTCACTACATGGAGATGGTTTTAGATGGAAGAGGTTTCTAAGGTTAATCTCATAAATTTAAAAAATAGATCTAAAAATTAAACAACCCTATAAATGAACCCAACATGCTTTCCCTCTTATACTATACAAACAGTTGTCATACTCTCTCTTTCCCTAGCCCTATTTTCATGTAAACAAGAACAGGCTAAAGCCGAAGAAGGTACTATAGAAAAAAAGCAATACCTCCCCGAAAAGAACGAGGTTGATGCGATGGTCCTCAAAGAAGGGGTTTTTAGTAAGGAAATTGTAAGCAATGGGAAGCTAATTGCCTTTCAGAAAAACAATTTAAGATTCGACGTCAGCGAAAATTTGGATCGTTTGTTGGTTAAGAACGGGGATAATGTTAAACAAGGGCAAACGCTAGCTGTTCTAAAGGACTTTACCTATAAACAAGCCTATACCAAAGCGAAGATAAACCTGAAAAAAGCGGAGTTGGAGTTTCATGATAAATTGGTGGGGCGTGGTTACGAAACCTTTAACCAAGAGGATATACCTGTTGATGAATATGAAATGCTTGCCATCCGTTCTGGTTATAAAGATGCCCTACACGATTTAGAGAATGCCGAGTTTAATTTAAAGGCTACCCAACTTATAGCTCCCTTTAGTGGCAAAGTAGCAAATGTACAAGGTAAGCAGTTTGAGAAAATCAATGCCGGAACAGAAGTGATGACCCTAATTAACGACAACATCTTTGAGGTAGAATTTTACCTGATTGAATCTGAAGTTTCTGAAATAGTGGTGAACGGACAGGTACAATTAACACCTTTTGCCATTGATAAAACCTATCAGGGACAAATAGAGACCATTAATCCCCAAGTAGAAAAGGACGGGACCGTTTTGGTAAAGGCCAGAGTAAAAAACGACGGGCAATTGCTGGAAGGTATGAACGTAAAGGTTTTTATTCAAAAAGACATCCCCAACCAGTTTGTTGTACCAAAAACTTCCGTGGTATTACGCCAAAACCAAGAAGTATTGTTTACCATAAAATCTGGAAAAACCTATTGGACCTATGTTCAGACCACCAATGAAAACAGTAAACAATACGCCGTAATTCCCCATCCCGATAAAAGTAGCGCAACTTTAAAAGCAGGGGACACCATAGTGGTGGCCGGAAATTTGAATTTGGCCCATGATACCGAAGTTGTTGTTAAACCATTAAAAACAATGGAATTATAAAATCAATTTCTAGTTTCTAATAAATTAAACAACAGATGGTTAAATTCTTGATTCATAAACCCATTGCGGTCCTAATGACCGCTTTTGGGATACTTATCTTAGGTATATATGCTTTTGGTTTTATCCCGGTATCCTTAATGCCCAATGTAGATATCCCTGAGATTACGGTGCAAGTATCCGCGGACAACATGTCTGCCAGGCAATTGGAAGACGCTGTGGTAAAGCCCCTTCGGAGAAACTTGATGCAGCTCAGTCATTTAAAGGATATTTCCAGCGAGGTCAATAATGAAACAGGTCTTATACGGTTACGGTTCAATCACGGAACCCAAATAGACTATTCATTTATTGAGGTCAATGAAAAGATAGATAGGGCCATGGGTAGTTTCCCAAAAAGTATGAAACGGCCCAAGGTGATCAAGGCCAGTGCAACCGATATCCCGGTCTTTTATTTAAGTATGACCTTAAAAGAGGAAAAGGCTCCAGCAATTTTCAATAGAGACCTGTACCCCGTATCGCAGGATTTCGTAGATTTTAACCGCTTTGCCAACCAAGTGATCCGTAAACGAATTGAACAGATCAGTGAAGTTGCCATGGTAGATGTGAGTGGCTTGGTCTCCCCGGAAATATTAATTGTTCCCGACCAAAATAAACTTACAGCCCTAGGGATTGGTCTGGATGCCTTGGAAAGCACCATTAAGTCATACGATCTAACAATAGGAAGCCTACTTATTAAGGACAGCCAATATCAGTACGATGTACGTTTAGGTAGTACCCTAAATAACATTCAAGAATTAAAGGATATCTATATCCATAAAAACAACCGAGTTTTTCAATTAAAAAAATTAGCGGAGGTAATAGAACATCCTCAAAAAAGAACTGGACTGGTACTGTCAGATGGCAAAGAAGCCATGACCATGGCCATTATCAAGCAGAGCGATGCAAGGATGGCCGACTTAAAAGACGCTCTGAACGAGCAATTGGGATATTTTAAATCCGATTATCCTAATATCGATTTCACCATAACCAGAGACCAGACCAAGCTTCTGGACTTTGCTATAAATAATCTTTTTCAGAGTCTGCTGTGGGGAATCCTTCTGGCCTTTGCCCTTATGTTTCTGTTCCTTAAGGATGTAAAATCCCCTTTATTGATAGGCATCACCATTCCCACATCCATTATCGTTTGCCTGATATTTTTCCAACTCTTTGAAATTTCCATCAATATCATCTCACTGTCGGGGCTGGTATTGGGTATAGGACTAATGATAGACAACTCTATTATTGTCATCGATAATATCTCCCAATACAGAGATAGAGGATATTCACTTTCTCGGGCCTGTATAAAGGGCACTAATGAAGTTATCAAGCCTCTTTTAAGTTCGGCCCTGACTACCTGTGCTGTTTTTTTACCCTTGGTATTTTTAAGCGGGATCAGCGGAGCCCTGTTTTTCGATCAGGCGATGGCCATCAGTATAGGCCTGTTTGTTTCGTTCTTGGTGTCGATAACCTTATTGCCAGTACTGTACCGCCTCTTCCATATTAAGGACTCTAAAAAGGAAGGGCGTATTACTCGCTTCCTTAGTAAGACCAATACCTTAAACTATGAGGCCCTGTACGAAAAAGGTTTTAAATGGGTAATGCGAAGGCAAAAAATCTCTTGGGTTATATGTGCCGTATTGCTTCTTTCAACTTTTATACTTTACACGCTTTTACCAAAGACACAATTACCAGCGTTTACAAAAACAGAAACCCTTTTAAAAATTGATTGGAACGAACAGATCCATGTGGAGGAAAATAAGCGCAGGGTGTTAATCCTGTTGGAAGGGGTAAAAAAAGATTTGGTCAACCAGACCGCTTTGGTAGGCAACCAACAATTTATACTAGACAAAAACACGGAGGCCAGAACTTCGGAAACCACGCTTTACCTACAATCAAAAACCCAGGAAGATCTGGCCTATATCAAAAAAACATTGCAGACAGAGATTACAAGATCATACCCTGAGGCGATGTATGCCTATTCTGAAGTGGACAATATCTTTAACCTGATATTTTCTGAGGATGAAGCCCCATTAACGGCCCGACTACGGCATGTAGAAAACCTGGGCAGTAGCCAAAATAAGGCCCTTCAAACCATATGGCAGCAGACGACGGAAATTTTAGGAGATATAGAATTAAAACCCATCGTATGGCAAGACTATATGACCCTAGTAGCCGATCAAGAGAAACTCATGACCTATGGGGTGAATGCCAATACCTTATACTCAACTTTAAAAAGTGCCTTTAACGAACGCGAAATACTCTCAATAGTAAATAATCAAAACTTTGTTCCCGTAATCTTGGGCGGTGAAACCAAACAAATGCACAACATCTTAGAAGAAACCACCGTGATGTCCGAAGACCAAACCGAGTTTCAAATAAAGGACTTTGTAAAGGTGGTATCGGCTAGCGACTTGAAAACCATATATGGGGGCACCGAAGGGGAATACTATCCCATGGACCTACAAGTAAATGACGGGCAGCTACACAAGGTAATGTCCGAGATAAAAAGCTTGATCCATAAAAATCCTTGGTACGAGGTGAGTTTTTCCGGGAGTTATTTTACCCAGCAGGCATTAATGAACGAACTCATTATAGTTTTACTGATCTCATTATTGTTGCTTTATTTTATTCTGGCCTCTCAATTTGAATCCTTTACCCTGCCTTTAATTATCTTATTTGAAGTGCCAATAGATCTTGCCGGGGCCTTCCTATTCTTAAAGCTAACAGGGATGAGCATAAATTTGATGTCCATGATCGGTATCGTGGTGATGAGCGGGATCATTATAAACGATTCTATTTTAAAAGTAGATACCATCATACAGTTGCGCCGTCAAGGGTATCCTTTAATGAAAGCCTTGTTGGTTGCCGGCCAAAGACGTTTAAAGCCGATTTTAATGACGAGTTTGACTACTATATTAGCCTTGGTGCCTTTATTATTTTCGAGTGGTTTGGGGGCAGAGTTACAGGCTCCACTGGCGATTTCCCTGATTGGTGGCATGTTGCTCGGAACCATAATAAGCCTGTATTTTATTCCCTTATGTTACTATTATCTAGCAAAATTAAAAGTCAATGTTAAAAAATAAATTATTGCAATTACTGCTACTTGGGTGCTTTCTGTTGAGCCTGCACCATGGAATTGCACAAAATATAGGTGCTCCAATACCTTTGGAAGAAAAAGTATCTCTTCAGAATGTGTTGGAATTGGCACGGGACAACTCCCTAGATGCCTATAAGTCAAAGCGTAAATACGGCGTAAATTATTGGCAGTTCAAATCGTTCAGATCCAGCCTATTGCCAAAAATAGATTTTCACACTAGACCGTTTACGTTCAACCGGGCCTTGGTACAACGATATGATTCCGAACAGAATATCGATGTTTTTCGTCAGCAACAAAATTTAAGTTCCTTCGCCAATATTTCAATGACCCAAAACATCAGGGCTACCGGAACGAACTTGTTTATAAATTCGAGCTTCGACCGGATTGTAAATTCGGGAAATACTTCCATAGAAAATTATAGTGCCACTCCGATACGAATTGGAATGGTTCAACCCATAATGGCCTTTAACCGTTTTAAATGGGAGAAACAGACCGAGCCTCTCAAATATCAAAAAGCCAAACAGGAGTTTATATACGAGCAGCAGACCATAAATCTTAGGACGATTGATCTTTTTTTTCATTGGGCAATGGCCCATAAAAAAGTGACGATAGCCCAGGAGAATAAAGACTCGGCTAAAAAACTTTTTGGGATAGGGGAAAAACGCTATGATCTGGGCTCTATAGAACGGGACGATCTTCTAAATCTGGAGATGGATGTGTACAATGCCAATACGAACCTAACCCAAAATCTTCAGAACCTTCAAAAGGCCGAGGCCGACCTGCGATTGTACTTAAGGGAAGCAATGCCCACGGATGCCCTTCCGGAATTACCCGAGATTATTTCCGACCTTCAAATTAATATTGATAAAGCGATGGCATTGGCAAAGGCTAATAATCCGGATATTCTGGATCTAAGGCTTAGAAAGATTGAAGCCTTGCGGAATCTGGATAAGGCAGTAAAGGATAACCGTTTCGATCTGTCTGTATCGGCCAGTTACGGTTTAAATCAACAGGCCAATAGCTTAAGGGATGCCTATGGCAATCTTTTGGACCAGCAAATGGTGTCCGTGAATTTTAGTATTCCTATTTTGGATTGGGGCGAACGCCGAGGCAATATCAAAACGGCACGTATGAACAAGGATATCGCCGACATTGAATTGCAACAGGATGCCGATAGGCTACAGCAGGAAATTGCCCAGAAGGTGATCGATTTTAACCTACAGAAAGATTTGGTAACAGGGGCCTTGAGAACCAGTGAAATTGCAAGGGAATCCTATACCATTACGGAAAAACGTTTTTTATCGGGACGCGTAGGGCTGCTGAACCTGACCAGTGCCAGAAAAGCCTGGCAGTCAGCAACCGAACAATATATACAAAGTCTTTTAAATTACTGGAGACTATATTACAAGGTGCAAGAACTGACGCTGTACGACTTTTTAAATGACCGCCCCCTTTGGCAGGATTTTGATAACGTTCTTAATGATTGAAAATAAATAGAATAAAGCCAAAGCGTTAAATTAATGAATCAGAAACCTTCTTCCTTTACGGTCCTCACTATATTCATCTGTCTTTCTATTATTGGGGCAAGCCTGATTCCTTTGTTAAGTGTACAGCTTACTCCAACACGCCCCAACAATTCGTTAGGGGTATTCGTTTCTTGGCAAGAGGCTTCGGCAAAAGTAATGGAGCAGGAAGTAACCTCAAGGCTAGAAGGACACTTCAATACCGTTAGTGGTATAGAAAACATTAGTTCGACCTCGCGAAAAGGGAGTGGTTCAATTTCTATGAATTTCAAAAAAGGGGTTGACATGGACGCCGTTCGTTTTGAGATTGCCAATCTCATCCGACAAAGCCATTCAGAACTCCCCCAGGGGGTCAGCTACCCCTCCTTATCCAGAAGTACCGCCAATGAAAATAGCGCTCCTATTTTAACCTATAGTGTCAATGCCAATGAAAGCCCCCATTATATTAAGAAATACACGGAAAATACCATCCTTCCTACATTAACGGCCATAAAAGGCGTAAATAATGTGGATGTACATGGAGCCACACCTTTTGAGTGGGTCATAGAATATGACACCAAAAAATTACTACAGTTAGATGTTTCGGCTGGGGAAATCCAAAATGCCATTAGAACTTATCTACAACAAAGAGCGCTGGGAAATACAACGATCCGTTCTGAAAATAATGATACTGACCAACAAATAGCCGTAGTACTATCGCATACATTAGAGGATGCCATCGATTGGAACAACATCCCTATCAAAAAAATAAACCATAGGATCATTTATTTAAAAAATGTTGCCACCGTCAAATTTAATGAAGGAAGGGTCAGCTCTTACTATCGTGTGAATGGGCTTAATACCGTGAATATGCTAGTGTATGCAGAAAAGGGCGCAAATAACATTGATTTGGCAAAAACTGTTAGAATGGCGGTCAATGGGCTAAACCAAGAACAACCCCCCGGATATTCTATAAAGTTGACTCATGACACCACTGAATTTATTGTAGATGAGTTACGGAAAATACAGAAAAGAACCTTGTATTCTTTTTTAATTTTATTGGTCCTCATTGTCTTGATCAACAAAAGTTTTAAATATTTAACGGTATTATTTTTAAGTATTGTCACCAACCTTCTCATTGCTGTTATTTTTTACTATGCCCTAGACGTACAATTGCAATTATACTCCTTTGCCGGAATTACCATTTCGTTTGGGATCATCATAGATAATAGTATAATAATGATCGACCACTTGCGCAATAAAGGCAATAGGAAGGCCTTTTTAGCAATATTAGCGGCAACTTTGACTACCGTTGGAGCACTGATGATTATATTTTTCTTGGAGGAAAACCAACGTTTGAACCTGTGGGATTTTGCCTTGGTCATTGCTATTAATATTGGGGTTTCCTTATTAGTTTCCTTGTTCTACGTACCGGCTTTAATGGATAAGATGAGGCTAGAAAAAAAGCGAAGCCGATTTTCCATTAAGAGAAAACGCCGGATCAATAAATTCACAAGAAGGTATACCAATACTATACATTGGATGGGGAAACCTAGGTTCAAATGGGCGTTTATAATGTTGTTCGTTCTTGGTTTTGGCCTTCCTTTATATATGTTGCCACAACAACTAAACGGGAATGGAAAATGGGCCTCATTATATAATTTGACTTTAGGGGCCGAGTGGTACACTACTAACCTACGTCCTACCTTGGACAAGGTTCTTGGAGGTACTTTGCGCTTATTTACCGAAGATGTCTTTGAAAGTTCTTATTATTCAGAACCAGAGCGCACTACCCTTAGGGTAAGCGGTAGGATGCCCGATGGCTGTACCATTGAGCAATTGAACGATGTAGTGTTGAAAATGGAAAATTATATCGGGCAATTTGATGAGATTTCATTATATAAAACCCAGATCAACGGTCCCAAGAGCTCCAATATTTCTATTTATTTTAAGGAAGAGCATGAATTTGGCTCATTTCCATACCACCTAAAAACATTGTTGGAATCCAAGGCGATCAGCTTGGGAGGTTTGGATTGGAGCGTAACAGGGGTGGGTCGAGGATTTTCCAATGCTTTAGGGACTGGGAATAAATCCCATAGGATAGAATTGGAAGGCTATAACTACGATGACCTTTACCGCTACGCCACTTTATTAAAAGAACAATTGGAAGAAAACTCTTCTGGCCGGGTAAAAGAAGTAGAAATAACAAGTGGAGGCTGGAACAGCAATAGCCTAGAAGAATATTACTTAGATTTTGACCAGGAACAATTGGCTATGGCGAATGTCTCACAAAATCAATTGTACGGGTATTTAAAAAATCAGGTTCTTTCCAGTAATATTGCCCACATAATAAATGATAATGAGCTGCAACAAGTGAATTTGGTGTCGGATACTTATCAGAAATTCAACGTATGGGATTTAAAGTATACACCAATTCCACTTCGCGGCAAACAATATAAGCTACAGCAGTTAGCTACTATTGAAAAACAAAAAACGGGGAATATTATCAATAAAAACAACCAGCAATACCGCTTAACGGTGGCTTATGACTTTTTGGGAACCTATCCTCTAGCTAATAAAATCAGGGAGGATAACGTAGCGCAATTAAAGGAGAAGCTCCCAATTGGCTACCGTGTTTTAGAGCAGTCCCATGGCGGTTGGAATAAGAGCAATTCTAAACAGTACTATTACCTTTTTGTAGTAATCTTTATAATTTTCTTTATCTGCACTATCCTATTGGAGTCCTTAACACAGCCTTTGACCATTATTAGTATGATACCCCTTTCCTTTATAGGCGTGTTCCTGACGTTTTTTTGGTTCGGATTTAATTTTGACCAAGGCGGATACGCCTCCTTTATTTTGCTAAGTGGTATTAGTGTCAATTCCGCCTTATTTATTGTAAACGATTTTAATAATTTAAGAAAACAATATCCACAGCGGAATATCCGGTCACTATACTATAAAGCCTTTAACTATAAAATTATCCCAGTGATTTTGACCATCGTTTCAACTATCGTCGGATTGGTTCCTTTTGTATGGCATGGGCAAAACGAAGCATTTTGGTTTTCTTTCGCCGTGGGATCTATTGGAGGGCTACTTTTTTCTTTGATCGGGATATACTTTTACTTACCCCTACTTATTGCTAAAAAATAACCATATACTTTCCTAAACGGTGTATGAAGATTTTGGCGTGTTTCTAGGGATCTTACATAAGATTATTTTATTATCTAATCTAAGAAGTTGAAAAATCATCTCATTTTTTTTGTTATACCACCAAATAGAACCAAAAAAGGACAATTTTTGAGTGAAAATTGAGTGCAAATAAAAAGAGGCTTACAAAAATTAACTTGTAAACCTCTGATTTTCAGGTCGGGGTGGCAGGATTCGAACCTGCGACCTCCTGCTCCCAAAGCAGGCGCGATAACCGGGCTACGCTACACCCCGAAATGGTTTCCCATTTTGACTTCTCAAAAAGCGGAGAGACAGGGACTCGAACCCTGGCGACAGTTACCCGTCGACAGATTAGCAATCTGCTCCGTTACCACTCCGGCACCTCTCCAATAATCTTCAAGATCGTGCATCGAAATGCGGTTGCAAATGTAGTAGTTCATTTAGGATTAACCAACTATTTCGACAACTTTTTTTATTAATTATTTATTCGGGATATTCCACCCTCAAATGATAAATGTTTATCAGCTTCTGTTTCAGCACTTTCTTGATAGTTTCTATCTCTTTAAACGTAATATTTGCATTTAAAAATTGATTCTCCGAAATCTGTCCGTCCACTATTTTCTCCACAAAATTGTGAATTCCCGAGAAAGTAGGGTCCTTTAAACTCTTGGAAGCTGCCTCCACAGAGTCGGCCATCATCAGAATTGCCGTTTCCCTAGAAAAAGGAGGCGGTCCTGGATACCTAAATTCCTCAATATCCAAGGCTTCCCCGGTTTCCTTATGCAGCTTTTCCTGTTTACGGTAAAAATAATACACCAAAGAGGTACCGTGATGCGTCCTTAGGAAATCGATCACCCTATCCGGAACGTTATTTTTACGCGCAATCTCTATCCCCTGTATAACATGGTCTATAATAATCCTGGCAGACTCCACAGGGTCTAGATCGTCGTGCGGATTAACATTGGTAGTTTGGTTCTCCGTAAAATAGGTGGGATTATTCATCTTCCCGATATCGTGGTATAAGGCACCAACACGCACCAACATGGCATTGGCCCCAATCTCATTGGCCGCCGCTTCCGCTAAATTAGCTACCTGCAAGGAATGATGAAAAGTACCTGGCGCCCTGTCCGACAACTCCTTTAGTAATTTTGAATTGGTATCCGACAACTCTAGTAAGGACACATCCGACACCAAACCGAATATTTTTTCGAAGATGTAGATCAAGGGCTGTACAAACAGGGTAATCATTCCATTTAATAGAAAGAATCCAAAGACGATCCATTGTATGTTATCCAAATTCCCTTCATGAATCATATGAAAGGCAAAATATCCTATAATGTAAACCAAGGTAATCTGTCCTACCGAAATAAATAAATTGGCTCTTTTGTACAATTCAGACACGGATAATATGGTCACTATCCCTGCTAAAGTCTGGAGAAAGATATATTCAAAACTATTGGGCACCACAAACCCCAATATTAAAACGGTAAGCACATGCACAAATAGTCCTAATCTGGCATCGAAAAAGGTTTTTAATATTAACGGCAAAATACAAAGGGGCACTACAAAAACAAGCCCTTCATTGTATTTCACAATAACCGTAGTCGCAAAAACCATTAAAAGGATGTTTACCACTATAAAAGTAATCTTGGTATTGTCTAGAAAAACCTCCCGTCGGTATTTCTTCAGAAACAAAAAGAGCATGGTAAGCACCATTGCCACCAGAACAGCATATCCAATCACTACAAAGTACTGATTATTCTGTCCCCAGAGTTTAGATTCATATTCGTTCTTTAAGGACTCTAATACCCGCAAGTCTTCCTCTTCTACCACTTCCCCTTTGGCTATGATGAGTTTCCCCTCGTCCACATTCCCCAGCGTATAGGAAATCTTAGAAAACTCTGTCTCTAACTCTTTTTTAGAAAGGTCCTCATTAAAGCTTAGATTGGGTTTTACTGAATTGAAGAATAGCTGCTGAAAGGCAGGTTCAAACTCTGACAGCTGTTGGTTTACCAAGATGTTCTCCACTACCCTACCTACGTCAGACAGGGTGTAAACGCTTTTAAACTGAAGCTTTTTAGCCTCATTGTTCTTTACTAGATACAAACTGCTCTTATTCCCTGGACGCCCTACCTTGGAAAGAATTCCATTAGTATAGAGTTCCGCCAGTATTTCCCTTGCTACTTGCTGGAAATGGGCTCGATCTAAATTAGAATAACTCGTATCATCAAAGACCTGAACAATCTCGGCTTGTATAACACTATCTACCTCTTTAACTATTTCTGCATCATAGTTGTAATAATCAACACTAGTAGCCCTGATCTTTTCTTTTTCGCTATTGATTTCCGCTTCGCTTTTTTTAATGGAAAAATCGAAGGGAGCATAGAAATTATCGTACTGCCATGGTTTCCCCTTTTGAAATTCGTATTTAAACTTACCCCCACGAGGAAATAAGAATACAATCACAAAAACAGCGAGAAAATAAAGAAAGTACTTATAAACCAAAGATTGGTTTTTATAAAGGCGGTCTAAAAACTTACGCATACTTAAAGTGTATATTGTCAAAAATAGAGAATATTAAGTTAAAACTAGGAATTCCTCTAATAACTCTCCCTAAGCAGCCACTTAACTCATTAATTTTCATAGGAAAAATTCATTGACGATTTAGTTCCCCAAAACAAACACAAGTGTAATTGACACCACTCTAAGGACATGCCTACAAGGCATTGGAAAAATACTACTGATATTACAAGGCGTTAGGCTTCGGGGTTTTAAAACTCCGAAGTGAGTAAAAATTCGGATTATTGGCAAGTTGGCCATCTCATTGCGCATTATTTTATTAATTTCGCAAAGAACCAAAAACTGAACTCAAATGAAAGATGTTGTAATTGTTTCTGTTGCCAGGACCCCAATTGGAAGCTTTATGGGATCATTGTCTACCATACCAGCCCAAAACCTGGGGGCCATTGCCATTAAAGGTGCCTTAGAAAAAATAAATTTAGACCCTGCAAAAGTACAGGAAGTACTTATGGGTAATGTGGTACAGGCAGGTGTAGGGCAGGCTCCAGCCAGACAAGCAGCACTTTTAGCGGGTATTCCAGATACCGTTCCTTGTACTACGGTAAACAAGGTTTGCGCGTCTGGAATGAAAGCGGTTATGCAGGCCGCCCAATCTATAGCGTTGGGAGACAACGACATTATGGTAGCAGGGGGCATGGAAAACATGAGCTTGATTCCACATTATATTCATTTGAGAAGCGGCCAAAAATTTGGTCCAGCCAGCTTGGTAGACGGAATGCAGAAAGATGGACTGGTAGATGCCTATGACCAACAGGCAATGGGTACCTGTGCAGACGCCTGCGCTACCGAGTATGAGTTTAGTAGGGAAGACCAAGATAACTTTGCCATACAATCTTACCAAAGATCTTCGGAAGCGTGGGAAAAAGGAAAATTTGATGACGAGGTGGTTCCCGTTTCGGTTTCCCAAAGAAGGGGCGAACCCGTTTTGGTGACCGAGGATGAGGAATTCAAGAATGTAAAAATGGAAAAGATTCCTACCTTACGTCCTGCCTTCTCCCAAGATGGTACCGTTACTGCCGCCAACGCCTCTACAATCAACGACGGTGCTGCCGCCTTGGTATTAATGAGTGCAGATAAGGCTAAAGAACTAAATTTAAAGCCACTAGCCACTATTAAAGCCTATGCAGATGCTGCCCAAGAACCTAAATGGTTCACCACCGCACCGGCAAAAGCGCTACCTAATGCATTATCAAAAGCAGGTATAAGCTTGGATGATGTGGATTACTTTGAGTTTAATGAAGCATTTTCGGTAGTAGGCCTCGCCAATATGAAAATTTTAGGACTAACGGACGACAAGGTGAACGTAAACGGTGGTGCCGTATCCTTGGGGCATCCCCTAGGCTGCTCTGGCGCCCGTATCATCATCACCCTCCTTAGCGTGCTAAAACAAAACAATGGAAAAATAGGAGCAGCGGCCATTTGTAATGGTGGCGGCGGTGCATCCGCAATAATCATAGAAAGAAATTAATTAGCTCTTGTAAAGCAAGCCCATGCAGTACGGTATTTGCCACCTAAGCCTTGTCCCGGTACGTTCCATACCCGACGACACAGGAGAAATGATAACCCAATTGTTGTACGGAGAACATTTTAAAGTCTTAGAACAACGAAAAAAATGGAGCAGAATCCGAATAGCGTACGATCAGTGTGAAGGATGGATCAGCAATCAACAATTTACTTTTATCGATGAAGTCCAGTATTTAGATTTGGATAATTCTAAATCCACTAAGATATCCACGGAACTTGTTTCCTTTATTGAAACCAACAATAGTGTTTTACTACCCATTGTCCTAGGTTCTTCCATTCCTCCTAGTAGTGTTTTAAACCATTATTTTGATGGCCACTATTCCAATGGATCATTAAATAAGGCACAACTGGTAGAAACCGCCTTGCTCTACCTTAACGCTCCCTTCCTTTGGGGAGGCAAAAGTGCCTTTGGTATTGACAGCGCGGGACTTTCCCAAATGGTGTATAAAATAAATGGATACCGCCTACTAAGGGGAGCGCAACAGCAGTCTACTCAAGGGGAGGCACTAAGTTTTATTGAGGAGAGCGAACCTGGAGATTTGGCATTTTTCGACAACCAAGAAGGAGTCATAGATCATGTGGGAATAATCATGGACAACAACTACATCATCCACTCGTATGGAAAGGTAAGGCTAGACCGGTTAGACCATACGGGTATTTTTAGCACGGACACCAATACCTACACCCATAGCCTACGAGTCATCAAAAAGATTATTTAAGCATAAAAAAGGGCCGTCAATTAAACTTGACGGCCCTTTTCCTTTTTACGGTTTCTATTGGCGGTAATTACTCTCCCAATAACTTTTTAACACGCATAAAGTTCTCATTATCACCCAAGGCTCCATAAATATTCTTAAGCTGGGTTAATATTGCCTGATTGTCTGGATTTTCCCTAACGGCATCCTCCAAAATAGTGGCACCATCACGGAACAAACTATCTTTTTGCTCCTTTAGCTCATCGTATCTAGCAATGTCCTTTTTAGAGTTACCCAAAGAGTTCATCTCATCAATCAATCCATTCCCCTCATTTACATAAGTAGTGGAAAGATTTAATTGAGCATTTACATATCCAGGGTTTATTTCAATAGCTCTTCTATAGGCTGCTCTTGCTTCTTCAATATTTCCTTGCTCCATATTAATCACCCCTATATTATAGAAAAGATCGGGATTATCTGGGGCAACTTCAGTAGCTTCTGCCATTAAAGCTTTAAACTTTTCCTTGTCCCCCATTTTGTAATATAGATTGGCCTCATTCAAAATTAGGTTTACATCCTTAGGATCTTTTGCTCTTGCATCCTTGTAGGCCTGCAATGCTTTATCATCCTTACCTAATTGAGTATAGATCAAGGCCACATTTTTAACAATCTCGGTTGTTTTAGAAGGAATTTTTTCTTCAATTGGATCTTTATAAGCTCCGGATTTAACCATTAGCTCTCTTTGAGTCTTATCCATTTCCTCTACCTCTCCGGTTTCTACATTGGTAGCCTTATAAACAATTCCACTTCCGTCGTAATTAAGGTCTTTCAACTCCTCATAATAGGAAAGCGCCTGCTCAAAATGCCCACCATTAACAGCACTACTAGCGGCATAATAAAGGTAGATTGTATCCTTAGGACTTAATTGGTACCCCAAATAAAGTTTTTCAGCACCTTCCTTAAAACGCTTGTTGTTATTGTCCTCTACGGCCAAGTTGACTAAATCTACGGTCATAGAAGAAAGGATTTCTTTTGCTTCTGCGCTATATTTAGACCTCCCACTAGCTTCTTCTATTTTGGAAACCTTTTTTAGGGAGGAGATGGCTTTGTCAAAAGCGTCTACTTCTCCTTTTTTAGCTAATTCTGCATGCGCCTTTCCTTTTAAGAAATAATACTGGGCTTGCATTCTTTCGTCTGCCGCATCAATTAAAGAGGATGCACTTTCCAATGAGGCTATCGCCGCAGAGGCATTTCCAGATCTTAGCGATCGGTCTGCGGACCTAATTTCGCTTTTTTGCGCGAATCCCACTACTCCGCAAAACATGGCGGAAAGTATTATGATATTTTTTTTCATTTCAACTGTATATTTAAATTAGTGTATAAACTTATTCTTTTTGCCCTTCATCATTATCAAGAGCCGTGCCATTTTCTGGATTAACGTCTACATCCAAGTTGTCCACATCTTCCAAATCCTCTTCTTCCTTCATCACTTTTGCTACTGCTGCAATGGAATCTTTCCCCTTAATATTTATAAGTCGAACTCCTTGGGTAGCACGTCCCATTACCCTTAAATCCTCTACGCTCATTCTAATAGCGATACCAGATTTATTGATAATCATAAGGTCATCGGAATCGGATACGTTTTTAATGGCCACCAATTCTCCTGTTTTTTCGGTAACGGAAATGGTTTTCACTCCTTTTCCTCCTCGGTTGGTTATTCTATAATCCTCAATACTGGATCTTTTTCCATAACCGTTTTCAGAAACCACCAGAATTTCCTCATCAAAATTATGAACTGCTACCATTCCTATCACCTCATCCTGCTCACTGTCCAGGGTAATTCCCCTTACTCCAGAGGCATTTCGTCCCATGGGTCTAGTCTTACTTTCCTCGAATCTAATGGCTTTTCCAGATTTTAAACCAAGGAATATCTGACTGGCTCCGGTGGTAAGTTTTGCCTCCAATAGCTCATCCCCTTCGCGGATTCCAATCGCGTTAATTCCATTTTGTCTCGGTCTAGAATACTGCTCCAAGGAGGTCTTTTTAACCACTCCTTTTTTAGTAGCCATAATTACATAGTGACTGTTAACGTACTCCTCATCCTTTAAATCCTGCGTAGAGATAAAGGCTTTTACCGTATCGTCGTTCTCTATATTAATAAGGTTCTGAATTGCCCTTCCTTTAGAAGTTCTGGTACCTTCTGGAATTTCATATACTCTCATCCAGAAACATTTTCCTTTTTTGGTAAAGAACAACATATACTGGTGATTGGTACTCACAAATAAATGCTCCAGGAAATCCTCGTTCCTTGTGGAAGAGGCTTTTTGGCCCACCCCGCCCCTATGCTGGGTTTTGTATTCGGACAATGGGGTTCTCTTAATATAACCTGCATGGGAGATGGTGATAACCACTTGCTCATTGGGTATCATATCTTCCATACTTAAATCCCCACCTGCGATATTTATTTCAGAACGTCTTCTATCTCCATATTTATCCTTGATCTCTTGGAGTTCTTCCTTAATGATCTCCATTCTACGCTCCTTCCTTGCCAAAATATCCTTTAAGTCGGCAATAAGAGCTATTACCTCCTCATATTCGGTTCTTAGCTTATCCTGCTCCAGTCCGGTCAACTGACGCAATCTCATATCTACGATTGCCTTTGCCTGAACTTCACTTAGCTTAAAGCGCTCCATCAATTTCTCCCTAGCCTCATCTGCATTGGAAGAGCCTCTGATGATAGCAATAACCTCATCTATATTGTCCGAAGCGATGATAAGCCCCTCTAGTATGTGAGCTCTATCTTCTGCTTTCTTAAGTTCAAACTCGGTACGCCTTACGACCACCTCATGACGATGCTCCACAAAATAGTGGATCATATCCTTTACGTTCAGTAATTTTGGCCTGCCGTTAACAAGGGCAATATTGTTTACACTAAACGAGGATTGTAGTGCAGTATACTTATATAAGGTATTAAGAACAATATTGGGAATAGCATCTCTTTTTAAAACATAGACAATACGCATTCCGTTCCTATCGGACTCGTCCCTAATAGAAGCAATTCCATCTATTTTCTTTTCATTTACAAGGTCTGCCGTCTTTTTAATCATATCGGCCTTGTTCACCAAGTAAGGAATCTCTGTTACCACGATACACTCCCTGCCTTGCACTTCCTCAAATTCGGCTTTCGCCCGTACCATTACCCGTCCTCTACCGGTATGGAAGGCTTCCTTTACGCCATCATATCCATAAATAATACCTCCGGTTGGAAAATCGGGGGCTTTTATATGCGTCATGATCTCGTCCACGGAAATATCGTGATTGTCTATATAGGCAATGGTACCATCTACCACCTCCGAAAGGTTATGGGGAGGCATATTGGTGGCCATCCCTACTGCAATACCGGAGGCACCGTTCACCAAAAGGTTAGGCACTCTGGTTGGCAATACGGTGGGCTCTTTCAATGAATCGTCAAAATTCAGTTGATGGTCTACCGTATCCTTTTCTATATCAATCAACATATCATCGGCTATTTTGCGCATACGGGCTTCCGTATAACGCATCGCTGCCGGACTGTCTCCATCTATAGAGCCAAAGTTACCTTGGCCATCCACCAACATATAGCGTAAACTCCAGTCCTGGGCCATACGCACCATGGAATCATATACGGAGGTATCTCCGTGCGGGTGGTACTTACCTAATACCTCACCCACAATACGGGCCGATTTCTTATAGGCACTATTGGATCTAACCCCCAATTCGTGCATCCCAAACAAAACCCTTCTGTGCACTGGCTTCAATCCATCCCTGACATCTGGCAGGGCACGTGACACAATGACGGACATTGAATAATCAATGTACGCAGATTTCATTTCTTCTTCTATGTTAACCGGAATTAATCTTTCTCTTTCTGCCATTTAAAATCTTCTCTAAAATTAGTTAAAAAAAGCACGACAATATACACAAAATCGGCACTACCAAGGCAATAAAGCTATACTTTTGTAAAGTTTTTATCAACACAACTAGCCAAAATTTTTATTCGCAATTTACAAGTTGTTTTTTACGTCAGAAAACCTTTTTTTGTCAATTGAGCAATTATATTTATAATTAGGTATAGTATTTGCCCTAGTTTAGTATAGATTTACTATTTTTAAAGTTGAAAGGATATTTTATGGATGATAATTTTTCCCCTAGAGTAAAAGACGTTATTGCTTACAGTAAGGAAGAGGCCCTTAGATTAGGGCACGACTTTATTGGAACGGAGCATTTAATGCTAGGACTGCTTAGGGACGGTAATGGGAAGGCCATTAGCATTTTAGATGCCTTGGACGTAGACTTAGACCACCTGAGGAGAAAAGTGGAAATTCTAAGTCCGGCAAACCTCAGCTCCGGCACTGTGCAGAAGGACAAGAAAAACCTTCACCTTACAAGGCAGGCAGAACGTGCTTTAAAAACAACGTTTTTGGAGGCCAAGCTTTTTCAAAGCTCTTCCATTAACACAGCACATCTTTTGCTCTGTATTTTACGCAATGAAAATGACCCCACCACCAAGCTACTTCACAAATTAAAAGTAGACTATGACGGGGTAAAAGACCAATTTAAATCTATGATTACAAGTGATGACGACTATATAGACTCCCCAACCTCGGAATCCTTTCCAAGCGATTCTGGCGACTCCCACGAGGAGAAGGAAAGCACCTTTGGTGCCGGTACTCCCAAGGGGAGCAAGAAATCCAAGACACCCGTTTTGGACAATTTTGGACGAGACCTCACCAGAATGGCAGAGGAAAACAAGTTGGACCCTGTAGTGGGTCGTGAAAAAGAAATAGAAAGGGTATCCCAGATTCTCAGTAGGAGAAAGAAGAACAACCCTTTATTGATAGGGGAACCCGGTGTAGGGAAAAGCGCCATTGCCGAAGGCTTGGCCCTTAGAATTGTCAATAAAAAGGTATCTAGGATTCTTTACAATAAAAGAGTGGTAACCTTAGACCTAGCCTCCCTGGTGGCAGGCACAAAATACAGAGGCCAGTTTGAAGAGCGCATGAAGGCGGTGATGAACGAATTGGAGAAGAATGACGATGTTATCCTCTTTATTGATGAGATCCACACTATAGTTGGAGCTGGTGGAGCAACAGGAAGCTTGGATGCTTCCAATATGTTTAAACCTGCTTTGGCGAGAGGCGAAATACAATGTATTGGTGCCACTACCTTGGATGAATTCCGTCAATACATTGAGAAAGATGGGGCCTTGGAAAGACGATTCCAAAAGGTATTGGTAGAACCTACCACTATTGAGGAAACCATTGAAATACTCAAAAACATAAAAGGAAAGTACGAGGAACACCACAACGTGCATTATACGGATGAAGCCATCGTTGCCTGTGTTAAACTCACCAGTCGCTATATGACAGACAGATTCTTACCAGACAAGGCTATAGATGCCTTGGACGAAGCTGGCTCTAGGGTCCACATTGTTAATATGGACGTTCCCAAACAGATTTTGGAATTAGAAAAAAAGCTGGAAGAAGTACGTGAATTGAAAAATTCGGTAGTCAAAAAACAGAAGTACGAAGAGGCTGCCAAGCTTAGGGACGATGAAAAGCGAATTGAAAAGGATTTAGCCATTGCGCAAGAGCGCTGGGAAGAGGATAGTAAGCTTCACAAGGAAACCGTAACGGAAGATAATGTTGCAGATGTAGTATCCATGATGAGCGGTATTCCAGTAAATAGAATTGCACAGACAGAAAGCAATAAACTTGCTAAATTACCGGAATTAATTAAGGCCAACGTAATAGGACAAGACGATGCCGTATCTAAAGTGGCTAAAGCTATCCAAAGAAACCGTGCCGGACTTAAAGACCCCAATAAACCGATTGGCTCCTTTATTTTCCTAGGACAGACCGGGGTGGGTAAAACACAACTTGCCAAGGTACTCGCTAAGGAATTGTTCGATTCCGAAGATGGCCTGATACGCGTTGATATGAGCGAGTATATGGAGAAATTCGCTATCTCTAGATTGGTAGGTGCACCTCCAGGATATGTTGGTTATGAGGAAGGTGGACAGCTTACGGAAAAAGTGCGTCGCAAACCATATTCCGTGATTCTCCTGGACGAGATTGAAAAAGCGCATCCAGATGTCTTTAATATGCTTTTACAAGTATTAGACGATGGATTCCTTACCGATAGTTTAGGTAGGAAGATCGACTTTAGAAATACGGTGGTTATCATGACCTCGAACATTGGGGCTAGACAACTAAAGGATTTTGGTCAAGGAGTTGGTTTCGGGACATCCGCAAAAAAAGCGCAGGCAGATACACATCAGAAGAGTGTAATTGAAAATGCCCTGAAAAAAGCATTTGCCCCCGAGTTCCTGAACAGAATTGACGATGTAGTTGTCTTTAATGCCTTGGAGAGAGAGCATATCCATAAGATTATAGATATTGAGCTAAAGAAATTGTACGCCAGAATCAAGGATATAGGGTACAACCTTTTCCTCTCTGAAAAAGCAAAGGATTATATTGCCGAAAAAGGTTTCGACAAGCAATACGGAGCAAGACCCCTTAAGCGTGCCATTCAGAAATATATTGAAGATGCATTGGCGGAGGAGATTGTAAACTCAAAATTGCAAGAGGGCGATACAATTCACATGGATTTGGATGAGGAAAAACAAAAACTCACCATTAAAATTAACAAGGCCGAGGAATCTTCCAAGACCTAAATTTTAATAACACAAAGGCGACTAATTGTATAAAAAAGTATAGTTAGATCAATGTTACACAGGTTTATCCAATAGACCTCAAGGAACAGGCAGATAGGAATCAATTTCCTATCTGCCTTTTTATTCCGCCCCATACTCTTTCCTATAATCTCAGCCTACCCCTACCACTGCCCTTTAAATAGCAATTCCAATTTAAAGATGAACCTATACCCCAACTACTGCTTTGCATCATTAAATTAAATCTCAGCCAACAGTAGCTGCCCACAGCTCTAAATCAAAAAAAGTATAAAAGGTAAATTTAAAATCCCGCGCAGACTACAACACCCTCAAGGCCTTACCGCCCTTTCCTATAATTAAAACATGATTATATCAATAGGTGTAAGAATTCAATCACAGATCCACCAGCTAGATTTCCATATAAACGATTATTAAGTCTTTAATCTAATTATTTTCAAAAAAGCTGCCCATAATTATACATTCGCCACCGAGACATTGTGTAAATTATTAATAATGAAAGTGGGAAAACCCAAAAAAACCATCATCGTTAGGGAATACCAACTGGAGATTGGAAAAGTACAAGTATTTGACGATTATATGATCGCAATATTTGACGAAGGAACCACTATAGATGTAGCGCGGTTTTTCCAAATCCTCGGTATTATAGAAATTCATTTTCGAGGAAGAAATTTTGGATTCATCAGCCTGCGCAAATTTTCGTATGCCATAGATCCTATGATCTATAACCAGCTTAGGGAAATAGATAACTTAAAAGCCTTGGCTGTAGTCTCACTTAAGGAGATAGACATGCACAATTTCAATATAGAAAAGCTCTTCTACAAAAAAAACATGAAATTTTTCATTGATACGGACAATGCCTTGGCCTGGGTAAAAAGACGGGTTCGCGCCTAATTTATCCCCTCTACTCGTTCATCATACATCTCCCCTAATCCTTTTTTGGCCCAATAGGCGAGTCCACCCCTTCCTCTAACGACTTAAAAGCCTTTCCTAAATTCGAAAAAATATCCGTAGCCACCATCGCTTGATAACCACATTGGGCTACTGCTATATCAGCCGCCTTCCCATGCAAATACACCCCCAAAATTGTTGCTTCTAAAGGAGGATACCCCTGAGCGATTAATCCAGTAACTATGCCAGTAAGCACATCACCACTCCCTGCTGTGGCCATTCCAGGGTTTCCAGTAGCGTTAACGTACCCCCTATCTTTGTATACCGTGGTGGTATGCGCCCCTTTTATCACTACAATACAATCGTACTTTTTAGAAAACGCCTTGGTTTTGTTTAACTTATCAAAGTCGTTCTTCCATTTACCCAATAACCGCTCTAACTCCTTGGGATGAGGCGTAAGTACGGTTTGTGAAGGAAGCAGACCAAGCAGTGATGGATCCTTAGCCATAAGGTTTAAACCATCCGCATCAATAACCAAGGGAGCCGTATTAGATGCCAAGAACTGGGAAAATGCTCGCAATGTTCGTGCATCCGTACCCAGACCTACTCCAATCCCGATGACGCTAGGCTTAAAATTGATCTTTATATCAGTGATTTGCTCCTCATTGTCATCGGTAAGGACCATTAACTCCGGAAATCCACTTTGCAGGGGGATATAACCACATTTAGGAACAAAGGCAGTAACCAATCCGCTTCCCGATTTAAGACACCCCTTTGCAGCCAATAAGACCGCACCTATCTTCCCATAACTACCACCAACAATCACCGAATGCCCATAGGTTCCCTTGTGCGAAAACTTTTCCCTAGGACGATACAAGCTAACAGCTTCCGACGCATCCACCAGTTGATACTTGGAAACCACCCCTTTTAAATACTCCTGATCCAAACCAATATCCAACAGTTCCCATCGGCTAATGAAGGCCCCCGTATCTGGCAGGAAAAAAATAAGTTTTGGCACTTGAAAACTAAGCAACAAATCACTTTTAATGGCTTCATCAGCTTTAGGCACCTTTTGGTCCATAAAAACTCCCGAGGGTATATCTACCGACAGCACAAAGGCCGAGGACTCATTTATTACTTGAAAAACTTTTAATATCCACGGAGCTACCTCCCTAGACAGGCCAATTCCAAAAATAGCATCTACAACAATCGCATCCTTTTCCAAGCGTGGCAGTGGGGAGTTTTCCTCCAAATATTTCGGCGCAACATTCAACTCTTTTAACCGATCTAAATTCACCAAAAACTCCTTGGACCGGTGTTCGCTGAAATTAATTATATAAACAAATACACTATATCCATGCTGTATTAAATACCTAGCCACCACCAGTCCATCTCCCCCATTATTACCGATACCACAAAAGATATGTATAGGGGATTTGGCTGCCTGCAAGTTGTTGTGCATCCAGTTAAAAATCTGAATTGCAGCTCTTTCCATTAGCTCCTCAGCGGTTATCCTCTGTCTTTCCAATGTGATTTTATCAGCTTCGTATATTTCCCGGGCGTTATAAATCTTCATTCTTCAAGAATATTTATTATAAATTATCAATCTCGTAAAAATTCACCTAAAGATTTGATAGAGCAATCAAAAATACTACATTTGATACTTTATATATATCATGACCTTGATAAAATCGGACATCATTTTAGGCAAATCACCATTCACCAATGGTACTTTGGCTATTACCGTTATCGGTACCACCACCCCATTGGGGTAAGCTACTACATATACGTCCGTTTTCTTTTTTCTCATAATTCAGTTTATTCTCTTAATACCATCGAACCATGAAAGTTCTAAAATTCGGGGGCACTTCTGTTGCCAATGCCAACAATATCAATCTAGTAAAAAACATAATTGCCAATCAGCAATCAGAGAACACCATCGTGGTAGTCTCGGCCCTTGGGGGCATCACCGATCTTTTATTAAAATCGGCCGCATTAGCTTGTACTCAGGACAACGCTTATAAAAGCGCTTTAAAGGAAATTGAAGACCGGCATTTAAGCACCATAAAAGAGCTGATCCCGATCCACTCTCAGAGCAAGATGCTCAGTAAGGTGAAAACCGAATTAAACACCTTGGAAACCCTTTTGGAAGGCGCTTTCTTGATAGGGGAGATCACCCCCAAACTATCGGATAAGATTGTTAGTTATGGCGAATTACTCTCTTCTTATATTATAAGTGAGCATTTTATAGCCGAGGGGATAGATGCTGCATATATCGATAGCAGAAAACTGATAAAGACAAATTTGGCGCATGGAAAAACAACGGTAAACTTTCAACTTACCAACAGCAACTGCGTTAGTATTCTAAAAAACCACGACAATAAGGTTCTCGTTATGGGCGGATTTATTGCCTCTTCCGTTTCCGGAGACGCCACTACATTGGGACGCGGAGGCTCGGATTACACCGCCGCCATTGTGGCCAATGCCCTAGATGCGGAACTATTACAGGTATGGACGGATGTAAGCGGCATGTATACCGCCAATCCAAAAATCGTAAAACAAGCAAGGTCCATTCCGCATATTTCCTATGAAGAAGCCATGGAGCTTTCACATTTTGGGGCAAAGGTATTGTACCCACCCACCATTCAACCCGTGTTAAGCAAAGGCATCCCTATTCAAATTAAAAACACTTTTAAACCGGAAGAGCCTGGCACCTTAATATCAAAAAATAAAAATGGCACAGGGAAGACGGTTAGAGGTATTAGCCATGTAGAAGAAGTAGCCTTGCTCTCCCTAGAGGGCTCTGGAATGGTAGGAATCCCGGGAATATCGAAACGCTTCTTTGAAGTGCTTTCCAATGCGGGTATCAGCGTAGTCCTTATTACACAGGCTTCCTCGGAACATTCTATCTGTGTAGGTATTTCCAATCAGGATACCGAGAAGGCAGTAGCCATTGTAAACGAAGCCTTCGACTTTGAAATATCGAGGGGTAGAATTAAACCGGTCATCGCCGAAAAAGACCTAGCCATTATTGCTCTAGTTGGAGACAATATGAAGAGTCACCAAGGGCTTAGCGGAAAAATGTTCAGTACGCTGGGCAAGAATAACGTAAATATTAGAGCCATTGCACAGGGCGCTTCTGAACGGAATATATCTGCGGTTATCTTAAAGTCTGATGTAAAAAAGGCTTTGAACAGCCTACACGAAGTGTTCTTCGAGGAAAATATAAAGCAACTGAACCTTTTTGTAATGGGAGTTGGGAACGTGGGAGCCAAGTTTATAGCGCAAATACAACAACAAAAGCAGTATTTAAAAGAAAAACTAATGCTCAATATCCGCGTTATTGGAATGTCTAATTCCAGAACCATGTATTTTGATGAGGACGGCATCCCATTAAAAAATTGGGAGGCACTATTGGCTTCTGGTCCAAAAGCGGACAAAGCCCGCTTCTATGACACAGTCATGAAGTTAAATTACAGGAACAGTATTTTTGTGGACAATACCGCCAGCGAAGAGGTATCTTCCACCTACCCTAATTATTTAAAAAACAGCATTTCTGTGGTCACCTGTAATAAAATAGCTTGTTCCTCCCAATTTAGCCATTATCAGGAATTGAAGGATTTGGCCAGAAAATACAATGCCCCCTTCCTATTTGAAACCAATGTAGGAGCTGGCCTCCCCATTATAGACACCCTAAAGCATTTAATTGCCTCTGGGGATAAGGTTTTAAAGATACAAGCAGTACTCTCTGGTAGCTTAAATTTTGTTTTTAATAATTTTAACGACCATACCACTTTTCACGATATTGTTAAAAAAGCTCAAGAGGAAGGCTATACAGAACCCGATCCTAAAATTGACCTAAGTGGAATAGATGTCATGAGGAAAATACTGATCCTAGCCCGAGAAAGCGGGAATATATTGGAGATAGAAGATATTGAAAATCAATCTTTCCTTCCCCAGGAAAGTTTGGAAACCACCAATAACGAGGATTTTTTCCGCACGCTAAAGGAACATGAGGAGTCTTTCCAAGCCCTCTACCAACAGGCGGTAGAAGAAGACAGTAAATTGAAATATGTAGCACAGTTTGAGGATGGAAAAGCCAGTGTTGGCTTACAACGGATCCCCAAGGGGCACGACTTTTACAACCTGGAGGGTAGTGACAATATTGTTTTGTTCTATACAGAACGATATCCCAACCAGCCGATGATTATTAAGGGTGCGGGCGCTGGTGCAGACGTAACGGCCTCTGGTATTTTTGCCGATATTATCCGGATAGGGAATTTCTAGGCCATTAACAAAACAATGCCCTTAGTAATCTTTACTTTTACCACTAAGGGCAGGATTGTAATTTTTTGAATTGATAAAAAATGAACAAAAACGAAATAAGAATATTCGCTCCAGCCACCATTGCCAATATATCCTGCGGATTTGATGTATTGGGTTTGGCTTTGGAGGCCGTTGGGGACGAAATGGTGGTAAGGAAAACTTCCGAAAAAGGAATTAAAATCACCAAACTAACTGGACAGGACCTGCCCACAGAGACCCTACAAAATGTAGCGGGAGTTGCTGGTTTGGCCCTTTTAGCAGCCAGTGAATACGATGGAGGTTTTGAAATTGAGATCTACAAAAAAATCAAGGCAGGCAGTGGTATTGGGAGTAGTGCCGCCAGTTCTGCTGGAGCCGTTTGGGCAATGAACGCACTTCTTGGCAATCCTTTTTCCAAATTGGAATTGGTGAAATTTGCCATGGAAGGAGAACGATTGGCCAGTGGGGTAGCCCATGCAGACAATGTAGCCCCTGCCCTATTTGGCGGATTCACCCTAGTACGCAGCTATCAGCCCTTAGATATTATTAATATCCCCACCCCACCCGCCCTCTATGCTACCGTAATACATCCACAAATTGAGGTAAAAACCTCCGATTCTAGACGTATTCTAAAAACCAACATATCCTTGGAGGATGGCATTAAACAATGGGGGAATGTAGGCGGACTAATTGCTGGACTATTTACCAATGACTACGACTTAATTGGGAGATCTCTAGTAGACCATATTGTAGAGCCCATCCGCTCTATTCTAATCCCAGGATTTGATAAGGTAAAAGAAGACGCCTTGGAAGCAGGAGCCTTGGGCTGTGGCATTTCCGGGTCTGGCCCCTCTATTTTTGCTTTAAGCGAAGGTGAGGATATTGCACGATCCGTTGCTGAGGCCATGAAAAAAGTGTATCAAAAGATTGGGGTAGACAATGATGTACACGTATCCAAAATAAATACTGAGGGAATAAAAATATTATAGTCGCACTAGCGCCTCCTAAAAAAGCAATTGAAGAATTTAACACTGCAATCCATGAATTATTACAGCCTAAATAAAAATGCTCCTTCGGTCTCCTTTAAAGAGGCCGTCATAAAAGGAATTGCTCCAGATAGGGGCTTGTACTTTCCAGATGAAATTACCCCCTTACCTGCTTCTTTTTTTGACAACATCGAAACCTTATCCAATCAGGAGATTGCCTATAGGGCCATCAATCAATTTGTAAGCGATACCATTCCCGAAAAAGCCCTAAGGACCATCTTGAAAGAAGTACTAGACTTCGATTTCCCCTTGGTTCCCATCACTGAAAATACTGCTTCCTTGGAACTTTTCCATGGCCCCACTATGGCTTTTAAAGATGTAGGCGCTAGGTTTATGGCCCGTTGCCTAGGGTATTTTTCTAAGGAAAAGAGGAATAATATTACTGTACTAGTAGCCACTTCCGGGGATACTGGAGGTGCGGTTGCCAACGGATTCTTGGGCGTCCCTGGGGTTAAAGTGGTGATCTTATACCCCAGCGGAAAGGTGAGTGATATTCAGGAAAAGCAATTGACCACCTTAGGACAAAACATTTCCGCATTGGAAGTAGATGGTACCTTTGACGATTGCCAGGAAATGGTTAAATCGGCTTTTTTAGATAAGGAACTAACGCTAAACATGCAACTTACCTCAGCTAACAGTATCAATGTAGCGCGATGGCTCCCTCAGATGTTCTACTTTCTGTTTGCCTATAAACACGCAAAAACTTTGGGTAAAGAGATCGTTTTCTCCGTACCCAGCGGAAATTTCGGGAATATTTGCGCAGGTATTATGGCCCAAAAATTGGGGATGCCCTGCAAGCACTTTGTAGCCGCCACCAATGTGAATGATATTGTCCCCAACTTTATGGCTACCGGTATTTATAATCCAAAAGCCTCCGTTGCCACCATATCCAACGCCATGGATGTAGGAGATCCTAGTAATTTTATTCGGATAAGGCATTTATATAAGGACAATTTTGAGGAACTGTCCAAAAACTTAAGCTCGTACTCATTTACAGATGAGGAGACCAAAGAGGCAATGCGCATGCTATATAGGGACCACAATTATATTGCAGATCCCCATGGCGCGGTTGGCTACCTTGGCCTTAAAAAGTATCAGGAGCACCATCCTAACAGTTATGGAATATTTTTGGAAACCGCCCACCCAGTGAAATTTTTGGATGTGGTAGAAGATACCTTGAAAGAAAAAATTGAGTTACCTGAAAAAATTGCTCAGCTGATGGATAAGAAGAAAGTATCCACAACCATTTCAGCGTACGAAGATTTAAAAACTTTTTTAAGGAACAATTAACTAGCACGGGAAATATCACTAAGAGTAGTATCCGAACACCTAATTTACCCTGAACCAGTTAGGCCTTGCGGGTGGGCAACCCCTTTAACCTTAGACCAAAATTCTATAAACAAAATTCCGCATGCATTTTCCTATCGATTAATTTTCGATACTTTTACCTTTTAAACCAATACCATGAAAAATACAGCATTAACAAAAACCCATGAGGCATTGGGTGCAAAAATGGTTCCTTTTGCCGGATTCAACATGCCCGTTTCCTATGAAGGCGTTAACGCAGAACACCAAACCGTTAGAGACGGGGTGGGTGTTTTTGATGTTTCTCATATGGGAGAATTTCTAATAAGCGGACCAAAAGCCTTGGATCTTATCCAGAAAGTAGCTTCCAATGATGCAAGCAAACTAACTGTAGGAAAGGCGCAATACAGTTGCCTTCCCAATGAAACGGGAGGCATTGTAGACGACCTTATCATCTATAAAATGAAAGAGGACCAATATTTATTGGTTGTAAATGCTAGCAATATAGATAAAGACTGGGAGCATATCAGTAAATACAATAAGGAGATAGGGGCAGACATGCGCAATATTTCCGCGGAATATTCCTTGCTGGCCATTCAGGGTCCCAAGGCAGTGGAAGCCATGCAGAAATTAACATCGGTTGACTTATCTACCTTAAAATTCTACACCTTTGTAGTTTCGGATTTTGCAGGCATCCCCAACGTCATAATTTCGGCCACCGGATACACCGGATCGGGCGGATTTGAAATATATTGCAAAAACGAGGAAGTTCAACAGATTTGGGACGAGGTTTTTGAGGCTGGTGAAGCTTATGGAATAAAGCCTATCGGACTTGCTGCTAGGGATACCTTAAGATTGGAAATGGGGTACTGCCTGTATGGCAACGATATTGATGATACTACCTCTCCACTGGAAACCGGATTGGGGTGGATTACAAAATTCACTAAAGATTTTGTAAATAGCGAAGCGTTGGCCAAAGAAAAGGAAGCCGGCCCTAAAAGAAAGTTGATCGCTTTTGAACTTAACGAAAAAGGTATTCCAAGACAAGGATATGACATTGTAGACCAAGATGGTAATACTCTGGGAAAGGTAACCTCCGGAACCATGTCGCCCTCACTTTCCAAAGGAATAGGTCTCGGATTTGTTCCTACAGAAGTCTCAGGAATTGGCAATAACATTTATATTCAAATTAGAAAAAAGGCGGTTCCGGCAACCATAGTAAAACCCCCTTTCTATAAAGTATAAGCTCATTTTAATTAACTGAGTAAGGGAAAAGGAGATGATTGAATGAATAAAATACTCATTTTAGGAGCCAGTGGTTTTATCGGAAATGCTATTTACCGGGAACTAAACTCCTATTTTGATACCTACGGAACTTATTATTCCGCAAGAAAACGATTTGAGGACAACCATCACTTCTATAGGTATGACCTAGAGGAGGACGACCTTGTTCAAATCCTAGAAAAGGTAAGACCCAACATCATCATCTCCGCCCTAAGGGGCAATTTTCCGGCGCAAATAGTGGCTCATCAACACCTAATAGCCTATATCTTAGAGCACAATTGCAAACTACACTTTATTTCCTCTGCCAATGTTTTTGATGCCTATAGCAAGTACCCTTCCTATGAGTACGACAAAACCTATTCGGAAAGCATTTATGGCCGACTCAAAATAAAGATAGAAAACATGCTGTTGCGGATTCCACAATCCCAAATGACCATTATACGAGTTCCCATGGTTTTTGGCAGCCACTCCCCCAGAATAAGGGAGGTGAAAGACGCCTTGACGCTGAACCAACCCTTAGAAGTATTTCCCAATCTAATTATGAACGTCACTAGTGAGGACAGGCTTACCCAGCAAATTCACTATATCATCAATAGAAATAAATCTGGAATTTACCACCTAGGCTCCGAAGATCTAATTCACCATGACGAATTTATTGAGGAAATCGTAAAACGTATGGGGAAATCTCGGCCCATTTATAAAAGGGTATACACCTCCAATGAAGATCGCTATCTTGCCGTATTGCCCAATATGAATCGACTACCCAAATATTTACGCTTTAGCTATCAAGACATCATAGACCAGCATATCTTTACAGAATAGCACACGCTATCCTAGGCTTATTTTATTAACTTTATAAAAATTAACGACATGAGCACATTATCCAAAGAAGAAATAGAAAAAAGATTGGAACAATTGGAAGGCTGGGAATATGTTGAAGGCGCCATAGAAACCTCTTTCGAATTTAAGAACTTTAAAGAAGCATTTTCGGTAATGACCAGAATTGCTTTCGAGTGTGAGGCACAAAACCACCATCCCGACTGGAGCAACGTTTACAATTCCCTTCATATTCGCCTCAATACCCATGATGCCAACGGTGTAACGGAAAAGGACTTCAAATTGGCAAAAAAAATAGAGGAGATAATAGACAGTGAATAAACTAGAACTGTTGTTACAGCCTTAAAAATTATTAAATTTGTTTCCTTAATCTAAACAAAAACAAATAATGGGAAGAGCTTTTGAGTTTAGAAAAGCACGAAAGATGAAAAGATGGTCGGCAATGTCCAAAGCCTTTACAAGAATAGGCAAGGATATTGTAATTGCAGTAAAAGAGGGGGGTCCAGACCCGGGATCCAACGCGAGGTTACGAGCGGTAATCCAAAATGCAAAGGCCGTAAATATGCCCAAGGACAATGTGGAAAGGGCTATAAAAAGGGCTTCGGACAAAAGTTTGGGCGATTATAAGGAGGTGCTTTTTGAAGGCTACGCCCCTCATGGTATCGCTATTTTAGTAGAGACCGCAACGGACAACAATACCAGGACTGTTGCCAACATAAGAAGCTATTTCAATAAATGCAACGGAAGCCTAGGAACTTCCGGTTCGGTAGAATTTATGTTTGACCATACCTGTAATTTTAGGATTCCCACAGAAGGCATCGATCCTGAGGAACTGGAACTGGAAATGATCGATTTTGGTGCCGAAGAGGTATTTGCTGATGAGGACGGTATTCTAATATACGCCCCCTTTGAAAGTTTCGGAGCCATACAAAAGGAATTGGAGCGCAGAGAAATAGAGATCCTTTCCTCTGGCTTTGACCGTATTCCACAGGTTACCAAAAAACTATCCGAAGAGGAAGCTGCCGATGTGGAAAAACTTCTAGAAAAGATAGAAGAGGATGATGATGTACAGAATGTATATCACACCATGGAAGAGTAACCGATATTAAAACTACTAAAAGCTTTTTTCAGGGATTTTTCCCATCACCCCCTTGAAAAAAGCTTTATAGGTTTTAAAATCCAACTCCTTATCATCTGTTGGATAATGGGGTGTTGAAATCTTTACCTGTTTCTCCCCAAAATCAAATGCAACCAATACAATTGGGACTTCGGCGGCTTTTGCAATATAGTAAAATCCCGTTTTCCATTCACTTACCTTTTTCCGCGTTCCCTCTGGTGAAAGGGCAAGTCTAAACTGTTTTTTCTGTTGAAAGATTTTTACCGTTGCCCTTACGGTATCCATATTTTTACTCCTATCTATAGGCGTACCGCCCATCCAACGAAAATACCAGCCAAAGGGGGGCTTAAACAAGCTCTTCTTTCCAATAAAATTAATCTCCTCGTTAAGCACCCTGCGCACCAGAAGCCCAAGAAAGAAATCGACCCAACTGGTATGTGGCACTACGATTACCACACATTTATCCACTTTAGGAAAGGAACCGATTAGTTTCCACCCCATAATTTTAAAGTATATGAATTTTGCGAGGGTATGCATGCATGCTAAATTAGTACCCTCCAAACGGGAAGGATCAATTAAAACTTATATTTTTTGATAAATAGCTTTTAACTTTTCAGGACTTATGATTGAGCGCCATTCCTTGCCCAATGCATTTTCCCAAAGCGGTTCCAAACTTAGGGCCACCCTAATCATTATATCATAATCACTATCCGTTAAGTCGCTGCATATTCCTTTGGGTAAGTTTATTTGATGTTTTTTCCTCATTGCATGAAAGAGGGCTACCCCTTCTGGATAATACTCTTCCAAATGCTGAAAAACCAAACAATTCCCTATCCCATGTCGCACTCCCAGCAAGTAAGACAGTCCATAACTCATAGCGTGGGCAACACCCACTTGCGAGTAGGCAATACTCATACCCCCATGCCACGAAGCCATCATTAATTTATCCCTAGCGTCCGCATCTTCCAAATCTTCCAAATAGACCTCCTTGCAGAGTTCTAGCGCTTTTTCTCCATAACTCTGGCTAAAGGCATTTAAAAAGGTACCATTTAGGGATTCCACGCAATGGATAAAACAGTCCATTCCCGTATAAAACCACTGGTCTTTAGCAACCCCCTTAGTAAGGTCTGGATCTAACACCACCTGATCAAAAGGAGTGAAATCGGAATTGATGCCCAATTTTTTCTCTGGTCCCAATAAGACCGTAGTCCTAGACACCTCGGCACCAGTACCACTGATGGTGGGTATCCCCACGTGATAGATAGCCGGTTGTTTCACCAAGTCCCAACCTTGATAATCCTGGGACCTTCCTTCGTTATTCAGCATAATGGCCACCGCTTTGGCCAAATCTAATAAGGTGCCTCCCCCTATGCCAACTATTCCGGAGGGAAGTTGACTAAATTGACTACGTATCCCATCTGTCAAAAAATCTACCTGTGCAGTTTTTGGCTCCTCATCTGCCGATATAAAAATAATCTGGTCATTGGGAAACCTAGGAATCCGAGAAATTAGTGATCCCCCTTCAAATACATCATCGATCAAATAGATCATAGGGGCTTCGGAATTTTTCCTTTTTGGAAGTAAAATCTCCCCTAACTGATCAAAACTACCCTTGCCAAATATCACCCTAGGCACCATGGGGAAATTCCTAAATTTGGCATTTACCTTAGTACTTGTATCTACCTCCTTATTCCTTATTTCCATTACTATAGTTTAGATATTTTAAAAGCTCGGAAAGGGAGTTAAGGGTAAGATGGCCGTTCTGATGTTCCTCTAGCTCCACTACCTCGTGCTGCCAGGTGGTATGAAATGGGATATGAACCGCTTTTGCCCCAATGTTTTCAATGGGCAAGATGTCTGATTTTAAGGAGTTTCCTACCATCAAAAATTCCGAAACGGGAATTTGAAGATGTTCCAAGAGCTTTTTATAATTGTCTTCTTTTTTATCACTGAGCACTTCCACATGATGAAAGTATTTGGAGAGTCCAGATTTTTCTAATTTCCGCTCCTGGTCCAACAAATCTCCCTTGGTTAAAACTATTAAGCGGTACCTATCCTTTAATTGCTGCAGCACTTCCTCTACCCCCTCCAACAACTCCACTGGGTGAGACAACATTTGCTTCCCTAGGTCTAGGATTTCTGTAATTGTTGCTTGAGAAACCTTATTATTGGAAAGATCTAAAGCAGTCTCTATCATAGATAGCACAAACCCCTTTATCCCGTATCCATAAAGCCCCAAATTCTCCATTTCGGTCCTAAAGAGCTCTTGATCCGTTTTGTTCTTGGTTTCATATTTTTCCAAAAGGTTGGCGAACTTCTCCTCGGTCTCCCTAAAATAGGTCTCATTTACCCATAAGGTATCATCCGCATCAAAACCAATTACCTTAATTTTGCTATAATCTACTTCCATACACTTTTAGCCTTTTCCAGGTCTTCTGGAGTATCTATTTCAATTCCCGAGACATTGGTTTCCACCATTTTTATTTTTTTACCATATTCCAAATATCGGATCGCCTCAATTTTTTCGGTTGCTTCCAGTATTTGCATGGGCAATCGCTGGAAATCCATTAAAGCACGCTTTCTAAAGGCATAAATACCTTTGTGCTTAAAGTAAGGTATATCTAACTCCCTAGCTCTAGGGTACGGAATAGGGGCTCTTGAAAAATATAGGGCAAAATGCTGCTTATCCACTATAACCTTTACAGTGTTGGGATCGTTGATCTCTACCCAATCCGTGATCCGTGTCATCAGGGAAGCTAGGTCTATCTCCTTATCATGATCGTCCTTAAAGACTTCAATAACATCGGCCAAGCTTTTGCGTTCTGTAAAAGGCTCATCCCCTTGTACGTTCACAATAATATCTACATCCATGGCTTCTACAGCCTCGGCGATACGATCACTCCCGCATTCGTGTTCCTTTTTGCTCATAATGGCCTTTCCACCAATATTGCTAATACATTCATAAATTACGGGGCTATCCGTTACTACGTACACTTCCTCGAACAAGCCAGTATTAACCGCTGCCTCATAAGTTCTCTGGATAACTGGTTTTCCCTGTAAGTCCTGCATTAATTTCCCAGGGAATCTGGAAGCAGCATAACGGGCGGGTATCATTGCAATTATTTTCACTAAAAAAATTTTAAATATTAATTAGATTTCGGTTTTAGCCTTTTATATATTTTTAAAAGGAAAAACAATATTAGTACCGTAAGGCCCACGGCTAGTATGGGTACAAAAATGGCCAAAATAGTCATTATTCCTGCAGCCACCGTTTCTACCAACCCGATGATAGGATTTGCTAATCCGCCTGTTGTAGCCGATGAGGCTACCCTTCCGGTAGCGGAAGTACTTTTAATGGCCGTTGCGGTACCACCTCCAGCAATAATGGCCAGGCTCCATGTAAAAACAGGATCTAGATCTGCCATAGTAGATACCATCACTGCCGTGCCGGCAATAGCGGCCAAAGGCACTGCAAAACCGTCTAGCAAATTATCTACCCATGGAATTAAATAAGCGAAAATTTCAACTACAGTGGCTACCCCTAAGGTAACCAAAGCCGGGATGCTCCCTATCCATTCCCAGTGATCATTTAATTCCCAGACATTAAAATAGGCAGCCAAACTTAAAGCAAACAAGGGCATAAAAATTCTAAAACCCACCGATGCGGCAAGCCCAATCCCTAAAAATATGCTTAAAACAGTTTCAAAAGCCATCTGCCATTATTTAATGCGAATTTAACTTATTAAGGATCAACAAAAAAATCGTCCTTAAATCCAATCAGATATAACTTATCCTTAGCCCTAGTGATAGCAGTATACAACCATCTTAGGTATTCCTTATCCATTCCATTAGGCAGGTAAGGCTGTTCTACAAAAACGGTGTTCCACTGCCCTCCCTGGGATTTATGACAGGTGATGGCATATGAAAACTTCACTTGAAGGGCATTAAAAAAAGTATTGTTCTTTACGGCCAAAAACTTTTTGTACTTGGACCTTTCCTCTGCATAGTCTTTCATTACCTCCTGGTAAAGTCGGTTGCCATCCTCATAGGACAAGGAGGGGGTCTCTGCCATTATGGTGTCCAATAAGAGAACTGTTTCGAAAGGTTTCTGATTGGGGTAATCTACCATTTTAACCTTTACTTCTGCGAATTTAAATCCGTATAATTCTTTTATAGAGAAAATCTCCAGCACTTCAATAATGTCACCATTAGCAATAAATCCGGCCTCGGAGGTTGGCTTCAACCAAAAGTAGTTATTTTTAACCACCATCATATAATCCCCAACGGCCAATTCATTTTCTAGATATAAAATCCTATTCCTTATATTTTCATTGTACAGGTTGGCGCGTTTGTTAGATCGTACAATTATGGCAGTTTCCTCTTTCCCATTTTGGGAATAGGACTCATCTATCGCCTCCTGGATGTCGTGCCCATCAATCAATCTAACAATATCCGCATATGGGGAAACAGAGAATTTAAAGTCGTCATAAAACTCGCTCTGTAATTGCTCCCTTAAATTGGTAGCATTGGCAAGTATGCCAGAATCCACCGCCTGGCGCACCACCTCGTCTAACTCTAACTTTATCACTTCCTTATCGTAGTTCAAGGATAATTGCCTTTCATCCAATGCAGGGCTAAGATTTAAATGCACTGGTGGCAACTGGGCAGTATCCCCAATAAGTATCAACTTACAATTATGACCTCCGTATACATAGGTCATTAGATCGTTTAATAAGGAGCCATTTTCCAACAATTTGGAATCTGTGGGCGTATCCGAAATCATGGAAGCTTCATCTACAATAAACAGCGTGTTTGTATGTTTATTGGGCGATAACACAAATTGCACCCCTCCTCCCCTTTGTTTTTTAGGGAAGTATATTTTTCTGTGAATAGTAAATGCTTGGGTTCCGGAATAGTTAGACATCACTTTCGCCGCTCTCCCGGTAGGGGCCATTAAAACCGCCTTCATGGTAGTTTTCCACAAATTGGTCACCATGGTACCAATAATGGTAGTTTTTCCAGTACCTGCAAATCCCTTCAATAAAAATACCTTATTTTTTTCCTTGGATAAAATAAAGCTAGAAAGTTGCTGTAATGCAACTGACTGCTTGGGGGTTACGTCATGCGGAAATTTATCAATTAGAAGATTGTAAAAATTAGTGTCAGTTATAGAATTCATAGGTCTTCAAAGATAATCAGTATTTTTAAGGTCAAATACTTTTGGCATTAAAAAAAAATTGTAGATTTGTGATAACCACTAAATATAATAACACATAAGAAATGAAGACCATTTTACAAATTTTTCTTTGGCTGGTAAGTATTGGATTAGCATTTATGATCTATAAATCTGTCAATGGGCCTATTGAGTTTAAGAAGGTTAAACAAGAGCGTTTTGCCCAGGTGATAGCTAACCTAAAGGACATTAGAAATTCCCAAGAGGCTTATAAGACCGTAAATGGGAGGTATGCCAAAGATTTTAAAGCCTTGGTCAGCTTTGTAGATACTGGCAAATACATCATTACACAGCAAAGAGACTCCTCGTATATGGAGTACGACAGGAATTTTGGTATCGATATGCTAAAGGAGGTTAAAATTATAGACACCCTTGGTTTCGTATCTGTAAAGGATTCTTTGTTTAAAAATGACACGCGCTACAAGACTATGATGAATGTTCCGTATGCAAAAAATAACGAACAGTTTGAAATGAGCGCTGGCATTATAGAAAAAGGGAATTACAAAGCTCCCGTTTTTGAAGTTAAGGTAAGTAAAGATGTTGTGCTTCATGACCAACCCAAGGATTTATTAGCGAAGGAGAACACTCAAGTAAACGTTGATGAAGTTAATGGTAACGTGATCAAAGTTGGTTCCATGACTGAGGTAAGCACCAGTGGAAATTGGCCATCTATCTATGACAAACGAAACAACCAATAGCATTTTAGAAGATTTCAAATCAGAATATCATAAATTGTCCATTCAAGTTAGCTTGAATGGACTTTCTTTTTGTGTATTGGACACACTTACCAATACCATTCTCGCTTCGGAAAGAATCAGTTTCCAAAACGAACTGACCCCCTATGCCTTACAAAAGGAAATAAAAGAGCTCTTTGAGACGCATAAGATTCGTAAAAATCAATTTTCCGAGGTTGTAGTCATTCATAGGAACAACCTATTCTGTTTGGTCCCCAAAGCCCTTTTCAATAAGGATGATCTAGCCAATTACCTAAAGTTCAATGCCAAAATATTGGCCAACGACCATTTGGTATACGACGAGATTGAAAATATGGAGATGGCAAATGTCTATGTTCCCTATGTAAACATTAATAACTACATCTACGATCTTTTCGGCGATTTTGAGTTTATGCATCATGGGACCGTTTTAATAAAGTATTTAATAAACAGCCATGGCAATAACAAGGAGCCCATATGCTATGCACATATAATGGATGGCCATATGGATATTGCCGTTATTCAAAACAAAAAGCTATTACTTTACAACAACTTCAGTTTTACGTCTAAGGAGGATTTTATTTATTACCTTCTATTTACCCTAGAGCAATTGCAGTTAGATACAGAAACTACAATGCTTAAATTGTTCGGAGCGATAGAGGAAGGGGACCCCCTCTACGAATTATGCCACACCTATATAAACCATATATCCATTTTTATTCCCGCTCACCACACCCTTTATCATTATGGGGATGTGGAAGAACAGTCTATAGATTTTACACTATTAAATTCCCATTAATCAATGCGTATCATATCTGGTAAAAATAAGGGACAACGCCTAATGGCACCCAAAAAGCTTCCTGTTCGCCCAACGACGGATATGGCCAAGGAAGCGCTGTTCAATATTCTTAACAACCAATACTATTTTGAAGACTTAAAGGTGTTGGACCTGTTTTCTGGTACTGGCAACATAAGTTATGAATTTGCCTCCAGAGGGACCACTAATATTATTGCTGTAGATGCCCATCAGGGATGTGTACAATACATTGCCGAAACTTCCGAAAAATACGATTTCCCTATTCAGGCCATAAAAAGGGATGTGTATGATTATTTGGAGAACCAGGCAGAGAAAGCGCATTTAATCTTTGCTGACCCTCCGTACGATTTACCCGTGGAGGATTTCGCCCAAATTGCCCATTTAGTATTCGAAAAAGAATTGCTTTTAGAGAATGGCGTATTGATTTTGGAACATCCAAAACACACGGATCTATCCCAAACTCCCAACTTTACCAACCAAAGAAGATATGGAAGTAGTATTTTCAGCTTTTTTGAATGGGTAGGAGACCAAGAATAATCTAAGGTGATGGGTGCGACACCTATACGAAGGATACCACTAAAAATATAGGTAGTACAAAAAAATAAGCAGGTCATAAGCCGGATTCTGTAATCCACAAGCAATTGCGGACTCCCTTATCATTTATCTAGGCAATTGATTGCTCAATTACTCTAACCGCCTACCCTTCAGCTTGAGCGTGCAGCCCTCGAACACTGATTTACATGGCGTTGCACCGTATAGAGTTTACCTGCTTTCACTACAGCATTACCTGTACCTTCTCTCTGTTGCACTTGTCCTCGCCTCACGACGGACGGGCGTTACCCGCTATACTGCACTATGGTGTCCAGACTTTCCTCTGATTCCAATTAGTATTGGTACCAGCGATAAGGTGACCTGCTTTTGGCAAAGATAGTTCAATTGTTGATAAATATTGTGCAAATCCCGCCTAAATAGGGACTTTAATACAATGCTATTTCTATATTTGCAGTATATATACCGACCCCCGAAAATTGGGTCCCTTATAAGTGTAAACTGTTGGAACCTTTTATAGTATCTGCTCGAAAATATAGACCCAAAACATTTAAGGATGTGGTGGGGCAGCAAGCTATTACCAATACCTTGACCAATGCTATTGAAAACAATCATTTAGCACAGGCATTGTTGTTTACAGGTCCAAGGGGAGTAGGGAAAACCACCTGCGCTCGTATTCTCGCAAAACAGATTAACCAACAGGGGGAAGCACCCGAAGATGAGGATTTCGCCTTTAATATTTTTGAGCTCGATGCCGCCTCCAACAACTCGGTAGACGATATACGAGAACTTACCAGTCAAGTTAGGATTCCTCCACAGGTAGGGAAGTATAAAGTATATATTATTGATGAGGTGCACATGTTGTCTCAAGCGGCTTTCAACGCCTTTTTAAAGACCTTGGAAGAGCCACCGGCACATGCCATTTTTATTTTGGCCACCACCGAAAAGCACAAAATTATTCCCACTATTCTATCGCGCTGCCAAATTTTTGATTTTAAGCGAATTACGGTAAAGGATACCGCGGAATATTTAAAATACATAGCCGAGAACCAACAGGTGGAAGCAGAAGACGACGCCCTGCACATCATTGCTCAAAAGGCAGACGGTGCCATGCGTGATGCACTTTCCATTTTTGATAGAGTAGTCAGTTTTTCTGGTAAAAACCTAACCCGTAAGGCCGTAACCGAGAATTTAAATGTCTTGGATTACGACACCTACTTTAAGGCCACCGATTTAATATTAACCAGGGATATCCCCTCCTTATTGGTATTATTCAACGAAACATTGGCACAAGGTTTTGACGGCCATCATTTTATTATCGGATTAGCTTCGCATTTTAGAGACCTCATGGTCTGCAAACACCAAAATACTATCCCTCTTCTGGAGGTTGGTGAGGAAGCTAAAAAGCAATATATGGAGCAATCCCAAAAAGCCTCTGGGACTTTTTTGGTTCAAGCGATAGACCTTGCCAATGATTGCGACATTAAATACAAGAGCAGCAAACACCAGCGACTCTTAGTAGAACTCACCCTAATGAAATTAGCCTCCATCGACTTTGATGGAGAAAAAAAAAACCCTAAGCCATTAGGAACTGGTCGGAGTCGGCCAGATTTTATCATTCCGGCCTCTTACTACAAGATTAAAAAACCGGTCTCCGAAGCTACCGAACCCAAAGCTGAAGGAATTACTGGCCAAGGACAGCAAGCACAGCCACAAGATCTGCCAAAAACTGGCAATACCACTACTGCTCCCCAAGCCGGTTCTACCGCAGCATCCATAGCGTCAACCAATGCAGTGAGCTCCACTCCTACTGGGCAAGCTGCTGCTCCAAGGACCAAAATAGATCTAAAGTCCAAGAAAAAGAGAGTTTCCGGACTAAGCCTTTCTAGTTTAAAGGCTAAAAAAGAACATCAGCTCAATAAGAAAGAACATGTTGTTGATGAAAGCAACCTGCCCAACGCAGATTTCTCCGAAAAGGAAATGCAAAAACATTGGGCAGATTTTGTAGATATTTTAGATAAATCTGGCCGAAAAATCCTGGCATCTAACCTACATGCAGATGTTCCCAAGCTTAAGGATAGGGTCGTAATATGGATTGAACTTCCCAATGACACCATGAAAAAAGAGGTGGAGCGGGAGAAGTACGATTTAATGGAGTATTTAAAAGAAAAGCTTAACAACCATTTTATCACCCTCGAGATTACGGTAAATGAAACCACCGAAACAAAATTTGCCTTTACTCCTGAGGAGAAGTACCTTAAATTAAGGGAAAAGAATCCTGCGATCGACTTACTAAGAAGGGAGTTTGATCTAGATTTTTAAAGCTATCGCATTTTTTTAATTCGCCATGCGTAAAATAGCATTACCAATGCCAATATCAATAAAGCCAATCCCTCTCTAGCGCGTTCTATATTATCTATATTACCGTCTCCAATAGCGACTCCTTCAAACGTATCGGGCCAAAAGACACTAGCTCCCATCAAATAAAGAAAACTGAATAGCACCGACACGGATAATCGTAACTTATTAAAAATAAAGAATACCGACGCCAGTGTTGCACTGCCATAGATAACATACCACATCCAAGGATCCGGATCGTTGTACTGCAAGGCCATTGCCCATACAAACAATACAATTAAGACTATAGCTACTATCCTATCGAAAATTTTCACATGTAGATTTTTATTGATTTTTATAAATCAAACTATTGCTGCACCAAGCACAGGAATATTAACTTGCCCAACGGCAGAAGGGTTCGCATAACTACAATCACACTTACGACTAGTTTTCGGTCGCGCTTATTTCATATTAGTTCCCCAAGATATGATTTTCTATAATTCCAAAGACCTCGGTTGCCAATAATGAATCTGGGACATCAATCCCACCTCGGTTGCTTATTAGGATGGGAAGATCCTTACTATCCTCTGGTATTCTACCATGGGAACCCTTTATCAGGCTAGCATCCAATGGAATAATATCTAATACCGTCCTAAATCCAAGTTTCTTCTTCAGTAATTTCCATGCCACCTTAGGCATCACCAGCTTATCCTTAGGATCGGTCAACATTTCCACGGGATCATAACCCGGTTTTTTATGGATGTCCACCATTCTCGCATAATCTGGCGCTTTTTTATCATCTAACCAAAAATAATAGGTGAACCAAGAATCCTTATCGGCAACAACCACCAAGTCTCCGCTTCGTTCGTGATCTAATTGCGCCTCTTTTAATTGATCCCCGGATAACACTTTTTCTACCCCCTTCACTTTTTGTAGCAGGGTTTTGATCTTCTCGATATTCTTCTTATCCTTTACATATATATGGGCCAGTTGATGGTCTGCCACTGCAAAAGCATCACTTGCCCCTGCATCTAGCAATTCTAAGCCACGTTCTACCCGGATATTTATATAGCCTTCTCTTCTCAAAATTCTATTCAAGTGAACGGGATTGTTGACATTGGTAATCCCATATTCGGAAAGAAGTAAAACATGGGCAGATTTACTCTCATAATAAGTTACCAATTGTTGAACAACCGCGTCTATTTCACGAAGGTCCTTGCCTATTTTTGAAAAATCGATACCATGTCGCTGCATATTATAATCCAAATGTGGCAAATACACCAAACTAAGGGTTGGGTTATGCATCTCATCGGTTCTAATGGCAGCATCGGCTATCCATTGACTGGATTTTATAGAGGTTTTTGGGCCCCAGTAATGGAACAGCGGAAAATCTCCCAATTCTGCCCTGAGCTTGTCGCGCAGTTCTGCTGGATGCGAGTAAAAGTCGGGAATTTTTCTCCCATCTGCCAAATAATTTGGTCTTGGGGTTGCACTAAAATCGGCATTAGAATACATATTATACCACCAGAAAAGGTTGGCACAGGTAAAATTGGGATCTTCCTTTTTCATCTTGTCCCATATCTTATCTGCTTGGATTAAGGTATTAGATTGTCTCCAAAACTTAATTTCGTGCTCTTCCTTAAAATACCAACCATTGGCCACGATTCCATGGTCTGCTGGTGTTTTCCCCGTTAAATACGTAGCCTGTGCAGAACAGGTAACTGCAGGTAACTGCGGAGTAATGGTTCCCCAGCTCCCTTTTTCCAAAAATGATTTTATAAAGGGAGTGTGCTCGCCAATAATCCCCCTGGTCAATCCAACCACATTTATTACAACCGTCTTCTTCATGATTACAACTTATTCTTTAACCAATTAATTTCTCGAACTATGGATGCTGTTAGTTCCAATTTCAACTCTTTTGGCAATACATCCCATGTATAGGTCTCTATTTCCAAATGATTAGAAAATGCGTCCTCTTTAAGGAGTTCCAACACTTTTAAAATCTGATCTTGGGTAGAAAATAAGGATTCGTATTGCTCTATAAAAATTGGCACATGAAAGTGTGCCCTCAATTCATTATAATCTTCTTTATTAGCCAATAATTCCGGTAAGTCCCTAAAGGTAATTACTTGGTCTCCTTTTTTTTGGGTAACCTGATGTAGGTAAGTGGGTTCATTAAACCGATCCAAGGACTGCCATATAGCTTCCCTATCCCCTTCATTAAACAGAATTTTCAAAGCAGAACTCACTTGTATCTTACCTACTTTAATTCCGGCTTCTCTAAATTTTCCAATAGTATCTTTTGGTTCCTCATAGGCAAGGGAAAAATGGCATACATCATAACAGATCGTAAGGTACCTAAGCAATAACTCCTTTGCTTTGGCCTTAGAACACCCTAGTTTTTCCATCAAAATACTAGCTCCAATAGGAAGGAGATAGGCATCATAAAACTGTAAAACCTCCTTACTATTCTCCAACATTCCATCCGGTTCCGGTTCAATATCCAGATGCAGGTACTTTCCTGTACGCGCTTCAATACCTACCAACTGCAAGGCCACCTCAGCCAGATTAGTTGCCCCCTGTTTAAAAGCTTTATCTGTAGCCTCACTACCGCTATGCCAAAACTTATAACTGATAGGTGAGGTAGATATTCCCCCTTCAAGGCCTTGGGGCAATAGGAAAGCGAGTTGATCAAAAAGTCTTTGGGTATATGTTAAGCGCTCATCCGTGGTCCAATCTGGGGCATGCACCCTATCCTTTACCCTTTCGTTGTGAAAATTCCCATAAGGAAATCCGTTCATGGTAAAGACGTACAAATTGTTCCGATCTAACCAATCTTTAAATTCCTGTAGTCTATTTCCCTGTTGAAGTTCCAAACTTGCTACATTGGAAAGTCGCAATCCCACGCCAAAAGGCTGCTCTGGTGAAACCTGCTGTTTTATCTTTGGAAGGGCTGCCTCCAAATTCTCCCAGGTCTGCTTCCAATCTTCGCCAGGGTGTATATTAGTACAATAACTAAGGTGAAATTTATCTTTAATCAGCACTATTGCATTGATATTTTTGGTTGAAACTTGTTATTTTGCCACATGATGGCATTTTTCATGACATCCCTATCTATAACGTGGACATCGTGTTTAACGCCAATTTTATTGATGAGGGTAATGGTAAGTTCTCCCCCCAAATGCTCCCTAAATTCCTCAATACCGTTTAATAGCTCCTCTATTTCATTCTGCTCCGACAAGGGGATATGTAGATCGAACCCGATAGTCTCCATTACAGCCAAAATACGCTCCAAGGTTTCCATCGTTATCAATCCACTTAGGTGGGCGTAGGTAAGATCTAAAGCCATCCCTATGGCAACGGCCTCCCCGTGTCTCAATTGGTAATTGGTCATGAACTCCAATTTATGGGCTGCCCAATGCCCAAAATCCAACGGCCTGGAAGAACCGCTTTCAAAGGGATCTCCCCCTTGCGCAATATGTTCCATATGCATTTCTGCGCATCGATAGATCAGGTATTGCATGGCCTCCATATCCCGAACTCTTAGCTTACCGCTATTTTCTTCCAGAAAACTAAAAAACACCTCATCCTTAATAAGGGCTACTTTTATAGCTTCCGAAATTCCAGAGATCCAATCGCGCTGTTCCAAGGTGGTTAAGAAATGAGGATCATTAATGATTGCATAAGGCGGGGCAAAAGTGCCCAAGAAATTCTTTTTCCCGAAAATATTAATACTATTCTTTACGCCCACAGCAGAATCGTTCTGCGATAATACGGTAGTGGGAATACGGATTAATTTAACCCCTCTATGTGCAATTGCCGCAGCGTATCCCACCATGTCTATGATGGCTCCGCCTCCTATGGCTACAACAAAGGAGTGCCTACAGATTCGATTATCATTAATGCCCTGCAATATCCGCTCTACATTTCCGTAGTCGTTTTTACATTGCTCCCCTCCGGGGATTACTATTTGTTCGGTTCCATGGATTTCTGCTTGGTATTTTTGGCAATAGGCGGTAATTTCATCGGATAGTTTGGGATGACATTCCAACACCCCACTATCGATTACAAAAAGCACCTTTACCTTCCCTTTGGGATTATAATCTTTTATCAAATCCTTGAACATAGCATTATCTTGCCCAAAAATATGTTCTGTAAAGTGGAGCTTATATTCGTAAGGCACCTTAAAGGATTGTGATATTGTCTTGTAATGTTGCATTCTTTAAACTATTAAGTTACTGCGAACAGTTTGGATAAATAGATGGATAAGGGCCATAGCAAGAGCGTAACCACACCTACCCACCAATAAGAGAAGCCCACCGCCAAGGCTGCATCTAAAACGATGATGGAAATTACCCCGGTCTTTACGGCCATTTTTATATTTTGGGGTGAGTTCTCCCGGTATGCTCTTAGCAAGGGCCTAAATATCAATATAGCAAAAAGCAGTACAAATGGCAAGGACACCCATATGTTCTGACCAGCGTATAAAAGGATTCCTGCTATGGCTGTAATCACCACCACATACAACAGCCCTGCCAATACGATATGTCTTTTATTATCACCATGCACCTCGCCCCTACTGATTAAGGTAATTGCTGCAATATAAATAATAGGAATTAGGGCGTATTGCCAATGGATAAGTTGGCCTAGGATAGACATCCCCAACCATAAATTAAGCCCCCTGCAAAGCCCCATATTCAAAGGACCAAAAAAAGGATGGTGCTTCCCTAGGGCGTCGTACAAAAGAATGGAAAGCGCTAGGCCAAGCGCTACTAACCCACTGCTGAGTCCTACCCAGAACGCAGCGCCTATTCCCAACACCATAAGAACACCTCCAAAAACAGCAGCAGAGGTTAACGGAATTACGCCAGAAGGAATGGGTCTCTCCGGACGCTCTACCTGGTCTAATTTATAATCAAACACATCATTGAGCACCACTCCAGCCGCATAAAGCAAGACTGAGGCAGCAATTAAAAGCACCACAGCCATCCATGCTAGCGATGCATGCTGGGTGCTGGCCAAGAAAAATCCGGATATAGCGATACCTGCCAATATATCGGCAGCTGCTGTAGGCAAATTGGCCGGCCTAGTCAGCTGTAAATATCCCTTTAAAACAGGATTCATTATACTATTTTATCGGTATCTACTCTGGGCTGCTGCCCTCTTAAGACGCTATTATCATTATAAAGTTGGGTCTGGTTAACACCCTCAGGGTTTAACCAATCGGACTCCTTCATTTTTCCGTTCATTCCAAAGATATCCAAGGCGTTCTGATAACAAGTCTTCACCACATCGGCTTTTGGAATACCTCTTTTAAGCATTAGGGAGGCTGTTTTTGGAACTGCCAAGGGATCACTTACCCCCCAGTCTGCAGAACTATCCACGATAATTCCGTCACTTCCAAATTTTCTCACCACCTCCACCATTCGTTCGTTCCCCATTTTCGTTTTGGGATAAATGGTAAATGCTGCTAAAAAGCCTCGATCCAAGACCTCTTTTACTGTTTCCTCGTTATTGTGATCTATAACCACCATAGCAGGATCTAAGCCGTGTTCCAAACAAACTTCCATACTTCTAAGCGTTCCCGCTTTTTTATCTCGGTGAGGGGTATGTACCTGTACGGGAAGATTTAGCTCTTTGGCTAGTTCTAGTTGTAAACGAAAATACTTATCCTCGGCGGGCGTTTGGTCGTCATAACCAATCTCCCCAATGGCCACTACATTTTCTTTATGCAAATAGAGGGGCAATAATTCCATCACCTGCTCTGCCAGGGCCTCATTGTTGGCCTCTTTAGAGTTTAAGCCAATGGTGCAATAATGCTTAATACCAAATTGACTGGCTCTAAACGGCTCCCAACCTACCAAGCTGCTAAAATAATCCTGAAAAGATCCCACCTGAGTACGTGGCTGCCCCAACCAAAAGGAGGGCTCTATAACAGCAACTACTCCCGCTTCCGCCATAGCTTCATAATCGTCCGTAGTTCTAGCGGACATATGCACATGCGGATCTATAATCATCATTTTCTCTTCCATAACAATCTTTTACTACTTTAATAAATTAACAATAAAACACATCTCCTCACTGCCCTACCACGATCCTATCAAAATTTGGGATGTAAATCCTCAGGATTTCGGTTCTTATACAACGTATAAAACTACTGAAATATTAGCACCTCCCCGATACTTTTCCGCAGATTTAAACTGGATTTAACAAAAAGTAGGGGAAGAACGACATATTTATAGCAATGCAAAGCAACTTACAACTTTTAAACACCCTTAATAGTACAAGGAAATCCAATCCAAGTTGGTGATCACTTCCTCCTTTTCATTTTCATTTTTGAAAACTAAACGAATACTTTTCCCATTGCCCATAGTAGCTACTGGAATATCCATTTCTAGCTTAATACCACCTATCTTACTAAAATGATCCACTCTTTCTTTTGAAATCGGCCCTATATTTTACCCTTACCAACCATCAATGAAAATAATTCTGAAAGTAAGCATTTGTATTTAACAATATTGTAATAGACTAAACGTTTTTTGAGATGAGAAGCGTTTATGAGAAACGGATAAGTTTATTTTCCTACAAAACATATATATTACACTGTTTTAATTTTAAAAAGTTAACCTAATATCTCTACCATAATGAAAGCAAACCTCCTCCTCACCCTATTGCTATGTGGATCTGCTGCTCTTGCTCAAGAGCGTTTCACCCTCACTAATTTAGACGATTTTATGGACCAGGCAGGGAATTGGGAAATTGTGGGCAATGTGGTGGCAGATCCCAATATAGCCGTACACACCCATCAGGACGAAGCTTCAACCAAGTTGAGCAATAAAAAGAAACAAAAACATCCCAATCCTATAACGGTTACCCCTGGTACTGGCGTTTTGTACAACAACTATAGTTTCACAAAAAAAGACCACCTTTTAACCCAATGGGAACACGGAGATATTATTTTGGAATTGGAGGTGCTTATACCCAAAGCATCCAATTCTGGCCTTTATTTACAAGGCAGGTATGAATTGCAAATAAAGGACAGCTATGGTGTTAGCCAACCTACCTCCAGTGATTTTGGAGGTATCCACAGAAACTGGGAAACCACCCCTTCCAAAGTTTTTATGGGCATTGCACCTACCTCCGCACCATACAAGGCACCTGGAGAATGGCAAACTCTAAAGATTCATTTCCAAGCGCCTAGATTTAATGAACAAGGTGAGAAAACTGCCAACGCCAAATTCATTGAGGTAAAATTAAACGGGGTGGTGATTCATAACAATGTAGAAGTTCCCTTACCCACTGGAGGCCCTATATCTAAAAAAGAAAGTGCCACCGGTCCTTTAATGATTCAAGGAGACCATGGCCCTATGGCCTTTAGAAATATATCCTTCCAATTTTTGGAGATGCCCTAAGAGCGAATAATCCTTACAACAAGCTGCTAATTACACCCCAATGAAATCTATTCTTCCAAATTGTCCCAGTCCAATTCCCCGGAATTGATTTGGGCCACAAATTCTGGATATTTTTGAAGCAATTCCTTGGCTTGTTCCCAGTTAGAGCTTGCACAGCATAGCGAGGCCACTTTTCTTTCTAATACATTATCGCTCTGCATTAATCGCTCCATATCGGGCAGCAGTCCCTCCTCCAAAAAAGGAGCTACTGGTCGCCAAAAATAGGGGTCTACCGCTCTAGATGCTGCCCATCGTTCGTGGGCATAATCAGAGATAATCCTAGCAAGATCTTTATTAGCTCTTTTATCTACCGATAGCATCCCCCTAAGGTCTTGTTGCATAAATGCAGCCTTTAGATACATTTGATTCCACTGCTGGTCATTAAAATAGAGGGCAGGATATGGATTGTGCATAGCGATGGCATTAAACACCGTTGCAATATTGGTTCTTAGCGCTTCCACTGCCTGATGCTGGTATTCCTCTGGATTTGGCAGCAACACCAAAAACTTTAAAAATGTCTCCAGCTCACCAGTATCAGCCACCTGGATGATATTTGCCACTTTAGGGGTGAAGAATTCTGCGTTTTCCTCCAACACTCGCACTAAAAGATAGATTCTTGCTATTTGATGAATATGGGCATGTTGCAATTCTAAATACGCCTTCAAATCTTCATCAGATATTTGCAAAGATAAAGAACTAGCTTTCGTAATTTTTGAGGGAACCAAACTATAGGTCAAATACAAATCTCTGGTAGACCTCTCTTTAATTATTTGATCTAGCTTAGACAACAACCATGTTCTTTCCTCCTGTTGCACATTTATTTCCAACAGCGTTAACAACTGCTCACTCACCTCTTTAAATGCCATAATATGCTTTATAATAATTTAATGTAAGGGAACCCTCCGTAAACGCCTGATTATAGCATCTTTATATCTAGTTATCAGGATTCTGGCCCCTCCAAGGATTAAAGATAAAATTATCTCCGGATATAGTATGGGACATTGCCCTATTCTTTCTATTTTTGAATTAGAATTTAAAGATATGTTAGGTTTAAAATTACCCACAGACCCACGATGGGTGAATATTGTAGAAAAGAATATTGATGAAATATTAACGGATCATGCCTATTGCGAACAGAAAGCAGCAAGCACGGCTATTTCCCTAATCGTAAGCTTCCCGGAATATACCGAGCTCGTAGAAGAGATGGTTGCCCTAGCCAGGGAAGAAATGGGGCATTTTAAAATGGTGCACGACCGGATTTTACAACGCGGCAAGACATTGGGCAGGGACAGGAAGGACGAGTATGTGATTGCCTTGATGAAATTCTTCCCCAAAGGAGGCAGTAGAACCACCCAATTAGTACACCGCTTATTATACGCCGCCCTAATTGAAGCCAGAAGCTGCGAACGATTCCGACTCCTTTCGGAAGAATTAGAAGATAAGGAGTTAGCAGAATTCTATCACAAACTTATGGTTAGTGAAGCGGGGCATTACACCATGTTCCTAAAATTTGCCAGGCAATATGGCGACCGTAAAGAGGTAGATAAAAAGTGGGAGGCACTGCTTACCTATGAGGCTGAAATAATGAAGGATTTGAGTAAAAAAGAAACCGTTCACGGTTAATCACCCTTCCAACAGCAAGACATAAAACAAAGGCCCTCTATCTGCAGAGGGCCTTTACTAATTTATTTTACCACTAATTAATGAGCTAAATAACAGCCCAAATCGGCCGATTATTCTTCCAACTTCTTTTGGTAATACTCATAGGTTGCAAACTGGGACCTAACCTTAGCTTTCTTGTTCTTTCTATAGGCATTGTCCTGTTTTTCTGAAAACAATCGTGCTTTCACATTGTCTTGCCAAGAAATATTAAAGGTATCCAAAAGCTCTTGTCTAACCTCCTTATCATAAATTGGCACTCCAACCTCCACTCGGTAATCCAAGTTTCTGGTCATCCAATCTGCAGAGGAAATATACACCTTGGGATCGCCATCATTCCCAAAAATGAAAACTCTTGGGTGTTCTAGAAATTTATCTACCACGCTGATGGCTTCAATATTCTCACTCATCCCCTTAACCCCGGGTATTAAACAGCAAATTCCTCGGATAATCAGTTGAATCTTAACCCCCGCATTACTGGCTTGGTATAGTTTATCTACCATTTTATAGGAGGTAAAACTGTTCATTTTAATTTTTATATACGCCTCCTTGCCGGCCTTTGCATTTGCAATCTCTTTATCGATGAGTTTTTTGAAAACATTTCTCGTATAGTGGGGCGAAACAATAAGGTGTTTATACTTTTGAATCTTATAGGAGGTATCAAAGAAATCGAAAACCTTATTCAACTCCTTTAAAATCCCCTCGTGGGTAGTAAACAACGTATAATCCGTATAGATACGGGCTGTTGACTCATTGAAATTCCCGGTACTGATAAATCCGTAACGTTTTATTCGGCCTGCTTCCTCCCGTTCTACCAAGCATATTTTACTATGCACCTTTAACCCCCGTACCCCAAAAATTAGCTGTACGCCTTCTGCCTGCAATTGTTCGGCATACTCTATATTGGCTTGCTCATCAAATCTTGCTTGCAATTCTATTTGCACCGTTACCTGCTTCCCATTCTTCACAGCATTGATTAAAGAAGCGGCGACTTGCGAATTATTAGCCAATCTGTACACGGTAATCTTTATGTTGTTCACCTTAGGATCTAAGGCAGCCTCCCTTAAAAACTTAATGATATAGGAAAAGGTTTGATAAGGAGTATATTGCAAAAAGTCCTTTTCTGCTATTCGCTCAAAAAGACTCCCTTCCATAGATAAGCCTTTCACAGGCAGGGGAACGATCGGTTCGTACATCAGGTCTTTTCTCCCTAAGCTAGGGAAGCTCATATAGTCTCGCCTATTGTGATACCTACCTCCGGGAATTACACTATCCGTATCCTCCACATCCATTTTCTCCTTTAGAAAATTAAGGGTATCTGCGGCAATTTTCTTGTCATACACAAAACGGACGGGATCACTTATTTTCCGGTGCTCCACACTGGTGGAGATTTTCTCTATAAAACTCTTACTTAGGTCATTGTCTATATCCAATTCTGCATCCCTGGTAATTTTAATCATATGAGCAGAAATGGTCTCGTAATCGAACATATTAAACACACTGTCCAAGCAGTATCTAATAAGATCGTCCAGAATAATAATATAGTTCTTATCCCCTTCTTTTGGCAGCACTACAAATCTATCTATACCCTTGGGAATTTCGATCAATGCAAACCGCTTCTGCTTGGCCTGCGTCTTACAGCCTGGTTGGTTTTTAAGCACCATCTTAACTGCCAAATACGCGGCCGTATCTTTTAACATAGGAAATCCCACCTTATCATTTAAGATAATGGTCATCAATAAAGGGCTTACCTTTTCAATAAAATAATTTTTTATAAAGCAGGCCTGACTCTCGGATATTTCAGTTTCGTTCACCAGAAAGATATTCTCCGTTTCTAGCTCCTTCTCTATATCGCCCAAGATCTTAAGGCTTTTAGTCTGCTGCTTAATAACTATTTCCGTAATTTCCTCCAAAAGGTCCTTGGCACTCTCTCCACCCAGCACACTTTTACCGGTTTTCCCTGCATTCACTATTCGCTTTACGGTAGCATATCTCACTTTAAAAAACTCATCGAGATTGTTAGAAAATATCCCTAAAAATCGCAATCGCTCTATAAGGGGAACATTTTTATCGGCACTCTCTTGTAAAACTCTCTCATTAAAGCTTAACCAACTAATTTCTCGGTTTATATATTGGTACTTATGTTTAATCATTCTCTAATATGTTTTGGAAATATTGTGCGCCCTGTTACTCCCTTAATCACGGCACCCCAATCATTCGTATCAAATTTTAACTCTACAAAACCACTTGTAGGTACATTGCTTATATATACATCCCCCAAGGAGTTGGCAATATGTGTAAAGGCCTCGTTATGGCCAAAAAGCATTACTGTATTTTTGGTGTTATCCAAGGAACGAATGAACGAATATACATCATCTCCGCTAAAGTCGTACAAGCTTGGGGATAGCTTAAATTTATCCAGGGGATAACTAATGGTCCTTAAGAAAATAATAGCCGTATGCATTGCTCGGTTAGCGGGGCTAGAGAAGGCCGCATCAATAATTATTCGGTCTTTTAAAAACTCCTTCCCAACCCTGGCAGCATCTCTTATCCCTCTTTCCAAAAGCGGTCTATCCCTGTCCGAGACTTGGTAGTCCCAAGAGGATTTTCCGTGCCTCAATAAAAGTATTGTTTTCATTCCTTAAAAATTTAATGGTCCCGTTGTTTTACTCCCATAAAGGTAAAATAAAACTAGCTGCACCTAGGGTGCCAACCGCTCTATCTTCCAGTCATAATCTGGCTGCAGACTATAGCGTATCCTATCGTGCAACCTATTTGGTCTCCCTTGCCAAAATTCGATGGAAACCGGCTTTACTATAAACCCGCCCCAGTAACTGGGCCGTTCAATCTCTCGGTCTGCATAGGATTTTTCTAAATCCTTTAATTTGGATTCCAAAAATTCCCTGTTAGGGATTACCTCACTTTGAGGAGAAACAATGGCGCCCAACTTGCTTCCATCCGGTCTGGACTCAAAATATCCATCGGACAAATTAGGGGCAATTTTTTCGGCATCACCTTTTATAATAATTTGCCGCTCCATATTGGGCCAAAAAAAGGAAAGACACACCTTAGGGTTATTACTTATGGCCTTGCCTTTCTCGCTCTCATAATTGGTGTAAAAAATAAATCCCTCATAGGTGAATTTCTTTAACAAGACCACCCTATTTTTTGGATATCCATCCTTGCCCACGGTAGCTATGTTCATTGCATTGGGCTCATCTATCCCTTCACTGGCTTCCACCTCATAGAACCACTTTTGAAAAAGCTCCATGGGATTTTCGGGAACATTGGCCTTGGTAAGCTCACTTTTACCATAAGATCTTCTATAATCACCTAAATCTTTTTGCATAAGAACGAATTGAAATTGGAGAAGGGAATCCTAAATAACTAAGGGCCAGTAGCACAGGAATTATACATCCAGTAAGCCTGGAATAACCTTTTAGCGCAATCTAACACCAACCACAAATTTGCACAAAACAAATTAAAAAAAGAAAGCCAAACTTGGTTATTTTCACTTTTAAAACCAACTCCACACCTCTTCCCCTTTTGCTACAGCTGGCGTTAACCAAAATAAACAACAGAATACCTCCTTAACTATCTTCTTAAAGCTCAAAATACTTTCCATCCTCGGCCAGTTCCACTTCAGGAAAAATTGTGGTTGCTTCCTCTTTAAAAAGTTCAGTAGAGGCGTAACGGGTAGAGAAATGGCCTAGGATCAGCTTTCCCACCTCGGCCTTTTTTGCGATGGTTGCGGCTTCCTTGGCTGTTGCGTGTTTAGTTTTAGGCGCTAAGGCCTTTTCCGACTCCAAAAAGGTAGATTCATGATATAAAACACTCACCCCACTGATGATGGGAATCACCTGCTCCGAATATTGGGTATCGCTACAAAACGCATAGCTTTTACGCGGACGAGGATCAAAACTCAACAAGTGATTGTCTATTCTGTTACCATTGTCCAAAATTACATCCTTTCCCTTTTTAATATTCTGGAAATAACATGTATCCACACCGTATTTTGATACTGCTTCCACATTTAAGATACGCTCTCCAATTTTCTCCTTAAACAAAAAGCCGTTGGTATAAATTCGATGTTGAAGGGGAATAGTACTCACTTCCACCTTATTGTCCTCAAAAATAAGTTCGGATCCTAAAGCGCTAAGCTCGTGAAAGTACAGTGGATAATTGGTCCAGGAATCCCCTAATTTTAAAAATAGGGTAATCGCCTCCTTGATCCCTTTTGGCCCGTAAACATGTAATGGCGTTTTACGACCTAGTAATCGGAAAGTGGAAATTAAACCAGGTAAACCAAAAAAATGATCCCCGTGTAAATGGGATATAAAAATATGGTTGATTCTAGAGAATTTTATCTTATGCTTACGCAATTGTACCTGGGTACCTTCTCCACAATCAATTAAAAACAAGTGATTCTTTATCTCGAGTACCTGGGAGGTTGGGTTATTTAAAGATCTAGGGGTAGCTGCATAACATCCCAAAATGGTTAGTTTCATAGAAAAAAAAAAAAAAAATTAATAATGGGACATTCGTTCAAGGTATTGGGTTTGTGGGAATATTAGATCCTCCCCTCCATTTCCCTATAGCTTCCCACAACACCCTATTGCTTATAGCTTTTGCTAAATAGCAAAGGAACCCATACGTTTCTCCCAATATACTCCTTATCCTAGACATAGGAAAAGACCACCAAACTTGGCAACTGGCTGCAACCAGACAACCGCCGTCCCAATTTAGGGCACTTACTGTTTTAAATCTAGGAATATAGTAGCCATTAAACAAAAACCGATACGCAGCTAAGGATTAGGTAAGCCCTATATAGTGTTGCAGCCCCATCAGTGAGCACGTCTACTACTGTGACACTAGAGGTCTAGCTCCCGCTCTATTTCCTCGAGTTCTATAATATCCCTAGCCTCCTGAATAGTAGGTACCACGCAGATATTGTCTGGAACCTCATCGTAAGCCACCTTATCGGTAACCAGCACAAAGGATTTTTTGGAATTCCTATGAGTTTCGGACAGATCTAAAAACTCTAAGACATCTCCTGATGTAAGCTTGGAAAAAGAAAAGAGATTTAGGATGATGTGATCGTTCTTAATCTTGGGATAACTCTCCTTCAGGTTATTTATAAATGCCTTTAAGGAAGTGTCTTCCTGCAGCACAATAGTTACGTTTTCTTCTCTGTCTAAAATCATACGTCTATTATTTTATTTTTGATGCCAACAAATAAATTACCGCCATTCTAATAGCCACTCCATTCTCTACCTGATTTAAAATAATGGATTGTTTGGAATCGGCCACATCACTGGTTATTTCCACACCGCGATTAATAGGTCCCGGGTGCATTATCACAATTTCCTTATCCAAACTGTTCAATAGCGCTTTATTAACGCCATATTGTTGGGTATACTCCCTAGTGGTGGGGAAATAGCTAATATCTAAGCGTTCGTTCTGTATTCGTAGCATATTGGCGACATCGCACCAATTTAGAGCCTTTCGCAGATCGCTCTCCACGCTTACCCCAAGTGACTCGATATGCTTTGGCATTAAGGTTTTGGGGCCACACACCTTCACGTTGGCTCCCTGTAATTTTAGGGCAAATATATTGGAAAGTGCCACTCTAGAATGAAGGATATCCCCAACGATAAGAACATTCTTACCACTTACATCCCCCAGCTTCTCTCTAATAGAATAGGAATCTAACAACGCCTGTGTTGGGTGCTCATGTGCACCGTCCCCTGCGTTTATAATGGAAGATTTAACATGCTTAGACAGGAATATACCAGCTCCTGGATTGGGGTGCCTCATTACCACCATATCTACCTTCATAGATAGGATATTATTTACCGTATCTATCAAGGTTTCCCCTTTTTTCACTGAAGACTGTCCTGCTGAGAAATTCACCACATCGGCAGAGAGTCTTTTTTCGGCCAATTCGAAGGAGAGTCTCGTACGGGTACTATTTTCAAAAAAGATATTCGCTATGGTAATATCGCGAAGCGAAGGAACCTTTTTTATAGGTCTATTTAAAACTTCCTTGAAGTGATCGGCAGTTTCAAAAATGAGCTGAATATCCGACTCTTTCAGGTACTTAATCCCCAGCAAGTGATTTACACTCAGTTCGCTCATGCGTTTATTTCTTTACTAAATATATAACGTCTTCCCCATCATTTTCTTCCCACATCACTTTTACCTTTTCCTCATTGATAGCATCTACCTGCCTCCCCCTATAAGTAGGTTGAATGGGCAAATGCCTGCTAAAGCGACGGTCGATAAGGGTTAACAATTCTACTTCCCTAGGCCTTCCAAAAGATTGTATGGCCGTTAAAGCTGCATTTATACTACGTCCTGTATAAAGCACATCATCTATAAACACCACTTTTTTATCTTCTACAAGAAAATCTATTTTGGTCTTATTGGCCTCCAATGTCTTATCGCCCCGTCTAAAATCGTCCCTATAAAACGTAATGTCCAAGAATCCTAAATCTATAGTTTCTACGCCATATTCCTCTTTAAGGATCTTGGCCAAACGAACCGCCAAGAAAATTCCTCTTGGCTGCAGGCCAACTAATACGGTTTCCTTAAAATCTAGGTGATTCTCCAACAATTGGCAAGCCAGGCGATGCAGGATAATATTTATTTCTTTGGAAGAAAGCAATACTTTTTGACTCATAGCTATTTTGTCCAATGCCTTTGATTTACAAAAGTAGGGATTTCTATCTAATATAAAGGATTGTTCTAGGAATAGTGTTTTATTAATAACAGGAAGAACTGATACCCAATATTTTAAAATTATATTTATTCCATAAACCTACACCTTCCTTACCTAGAATCCAAAAAAAAAGCCCCGACGTAGGTCGAGGCTTTTCTATAGTTATTAAAATAGAGGCTTACTTCTTTTTCTTGTCGTTCGCTTCCATTTTATCCTTAAGCGCTTGCAAAGCTTCGTTAGCATCCCCTAAAGTAGGTTTCGCTTCGTCTGCAGCAGCTGCAGCCTTCTTAACGGCGGCCTTCACATTACGCTTCTCTTCTTCTCTGAATATTGCGGTATGACTTGCAACCACTCTCTTGAATTCTTTATTGAATTCAATCACTTTAAATTCAGCTTCCTCACCTTTTACCAATTTGGTACCATCTTCTTTTTCCAGGTGACGGGTTGGTACAAAGGCTACGATATCCTCGTTAAACTCAATAGTAGCACCTTTGTCTACTATCTCTGCTATACTGCCCTTATGAACTGTATCCAAGGCAAACTCGGTTTCGTACTTATCCCATGGGTTCTCGGTAGTCTGCTTGTGTCCTAAACTTAATTTACGACCCTCAACATCCAACTCCAATACTTCCACTTCCAAAGTATCACCAACGGTTACAAACTCTGATGGGTGCTTAATTTTCTTGGTCCAAGAAAGATCGGAGATATAGATTAATCCGTCTATCCCTTCTTCCAATTCTACGAATACACCAAAGTTGGTGAAGTTACGTACAATTCCTTTATGCTTAGAACCAACAGGGTATTTAGTTGTAATATCAGTCCATGGGTCTGGAGTCAATTGCTTGATACCAAGAGACATCTTACGATCTTCTCTATCCAAGGTTAATACTACTGCTTCAATCTCATCTCCAACTTTTACGAAATCCTGAGCGGAACGCAAGTGAGTAGACCAAGACATTTCAGAAACGTGAATCAATCCTTCAACACCTTCGGCAACTTCGATAAATGCACCGTAGTCTGCAATAACAACTACTTTACCTTTAACTTTATCACCAATCTTAATGTCTTCGCTCAAGGCATCCCATGGATGTTTCTCCAATTGCTTAAGACCTAACTGGATTCTAGATTTGTTTTCGTCGAAATCTAAGATTACCACGTTTAATTTCTGGTCAAGTTCAACCACTTCGTTCGGATGGTTGATTCTGCTCCAAGAAAGATCAGTAATATGTACCAATCCATCAACACCACCAAGGTCTATGAACACACCGTAAGAAGTAATGTTTTTAACAACACCTTCTAATACTTGTCCTTTTTCCAACTGGCTGATGATTTCCTTCTTCTGCTCTTCAATGTCCGCTTCAATCAATGCTTTATGCGAAACAACTACGTTCTTAAATTCGTGGTTAATCTTAACCACTTTAAATTCCATAGTCTTGTTGACATACTGATCGTAATCACGGATCGGCTTAACATCTATTTGAGAACCTGGCAAGAACGCTTCAATTCCAAATACATCCACGATCATACCACCTTTAGTTCTGCATTTTACAAAACCACTAACAATTTCTTCGTTGTCATGAGCGGCATTAACCCTATCCCATGCCATGATTGTTCTGGCTTTTCTATGAGAAAGAACTAATTGTCCACTTTTATCCTCACGGATATCAATCAACACCTCTACTTTATCCCCTACTTTAAGATCGGGATTGTAGCGGAATTCATTAAGTGAAATTACTCCTTCAGACTTGGCGTTGATATCAATGATCGCCTCACGCTCCGTAAGGTACACTACTGTTCCTTCCACCACTTCTGCGTCTGCAGTATCCACAAAGTTCTCGGCAACCATTTCTTCAAATTCCTTTAATTTGGAATCATCAACGCGCTCGATACCTTGCTCGTACTTTTCCCAGTTAAAGTTCTCCAAGAATTCTTGAGGATCTTGAGCTGGGGTTTCTACTTTTTGTTCTTGAGTAGCTTCGGTAGTAGCTTCTACCTCTGCTGGTGTTTTGTCTTCAGCCATTTGCTGATCTTTAATTTGTATTCCATGGAGTCACAAGAGTAAAACAATATCCAAGGAAGATGTTATGATTATTATTTTTTTATATTCCCTTTTTCCTCTCGATAGTTTGTTAAAAAAGGAGTGCAAATGTACAATTAATTTTCCATAACACCAACACAAAAACCACTTGACCTCCAACAACTTAACTATTTCTTGATTTATAGCCGTAACTAATCCAAGAATCCCTTATCTTGTAATAGCTAATAATAACCATTAAAAAACGGATAGATGAGTGTAAAATCAAAGTATCAAGAGGTATTAAACCTTGGCGAAAAATTAGAAGTAAAAAACGGTAATGTTACCGAGGAGAATGGCATTCTTAAAATTAAAGGGGAAACTAAGACCCAATATGAAAAAAACCTTCTTTGGGACAAAATTAAAGAGATAGGCGGGGAAAATCCTTCCGATCTAAAAGCCAATATTACCGTTGCCGATCAAAGCGTTTACCACCGACACACGGTAAAAAGCGGGGAATCTTTAAGTAAGATTGCCAAAAAATATTACGGAGACCCTATGAAGTACAAGAAAATTTTTGAGGCCAACAAGGACATTCTCAAAAATCCAGATTTAATCCACCCAGACCAAGTTTTGGTCATTCCCAACTAAGCCTGGTATTTTTGCCACTAACTAAGAAGGTGGATATCCAAAGTTATTTTTTTTGGACATCCGCCTTTTCTTTTACCATTTTCAAAGGGGATTAAGCGTTTGTCTCCTCAATTTTACGCAATGCATAATTATAGATACGGTCTAATTGCTCTTCCAATCCCATATCACTATTATCGAACTCAATAGCATTCTCGGCCTTTTTTAATGGAGAGAATTTTCTATTGGAATCTATGGCATCCCTATAGCGCACATTTACCAACACCTCATCATAGGTCACTTTCTCACCTTTTTCCAACAGTTCCTTATACCGCCTAAACGCTCTTGTCTCGGGGGAGGCTGTCATAAATATTTTAAATTCCGCATCCGGAAAAACGTCGGTACCTATATCCCTACCGTCCATCACTACCCCTTTTCTCTTACCCATCTCCTGTTGCATAGCCACTAATTTCTTTCGTACAGCTTCCAAGGTAGCTACCTTACTTACTTGTTTGGATACCGGCAATGCCCTAATCTCCTTTTCTACATTCTCCCCATTTAGATACATTTCCGAAAATCCCAGGTCTGCATTGTGCACAAACTGAAGATTTATTTTAGGCAGGTGGGTTACCAGCCTTTTCAACTCCTCCTCTGTTTCGCCTATTAAACCGTGGCGCATGGCATATAGGGTAACCGCCCTGTACATTGCCCCAGTATCTACATAGATGTATCCCAGTGCTTTTGCCAATTGCTTGGCAATTGTACTCTTACCTGTTGATGAATAGCCATCAATAGCTATGTTTATTTTTCCCATGGGATTTAAAAATTATTGTAATTGTTCACCCCCCAGTACCGAACTAGGGCGCTGGTTAAAATCATTATTTAGCAGTAAAAATAGCCCAAAGAATTAAAAAACCTTTTAATTCTAAAGTAAAAGTGCCCGTCTTTCCGCAAGACGGGCACTGTTATACCAGGTGTCTTTTAATTGACACTATCAATAGAATTATAGTTCCTTAGCATTCTTAACTTTCTCATCCGTAATGGCAATATCCAGCACTTCCTGCATATCGGTCACATAATGGAAGGTTAACCCTTTTAGATATTCTTCTTTAATCTCTAGGATATCTTTTCTATTGTCTTCACATAAGATGATTTCTTTGATCCTTGCTCTTTTGGCCGCCAAAATCTTCTCTTTAATCCCCCCTACAGGCAATACCTTGCCTCTTAGGGTTATTTCTCCCGTCATAGCAATGCTCTTCTTTATCTTTCTTTGGGTAAACAAAGAGACCAAAGAGGTTAGCATTGTAATACCCGCACTGGGTCCATCTTTAGGAGTGGCTCCTTCTGGCACGTGAATATGTACATTGTACTGATCAAAAACCTCTGGATCTATGCCATACCGCTCACTGTTAGACTTTATGAACTCCATGGCAATTGTAGCAGACTCCTTCATTACCTTTCCTAAATTTCCAGTAATATTAAGGGTCCCTTTCCCTTTAGAAAGGATAGATTCTATAAATAGAATATCTCCACCTACACTGGTCCAAGCTAAGCCTGTAACCACACCGGCCACATCGTTGTTTTCATATTTATCTCTTTCCATCCTAGCAGGACCTAAGATTTTTTCTACATCATCATTGCTCACCTTCACATTGTACTCCTCTTCCATGGCAATGGATTTGGCCGCATTTCTTACCATCTTAGCCACCATCTTTTCCAAGGAACGCACTCCAGATTCGCGTGTGTATCCCTCTACAATTTTCTCTAACTGGACTTTCCCAATTTTAAGATCTTTTGTACTAAGACCGTGTTCTTTTAATTGTTTTGGCAATAAGTGTCTCTTGGCAATCTCCACCTTTTCCTCAATGGTATACCCAGTTACATTTATTATTTCCATACGATCTCTAAGCGCAGGTTGGATAGTAGACAAATTATTAGCCGTTGCAATAAACATCACCTTGGAAAGGTCATATCCAACCTCTAGGAAATTGTCATGGAATTCGCTGTTCTGCTCCGGATCTAACACCTCCAACATGGCAGAGGAAGGATCTCCTTGATTACTGCTAGACAATTTGTCTATTTCGTCCAAGATAAACACGGGGTTAGATTTCCCGGCCTTTTTTAAACTCTGAATAATCCTACCAGGCATGGCACCAATATAGGTTTTTCTATGACCACGAATCTCAGCTTCATCCCTGAGTCCACCTAAGGAAATACGCACATATTCCCTACCTAGTGCCTCTGCTACAGATTTCCCTAAAGAGGTTTTACCAACCCCTGGAGGTCCATAGAGACAAAGTATGGGCGATTTCATATCGTTACGCAGTTTTAATACCGCCAAATATTCTATGATTCGCCTCTTAACGTCCTCCAATCCGTAATGGTCCCTATCCAATATTCTCTGGGCCCTTTTAAGATCGAATTTATCCTTGGAGAATTCATTCCACGGGAGGTCTAGAAAGAGATCTAAATAATTTCGCTGGATGGAATATTCCGCTACTTGCGGATTCATTCGCTGCAGTTTAGATACTTCCTTATCGAAATGTTCTGCAACCGCTTCACTCCATTTTTTCGTTTTTGCTTTGGTCCGCATTTCGTCCACTTCCTGCTCATAGGAAATTCCCCCAAGCTCTTCCTGGATGGTCTTCATTTGCTGATGCAGATAATATTCGCGTTGCTGTTGGTCCATATCACTACGAACTTTGGACTGAATATCAATTTTCAATTCCAGTTTCTGCAGCTCTACATTCATATATTTCAAGGTGGCCAACGCCCTTTCCTTTAAGTCGCCAATCTCCAAAAGCTCTTGCTTTTCCTGTACACTTAAATTAAGATTGGAGGAGATGAAATTGATTAAAAATGAATCGCTCTGGATATTTTTAATCGCAAAGGACGCCTCGCTGGGAATATTGGGATTATCCCGAATAATCTGTAGGGACAACTCCTTAATAGAATCTATAATTGCCCTAAACTCCTTATTCTCCCTATCTGGTCTCACTTCCTTGGTCTCTCGTACCGTAGCCGTCATATAAGGCTCTTCCGTAAGCACCTCTGCCACTTCAAATCGCTTTTTACCCTGAATGATTACCGTGGTATTACCGTCTGGCATTTGCAATACCCTCAAAATTCTGGCTACGGTTCCCAAGGTATTGATATCCTTTACTCCAGGATTTTCTGTTTCCTCGTCCTTTTGAGAAACTACGCCAATTACCTTTGAACCGTTATTGGCATCTTTTATAAGATTGATAGACTTATCCCTCCCAGCCGTAATGGGTATAACCACCCCAGGAAACAAAACGGTATTCCTCAATGGCAGAATGGGCAAGGTGTTAGGCAAACTTTCATTGTTTATTTCTTCCTCATCCTCCGCTGTCATTAACGGAATTAATTCTGCACCTTCATCGATTCCTTGCAATGACATAGTGTCAAATTTTATATTCTTCAAATTACCCATATTTTATTTTCGGTCATTCTGTCACTAATTTTTCAACAGAATTCTATTTCACATTAGACGTTAATTATCCGCCAAACCCCTATACAACCTATGAGTCTAGCATTTTCTTTAAATTATTCTCATCCTTATTTGGGCAATTCCTATGCCAATAAATAAAAACTTTACAAATAAACTGTAACAATCCCTAAATTACTACATCTTTTAATAAAGTTGAATACTTTTTGAGCCTAGAAAGAAAACATATTAACACCTTGTTGCAACAGTGTTTAAACGGGGATGCGTCTGCCCAAATGGAGGTCTACGACCGCTATTACCAAGGCATGTACAACGTTGCCTATAGAATAGTTAAGCAACCAGCCCTAGCAGAGGATGTTATGCAAGAGTCTTTCCTAAGCGCTTTTACAAAACTGGAAAGCTTTAAAGGCGAAGTGAGTTTTGGGGCATGGTTAAAACGAATAGTCATCAACAACAGCATTCAGGAGTACCGAAAGATGATAAAAAAACAAGAGGTTGCCCTAGACCCAGTATTGTACAAGGTAGAAGACAACGAGGGTTATGTAGCGGACCCTGGGGATGTAGACTTAAAGGCACAACACGTTATAAAAACAATGGGCCTCTTAAATGAAAAATATAGGCTTGCACTAACCCTGCATTTAATTGAAGGCTACGATTACGAGGAAATAAGTGACATTATGCAGCTAAGCTATGCCAACTGCAGAACTATTATTTCCAGGGCCAAGAGCAGCCTAAGACAAAAACTAACAGCTGTAACATGACAGAAAAGGACAACATAGAACAATTATTTGAACAGCTTAAAGGCAAGCTAGACACCCAGGAACCCGCCATTGGGCACCGGGAGCGTTTTATGGCCAAGCTAGAGACACTCCCCAAGAAACAGTCCAGAATTAAAAAAGATAGCACTTGGTGGAAGCCCTTGGCCATTGCAGCCTCGCTGTTGCTATTGTTTTCCTTGGCCTTAAATTTTTATAACCGCCCTACCACCATGGAGCAACAGCTTTCCAAGATTTCCCCAGAGGCAGTGAATTCCCAATATTACTTTACTAGTTTGATTGAGGAACAGGTAAAAACTTTACAAAATGAGCGCGGGCCGGAGACCGATAAAATGATCAACGATGTAATGTCCCAACTTAACACCTTGGAAAATGATTATAAAAAATTGGAGCAAGACCTTATAAACGGAGGAAACACCAAGTTGATATTAAGTGCCATGATCGGAAATTTTCAAACCAGGATTGGATTGTTGAATGAGGTAATAAAACAACTAGAAGAAATAAAATCATTAAAAACCCAACAACATGAGAACAGTATTATCTAAAAAAATCCTAGCTATATTATTGGCTATCCCCATTTTTACTTACGCCACTGACGGAATTCAGGGAGGTAAGTACAGCAAAGAAAAGACCATCAAGAAAGAATATTCGGTAAATTCCGACGCCTTACTGAAGGTAAAAAATCGCTATGGAAATTTAAACATCACCTCTTGGAACGAAAATCGGGTTCTAATTCAAGTTCAAATAAAGACCACAGGGGACAACGAGGAAAAGGTGCAACGCAAGTTGGACGATATCGATATCCAATTTGAAAATTCTAAATCAAGGATATCTGCAACCACGGTATTCAATCAATCCAAAAGCAAATGGAGCTGGGGCTGGGGAAACAACAACAATGTAAATATGCAGGTAAATTACACCATCAAAATCCCAATAAAAAACAGCGTTGATCTCAATAATGACTATGGCAACATTCTGTTAGACAGAATAGATGGGCACGCTACTATTAACTGTGACTATGGCAGGTTAGAGATTGGGGAATTACATGGAAGAAACAATGAATTATCGTTTGACTATACTTCCCGCTCTACTATAGAATATATGAAAAGTGGCAGCATTAAAGCAGATTATTCAGATTTCACCATATCTAAAGCGGGCGATCTCCGCATTTCCGCAGACTACACCAATACCAAGATAGGTATCATGGAAAACCTCACCTTTAACAATGATTATGGCAAATTGGAAATTGGGGAGGTAGGAAATGTGGAAGGTAATGGGGATTACGTCACCATAGCGTTGGGAAGAGTCCATGGAACCCTAGATCTAAAGTCGAGTTACGGGGCTATAAAAATAGATGAAATAACCCCTAAAGCAGGCAACCTACAATTGCAATCCTCCTATACCGGCATTACTATCGGCTATGCGGCAGATTATCATTTTAATTTTGAGATAGAAGCTTCCTATGCTGGTCTACGTGGGCAGAATCATTTAACGATGGAGGTGAGCACGGAAAAATCTACCGAGAAATACTACAAGGGATATTACGGGAAACCAAGCAGCGGAAAATCTGTTTTCATCAGCAGTAAATATGGTGGAATTTCCCTAAAGAAAAACCAATAACCAATTGGAATGAAACCCCTTAACGCAGTATTGGGCGGGATTAAAATTTCCGCCCTTTATTTACTCTGGTCAATAGAAAGGCACCTAGGAGAAATAATGCCCCTAAAAACATAATAGCATTCCGCATACTGCCGGTAGCTTGGGCGATGTATCCGTAAATTAAAGTACCTATCACAATACCGATTTTCTCTGCCACATCGTAAAAACTAAAGAAGGAGGCAGTATCGGTGGTATCTGGAAGGAATTTGGAATAGGTAGAACGGGACAGCGCCTGTATCCCACCCATTACCAAGCCCACACACCCAGCTGCTATATAAAATTCGGTAGGGGTAATTACGAAGTATGCATAAAAACAAATGGCCAACCAGAGTAAGTTAACAATGATCAAGGTCTTTATATTTCCCAGCCTCCCAGATAACTTGGCCGTAACGGTAGCACCCAAGATGGCCACCAACTGAATTACCAGAATACTGATAATCAGCCCCATGGATCGCTCCTTATCTCCTCCCCATGCTATCTCTTCCTCCGCAAAATAAGTAGCAATTAGCATTACCGTTTGTACGGCCATACTATATACAAAGAAGGCAGCCAAATACCTTTTTAACCGCATCCGATGTCCCATTTGGCGCCAAACCTCCTTTAGCTCCCTAAAACCATTGAGCACCACATTAGGTCGATTTCCTTCTTTCCGATACCCCTTAGGTAAATAATAAAAGGTGTACTGGGCAAAGCCAACCCACCAAATCCCCACAGTAAGGAAAGAATACCGCATCGCCTTCACCTCTGCAATTCCCGCTTCGTTAGAGGTTATTCCAAACCATGAGGGCTTCATTACCATTGCCAAATTAAAGAGCAAGAGTAGAACGCTCCCCACATATCCTAGCGAAAACCCCTTGGCACTTATAGCATCCTGTTGCTCTGGGAAGGAAATATCGGGTAAATAAGAATTATAAATAGCCATACTGACCCAAAACCCTACCAAACCGAAAAAGTAACAGCTAAGACTGATATAAATATGGTCTAATGAAAACCAATACAGTCCAATACAGGAGAGGGCTCCCAGATAGCAGAAAAACTTCATAAACAGCTTCTTATTACCCAAATAATCTGCAATCCCGGATATAAAAGGGGTAATTAAGGCTATAAATAAAAAGGCGGCGGAGGTTACGTAACTAATTAGGGGAGCACGCGCTATTTCCCCTCCAAATACCACTACTTTCTCCACATCTGCCATCCGGAAAAGAATGCCATAGAAGATGGGAAATATAGCCGATGTAATCACCAGGCTATAGACCGAGTTTGCCCAGTCGTAAAATGCCCAGGCGTTCAATAATTTTTTACTGCCTTTTTCTAGCTGTTTATTCTTCATTTTTGGCATAAAAAAAAGCCGCTCTATGGAGCGGCTCCCCAATTTTTATACGGGCAATATATTACATTATATGCTATTATTGAAAGCTTGTAACCCCAAATTTAGCAGCTTCCTGCTTGGCTAGGGGCGCCCATTCCGTAAGGTTCCTAATTCTGGTCTCATTGGAGGGGTGGGTACTTAAAAATTCTGGAGGAGCTGCTCCGCCATGCTCCTTCATTCTCCTCCATAGCTCAGCTGCCTCATCTGGGTTATAACCCGCTATGGCCATAATTTGAAGTCCTATACGGTCTGCCTCGGTTTCATGACTCCTACTAAAAGGCAACATTACTCCTACCTGCGAGCCAATACCGTAGGCCTGATTGAACAATTGTCTTTTTTCTGGATCTTGGATAGCCACATTCCCCGCTACAGCTCCCAATTGCTGTAAGGTACCTGCACTCATCCGCTGTGCTCCATGATTGGCCAAGGCGTGGGCCACCTCGTGTCCCATTACAACGGCAACTCCTGTTTCCCCTTTACAAATAGGTAAAATACCGGTATAGAAAACAATTTTCCCCCCTGGCATACACCAGGCGTTTACTGTTTCGTCCTCTACCAACTTGTATTCCCATTTATAATCTTTCAGGTAGCCTGGATATCCATTTGCGGTTAGCCAGCGCTCCGCGGCAGCTGCTATTCGCTGTCCTGTTTTTTTGATCATAGTGGCATCTGCGGTTCCTGTAACCACCTTATGTTCTTTTAAAAACTCCTCATATTGAGCAAAGGCCATTGGAAATATCTGACTATTCCCATAAAAGTTCAACACTTTCTGCCCTGTAAACGGATTTGTTTTACAGGCCAAGACGCCAAAAAACACGGCTATTATAAGTATAATCTTCCTCATGGTATTCTGTATTATTTTTTTCGAAATTTACATAAAAATTAAGCTCCAAGAAGATGCAAAACAGTAAAATCTTTGCTTATATGAATATGCATATTATCGTTTATCCCTAGGTTTTCGGTATCCATTTGCTCACCATCTACCCAAACCTCCATAATTTTAAAAGGCAAGCCATGGAAATTAAGTCTAAAGGTTTCGTAGGGTGTAATATACGTCCCTTCCTTAAACTGCTGAATAATCAATTCTTGATCTTTACCCCGAAAGTGGAAATTCCGTAGACTAAACCTTCCTTTTTTATAATCGTAGCCATCCTGGGCATCCTCGTATACAGTAGAGGTTTCCACCCCATTCTTATAATAGACCTCTAAAACAAGCTCTTTAATCTCCAGTTCCCCTACGTATTGCTGAACTGGATATTTTGGAATAATAGCACCTTCCTTTACAAAAACCGGTATTTTTTCCAATTTGGCATCAATCCAATTTTCCATTCCCCCGGCCATCACCTCATCTGTCCAATAATCATACCAAGTGCCCCTAGGAAAATACATCCTGCGTCCCAAGGCGTTTGGTTCTTGCACGGGACACACCAATATTTGCTCTCCAAAAATAAACTCGTCCATCCTGAAATGGGTCTGGGGATCTTCTTGGTCAAAATATACCAAGGGTTTAATCATGGGCGTTCCTTCCTTAACATATTTATGGAACATGGTATACAAATACGGTAGAAGTTGATAGCGAAGTTCTATATATTTCCGCACAATCTTAGTAACCTCATCGCTAAAGGACCAAGGCTCTTGGTCGCCATGGTCTCCACTACTATGCACTCTGCAAAAAGGGTGAAACACGCCTAATTGCACCCATCTTGCAAACAGCTCTCCCGTGGGGTGTTCCGCAAAACCACCAATATCCGATCCCACAAAGGAATATCCGCTCATACACATCCTTTGCACCTGCACATTCGCTATCCATAAATGTTCCCAGGTAGCCACATTATCCCCAGTCCACGTAGAAGAATAACGTTGTGTACCCGCATAAGCGGCTCTGGTGATTACAAAAGGCCTTTTGGGGTAAACATATTTCTTAATCCCCTCATAGGAAGCCCTTACCATTTGCATCCCATAAATATTATGGGCTTTGCGATGCGAGCAAGGGTGGCCATCAAAATTATGCCTTGTATCCAAGGGAGCGGTTTTAGTAGGAACATCCATGACAGCAGGTTCGTTCATATCGTTCCATACCGCATGTACTCCAATTTCCTTGAACATTTCCTTGTAAAGACCACCCCACCATTCCCTTACCTCGGGATTGGTGAAATCTGGAAAATTACATTCCCCCGGCCATACTTTTCCTTTCATAAGGGCCCCATCGGCACGCTTACAGAAATAATCCTTGGCTATCGCCTCTTGATAGACCCAATAATCCTTGTCTATTTTTATCCCTGGATCTATCATCACCACTGTCTTAAACCCGTCTTTTTCCAAATCCGAGACCATTTGTTTGGGGTTTGGAAAATACTTTTTATCCCAAGTAAAACAGCGGAATCCGTCCATATAATCTATATCCAAATAAAGTCCGTCACAGGGAATTCTCAACTTTCTAAACTTTGCCGCCAACTCCCTTACTTTGTTCTCTGGATAATAGCTCCACTTGGATTGATGGAATCCCAGTGCCCATAAGGGCGGTAATTCCGGCGTACCGGTAAGGTTCGTATAGCCTTTTACAACATGAGCAAAAGTAGGACCATAGAAAAAATAGTAGTTCATCTCCCCCCCATCTGCCCAAAAGCTAGTTACATTTCTCCGCTCATGTGCAAAATCGAACCCAGTTTTAAAAGTATTGTCAAAGAAAATACCATAGGCCTTTTCGTTGTGCAAGCCGATATAAAATGGAATTGCCTTATATAGCGGGTCTTGATCTTTACCATAGGCATACTGGTCCGTTACCCAATTAGTAAGTTGCTTGCCTTTTAGATTACTGTGGGTTGCCTTATCTCCCAGCCCGTAGAAGCTTTCCGCATGTTGGCAGATTTTGCTCATTTTTACGGTATTCCCACCGAATTCATAATTTTCTTCCCAATGAAAACCCAGTTCGTCCTCATTGAGGATAAAGCCATCTAGGTCCGATATTTGTGTCCTTAAGGTCTTTTTATCTACCAATATAGTAAGCTTGGCAGTGTGCACCAGGTATTCCGTTTCCGTTTCTGCTATCTCCAACTTATTATATCCCAAGCTAGCGTTCTCGCTTATAGCATAGGAAAAATCGGGCTCAAAAACATTTTCGGTGGCATACCTAAACCTGCAGATACTATCGCGTAGAACGGTAATTTCCAGAATAACTCCGTTTAAGGTGGTGAAGTATAGCTTTTCTGCATCCCTATTAAAATCGACAATTGAATTGGGATATAGATTTCCTTTATATTCTAATTTGGTACTAGTTATCATGAACTTGTAGTTTAAGAAGGTACAAAAAAAGAATTTCCCGTATTATTTACGATATGACTCTTCCCTGTATTTTTCAGAAGTGCATTGGTCATCTTTTATTTGGTAAAAACCACCATCCCCAGCGGCGGAATGGAAATTTCCACAGATCTTTCATAACCATGCCATGGAATCTTAGCGATTTTCACACTCCCGTTCGTAATCCCGGACCCACCGTATTCCTTGCCATCGCTATTAAACACCTCCTTTAAGGATCCAGTTACTGGAACCCCCATTCTATATTTCTGTTGGGGAGTAGGCGTAAAATTACAGGCTATATATAGATCTTTTTCCGAATCGTGTCCTTTTCTGATATACGTGAGGACGGAATTTTCATGATCGCCATAATCGATCCATTGAAATCCTTCTGCACTAAATTGCTTTTCATAGAGCGCCGGACGATCGCGATACAGCCCGTTTAAGTCCCTCACTAGATTTTGTATGCCCTTGTGAAAATCGAATTGCAACAGGTGCCAGTCCAAACTATTTTGGAAATTCCATTCGGAAGATTGACCAAATTCGCCTCCCATAAATATTAAATTGGCGCCTGGATGGGTATACATATAGCCAAATAGCAATCTTAAATTCGCAAAACGTTGCCATTCGTCCCCTGGCATTCTATATAAAAGTGACTGCTTACCATAGACTACCTCATCATGAGAGAAAGGCAGCATAAAATTTTCCGTAAAGGCATAGGTTGCGCTAAAGGTTAGGTCGTTTTGATGGAACTTTCGATATAAGGGATCTTTCTTAAAGTATTCCAAGGTATCGTGCATCCATCCCATCATCCATTTCATCCCAAAGCCCAGTCCGCCAATATTTACTGGCTTGGAAACCATGGGGAAGGAAGTAGACTCCTCGGCAATCATTTGAATGCCCTCAAAATTGGAATACACGGTTTCATTTAACTCTCGAATAAAGGATATGGCCTCCAAATTTTCATTATTCCCGTAGATATTGGGTTCCCACTCCCCTTCTTCCCTAGAATAATCTAGGTACAACATAGAAGCAACGGCATCTACTCGTAGGCCATCAATATGATAATGATCTAACCAATACATGGCGTTGCTAATGAGAAAGGCTCGCACCTCATTACGGCCATAATTAAAGATTAAACTCTTCCAGTCTGGATGATATCCCTTACGCCTATCGGGGTGCTCATAGAGATGGGACCCGTCAAAAAATCCAAGTCCGTGGGCATCTTCAGGAAAATGGGAGGGCACCCAATCCAAGATTACCCCTATATCATTTTGATGTAAGGTATCTACCAAAAATTTAAAATCTTCCGCCTTTCCAAATCGAGAGGTGGGAGCAAAATATCCGGTTAATTGGTAGCCCCAGGAGGGATCATAGGGATATTCCATGATAGGCATGAATTCTACATGGGTAAACTTCATTTCCTTTACATATTCTACCAGATCGACCGCCAATTCTCTGTAGGACATAAACTTGTTGTCCGATTTCCTTTTCCAAGACCCCAGATGCACTTCATAGACTGCAAAGGGACTATCCAAGGAATTCTTTTCTTTTCTACTTCCCATCCAGTTCCCGTCTTTCCAATCGTGATTAGCCTCCCAAACGATAGAAGCTGTTCTTGGAGGGTGTTCACTACTTTTTGCAAAGGGATCTGCTTTTTCTGTAACCACGCCGTGGTTATTAGAGTGGATACAATATTTATATAAGGTACCTGCTCCCAATTTTGGAATAAAACCTTCCCAGATGCCACTACCATCCCAACGTACGTGAAGTTGATGTTCTGCATCATTCCAACTATTAAAATCACCTACTACAGAGACCGATCTCGCCGTAGGGGCCCAAACCGCAAAATAGGTTCCTTTTACCCCATCTACTTCCAGCACATGGGAGCCTAACTTCTCATAAAGTTTAAAGTGTTTCCCCGCCTTAAACAGGTCTATATCAAAATCCGAAAATAAACTATGGGTTACTACCTTGGTCATGATTGTGTTATTTAGTTCAAATATAGGTAACTTCGGCAAGTGTCCTCTATATTGCAGCTTATTTATTACCACTTACCTAGCTTACAAGTATAATTATAAAATGTGGAACGATTTTTGAAACTCACTTGAAACATACATTGATAAACAGTCTTTATACTAAACCTTAAATTTAATATTATGAAAAAATTAGGCTTACTACTAGGAACATTCGTTGCATTATTTTTTATGGCCTGTGAAGGACCGGCAGGACCTCCAGGTTTCGATGGCTTCGACGGGATAGATGGAGAAGATGGAAAAGATGGTGTGAATATATTGGGTACCGTAATAGATATTGAAGGGGATTTTACTGCTAGCAATGATTACTTAATAGACTACACCTTTCCACAAACCGTGGAGGTCTTTGAGACCGATGTAGTATTGGTGTACTTGCTATGGGAACAGCTCCCAGATGGCAACAACCCACCAATAGATGTATGGCGATTATTGCCACAGACCCTACTCTTGGATCAAGGCATACTACAATATAACTATGACCACACCTTTCTTGACGTGAATATTTTCTTGGAGGCAGATTTTGACTTATCCACCCTTTCCCCGGCAGATACTCAAGGACAGGTGTTTAGAATAGCCATCCTACCTGCGGACAAATTATCTGGTGCAAAACTAGACAAATCGAATATTAACGCAGTGATGAATTTCCTAGGGGTCACCGAAAAAGAAGTGCAACGGGTTAAAATAAATTAACCGTCCTTAAATGAATGGAATTACGAAACAGGCTCTTGATTTTTTTTTAAAAACTCGGGCCTTTTTTTGTTGCTAAAAAGATTACTGTCCCCTATATGCTAAATACACCTTTGAAAGCAAAGGCCCCGTACCTCGTCTAACTTAAAAAAGAATCCCCATGAAAAGACTACTGTTTGCAATTTGCATTGTTTTTATAGGATGTAAGGGAACTTCCCAAGAAAAGGAAGCTTCCAAAACAACGGCTGTTCCACAGCAGGAAAGTTTTACCATCAACAAGACGGAGGCCGAATGGCGGGAACAACTTACAGACATGGAATTTTATGTACTGCGCAAAGCGGGCACCGAGAGCCCGGGATCTAGCCCCTTGCTACACCTTAAAGAGGAAGGGGTCTATACCTGTAAGGCCTGTGGAACGGAACTCTATAGCAGCGAGCATAAATTTGATTCGGGAACCGGATGGCCTAGTTTTGATAGGGAAATAAAAGGAAATGTGGCTTTTGGGGTAGACCACCTTATAGGCTATGCACGTACCGAGGTGCTCTGTGCCACCTGCGGGGGGCACTTAGGTCATGTATTTAACGATGGCCCTAGGGAAACTACAGGGAAACGTCATTGCATTAATGGGATTGCCCTTAAGTTTAAACCTGCCCAATAGTAAAGTCTGGAGTCCGTTAAAAAAATCTATATCTGCCAGAGAAAACCTTGGTGCACGGTAGAAACTAGGGCCTATTCCTATACCAAGGTCTAATAATACTCCCAACTATTTTACAGGGGAACTATCCTCTATAGCACACTTAAACACGATTTAAAATGTTGGTCGACTTAATTTACCATTAATTTGAAATGGCATCTGTGGGAATTCGGGATGGTTTTGTAACTTTGCCACTTTATAATATAGTTATCAAAAAAAACAAATAGATGAGCAATTTCGATATTATTGTGTTAGGTAGTGGCCCAGGAGGTTATGTAACCGCCATTAGAGCTTCCCAATTAGGATTTAAGACTGCCATTGTAGAAAAGGAAAACCTAGGTGGTGTATGTTTAAATTGGGGTTGTATCCCTACCAAAGCGCTATTGAAATCGGCTCAGGTATTTGAATACCTACAGCACGCTAGCGACTACGGCTTAATGGCCGAAGGAGTGGATAAGGATTTTGGTGCTGTGGTTAAAAGGAGTCGTAACGTAGCCGACGGCATGAGCAAGGGTGTTCAATTTTTGATGAAAAAGAACAAGATTGAAGTCATTAACGGATATGGTACCTTAAAGCCCGGTAAAAAAGTTAGCGTAAAATCTGCTGATGGAAAGGAGACCGAATACTCCGCCAAACATATTATTATTGCCACTGGGGCAAGAAGTAGGGAACTTCCCAGCTTACCACAAGACGGCAAGAAAATTATTGGCTACCGCGAGGCAATGATGATGGAAAAACAACCCAAAAAGTTGTTGGTAGTTGGTAGTGGTGCTATCGGCATAGAATTTGCCTACTTCTACAATGCTATGGGCACAGAAGTAACTGTGGTAGAGTTTCTCCCTAATGTAGTGCCTGTAGAGGATGAAGAAGTATCCAAGCAATTGGAGCGTAGCCTTAAAAAAGCAGGAATTAAAATTATGACTTCTTCCGAGGTTACCAAGGTAGACACTTCCGGTGAGGGAGTAAAAGCTACGGTTAAAACCGCCAAAGGAGATAAGGTTTTGGAGGCCGATGTGGTACTATCTGCAGTTGGCATCAAGTCCAATATAGAAAACATAGGTTTAGAAGAAGTAGGAATCGCAACGGATAGGGACAAAATCCTAGTAAACGATTATTACCAGACCAATATACCAGGTTACTACGCCATTGGGGATGTAGTTCCAGGACAGGCATTGGCTCACGTTGCTTCGGCAGAAGGGATCCTTTGCGTGGAAAAATTGGCAGACATGCATGTAGAACCTTTGGATTATGGTAATATCCCTGGTTGTACTTACTGTTCTCCAGAAATTGCTTCTGTTGGACTTACGGAAAAACAGGCAATTGAAAAAGGCTACGATATTAAAGTTGGTAAATTCCCATTCTCTGCAAGTGGAAAAGCTGCTGCATCTGGAGAGAAGGACGGATTTGTAAAAGTGATATTCGATGCCAAATACGGGGAGTGGTTAGGTTGCCATATGATTGGTGCCGGAGTTACCGATATGATCGCAGAAGCAGTAGTAGCCAGAAAGCTAGAAACTACCGGTCATGAGGTTCTTAAAGCCGTACACCCACACCCAACCATGAGTGAAGCTGTTATGGAAGCCGTAGCAGACGCTTATGGGGAAGTAATCCATTTATAAAATTAACGCGAAGGAAGTTGATTTCCTTTGCCCATTTTGGCCCTGACAGGTTTCTAAGCTTGTCAGGGCCATCTATAATACACCAATGGACCAGCAGGGTTCAATAAAAATAAATTGAGATGTTAAAAGCTTTTAGTATTACCGCTATTCTTGAAGGAGTTTCCTATTTAATGCTTTTTGGTTTGGGTATGCCATTGAAATATTTGGCGCAAATGCCAGAACCAAACATTTATATTGGCTACGCGCATGGCTTTCTTTTTATTGCCTATGTAGCCTTGGCCGTATTGCTCACCATGGAGCGAAAATGGGGTTTTAAAATGTTTTCTATCTTTTTTATTGCGTCTTTACTTCCCTTTGGGACCTTTTACGTGGACAAGAAGTACCTAAAGCCAATGATGGCTGCTGGGTAGTAAGTTATACGTCCCTGATATAGGTTGACCACTTAACTCTGGCATTTTATTCCTAGGCAATTTAGCGATTTTGTTTAGTATCCAGTGTAGCGATATTACCGTCAATTTTTGTATGGACCAAATGCCGCTTTAGGCTGTAGGCAATAAGCTATTAGCTTATCTTTAAATTCGGATTAGTCCGGCCGAGCTAGCTACTTAAACCTTGAACTTTTGATGGTCATTCCCCTAGCGGGGCGCTCTTTCCATTATACCTCCTAACGGCTGGCAGGTCCTTTTTGCTAAGTCTTTCTACCCTCTAAACGCTGCCTTCTTCTATTCGTTGCGTTTTCAAGATACCTACAAGAACGTAAAAGCTTGTTTTATAAGGGTCAAACCACCCATTGCTACATTAGTTCATTGCTACATTGGTTCATTGGTAAATTGTTACATTATTCCCTTCCCCATTTCCTAATAAACACATTAGCAAATCTCCAAATGAAACCCATTGCTACATTTCCTCATTGGTAAATCGGTACATTGGTAAATTGGTTCATTGGTACACTGGTACATTGGTACACTGGTACATTGGCACATTTCCAAATTAACCCCCTTACTTCTGCAAAAAGCTCTCTATAGCCAAATCGTACCCTTTAAGTCCAAACCCAAGGATCACTCCTTCCGCAACCGGAGAGATATAGGATACATGCCTAAATTCTTCACGATTAAAGGTATTGCTGATATGCACCTCCACTACAGGGGTTTCTATTCCCTTAATGGCATCGCCTATCCCTATAGAAGTATGGGTGTAGGCCCCGGCATTGAGAATAATTCCTTTGTACCCCTCAAAACCACATTCGTGCAGCTTGGAAATTAGCTCCCCTTCAATATTGGACTGGTAATACTCCAATTGCACATCTTTAAACTTAAATTGTAGTTCAGAAAAATATTCCTCAAAAGTGGTTTTGCCATAGACTTCAGGCTCCCTTTTCCCCAAAAGATTAAGATTGGGACCGTTTATAATAATTATCTTCATGGGATAAAAATAGGTAAATGTAGGGCATAAAAAAAGAGGACTAAAAGTATTCTTTAATCCTCTTTCTTGAAAGTTATATTAAATTAAAGGGTAAACAATACCCCTAGCGTAAGGGTAGACCAATTCATACCATCCAAGCTAATTCCAGTATAAGAAAAGTTTAGCTCCATAGCAGATCCAACACTGTAACCTACCAAGGGACGGTAGTAGAATCCTCCGTCCATCCCTTCCTTTATCCCTATGGCATACCCAAGATCGGCACCGAAAGAAAAACTATCCCCGGCCAAAAAGCGTCCAGAAGCCGCCACAGGCAGAAATTGAACATCATCAAAGTCTACGGTCATAGAGCTTCCTCCAGTAGTAAACGTAGTACTTTTCCCAAATGCATTGGTAAATCCTGAGGCAACACCAGCCACAAAACTGTCGGCAACCTCCCAATAATAGGCTACATCTAAACCGATACTAAAGCTAGAGAAATCTGCTGCATCCCCTACAGGTAATCCAAGGTGTGCTCCTGCCTTAAAACCTTCCTAAGCGTGTACACTAAACCCAAACAATGCCATAACGGCCACTAGAAACATTCTTTTCATAATTAGAAATTTTCGTTAATTAAGAAAACGGAAGTATTCTGCGTATATTATAAATATCAATAAAATACTTAAGAAAAGTAAGATTTAACCTGCGTTTTAAACAAATGGAGCAGTAAGGACAAGGAGTTTCAAAATCCGTTTTATCTTTAACCTATGAATTGGAAGCATGCCATACACGATTATCAGCATTACCTAAATATAGAACGAGGACTATCTAAAAACTCCATCAGCAGTTATGCGTTAGATTTAGAAAAATTGGTGCAGTTTTTAGAATCTAGAAATATAAATGAAAGTCCCATCTACATTTCAAAATCCACCTTACAACGCTTTATTTACGAATTGGCGCAGCAGGTTAATCCCCGATCGCAGGCTAGGACTATTTCTGGACTAAAAAGTTTCTTCAACTATTTAGTTTTTGAAGATTATAGGGAAGACAATCCCATGGAACTTATAGAGTCGCCCAAAGTAGGACGCAAATTACCAGATACCCTATCCGAGGAGGAAATCAATAGTTTAATTGCAGCCATTGACCTTTCCAAACCCGAAGGTGAACGCAACAGGGCCATATTAGAAACCCTTTACGGATGTGGTCTAAGGGTGTCAGAATTATTGGAATTACGATTGTCTGACCTTTATTTTGAGGAAGACTTTATAAAGGTGGTGGGAAAAGGCGACAAAGAACGATTTGTGCCTATCAGTAAAATCAACAAAAAATACATCAACATATACCGAAAGGAAGTACGGGTACACATGCCAATACAAAAAGGTTCTGAAGACATTTTGTTTTTAAACAGAAGGGGGCACCAACTAACCCGCGCCATGATATTCACCATCGTAAAACAGCTTGCCCATGCCATTGGCTTAAAGAAAACCATTAGTCCGCATACCTTTAGGCACTCTTTTGCCACACATTTATTAAAAAATGGGGCCGACCTAAGAGCCATACAGCAAATGTTGGGACACGAGAGTATTACTACTACTGAGGTTTATATGCATTTAGACAGGGTGCATTTAGGAGATGTAATGGAGAAGTACCATCCACGGAAAACAACCAGGGAGGAAGAAAGCCTGTAAACTTGCATCAATAAGGAGATCTTGCCCAAAACAAGGCAATTTCAATCCTTGGGAAGTCGGTGCTCTCCCTCTTCTTTAAAGGCATCATAATTTCTATTGAACGGCCTAATAATTAGTCGCGCTTCCCTATCAAAACGCACATAATTATACACCCAATTTATAAACACCACGGCTCTGTTTCTAAAACCAATTAGGAAAAACAGATGTACATACATCCAAACGAACCAAGCAAAAACTCCCTGAAACTTAAACTTCTTCAAATCTACCACGGCCTTATTCCTACCAATGGTGGCCATTTTCCCCTTATCCTTATATACAAAGGGACGCAATGGTTTCTTTTCTAGGAGTCGCACCAAGTTATCTCCAAGATTTTTCCCCTGTTGTATAGCTGGCTGCGCCATCATTGGATGGCCAAACGGGGTATTCTCCTCTTGCATACAGGCCACATCCCCTATGGCAAAAACATTGGCATATCCTTTCACCTGATTGTACTGGTTTACTACCAATCTACCCCCAGGAGCAAGCACCCTTTTGGCATCCAAACCCTTTATACGTACCCCCTTTACTCCCGCTGCCCAGATCATAGCTGCGGTGTCAAAAGTATCATCAGTATTAGTGGTAACCGTTTTTCCATCATAACTGGTGACCCGCATATTTTTCCATATCTGAACGCCAAGTGACTCCAGAAACTCTTCGGCTTTCTCGGAGGCTTTCTCACTCATCTCCTTTAGAATCCTATCTCCCGATTGTATCAGGTTAATTTGCACCCTCCTGGTATCCAAGTCGGGATAGTCCTTTGGAAGAATCCCCTTTTTAATCTCCGCCAAAGCTCCTGCTAGTTCCACCCCTGTGGGTCCGGCACCTACGATTACAAAATTCATTAGGGCGTCCCTTTCGTGAAGCTCATCCGTAAGCAGTGCCTGTTCAAAATTCTCCAATATCAAACTTCGTAAATTAAGGGACTGAGGTATGGTTTTCATTGCCATACTATTGGTTTCTATCCCTTTGTTTCCGTAGTAATTGGTTTCGGAACCAGTGGCCACCACCAAATAATCGTATTCCAGCTCCCCTATATTGGTCCTAACTTTATTATCAGCAGCAAGAACCTCTTCTACATTTGCGAGTCTAAAAAAGAAATTGGGAAAGTCCTTTAGTATTTTCCGAATGGGGTAGGCAATAGAATCGGGCTCTAATCCCCCTGTGGATACTTGGTACAACAGGGGTTGAAAACAGTGGTAGTTATGCTTGTCTAACAATACTACCTGCACCTCTTTCCCGCTTAGTTTTTTTGCAATGGAGATTCCTGCAAAACCACCACCAATAATAATAATTCTCGGAAAATTTGATTTCGGAATATTCATATTACCAAATATGCAAAAAAATAAAGGTTTCTGAAATAGCTGAGAATAACAAGTTTCCATTATTATTCCTTCCATTCCCCAGCACGCTCCACCCTACCAAAAGCGAGATGCTAGAAGTTCTCTATCATCATTTGGTTTTTATCCACCTTAGCAACCTTATGGAAACAAAATGGGAAAACGTACTGCTTATGGAAAAAAACGTAAGACTTTTCTACCTTTGTCTAAGGGTAATACAAGTAGTTTCGGAAAAATCCCCGAAAAACCGATGCTATGGAAATATCCTAATAGCATGCACCTTGCCAATGTTAGGAGAAGATAGCTATAATTAATCGAACTTTGGAAAGAGATCCCCATAATTATAAAACAGTATAAATTATTGTAGTACTTGGTTGTAACAAAAACCTATTTTGCACTACCAATAGTAGACTACCAACTAAAAATGTGAAGTGACCAAAGACCTGGAGCATCAGTTTGTAACGGAATTAGAGAAAAATCAGAACATAGTACATAAGGTATGTACTTTGTATACCAATGATCGTGACTCCCATAAAGACCTTTTTCAGGAGATAACGATTCAATTATGGAAGGCCTATCCAAAGTTTAGGGGCGACTCCAAGTTTAGTACATGGATGTATAGGGTAGCGCTGAATACTGCAATTACCCTATATAGAAAATCCAAGAAAAACATACGCACTCAAGACTACGAATCGGTAATCTTTAAAATTAGTGCAGATGAGTACGATCCTACGGAAGAACAGCAACTAAAACTGATGTACAATGCGGTAAAACAATTGGGCGATATAGACAAAGCCCTTGTATTCCTCTATTTAGAAGAAAAGAACTACACAGAAATTGCAGATACGCTAGGTATTACCGAGGTAAATGCACGGGTAAAAATGAATAGGATTAAAAACAAATTACGCACAATCTTAAACCCCTAATGATAATGGACGAACTAGAACTACTAAAAAAAGATTGGAAAAAGAGAGGGGATCAAATGCCACAATTAGGCTACGATGAAATCTATAAGATGATCTGGAAAAAATCTTCCTCCATCGTAAAGTGGATCTTTATCATCAGCATATTGGAATTCCTAATTCCCCACCTTCTTTACCTAACCCCGTCCATGTCCAAGACCTTGGCAATTTGGCGGGATTTGGGATTAGGAAACTTTTTGGTGATATCCAGTATCGTTCAATACTCCGTAGTCCTCTTTTTTATATATCAATTTTATAGAAGGTATAAGGAAATATCTACTTTGGACAATGCCAAACTACTATTATCCAATATTTTAAAAACAAGAAAGACGGTAAAATACTATGTCATTTTTTGCCTGTCCTTAATTTTCATTTCATTTTTGGTTATGGCCGCCGGTTTATACCTCAGCGACGACCCTATGGCAGCAATGGGTTATGACAACTCTATGGAGCAAGTAGATCCCGCCAAACTAAAGATCACCATGATGGCTACGGTAATAGTATTAGGGGTGATTGTTACCGCTGCTATGGGATGTATCTATTTTTTACTCTACGGACTATTGATAAAAAAACTGAACAAAAACTATAAGGAGCTTAAAGAGATGGAAGTTTAGACTCTAAATTTTCGCTGTTTATTCTCCTCTTCAATGGCCATTAATTCTTTTTTGGAGAGCACCTTTAAAAAGGAAGGATGCTGTTCTATGGCATACTCCAATTTTTCTATGATGGAATCGAAGGATTCGTTGTCGTAATCGATATCCAAGGGTTCTTTAATAACCATGGATTGTAAAATCCCTTTCTTTTTTACCCGAAGTCCTTTTTTGTCAAAAGACCTCCTAAATCCGTCTATTACCACCGGTACCACAACGGGTTTATATTTTTTAATTATATGGGAGGTACCCTTACGCAATGGTTTCCAAGGCGTAGTGGTTCCTTGGGGAAAAGTAATTACCCAACCATCGTCCAAGGCTTTTCCAATATTGGAAATATCGCTCATTTTCACTTGGCGCTTTACCTCTTTTCCTTCGGCCCTCCAAGTACGCTCTACACTAACAGAGCCTGCATAGGCCATCACCTTGGTTAACAGGTTTTTTTTCATGGTCTCTGCGGCAGCCACGTAATACATATTTAGTTTGGGCTGCCAAATGTACCCCAGATTTTTTATGGAATCTTCCCTACCACTTAAACTGGCATTAAAAACATGGAACATAGCTACCACATCCGCAAAATACGTCTGGTGATTACTTACAAAAAGAACGTTCCTATCGGGGAGATTACGAATAATCTCGGATCCCTCTATTTCCAGGGTGTTAAACCCTCTATATCGTTTATGGGTAATGACCGCCAAGATGCGGATTAGCCATTTTTTAATAAACAAATTATGTCCAAAGGGATTTTTCTTAAACAAGCCCATATTTTATTGGTTAATTTTCAAAATTACAAAATAAGTGCTTTATAGCACTTGTTTAAATAGTTCCTTAATTTCACTTAACATCATAGCAGTGGCTCCCCAAACCGTGTAACCCTTTAATTTAAAGGCAGGTACTTCCACATTTTTCGCGTAGGAAGTGGTTAATTTTTGATAGATTATTTTTCTGTCATCCATAAATTCGTACAAGGGAACCTCAACCAATTCGGCCACTTCCTCCTCCTGTAACAAAAATGGGCGTTCTTTTTGGTATAGTCCCAAATAAGGGGTCACCTCAAAATTACTGGGGGGAATAAAAATATCTGTCAAATGCCTGATGACCCTAATATTGGCAGGATCTGCCCCTACCTCTTCCCTGGTTTCCCTCAAGGCCGTATCTAAGAGGCTTTTATCTCCAACTTCTACCTTTCCCCCTGGAAGACCTATCTGGTTGCTATGAATCCCTGGATAGGTGTTTCTGAGAATTAGCAATAGGTTGGTATTGTTACCCATATCCGGATAAAACAAGGCCATTACCGCTGCTTTCTTCGGATTTCTTTTTTCCGTAGCCCTAGCTGCCAATTCCTTTTGCCTGAACAAAGGAACCATTTTATGATGGGACGCACTTCCAGGTAAATCTAGATTTTCTATTTTTGACATGCGCTCGGCAAAATCCTTGAAATTCACAATTTCTATTTTTTTGTATTTTTCGCGTAAATTAATTAAAATGAGGTATTCCCTCTTGCGAAGCCAGTAAAAATAACCCAAGTTTATGACTTTTAAAACGTTTCACTTATTTAGCGTATTTCTTATCCTTCTAATCATCGGTTGTAAGGATCAACCATCCACTAAAAATAAGGAGGTCCCTCAGGTACAGACTAAATCGGATTCCTTGGACTCCCTTAAAACCGAAGCCGAAAAAAAGACAGGGGAAGTAGAAGTAGTGAAAGAGGTGGAAAAAGAGGAAGAACCCTTTAAACTCACCGAAGATAATGCCATTGAGTTCTTCTACGAATACAACAAGACCCTAACGGAAAACACCGTTAAACTAACCACTAGGTTTGGGGATATCATCATAGAATTGTACGATAACGTCCCCTACCACAAGGCCAACTTTATTTATCTAACCAAAAACGGCTATTTCAACAACACCTACTTTCACAGGGTGGTAAAGGATTTTATCATCCAAGGAGGCAACGCCGATAATATGGAGACCGCCAAAAAACGTGGGGAAATAGGAAGATACCTCTTGCCCCCGGACACAAGAAAAGGGCATAAACACCACAGAGGTACCATATCTATGCCCAGCAGTGATATGGATAACCCCCATAAATTGGCCTCTCCCTACGAATTTTTCATAGTAGTCACCAAGCCGGGATCTTACCACCTAGACAACAATTACACCCCCTTTGGTAGGGTTATCGAGGGAATGGATGTGGTAGATGAAATAAACCGTCAACCTGTAGACAACGGTGATTGGCCCTCCCAGAACATCATCATTCAGAAAGCAGAAGTAATTAATTAAGGTCTAAACCAATTACCCCAAAAGAAGTGCAGGTGGGATTTTGAGTTTATTCCATGGTATTAAAACTTCGATAAATGTTGGGTAGCGATATGTGGTACTTAACTGCCCATAAGCGTATTCCAATGATTATAAGAATGGTGAAAATTTCGGCATAGAGTATATCTATCGGAAGTTCCCGTATCAAGAAAAAACTTATACCTCCCGAAATACAAGCGGTTGCATAAATTTCTTTCCTAAAGATAACTGGAATCTCATTACAGAGGATATCGCGTATAACTCCTCCAAAACAAGCGGTCATAGTTCCTAGGGCAATACACATAACTGGAGACAGCCCCACGCTAAGTCCCTTGGTAATTCCCAACAGGGTGTAGAAGCCAATTCCAATACTATCGAACAAAAAGATAGACGTACGTACATACTTTATCTTACTTCTCAGCAGGATGGATAGAATAACTGTAACCGTAATGATGTAAATATAAATATGATCTTGCATCCATAAAACTGGCGTGTTTCCTATTAATACATCCCTTAAAGTACCTCCACCTACCGCGGTAACAAAAGCGATGATAAAAACCCCGAAGAGATCTAGTTTTTTATCCATAGCCACCATTACGCCCGAAATTGCAAAAGCAACGGTACCTATTACATCAAAAGCAAAGTGCATCATAACTAGATATTTTGGGTATAAAAATTATAGTCCTTAAGGACTGTATCCAAATATTGGATATCATAAAGATCGGATTGGGTATTCAGTAACTGCTCTATCTTATTTCGCAGCACAGTTAATGTTTTGTAATCCCTGCTACTTTTTGCTATTTGGTAGGTTTCCTTTATAAGCCTTACATCCTTGTCTGTTAACAAGGTGACATTTGTAAAAGTAGGGATATAATTTTCCTCTACCTCCTCCAATATAGTGTGTGAAACCTTCACCTTTTTTTTGGTGCTAACCACTACCGTTCCTGCCGCTGCATCCCCCAATCGTTGTTTTTTATCCGTGAACAAAATAGCCAATATCCCCACTGAACCAAAGAATAGCCAAATATCTACGAGTCTAAGCATCCACCGCACCAAGAGGTTAGACCAATGTACTGGAGTCCCATCTACCCGTACCACTCTTATCTGCATAAGCATCTTCCCTACGGTACGCCCGTTGAATAAGCTATGCATCAGCAAGCTATAGAACATAGCAGGCAGAAAAATTAAGCTTACCAAACCTATCTGGCTCCAACTATCCTCCCAAATATATCCAATAGCAGTGCCTATGAATTGTACTAGTACCGCATAGAGGTATAGTAAAAAGCCATCTATTAGAAAAGCGATAATCCGCTCCCCAACCCCAACAATTTTATAGTGGAGCATTACATTTTGCGTTGTATTGATTTGAAGGTTGGACATATTAATGCTATTTTTATTTTTCCAACAACAATTCCACTATGCGTGAAGCTGCTTTCGTGAGGCAAAATAAGGAAAAATGGGTGGCATTTGAAAAGGCCATGAACTTAAATGCTCACATGAGTCCAGACCAACTGGCCAATGCCTATATTAAACTCACCAATGACCTTGCCTATGCACAGACCTATTATGCTGACAGCAAGACTTTACTGTATTTAAACTCCTTGGCTTCACAAGCCCACCAAAAACTATATAAGAACAAAAAAGAGCGTCGGAATAGGATCATAGATTTCTGGAAAACCGAATTCCCTTTATTTTTTAAACAATATCACCCTACCCTGCTCCTTGCTTTTTTACTATTTGCCGTCTCAGCAGCCATAGGGAGTATCTCTTCACTTTATGACGATTCTTTTGTACGCCTAATTTTGGGAGATGCCTATATAAACGAAACCCTTAATAATATAGCCATGGGAGACCCAACCGCTATTTATAAGGGAGGCAGTGAAATTGGGTCCTTTCTAGGGATTACCATCAATAATATACGCGTGGCATTTTTAGCTTTTGCTTTTGGGGTAATTACAAGTATTGGTACCGCCTATATTCTTTTTAGCAATGGCGTTATGCTAGGAGCTTTTATCACCTTTTTTTATACACAACAGGTCTTTTTTGAAGCTAATAAACAGATATGGCTACACGGCACCATAGAAATATCGGTAATTGTAGTGGCAGGTTGTGCCGGACTCATCATGGGAAATAGTATACTTTTTCCAAAAACATTCTCTAGGCGGGTTTCCTTTATGAAGGGCGCTAAAGACGGACTAAAGGTTGTGGTGAGTACCGTTCCCTTTTTTATCCTTGCCGGATTTATAGAAGGATTTATAACCCGCTACTCCAATATGTCGGTCTGGTTGGCGTTAACCATTATCGGAGCCTCATTTTCCCTTATTGTATACTATTATATTCTATACCCCATCTTACTAAACCGAAAAAATGAACGAAAAGGATCAGCAGTTTATCGAACTTAAAATAAACAGGGACTTTGGTGATATCATTTCCTTGTATTTTGATTTCCTAAAAAGGAACCTCAAAAACTTCACCAATATTTTCATCAGCTACAACGGCGTATTTCTTATTGGTCTGCTGGTAGTTAGCTACCTGATGGTATCTGGGGTGCTAGCCCTTATCGCCAATGAGCAAAACCCTCTGGGAGGCATGATTACCGCTTCGGAACCATGGACTTACTTTATTATTGGCGGTGTCCTGTTCTTTATTATTTTCCTTGTGGTCGCCATCCTCAATTATAGTCTAAGCACCTCCTATATGATTCATTACGAAGAACAAGAAGGGCAAAATATTAATAAGTCCTCCGTATGGGAAACCGTTAAGCGCAATATGGGAAATATTCTAGCCTTTATTTTAGTGATGATCTTAGCATTTTTTGGATATATGCTCATAGCCGTTATTTTGGCTATTATCCCACTTGTTGGAATGATTGCTCAATATGTGGTTCAATATTTTTTCATGGCCTGGGTAGGGGTCTCGTTTTTTGCCATGTTAAAAGAAAAAAGAGGGGTCATGGAAGCTCTTGGAGAAGGTTGGAATTTGGTTTCCAAAAACTTTTGGAGGGCAGTAGGCGTTAATTTTATCCTTGGGTTTCTAATTGGCTTATTGTTCTTATTGGTTTTAATGATCCCCGGAACCCTGGTAGGCATCTATACGTTTCACGTGGTGCAAAACGATGTAGATTTAACCACTTCCTTGGTCCCCACCATAGTTTACACCTTGGGTACCTGCTTGTTGTTGATCCTTATGGTATATTCGCAATGCTTATCACAATTTGTAAACGGAATTTTATATTACTCCCTGCACGAAAAAACATATAATCTTCACACTAGAAACAAGATAGACCAAATAGGAAGCCCAGACCTTTGAGAAAACGATTGTATTCCCTTTTCGCATTTTTTAGTTATTCCATGGGATTTTCCCAAGAGATTAAGGATAGCCTTGTCCTGACCGAAGATAACAGTACCCCCTTGGTGATTAGGAGCTTTAAGGAAGACCTTAGCAATAAGTATAACGGTAAGGAATTTAATTACGAACTTGCCGATGGAGAGTCACAAAATTTAGTATTGCGAACTATTACCTGGCTTTCAGATGGGCTACACGGTTTGTTTGGAATAGAAATTCCTGCCGACATTGCAAAAGTATTAGAGGTAGTGATCTACCTTCTTATGGGGCTACTGGCTATTTATCTATTGATAAAATTTTTAACGGGGCAGCAAGTTTCACACATTTTCAATAAAAAAGCCTCTTCTTTAGATCCTCTCAATCTATCCGAAGAACATATAGATCAAATTGATTTGGAGGCCTTGTTAGCAAATGCGATTAACCAAAAGAACTACCGATCTGCTATTCGGTATCAATATTTGATAGCCTTAAAAACCCTATCCAGCAATGATGTTATTGCTTGGGAGTACAAAAAAACCAATCAAGATTACGAGCAAGAAATCACTTCTCCCTCCCTTAAAATTCTCTTTAAGGAGATTTCCTATTTGTATGAATGCGTGTGGTACGGGGAGCAAGAAATTGATGAAGCTGCCTATAGGGCTGCACAACCAAAGTTTGATCTTATAAATAATCCAAGCAGCCATGGATAAACGGTCTAAAATCATTATCGGGTTATTTTTAACCGTGCTACTAGGCATAATTTTCACAGAAATTGTGCGTCCTAGGCCTATCAATTGGAAACCTTCCTACACCGCTGGAGATAAAATTCCTTTTGGGTGCTATGTGCTATATGAAGAATTGCCACAAATATTTCCGGCCCAAAACATAGTTAAGGTAGAGCAAAGCCTATACAACCCCCTATCCAAGCACCAATCCGATAAAAGATCCAATTACCTTTTAATCAATAATTATTTGGAACTAGACAAACAGGAGGTGAACCAATTGCTAAATTACGTGGATGCTGGTAATGATGCCTTTCTGGCCGCCACTAGTTTTGGTAACTTTCTAATGGACACTTTAAATTTAAGCATAGCGTCTTTACCTACCCTTAAGGAAGATAGTGTACAAATTAAGCTTACCCACCCCACATTCCCTAATAGGAACTATGCCATGACCCGTGGCCTCTACAATACCCATTTTACTTCCGTAGACACGGTAAAGACCACGGTCTTGGGACATATTACCTTCCCTGAACGGGTTGGATCACTGCCCATGGATTCCCTAAAAAACACCAAACGGCCCAACTATATCCGAGTATCCTTTGGACAAGGGAATTTTTATTTGAATACCACACCCCAAGCTTTTACCAACTATTATATGCTTGGTGGCAACCAGGAGTATGTTGGGAATGCGCTTTCGTATTTAAACCAAGCTCCGGTTTACTGGGACAATTACAAAAAAGCTGGGAGGGTTATTATAGATTCTCCCATGCGCTTTGTCCTTAACCAACCCGCTCTAAAATGGGCCTATTATTTAGGGGTAACCGGAATTTTAATTTTTGTATTGTTTAAAGGCAAAAGGGAACAACGCATCATCCCGGTAATACCTCCCTTGGAAAACTCTTCCATAGATTTTGCCAAGACCGTTGGGGGTATTTACCATGACCATCGGGATTACAGCGATCTAATTTCCAAAAAAATAAATTACTTTTTAGAGTTTCTAAGGAGTAGTTACTATATAAACACCCACACTATAAATGATAAAACGGTGAGTGAGCTATCGTCCAGATCAGGAAAATCCTTTGAAGAAACCAAGGCGATGATCGATTTACTAATCCTATTGAAAACCAACAAACAACACAACGAACAAGACCTCATCAACCTGAATAAAAAAATAGAACAATTTAAAAAATAAGCATGGAAGAAATATCAAAGGAAAACGCCCAAAATCCATTGGAGTTTAGGAACCGAATAGACCTTAGTGAATTACAGGCCTCCGTGACACAGATAAAGTCCGAACTAGGGAAAGTGATCATTGGACAACAGGATATGATTCAACTTCTAATTATCTCCATTTTGGCCAATGGACATTCTCTCATTGAAGGGGTTCCCGGAGTGGCAAAAACCGTGACCGCTAAACTCTTAGCTAGGACTATGAGCGTAGATTTTAATAGAATTCAGTTTACGCCAGACCTAATGCCCAGTGATATTTTAGGGACGGCCATTTTTAATGTAAAGACTTCGGAATTTGAATTTAAGAAAGGGCCGTTATTTTCCAATATTATTTTAATCGATGAGATAAATAGAGCTCCGGCCAAAACGCAGGCCGCCCTATTTGAGGCAATGGCAGAAAGACAGATTACCATGGATGGGACGGAACACAAAATGCAAGCCCCATTTTTGGTATTTGCCACCCAAAACCCCATTGAGCAGGAAGGTACCTATAGACTGCCCGAGGCACAATTAGACCGCTTCCTTTTTAAAATTAAGGTAAACTACCCCTCTCTAGAGGAAGAGATCATGATTTTGGAAAGCAAGCACCAACAAAAAAATAAAGCAGTGGAAGAAGAAATAGCCCCAGTGCTCAGCGCAGACCAGATTAGCGCTTACCAAGATACCATCAAGGAAATCATTATAGAGCAGAATTTGATGAAGTATATAGCTGGAATTGTAAACAACACCCGGATAAATGCCAATCTCTACCTTGGGGCCTCACCAAGGGCCTCCATTGCCATTATGGACGCTTCCAAAGCCATGGCCGCAATAAACGGGCGCGATTTTGTTACTCCGGACGATATTAAAAAAGTGGCCATCGCCGTTTTGGGACATCGTATTATATTAACACCAGAACGTGAAATGGAGGGATTGACACCAGACAAGGTGATTACACAAATTATTGAAACTATGGAAATCCCCAGGTAGGTCAAAGAAGTTTTATTCCTTAATAAATCAGCATTTTGAAGCAATTTTTTAAAAACACCTATCTAGAGAAACGATTTTTTATCGTACTCACCGGACTGGTGCTAGGGTTTATTCTCTCCCACCCATTTCCCCACCTCCTAGGGGTGATTAAATGGCTATTCTATATATTTATCTTGCTTGTTTTAACGGATTTATTGCTGTTATTTGCTTCCAAAGGAAAAGTTATAGGAGCGCGTACTGTGCCCGAAAAGTTATCTAACGGAGATGCAAATGACATAGAGGTCCGTATCTCTAACACCTATTTATTCCGTGTAACCATTAAGGTGTTGGACGAGGTACCCCATCAATTCCAAAAGCGGGATTTTAAAATTTTAGCCACCTTAAACAAGGGAAATTCCAAGCGCTTCACCTATCAACTACGCCCCACCCAACGGGGGGTCTATGTCTTTGGGAATCTAAATATTTTTGCCCGCTCCCCTATTGGATTGGTTGCCAAAAGATATACATTTGGCTATCAACAGGAGGTTCCCGTTTACCCTTCCTTCTTACAGCTCCGCAAATACAATCTTATGGCCTTTACCAACCGATTGCATGAATATGGCCTTAAAAAAATACGCAGAATTGGGCATACCATGGAGTTTGAACAGATAAAGGACTATGTGTTAGGCGACGACGTACGTGATATTAATTGGAAAGCCACGGCCAAAAGAGGGCAATTGATGGTTAATCAATATCAAGACGAACGCTCACAGCCAATCTACGCCATCATAGATAAGGGACGTGTAATGAAAATGCCCTTTAATGGTCTTAGTTTATTGGATTACGCTGTGAACTCCACCTTGGTAATTTCCAATATCGCTCTAAAAAAACAGGATAAGGCGGGGATGTTTACCTTCAGCAACAAGATAGAAAACAGGGTGGTGGCAGAAAGGCGAAGCGCTCAGATGAACCTCATCTTAGAAACCCTATATAATGTTAAGACCAATTTTGTTGAAAGCGATTTTAGCATGTTATACGCCGATATCAAAAGAAATATACCGCATAGGAGCCTACTGTTGTTGTACACCAATTTTGAAACTTTGGATGCCCTAGAAAGACAACTCCCCTATTTACAGGCTATTGCCAAACAGCACTTATTGGTTGTTATTTTCTTTGAGAACACAGAACTAAATCATTTTTCAGAAAAAAAGGCAACCACCACCCTACAAATATTTGAGAAGACCATCGCAGAGAAGTTTATATACGAAAAGAAACTCATTGTAACCGAATTGCAAAAGCATGGTATACAGACTATCCTTAGCAAACCCGAAAACCTAACCGTAAACACCATCAACAAGTACTTGGAAATAAAAGCTAGGGGACTGTTGTAATTACATAGCCCCAACCAATCCTACCAATTACCGTATACCGGCTATTGAATAGGGAGGTTTACATTAATATTACCCGCCAGACTCCTATATCCCAACCCTAACAATTTTTAATAATTTCCATAACACTTCCGTCATAACTAAAAATTAATTAACTTTAGAGGTAGTGGCTCTAGGTTTTACTGATTCCACTTTGTAATATTTCCCCGAAAGCAAGGAATTTTATCCCCCACAAATTTCTTTTGAACAGCCATTGCTGGTTTATGCGCGTCTATATTGGCATAGGTTAATTTAAAAAATCGCCCCTCAAGACGCATTGTACAGTTAACGCCCCTTCTCATTACCAAATGCTTTAGCCCTATACGGCGCTACAAGTGCGGAAGCCCTTGTGATATAACTATGGATGATATCGTAGCGACCAGGTATTATAGTAAGAATGACCTGAGTTATGCCAAGTAATTGCTTAAAAACCTTCATCATTTCCATTTTGATTATGGTTCATTAATTACAAAAACGCAGTCCGATGAAAACAAAGTCAGCCCAAGTATTAATTACCATTATTCTCTGTTTTGTCCTTCTTATTTTAATTGCCGTGCCAACGGAAAAAAACCAAGAGGGGACCATCATTGCCAAGCCTCAGCAGGCTTCCCTGTATTCCATGAAATGTACAGTAGCCAAGTTTATGTTGAATAATGTGGATACTACCCAGCAGATATCCCCTTTGTTTGAGAATATGGGGAACCATCATTTTAAGATAAGTACCAAGAATGAAAGGGCACAGTCTTTTTTTGATCAAGGATTAAAACTCGCCTACGCTTTTAATCATGCAGAGGCGCACAGATCGTTTATGGAAGCTAGTAGACTAGATCCCCAATCGGCCATCACTTATTGGGGACAGGCTTATGTGCTGGGGCCCAACATAAACGATCCTCTCCCCGATGACGAACGCAAAACCAAAGCATACGAAGCCCTGATGAAAGCTAAAAAGTTAGCTGCAGATGCCTCCCCAAAGGAACAGGCACTGATAACGGCATTGACCCATCGGTATAGCGAGGATTTGTCTGCAGACATAGTACAGCTTAATGAGGCCTACATGGGGGCAATGGCAGCAGTAGCAGCGAAATTCCCTGAGGATGCAGACCTACAGACGTTGTATGCGGAAGCAGTGATGAATACCACCCCTTGGAACTATTGGGATAAGGAAGGGAATCCGGCTAAGAACACCCCCAAAGGAAAGACTGCCTTGGAACGTGCCTTAGCGATTAACCCCAACCATCCCGGTGCGCACCATTACTACATTCATATGGTAGAGCTCCCCTATCCAGACATAGCCGTTACCAGCGCAGACAAACTGGGATCTTTAATACCGGCAGCGGGCCATCTAGTACACATGCCTTCCCATATCTATATACGTGTGGGCAGGTATAAAGACGCGGTAGAATCCAATAAAGCTGCAATTTTAGCAGATGAGGATTATATTTCACAGTGTTATGCACAGGGCATGTATCCTTTGGGGTATTATCCACACAACCTTCATTTTTTATGGTCGGCCTCCAGTCTTTTGGGGGATAGCCATACCGCCATTGAGGCCGCCAAAAAAACAGCTGAAAAGGTCCCTATTGGGGAATTGGAAAATCTGCCCTTTTTACAAGATTTTGCCGCTACCCCTCTTTTAGCCTATTCCCGATTTGGAAAATGGAATGAAATCTTAACTACCCCCTATCCTGGGGATCAATACCTACACCTAAAGCTTATATGGCATTATGCAAGGGGCATTGCTTTTATCCGAAAAAACAATCTGATAGAAGCTAGGGAAGAATTGGATGCTTTAAAAGCGATGCAAGAAAATCCCGCCCTCGAAAGCGTAATTGCCAATTATACCAATCCGTCCTCTAACATCGTGAAAGTAGCCTACCAAGTGGTGGCCGGGGAGCTTGCCGCCGCAGAAGGCGATCTTGAGAAAGCTGTGGAACACCTCAATAAGGCCGTTAGCTTTGAAGACCAATTGATTTATAGCGAACCGGCAGCATGGCACATCCCGGTACGACAAACCTTGGGGGCAGTACTCTTAAAAGCGGGCAAATACGGGGAGGCAGAAATGCGCTTTAAGGAAGATTTGGAAGTACTGAGACAAAACGGTTGGTCATTAATGGGACTCCACCAAAGCCTAGAGGCACAAAATAAAACGAAAGAAGCCCAGGAAATTAAAGAAGAGTTTGACACCGCCTGGAAATACGCCGATTTGGCTATTAATGGGCCCGTTCTGTAAATAGCTAACGGAAACACCCAATAATCTATAGCCTTACCAATAAATAGCCTATGGGACAGCTAAAATACATTAGTGTTGTAATGATCTTAGTATTCATCATTATCCTGGTTTCTATTAATAGATTTGGTGCTAGGGAACAAAAAACTCTACCCGTCTACCAGCCTAAGGATTTTAATCCAGCATTGGTAGATCCCATCAAACAAGGACAAGGGGCAAACCATACGATCACCAGTTTTAGCCTAATTAACCAGGAGGGGAAGGTAGTCACCGAACAGGACTATCGAAACAAAATTTATGTTGCCGATTTCTTTTTTACCCGTTGTCCCAGCATTTGCCCCATAATGGCCAATAATATGAATAAACTACAAAATGAGTTCTTGGACGACCCGGAGATAAAACTACTTTCACTTTCCGTGACCCCAGACTTAGATAGTGTCCCGGTATTGCGCCAATATGCCGACAAAAATGGGGTAATCCCCTCCAAATGGAATATTACTACCGGTGATAAAAAACACATTTACGATTTGGCTAGAAGAAGCTTTTTTGCCGCCGTTGATGAAGGGGACGGCGGATTACAAGATTTTATCCATACACCCAACTTTGTTCTTGTAGATAAGCTTAAACAGATTAGAGGCATCTACAACGGCACTCTAGACGACGAGCTAAATAGATTGATAGGAGATATTTACCTCCTTAAGAAGGAATAAATAAACAACTACATTGGCAGGTACTAAAAGTATTTTATTGGCTTCTATTCTTCCAAGGGGCATATAGGATTGCCAAAATAATCGCTAGTTTATCTTCTGGAAAGGAATAAAGACCTCATTTATATTAAGGGCCCATATAAGTTTACTGTTCCCTAATTTTTATTAACTTTAGATTTACACTAAAACCCTGAGCTATGGTTAACGAGTATACAAAAATATTTTCTGGAAATTTTCTGGTTTCGGGACGAATTAAGGAAGCACTTATAGAAATTGGTATAACCCCCATAGTAAAGGATGAATCCGAATCTGGGCGATTGGCAGGATTTCCTTCCTCTATGCAGGGAATTCAAGATATCTATGTGCAAAATATGGAAGTAGACAAGGCCAAAATCGTAGTAGATCAGATTACTTCAACGATTGATTCTGAACAATAACCATGGCAACATCAACTACTTTAACTGAACCAGAGTTTTGGCTTAGAGGTCCTATTGAGGGTATTTCCCCCTTTTTACAACCTGCAGCCCATGCCTTACTACAATCAAACATGGAATTAGTGCACTATACCGCCAATTTCCCCAATCATCTTCTTTGGGAACGGCCATCGGGATGTGCTTCGGTGGGCTTTCACATTCAGCATTTAACGGGAGTTCTAGACCGCATCATGACGTATGCCCGGGGCAAGTCGCTCACCGAACAGCAGTTTCAATTTCTAAAACAGGAAGGGGAATCCAACCCAGACCTAACTGTTTCAATATTGGTTAAGAACTTCCATGACAAGGTAGAGGAAGCAATTGATTTGTTTAAAAGCTTACCAGAATCTGAACTTACCCAAGCCCGTGAGGTAGGTAGAAAGAAGTTACCCTCCACGGTGCTTGGACTTTTAACCCACGCAGCGGAACACAGTCAGCGTCACATTGGGCAGATGCTTGTGACCATTCGGGTATTGGAGTAAAGTTTCTGGGAACTTATGGTTTTTTATAAGGTAGCCACTTCTTTTTGCGCTAGTTTAAACTCCGCCATCATATCCTCAACAATAGTTGCAGCCGGACGTATATCGTGGATAAGGGCAGCTACTTGGCCAATTTCCAATTCACCTTCTTCCAGATCCCCTTCAAACATGCCACGTTTTGCTCGGGCGCGTCCCAATAGCGTCTTTAATTCCGCTACGGTGGCACCCCTTGCATAGGCATCCTGAATATCCTGAAAAAACTTATTCTTCATCATTCTAACTGGGGCAAGTTCCTTTAGAGTCAATTTAGTAGCCCCTTCCCCGGCTTCCACCACTTTTTGTTTAAACGCAGGGTGCGAAGACGCTTCATTACTTGCTACAAACCTACTCCCTACCTGTACCCCATCGGCTCCTAAAATCATGGCAGCCAACATAGCTCTCCCTGTGGCAATTCCGCCAGCCGCGATAAGTGGAATATGAGTTTTTTCTTTCACAGAAGGTATTAGGGTTAAGGTAGTGGTTTCATCCCTTCCATTATGTCCGCCTGCTTCAAAGCCTTCCGCCACAATAGCATCTACCCCCGCTTCCTCTGCTTTTAGTGCAAATTTGACACTACTCACCACATGCACCACGGTAATCCCTTTTTCCTTTAAAAAGGAGGTCCAGGTTTTAGGATTTCCTGCAGAAGTGAAAACGATTTGAACTCCTAATTCCACAATCGTTTCCATATGCTTATCGATATCCGGGTACAGCATTGGGATGTTTACCCCAAAGGGCTTGTCCGTAGCCTTCTTGCATTTTATGATATGCTCCCTTAGCACCTCCGGGTACATGGATCCGGCACCTATGATTCCCAAACCACCAGCGTTAGAAACTGCTGAAGCCAACCGCCAACCACTTGCCCAGACCATTCCAGCCTGAATTATGGGGTATGTAATATTAAAAAGTGAGGTAATTCTGTTCTGCATGGATTGTCCTACTTTTAGAAGGAAAATAGTACCGATTTTAATTTATAAAATAAGATCTTATTAAAGGATAACCACTATTCTCCCCCTCTTTGTAGGAAGAACTTATGGTTCATTAAGATATTACCCCCGAACCTACTAATTCTTCTCCAATATACCAAGCCACAAACTGGCCCTCTGTCATAGCGGATTGTTTTTCCTCGAAATCTACATACATACCCGCATCAACTCGGTACAAGGTTGCTTTTTGCAAGGGTTGGCGGTAGCGTATTCTTGCCATTACTTCCATGGTTTGATCTACCTCCAATGCCATATCGGAGCGCACCCAATGCAATTCATCTAAATTTACAAAGAGGGTCTTTCTATATAAGCCAGGATGACTTTTCCCCTGTCCGGTATAGATCACGTTTTCCTCCACATCGGTCTCCAAAACAAACAAGGGCTCCTTGGTCCCTCCTACATTCAGTCCCTTTCGCTGTCCCTTGGTAAAATAGTGAGCCCCTTGATGCTCCCCAACCACCTTACCATCGGTAATTTGATAGACCGGTTTTTGGGAATGGAAAGAAAGCTCCTCCAATTTAGAATCAAATTCTGGGATTTCGCTATGAAGTTGTGGCAATGCGGAAGGCACCTCTACAATTACTCCTTTTTTGGGACTTAACTTTTGCTGTAGAAATTCTGGCAACCGTACTTTTCCAATAAAACAAAGGCCTTGCGAATCTTTTTTATCGGCAGTAATCAATTCATTCTCCGACGCAATTTGCCTTACCTCGGATTTTAATAACTCCCCAATAGGAAATAAGGTCTTTGATAGTTGTTCTTGGGATAATTGACACAGAAAATAAGATTGATCCTTGTTGGCATCAACCCCCGCCAATAACTGATAGGTTTCCGTACCGTCTGGATTGGTAAGGGTTCCCTTTCTACAGTAATGCCCAGTTGCCACATAGTCTGCTCCTAATTTCATAGCAATCTTCATAAAGACATCAAACTTTATCTCTCTATTGCAGAGTACGTCGGGATTTGGGGTTCTACCCATTTTATATTCGTGGAACATATAGTCCACAATACGCTCCTTGTACTCAGCACTTAAATCTACCGTCTGGAAAGGAATTCCGAGTTTTTCGGCCACTATAAGGGCATCGTTACTATCCTCTAACCAAGGACATTCATTGGATATAGTCACTGAATCATCGTGCCAGTTTTTCATAAAAAGACCAATCACCTCATACCCTTGCTCTTTTAAGAGATATGCGGTTACACTGGAATCTACCCCACCTGAAAGTCCTACAACTACCTTTTTCATTACATCGAATTATAGTGCAAAAATACAAAATTGGAAATTGGGTGGCCCAGAATATTTTTTTAATGATTTCCCAAAACCGTATTGCTAAAACAGCTGTTAAAACTCCTTTTTAATTATGATTTTGCAATTTAAAGCATAGAAAAACTCCTGAATATGTTAAACTTTTATATAAAAAGTATAAACAAAATAAAAGCATAGTGCTAAATTCATTGTTTTTTTTAGTTTTGTTTAAACTTATTGTTCAAACATTAAACAGTTTTGCTTTTAACATTTTAAACATACTATTATGAAAACACTTATTAATTTTCAAAAATTGGCTTTCCTGATGCTATTATCTTTATTTATTTTATCCTGCAACGATGACGATGATGACAATATGAAAGAAGAAATCCCCAGTAAAAACATTGTTGAAACTGCACTAAGTGCGGATGCTCTAAGCAATTTGGTTGCCGCGTTGCAGACCGCAGATGAAAGTGCTGATAATAATCTAGTGGCTACTTTAAGTGGCGATGGGTCTTTTACAGTCTTTGCCCCAACCAATACCGCATTTGCGGATTTGTTTGCAAGTTTGGACAATTACGATTCCCTAGAGGATTTTGACACGGACGAAAAGAAGAACCTGCTTGCCGCCATCTTAACGTACCACGTTATTTCGGGAGTTAGCGCTAAATCTACAGACTTAGTTAATGGTCAGGAGCTAACAACGGTACAGGGTGAATCACTCACTGTTAATTTAGACAGTGGAGTTTCCCTAATGGATGCTACTAACACAGAAGCAAATGTTACCTCAGCCAACGTTATGGCTAGTAACGGTATCGTTCATATCATAGACAAAGTACTACTACCACAGGCTGTATTAGACGAACTTAACAAAAGCAACTCACTGGTAGATATTGTTGTTGCCACAGAAGGCTTATCAGTCTTAAAAGATGCTGTAATTAAGGTAGATTTACAAGCAACATTAGGCGCAGAAGGTCCTTTTACCGTATTAGCACCAACTAATGATGCTTTCGCAGCTCTTTTGGATGCCCTAGGAGATAACTACAATAGCCTGGACGATTTTGATACAGAGGAAGAGCTTATGTTATTGAAAAACATTCTTTTATACCATGTCATTCCCGCAAAAGTGTTAGCAGCGGATTTAGCCGCTGGAATGGTAGCTACGGCCTACCCAGATAATAACATAGAAATTATCGCCTCTGGAGATGCCTTCGTAATTGGTGATGCCTCAGATACGAACGCTACTATCGGTACAACCGATATTATGGCATCCAACGGGGTAGCCCATACAATAGATAAGGTACTTTTGCCACAAGCAGCGATAGATTTTGTTACCTCCCTTACGGCCAAGAACATTGTTGAGCTGGCTGTAGCTACAGACGATCTAAGTCTTTTGGTTGGCGCCTTGCAACAGGCAGACGCCGGATTAGTAGCTATATTGCAAGGAGATGGTCCCTTCACGGTATTTGCTCCTTCCAACGATGCCTTTGTTGCCCTATTGGCAGCGCTTGGGGACAACTATAACAGTTTGGCCGACTTTGATACGCAGGCAGAAAAGGATTTATTAAGAGACATCCTATTATTCCATGTAATTCCTAGTGAAATAATGGCTTCCGATTTAACAGCGGGAATGGTTGCTACCGCCTATGCAGAAAATAGTATTGAAGTAATTGCCTCTGGAGAAACTTTTGTAATCGGAGATGCCTCGGAGAGCAATACCAATATAACTGCTGTGGATATTAAAGCTTCTAACGGCGTAGTACACTTAATTGATAAGGTATTACTACCTCAAGCTGCAGTAGATTTTGCGGCTAGCTTATAATAGCTGTGATAATGCATAGGGAGTACCAAACGATTATGTTAACGCCTATAGTCCATAACGCCTCCATGAGATAGCTACTTTAAGTCACAAAGCTCAACAAACAAAAAGCTCCCAAGGCTCGATTTTATATCGAATCTTGGGAGCTTATTCTTATAAGGGTGAAATTGTTACTTCTTCCCTAATTTCTTCTGTTCCTCGGCCTGCTCCATCATTTCCCTCATTTTTCGTTGGAACTTGCTTTCCTTTTTTGGTTTCTTTTTGTTCTCTTGAATCTGGGCATGGATCTTATCCTCATCCAAAATAAACTTCCTAATTACTAACATGATCAAAATGGTAATTAAGTTGGAAACAAAGTAGTACAAACTCAGTCCACTAGCATAGTTGTTAAAGAAGAACAACATCATTAAGGGCGACAGATAAAGAATGAACTTCATATTTGGCATTCCCGGCTGGGTCTGCATGTTCTGACCAGTAGTCATCATCATATAAAAGAAGATCGCAAGGGAGGCCAAAATTGGGAACAAACTTACGTGATCCCCGTAAAACGGTATAGTGAATGGCAATTGAGCTATGGCATCATAGGACGAAAGATCTTCTGCCCACAAGAAAGACTTTTGCCTCATGGCAAAGGAAGTAGGGAAGAACATAAACAGTGCGTAAAATATAGGCATCTGCAACAATGCAGGCACACAACCACTCATAGGACTCACCCCTGCTTTACTGTAAAGCTTCATGGTTTCTTGCTGCTTCTTCATAGGATTGTCCTTGTGCTTCTCATTAAGCTCGGTAATTTCTGGCTTTAACACCTTCATCTTAGCCTGGGACAAATAAGACTTATAGGTTACTGGTGACATGGCCAATCTCACAAGAATGGTCATAACCACAATCGCAATTCCATAAGGTAAAAACGAACTTAAGAAAGTATATATGGGGGTAAACATATATCGGTTAATCCATCCAAAGATTCCCCATCCAAAGGGAATAGAATCTTCAAGGCCCAACTCCTTGTACTGTGCCAAAACCTTTACATCTGTAGGTCCGTAATACCAATTTAAATTATAGGCTAGCTCCCCAGCTTCTAATTTTAAGGGTATTTCTGCTGCAAATTCCTTGGTAAAACCTTGGCTAGGACTTTCTTCCTCCACTAAATTAACCGACTGCAATTTAGCCGATTCAAAATTGTTGGGATTAGCCAAAATGGAACTAAAGAAATGTTGTCTGTACGACAACCACTTCACATCATTTTCTAATTCTTCGTCCGTACTTCCTTCGGAGAGTTTACTTATTTTACCTTTACTATGGTTGTAGGTAAGTCTGGTATACCTATTCTCGTACTGTACACTTTTAGAGTGTCGTATTCCCTTTAATCTCCAATCTAAATTAATGGGATTATTACTGTTTATTATCCCGTTAAGCCCTTGTGAACGCACTTGGAATCCGACTAAATACTCTTCTGGTTTCATCTCATACCTATACTCCAAGTACTTATCTGCAGATACCTTGGCCTTCATGGACAATACCTGTAAATCTCCGGAAGTAGATAAGGATGGTTCAAAATAGAGGTCTTTAGAATTTAGCACCCTATTATCTGAGGTAGAAAAGGAAAGTCCAAAACTAGAATTATTATCCTTTATCAGATAAACAGGAATAGAATCGTAAGTAACAAATTCCTTCATTCTTGCCTCTACGATCTGTCCACCTCTATTGCTTATTTCCAAATAAAGCAAGTCGTTTTCCAAAACGGTAGTTCCCTCGTTGGGGGTGGTATATCCAAACGCACCCATGGCATTTTTATAATTGGCAACAGCAATTGAATCGTTGGCATTTACCGGAATTGCCTCTACAGGTACCGTATTATTAGCCTCGGCCGGTACCGTTTTGGCAGCCTCTATTTGTTCTTGTTTGGCTTTTTGCGCTTCCAACTCTTCTGGGGTAGGTTGGTTTTGCCAAAACATAAAAACAAGGATTCCAAATATCAGCACAAAGCCGATAATGGTGTTTAAATCCAATTTATTCTCTTCCATCTAACGTATTATTTTACTTGATCTTTTGCCCAATCCGAACACCTGTGTCGAATTAGCGCGAGGTTTTTAGTTTGTAATAAAAGTCCAATTCCGAATTGCTAGTTTACTGGACGGCTGCTTATGCTTGCTCTTCCTGATGTTTTAGTGCTGCCTTGATGAAGGCCACAAACAAAGGATGCGGATTTGCCACTGTACTTTTGTACTCGGGATGGTATTGTACACCAACAAACCATGGATGGGAGGGTGCCTCTACAATTTCTACCAATCCGGTTTCCTTATTAATACCGCTGGCTACTAATCCTGCCGACTCTAACTCCTCCTTGTACTGGTTATTAAACTCGTAGCGGTGTCTATGGCGTTCGGAAATAACCTTAGCCCCCCCGTAAATATTTTGTGCCAAGCTTCCATCCACAAGTTCACAATCCCAAGATCCCAATCGCATGGTTCCTCCCTTGTTCTCTATGTTCTTCTGCTCTTCCATAATACTGATTACTGGATCTGGGGTATTGACATCCATCTCAGTAGAATTGGCTTGTTCCAATTTAAGAACGTTTCTAGCGTATTCTATCACCGCCATTTGCATTCCTAGGCAAATGCCCAAAAATGGAATCTTGTTTTCACGTGCAAATTGGACGGCCTTTATTTTACCTTCTATACCGCGTTCACCAAAACCAGGTGCCACCAAAATAGCATCCAATCCGGTTAACTTTTTCTCTAATGCCTTCCCTTTTAAATGCTCGGAATGGATAGACTTCACTTTTACCTTCACATGGTTCACAGAACCCGCATGAGTAAAGGATTCTAGGATGGACTTATAAGAGTCCTGTAATTCTACATACTTACCAACCAAGCCTACAGTAACCTCGTTCTTTGGATTTTTATGCCATTCCAAGAATTGGTTCCAATGGGTAAGATCGGGAACTACATCATCCGTTAGGTTTAACTTCTTAAGGGTAACCGTATCCAAGCCTTCTTCCTGCATTAAAATGGGCACATCGTAGATGGTAGAGGCGTCTATGGATTGTATTACCGCTTCTGGTTTTACATTACAGAACAACGCCAATTTCTCCTTGATATCGTCGGAGATCTCGTGCTCTGTTCTACACACCAAAATATCGGCCTTGATCCCACTTTCCATTAAAGTCTTAACAGAGTGCTGGGTAGGCTTCGTCTTTAACTCGCCAGCCGCAGATAAATATGGTACTAAGGTTAGATGGATCACAATGGCGTTATTATCCCCCAATTCCCATAGCAACTGACGTACAGATTCTATATAGGGTAAGGATTCTATATCCCCTACAGTACCCCCTATTTCGGTAATCACGATATCGTAATCGCCGTTTTTACCTAATAGTTGGATTCTTTCTTTAATTTCATTGGTAATATGCGGCACCACCTGAACGGTTTTACCAAGGAATTCACCTCTTCTTTCTTTCTCTATCACACTTTGATAGATTCTTCCTGTGGTAACGTTGTTTGCTTGTGAAGTACGTACATTAAGGAATCTTTCATAATGCCCCAGATCCAAATCGGTTTCTGCACCATCATCGGTCACATAACACTCCCCATGCTCATAGGGGTTTAAGGTACCAGGGTCTACATTAATATATGGATCTAGTTTTTGGATCGTTGTTCTATAACCTCTTGCCTGCAATAATTTGGCAAGAGAGGCCGCTATAATCCCTTTCCCTAGGGATGAAGTAACCCCACCGGTTACAAAAATATATTTCGTTTGTGACATGAAGCGTTAGGTTGAATTCTTAACGCGAGCAAAAATACGAATTGCAATCACAATTTATAGTTAATACCGTGGAAAATCTTTTTGAATTTTGCGAATTAACCCTTCCAATCCGTTTATTTTAATTTCCAGCATGGATTTTAGCAGATCTCCTAACTTTCCCCCGGGAAAACCACTTTGTTGAAACCATACCAAATAGGGTTCTGGCAGGTCTACTAGATACCTTCCTTTAAATTTCCCAAAAGGCATGCGGTAATGCGCCAATTCTATTAAATGTTTTTTATCTGGAACTAGATTCATAACTGGCAATGCAATTAAAGCGCATGGAGGTTTCCCCTTAAAGAAAATGTGATTAAATAAGTATTTAGAGCACCCAATTAAAGGAAATATTCCTAACAATATCTGGATGAAGGCTATAGTGAACCGGGCAGGTCCGGGCAGTATGCTCCAATATTTTCCTGTTTTTATCGGAAATATCTTTGGGCAAATTAAAGTTCACATCTATCCTTACAATCCGCCTAGGGTCTGCTTCCATAAATTTGGTTACTTCCGCAACGGAATCTATAAGATTTACCTCTAGGTCTCTTGCTTTTATCCCCATTACGGAAAACATACAACTTGCCAAGCCGGTAGCTATGGTATCCGTAGGCGAAAAAGCCTGCCCAAGTCCATGGTTATCCAAGGGCGCATCGGTAACAAATTTATTACCCGATAGCAGGTGCTCACAATTTGTTCTTAAATCTCCTAAATAGGTTACTTTGGAAGTCATATTTATTCTGTTATTTCTACCACTTTCATATCCTGGAATCCCATAATATAAGCGGCATTATTAAAATACCCGGAGTTGATTTTCTGAACGTAATCAAACTTATTACCCGTATATTCCGTACCTCCTATAAGTTTGGAGGCATCCATCAAATTGTTTTTATAGGCTAATTTCAATAAAAGGTCGTAGGCAATATCAAAACCTCTAACCGCATACATATCCGGTTCTGCTCCAAACTTAGCCCTGTAGGCCCTAGTAAATGAATTGTTCCCCACTTCCCGGGATGCGGAAGGATAGGTAAACCTTAAATTAGACATATGTGAGTAGGACACTACCTCATTGTCGAATGCTACATTTTTATTAGTAGTAAATAGCCTGATCGTTACCTTATCACTTATAAAGGAATTCAGCAAGGATGCCACATGGTGCACCACATTGGCTTGATTTGTTTCCAAGAAAACAAAGTTTTCGGTTTTATCCGATAGGGAAGCGGAAATCTGATCGATATTTAAAGTTCTATCTTCCTTTAAGGTCAGCGTAGTAGCCCCAGGAAACTTTCTAAGTAAAGTGGCCTCAGTATTCTTATTTTGTGAATCGGCGATAACTATAATCTTTTGATCCGTTCTATTATTGGAAACATAATCCAATAGCTGATCCTGCATTACCGCTCTAGAAGGTAGGGCAAAAAACACATTGCTTAAGCTTAAGTCGCTACCCTCTGCCAACGGAGCTACCACCGGCACCTTATAGTTAGCAGCCTGCAAAGCTACCTCCTTAACAGACTCCGGATCTAGTGGTCCAAATATAGCAGAGACCCCATGAAGGTTTTCTCGTTGTACAATAGCCTTGGTACGATTTCTACTAAGCTCTGTGTCATAGGTTTTCACCTCCACCGAAACCCCCAATTTGGCCAGAGAATCGATAGCAATTAACGCCCCCGAATACAACCCGAGGCTATACCTTACATCTTTCCTTTTCTGAATGGCATTGGTTACAGAAACGGTATCATTTAAATTGAGCCTATCTAGCCTAAAAGGCAGTAAAAACATCAATTTTGGACTATAGAGCGGATTAATACTATCTACCATATTGATTCTATCGAGAATAAGGGCATTTTTCACCTCAAAATTCCCGGTTTGGTCCTTTGGCAGCTTCAAGATCATCCCCGCTTTCAATCCATTTTTTAGGTCGGGATTCAACTCCAACAATTCCCTATAGGTAAGTCCTAATTTTCGGGTAAGTGAAAATTCGGTTTGCTTTGGCTTTACTTCGTAAAAATTGTAATTCTCCGTATTTACTGCGTTCGTAAGCCCGGATTTCACGGGGATCTGAAGTACCATCCCCTCTTTTAATCCACCTCGTTCGCTAATTTGGGGGTTTAATTTTACAATTTCCTCTGCAGTAACTCCAAACTTTTTCTCCAAACTATAAAAGGTCTGTTTTGGAGGAACCGTATAGGAGGTATACAATTGGGTTTGTTGATTCTTGATTTTCCCTTTTATAAGTTTAGGCACCAAGAGCTCTTGCCCAGTGGCCAAATAATCGGTGGTTTTGGAAAGGTCTGGATTTAAGACCAACAGACTATCCAAGGTAATACCGTATCTATAGGCGATACTCCACCTAGTCTCTTTTGGCTGTACGGAATGAATTTCGAAATCCTCTTCCAAATATTCTACCTCTGGCTCCCTTTCTTTCCTGTATTTGGGAATCTTAAGAGTCATACCTTTTTTCAACTGAACCGAATACAACTCCCTATTATACCGCTTAATATCGTTTTCGCTAACCTGATATTTTTTAGCAATACCGTAGAGTGTTTCCCTTCTTCTGGTTCTATGCGATATAAACCCAACCGGGTCTGGTCTTCCTTTTTCTACATCTTCCCCCTGCATTTTCTCCAACAAGGCACCTATCCTACTTTCCTCTTCCGCATCTTTTTGCACAACGGGTCCTTGGGGCGTTTCCCCCATCGGAATAACAAGGATAGTATTGGTACTTATTGGCTGACCTTTTTTTACCTCCTTATTGTATTTTAAAATACCAAGTTCAGAAACCTTGTATTGTTTTGCAATACTCTCCAATGTCTCCCCTTTCTTCACAGAATGGGTGGTGAATTTTTGTGCAACAGCACCTACCCCAACCAATAGAAGGAGCATGGTCATACATATTGCTTTTGTAGTTAATTTCACTATCCTGGATTTTATAGATTAAACGCAATTAGACACCATTTGGCAAAGGTCATTTTACCGCAACTAATGACATTGCATAATAAAATGACCTCCAAATATAGGTTTATTCTTCCTAACTAGATCCTATTCCCACTCAATGGTTGCCGGTGGCTTGGAACTAATATCGTATACAACCCTATTTACCCCTCGCACCTTATTGATGATGTCGTTGGAGGTTTTTTGTAAAAACTCATAAGGTAAGTTCACCCAATCTGCTGTCATCCCGTCCGTACTTTCAACGGCTCTCAATGCTACACATTTCTCATAGGTACGCTCATCTCCCATTACCCCTACACTATTTACGGGTAGAAGCATGGCACCTGCTTGCCAAACCTTGTCATAAAGACCCCATTCTTTGAGTCCGTTTATGAAAATGGCATCCACTTCCTGAAGGATAGCAACCTTTTCTCGGGTAATATCCCCCAAAATACGTATTGCCAATCCAGGTCCTGGAAAAGGATGTCTTCCCAACAATTCTTTATCTATACCCAAGCTAGCACCTACTCTTCTCACCTCATCCTTAAACAACATTCTCAAGGGCTCTACCACCTTCAGTTTCATATAATCTGGCAATCCGCCCACATTATGGTGACTTTTAATGGTTGCAGATGGTCCTCCTGTGGCAGAAACCGATTCAATAACATCTGGATAGATGGTTCCTTGCGCCAACCATTTGGCATCTTCTACCTTGTGGGATTCATCGTCAAAAACCTCTACAAACACCCTACCAATCGTTTTTCTTTTGGCCTCTGGGTCACTTACTCCTCCTAAATTATCCAAAAAGCGTGCCGAAGCGTCTACTCCTTTAACATTTAATCCCATTCCTTCGTACTGATCCAGTACCGCCTGGAATTCATTTTTACGAAGTAATCCGTTGTTTACAAAGATACAGTGTAAGTGTTTCCCAATTGCCTTATGCAAGAGAACTGCTGCTACTGTGGAATCTACCCCACCAGAAAGTCCTAGGATCACCTTTTCGTCTCCTATTTTCTCCTTTAATTGAGCTACTGTGGTCTCCACAAAGGAATCTGGAGTCCATGATTGCTCTAAACCGGCAATATGAACTAGGAAGTTCTCTAATAGTTGCTTTCCGTCCGTTGTGTGATAAACCTCTGGGTGGAATTGGATTCCGTAGGTTTCCTCTCCGTCTATTTTATAGGCAGCATTTTCCACATCGGGAGTACTGGCCAATCTAGTGGAATTAGCAGGTAGTTCTTTTATGGTATCGCTATGGCTCATCCATACCTGGCTTCCTTCTGAAATTCCGTCGAAAAACGACTCTTTATGATTGATGAACGATAGCGTTGCTCTACCGTATTCCCGAGTACTGGAAGGAGCTACCTTTCCTCCGTTGTGATGTGCCAAATACTGAGCTCCATAACAAACTGCCAAAAGTGGCTTCTTGCCTTTTATCTGGGACAGGTCCGGATTGGGAGCATCTTCAGCCCTAACTGAAAACGGGGACCCAGAAAGAATCACGGCCTTATACTCCGATAAATCTTCGGGTAAATGGTTGTACGGTTTAATTTCGCAGAAAATATTAAGCTCCCTAACTCTTCTAGCAATGAGCTGTGTATACTGGGAACCAAAATCTAAAATGAGGACGTTATTTTGCATGGGCAAAAATAGTAATTTGAAAAATTTAGAAAAACATGTTTAATAGATATTTATGAAAACCATCATAAATGAGGGCAAAAATACCTATTTAATTTACATCTATCCTGATTAATTAAAACAATATGGCCTAAATATACAGATGCCCAACCAATGTAAACGGGCAAACTTGCTACTGTATACCTAAACCTCCTTTTAGATTCTATGGGAAAAAATTTTCACTAAGAAGCTCCCCTCCTCAGCCTCCATGGATACTACTGAAAAATAAAAAGCAGTTTATAATCAACTTTTTATTTTTAACTTTATTTCCACAAACAACAAACATCATGGGAACGGATTACTTTGAGCAGATTAGTCAGGAACTACTAAAAGGCCCTACTGAAAAGGACCATCCTTTTAGATACTTCACCTTTGCCACCGTGGGCCTAGACCATGTAGCACGACTCCGCACCGTGGTAATGCGAGAGGTAGATAGTGATTTAAACATTATTTTTTTTACGGATAAACGCTCAAAAAAAATCACCCATATCAAAGAAAACAACAAAGTAAGCCTCCTCCTTTATCATCCCGAAAAACTAATGCAACTTAGGATAGAGGGAATAGCTGATTTTAAAAGTGATGAAGCCACCAAGAAAGCTTATTGGAGTTCCATCCCAGAGCTGGCTAAAAAAGAATACACCACCCTTAAATCGCCCGGAAGCACCATAGCAAGTCCGGGCAAGTTGGAGTACCTCCCCTCGGAAAATCATTTTTGTATTGTGAAGATCACCCCCTTTAAAATAGAATACTTACAGTTAGGAATACCCGACCACACCCGCGTCTTCTTCTCAAAACTAGACTACGGATGGGAAGGCGAATTTTTGGTTCCCTAGTGTTTTTTATCGTTGCCCTATTCCATGGACTCCAAGATCATGGCAATATCCTCTTGGGTGGTTGCGGGGTTAATAAAGCAAAACCTAGCTACCGTTTCAAACTTCCCTGCTATTTTATATTTAGTAGGCGTCACCAGCGCAAATCCCTCCCGATGGTTTTTGTACGTCCAGCCCCTATAATCCTGTGCGGTCCACCCCACCCTTCTAAAGAGCACGCATGAGAGGCTGGGATCTCTTACTAATTCTACCAATGGGTTTTTGGTAATTAATTCTCCAGCTATTTGAGCCAACTCCATTCCCCGCTCCACTGCCCACGCGTATTTATCAGTACCGTGAACGGCTAATGAAAACCAGAGCGGCAAGCCCCGAACCCTACGGGTAAGCTGTATTTGATAATCGGAAGGATTAAATCCGCGAGCCCCTTCGTCATTAAAAATTTCCAAATAGGATCCCTCTTGAGAGTGTGCTTCCTTGGCAAGTTCTGGTTGCTTATACAAAATAGCACCGCAATCATAGGGAGAAAAAAGCCATTTATGCGGGTCAATGGTAATACTATCTGCTTTTTCCAAGCCCTTAAACAGAGGTCTAGCCTTTTCGGATGCCAAAGCCCCTCCCCCATAGGCAGCATCTACATGAAACCAAAGATGCTCCTCCTCACATAGCTTACCTATGCCCCAAAGGTCATCTATAATTCCTGCATTGGTTGTACCTCCAGTAGCTACTATGGCAAACAAACGCTGACGCTCTAATGGGTCTAGGGAGGCTATTTTTTCCTGAAGGGCCTTCGCGGTCATCTCTTCTTCCGTCTCCACCAAAAGCACATCACAATCTATCACCTTCGCCATTGCTTTAACGGAAGAGTGGGCACCGCTAGAAGTAATAATAATCCCTTTCTTATTCCGATTATCTGGATTTTTCCGCCAATATTCCCGCGCCGTTACCATGGCCGAGAGATTGGCTGCGGTACCTCCACTAGTGAACACCCCAAAGGCTCCACTTGGCAAACCCGTTAAGGACACCAACCATTTCATGGCCTCGTTTTCACAAAATATTCCACCAGCCCCTTCCATCCAATAAGCACCGTGGATGCTAGATGCCGAAGTAACCAGATCGAACATTACGGCAGCCTTGGTTGGGGATGCCGGCACAAATGCCAAATGCCTGGGATGGTCTATAGGAACGGTGGCCTTTAGCAGTTCATCCTTAAACAGATTAAAGGCTTTCTCGCCCCCTATTCCCAAAGGTGTAATGGTTTCCCCTACCAAGGCTTTTAACTCCTCCTCTTTTTTGGGCTTCCCCAATTCTGGAGCAGGATGAGTGAGTCTACCAATGGCATATTTCATGACATCCAAGGTCATTTCTACCATTTCAAAATCTACTTTGTGCATGGACATAGTGCGTATGTTTTTTTTAAAGTATCCTACCTGTTACAATGTTTTATTTGAGATTAAGGAAGCCCTAGGACTAATCCATTTTCACAATGGTAAAATCCCCCGATAATGGGTTAAGTGCCTCCATTAAACTGGGAATTAACCGCTCTCCATACTCCAAATAAAGCTCGGAAAAATTGAGATTCCTTTCCTGAAGGGATTTATTTGGGAAAAGTTGGTTCTGAATATCCGTAATGCGGACCACCTGATTCTGCAATTTTCGTTTTTGCGCTTTTAGCAATCTTTTCTCCAGATGATCCAAGCCTTTAAGCTGCTTCACCTCTTGTGCCTTCACCGCACCCAAAAACGAGGCATCGGTTTTTTCGGCCAAATTATACATCTCTTTAAACTGCTGAATTAAATGCTCCCTTTGAGGCGTGAAATCGATATCGATATTAGAAATCTCACGAATTTTCTTATTGATAAAACTGTTTTGATCCAAAAACAAATCTTCAATGGAAATATGTAAGCTCTCCAATTTCCCACATTGCTTGGCAGTGATCACCAAAGCTGAATTTCGCAGCAACAGCATGGGAAAGGTCACCCCCATATCCTTAAACATGGCCTCTAACTGCAACCAATACGCCAATTCCCCACCACCACCTATATAACATAGATTGGGCAATACCACCTCTTGATACAAGGGTCTGGACAACACATTGGGCGAAAATCTTTCTGGATACGCCTTTAGCTCTTCCAGAATTTCTTCCTTGCTAAACCGGATCTTTGTATCCATCACAAAATACCTCCCGTCTTGCTCTACTATGCGCTGGCGAACGCCATCGATAAGATAAAAATAATTGATTTCCCGTGGGTTTACCTGAACGCCATAATTTTTGCCCAAGGCTTCTAAGTTGGCTATGGTTTTCTGAACCATCTTATGGGTACGCTGCTCCAACAAATCTTTTTCCACATAGGGAATAAGTAGATTTTTTAATTGGGGGTTGTTCCCGTCTATAATCACCAAGCCATATTCCCCAAATAGTTCATTGGCCAGGTAGCGGGTAGCGTCATCCAAGGTTGTATGCTCCAAATAGGCTTTTCTAAACCATTCCTTTAGTTTATTGGCATTGATACTATTTCCCATCTCATTGGAAAACGCATCGCAAATTGCCTGCAAGCCCTCGGTATTTAACTGTCCTACTGCTCCCGAAGCCTCTTTGTTCCACTGTAATTTCTTCCCTTTAAAGTTAAAGTAATTGATCTCCTCAAAATCGTGATCCTCAGTAGCCATCCAGTATACCGGTACAAAATCATTTTCCGGATACGCCCTTTTTAGGGATTTGGTCAGGTTAATTGTAGTAATAATCTTATATAAAAAATATAAAGGACCGGTAAATAAGTTTAATTGATGCCCTGTAACTACGGTAAAGGTCGATTTTTCCTTTAATAATAAGATATTGGTCTCCGTGCCGCTAGATATTTTGAAATTTTCATATTGCCCCATTAACACCTCGGTTAACACCTTTCTATTGGCCAGGGGAAAGTTGGATTTCTCCTTGATTTGAGCTTTAAATTCACCAAGCTCGGGCTTTCTATTGTAAAAGGGATCTAGATCAGGAGTCCCCTCCAAATAATCGCATATTAAATTAGAAAAATAACCGGTCTTTTTAAAGGGTATGCCTTTTACATCCATAAATTAGTGGTAATTGCTTGGGTAAAGATAGGGGTAACCCTATTTTTCAAGTCCTAAAAATACGTTAAGAAGTTTAATTAACCATTTTATACGGACTTTTTCATTTTTTGGTTCGGTTAGCCATTATTTTATGTAGGTATATCTAACATGTATCTGCAGAATATCAGCATTATTCCTTAGTTTTGGTTTCGAGCTATTCAATACCGATTTTTTTAATATGAAAAGACTATTCTTCTCGCTACTGTTTTTAGTAGCTACAGTAGGCATTGCACAAGAAATACAATCGCCTTCCCAGTTTTTGGGCTATGAATTGGGTACTGCCTTTACAAGACACCATAGGGTGGTAGATTACTACAACTATCTTGCCTCAACGGCCCCAGATCGGGTACAGCTAGTAGAGTATGGAGTAACCTACGAACAAAGACCATTGATCTTGGCCTATGTTTCTAGCCCAGGGAATATGAGTAATTTAGAAGCCATCCAGGAAGCACACATAAACAATACCAAGGGTGGAGATTTGGCCGAAAAGGCCATAGTATGGTTAAGCTATAACGTACACGGAAACGAAAGTGTAAGCACGGAGACCTCCATGCAGACCATCTATGAGTTATTAACCCAAAAAAAGGACTATTTAGAGGATACCGTAGTAATTATGGATCCTTGCATGAATCCTGATGGGCGCGATAGGTATGTAAACTGGTATTATCAAAATAAAAATACCCCTCACCAACCAGATCCCAACAGCAAGGAACACCACGAGGCTTGGCTTAGCGGACGATCTAACCACTATATGTTCGACCTAAATAGGGATTGGGCCTGGCTTACACAAAAAGAAAGTCAGCAACGCATAAAGATCTTCAACCAATGGCTCCCGCATATCCATGTAGATTTTCATGAACAGGGTGTAGACAACCCCTATTTCTTTGCTCCAGCTGCAGAGCCTTATCACGAAGTGGTGACCGATTTTCAGCGCGACTTCCAATCGGTTATCGGGAAAAACCATGCAAAATATTTTGATGCCAACGGCTGGTTTTATTTTACCAAGGAGATTTTTGACCTATTATATCCCAGTTACGGCGACACCTACCCCACCTATAACGGGAGTATTGGTATGACCTATGAGCAAGGAGGTAGCGGACGTGCTGGCTTGGGAATAATCACTGGAATTGGGGATACCTTAACGTTAAAAGACCGTATCTCCCATCACCTTACTACTGGCTTATCTACCGTAGAGGTAGCCTCTCAAAACACCAAGCTGCTAAACGAGCAGTTTCAAAAATTCTTCAACAACACCAATTTTGAATACCAAAGCTATATTCTTAGCGGTAACCCCGATAAATTGGAAGCCCTGGGTAATTTATTGCAAGCCCATGACATTTCCTTTGGATGGGCCCAGAATGGTTCCGCCAAAGGCTTTGATTACCGGTCCGGAAAAATTAAATCGATAAAAACAACTTCCCAAAATATGGTGGTCTCTACAGACCAACTAAAGGGGACCATGGTAAAAGTACTTATGGAGCCCCATACCAAACTAAGCGATTCCCTCACCTATGATATTACCGCATGGTCTTTACCCTACGCCTATGGCTTAGATGCTGTTGCCTCTAAAACATTGGTAAAATCGGGCCCCAAAGAAGCAGCCAACAACACCTCCAATGCACTATCTAAGGATGCCTATGCCTATTTAGCGGAATGGAACAGCATGAAGGACGCCCGATTCCTGGCAGAATTATTAAAACAGGAAATAAGGGTGCGATTTGCCCAGCAGCCGTTTACCACACAAGGAAAGACCTTTAACCGAGGAAGCCTGATCATTACCCAGGCCGACAATAAAAACCATAAGAACTTTACAGCCACCTTGGAAGCCATTTCCCAAAACCATCAAATTTCCCTTACGCCTACCCCAACAGGGCTGGTGGAAAAAGGTAAGGATTTTGGTTCGAGCTTGGTGCCTATGATTACAGATGCTAAAATCGCCATTTTATCTGGCTCGCCTACCAGCACCTTACAATTTGGTGAAGTATGGCATTTCTTTGAACAACAACTAAACTATCCGGTCACAGTATTGGATGCTAGTTATTACAGCAGGGTAGACCTATCCGAATACGACGTTTTAATTTTACCCAATGGCTGGTATAGCAGCTTCTTTGACGAATCAAAACTGGAGGACCTAAAGAGTTTTGTATGCTATGGCGGAAAATTAATCGCCATGGGAGGAGCTATAAAGGGCATCAACGGTGAAAAAGGCTTTGCCATAAAAGAGAAGACGATGGAGAAAGATAGCCTCCCGAAACAATATCCCTATGAGGACTCTGAGCGGGAATACATAAAAAACAGCATTACCGGAGCCATATTTAAAACCAAGGTAGATACTACCCACCCCTTGGCATACGGCTATCCAGATTTTTACTACACCTTGAAACTGGGGAAAGACGCCTATGGAAAGCTTAAAACTGGGAATGTGGCCTATTTGGAAAAGGACAGCAATCCTATTTCGGGCTTTGCTGGTAGCGAAGCACGGAAAGAAATTAGCGAAACGCTTGTTTTTGGAGTAGAAGACCATGGAAAGGGACAAGTTATTTATATGGTAGACAATCCGCTGTTCAGAGGTTTTTGGGAAAATGGAAAACTATTTTTTGTCAATGCCCTTTTTATGGTTCAATAGAAATAAACACTAAACCGATTATCATGGATACGATCCCGGCAATTGTTACAGCTCAACGAAAATTCTTCCAAACCAATATTACCAAGGAGGTAGACTTTAGGATTTCACAATTAAAGAAGCTGGAATCATTGCTCAGGGAAAATGAGACAATGCTCCATGAGGCCATCTACACCGACTTTAAAAAATCGGCCTTTGAAAGCTATACAACCGAGATAAGCTTGCTTTATCACGATATTAAGGAGGCTATTAAAAAGCTTCCGAAGTGGTCTAAGAAAAAAAGAGTGAGGACCAATTTGGTAAATCTGCCTGCCCGATCGTATGTAATTCCAGAACCTCTGGGAGTAAGTTTAATCATTGGTGCATGGAACTACCCCTACCAATTATCCCTAGCACCGGCCATAGCGGCCATAGCTGCAGGAAATACGGTTATCCTAAAGCCCAGTGAACTTCCCGAACATACTAGCAGGGTTATGGCTAAGCTGATCAATGAAAATTTTGACCCGCATTTTTTTAGGGTTATAGAAGGTGGTGTTCCTGAAACTACGGAACTATTAAATCAAAAGTTCGATAAAATATTCTTTACCGGCAGCGTTCCCGTGGGAAAAATTGTTTATCAAGCAGCTGCAAAAAACCTAACTCCCGTAACCTTAGAGTTGGGAGGTAAGAGTCCGGCCATTATTACCGAAGATTGTGATCTAAAAATGACGGTAAAGCGATTAATCTGGGGCAAGTTTTTAAATGCTGGTCAGACTTGTATTGCGCCAGACTATGTGGCAGTACATACGTCCGTTAAAAGTGAATTTCTAGAACTGGCCAAGAAAGAAATAGAAGACTCCAAGTTTAAGGTAGAGGAAGACAACTATGTACAAATCATAAACGATGCACATGTAGCCCGACTGATTAAGTTGATAGCAACCGATAAGGTTTATACAGGCGGGAAATACAATTTGGATGCCCGAATTATTGAACCCACTATTTTAACGGATATTACTTTTGAGGACGCGATAATGCAGGATGAAATCTTTGGCCCCATCCTCCCCATATTAGAATACGATGATCTGGATGCTATCATTGCCAAAATAAAGGAACGCCCAAAGCCCTTAGCCTGCTATGTGTTTACAAAGGATAAAATGGTCAAACAAAAGGTATTGAATCAAATCTCCTTTGGAGGTGGTGCCGTTAACGATACCGTGATGCATATTACCAATAGCCATATGGGATTTGGCGGTGTTGGGGATAGCGGTATAGGAGCTTATCATGGCGAGCACGGGTTTAGAGCCTTCTCACATTACAAAGGCATCTTGGACAAGCCCACCTGGATAGAACCCAACCTAAAGTACCACCCCCATACAAAAAGCAAACTAAAATGGATAAAAAGACTGATGGGTTAAGAACACACCCTAAAACTATTGCGAGACAACTATTTCTCCTATCCTCCCTTTTTTTACTCTTAGCAATGCCATTGAGCGTACTCGGCCAATCCTCCAAGGAGCCTCTTAAACTAGGAGTGGCCGGACTCTCCCATGATCACGTTCATTGGATATTAGGCAGACCAGATCTAGGCGATGTTGAAATTGTAGGAATCGCGGAAGCAAACAAGGAGTTGGTGGCTAGACTTGCCAAACACTATGGCTTTTCCTTAGACCTTGTTTTTGACTCCTTAGAAGAGATGATCGAAGAGGTACAGCCCCAGGCTGTTGCCGCCTTTGGCAGTGTCTATGATCACCTATCCGTGGTGGAAGCCTGCGCTCCAAAAGGGGTCCATGTAATGGTAGAAAAGCCACTGGCCGTAAGCATGGAACACGCTTTAAAAATGAAGGCTTTGGCCCAAAAACATGCTATTCACCTCCTCACTAACTATGAAACCAGCTGGTACGCCACCAATCATAAAGCTTATGAGATGGTGCAGTCCCAACAATTAGGGGACTTACGGAAAATAGTAGTACACGACGGACATGAAGGACCTAAGGAAATTGGGGTGAGCAAGGAATTTTTGGAATGGCTTACCGATCCAATACTGAACGGTGCGGGAGTCTTGACAGATTTTGGCTGTTATGGAGCCAACTTGATTACTTGGCTTACAAAAGGTGATAAACCAGAGGCAGTTATGGCCCTAACCCAGTCTATAAAGCCCGATATCTATCCAAAAGTAGAGGATGAGGCCACTATTTTGTTACGTTATCCTAAAATGCAGGGCATAATCCAAGCCTCTTGGAATTGGCCTTTTTCACGGAAGGATATGGAAGTCTATGGAAGTACTGGCTACCTCATCAGCGAAAACTCCGCCGATCTAAGATTTAGATTAAAAGACCATAAAATAGAACAAAGGCAGACCCTTAATCCCCTGACCGATCCGTATAGGGATCCTTTTAGCCTATTGGTAGCAGTAATCAACAATTCCATCACCTTAGAAGACTACGACCTACCTGCCCTGGAAAACAATATGGTGGTCATGGAAATATTGGAAGCTGCAAAAGAAAGTGCCCGCACCGGGAAATGGATTTACTTGGAATAAGTTTTATTCCAGCTATTATAAGAGAGGCAACAATCTTCCTACCATAATGTTCCTAGCTTAAACTAGGGTGTATTAAGCGTACTCGATAGCGCAAGACCTTTGAGAAGCCATCTACCGATATCCCCAAAAACATAGGTTATAACCATGGCTATCGCTATCTTTGTGGGTGACCTAAATTTGGCTTAATTATTATAAGATGTATAAAATGAAAAACATATTTGATCCTAAAGTAACTGAGGAAGTTATACAAAGAATAAATGCTTTAACCGCGACCACCACCCCTAAATGGGGCAAAATGAACGTAGCTCAAATGCTTGCCCACTGCAACGTGCCCTATGAAATGGTCTATACAGACAAACATCCTAAGCCTAATTCTTTTGTTAAGTTTATGCTCAAGCTTTTTGTAAAATCGACTGTAGTAAACGAGAAGCCCTACAAGCGAAATAGCAGGACTGCACCGGCATTTATTATTGCGGATGAGAGAGATTTTGAGATCGAAAAGAATAGATTGATAGCTTACCTTAAAAAAACCCAAAAACTAGGGCAGGAACATTTTGACCAAAAAGAATCCCATTCGTTTGGTAAGCTCAACATAACGGAATGGAACAATCTATTTTACAAACACCTAAACCATCATTTGGAACAATTTGGTGTATAAGCACGTGGGGGCATCAATTTGTTAAACCTATAACATCTGCCCCCAATATGTTGTTTTGATTCCGAATCACTTGGCTAAAGTGCTATCTTTAAGGCTTAGTTTTCATCAAATTTAACCTCCTTAAAATAAATTAACCAACCTTACCCTATGAAAAGAATATCCAGTACGATCCTATTTGCTTGCACCTTACTTTTCCTTTCCTGTGTTAGCAAGGAACCAAAATCGGGCGATTTTAATCTATTGCCACAACCACAAGAATTTAACATTAGTGGATTAAGTTCCTTATCCCCTACCACAGAGCTCACTGTCAAGGCCGTGAACCAAGAAGAGCTTCCTGTACTTACACGCGGTATCTTACCGTTATCGGAAGAACTCACAGGAGAATCACAACTTACTTACCAAATTACTAGTGAGTTAGATTTGCCCTCGGAAGGCTACACCTTATCCATACTAGCCAATGGGATTAACATTAAGGCAAAAGATGAAGCGGGCCTATTCTATGCCTTTGCCACTTTGGAGCAAATCTATGAGGATGCCAAAGACCAAGACGCCAATCTACCTCTATGCCAAATTACCGACTTCCCAGAACTTTCCTTTAGGGCAGTACATATTGATGTTAAGCATCATTTAGAAACTACGGAATACTATTATGGTTTAATGAATAAATTGGCCAGTTATAAGATAAACGGAATAATTCTAGAAATAGAGGATAAATTAAAATTTAAGCGGCAACCTATCATTGCCTCAGATGATGCGTTAAGCATAGAGGAATGGAGAAAAATAAGCGACTACGCCAAGGAGCGCAATATAGCGATCAGTCCACTTGTACAAGGTTTGGGTCACGCCTCTTTTATTCTAAAGCACCCAGCGTATTATGACCTTAGGGATGACCCTAGCAGGGATTGGGCTTTCAATCCGCTAGACCCAAAAACTTACGAGGTACAATTTGACCAGTATCTGGATGCTATGGAAGCTTTCCCTCACGGACAATACCTACATGTAGGCGGCGATGAGGTTCATACTACTGGTAGAGGCAGCAAGGAACCTGCTTTAAAATTACAACTTACTTGGCTAAACAAAGTAGCTGAATTTGCGGAAGAACATGGCAGAACCCCAATTTTCTGGGATGACATGCCCTTGCAACAGGCAGATGTATACGCCCCCATGTTTAAACCCGAAATGACCGAAGAGGAAGTAAATAAGGTGTGGGAAGAAAACGAACATAAACTACTAGCGTTCTTAGACGATTTCCCTAAGAACTGCGTTTATATGCGTTGGAATTACGAAACCCCACAAGCAATTGGAAATATAAAGGCCATGCAGTGGTTTAAAGACCACGGAATGGAAGTAATGGGCGCTACCGCTGGGCAGACCCGATGGGTACTGATGCCACAAAACGACAGCAATATGGAAAGCATACGGGCATTTGCGGTAAACTCCATAGACAGTGGCTCCAAGGGATTACTACTAACCCTATGGGACGATGACTCCCCGCATTTTGAATTATATATGCGTGGCATCCTAGCCTTTGCAGAATATACTTGGGTTGGTGATAAACGCAGCAACGAAGAAATTAAAACTGCCTTTAGACAACGTGAGTACGGACACACAATGGCTGCTGCAAACAACGCCTTTATTAGCGAATTAGAAGGGCCAGTAGCTTTCTGGAAAAACGCTTTGCTAAAAGGGAACCAACGAAACTACCTAAAGTCCATGGAGAATCCGTTAGAAAAGGCACTAATAGACTTTCCCGACATGAACAACAAAGGAGAATGGAGCAAAGAGCACTCAGATCGTCTGGAAAAGGCAGAGGCATATATGAAACTTACAGACAGTATTGCTGAGAAAATTAAATTGGCCCGCGCTAAAGCCTTAAGAAACGATTACAACCTACAGGTATACGAGCAGGTAAATAACTTGGCTCAATATGGTCCTAAATTATTACTGGCACTCAAGGAATATGACGAGGCTGTAAGTCAGGATGAAATAAAGGCTTCCGCCCAAAAATTAAAAGAATTAAAATCGGGCTTTGCCTCCCTCAGAAAAGAACTGGAAGAGGTATATAGTAAAACCAGAATACTCACAAAGCCCAGTAATTATATTTTAGACCAAGACCACCACGTTCATTTGGCCAATCAATCCCTAAACTTCGATTGGCAATTTTATGCAGAGTTATTATTCTTTGATAAAATGGAAAGGGAATTGGAAAAAGAAATTCAAACGGAAGTCACGGAATCCTTATAAAAATAAGTCAAGACAACCTAGGTTTCAACCTGCAGGATAGCTAAAAATATCTTGCAGGTATATTAGGCCATATAAAAGTTTATTTCAGTATATTTCGCCTCTAAAACCCCATACTCACCAATGGGACTAAGGAGCGGACATGAAAGAGAAGGAAGGCACACGGATAAACAAATTTTTAAGTGAAATGGGCTACTGCTCTAGGAGAGCAGCAGACAAACTAATAGACCAAGGCAGGGTCACTATTAACGGTAAAGTTCCAGAAATGGGAACTAAAATTACCGAGAGCGATGAGGTACGTGTAGATGGGAAACTCATCAATGAACCCCAAGCTAAACCAGTCTATATTGCTTTTAACAAACCTATTGGAATTGTGTGTACCACAGACACCAAAAGGGAGAAGGACAATATTGTAGATTATATTAACTACCCAAGTAGAATTTTCCCCATTGGCAGACTAGATAAACCCAGTGAAGGACTAATTCTACTGACCAATGATGGCGATATTGTAAATAAGATTTTACGAGCCAGCAACAACCACGAGAAAGATTATATTGTAAGTGTAGATAAGCCCATTACCGATGAGTTTTTGGAAAAGATGAGTAACGGGGTTCCTATTTTGGGTCAAGTTACTAAGAAGTGTAAGTTGGAGAAGCTGGATAAATATGAATTTAAAATCACACTTACACAGGGCCTAAACAGGCAAATACGTCGCATGTGCGAGTATTTTGACTACAATGTAACCTCCTTGAAACGCATCCGGATCATGAACCTCCATTTGGATATTCCAGTGGGAACATGGCGCGATTTAACGGATAAGGAATTACAGGAAATACAGGCCATGATTAGTGAGTCGTCCAAAACCTCCTAAAACCTACTAAGACCCCATAATAAAAACCAGATAATGGATACTAAATTCAACCTTGAGAACATAGAAAACATAGAGTTATCCTATTTATGTCTGGACGACTATCAGGAGCTTAAAACGGCCATGATAGCCTCCTATACCACTATGCCCCATGCCTATTGGCAAGAGCACCAAATAGAAACGCTAATAAAGCAATTCCAGGAAGGACAAGTGGTTATAAAGGTGAACAATCAAATAGCGGGTTGTGCCCTTTCTATCATTATCAATTACAACGACTTTGATCACCAGCATACCTATCAGCAGATTACGGGGAATTATACCTTTAACACGCATACTGACGAGGGAGATATCCTATACGGCATAGAAGTTTTTATAAAACCGGAATTTAGGGGAATGCGATTGGGAAGGCGACTTTACGATTACCGTAAGGACCTATGTGAGCGCCTAAATTTAAAAGGGGTCGCCTTTGGCGGACGTATTCCCAACTACCATAAATATATGGACACCCTTTCCCCTAAGGATTATATAGACAAGGTAAGGAGAAAAGAGATACACGACCCCGTGCTTAATTTTCAAATTTCGAACGACTTTTATCCCACTAGGGTCTTAAAAAATTACTTAGAGGGGGATGCCGCGTCCAATGATTACGCCGTACTTTTAAAATGGGACAATATCTATTATGAAAAGGTAGTAAAAGAACCAACTACCAATAAAAGGGTAGTAAGGGTAGGATTAATACAATGGCAGATGAGGCCTTATAAAAACTTGGACGATGTACTGCAACAGGCAGAATATTTTATAGATTCCGTATCTGGTTATCGTTCCGATTTTGCCCTATTCCCAGAGTTTTTCAATGCCCCGTTAATGGCAGAGGACAACCATTTACCCGAATCTGAAGCCATCCGTAAATTGGCACAGCACACAGCTACCATTGTACAAAGGTTTTCCGAATTGGCCATCACCTACAACATCAATATTATTACCGGTAGCATGCCCGAAATGAAAGATGGCAAACTATACAATGTTGGTTACTTGTGCAAAAGGGACGGAACTAAGGAAAGTTACGAGAAATTGCATATTACCCCAGATGAGGAACGAGTGTGGGGCATGCAGGGCGGAAACCAGTTAAAAACCTTTGAGACGGACTGCGGTAAGATTGGGGTTCTAATTTGTTACGACTCCGAGTTTCCGGAACTAAGCAGACTGCTTGCAGACGAAGGCATGGATATTCTTTTTATTCCCTTCCTCACCGATACCCAGAACGGGTATTCCAGGGTGCGCAACTGTGCCCAAGCAAGAGCAATAGAAAACGAATGCTACGTGGCCATAGCAGGAAGTGTGGGTAACCTCCCCAAGGTACATAATATGGACATACAATATGCCCAATCCATGGTATTTACCCCCTGTGATTTTGCCTTTCCGGCCAATGGAATAAAGGCCGAAGCAACGCCAAATACAGAGATGATACTAATTGTAGACCTAGATTTAGACCTACTCACCGAACTGAATCAATTTGGCAGCGTCCGTAATTTAAAAGATAGAAGGAAAGATATTTTTGACCTTAAGAAATTAAATCCATAAGCAGGCACAACGCCCTAATAGAACATTTAGAGGACATATTTGGAGGCAGTGTTCATTTCACTGCCTCAACACCTCCATTCCGAAACCTGTTTTCACTCCGCATCCCTCCCCTATTTAGCCTTTTAATTTTTAGGGAATCTCACTTAAAATCACTACCTTGTATATAGGAACTTTCCCGCCCTTTAATCCGATCTGTTTTACTTAGATAGTTTGTAAATGGTATTACTAACAAGGAAATAAGAGGAATAGGCACCGCAACGATCTTCTAGGTCTCAATAGAAAGTTGAGATACGCCCCAGACACGTATGGGGATTATATATTGACATACTGAATTTAACAAGCAAGGGGGCACCAACCCTTTCAGGGTCAGTAGAGACCACTCCCAGAAAGCTAATAATAGTAAATAGCGTACCCCTCCAAAAGCGACATCCAATGAAACAGAAACTTTTCTCTTTAAGAATAGGCATCCTGGCTACCGTATTCCAGGTCCTGCTACTCCTGGGAACATCAGGACAGCTATGGGCGCAGGACCTCCCAGACCCAGAGGCTAACTTTATCAGCTATCAGGGTACGGTTATAGACAGCCAAACCAACAAACCTTTGGTATTGGCCAATATTTCCATAGAAAACACCAATATTACCACAGTGAGCAACGCAGAGGGTCAGTTCTCGTTAAAAGTCCCCAAAGACATTGTTCTGGGCAAGGTGGCCATTTCCTTTCTTGGATACGAAACCAAAATAATACCCCTGGCGCAATTAGAAGATGGAAAAAATGATATCACCCTACAAACCTCTACCATAGAACTTCCCGAAGTTAGCCTCTCTATACCAAAGGACCCCAGAAATTTAGTACGGGAAACTTTAAAGCGAAGAGGGGAGAATTATTTTGAGGACCCTACCATCATGACCGCTTTTTATAGGGAAACCATAAAAAAAAGAAGAAGAAACGTATCTCTTTCCGAAGCTGTAGTGAACATTTACAAAACCCCTTACAATACCGATCGGCAAGATGTGGTTGAACTATATAAGTCTAGAAAAAGTACGGACTACAGTAGGTTAGATACGGTGGTTTTAAAATTACAGGGCGGTCCCTTCAATGCCTTATTTGTAGATATGGTGAAATACCCACAATATATTTTCTCCGAAGACTCCTTTGATAATTATAACTTTAGCTATGAAAACTCCACCCGTATCAACGATAGATTGATCTATGTAATAAATTTTAAACAAAAAGACTATATAACCGCCCCCTTATACCAGGGAAGATTATATATAGACGGGGAAAATAAGATTCTAACAAGTGCCGTTTTCTCCCTTAACATCACGGACAGGGAAGAAGCTGCGCGGCTATTTGTCCGCAAAAAACCTGCTAAGGCCAAGGTGTGGCCAACCGACATTGCCTATAGGGTAGATTACAGGGAAAAGAACGGTCGTTGGTACTACGGGTACAGCAATGTACTTTTGGTGTTTAAGATAGATTGGGACGACAAACTTTTTAATTCCATTTACAGTATGAGCTGTGAAATGGCAGTCACAGATTGGGAAAAGAACATTTCGGGAGCATTGCCTAAATATAAAGACCGCTTAAGAACTTCCGTAATTTTAAGCGATGAGGCATCGGGCTTTGCAGATCCGGACTTTTGGGGCGAATTCAATATCATTGAACCGGAAAAATCCATAGAATCGGCCATCAGAAAAATCCAACGACAATTGAGAAGGTCAGAGTCTAGTGGCGGACCGTCTGCCCGATAAATACCAGCATAGAAATTGAAACAGGGAGGGAGCATACCAGCTAGCCCCTCCCTTTTTATATGGAAATTTGCTATTTTAGCCCATATACCCAATTTTATGCAACAGAGAAGACAATTCTTAAAAAAAGCCAGTGGCGTAGGCATTGCCTGTATGGCCCCATCCCTCTTATTAGGTCAACCCAACCCGATGCTACCCTCCATATCCCCCGTAAAACCAAGAGCATTAAAAAGAGGTGACACTATAGGGCTCATTGCACCCGGTTTTGCCATACCTCCCAATATTTTAGAACAAGCAAAGGACACCTTGAGGACGATGGGTTTTATTCCTTTCCATACAGACCGCATTCTTGGAAACCATGGTTATTTTAGCAATACGGATGAAGAAAGAGCAGCAGATTTAAATGAGATCTTTGCCAATCCCAAGGTAGCGGGCATTCTTTGTGCACGAGGGGGCTACGGATGCACACGCATCATGAACAAGATAGACTTTGACCTTATAAGAAAGAACCCAAAAGTTTTTATTGGATTTAGTGATATAACGGCCTTATTGAATGCCATGTATCAAAAGACGGGATTAATAACATTTCACGGACCTGTAGGGAGTACTATTACGGACGATTACAGTATTGCCCAATTGGAAAAAGTGGTAATGGACACCAGATCAAAACAACCCTTGGTGAATAAAAATTACCCGGACAAGCCAGAATTCAAAAAACCCGAATATGAGCGATACACCATTTGCCCTGGTAAAGCGAAAGGTAAACTGCTAGGTGGAAGCCTTACCTTGGTCAGTGCCTTAGTAGGCACACCCGATGAAATAGATTTTACAGATGCCATTGTCTGCCTAGAGGAAATTGAGGAGGCCCCCTACCGTATTGATCGAATGCTAACGCAATTAATGCAGAGCAAAACCTTACATAAAGCTGCAGGGGTGGCCTTGGGGGTGTTTAAGGGTTGCGACCGAACACCTGGCCCCACCACCTTCACCTTAAAGGAAGTTATTTTGGATAGGATAGCAGCTTTAAATATTCCTGCCGTATACGGACTTTCTTTTGGACATATAAACCATAACTTCACCATTCCTATTGGTATAAAGGCCTCTTTGGATGCGGAAAACAAGAAACTAACCTTGCTAGAAAGTGCGGTTCAATAACTATACAGTATGTACAAAACAAAAAAAATCCCCGTTTTAGCTAAAACGGGGATTTTTTGTTTTCTTTAGGCATTACAACCTAATTGGCCACTTCACTTATAAATTTAAGTCGATACAAGCGAAGTTCCTCATCTTCATAATCCCCATCAAACTCTTTTAAAGCTTCTTCTATACCATCGGACTCCGCTTCCAAAAAGTATTCATGGATCTCTTCCTGCTGATCTTCATCCAAAATATCATCGATCCAATAATCCAGGTTCAACTTGGTCCCACTATAGACTATCTGCTCCATTTCCTTAATAAGCTCCTCTAGCTCCAATCCTTTGGACGAAGCGATATCATCTAGAGGCAACTTGCGGTCCACATTCTGAATGATATATAATTTTAAGGCAGAGTTGGCACCGGTACTTTTTACCACTAAATCATCGGGCCGTAAAATATTGTTTTCCTCCACGTAAGAGGCTATTAGCTCCAAAAAGGGCTTTCCATACCTTTTGGCTTTTCCTTCCCCTACCCCATTGATATTGACAAGCTCTTCTACGGTAACTGGATATTTTAATGCCATATCCTCCAGAGAAGGATCCTGAAACACTACAAATGGAGGTACCTCTAGCCTATTGGCCTGTTTCTTCCTTAGATCCCTGAGCATTTTTAGCAGCCTATTATCTGCCACGCCTCCACCAGCTTTTGCTGCACTTACAATAGCATCGTCTGACTGCTTATTGTAAACGTGATCTATAGTCATCATAAAAGAGGTAGGATTTTTTAAAAACTCCTTACCTGAAGCCGTTACTTGTAAAATTCCGTACTGCTCTATTTCCTTTTTCAGTAAACCAGCTACCAGCATTTGACGGATTAGGGCCATCCAATAGCCTTTATCCATATCCTTACCAATACCGAAAAACTGCTTTTCTTCCGTTTTATGGGAAGAAATAAGGGCATTGACCTTACCGGTTAGCGCCTTGACAACCTCCTTGGATTTAAATTTTTCACTAGTCCCGGATACCACCTGAATAACCTTAAGAACATTGTCCTTAGCTTCCTGTTTTTCCTTAGGATTACGGGAGTTGTCATCCATATCCGCACCATCACCGTTCTCCTCGTCAAATTCCTCCCCAAAATAATGGAGGATAAATTTTCTTCTAGACATGGAAGTTTCTGCATAGGCAACTATTTCCTGTAACAGGGCGTTTCCGATCTCTTGTTCTGCCACGGGTTTCCCGGACATAAATTTTTCCAATTTTTCTATATCCTTATAGGAGTAAAAGGCCAAACAGTGACCTTCTCCCCCATCCCTACCGGCTCTTCCGGTTTCCTGGTAATAGCTCTCGATACTTTTAGGAATGTCGTGGTGGATTACAAAACGAACATCTGGCTTATCTATTCCCATTCCAAAGGCAATAGTAGCCACTACCACATCTACATCTTCCATTAGGAACATGTCCTGATATTTAGATCTGGTTTTGGCATCGAAACCCGCGTGATAAGGGACCGCGCTAATTCCGTTAACCTGTAACACCTGGGCTAGTTCTTCCACTCTTTTACGGCTTAAGCAATAGATAATCCCCGATTTCCCTTGATTCTGTTTTACAAAACGGATAATATCGGCATCTACATTCTTGGTTTTTGGCCTTACCTCGTAAAAAAGATTGGGTCTATTAAAGCTAGCCTTATAGACCTCTGCATCCCCAATTCCTAAGTTTTTAATAATATCTTCCTGCACCTTTGGAGTTGCAGTAGCCGTAAGAGCAATAATAGGGATATTATCCCCTAGCCTCTGAACAATGGATTTTAAATTACGGTATTCTGGCCTAAAATCGTGCCCCCATTCAGAAATACAGTGCGCTTCATCTACAGCAACGAAAGAAATTTTTTCATTTTGTAGAAAATCCACATACTCCTCCTTGGTCAGCGATTCTGGAGCCACGTACAAAAGTTTGGTGACCCCGGAGCTAACATCTTCCTTAACCTGTCTAACCTCTGATTTGTTTAGGGAGGAGTTTAACACATGGGCTACCCCAGTATGCTCGGATATTCCACGAATGGCATCCACTTGATTTTTCATTAGAGCGATTAAGGGAGAAACCACAATGGCCGTCCCTTCCAACATTAATGCGGGAAGCTGATAACACAAAGATTTCCCCCCTCCAGTGGGCATAATTACAAAGGTGTTGTTTCCCTGAACTATATTTTTAACTACATCTTCCTGTAATCCTTTAAACTGGGAGAATCCAAAATATTTTTTTAGGTAGGCACCTAAATCGACCTCATCAATACTCATACCGTACTTTACCATTTTCTTCATGTTATTTGGCCACTACACCAAAAGTAAATTCTTTAAGTTAAGTAATTTTTCAGTTTTTATTTAATTATTTTGCAGAAATTAATTTCTTGAAAATTAAAATATCCTATATACTTTAGTTTATGTAATTTTACCGATTTAAATATAAGATTTTCTTTTAGGATAGAAATTTCACCACATAATTTAACATTATTTTGAGTAATCATAATATACTGGCCATAGCGAAAAAAGCTATTGAAAATGAGGCCGAGGCGATCCACAACCTCTCCTCCCTTTTAGACGATGATTTCTCCAAAGCCGTTGAATACATTCGCACCTCCAAAGGTAGGGTAATTATTTCAGGTATAGGAAAAAGTGCCTTAATAGCTTCAAAAATTGTTGCCACCCTAAACTCCACTGGTACGCCCTCTATTTTTATGCATGCAGCAGATGCCATCCATGGGGATTTAGGGACCGTACAGGAGAACGATGTTGTGATCTGTATATCCAAAAGCGGCAATACAGCGGAAATTAAAATGCTGGTCCCCTTAATTAAACGCGGGAACAACAAATTGATAGGGATGACAGGGAACAAAGACTCCTTTTTAGCCCAGCAGGCAGATTTTGTACTAAACACCTATGTAGAAAAAGAAGCCTGCCCCAACAACCTAGCCCCAACCACCAGTACCACGGCTCAATTGGTAATGGGCGATGCCCTTGCAATATGCCTATTGGAGTTAAAAGGGTTCAGTAGCAAGGATTTTGCAAAATACCATCCAGGAGGTGCCTTAGGCAAAAAACTTTACCTACGGGTAGGGGACCTGGCCACCACCAACCAAGTGCCCCAAGTGGACATTAGTTGCGATGTAAAATCGGTGATTGTAGAAATTTCTGAAAAAATGTTGGGTGCCACCGCGGTGATGGAAAACAATAAGATAGTGGGCATCGTTACCGATGGCGATATACGACGAATGCTAAACAAGTACGATAACATCTACGGGTTAACCGCCAAGGATATTATGAGCAACACCCCTAAGACAATAGATGTGAACGTTTTGGCCATAAAGGCTTTAGAACTTATGCAGGCTAAAGGCATTTCTCAGCTACTAGCTGTGGATGGTGACCAATATAAAGGGATAGTACACTTACATAATTTAATAAACGAAGGAATACTCTAATGACAAAAAACAAAAAGACCCCTAATGAAATGTCGTTTCTAGACCATTTAGAAGAATTAAGATGGCATTTAATTCGAGCAACTTTAGCTGTTGTACTTATAGGGAGTGTTGCCTTTTTAATGAAGGATTTTATATTCGGAACCATCATCTTTGGACCTATGATGCCCCATTTCCCAACCTATGAGGTCTTCTGTACACTGTCTAAGTTATTAGGTTTTAGCGAGGCGTTTTGCAACGCTGAGCCTTTGTTTACAGTTCAAAGTAGGCAAATGTCCGAGCAGTTTTCTGCACATATATGGACTTCTATCTGGGCCGGATTTATTGTAGGCTTCCCCTACGTTCTTTATGAATTATGGAAATTTATAGCCCCTGGACTCTATGATAGTGAAAGACAGAATGCCAAAGGATTTATATTTATTGCCTCTGCCCTATTTTTCACTGGGGTGTTGTTTGGGTACTATATCGTAGCTCCATTGTCTATCAATTTCCTAGGAGGGTATTCTATTAGCGATACGGTAATACGGGAGATCGATTTAAGCTCCTACATATCTACGGTAAGAGCGGCAGTAATTGCATGTGGACTCATTTTTGAATTACCGATAATAATCTATTTCCTAACCAAAATAGGACTTGTTACCCCGGATGTACTGCGCAAATACCGAAAAATAGCCCTTGTAGTAGTATTGATCCTGTCTGCTATTATTACCCCTCCGGACGTAGCTAGCCAGATTATTGTAGCGATCCCTATATTGATATTGTATCAGGTAAGTATCTTTATCTCCAAAGTTGTTTTACGAAACGAAGCAAAAAAAGAAAAGCGACATGTCAAATCAAGTTAAAGAGTTCAACGAGTATCGCACCAAAATGAATGAGAAGATTTTGGCCGATAACAACAAAATAATCAAAAGGATCTTCAACCTAGATACCAATGCGTATGCCGCCGGGGCTCTAGATGTTAAAACAAAGGAATTATTGGGCCTGGTAGCTTCAGCGGTATTGCGCTGTGACGACTGCGTAAAGTACCATTTGGAAAGTTCCCATAAGGAGGGCGCCACCAAGGAAGAGGTAATGGAAACCTTGGGAATAGCTACTTTGGTTGGCGGCACCATCGTGGTACCTCACCTAAGAAAAGCTTATGAATATTGGGAAGAACTGGAAAACCTACAAGGTTAAAAAAACGACAAATTCTTTCCCTTGATCAAGATAAGGGTTAGTTTTGGGAAATAGCAACGAAAAATATGAAGCTAAGAGCAGAAAATATAATGAAGTCCTACCGAGGACGACAGGTGGTCAGAGGGATTTCCCTGGAAGTTAACCAAGGTGAAATTGTGGGATTGTTAGGACCCAATGGAGCTGGAAAAACCACCTCCTTTTATATGATCGTTGGCTTGATTAAACCAAATGGAGGCAAGATTTTTTTGGACCAAAAAGAGATCACCAATTTCCCCATGTACAAAAGGGCGCAACACGGAATCGGTTATCTTGCCCAAGAAGCTTCCGTTTTTAGAAAGCTAAGTATTGAAGACAATATCCTTAGCGTACTTCAGCTCACCAAATTGAGCAAAAAAGAACAATTAATGAAGATGGAGTCGCTCATAGAGGAGTTTGGCCTTGGTCATATCCGCAAGAACAGGGGTGATCTATTATCGGGGGGAGAAAGAAGACGTACCGAAATTGCCAGGGCACTTGCTACCGACCCCAAATTTATTCTATTAGATGAACCCTTTGCAGGGGTAGATCCGGTTGCCGTAGAGGATATTCAGAAAATTGTTGCCCAGTTAAAGGATAAAAACATAGGCATTTTAATTACTGACCATAACGTACAAGAAACCTTGGCCATTACAGAACGCTCCTATCTAATGTTTGAGGGAGGCATCTTAAAATCCGGGGTTCCAGAAGATTTGGCTGCAGATGAAATGGTCCGTAAGGTATACCTAGGACAAAACTTTGAACTTAGAAAAAAGAAGCTAGACTTTTAAGCTGGCCCCCTCTTAACCATTTTCAAATAGTTTAAGCATACACTCCTGGCACCTTCACGCCAGGATTCTGCCAGTCCCCACCCATCAATGGACTATTGAACTTGCTTTCTATTGTCCAATTGCATTATTACGGAGCTCACTATGTAAATAGCAATTATAGCTGGTATGGCCATAAACTTCATAGTAAGGATTAGTACCAGACTAACCACTATAAACACATAGCGCATTGCATTGCTTTTTATACTCCAATTTTTAAATTTCAGAGCAAACAGTTTTATGGGAGCATTCAACAAAAAAGTACTCAACAAGGTAGTCACAATCAAGAAGGTTTCATTTAAGATTAGGTGGTTCAAGACCTCGTTGTTGTGATAAAGGAGAATTAAAGGAAAAGACAATATCAATAAGGCATTAGCAGGAGTGGGCAACCCTACAAAGGAAGACACCTGATTCTCATCCACATTAAATTTCGCCAAGCGATAGGCCGACCCCAAGGTGATGAGAAACCCTAGAAAGGGAAGCCATGGCAAAGCGGTGGCACTCTCTTCCAAAGTATCCGTGGCCACGGAGACCCACCCTGTATTCCACCCTCCATGCAAAGACATGGATAATAGCTGGTACATTACAATTCCTGGCACCAATCCACTAGTAATCATATCGGCCAAGGAATCCAATTGTAGGCCCAGTTCACTTTTCACATCTAGGGCACGGGCAGCTAGACCATCGAAGAAATCGAAAAAGATACCCAAAAAGACAAATAAAGCAGCAATATCCAAGTGATTCTTAACCGCAAACACCGTTGCAATACAACCGCATAATAGGTTTAACATGGTAATTAAATTTGGGATATGTCTTTTCATATGTTACTATTTATTATTTTTTTGACGATCCTATGCAATTGGTACACCTGTGATTTTGATATGGATCAGGTTTCCTCTTGCTCCTACCAAGGGATTCATATTTTTATATAGAGTGCTGTATTCCCTACAGAAACAAGTCGCTAAATAAATTCGGAACCAAGATAGGCAAACATGGGTAAAAATACCATTTAATAAAAAATGCTGTTAAAATTAACGCCATTTTTTACAATCGCCTCTCCCAGTGTTCCTAAATCCTTTTATTTATTCGATATTTGTGTCTATTATCACAAGCAGCAGCGTCTCCCTTTTCAATATGTGGTTTAAAAACAAACTATTCTTATTCTTTTTCAGTATTAGCATGCTCTGTTGGGCACAACAGGAAGAGTTATCCTCCACCGCCCAAATCAGCGTGCTCACCTGCGGTTCTGGTTCCGATCTGTATACCACCTTTGGCCATAGTGCCTTTAGAGTAAAAGACCCTTTAAAGGGATTGGATGTGGTGTACAATTATGGCACCTTTGATTTTAACCCTCCAATGTTCTATGTGGATTTTGCCATGGGCAACCTCTACTATTCCCTAAGCAAGCAGAAAACCCCCTATTTTCTCTATGCCTATGAATTGGAAAACCGGTGGGTGGTAGAACAACAACTTAATTTGGACCCGGCTGAAAAAAATACGCTATACCAATATCTTGAAACCAATCACTTACCCGAGAACAGGGATTATTTATATGATTTCTTCTATAATAATTGTGCCACTAAAATTGGAGATGTTTTAGAGGAAACCTTGGGCAGCAATTTAGTTTTTGAGGATAAGCTAGCGGAAAAATACACCTTTAGGGAATTGATACATCAAAACCTGACCTTAAATTCCTGGTCCAGTTTTGGGATAGACCTTGCCTTGGGATCGGTCATTGATAAAACGGCCACTTCAAAGGAGCACATGTTCTTACCAGATTATGTGATGTATCAGCTACGCAACACTACCTTGGAAGGCAACAACCTAGTAGGCAAGGAAAACACCATCTTGGGTAAGCGAGAAATAGCTACGGCCCAAAGTTTTTTTGGTACTCCCCTATTCTGGATATTGGTAGTTTCCCTTTGGGTGCTATTCCTTACTTATAGGGATTATAAAAAGAAGGCTCGGAGCAGGTGGTTAGATGTTACGCTCTTTACCCTAACTGGCCTAACAGGCCTATTGGTACTGCTTCTATGGTTCTTTACGGACCATACTGCCACGGTAAATAATTTTAATATATTTTGGGTATTCCCAGTCAATATCTTGGTTGCCTTTGTGATCCATAAAAAAAATGTTTCCACTTCTTGGCTCCCCAAATATATACTGTTTCTTTTGGGGATGGTAGTGGCCACAGCTATTATATGGATCTTTAAAATTCAGGCTTTTTCACCACTAATCACTCCTCTTTTAATAATGCTAGGAATTCGATATCTGTATTTATGGAAGCATTTCCAGCATTCAACTCGTTTAAAATAAATTATCAATGAATCTTCTCACGGTAGAAAACCTATCCAAATCGTTTGGCGAACTTACCCTTTTTTCCAATATCTCCTTTGGTATTAACAAGGATCAAAAGATTGCTTTTATCGCTAAAAACGGTAGTGGAAAAACTTCTATATTAAATATATTGGCAGGTAAAGATTCTTCGGATACCGGCCAAGTGAACATGCGAAAAGGTGTCAGGATCTCCTTCTTGGAACAAGAGCCCAACCTAGACCCCGATCTAACGATAGAAGAAACCATTTTTGCTTCGGACAACGAGGTGTTAAAAGTGATTCAAAATTACGAGCACGCCTTGCAAAACCCAGAGGATGCAGAAGCCTATCAAAAAGCTTTTGAGGCAATGGAACGTTATGATGCATGGGATTTTGAGACCCAGTATAAACAAATTCTATCCAAATTAAAGCTGGATGACCTTTCCATTAAGATTAATTTATTGTCTGGAGGACAAAAGAAACGACTGGCATTGGCGAATGCCCTGATCAATAGGCCCGATCTACTGATCTTGGATGAGCCTACCAACCACTTGGATCTGGAGATGATAGAATGGTTAGAGCAGTATTTCGCCAGAGAAAATCTCACCCTCTTCATGGTAACTCACGATAGGTATTTCTTGGAACGGGTTTGTAATGAGATTTTGGAATTGGACAATGGACAATTATACAACTACAAAGGAAATTACTCCTATTACCTAGAGAAGAAGGAAGCCAGAATAGAGCAAGAGGCTGTGGAACAGCACAAATCCAAACTACTCTACAAAAAGGAACTAGACTGGATGCGCAAGCAACCCAAGGCCCGTACCACCAAATCCAAATCCAGGATAGATGATTTTCACGATATAAAAGAACGAGCCAATAAGCGCAGGCAGGATCATGAGATACAGCTAGAAATTAATATGGAGCGGATGGGTAGTAAGGTGGTAGAACTCCATAAAATATCTAAATCCTACCCCGGGAAACCCATCTTAGATAAGTTTGAATATAATTTTATTAAGGGAGAGCGGATTGGGATCATTGGAAAGAATGGTACTGGTAAATCTACCTTCCTAAATATTCTAACTGGGAAAGACACCCCAGACAGCGGTAAGGTAGTTATTGGGGAAACCATCAAATTTGGTTATTACACCCAGGGGGGCATTGAGATTAAAGAAGGTCAGAAAGTAATTGATGTTATCCGTGAGTTTGGGGATTATATCCCCCTAATGAAAGGCAGACAGATATCTGCACAACAGTTGCTAGAGCGATTTTTGTTTGATCGCAAAAAGCAGTACGATTTTGTTGAGAAACTAAGCGGTGGGGAGCGAAAACGATTATATCTATGTACTGTCCTCATTCAAAATCCAAATTTCCTAATTCTGGATGAACCTACTAACGACCTAGATATTGTTACCCTGAATGTTTTGGAGAGTTTTTTATTGGATTTCCCAGGATGTCTATTGGTGGTTTCGCACGACAGGTACTTTATGGATAAAATTGTAGACCATTTATTCGTATTTAGAGGCAATGCCCATATAGAGGACTTCCCAGGCAACTATTCCGATTACCGAACCTATGAGGACAGTATGGAACAAGACCTAAGGGCCGAGAAACAAAAAGCAGTAGAGATTAAAAGCTCTAAACCGGAACGCACCGATTCCCAAAAGGAAAAAAAACTTAGTTTTTTGGAACAGAAGGAGTTTAAGCAATTGGAAAAAGACATAGAGAAATTAGAAGCCAAAAAGGAAGCGCTACAACACAAATTCACAGACACCAGCCTTTCTGGAGAGGAAATTACTGAGCTTTCCATACAGCTAAGTGACATTGAAGCTAGTATAGAAAAGAAAACCGAACGATGGTTTGAGCTATCCATGTAAGGATACACTATAATTATAAGGACAAGGTTCAACTTGCACTTAAAACAGGATTTTTTTAAATGCTTTATAGGGTTTTATCATATATAAGATTTTGGCTTGCATCTACCAACCAACATGGGGTACACTCGCCTTTCATTTATAATTTTGTCACCAAATGCCTCTATAAGCCACCTTATTATCCCTCCCCTAAAAGCACGGCTATTCTTTTAAAGAGCCTGGATTACTTTAAACTAAAGGAGGTACAGCTGGTAGGTGATAATGAAGCACTGATAAAGCGATTGAGCTCCCATGGAATAACTATTACGGCGCAAAACTCAAAATTACTTTGCCTAGATTCCCTAAGCAAAACCATCTTGGATAAATATGTAGTAGGAAACCCAGCAATCAAGAACGGTAGTATTATCTACGTCCCGGCAATTTATAGAAATGAGGAACGGAACACCTTTTGGAAAACCCTTCAGCAGCTGGAGGTGGTAACTGTAAGTATGGATATGTATTTTGGGGGCCTTCTCTTTATTAGACAAGAGCAAGCAAGGGAACATTTTAAAATTAGAGTTTAAACCCGTAAATTTAGACTACGATAAAAGCTACATAAACTTAATTCAATGGACTACACCATCTATATTGTACTTGCTATACTTGCTATACTGTACTTTGTTTTCCAAGGCCAAAACAGAAAGAAAAAGAGGGATCGGAAATCCAGAAAATTTATGGAGGGCCACCGGATGGAGGATCGCAATAAATCCATAGAAGAGGAGAAAACCCAAGGATAGTTATCCCCTTAATGTCTCCAAAACTCAAGAATTTCCAGAAGTAAGGAAGTCCAAAGGGAGAGTTATCCCTGTTCCTAAGTAAGCACAGAACACGCATCTAAATAAGAAATCACTATGAAAATATATACAAAGACGGGCGATGACGGCACCACAGGCCTTTTAGGTGGCACCCGGGTTCCCAAACATCATATCCGAATAGAAAGCTATGGTACCATTGACGAGTTAAATTCATGGATAGGCCTAATCAGGGATCAAAAAACAGACCCCTTAACCAACACGGTACTGAAGACTATCCAAGACAAACTTTTTACTATTGGTGCACTCTTGGCGGTTGACCCTGAGAAAGAAAAATTAAAAAATGGAAAGGACAGACTCAATATTCCTAAGATAGGCGAGGATGACTTAACATTTTTGGAGCAGGAGATCGATAGGATGGAACAAGGCTTGGCACCTATGACCCATTTTATACTCCCAGGAGGTCACCCAACAGTGTCATATTGTCATATTTCCCGAACCATCTGCCGCAGGGCAGAACGATTAGTGTCGCATCTAAACCAAATGTCAGGAGTAGATGCCCATATTTTAGCCTATATTAACCGACTTTCGGACTTTCTATTTGTATTGGCACGAAACTTGTCTAAACAACTTAATGTGCAAGAGACACAATGGATTCCTGATAAGAAGAAGTAACAAAATCCATTAAAAATATATCATTAACCCGTTGAAAGTAATATATTGTTAATAAATTAGTTATATTTCAATCAAAACAACTTGCTTATTACACAATAAAATTTACTTTTGCAAAAATTTAATATACTATTGCGATGTATTGGACTTTAGAATTAGCATCCTATTTGAGCGATGCACCCTGGCCAGCGACCAAAGACGAATTGATAGATTACTCAATTAGAACCGGTGCCCCTCTAGAAGTTGTGGAAAACCTACAATCTATGGAAGAGGAAGGTGGGGAAATCTATGAGTCAATTGAAGAGATTTGGCCAGACTATCCTACGGAAGAAGATTATCTTTGGAACGAGGACGAGTATTAAAATATTAACGGAATTACAACAAAAAAGTCTCATCAGAGGCTTTTTTTTTACGTAATTTTGAGACTGCTTTTAGTATAACCGAACCTTGCGTTGCCATAAGACGTACCCGAAAGGCCTTTATTTAGGTCCTTTCATTAACAACATTATAATACTATGAATTTTTTAAATTCCATCATAAAGGCATTTGTAGGAGACAAGTCCAAGAAAGACGTAAAAGACCTACAGCCATTGGTAGACCAAATAAAGTCCTTTGAATCCGAATTAGAAAAACTTTCCCTTGATGAGCTTCGAGAAAAGACTACCTTCTTTAAGAATACCATCCAAGAAGCCATAAAGGAGAATCAGGACAAGATAGCAGCACTTTTAGAAGAGGTTAAGGCTTCCCCTGATATCGATAAGAATGAGGAGCTTTATGGGGAAATAGACCGTTTAAAAGAAGAGGTCTATACCACTACGGAGGCAACTCTTAACCAGATCCTTCCCGAAGCATTTGCTGTGGTAAAGGAGACAGCCAAAAGATTTGCCAACAATGAGACCCTCACGGTGAAAGCCACAGAGTATGACCGATTATTATCTGGTACCAAGGAGTATGTTTCCTTAAGTGGGGAGCAGGCCAATTGGAGTAACTCTTGGGATGCAGCCGGAACCAAGGTCACGTGGGACATGGTACACTATGATGTTCAGTTAATTGGAGGTATCGCATTACATCAGGGTAAAATTGCAGAGATGCAGACCGGGGAAGGTAAAACCTTGGTAGCTACCCTACCCCTATATCTCAACGCCCTTACCGGGAACGGAGCACACTTGGTTACGGTAAACGATTATTTGGCTAAAAGGGATAGTGCATGGATGGCCCCTATCTTTGAATTCCACGGACTTTCGGTAGATTGTATAGATCAACACCAGCCAAACTCAGATGGCAGAAGAGCTGCCTACAATGCTGATATCACCTATGGTACCAACAACGAATTTGGATTTGATTACCTAAGGGACAATATGGCCCACACCCCTTCGGACCTCGTACAAAGACCACATAACTTTGCCATTGTGGATGAGGTGGATTCCGTTCTTGTGGATGATGCCCGTACTCCTTTGATTATTTCTGGACCTGTACCAGAAGGGGATCGTCATGAGTTTAACGAATTAAAACCAAAAGTAAGTGACATTGTTAGCAAACAAAGAGCTTATTTGACCGGGGTATTGGCGGAAGCAAAAAAATTAATTCAAGAAGGAAATACCAAAGAAGGAGGCTTTCTATTATTACGTGTCTACAGGGGATTACCCAAAACCAAGGCCCTAATTAAATTCTTGAGTGAAGAAGGGGTTAAACAGTTACTGCAAAAGACCGAAAACTTCTATATGCAAGACAACAACCGGGAAATGCATCAAATAGATGAAGAGCTCTGGTTTGTTATCGATGAAAAGAACAATCAAATAGAACTTACGGATAAAGGGGTAGAATACCTTTCCGGAGATGGGGATAAGGATTTCTTTGTGATGCCCGATATTGGTAATGAAATTGCCAAAATTGAAAGTCAGGACTTGGAGATCAATGAAGAGGCAGAATTAAAGGAAGAGTTATTCAAGGATTTCGCCATTAAAAGCGAAAGAATCCATACCATGAACCAATTGCTAAAAGCCTATACCCTCTTTGAAAAAGATGTGGAGTATGTGGTGATGGACAATAAAGTAATGATTGTGGACGAGCAGACCGGACGTATTATGGACGGGCGTAGGTATTCCGATGGACTTCACCAGGCTATAGAGGCCAAGGAGAACGTTAAGATAGAGGCTATGACCCAGACCTTTGCCACGATAACCTTGCAGAATTATTTTAGGATGTACAGCAAGCTGGCGGGGATGACAGGAACCGCTATCACCGAAGCCGGTGAATTCTGGGAAATCTACAAGTTGGATGTTATGGAGATTCCAACCAACAGACCCATAGCTCGTGAGGATAAGCAAGATTTGATCTATAAGACCAAACGCGAAAAATACAATGGTATCATTGAAGAGGTGACCAAAATCTCCAAAGCTGGAAGACCCGTATTGATTGGAACCACTTCTGTAGAAGTTTCGGAATTACTATCTAGAATGCTCCACATTAGAAAGGTTCCCCATAATGTCCTTAACGCCAAACTGCACAAGAAAGAAGCAGAAATTGTGGCCGAAGCAGGAAAAGCGGGTATTGTAACCATTGCTACCAACATGGCCGGTCGTGGTACCGATATTAAATTAAGTAAGGAAGTTAAGGAAGCAGGTGGTTTGGCCATTATTGGTACGGAACGCCATGACTCTAGACGGGTAGATAGGCAGTTAAGAGGTAGATCTGGACGACAAGGAGATCCGGGAAGCTCACAATTCTATGTATCCTTGGAAGATAACCTAATGCGTCTATTTGGTTCGGACAGAGTGGCCAAAATGATGGACAAAATGGGCTTGGAAGAAGGAGAGGTTATTCAACATTCCATGATGACCAAATCCATTGAGCGCGCACAGAAAAAAGTAGAGGAAAACAACTTTGGGATTCGTAAGCGATTGTTGGAGTACGACGATGTTATGAATGCGCAAAGGGAGGTTATTTACAAGAGAAGAAGGCATGCTTTACAGGGCGAGCGATTAAAATTGGATATTGCCAATATGATCTATGACACCTGTGAGATAATCGTAGATACCAACAAGGCTGCCAACGACTACAAAAACTTTGAGTTTGAACTGATAAAATATTTCTCCATTACCTCCCCAATAAGCGAGGAGGACTTTGCCAAATTGGGAGTTCAGGAGATGGCCAATCAAATTTATAAGGCCACTTATGAACATTACCAAAACAAAATGGAGCGGAATGCCGCCATTGCCTTTCCCGTTATTAAAAACGTCTATGAAGACAATGCCAATAAATTTGAAAGAATTGTAGTTCCATTTACAGACGGCATAAAATCCTTGAATGTGGTAACCAATCTTCAGGAGGCTTATGAGTCTAACGGAAAGCAATTGATAACCGATTTTGAGAAGAACATCTCCCTGGCTATCATTGATGACTCTTGGAAAACCCATCTGAGAAAAATGGACGAATTAAAACAGTCCGTTCAATTGGCGGTGCACGAACAAAAAGATCCTTTACTTATCTATAAGTTTGAAGCGTTTGAGCTCTTTAAAGCAATGATAGAGAAGGTGAATAAAGAAATAGTATCCTTTTTGTTCAAGGGAGAATTGCCCAACCAAAGCAACGAGATTCAAGAGGCTAGGAACGTTAGCAGACCTAAGGAAAATCTTAAAACTTCCAAGGAAGAGATTCCGAATAGTGATGAAATGGCAGCACGAAGCAGGGCTGTTGGTCAAAATCAGTCTGGTAGACCCCAGGTTACCGAGACCATCGTCCGGGAAAAGGCCAAAATTGGAAGAAATGAACGGGTTACTATTAAAAATGTAATGTCCGGAGAGAGCAAAACCTTAAAATACAAGCAAGCAGAACCCCTCATTGATAAGGGAGAATGGGTATTGATTGAGGAATAATCCAAAAGAGACCTACTGTAAACCTAGTATCAGCGCGACGAATCCCTATTTGTCGCGCTTTTTTTTAACATCCTTCCTTCTAAGAATATTCTTAGGTAAATCAAAGATTAAATTTACTTTTTCGCTATTTAGACCTTACATTAAAAAAAACTTATTATATTGAGTACAGAAAGAAAAGTCGACCTTTTTTTCCATCAAATTCACTTCCCCCAAATAATTTGATGTAACCTACTTTATTAATTGAATTAAAGTACGTAGTACCATAATCCAATTAGGTTATCATAGTCAGATTACTCACCATTAATCATTTACATTAATGCGTATACCCATTAAAAACATACCCCATTTCACTAACAAGGTCCATTTCACGTTAAGGGTAAATTACATTGCATCCTTCCTTACCATTATTTTTGGTGTTCTTTGTTTTACGATCCTTAAAATTAGCCAGATTATCCCCTATGTTTTTATATTTTTTGGAATCTTAAACCTGATCAATACTGTTCTTTATAGCAAACATAAATCGCTTTCGCTCACCTACAACATAAGCTCCATCATGGCACTTGCGACTGCTATAATTGTCACCTTATATAGTGGCGGCATCAATAGTCCATTTATTTTTGTTTTGGCACTGATAGTTTTTACAGGCTATATTAGCACCCAGACCTATGGCAGGATCTATTTAAACCTCAACCTACTTATTATTGTGCTCATCTATTCTCAAAGTGTGGCACAATTTAATTTTACGGAGAATGTGGTTCCCCTGGAAAGCAGAAACCTGTTTAGCCTCCTTAGTATTCTCTTCTCCGTTTACCTACTGGGGAGTGTTTTGGGGAAAAATCTTGTAAAAGCGCATCAGGAACTTTTAAAAATAAGAAAAGAGAATGAAATAAGTATCAAGGAAAAAGACAACCTGCTTAAGGAGATTCACCATAGAGTAAAGAACAATTTACAAACGGTATCCAGTCTTTTAAGCCTGCAATCCAGAACTAGCGGGGACAAAAAGATCAGCCAAATCATTAAAAGCAGTCAAAATCGCGTCATTTCCATGGCCATGGTACATGAGATGCTGTACAATCGCAAAGACATCTCCAGAATAGAATACAAATCCTATGTGCGAGAGTTGGGAGAATATTTGGTCCGTTCTTTTAAAGGCAAGGAAAACAATATCACACTGAATATTCAAATCCCAAATATTAAGTTGGGAATAGATACCGCCATCCCTCTCGGTCTCTTGATTAACGAAGTAATCACCAATGCTCTAAAATACGGGATCAAAAATGAAGAATATGGCGAGATCTATATTGAAATTAAAAAGCTAAACGCTAAAGACTATCAACTATTCATTGGGGATGATGGAGTAGGATTCCCGGAAAACACTTCCTTCGCGAACTCTCAAACCTTAGGACTAAAGCTTATTCATAATTTGGTAAGACAACTTAGAGGGACTATTGTAAGGGACAACTCCAAAAAAGGGGCCAATTACATCATAGCATTTTCGGAGGTAAATCACCAGTTCAATCCCGTTGCAAGCTCCTAAAAGAACATGACGGAATAGCCACTGTAGCGGCGACAAAATCTCATTAATTCTTGAATTGGATCTGGAGGTTTTTAATTGAATAAAAGCAATGAAATGAAACCTAGGCCAACTTGGCTCTGTTCCGTTTTGTAGTGAAAGACAATTCCTTTTTTATCCTGGAATTCTTAAATTTATATACGCGTGCTACCTCCTTATTAGCCTCCTTGGAAGTCTTCTGCCCATTAGTAATTTGCATTTCCACGGATGCTGTTTCCAACGCTACCGACTTATTTCCCTGCTGGGCATGGGCCGAACCACCTATAAAAAGAACAAATAAAAAGCTAACAATTACTTTCATACTACGGGGAATTTATTCAACAAACTAACGTCTAATAAGTCCTTTGACACAATACAATAGGTTGAAGCTCCCAAATTTTCGGTGTCCGACAAAATCATAGATAAAGCGTCTATTATTGTCGATAAACGAAAAGAATACACTGGTTCACTTACCCAGTATATTGGTATTTGGTCGACCTTATAACAGAGCAGCCTTTATTAAGGGAATTGCTTGCTCACCTATGCTCTCATCAACGGAAAATTATATCCCTTCCCCTACCAAACATTAAGCCTAGGAAAACCAATCTCCAATCCTTAAAGGTTCCACGAATTCTTTTGTAAATTTATAGGGGCTCTCAGCTTTATGGGGAAATCCCTAAGATGGAAGCAGTAATTCATCCAATTAGTTGATAAAGAAAATCATGAGAAAAAATAGAATATACAGGAAAAAGGTACAATTAACGCTGCTCTTCCTACTAGGGCTTATTTCACTAAACTGTTTGTCCGTTGAAAAATCTGAAACCAAGACCAAGAAGATAGCTGTTACCACGCCCCAAAACCTACAGGAACTGGATACTGCCTATTTTGCGAGTGGTTGCTTTTGGTGTGTAGAAGCTATTTTTGAAGAGCTATCAGGGGTTAAAGAAGCAGTTTCTGGCTATGCAGGCGGCAAGGAGGTCGACCCCAGTTACAAAGCGGTGGCCAATGGCCTTACCTCCCATGCAGAAACTGTGGCGGTATATTACGACCCTAAACGTATTTCTTTCCAAACGCTAGTGACGGTATTTTTTGGTTCCCATGACCCCACCACCCTCAATAGACAGGGTCCGGACCACGGTCCCCAATACCGTTCTATTGCCTTTTACAAAACGGAGAAGGAGAAAAAGATCATCACAGACCATATAGCCACCCTAACAGAACAGAAAGTCTACCGTTCCCCTATTGTTACGGAAGTAAGTCCCTTTACCATATTTTACCAGGCAGAAGAGTACCATCAAGATTATGAGAAAAAACATCCCAACAACCCGTATATTCAAAATGTTTCCATCCCTCGTTTAAGAAAGTTTCAAAAGAAATTTCCCCATCTATTGAAAACACGGGAGCATTGATGGGTAAAAGCCTATAGAAAACTAAAGCAATAATCCCTCTTTCGCACTAAACAGCTTCACTTAATTAATTCCTTTTTCATATCTTTCAGAGTTTAAGAAACCATTACTAAATAACCACCTATTAAACCACCATCATGCGATTAAAATTTAAGTACCCCTTCTCCCTTTCTACCCTTGTTTTATCTTTCGTGCTATTTACCTCCTGTTCGAATACGAAAAAGGACCAAACCCCTTGGGTGCCTCTTTTTGATGGGACTTCTTTAAATGGCTGGAACCAAAAGGGAGGCATTGCCGATTATAGTATTAAAGATGGGGCCATTATTGGAACTACGGTCCATGACACCCCCAATTCCTTTTTAGCAACGGATACGCTGTATAGCGATTTTATTCTGGAATTAGAATTTAAGGTCGATTCTACCATGAATTCTGGCATTCAGATCCGTAGCAATAGTATACCTAGCTACCGAAATGGTAGGGTACACGGATACCAAGTAGAGATAGATCCCTCCAAGAGGGCATGGAGCGCAGGCATTTATGACGAGTCTAGACGCGGCTGGCTAAACACCTTGGAAAATAACCCCGCCGCACAAAGCGCCTTTAAACAGAACCAGTGGAACCATTATCGTGTGGAGGCCATTGGAGATACCATTAAGACGTGGATAAATGGCACACCTGCTGCTTACTTAATTGACGACAAAACTGCAAGTGGTTTTATAGCGCTACAGGTCCATAGTATTGGAAAAGACAAACAAGAAGGAACTACCATCGCATGGCGAAACATTAACATACTTACGGAAGATCTGGGAACCTATTCCCGAAAATCCCCTTTAGAGCCCATCGTCACTAAAAATCAACTTACCGTATCTGAAGCAAAAGACAATTGGGAATTGCTATGGGACGGGAAAACCACCAAAGGCTGGCGGGGAGCGCGTTTGGATGCTTTTCCAGAAAGCGGCTGGGAAATTAAAGACGGAATACTGACCGTACTTTCCTCGGGAGGGGAAGAGTCTGCCGCAGGTGGGGATATTGTTACTACTTCCCTTTATGGGGATTTTGAGCTGAAGGTAGATTTTAAACTTACCGAAGGAGCCAATAGCGGCATAAAATACTATGTAGATACGGATATTAATAAGGGACCTGGATCTTCCATAGGGTTGGAATATCAAATTTTAGATGACGATCGCCATCCCGATGCCAACAAGGGCAATCATCCAGGCAGCAGAACGGTTGCTTCTTTGTACGATCTTATCCAAGCAGACCCCAACAAACCGATACGTCCCATAGGAGAATGGAACACTGCCCACATAAAATCCATAAACAACCATGTAGAGCATTGGTTAAATGGCACCAAAGTATTAGCGTACGAACGAAAAAGTCCGGCCTTCCGCAAATTAGTGGCTAATAGTAAATATGTTAAATGGCCCAATTTTGGGGAAAGCGACCAAGGACATATCCTTCTTCAAGACCATGGGGATCGCGTATCCTTTAAAAACATAAAAATTAAACAAATAAAAAATAAAGAGTAAATGAGCAGCAGGAGACACTTTATTAAAAAGACTGCAGCAGGAAGTGCAGCACTTACCTTGGGCGGCTTGGTGCTGCCTCAAATGGGATACGGGAACATATTAGGAGCAAACGACCGCATCAATGTAGCCGTCTTTGGCGTTAGAAGCAGGGCTAAGGCACTTATTAAGGCCGTACACCAAGATGCCAATGCAAAAGTATTATACAACTGTGATGTAGACGAAACCATCCTAACCGAACACAATGCTTGGTGCGAGACCAATATTGGGTATATCCCGAAGGTGGAAAAAGATTTTAGAAAAATTCTAGAGGATAAAAAGGTGGATGCGGTTTTTATTGCCACCCCAGAACATTGGCATGCCCCCATGGCTATTATGGCCCTACAGGCCGGAAAACACGTGTATGTAGAAAAACCTTGTAGCCATAATCCACATGAAAATGAATTATTGGTTGCCGCGCAAAAACGATATGGTAAAAAGGTACAAATGGGCAACCAACAACGGTCTGCCCAGAGTTCTATTTTGGCCGTAAAGGAGATTAGAGAAGGAATTATAGGTGACGTCTATAAAGGGGAGGCCTACTATTCCAATAATAGAGGATCTATAGGTACTGGAAATAAGGTAGACGTTCCCAGCAGCCTAGACTGGGATCTATGGCAGGGTCCGGCGCCAAGGGAAAATTTCCGGGACAATATACATCCTTATAATTGGCATTGGTTTAGGGCATGGGGCACTGGAGAAGTGCACAACAATGGAACCCATGAGATAGACGTGTGTCGATGGGCACTTGGGGTAGACCTCCCTGATAGCGTAACTTCCTTTGGCGGAAAATTTACGTATCAGGACGACTGGGAATTTGTGGACAACCAACAGGTGACTTTCACCTATGGCGCTAATAAATTTATCACTTGGACTGGTCATAGTCGTGGGCTTATAAAACCAGACCAACCTGGAAGAGGCGCCACTATCTACGGCAGCAAGGGAACCATTACCCTTTCCAGAAACGGCTATGAACTATATAATCTGGATGGGAGCTTAATCAAACGAGTGGAAGAAGGGGTAAAAAGTGCCACCACGGATACCCAGGGAATGGGAGGATTGGACGGTAATCACGTTCTAAACTTCTTTGATGCTATACGGAAGGATACGGCTCAAAACGCTCCTATTACAGACGCCAGTATATCTACTATGACCTGTCATCTCGGAAATATAGCCCAGGACATGGGGAGAACCATTCATATAGATCGAACAACGGGAAGGGTGAAAAACGACCCCGAGGCCATGTCCCATTGGAAAAGGGAGTACGAGCCCGGTTGGGAGCCCAAGCTATAATAAACTTAAGGCCAGCCAATTTCCTTTAGTGCAGGGCAACTTCGCTGAAGTGTGAATTGACACTAATGGAGGTGCCACTGTCTTTTTTGTCCTTATACCCCGTATATGAGGTACTAGGGCCGTTTATTACTTTTTGCAGACTGAGGCCTTTTGGAAGGACAACCTCAGAGTGGGTTCCAGTAACCGATATAGTATAGGGGGAAGAAGGTAATTTACAACGCAGTTCGGCATTTTGCAGCTTAATGTCTAGGCTTTTCAAATCTTTGGAAACCCTTTGGATATCCAAAGGACCAAAATCGTTTTTAATAGTAGCCTCAGACAAGAGGGATTCGATCGTTATATCCGAAAAGGTAGCACTTAAACTAAGCTTACCAACTTCTTTTATGGTTACCTTTTCGGAATAATCGGCCCTTAATCTGCCTTCATTCCATCTTTCCACGCTAAGCGGAGAATAAAAAGCCTTGATCGAGGTTTGGTCTCCAGCTATATCATTGGCCCATAGGGAGGCGTACGACAAGGTAGCTTCTATATTATTTCCGCTCTCAGCCAATTTGACCTCCCCATGCCTCACATTCATTTTAATTTTCATGTTTTTGGGCAGCTTGATTTTAATCGATATTTTAATTTTATAATTCCTATGGCTACCCTTCTCGGAGAAGTAAAAAACATTAGGCCCGTGCCGGTGCTTTTGGCTTGGCGATTCCCGTTCCATTTCCATAATTCTCCCGTGCACACTTTCCCTCAATTCATTTCTCCTTACCGCTAATTCTTCCCTAAGTTCCTTACGCGACGCTTCCATGGCTTCCATTCTATTTTTACGTGCCTCCTCCATTTTTTCCCTACGCTCCTCCATTGCTTCCCGTTGCTCCTCAGCCCTTTCTCGATGTCTTTCCCTTAATTTCTCTCGCCTAATTTCCATGCGCGCGCTCCACTCCTCCATACTATCTTGATACTCCTGGCTAAAACTTTTGTCAAACTCCTTTTTCCATTCCTTCATATAGGCCGCACCATCTTTTTTATATGCCTCGTAGTCAAACGGCTGCATATTTATTGGCGGTAATGGGGGAATCTCCATAATCTCCGGAAGTTCTGGTAGCTCCGGTACTTCGGGAAGCTTAGGCAGGACCTCCATTTCAATTTCATGCCTCATCCCCTCCAAATCACTCAGCACATCCCCGTGTATCTCTCTAAAGCCATCTGGAGTAAAAGGAAATTGGGAACGATATTGAGAACCCGTACTTATTTCTATCTTCTTGCTATTTCCCATGATTTTAATGGGAGCGCCACTAAAAATTGTCGTTGCCTCTTCCTCGGTAGCACCTTCAATTTCCACTATGGCCACAATAGCCACTTGATTCCTATTCCAGGTTTCAAACTCCAAATCGCTGTAGCTCGTATTTATCTCCAAAACGGTTTCCTTTCCTACATTAAAATTCTCTTGGAAGGTCTTTGTTTTTTTCTGAGCGTAGCAGCTGGGAAATACAACCATTGTTAGAATGGTGGCAATTACTAGCATCCTTATATTCCTGTGTTTCATCTCAATTTATTTTTAGCGTTTACTTTCTCTTAGGTACTTAGTTGGGCATTAGCAGCGTTGGATCCTTTGTTTTGAGTCTTCAACTCCTTTAATTTATCTTGGAGCTTGTGCAACAATTGCAACCGCAGCTGTAAATTTTTAATTAGGGCCGTAATGGTCTGGTCATTGGGCCCCACCTCATTCAATTCCTTGGTTAGGCTATTATAGGCACTATTTAACTCTTCCAAACGTTCCATATAGCTATCGATTAAAACTTCATTGCGTTCCGATATTTCCAAGCGGGATAATTCCAAACTAATATGGGCCATATAATAATTCTCAACTTTCTTCAAGTCTGGGGATAGGTCTCCCAAAGAAATCCCGGCCTCTTGCGGCACTACCTTCTTACTATCTACTACGGTGGAATTAATGCTATCATTCTGTTGCATATTCAGCAATATATACGCCCCCAGACTTATCAGGAGCATCATAACCGCCGCCAGTTTCACCCAGGGAAAAGCCGCTCGTTGCGGATTGGGCAACTCTTTATCCAAGCGTTCTATAAAACGTTTTTCATGGCCCGGCCTCATGTAAAACTCGCCTCCCCGACCTTTATCCCTAAACATTTCTCTAAGATCCTGTGACATATTTATTTGATTTTAATAACAGCTTTAATTGTCCCTTCCCCCTTAATAACCTAGTTCTGCACGCAGTGGAACTTATGTTCAATATTTCTGAAATTTCTTGATGATCGTAACCTTCCAACAAAAACAATTGAATTACACTTCTATATTTTTCCGTTAAGTTATCCATCGCAAGGAGTACTTCTTGATAAGTTACATCATCGCTCACCGTCCAATCATCATTCACCGCCACCTGCATATACCCCTCCTTTAATTCTACCACCTTTAGTTCCTTGGCCTTTAGAAAATCGATGCATTTATTAATCACTATCTTTTTCAACCAGGCGCCAAAGCTTACCTCCCCTTTATATTGGTCAATTTTTTGAAAAGCCTTAATGAAGGCTTCCTGTAGAACGTCCTCGGCATCGTCCGCATTTTTCAAATATCGCATGGCAACACGGTACATTCCTTGGCAATATTGCCGGTAAAGTTTTAATTGCGCCCTACGATCGTTGCGCTTACATTTTTCTACAAGATCAATCTGAAACATTAGCCCGGTTTCATTACTTGGTTATGGTTATCGGTTATATTTTTAAGCAACTTGGGATTCCTAAACTGTTTGTCCTTGCTTTAAGGACGATGGAATAATTCATGTGTTGCAAAAAAGAGTACTTTTATGGTTTAAAAAAGATACACCTTGAATCAAGTTACGATAAAAAACAGTTTTATTAGCCTTAGCGTATTGGATTACGGGGCTATCATTCAAAAGTTAATCCTAAAAGATAAAGATGGAAAAGACCTCAATGTTGTGGTTGGTTTTGAGGAACCGGCGCGTTATCTAACGGACAATAAATCCCTAGGGGCATGTATAGGTCGCTACGCGGGAAGAATCTCAAATAGCAGCTTTCAAATTGATGGAACCAACTATCCCCTATACAATATCGATGGGGTACACCTCCATGGCGGAAAAGAGGGCTTTGGCAAAAAAACTTGGATCATAGATTCTGTAGAAGAGGGAGAAAACCCGTCGGTAAGCCTACGCTATATTAGCGAGGATATGGAAGAGGGGTATCCAGGGAAGCTTACTGTTACCCTCACCTATAAACTAATAGGTAGTTCCCTGCATATTATCCATAAAGCAACCACAGATAAGGCAACCCCAGTAAACCTAACCAATCACTCCTATTTTAATTTAGACGGACAGGTTCAGATGAACCATTATAACTTACAAATGCCCTGTTCACAATATATAGAACTAGATAAACAGCTAATGCCCACTGGGGAGGTGCTAAACGTAGCGGGGACCGACTTTGATTTTTTGGAAGAACGACAAATTGGTGGGACTCGCTTTGACACCCCTTTTGTACTAGACCAAAATTCATCATTCAACACCCGTTTATCCTCCAAGGTATCGGGCCTATCCATGGAAGTACTTACCAATCAACCCTCCATGGTGGTATATACCCCGCCCGAATTTGCAGCTATTTGCTTTGAAACCCAGAATTACCCCGATGCCCCCAATCAGCCAAAGTTCCCCAACAGCATTTTAAATCCGGGAGAAACTTACCACAATGAAACGGAATATAGATTTGGTTTTGTAAATTAGGTACACCTATAACCTATAAACCAACTATCATGAAATTTCTAAAATGGATTTTATTGGTAATCGCTGTACTTGTGCTTGCGTTTTTCCTAGGCGGAAAATCGTACTTAAGGGAACAGACCAAAAAGCATAGTCCAGAGAGAACAGCCACCTATAATAAAAACGGCATGGATCTTATCGTAAATTACAGCAGTCCTTTCAAAAAAGATCGCAACATATTTGGGGAGTTGGTTCCCTATGGCGTGGTTTGGAGAACCGGCGCTAATGAACCCACCACCTTTACCACCGGAACGAAAATAAAGGTTGACGGGATGCCATTGGCTGCAGGGACCTATTCCTTATGGACGCGTCCAAATAAGAATAGCTGGGAAATCATTTTTAATAGTGAGGTGCCAGATTGGGGAGTAACCATCCTAAGTGGAGGCAAGGAAACCACTAGGGATTCAGATTGGGATGTTGTGGAGGTTACGGTCCCCGTAAAGGAACTTCCCAAGCCGGAAGAAAGTTTTACCATCCATTTTGATGAGGGAGACAAAGTATATCTAAGCCTTTCATGGGACAAAACTAAAGTAAGCGTACCAATTGAACATTAAATTGAATACCGACGAACATTTTAAAAAAAGTAATATTTCTAAAATTAAATCTTTTAGAAAAAGAAATCCTTCTACCTCAGCATTGATTTCTGGCATCGCTGATGGGGATATCGCGGCCTTATCCAGGGCCATAACCTTGATAGAGAGCAGCAATGAGAACCACCGTTCCCAAGCCCAAGAGATTATCGACCATTGTTTGCCCCTTAGCGGCCAAAGCGTCCGTATTGGCATCACTGGAGTTCCTGGGGTGGGAAAAAGCACTTTTATAGAAGCCTTTGGGAGCACCCTTACTAAATTGGGAAAAAAGGTTGCCGTACTAGCGATAGACCCTACTAGCACCATAAGTAAGGGTAGTATTCTGGGGGATAAAACCCGTATGCAAGAATTGGTCAGGGATCCCAATGCTTTTATACGCCCCTCCCCTGCCGGAAGCTCATTGGGCGGAGTAACCCGTAAGACAAGGGAAAGCATAGTATTGTGCGAAGCAGCAGGGTACGATATAATTTTAGTAGAAACCGTAGGGGTAGGACAAAGTGAAACGGCTGTGCACGGCATGGTGGACTTCTTTTTATTGCTAAAACTTGCTGGTGCCGGAGACGAGTTACAAGGTATAAAACGCGGGATTATGGAAATGGCCGACCTAATTGTAATCAATAAGGCAGATGGAGAAAACCTAAAGCAAGCAAAACAGGCTAAAGTGGAATTTTCCAGGGCCTTACACCTCTATCCTCCAAAAAAAAATGGATGGATCACCAAAGTCCTTAGCTGTTCTGCTACGGAACACACAGGAATTTCAGAAATTTGGGAGCAGATCAAAATCTATGTAGCGGATAATAAGCGCAAGGGAACCTTCCAGGAAAATAGAAAAGAACAGAACAAATACTGGCTATTACAGACTATTGACGACCTACTAAAACAGGAATTTTATCAGGATAAAAAGATAAGGGCTCACTTAGAAGATATGACCCAAGAGGTAGTCCAAGGAAAATTATCGCCCTTCGCAGCAGCAGAAAGACTAATGGTCCTCTTCAAGGAAAAATAGTTCCTCAGAATTTAAATAAAAGAAGGAAAGTGATTCATAGTATATAGCTTTCCAAAGTTATTATCTTTGACCCCATATTATGGACCCAGTTGAACATAGCCCAGTACTAATGACTTATGAATTCACGATAATCGTACCAGTATACAACGAAGAAGACAATCTGGAACGGGTTGAAAAAGAACTTTCCGAATACCTAACCATCTGCACAAAAAAGGCCAAGATACTTTTCGTTAACGATGGGTCCAAAGACGGAAGTCAGGAAGTTATTGAAGCTATCTGTCAACGCAACAGCGATTTTAATTATATAAAATTTGCAGAGAACCGCGGATTAAGTGCGGCCATAAAGGCTGGCTTCGATTATGTAGACACTCCCTTACTAGGATATATTGATTCGGACTTACAAACTTCCCCGGAAGATTTCAACTTGCTTTTACAGCATATAGGCCCTTACGACCTGGTCACTGGAGTTAGGGAAAACAGAAAGGATTCCTTGGTGAAAAATGCCTCCTCCCTCATTGCAAATGGTATTAGGCGTGCCTTTACTAAAGACGGAATGGACGATACCGGTTGCCCCTTAAAGGTGATAAAAACGGATTATGCCAAGAGAATACCCATGTTTAACGGCCTACACCGTTTTCTACCTGCCATGATCCTTCTACAACAAGGCGCTATCATACAAATTCCCATTCGTCATTTTCCAAGGATGGCCGGGACGGCTAAATTTGGATTGTGGAACCGACTTTTTGGTCCCTTGATGGATTGCTTTGCCTATTTATGGATGAAGAAAAAATACATTAACTACCAGATAGAGAAAAAAGGCTAAATGGCAGACTGGATTGTATACGCAATTGGCTTTCTAGCCCAGATTCTTTTTTCCAGTAGAATGCTGGTCCAATGGATCATCTCAGAAAAAAACAAAAAGGTACTTACCCCCAGGCTATTTTGGCAACTAAGTCTTTTGGCCTCGTTTTTACTGTTCGTTTACGGATGGCTACGCGAAGATTTTGCCATCATGTTGGGACAGGCCATTACCTATTTCGTCTATATCCGAAATATGCAAATGCAGGGCGATTGGCGTAAACTGCCAAAGTTCCTCCGGATCTTTCTATACATTTTTCCGATAATTATTACGGTCTATGGCTATAACAATAGTACCTATGACTTAGACAGTTTTTTTAACAACGAAAAAATCCCCTTGTGGTTACTCCTTTTGGGATCTATAGCACAACTAATATTCACCTTTAGATTTGTATACCAATGGTTGTATTCGGAAAAAAAGAAGGTTTCCAGTCTTCCCTTCGGATTTTGGTTACTCAGTTTAATAGGAGCCTCTTTAATCCTCACCTATGCAATATTTAGGAAGGACCCCGTTCTCTTTGTGGGTCACAGTCTAGGATTGGTGGTTTATGTAAGAAATTTGATTATCCTAAAAAATGAAAAACATGAAGTGGATAAAAAATAACCCCATTTTGGTCCTTCTTGTATCCGGAGCGGCCATCTTTCTTTTTCATTTAGGGGTAATGCCCGTAACCATTATGGAAGCTAGGAATTTTATAACGGCTAGGGAAATGGTTCTGGACGGCAATTGGCTTTTAACTACCATGAATGAACTTCCCCGGTACGAAAAACCGCCCTTGCCCACTTGGTTCACCGCTATTTTCGGATGGCTTTTTGGATTGGATAATGTGGCTGTGCTTCGCTTCCCGGCCATGCTCATGGCCATTCTTTTAGGTTTTTCCACATATAAGCTGGCCCTTAAGCTAATGGACAATACCTTGTATGCCCTGCTTAGCGCTTTAGTGCTACTCACCTCCTTTTACATCATTGGAATAACTTTAGAAGCCCCCTGGGACATTTACACCCATGGGTTTATGATGGTAGGAATTTATTTCCTTTTTCAATTATTTTCCCAACCTTCCTACGCATGGAAAAATGCTGCCTTAGCAGGCGTATTTATTGGACTCTCTATAATGAGTAAGGGACCTATTTCTTTTTACGCATTATTATTGCCATTTTTATTGGCCTATGGGAGGGTCCAAGGATTTAAAGGTTTTGGACGCGACAAAAAGATGTACCCAGTACTTATCACTACACTTATTGCTCTAGTCTTGGGATTGTGGTGGTTTATCTATGTGCGCCTAGCCGATCCAGAAGCCTTCCTAGCCATCACCAAAAAAGAAACCGCCAATTGGTCTAGTTATAACGTAAGACCCTTCTATTACTATTGGAGCTTTTTTGTACAAAGCGGACTGTGGACCATTCCTGCGCTAGTAAGTCTATGTTACCCCTACCTCATAAAACGGGCTGAAAACAAAAAGGTTTATCAGCTTACATTTTTCTGGACCATTTTTTCCGTGCTCCTATTATCCATCGTTCCCGAAAAGAAGTCGCGCTACCTCGTTCCAGTTTTAATTCCCTTGGCCCTAAATATTGGAATCTACCTTTCCTATTTGTTTAGGAACAAAAATAAAGACTTAGGCAGCAAAGAACGGCTACCACTTTACCTGCATTTTGGAATCGTGGGCCTCATAGGCCTCGCGTTCCCTGTAGTAGCATACATTGCCTTAGGGAATAACTTAGCGGGACTTTGGGGCTATTATATCGCCTCTTCCCTAGCGCTTGTGGCAATTGGCCTTTTTGTTTTGATATATCTTAAAAAACAGCAGTGGTTCTCCTGCTTTCTATTGTCTATAGGACTTATTGCCACCATAAAACTGTTGGCCATGCCATTAGCTGCTGCCATGGAAAAAAATACGGACTATCATTCCATATCCCAATTAAAGAACCGCATGTTAGAAAAGGGAATGCCCATTTATAGTTTTGGGGAAATATCCCCCGAAATGATCTGGGACTACGGTAGTAGTTTGCCCGATTTAAAAATGACAACAGAACAACCGATTCCCAAAGAAAAGGTATTTGGCGTAGTTGTTGCGCAGGTAAATGAATCTGAATTTAAACGTATCTTTGGTGCCGGATATACGGTTACCCACCAAGAAATGTACGATTTAAATACAAATGCATCTCCAGGTAGCAGGAACCATAAAAACAGATTGGTAAACAATTTCTATATAGTTAAAAAACAATGATGAAGCAGTTGTCAAAATTTGAAAAAGTAGCCTATGCAGTATTACTTCTTACCCTTCTTTCAGGGCTGGCAATAGGCCTAACGGATGAAGAATACTTTAATACCCGCTTTGCACAAGAAGACGGACCGGTGGAATGGGCCACCGCCATTATGCTTTTAGGGATATCAGTTTTGTCCCTGTATCACCTGATTACTCTCTGGAAATTTAAAAAATCGCTGTGGAAGGTAGGCACTATCCTCTTTGTAATTCTCTTTTTCTTTGGAGCTGGAGAAGAAATCTCTTGGGGCCAACGAATTTTTGAAGTAGAGTCCAGTGAGTTCTTCTTAAAGAATAACGCCCAGGGGGAAACCAACCTACACAACTTGGTGGTAGGCGAAAAGAAAATCAACAAACTCATTTTTAGCCAACTGTTGTTTGTGGTAATGTTCCTCTACCTTATAGTATCCCCTATACTTTACAGAAAGCAAAAGTGGTTTAAGAATTTAGCGGATAGTTTTGCGGTTCCCATTGTAAAATGGCATCATACCATAGCTTTTTTAGTTGCTACTGCCTTTGTTGCCCTAAACTCCGCAGACCGCACTTGGGAAGTATATGAATTTGCCTTTGGCCTAGTATTCTTTGCTATCTTCCTTGGCCCTCTAAACGCGTGGATATTTCAAAAGAAGGAAACGGAGATCGATACCTAGTCTCTCCTTTAAGATAACTGCTGCAATTAACACACAGCTTATACCCCTTAAACAGGGCTCGCAATTAAGAAAACTTGCGAGCCCTGTTTAAATATTATAGCGGTCCCTTACCCTTATAAACAGCTGATAGAAAATACTGGCCATACCAGAACCCACTAGCGCTCCCGTAAGGATATCTAATGGGAAATGGACCCCTATATAGATCCTACTATAAGCCACAACCATGGCCCACACTACTAAAAAGACTCCCAATGCCCGCAACTTGGCACCCAATAATAAGGTGAAGAAAGTGGCTACCGCAAAGGAGTTTCCGGCGTGCGCAGAAAAATATCCAAATTTCCCTCCGCAAGAAGCTTTTACCAGACGTACAGATTCTCCAATTTCCAAATCATAACAAGGACGAAATCGCTGAACCCCGTACTTAAAAAAATTGGCCAATTGATCCGTAGCCAGTATTAATAATGCCATACTACCCAATACCAGAAGTAATTGTTTTAGCCCAAATACCCTGTAAGTAATAATTGCCAACAACAAATAGAGAGGTATTGCACTCCACTTATCGGTAATAAATAGCCAAAATCCGTCCCAAGAAGGGTTCCCTAAATGATTAAGGAACAGAAATAACTCCTTGTCTAACCGCACTAATTCTTCCAACATCCTATCTATTCTTCGTATCTAGAAATTTCCCTATCGTAAAATGCAGTAGCAGCTTCAATGAGCTTGCCAGCCTCCTCTTCCAACTCCTTTTCGTCTTCCCTATCAAAATCCTCTAACCACTCCACCTCATCATTTTCTAGGTTGATGATGAATCGAGGGTATTCTGTATGTACTATAAATATAGCAGTGGGATAATCGGTATTATCACCTAGTAAAAATTTTGGAAATTCCATAAGCAGTTTTAATTTAAAATTTATTATTCCCTCCACGAACCTAGAGGGACTCTTGTTTTTTTATCCGTTATCTAGGACCGAAACATCCTGGGTCCGAATCAATTTTTGGGTCAAATAATTAAATCGAATGTACAACATTATAGCCGATGCGGTGAGTCCGGCCAACAACCCTATCCATATTCCCATACTCCCATAGGAGGTATAAATGCCCAGGTAAAAACTTATGGGGAAACCAATTAACCAATAAGCCACAAAAGTAATCATTGTAGGTACTTTAACATCTTGCAATCCTCGCAAGGCCCCTAAAACAACGACTTGCACCCCATCCGAAATTTGAAAAAATGCAGCTACAAAGAGGAGTTGAGCAGCCAGAATAACAACTTCCGTATTATCCATTAAATTCTCCATATCCCCCAAATCCAAATAAATCGTAGGCAGCCAATCTTTTAAAACGATAAATGAAATAGCGAAGACTACCTCCAACAAAAAGGTGAGCAAAAATATAGATAGGGCAATGCGTCTTAAATCCTTAAAAGATCCAATCCCCTTTTGATTTCCTACGCGTACCATAGCAGCTACACCAAGTCCCATTCCCACCATAAAGGTCATACTGCTTAAGTTAAGCGCAATTTGGTTGGCAGCTTGTGCGTTTTTACCCAAGACTCCACTTAACCAAACTGCAGCGGTAAAAATAGCCACCTCAAAAAACATTTGTAGTGCCGAAGGAAAACCTAAATCGACGATCTTTCTCATGACTTTTCGCTCAATCTTCCTAAAATTGATACCTGTTACGTAGGCCTTAAATTTCTTTTTCCTTTTAATTAGCTGCCATAGGAAGATTACCATAACCACTCTGGAGATTAGGGTACCCACGGCCGCACCTACAATCCCCAATTTTGGAAAACCCAAAGACCCAAATATCAGGAGGTAGTTAAGTGTTATATTCACCACATTGGCAATTACAGTGGCGTACATGGGATAGGTAGTTTGGGACAAGCCTTCGGAGAACTGTTTAAGGGCCTGAAAAATAATTAAGGGAATTAAAGAGAATGCTACCAAATCTAGATAAGGCATAGCCAATGCTACCACCTCGTCTGGCTGTTTCATCATATACATGAGTGGTTTCCCCATCAGAATAACCCCAAACAAAAACAGCCCTATTAGGGTACATAACACCAGGCCATGTTTTAAGGCGCTTTTTCCATCACCTATATTTTTTGCTCCATCGGCCTCTGCCACCAAAGGAGTAATGGCGGTGGAGAATCCAATCCCAAAAGACATGGCAATAAAAACAAAACTATTGCCCAAGGAAACTGCAGCAAGTTCTGCCGTCCCCAATTGTCCCACCATAATATTATCGGCAAATTGGACAAAAGTATGCCCCAACATTCCCAAGATTACAGGAAAGGACAAGGTGAGGTTGTACCGAAATTCTTTTGTATATTTTTGTAACAAACCGTGTTTTCTTAAAGGCGATAAAGATAAGGCATCCGCTTCTTTTTTCCAGTACTTCCCAATATCAATAATACGTTTGCACCCCTTAGTAATTTTATACAGCCCTATTGGGTTCCTAGCTAGTAATGGAGTCAATATAATTTAAGAAGCTGGGCTTATGATGGAATCATTAGACCGTTTTGGCTTCTTCCCAAAAAACATCCATTTCATTCAGGGTCATATCCTTCAAGGATTTCCCTTGTTCCTTGGCCTTATCTTCTAGGTACTGAAATCGTTTTATAAACTTTTTATTAGTCCTTTCCAGTGCATTTTCCGGGTTTATTTTTAAAAATCGGGCATAGTTTACCAAAGAGAAAAGTACATCCCCAAATTCGGCTTCCATGGCATCTGCATCATTCTTGACCACTTCGGATTCAAATTCTTTTAACTCCTCCTTTACCTTCTCCCACACTTGTTCCGGTTTTTCCCAATCGAAACCAACGCCGGCTACTTTATCCTGTATACGGTTGGCCTTCACTAGGGCCGGTAACCCCCTAGGCACTCCTTCCAACACACTTTTCTTCCCTTCCTTTAATTTTATACGCTCCCAGTTCCGTTTCACCTCTTCCTCATCGGCCACCTCTACATCCCCATAGATGTGTGGGTGTCTTGTAATCAATTTATCACAAATATCATTGGCTACGTCAGCAATATCAAAATCTTGGGTCTCGCTACCAATCTTAGCATAGAAAACAATATGCAACAGTACATCGCCCAATTCTTTTTTCACCTCCTCTAGGTCATTGTCCAAGATAGCATCGCCCAATTCGTAGGTTTCCTCTATGGTGAGATGCCTAAGGCTTTGCATGGTCTGCTTTTTATCCCATGGGCATTGTGAACGCAACTCGTCCATAATGGTCAACAATCGATCAAAGGCCTGTAATTGGGATTCCCTGGAATTCATATAAAATAGGTTTTGCACAAAAATACAAACTCCGCCCGGTTTGTGACTTCCCCTATCCCGAGTTTTTTGGCTAACTTTAGTCCTTTAACTATAAACGATATGCCAATACATAGTTTCTGATGAACCTAGCCTCTTTATGGCATCCATTGGAACATAACAACAACCTGATTATTCCTTACTATTATTTTCATTCTTCCTATGACAACAATACGCACTCTATTTTTGAAGTTCCTTTTCGGTTTCTTAGTAATTACTAATTTTTCCTGTAGCGCACAGCAAACCTCCCTAATAGCTAAGGATGCCGAACTTGAAGTGGTGGCCGACTCCTTTACATTTACGGAAGGCCCAGCAATGGCTCCCAACGGGGATGTGTACTTTACCGATCAGCCCAACGATCGAATTCTAAAATGGTCTGCCGCGGAGAATAGGGTTTCCGTCTATCTGGAGCCTTCGGGAAGATCTAACGGTCTTTACTTTGATAACGAGGGCAATCTCCTAGCCTGTGCCGATGAAAAAAATCAATTATGGGCCATAGACCCTAATAAAAACATAGAAGTATTGATAGGCGATTTTGAGGGAAAAAAGCTAAATGGCCCCAATGATCTTTGGGTAGACCAAAAAGGAGGCATCTATTTTACGGATCCCTATTATCAACGCGATTACTGGACAAGAACGGCAATGGAATTAGAGAAACAGCAGGTCTATTATTTATCTCCTGATAAAAAGGAGGTTTCCGTGGTTGCCAATGACTTGGTGCAGCCCAACGGAATTATTGGAAGTGCCGATGGCAAGCTTCTCTATGTAGCCGATATTGGGGATAAGAAAACCTATTCCTATTCCATAAATTCTGATGGAAGCCTAGGCAATAAAACTTTGTTCACCAATATGGGCTCGGACGGTATGACCTTGGACGAACAAGGCAATGTATACCTTACCGGAAATGGGGTAACCGTTTTCAACAAAAAGGGAGAAAAGATACTGCATATCCCCATCGATCAGGGTTGGACGGCCAATGTCACTTTTGGCGGAAAGGACCAAAAAACCTTATTTATAACGGCGATGAACTCGGTATACACCTTGGAGATGAATGTAAAGGGCGTTCGGTAGCACAACCTAGTGCCCATTTTTAGGGAGTGATTTTAGGATAGTTCGTTTTAGGTAGTTTACTAGGCCCCACCAAAATAATGAACCTGCAATTATGGGTTAAAATATTTAGCCTTATCTTTAAAACACCAAACATCCACAACTATGAAAATCACCACCCGCCTATTTACTCTCCTAAGTTTCCTATTGCTTTTTGGTAGTTTAACCTATGGACAAGCCGATATACAGCTAACTCCCAGTTCCGTTGTAGCGGGTGTTGATAAGGATCGATTAGCGAGGTATGATCAATTTCTACAAAAGGAGATAGCGGATGGAAGAATTCCAGGGGCAGTTTCTTATATCATGAGAAAAGGAGAGGTTGTCCATAAGTCCGCCTATGGATATAGCAGCAAGAATGAAAAGAAACCCATGGAACAAGATCAACTCTTCCACATCATGTCCATGACCAAGCCCATTGTAACCGCTGCATTTATGATGTTATATGAGGAAGGGCATTTTTCATTGACCGATCCAGTTTCCAAGTACCTACCACAATTTAAAAATGCCCGCGTGGCTAAAAACGTAGATCAGGGTGCCCAAGGGGAAACCGTTCCGGCCAATAAGGAAATTACCATTAACCACCTATTGACCCATACAGCAGGTTTTTCACATGGATTGGGGGGAACAAAATTAGACAATGACTATGCAAAAGCGTTATATTCAGAACCACATAACAACATAGAAAGCAGGGTAAACACCCTGGCCAGTTTACCCTTGGTAGGGCAACCTGGAGAACAATGGTACTACAGTGCCTCGCCAGATGTATTAGCCTTGCTTATAGAACACTTTAGCGGATTAAATGTTTCAGAATTCCTAAAAAATCGTCTTTTCACCCCCTTAGATATGAATGACACTGGATATAACATTCCTAAAGATAAAAGCAATAGATGGGTACCGGTACATCATATTGACAAAGATGGGACTCTTATAAATTCTCCCAACCAATTACCCATTGAAGGCAATACCATCTATGGAGGCACACACGGCCTTTTCTCCACTGCTGCAGATTATATGAAATTCTGCCAAATGTTACTCAACCAAGGAACCTATAAGGGCAGACATTTTCTAAGCCCAAAAACTGTGGAGATCATGACCATGAATCATGTTGGCGACTTATATGAAGCTCCAGGACAGGGTTTTGGACTTGGTTTTGGGGTTACCACCAATTTAGCGGAGAGTAAAAGCTTGGGGTCTGTAGGGCAGTATTATTGGAGCGGCGCCTATAGCACCTATTTTTTTATTGACCCCAAAGAAGAGATGGTAGTTATCTTAATGACCCAATTACAGCCCTACAATAATTATTATGGTGAAAAAATGCGACAGCTGGTCTATCAGGCCATTATACAGGAGTAACTTAATTTATTGATGGCCAGTGTATCTAATTTGGTAGGAAAATCAGAACCAACGAATGCCCCCTAAAGGTCGCAGGCGATTAAAGAATTCAGGCACAGCAGGTACAGGGGAAGGCATAACAAGGCAGCCCCCTAATTGCTTTACTCCAATCCTTAACAACCTTTACCCCATTCAACTATGGTAGGATTTTCTTTAAAGGACCACGATTCAATACCCACATCTTAGCCTAGGCGTTCTCGGTCGAAATTTATTGGTCTATTACTAAAATCATTTAAATTTGTTTATTAATTCTCATCCAATTGAAACCAATATTTTACCTCCTATTAATATTCCCCCTCCTTGTACTGGGGCAGGATAACATCCCATTCGCCCAAGAGGTACAAGCCCTTAAGGCGAAATACGATACTATTTGGGATAGCAACCAGGAAACCATTGTTTTTACTGGAAGCTCTAGCGTTCGCATGTGGAAAAACTTGAACGACCTGTTTCCGGGTCAACAAATTGTGAATACGGGATTCGGAGGATCCCAGGCGACTGATTTATTACACCATAGACAAGAGCTCATCCTGCGATTTAATCCTAAGAAGGTCTTTATATATGAAGGGGACAACGATATTGTTTCGGGCAAAAAAATTAAAAATATCGTAGCGACCACCCAACAAATAATCTCTCATATTAAAAGGGAAAACCCACATGCACAACTGATCTTAATTGCCGCAAAACCCAGTATCTCCCGTTGGCACTATAAGAGAAAATATAAAAGATTGAACCGCCGTCTCCAAAAATTGGCTCACAAGGAAACCGGAGTACAATATGCCGATGTGTGGACTGCCATGCTAGACGGTAGGCAACTGAAACAAGATATTTTTATTGAGGACGGACTGCATCTAAATGAAAAGGGGTATAATCTCTGGTATTCCGTAATTGCCCCGTTTATGAAAGACGACCGCGACTTTATCACTAAATGACATTAATTTTTGAAATTGCTTATTATGAGAAGAACACTATTATTGAAACCTCTTTTACTCCTCTGCTCCTTGCTAGTCCTTACAGCATGCAAGCAAGGCCAAAATGACATTGAGCATTATCCAGAAACCAATTTGGCCCAGGAAAATCTAATTCCCAAACCGCTACAAATTAAGGCCACCCATAGCGCGTTTGGTTTGGACCAAAACACTGGAATCTACACTGCAACCGGTTTTTCGGAATTGGGCCAATACCTTGCCGAAAAAATAAAATGGCAAACCAACTTAGACCTTTCGGTAAATGGAACTTCCAACTCAAACCGGAACATTTTAATCCAAAAACTAAATGACAGCAAGCTTCCCAACAAAGAGGCCTACGAATTAAATATCTCTCAAGACTCCGTTGTTATTAGCGCAAACACCGCAGAAGGAGCTTTTAGAGGCGTACAGACCCTAAGACAACTGATCCCAGAGACCAGCAATGACACCCTGTCCAAGAATAAATTGTGGTTAATTCCCTCCGGAAAAATAACTGACTACCCCAATTTTGAATATAGGGGTGCTATGTTAGATGTAGCACGGCATTTCTTTAGCGTGGAAGACGTAAAAAAATATATAGACCTTTTGGCCTATTACAAGATCAATGCACTACACTTGCATCTTACGGACGATCAAGGATGGCGAATTGAGATAAAATCGTGGCCCAAGCTTACCGAAATTGGTGGAAGCACCGAGGTAGGTGGTGGTCCTGGAGGATTCTATACCCAAGAAGAATATAAAGACTTGGTGGCTTATGCCGCAAAACAGCACATCACCATCATCCCTGAGGTGGACATGCCCGGACACACCAACGCGGCATCCTTGGCCTACCCCTTCCTAAACGGAAATGGAAAGGAAGTAACTCCCTATACGGGCATCGAAGTAGGCTTTAGCACCTTTGACACCAGAAAAGACTCTGTATACGACTTTATAGATGATGTAGTTAGGGAAATTTCGGAAATGACCCCGGGCCCCTACTTCCACGCGGGAGGAGATGAAAGTCTGGTTACCAAGAAAGAAGACTTCAACTATTTTATATCTAGGGTAGATAAAATTGTTAAAAAACACAACAAACGTATGATCGGTTGGGATGAGATTGCCCATGCGGATATTGATACCACCGCTATAGCCCAATTCTGGAGCAATAAGGACAATGCGAAGCTTGCGGTTGAAAAAGGATTAAAAGTAATCCTCTCCCCGGGTAAGAAAGCATATCTTGATATGAAGTACGACTCGCTTTCCAAGTACGGATTGCACTGGGCGGGGTATATTCCTGTAGACACCGCTTATATCTGGACTCCAGAACGATATATTGAGGGCGTTAGCAAAGAGAATATTTTAGGAATAGAAGCGCCACTATGGTCAGAGACCATTACCAATATGGAAGAATTGGAGTATTTAGCCTTTCCCAGAGTAATAGGCCACGCCGAACTAGGGTGGAGTACTGAAGAAAATAGAGATTGGGAGGACTATAAACAGCGATTGGCCAATCAGACGCCTTACCTAGATCGGATGAACGTAAAGTATTACCCCTCCAAATTAATAGATTGGAAAAAAAGCAAGGATTCCAACTAAGCCTTGTGCGAATTACACTTTTAAAAACAACAGCTTCCCAAAAGGAAGCTGTTGCATGAAAGATCTTGATTAAACATATAATAGTAAAAAAGCCTTCGGAGTTCCGAAGGCTTTTTTACTTATCGTAGTGGAAATCAATCCAATTTATTCATTTTCCTCGGAAGCAATTTCTTCTTCCTCTTCCGAACTGTCGAACTCAGTTATTCCGTGCTCGTGCAACAAGTTATACCATTGGATAATTTTTTTGATATCGCTGGCATATACCCGATCTTCATCGTAGTTAGGCAAGACCTCAAAAAGATACTCCTCCAATTTAATTTTAGCGTCCTTATGGCTAACCGATGTTTTGCCACCGTTTTCCTTTTCCTTGATCTTTTCAAATACATCTTTTAAGGGAACTTCTTCCTCTAGGGTGTAGATAGCGATTTCGGAAAGGACACTGACGTTGTTCTTAAAACTAACGGTCACTTTCTTACCGTCCAATAAAGATTCTGCCACAAAACCAGAACGAGTCTGTGTCAACAATTTATAAAGTCCGGGTTTTCCTGAAATGGATAATATTTTATTTAAACTCATCTGACATCTTAAATTTCAAGCGCAAATATTACACTTTTTGTTTATATAAGAAATTGTTTTAACGTGCTTTTTTTTGCTGTGGGAATCGCATACGGTAATCTACTTTCACCTTCCCTTTGGAAATATTGGACAACTTACCTTTTAAAAGCCTCTTTTTTAAGGTAGATAGTTTATCCGTGAACAGCACCCCTTCAATATGATCGTACTCATGCTGAATAACACGGGCTAGCAATCCATCATAAGTTTCCGTATGCTCTTTAAAATCAGCATCCAGATAAGAGATGGTTACGGTATCCTTTCTAGAGACATCCTCCCGTATTTCCGGAATACTCAGACATCCTTCGTTAAAGTTCCATTCCTCACCGGTCTCTTCCAAAATATGCGCATTGATAAACACCTTTTTAAAGCCATTCAATGCTTTTTGCTCTTCTTCGGAAAGATCTTCATCCTCGGAAAAAGGGGTCGTATCTATTATAAAAACCCGAATTGGAAGCCCTATTTGAGGTGCTGCCAAACCAACACCATAAGCGTTGTACATGGTGTCCCACATATTGGAAAGCAATTCCTCCAATTTAGGATAATCTTGATCAATATCTGCTGCTACTTTTCTTAAAACGGGATCTCCGTAGGCTACTATTGGTAATATCATGCTACTATTTTCTATTTAAATATGCTTGAAGGATGAGGGTTGCACTAATTTCATCGACCAAGGCCTTATTTTTTCTCTTTTGCTTCCCAATTCCGCTATCGATCATAGTCTGTACGGCCATCTTAGAAGTAAAACGTTCGTCTTGCCGCTCTACTGGAATTTTAGGGAATACCCCTTGCAGAGTTCGCAGGAAAGGTTGAATCAACGCTTCAGATTCGGAGGGCTGGTTATTCATTTGCTTTGGTTCCCCAACTACAAATACCGCCACATTCTCCTGTTCTACGTACGTCCTCAGAAAATTTAAAAGTTCTTTAGTGGGAACGGTCGTTAATCCCGATGCAATGAGTTGCAACTCATCGGTCACCGCAATACCCGTCCGTACTTTTCCATAATCCAAGGCTACAATTCTTCCCAAACTATTTTTTTCGCAAAAATAAACCATAAATTGTTATAAGTGTAAAAACAAAAGGTTAATTACAAAGTTGCCCCTATCTTTGTCTAAATTTGAAATTACGACTATGACAGAATTAAGACAGACCATAGAGAATGCATGGGAGAATAGAGAGCTTTTAAAAGAGACCGCTACGCAAGATGCCATTAGGCGCGTTATAGATCTATTGGATAAAGGTGAATTGCGATGTGCATCCCCTACCGAGGATGGGTGGCAAATTAACGAATGGGTAAAAAAAGGCGTAGTTCTTTATTTCCCCATCCAGAAGATGGAAACTTTGGAAGCGGGTATCTTTGAATACCACGATAAAATGCCTTTAAAGAGAGGCTATGCAGAAAAAGGGATTCGAGTAGTTCCAAATGCGGTGGCCAGACATGGTGCATACATTTCTTCTGGCACCATCCTTATGCCGAGTTATGTTAATATTGGTGCTTACGTAGACGAAGGCACTATGGTAGATACTTGGGCTACAGTAGGGAGTTGTGCACAAATTGGAAAAAATGTTCACCTTAGTGGTGGTGTTGGTATTGGTGGCGTATTGGAGCCGCTACAAGCTGCTCCCGTAATTATCGAGGACAACGCCTTTATAGGATCTAGATGTATTGTTGTAGAAGGGGTACGTGTTGAGAAAGAAGCGGTATTAGGAGCCAATGTGGTACTAACTGCCTCTACAAAAATTATTGATGTTACCGGAGATACTCCCGTAGAGCGTAAAGGCTTGGTACCTGCACGATCCGTAGTAATTCCTGGAAGCTACACAAAATCATTCCCCGCGGGCGATTTCCAGGTTCCTTGCGCATTAATCATCGGGACCCGAAAAGAAAGTACCGATAAGAAAACATCCTTAAATGACGCCTTGCGCGAATACGATGTTGCCGTATAATGCGATCTAAGCATTAATCCTTTACCGGTTGTACAGATAAAATTGATCGGGGATGTTCTTCCTAGCACTTATAGTGCAAGCAGTTTAAGAGGAACATCCCCTTCAATCGGTTATAGTTGAATCTACAAGTACCCCATGCCGACCCTAACAATTACTTAAACAGTGATTCCGATATATTCCTTAATACTGAATACAGAAATAGTATTACATTTTGTTGATGCGGACCCTAAGGCAACAAACAGCGCGAATCACTCAAAGTTCGCCTCCCATTACCAATATGTTACTCCCCACGGAATAAGCGACCTGTAGATTCGCTTTTCGAACCCTGATACAGCCCCCTTTCATAACTTTCCTTTTTCTATAAATCCTTTCTTAAAATAATTCTTTCAAGGGTAGCATAGCACCTAATAGTTGGAACCATCCAGCAAAACTTCTTTCCCTGATCCCCCTTGACCTGTAAGGTGGCCTTTGCTTCCTCAATATTCGTAGGAGGAATAAATGGTTGCTATCATCATATAAAACATCAAAATACTACCCGCCACATTTTCATTGAATGTTATGTTTTTAAAGTAAAGCTGGAAATTAAACTCCAATAGTTTACGCAACTATTTCCCGCTACCCTATCTAATCAGAAACACCTTATTTAATGTCATGATACACAACACGGAAAGAATTTCGGCCTTAATCATCACATATAACGAAATGGGATACATAGAAAAATGTCTGGAATCCGTTTCCTTTGCCGATGAAATTATCGTTGTAGATTCTTACAGCACTGATGGCACCTACCAGTTTCTCCTAAATCACCCTAAGGTAAAGGTTCTACAAAAGCCCTTTGTGAACTACACGGATCAAAAATCCTTTGCTTTAAAACAAGCAAGCAACGACTGGGTTCTATTTCTGGATGCCGATGAAGTAATAACGGAGCCATTAAGGGAGGAGATAAAAATTACGGCGACAAGAGATTCCAAGCACAGTGCCTATTGGTGTTATAGAAAATTTATGTTTCAAAACCGACGTTTGTATTTCAGCGGCTGGCAAACCGATAAAAACTATAGACTATTCAGGAAAAGTAAAGTCCGATTTTGCGATAAAAAAATAGTACACGAAACGCTTATTGTTAACGGGTCTTCAGGTGTATTACATAAACCTCTTATGCATTACTGCTATAAGACCTATACTGACTACAAAATGAAAATGATGAAATATGGCCGATTAAAAGCCAAAGAAGCCTTTCAGCAAAAGAAAACATTCAACTATTTCTCCTTAATTGTAAAGCCTTTGTGGAAATTTTCCTATAACTATATTATTAGATTGGGTATTCTTGATGGCAAAAAGGGGATCATCGTATGTTATTTGAACGCCCTTGGGGAAGGGGAAAGGTATATGGAGCTAAAACGCCTATGGAAAAAACGACAACATGTGTATTCCCCATCCTTTAGGTAGCCGTTTTCGGCACCCTTTATAAGCCCCACAAAGGGCTACTTTATTAGAAGGATAATCCAAGCGCATTCACAATGGCTAGACATTGCCGTTCCACAGCTTCCGTAAAGCCTAAATCTTTAGTACGCAATAGCACTCTTAACCCTATACTGTGCGAGCAAATTAAGAAGAACATCCCCAACAACCAGCTCCCTTCTTCCACCCTACTTTGAAATCTCTGGATTATAATAATCCATTTTATAGGACCCTGTATAACGATGAATGCTTTTTGTATATTGATGCATGTAATACATATTTTAGTGCCAGCATATCCAACGAAAAAGGAACTATAAAGGCCAATTCACCCACACCTATCACTACAAACCGTTAAATTTAACCGTGTAGAAAGCCACCTTTTGAGAAGGTTAAATGCTTAAGGATTTCATAAATCGACTAATTAAAATTAACTTTGGCCACGAAAATTACGACCTCGATAGAGGTTGATGCTGTTAAATCTAAAACTTTGGCTATACAACCGGTTTAGCCCCTTATAAACATCCAAATGAAAATTGTTATCCTTGCCGCAGGAATTGGTTCAAGATTAGGAAATCCCTTCCCAAAGCCGCTTACCCCTTTAAATAACGGCAAAAGCATCATGGAAATACAGGTTTCCAACCTAGACCAAGTCTTCAACGCAGAGGATATATCTGTGGTAGTAGGCTTTAAAAAAAATCTGATCATGGAGAGATTTCCAGATCTGACCTTTGTCTACAATCCATTTTTTGATCAAACCAACACCTCTAAAAGTCTTTTAAAAGCCTTAAAAAAGAATAGGAATACCTCTGTACTTTGGCTAAATGGCGATGTGGTATTTGATGTAAAAGTACTTTCCCTCCTAGAACCATACATCTCTAAAGATCAATCCTTTGTAGCGGTTAACACGGATAAAGTTGGTGAAGAAGAGGTAAAATACACCCTTAATGATAAATATATAGACCTGTTATCCAAAACCGTAGAAAATGGGTTGGGTGAAGCCGTTGGTATAAACTATATATCCAAAAATGACATTAAGCAATTTATTCAGGCGTTGGAACAGTGTGATGATAACGATTATTTTGAACGTGGACTTGAAATTGCCATTGCCAATGACGGACTTGAAATAGAAGCTGTGGACATCTCTAAATACGACTGTATGGAAGTAGATTTTCAGGAGGATTTGGACAACGCCAATAACCTATTTACTAGATGAGGGTAATCCTATTTTGTCAAAACGCTTATGCTTTTGGAATATTAAGACCAATTCGCGATCTTCTAAAAGAACAGAGGCATACTTTCGTATGGTACATCTCGGATAAGCTACTAGACAATTTCCCTTTTAAAAAGGACCCTTACACCTTAAGCATATTAGATCTTCAACGATTTGAAAGCGACGTAATATTTGTTCCGGGAAACGAGGTTCCCTATTATCTAAGAGGTTTAAAAGTACAGGTATTTCACGGTTTAGCCGGCGAAAAAAAAGGGCATTTTAGAATCCGACATTACTTTGACCTTTACCTAACCCAAGGCCCTTATTTCACGAAGAAATTTAATGAATTAAAAAGAAAACATCAGGATTTTGAGGTCATAGAAACAGGGTGGCCCAAATTAGATGTCTATAGTACGGAAAGGACAAAATACGATCTCAAAAAACACGAGGCACTACAGCAGCAGCAAACGGACAAAATAATTCTTTACGCACCTACCTTTTCCCCTAGTTTAACCTCTGCTCCATTTTTAGTAGAAGAAATAAAAAAATTGGCGGTAAGCACTGGCTATCTGATCTACTTAAAGTTTCATGATCTTATGGACCCGAAATGGATAGCGCACTACAAGAAATTAGCCGAAGAAATTCCCAATATTGTTTTTAAATCAGATAAAAACATAACGAAACTTCTTCTACAAGCCGATCTGCTTATCAGTGACACCTCATCAGTTATCTATGAATTTATCCTCCTCAATAAACCGGTAATTACATTTAAAAATATTTCCAAGAATATTGCATGGGATAACGCTAGCACTTACACCGGACTCACTGAGAAGGTTAACGTAAATATAGAAAAGGATCCTTTTGCAGCTGAAAGGGCTCATATCACTGAGCAGTTTCACCCCTATCAAGACGGGAAATCTGCACAGCGCATGATAAATGCCGTCACCAAATATATAGAAACCAACGGTGTTCCAGACAAGCGAAAACTCTCCACCCTAAGGCGACTCAAAATCAATTCAAAATTTGGAAAACCCGTACAGAATATTTTCAACGGAAAAATCACCAATAAAATTTCCGCCGTTTTAATTACCTATAACGAAGATATCCATATCAATGCCGTTTTAGAGAATCTTAAATTTGCAGACGAAATTATTGTGGTGGATTCCAACAGTACGGACGGCACCATTGAAAAGATTAAACAACATCCAGAGGTAAAATTAATTATTCGTCCTTTTGTAAATTATACGGATCAAAAAAGTTTTGCCATGGACCAGGCCACCCACGATTGGGTTCTATTTTTGGATGCAGACGAACGTGTGACCGATAAATTGCGAAACGAAATATTACATACCGTAAACGCTGAAAATCCCACCGCAGTTGCTTATTATTTTTACAGGATTTTTATGTTTAAAAATAAGGTGCTGCGTTTTAGCGGTTGGCAAAGCGACAAAAATTATAGACTTTTTAGGAAGAGTAAGGTACAATTCACCAAAGACAGAATTGTTCACGAAACTTTGGTGGTGGATGGGAAGTCGGCAGTATTAAAAAATAAATTGATCCACTACTCCTACAAAGATTACGAGGATTACAAGGGGAAAATGATCAAGTACGGTCAAATGAAAGCCGAAGAGGAGTTGGCGAAGGACTATGACCCCAACCTCTATCATTTTATATTCCGCCCCGCCTATAAGTTTTTAAACCACTACCTCCTAAGGTTAGGGATCTTAGATGGTAAAAAAGGAATTATCATCTGCTACCTAAATGCCCTTGGGGTATATGCGAGATACAAGAAATTAAGAGAATTAAGAAAAAACTGATACCATGAAGGACGACATGCGAACCGAGATCAACAACTGTTTGGAAGTCCTAGCCGAGGGCGGATTAATCGTCTACCCCACAGACACCATTTGGGGCATTGGTTGTGATGCTACCAATGAAGCGGCGGTTGCCAAAGTATACGCCCTTAAAAAAAGGGTGAACACCAAAAGTATGATCTGTTTGGTGGCGAACGATTTTATGCTGGAACAACACATCACCAAGGTACCCGATCTGGCCTACGACCTTATGGACCTGGCTACTAAGCCAACGACCATTGTTTATGAGGCGCCCAAGGGAGTTGCCAAGAATTTAATTGCGGGAGATAACACCCTGGGGGTTCGGGTAGCCACGGATAATTTTTGCCAAAACCTCATCAAGAGATTTAAAAAACCCATTGTTTCTACCTCTGCCAATATTTCTGGGGAAGCTAGTCCCACTTGCTTCGCAGAAATCTCGGAGGAGATTTTAAAAGGTGTGGACTATATAGTAAATTTGGAGCGCGATATAAATAAGACTACCCCATCCTCCATTATCCTCCTAGGAAATGATGGTACGGTTAAAGTGATCAGAGAATAATGACGAAGACAAACCTAGAAGCGGCCATAGACAATCCTATTTTCACCACCATTTCCAATGTTGCCAAGGAGCTTTCCATGGACGCCTATGTGATTGGGGGATATGTTAGGGACCACCTTTTAAATAGAGGAACACCTAAGGACATCGATATCGTTGCTATTGGGAGCGGGATAACCCTAGCGAAGCAGGTAGCGTCCCAATTGCAGGGAAGTACGGACGTTTCCGTATTCAAGAATTTTGGCACGGCGATGATCAAATACAAGGATATTGAGATCGAATTTGTTGGGGCCAGAAAGGAAAGTTATCACCGGGATAGCAGAAAACCAGTAGTAGAGGACGGTAGCTTGGAAGACGATCAAAAACGACGGGATTTCACTATCAATGCATTGGCAATTAGCCTAAACCCCCACGACTATGGGCAGCTATTGGACCCCTTTGACGGGATAGGGGATTTGAAAAGAAAACTAATCAGAACCCCCTTGGATCCCAGTATCACCTACTCGGACGATCCCTTACGGATGATGCGGGCCATTAGATTTGCTACCCAATTAAATTTTACTATCCATCCAGAATCATTGGATGCCATTACCAATAACAAGGATCGTATAAAGATTATATCCAAGGAGCGGATTGTGGATGAGCTGAATAAGATTTTAGCCAGTGAAAAACCTTCTATCGGATTTACGCTCCTTCACAAAACGGGGCTCCTTAAATACATCCTTCCAGAACTGTTGGCTTTGGAAGGCATAGAAGAAGTAGAGGGTCAACGCCATAAGGACAACTTTTGGCATACCTTGGAAGTGGTAGACAATATAGCGGAGAACACGGATAATCTTTGGTTGCGTTGGGCCGCCCTATTGCACGATATTGGTAAAGCGCCCACCAAAAGATTCGATAAAAAAGCCGGGTGGACCTTTCACGCCCACGAATTTGTAGGCGCCAAAATGGTCTACAAAATCTTTAAACGCCTTAGAATGCCCTTGAACGATAAAATGAAATTCGTTCAAAAAATGGTACTTATGAGCTCTAGGCCCATTGTACTTTCCGAGGACTTTGTAACCGACTCCGCAGTAAGGCGACTAATTTTTGATGCCGGGGAATACGTAGAGGACCTAATGACCTTGTGCGAAGCGGATATTACTACCAAAAATCCCAAGAAACAACGGAAATACAAGAACAATTTTAAAATTGTCCGTCAGAAAATTGTAGAGGTAGAGGCCCGTGATCATGTTAGAAACTTTCAGCCCCCTATCAGCGGGGAAGAAATCATGGCCACTTTTAACCTAAAACCCTCTAGGGAAATAGGAATCATAAAAGAAGTGATTAAAGAAGCCATCTTGGAAGGGGAAATCCCCAACAATTATGACGATGCCTATGCCCTAATGCTAAAAAAGGGAAAGGAAATGGGACTGGTTGCCAAGTAAACAATTATAGCATTGTAGACTGCCTTAACTTTTATAGGATAAAAAATAAGGCATCCATATAAGAACCGTAAATTTGAGAAACATTTTCAATCTTTCAAATGCAAAATAACTTTATAAAAATTGCCAAGATCGCTTTAGTGTTGGTCTATCTCGTTATTATAGCTGGGGCTGTAGTAAGAATGACGGGAAGTGGTATGGGCTGTCCGGATTGGCCTAAATGTTTTGGATATTATATTCCTCCTACGGAACAATCGGAACTGGAATGGCAGCCGCAACGGGAGTTTAAAAAAGGGCAGGTCATTATTGTGGATGAAACCCTTCAGGTGGCCAAGTCCGACTTTACTACTTCGGACACATTTGACGCAGAAAATTGGTCCCTTTACACAAAACACGATTATGCCGTATTTAATCCAACTCATACCTGGGTAGAATTTATCAATAGGCTCTTTGGGGCCTTAGCAGGACTGGGAACCTTGGTTATGGGAATAGCCTCCTTTGGCTATTGGAAACGAAACAAAAAGATCACCATTCTCTCATGGGCGGTAGTCTTTGGGATGGGCTTTCAAGCTTGGTTGGGCGCTACAGTAGTATACTCTGTACTGGCCCCAGCAAAAATCACCATCCACATGGTAATGGCATTGGTAATAGTAGCGGCCATACTCTACATAATACATGCGGCCAGTGAAAGGGACCAGACCCATAAGGCAGACAAAATGGCCAAAAACCTGATTTTAATTACCCTAATCGCTACCCTTCTACAGGTAGTATTTGGAACACAGGTAAGACAGTTTGTTGATGAACAGATTATGATGTACGGGGACAATGCACCGGAATTGTGGCTGCAATCTCCCGATCTATTTTTCTATATTCACCGATCCTTCTCGATCCTCGTGGTACTGCTAAACCTGTACCTCGCGTATAGAATTACGAAATTTAATTTGGGATACTCCAAAATTTACTGGGTATTGTTAATGTTGCTGATTGAAGTTATCAGCGGTCTGGCCATGTATTTTTGGGATTTCCCCTTCTCTACCCAAGCTATACACTTAGTAATGGCCGCCCTCCTTTTTGGATTTCAATCCTATTTGGCTTTGGAAGTCATAAATGCTTTTAAAACGAGGAAAACTTCGTAACTTTGCCTCCACAAAAAAAGGACGAAATGATATATAAAATAAGGATCATTCTAGATGCGGATAAGGATATCTTTAGAGACTTGGAAGTAGAGGCATCTACCACCTTGGAGGAATTTCATGACGCTATTACCCAATCTTTTGGGTTTTTAGGGAATGAAATGGCATCCTTCTACACCTGTGACGAGGAATGGAACCAGGATGAGGAAATTGCCTTGTTTGACATGAGCGAAAGTGGAAGTGATGTTCGGCTGATGAGTGAGGTATTGCTGAGCGATGTGGTTACAGAAGCAAATCCTAAACTTATCTACGTGTACGACTTCTTGAGCATGTGGACCTTTTTTGTGGAATTGGCCGATACTACCGAAAAGATAGACGGACAATCCTACCCAAATATCTTGTTTAGTTTTGGTGAAATACCAGATTCCCCACCAGAAAAAAAGTTTGAGGCTGACGAAAGCGAGTTTGATTTTGACAATACCTTAGACAACTACGAAGACTTGGATTTTGATGAGAATTGGAATTAATTTTCCACTTTTACATTTACTTTACCCCTACCATATAAACTAAAGGGGCATGGGGCCATGGCCACCTAACAATCCCAAATCAATAATGTTAATTTCATGATCAACTTATATACTACGCAGATTGAAACGATTTCCATACATCGTGTGGGAAACAAAAACAAAAGTGAAGGTGTATTTTTATCGGAGGAGCCCTTTGCTCTGAACGATGAGACTACCGGGCTATTAAAAGAATATTTTTTTAAGCCCTTTAGGGAAAAGGAGGAGAATTACTTTCATTTTTACAATGAGGTAGATTTGGAATTCAACGAACTCTACAATGTGGTAGATGCTATTTTCAAGAACCCGAATACCCTCCATGAAAATTCTAAAAAGGTAGCCAATCACCTCTTTGAGCAATCTAATCACCCTCATATTAAAAGTGGGGAACTCTATGTTACCTACCTTACGGATGTGATGTTAGACAATGTTAAGATGGATGCCGTTGGTATATTTAAGAGTGAGTTGAAACACGATTTCTTACAATTCGAAGAAAATGGTGCCAACCTGGATATATTGGTACAACAGGGGATCAACATCAACAAGTTGGATAAAGGTTGCTTGGTCTTTAACACCGAAAGGGAAGCAGGGTATAAAATACTATCCGTAGATAGTAACCGCTACGATGCCAAATACTGGCTGGAAAACTTCTTGGATGTAGAAGCCTTATCGGATGACAACTTTAAGACAAAGAACTACTTGAAGTTCTGCCAGAGCTTTGCCAAAGACGTAGTATTACCGGCCGAGGATAAACAACAAGAGGTCCTTTTTATGAATAGGGCTGTAAACCATTTTGCTAAAAATGATACTTTTGAGGAGACCAACTTCCTGAACGAGGTAATGGAAAACCCGGAACTTATTCCAGAGTTTAAGCACTATAAGGAAGAAAAAGGCCCTAAATATAGCATAGACGATGTGGCTTCCTTTGATATTGTGAACAAAGCCGTATCCGATGCGCGAAAGAAAATAAAGAATGTCATTAATCTAGATACCAACATCCAGATTAAACTAGATTTCATCAATCCAGAATCTGCTGAAAAATTTGTGGAAAAAGGATGGGACGAAGAACGTCAGATGTACTACTACCTAGTATATTTTAACAAAGAACAAAAGAGTTAAGCATCATTACTAAAGAAGGGAAGTTTAAACGCTTCCCTTTTTCATTTTTACCACCCAATAAAATTCCTTCATAAAAAATAAACAAACGTCCTTATAGTTTTATTTTATTCTCCAAAATTTGCTTCATACTTACATCCTCGTAATTCCTTTTAACAAAATCTAAGGCCAAGGACAGCACCTCTCCCATAGACTTACAGTTTTTAAAGGCAATATCGCCAGTAAGTTCGTGGATATGTTGGGACAAGGCTTCAATATTTTCTGGATTGGAGATTTTGTCAGACTTGCTAATGGCGATGAGTCGCTTAATCCTGTTACCCGAACTCAAAATTCGCTTCGCAACAATAGAGCGCTCCTCAATTTTGTATTGATCCACAGAATTTCGCTGTAGCTTGTCTTTTACCAACATCACCATTGAATAGTTTTCCTTAAAAAACTGCGGACGGTACACCTTCAACTTACCCTCATAGCATTGCTGGTCAAAATCAATTGCCCGTATCTTGTAGACTACATGGTCAAAATCGTGCGTAGGCACAATGACATAGTTATACGAACGCATATCCCCTAGGAGTCGGATCATACAACGTTCATTGAACTTTACAAACTCTTTTGCCAACTGGGATTTTTCCGATTCCGTACACTTGGGTAAAAATTCCTTGATAAAGACATCTCCCGGAATTCCGGAAATATGCTCTTCAATTAAGGTGTCTTTATACACCAAAAAGTTTAGGTTATAGGGAGATAACATATGCTCTAGCTCCAGGCCATAAATTCTGGATGCATCGGTTTTTTTCACGTAAAAATAGGTGTAGTTATCGTTCAGCACGTTCCTTACCTTGATCCTAAAGGGTTTGGTATTCCCAAAAGTACAATAGTCTACCGCATCCACATTAAGGAAGGGAAAGATACTATCACTACCGTCGGAGTGAAGAATGGAATACACTTTCTTTAGACTACTGTCTATTTCCTTCCTATCGAACTCATTGTAATAGACCCTCACCCAAAGCGTATCCTCATCATTGGCGTCGTAAACCACTACAGAGCCCGCAAACCTAAGCAGATCATCATAGAAAATAGGAATTTCGGTTTTCCTACTATAATGCGCTAAGTATGCGTCCAGTTTATCATTGACCGGGAACGGCGGCTTTTTCTTAGACATCAATTTTTCGGACATAGGTGTTAATTTAATAAAGTATTTAAAAGTTTATACTGAGTTGGTTTATGTGATTTTATCCAATATACATATCCTAGCACGCAATAAAAATTTAAAAATCATAAAAACGGGATATCCAACCTTGCTTTTTTGGCCTTTAAATTGCTCATTGACCACCATTTTTCTTTTTAACAGAAAGTTAATCGCCTAAATCCAACTCCTTAAATTCTTAGGGAAATTACACAAATCCTGTCATGCGTTATCCCATAGCACCTAAAATTAGTCGACTCCTTTATTAGTGGTCTAAAAAAATGATTTCCTCCCTCTAATGCTGATATAACAAGGCATCCAATTACTATAAAATTGGCTGAAGCTCGGTAAATTCTTGGGATAAAAACTGTTTCCAAGCACGATTATAAAGCTAAAATAGTGCCAAAACCATTTCCTGCAACAGGAAAAGCAGACTTTACAACATTTCCTACAAGTTTTCACTGTGTCTTGTTAGATTTGAGGTTGACCAGCCTACATCCAAAGCTACTTAAAGATTGTTTAGATGAATTTAAAAAAGGTATTATTACACCTAGTTAACTATCCCTGAACACCTTATATCAACCCAGCTTTTTTACTATTCTACGCGAACGGTAATAATATTAGCTAGATAAGGATTAAAACCGTCGATAGGATTCGATTAGATTCCTTAAAATTGTAACAAAACCATCAGTTGCTCGTCAAGTAGGTACGAACAACTCCAAAAACAACCAACTTGGAAACAATTTTAACTGTTAACAACCTAACCAAAAAATTTGGTTTCCTTACCGCCGTTAAAGACCTCTCCTTCACTATAGAAAAGGGGAATGTCTACGGTATTCTAGGCCCTAACGGAAGTGGGAAGTCTACCACCCTGGGCATTGTATTGAACGTAGTAAACCGCAGTGCAGGCAGCTTCTCTTGGTTTAACGGCAGTCTTTCTACGCATGAAGCCTTAAAGAAGGTGGGCGCTATTATAGAACGCCCCAATTTTTATCCGTATATGACGGCCGTTCAAAACTTGAAACTGGTCTGTAAAATAAAAGAAGTATCGCCCGATAAGATAGCGGAGAAATTAGAATTAGTAGGACTATTGGATCGGAAAGACAGTAAGTTCCGTACCTACTCCTTGGGGATGAAGCAACGCTTGGCCATTGCCTCTGCCCTACTAAACGATCCTGAAATTCTTATTCTGGATGAACCAACTAACGGATTAGATCCGCAGGGAATTCATCAAATTCGAGAGATTATAAAGAAAATTGCCTCCCAAGGTACCACCATATTACTGGCCTCCCATTTGTTGGATGAAGTTGAAAAAGTTTGCAGCCACGTAGTCATTCTAAGAAAAGGGGAGAAACTATATTCGGGACCTGTAGAAGACATGCTTGCCAGTCACGGATTTTTCGAATTACAAACTGAACACACCGATGCCTTACTCGACTTTTTAGAGAAACAGGCCATTTTTGGTGCCGTAAAGCAAGAAAATGGCGTGATTAAAGTAATCTTAAAGGAAGAAATGGATGCAAAAACCTTGAATGAGCAGTTGTTTGCAAAGGGAATAGTACTCTCCCATTTAGTGAAACGAAAAGAGAGCTTGGAAGAACAATTCCTCACCCTTACCAACAACATTCAAAAACCAGCTTAACCCTACTTTAATTATGTTGCGACTTTTACAAATAGAGTTAATAAAACTATGGAACAACCGAGCCAGTAAAGTACTGATCATCTCCTACTTCACCCTCTTGTTATGTATGGCACTGATAGCGGCTATAAAATTTGATATTGGCCCCATACAATTCCATATGGCCGAGCAGGGGATTTTTAACTTTCCCTATATATGGCACTTAAACACCTGGATTGCTGGTGGATTAAAGCTATTTTTTGCCATCGTTATTGTTTCCATGATGGCCAATGAATACAGCAATAAAACCATAAAGCAAAATTTAATAGACGGACTTAGCAAGAAAGAATTTATTGCCTCCAAGTTTCTTACGGTATTTACGTTCTCCCTAATATCTACCTTATTCGTATTTCTGATCTCCCTGACACTGGGGCTTATTTACTCCGATTTCACCGAACTCTCCATCGTATTTTCCGAATTAGAATACCTATTGGCCTATTTCGTAAAACTTTTGGGATTCTTTTCTTTCTGTCTTTTTTTAGGCATCCTAGTAAAGCGATCGGCTTTTGCCTTGGGATTCTTGATTGTCTGGTATGCCATAGAGAATTTAGCCCTCCGTTTTCTGGTATGGTGGTTTGCCGGGCAGGAAGCTTCAGCCACATTTATGAAGTACCTCCCGCTGGAATCCATGTCTAACCTAATTAAGGAACCTGTAACCCGCTTTAAGGCGGTACAGAGCATGGTGGCACAGGTAGGGGAAGAGCTTAATAAAAATTACAATGTCCATTTTTATGAACTACTGATAGTACTATTGTGGACAGCCATTTTCATCTACCTATCCTATGCCTTATTAAAAAAACGGGATTTATAGGGAATACACTCCTTAACTGCTTCTAAAGAGTACTATTTGAACAGTTACATCCTCTACGCCTGCGCAATTTTTAATCGCTGACCGGTACAATCTTAAATTCTACCTAAAGCGTCCATGGGATTGGGCGCCTTTTCGTATTTTTAAAAAATGAAATTTAAAGTTGTTTCGGAGTTTAAACCGACAGGAGATCAGCCTACAGCAATCAAGGAATTACAGGAAGGCTTGGAGTCCAATGTCCGGTATCAAACCCTATTGGGGGTTACCGGTTCTGGAAAGACCTTTACTGTTGCAAATGTGGTGGAAGCGGTACAGCGCCCAACCTTAGTACTTGCCCATAACAAAACCTTGGCGGCACAATTGTACTCGGAGTTCAAGCAATTTTTCCCAGAGAATGCTGTGGAGTATTTTGTTTCCTATTACGATTACTACCAGCCTGAAGCCTATATTCCCACTAGCGGGACCTATATAGAAAAAGATTTATCCATTAATGAGGATATAGAAAGATTACGGTTAAGTACTACCTCCTCCCTACTCTCGGGAAGACGGGACGTACTGGTAGTAGCCTCCGTTTCCTGTTTATATGGAATAGGGAATCCGGTGGAATTTAAAAAGAACGTGATCCACGTACAGCAAGATCAGGTAATTTCACGGACCAAACTTTTGCATCAGTTGGTACAGAGTCTTTATTCTAGGACTACTGCCGATTTTAAGAATGGTAATTTTAGGGTAAAGGGCGATGTGGTGGATATATTTCCCAGTTACGCCGACCATGCTTTTAGGATTCATTTCTTTGGGGACGAGATTGAAGAAATAGAAGCCTTTGATCCTTTAAAGAACAAGATACTAGAAAAGTATGATCAATTGACCATCTACCCTGCCAATATGTTTGTTACCTCCCCGGATGTACTACAGAATGCCATTCACCAGATTCAAGAGGATATGGTGAAGCAGGTGGATTATTTTAAGGAAATTGGTAAGCCCCTTGAGGCCAAACGACTGGAGGAACGCACCAATTTTGATTTGGAGATGATTCGTGAACTGGGGTATTGCTCCGGCATTGAGAACTACTCCCGCTATTTGGACGGCCGGTTACCAGGGACCCGTCCCTTCTGCTTGTTGGATTATTTCCCGGACGATTATTTAATGGTGGTGGATGAAAGCCACGTAACCATTCCACAGGTACACGCCATGTATGGGGGCGACCGATCCCGGAAAGAAAATTTAGTGGATTACGGATTTAGGCTCCCTGCTGCCATGGACAACCGCCCCTTGAAATTTGAAGAGTTTGAAGCACTTCAAAATCAGGTGATCTATGTAAGTGCCACCCCTGCAGATTATGAGTTGGAATTAAGTCAGGGTGTATATGTAGAACAGGTAATACGCCCTACTGGATTGTTGGATCCTATTATTGAAGTGCGCCCTAGTTTAAACCAGATTGATGACCTTATTGAGGAGATCCAAGTCCGCGTAGAAAAGGACGAGCGGACCTTAGTAACGACCTTGACCAAACGGATGGCCGAGGAACTAGCAAAATACCTGACCAGAATAAATGTACGGTGTAGGTATATACACAGTGATGTAGATACCTTGGAGCGGGTAGAAATAATGCAGGACCTACGTAAGGGGATCTTTGATGTCCTTATTGGTGTAAACCTATTGAGAGAGGGACTGGATCTACCGGAAGTATCTTTGGTAGCTATCTTGGACGCTGACAAGGAAGGTTTTTTACGAAGTGCCCGATCCCTGACCCAAACCGTGGGAAGAGCGGCAAGACACTTAGATGGCAAGGCTATTATGTATGCGGACAAGATTACCAAAAGCATGCAACAGACCATAGACGAGACCAACTACCGCAGGGAAAAACAGACCAATTACAATACGAAGCACAACATCACTCCTACTGCTTTGAATAAAAGTTTGGACAGTGTACTCGCGAAAAATTCGGTCTCTACCTATCACTTTGAAAAGGAGGAAATAAGAGCTGCGGAACCTGATATGATGTATCTAACCCCTCCTCAAAAGGAAAAGATGATCAAGGAAAAGCGCAAGGCGATGGAAAAAGCTGCTAAGGAGCTGGACTTTATGCAGGCTGCTAAATTGCGGGACGAGATTAAAGCCTTGCAAGAACAGGAGTAATTAATTCCTTATACCTTTAAATCCATAAGGGGGATTATTTATTTATATATTGATTGAAGGGAAAAGCGTGGAGCCGCAAAAAAATCAGGTCGATTCTTTTGCGGCTCCCTGCTACCTACGTTTTATGATTGCATTTATGCGGTCTCCGTTCGTAGAATTTTTTCCATTTTCCGTCCTCTGGCCAGTTCATCTACCAACTTATCCAAATAGCGCACCTGTTTTGTTAGTGAATTATCGATTTCCTCGATACGATACCCACAGATCACCCCTTTAATAAGATGGGCGTTGGGGTTTAGCGCTGCCTTATCAAAAAATTCTTTAAAATTGAGTTTCCCGTCGATTGCTTCCTGGATTTTAGCCTCATCATAACCGGTGAGCCAAGTAATTACCTGATGTAATTCTTCCTTAGTCCTATCTTTTTTCTCCACTTTGGTTACATAATGTGGGTAAACCGAGGCAAAAGTCATTTTTGCAATACGCTCATTGTGTTCTGGGGTAACTTTCATTTACTATAATATTTAATGTTTTATGTAACTAATTTTTCAAAAAATCATAGGCTCCCTTACGGAGGGATATACCATACTCCAAATAGGCTTTCATACAGGCAAGAAAATTTGCCCAACCTCCCGTATTATCTATGAGCCATTCCATGTTCTTTTCGTTAAGCTCCTTTCCGTTCTCGGACACACGAACCACCGTGCTATGGTCTGGTTGCGGCTCCAACACAATTTTCACCACAGTAGCTGGATCCCAGACAAAGGATACAGAACTATTGGGTTTTACCTCGATATCACTTAGGGGAAAGGTCTCATCGAACTCGGGGAACTTCCAAACTATTTCCTCTTCAGAATCTAAGCGACCACTACTTTCAGAGATGAAGTATTGGGTCATTTGTGCTGGGTTCACAATACTCTCAAAAACTTCTTCTACCGGCTTCTGAATTTGAATGAATGCTTTAGATATAAGTTTCATGTGTATCTATTTTAAATTATAATTCGTTGGCTGCTATTTCCCTAAAAGTAAAGATTCTTTGTTTACCGATGAAACATGGCGGACTTCCCTAAAATTTAATGCTCGAATATGGCTTGGAGCTAGTTACTCACCCCTTAACTCCCCCACCCCTGGTCGCAAATTCCTTTACCGAGCATAGTTGTAGCTTAAATTTATCTAGGGTGGTTTTCATATCAATTTCGCTTCCGCTCACCACGCCCAAGGTTAAGGCTGCAATAGATTCGGCCAAGGGGTCTTGGGCCCCCTCCTTTTGTGCTCTAAGGGCTTGTTCCGGCACAAATTGAAGCTCAAACTTCTTCTTTTTAGTTTCCTCAAATATGGTTACCACCTCTAGCGGACTCAATGCCTTAGGACCTCCAAGCAAAATTGACTTATTATGCGCGGCTGCATTATCTAGGGATGCTACTGCAAAAGAGGCGACATCCTTTAAAGAAATCCAGGAAATCTTTTTCTTGCCTTCCCCAAATATGGTGGCTTTGGCATTGGCCGCATCAAAACCTACCAGCGGACTTAACCATACCTCCATAAAATAGGTGGGTTGTAAAATAGTATAATTTAGACCACTATTTTCTAGCTGCCTCTCCACCCTTCGCTTGGCATTTTGCAATGGAAATTGCCCTGGCATTTCACTAAAAGAAACATAGATAAACCGTTCTACACTCACATCAGCGGCTGCCTTAATAAGGTTTATTTGTCCGTCCTCATCCACAGTTTTAATGGTATCCCCTTCTTTTCTGGAATGCGTGGAGGAAACCGTAGAAATGACGGCATTAACCCCTTGTAAAGCACTATCTAAGGAATCCCTATCCTTTAGATCGCCCTTCACTGTTATCACCCCCATTTTCTCTAAGTGAGTTACCTTGCTAGCATCTGAAGTATCACGCACCAATCCTTTTACCTTCCTGTTCGCTGCGATTAATTGACGGCAGATTTCACTTCCCAAGAAGCCAGTAGCTCCTGCAACCAGTACCACTAACGACTTATCTGTGCTGTTCATATTATTGGATTTAAAGATTCTAGACCAGTATGCTGCCTAAAGTGCTACTCAAAAAAAAACATCCCTTTGAGTATAACAAACAGTAACACTACACCACAAGGACTTGGTGGGTTAACTTCCTTTTGGGCTTGGCATATCCATATCTGACTACCAACTGTTCATCGCCGCTATTACATTTGAAGGAACTTAATTCCCACAATACTTAAAGTTACTAAAAAAATGCGGTTTTTTAAACCCGTTTAAATCCAAACTAATAAACTACTATTCAAATATTTAGGACAGTTTAAAAATCAATAAAAACAAGTGAAAAGAACCTATAGACCTACAGTTGTAGCTTTTCGTGGAAATCATTTATTCTCCCTCAAAAAAGTCATTATCCAATTCTTTTACCTCATATACTGTTTTCACTTGCACCCCGACATTGTATTGATGCATTAGGTCTACTAATTTAGGTCCGTCAATTAGAATTATAGTATGATGGGCTTCTCTTGCTTTCTGAATGGCAGAATTGTCAAAGGTTGAAGTTGTTATAAAAACTCCTTTACTCGTATCCCCACTCATTGCCCCTATGAAATTACGAATATCTTTTTCACGCACTTTGTTTTCATTATATCGCTTCGCTTGAGTATAAATTTTTTCGAGTCCGAGTTTGTCTTCATTTATAATACCATCAATACCTCCATCACCAGACTTTGATGTTTCAATAAAATCTCCATAACCCATTCTTTTTAAAAGAATAAGAATTACTTTTTCAAAGTAATAAGGATCAATTTCTTTCAGTTTTTCTAATAGCTCAGTTTTAACCTCAGTTTCAATTGTAGAGAACCCAGAATCTATTAGATCTTGAGGCGATGCATTGTCTACATTTACTGAATCAATTTCAACTTCTTCGTCTTTTTTACTTTGTACAGATTTTCTATGCTTAACAAAATCCTTATCATTTTGAAGTTGCCTTAGCGACAAACTACCTGTCTCCAAAATTTGCTTACCCTTCTCCGTAATTTGGACCAGTCCCCTTTTCGGATATGAAACAAACTTCCCCATTTTGAGGTATGATTTTCCCCATGAAATCCTATCTAGTAATACATTGGATCCTGAACTGGTTTTTTTGTTTAACAGTTTGTCTGATAAATCCGAATAATATTTGTCACGTACACGAATTGACAACTCTCTACTTTTAATGGATTCTTCATAATTTAAAATTTCTAATATCGGCATGAAAGTTTCATGATATTTAGGTAGTTCCATTTATCCTTAATTTGCTCTAATTATACACAATCACCTCATTAGTCTACCAAGAATATTATTATTCTATCTTGTAGGAGTTTATTGTAAAAATCTAATATAATCCTTTTAAGTTAAGACCTAAAATGCGGTTTATTTTTCCCGTTAATAATTTCTAAACACCGCTTCCTTTAATTCAAAATTAAAAACACAAAATACATCTGCCCCTTCTAGAGCTGACTGCAAAACAATACCAATCCTACCACAACTAACTTTTATCTTTCCCTAGACCTCATTTATTCGTATCTTATGGTTTCCTGCAGGAAATTGGTTTCTTGGAGGAAAGCTATAGCTTGTTTGTTCTTCCCCTTCTGGAACTTTGTCAACTAATTAAAAAATGTACGATTATGGCCGTCATCATGTATGTAGATTTTCCACATAAGGAAGTGTGGGGAAAAGAAATGGCAATTCAAATGAACGATCTTGCCCAAAGTATTACCAAGGAACCCGGTTTTGTTTGGAAATTCTGGACCGAAAATCAAAAAGAAAATATGGCAGGAGGCGTCTATATGTTCGACACTCGAGAAAATGCCGAGAACTATCTAAAAATGCACACCGAACGCTTAAAGAAATTTGGGTATTCTGATATTAAAGGAGGGGTGTTCGAAATAAACGAAGCGCTTTCCAAACTATGCAAGGCACCGCTCTAAACAGCTAGTCGAGCGTCTTAAACTTAACAATTCTGTTCTGTAATTAAGTACAGATACGGAATATAAAGAGGGGCTGCAGCCCCTCTTTAATACTTTGTTCCCCTATTAATCAATAGCTTCAGCGATAAAAGCTAGTAAAAATTAGTAGTGCCCTACTCCTCTTTAATTTTAGCGTACACCAAATTATCCAGTGAAATTTTACCGGCACCTAATAGGCCTATAACCACATAAACCGTTGCGTAGAAGAGGGGCAGTTCCTGCCTCCCAAATCCATCAGTGGCATGGACTATAAACGCAGCTACTAACATAGTGATGAGTAATGGTAGGGTGGCAAAGCGAGTTCCCAAGCCCAGAATTAGGAGCAAGGAACAGAACACTTCGGAAAAAACGGTAAGCGCTAGGGACACCGTTGCTCCTAACCCAATGGGATCTGGAAACTGAATGGGGTCACTACCAAATAAGGCGGATAATTTCCCCATACCATGGGTCAACATGAACACCCCTGCGGCCAGACGGAGCAATAATATTGCATAACTTATCGTATTGGAGGTCTCCCCGGGATTAAAGATTTTTTTGATCATTGGTGATTTATTTAAAATTTATAGGTTGATGGTGGATAGTACATATTATTGTAAAATCCAGATGGCCCCGTTTTTTGTGTTCCATTTATCTAACTTTCCACTATCTGAAAGCGCATTCAACATTTCCTCACTTTCTATTCTTGGCGCACCGGATAGCACGGAATACTCTTTTGCTGTTAGTGTGGGATATTTAGAGAATAGTGTTTCCCAGTTTTTACTGTATTCACTTTTTGAAATATTCGGATTCAGTTTAAGAATGGCCGCTTCGTAAAGGGCGTAGGGTTTTGATCCATATACCAATTCTTTATTTCCAGCATCATCCAAAAAGTAGATAGTAGGGAATCCTCTTACCCCATAATCCCTTGCCACTTTTAAATCCTCTTCAAACAAGGATTTGGCCTTGCCTTCAAAATCGACTTTTAATTGGGTCACATCCAGTCCTACGCTAGTTGCGGCAGTAGCCATGTGCTCCCATTTAGCAAGATTCTTTTTCTTTAGGAACATCATTTCCCTCATCTCCCTCATAAATAGCACGGCCTTCTCTTCATCCTGTAATTGCGCTGCCTTAAAAGCAATGGAAGGTGGGTAGGACGAGTTTAAGGGGTCTTCTAACCACAGATCCCCATCTATGGGCATATCGTAATAAACACTCACCTCATCCCAGTGTGAAGCAACATCGGAGGGCTTACTGATACCTCCACTATTGTAACTCCAATTTGGTAATAAGCCACCCATTCTGTATTCAATCTCTAACTGATTTCCATATTCCAATTTCAGTTTTCTCAATTGGGGCTCAATCCCCCAACAAGAAGAACAAATTGGATCGGTAAAATAAACCAACTTAATTTTTTTATTGGTAGCGGCAGGGGTTGAATCGGAAGCCTCTTGAACTTCATTAGTCGTTACCTCACACATTCCCGTTTCTATATCGCATAAAAGCGGATTATTTTTTGATGTTTCGTTACTCATATCTTTTGATTTTTCCCAATAAAGCGGTAAAACCCTAATGGATGATTCGTTTAATAATTTTAAGGATTGATTTTAACTGATATTTTTAATCGACATTGTATTCCTTTTCTTGTCAGTAGGGCCCTTTGTGACTACAGTTGAATTTCCCTCCTCATTGGATACACTCCTTTTTCATTTTTAATCACAGGCAAAGATACGGGGAATAAGCTGTATATTTGATACGCATTTCCTTTTGGGAAGTAGTTTCCTATAGGGAACTACCCTTGGTAGTAGCACCTTCATATTTAACACAAAAAAAACTATGAGAAAGAAAGCAGTCATAAACAACTCCCCGGTTTGTCAGGTTAGAATGCAGGCCATTAGCGACACCATGAGTATTTTATCTGGCAAGTGGAAGTTCCATATACTGGGCACCCTCATAGAGGGCGATAAGTTAGGCTTCATGGATTTACTACGCGAGGTGAAGGGCATTGGCACCAAAATGCTCTCCAAGGAACTCCAGGACCTGGAAATGAACCAGTTGGTGAGTCGCACCGTCATGAACACCAAGCCCATCACGGTAGAATATTCTATCACCAAGTATGGTAAAACCCTGTCGCCCTTAATAGACGAAATGGCAAAATGGGGAATTGAGTATAGGCAATCTATGATTGATGCCGAACGCGACTAAGGCATTAAAACGCTTCTGAGTTCTATTGCAAAAACCTAATTGCATCTCACGGAAAACTTGAGGCTGCTATAACAATGGAAGGCGCCTTAATAATATAAAGCGCCTTCCTTCACTAACCAACCAAACTATGAAAATTACCCTGTAGCCAGGGACTTCTTCCTATCTTTAAGAGATGGTAATTGCCCTTTTAGGTTTCGGCATGGCCTCCTCCTTTTTAGGCAGTTCAAACTTTAAAATTCCGTCTTCGTACTTAGCATCAATCTTGTCCGGATTTACACTTTCGGGCAAGCTAAACACACGCCTAAAGGAATTATAAGAGAACTCCCTTCTGGTGTAACTATCCTCTTCCTTACTGTCTTCAGTTTTCACTTCCGAGGAAATAGTAAGTACGTCATTATCGATCTCAATATTGAAATCTTCTTTATTTCTACCAGGAATGGCCATTTCTAACTCAAACCCAGTTTCAGTTTCTTTTACGTTTACGGCTGGCATTGAATCTCTTACACTATCCATACCGCCAAACCAATCTTGTCTTAAAAATTCATTCATTAAAGACGGAAAAACGATGTTATTTCTTTTTACTATACTCATAATTATCAATTTTTTTTGTTCAACTTTCTTTTGTTCATAAGGTGAAATGCAAAACGCATACCAGTACTAAATTCATGACGTTTTGACCGATTTGACGCGGCTTAAGGTGTCATTTCGTCATCTTTATGCGTTATTACCCGCTATTTCTTGGCAAAAAGGATCCAACCCACCTCCAAATCCACCTACCCTTGTTCTATGAGCCACTCCAGAATCAAACGGCTTACCCTCCCCATATTTCATTTATAAAACAACTTACCTAACCTCCTATTTTTCGTTAACGCAAACCTCCCTCTCTCGCAAGCAATTAATTTAATAGGGCCGGTAAGGGGTTTAAATTTCAAATGCCCCATATAAACCGATTTAGCCGCCGTAAAAAAGGGAGTAGATAGTCATTGGGTTTAAATTTTGTAATATCTTGCCAAAAAATAATAGTATGACCAATAACGATATTCTAAAAAAGTTACGGGTAGCCCTAAAACTTCGAAATGACGAGATTGTAGATATTTTACAACTGGTAGATTTTAAAATATCCAAAAGCGAACTGGGCGCTTTCTTCAGAAAGGAAGACCACCCCAACTATGTAGAATGTGGCGATCAAATTCTGCGGAATTTTCTAAACGGATTGGTCATTCACTACAGGGGCACCAAGGACAACCCCAAGGACACTGAAATTAGCTTACCCAAACCGGCAAAATCAACATCGGCAAAGCCCAAAACTCAAAAAGCCTCAGCGCCAGCTTCATTTAAGGGCAAGTACAAGAAGAAGCCTACTCCGGACATCAGCCCGGTTAAATACAAGAACAAAAAAAAGTCCTGAGTGTTATTCAGGACTTTTTCTAACAACTTACCGCATTAACTCTTGACCTCGACGGGAATCTTATAGGTTTCCCCAATCTCCAATTCGGTGCATTTTACCTTTTCGTAATTCAGCCTACTTTTTATATAGGCATCTAACGCCTCTTCATTGGTCATTACTGAGAGTACTACAATTTCTTTTTCGGTATTCACCGTAAAGTAAACCACAGCGCTCATGTCCTCTTCCATTAGACTTAGAGGCACATTACGGGTTAAAAGCTCGTTAATCTGTTGGGTTAACCCCTTGGGAGACTCCTCCTCCAAACCACTATTGGCAAAGACACTCCCTACAGAAAATAGCATTACAGCTACAAGAATTAAATTTAGTTTTTTCATGATGCTCGTTTTTTAGATTGATGAACTAATAAATAATGTATTGATGAGATACACCTAAAAGACGGGCAACTTTAAACATTGTTACGCTCATATCCATTTTTAACAAGCTTTTAACATTGGAAGCAGAAAACAAAAAAAAGGCAGCTCCCATCGGTAACTGCCTTTTAACTATCAAAAATAATATATTCTTAGGCCAAAACCTCTTTTACCTTATCGGCAGCCTCTTGGAACTGAACAGCAGCGTGAACGGCCAATCCAGAGTTATCCAAGATTTCCTTCGCCAATTCGGCATTGGTCCCTTGCAATCTAACAATAATTGGAACTTTAATGGCATCGCCCATATTCTTATAAGCATCTACCACTCCTTGCGCTACTCTATCGCAACGTACAATTCCTCCAAAAATATTAATAAGGATACATTTAACGGCCGGATCCTTAAGGATGATCCTAAAGGCTTCTTCAACCCTTTTAGCATCTGCAGTACCACCAACGTCCAAGAAGTTGGCAGGCTCACCACCAGCCATTTTAATCAAGTCCATGGTAGCCATCGCCAAACCGGCTCCGTTCACCATACATCCCACGTTTCCGTCCAAGTCCACGTAGTTAAGTCCAACAGCCCTTGCCTCTACCTCGATTGGATTCTCCTCGCGAAGATCCCTCATTTCGGCATATTGCTTTCTTCTATATAACGCATTGTCATCTATAGAAACCTTAGCATCCACAGCCATGATCTTATCGTCCGACGTTTTAAGCACTGGGTTAATCTCGAACATACTTGCATCACTTTCTATATACGCTTTGTACAAGTTGGATACAAACTTGGTCATTTCCTTAAATGCCGTTCCAGACAACCCTAGGTTGAAAGCTATCTTTCTAGCTTGGAAAGGAAGCAATCCGGTTGCCGGATCAATTTCCTCCGTAAAAATAAGGTGTGGAGTCTTTTCTGCCACTTCCTCTATATCCATCCCACCTTCGGTGGAATACATTACCATGTTTCTTCCTGTACCTCTATTGAGCAAAACGGACATATAGAATTCACTCGTTTCACTATCCCCTGGATAGTAAACATCTTCTGCCACTAAAACCTTATGTACCTTTTTTCCTTCGGCCGAAGTTTGTGGAGTTATCAGGTTCATTCCAATAATGTTCCCTGCAATCTCCTCGACCTCGCGTAAGTTCTTGGCCAGTTTTACACCGCCACCTTTACCGCGACCTCCAGCATGGACCTGAGCCTTTATTACATGCCATCCGGTCCCTGTCTCCTGCGTTAACTGCTTGGCGGCCTCTACTGCCTCCTTAGCATTATGTGCAACTACTCCGCGTTGGATACGCACTCCAAAGCTTGCTAAAATCTCTTTTCCCTGATATTCGTGAAGGTTCATAAATTATAGGTATCTATTTGTTACGTTGCAAAAATAGGAAACCCAATGGATTTACCCTAATTAAATAAAATAGAAAGCTAAAACCTTATCACACAGGACGAAATAAGCTACATCTCCCCATAAAAGGAGGTGGTTTTTAGAAATGGCCACTAGCCCATCAGCATTTTTTTGGCGTCCGAATTATAATTTAAAGTTTTTGAAGTCTAACGGATCAAAACTTTTAAAATGCCCGTTCATCCCAATCATTTCCTTTGCCCTATCTACCTGCTCCAAAACTTGGATTATGTTGAGCAAATGGTGTTTTAGCAAAAGAAGCTGCTCACTCTCATACGCCATCTGCAATAAAAGATATTCCTGAGAAAGGGACAATCCTACTTTGTGAACCCAAACATGGAGGTCTAGTTGCTGGGTGTCATGCACCAATACAGAAGCCCCCATAGATTGATACAAGCTCACCACCAGCTGCAATACCTCTCCAATAAGTGCTACCTCCCCATCTTTATGGTAGTCTAGATAAGAAACTTCACCCCCTGCATATTTCTTGGAGGCCATGTTATTTTGAAAAGATAGGATCTTAAAAACTCGTTGAGCCTTGCAGACAATATCCATTTCCCCATTGGGATAGGTTTTACTGATGCCCTCTAGCCGCATTTCGGTCCCAAATGCAATCTTCCCATCTATATAGGCCGGCACCCCAAAAACCCCGCTACCTATACTAATATCCCCGATCAACGCTTTATAACGATCTTCAAAAATATGTAGGTGAACCGTTTCTCCTGGAAAAAATACCGCCTGTAAAGGAAACATTGGTAACCACATAGTCTAATATGTTTAAACCCTAACATCAGCAACAGCTAGCCACGAAAGCAATCAAGCTGCTTTTTTTTGTTGCAAATACAACATTGTGTTACATATTTCTAATAATCCTTTTTATTTTTGCTATCAAACAATAAGTAGTATAGATTTGTATAAAATTCAGATAAAATGCAACGAACTGATCTATTAAAGATAGCAAAAACATTTGGTGATCCGGTGTATGTTTATGATTCGGAAAAAATTATTTCCCAATACCACCGTTTGACGAATGCATTTAAGGGTGTAAAGAAGTTACAACTTAATTATGCGGCCAAGGCTCTTTCCAATATTACCATTTTAAGGTTAATGAACAGTTTGGGCAGTGGTCTAGACACCGTATCTATACAAGAGGTACAACTAGGCTTGTTGGCTGGGTTTAAACCCAACGACATTATTTACACCCCCAATGGCGTGTCTTTAGAAGAGATTGAAGAAGCCGCTAAGCTAGGGGTACGTATCAATATTGACAATTTATCTATCTTAGAACAGTTCGGTAGTAAGCACCCAAATATTCCCGTTTGTATTAGGATAAATCCACACGTTATGGCTGGGGGCAACTCTAACATATCCGTTGGGCATATCGACTCTAAATTCGGGATCAGCATTCATCAAATTCCGCATTTGCTACGCATTGTAGAGCTGACCAAAATGAACGTGAATGGGATTCACATGCACACAGGAAGCGATATATTGGATATAGACGTATTTTTATACGCTTCTGAGATCTTGTTTGAAACCGCAAAAAACTTTAAGAATCTAGATTTTATAGATTTTGGAAGCGGTTTTAAAGTACCTTATAAGAAAGGGGATATAGAAACCAATATTGAGGAGTTGGGCACCAAATTAACGAATCGCTTTAATTCCTTCTGCAAGGAATATGGTAAGGAGCTTACCTTGGCCTTTGAGCCAGGAAAATTTTTGGTGAGCGAGGCGGGTGTTTTCTTAGCCAAGGTAAATGTGGTTAAACAAACCACCTCTACGGTGTTTGCCAGTGTAGATTCTGGCTTCAACCACTTAATAAGACCCATGCTTTATGGTGCTACCCACTTTATAGAGAATATCTCCAATCCGGACGGACGGGAACGTTATTATTCTGTAGTGGGTTATATATGTGAGACCGATACCTTTGCTAGCAATAAGAGAATTAAGGAAATTGCAGAAGGTGATATACTTTGCTTTAGAAATGCGGGTGCCTATTGTTTTACCATGGCCAGCAACTACAATTCTCGTTACAGACCAGCAGAAGTGCTTTGGCACAATGGCGAAGCTATCCTAATTAGGGAAAGGGAAACGTTTGAAGATTTGGTACGCAACCAGATAGACGCAAAAGATCTATTTAGCCCCGCAAAAGAAAAAGCGGTTGCAAAATAAATCGGTCCAAATAGCGTTAGGTTTTCAATGCTAATGCGACCAAGCACAAAAATTTAGAATCCCCATGGTTAGAAAATCTCTATTCACGCTACTGACCTCTTTAGGTTTTGCGTTGATGTCTTTTAATAGTACGGCACAGACCGTGGAATGGTTAAGCTGGGAAGAAGCCATAGAATTGGCAGGTACCGATAAGAATCCCAAGAAGATTTTTGTGGACGTCTACACCGACTGGTGCGGATGGTGCAAAAAGATGGATAAGGACACTTTTCAAAACCCTCAAGTAGCTGCCTATATGTCTAAGACCTATTATATGGTAAAACTGGATGGAGAAGGGAAAGAACCCATAGAATATAAAGGACAGACGTTTAAGTATGTTCCCTCTGGGAGAAGTGGATACCACGAATTGGCCGCTGCCTTAATGCAAGGGAAATTGAGCTATCCTACGACTATTTTTTTAGATGAGCAGGCAAATATGCTATCCCCAGTACCTGGATACCAGAAACCTGAACCATTTTTGAAGATTGCCAAATATTTTGGGGAGGACATTCACAAGGAAAAAGATTGGCAGACCTACGTCAGCGAAAGCAAATAATATAATTTTAGGAATTATAGGACATAAAAAAAAGACCCAAAGTTGGGTCTTTTTTTTATGCTCTATACGTACATTTCCCCTACCTACTGTAGTTGGGAGATTCTTTGGTAATGGTTACATCGTGTGGGTGACTTTCATTGATACCACTAGAAGTAATTTTCACAAAACGTCCGCTCTCCTGCAGAGTTGCTACATCTTTAGCACCACAATATCCCATTCCGGCACGTAGTCCTCCAATAAATTGATGGATACTCTCGTAAAGATCACCTTTATACGGAACGCGACCTACAATTCCTTCGGGCACCAACTTTTTAATATCATCTTCCACATCTTGGAAATAACGGTCCTTACTCCCTTGCTTCATGGCTTCTACGGACCCCATTCCTCTATAGGTCTTGTACTTACGACCTTCGTAAATAATAGTCTCTCCTGGAGATTCTTTGGTTCCTGCCAACAAAGAGCCCAGCATTACGGAATCGGCACCTGCAGCAATAGCCTTGGGTATATCTCCTGTATATCGAATTCCACCATCGGCAATAACAGGAACTCCACTTCCTTTAATGGCCGCTGCTACTTCCATAACAGCAGAGAACTGTGGAAAACCTACTCCGGCTACCACTCTAGTAGTACAAATAGATCCAGGACCTATTCCCACCTTCACGGCATCGGCACCAGCTTCCACCAAATATTTTGCTGCTTCCGCAGTGGCAATATTCCCCACCACCACATCCAGGTCCGGGAATTTACTTTTAACCATATTCAATATCTGCACCACCCCTTTGGTATGTCCATGGGCGGTATCTATAATAACAGCATCTACCCCTGCATTAACCAAGGCTTCTGCCCTTTCAATGGCATCGGAAGTTACTCCCAATGCAGCTGCTACACGCAATCTTCCATATTGATCCTTGTTGGCGATGGGCTTCTGGGTTAATTTAGTAATATCCCTAAAAGTGATTAACCCCACCAACACATTGTTTTTATCAACAACGGGAAGTTTTTCTATCTTGTGTCTTTGCAGAATATCCTCGGCCTGTTCTAGGGAAGTCCCTTCGGCTACGGTAACCAGGTTCTTATGGGTCATAACCTCCTCAATGGGTCGGCTATTATTTTTTTCGAAACGCAAATCCCTATTGGTGACTATCCCGATTAGCTTTCCTTCATCGTCTACGATTGGGATACCGCCAATGCTATAATCCTTCATATAGGCTTTAGCATCACCTACTTTGGATTTTAACGGAAGGGTAATGGGATCTAAGATCATTCCGCTTTCTGCACGTTTAACACGTCGCACCTTTTCGGCCTGATCCTTTATGGTCATGTTTTTATGCAACACCCCAATTCCTCCCTCACGGGCCATAGCGATGGCCATGCGAGATTCCGTTACTGTATCCATAGCAGCGGATACAATGGGAACGTTTATTGTAATATTTCTTGTAAATTTTGTTTGGATGTTGACTTCCCGTGGGAGAACCTCGGAAAATGCCGGTACTAAGAGTACATCATCGTAAGTTAGACCTTCGCCAACAATTTTTTGTAGGTGCGCTTTCATAGCAATTAAAGATTAATTGCGTGCAAATATACTACATTCAGAAATAAAATTGGACAGTTATTTCAATTAATGATGCGGGAAGGCTTCAAAAATAATTGAAATACCACTAGAAGTGCAGCTACACTAAAGGTGAGCGTCATTAAAAAACCAGACAACATCACCACATATTTCATCCACAGCCATCCAGACCACATAAGATAAATTCCCCCAAAGGTTAGCAACACGGAAATAAAGGGCTCTATAGTTAGGAAAAGCTTTAATTTATGCGGTAGTTTAGTTATCCAGACCAAGATCCCCAGAAGAAAGAATATCAGGGACATGGATAATATATGGGTATGGATGATGGTGAGCATCTCCCTATCCCCTTTTTTAAACTTCATTATTTCGGCCTCCTCATCTTCCTCATTACCCAAGTAGTTTTCCACCAAGCCAGTGCTGTTGGTAGAACTGGTTTCGTACACAAACAATAATCCGGTATAGTATCCGATACTTAATACCAATACAAAACACCCAATAAACCACTTGATACCCGATGGCAAATTGCCCAACAGACCGTTATAATTCATTTAAGAGATTTTTCTTTTGAAGAATTGCTAAGGATTGAAAAAGATTATCCATTGCTGTAGTCATGGAACGAACGGAAATTGTAGCACCTGAAATACCATCAATATTGGTGGTGTGATCTACCCTATCTGCACTACTCTTCCCATTAAATTGACGCAGCCATCTTTTACTACCGATTTCTCCCCCGTATTCTTCGCGATAGACCAACACTTTGGAATGGATTACCTTTAAGTCGGCATCGAACACCACTAGATAGTCGAACGTTGCTGTTTTACTTGGGGCGTTCCCCACATAGATATATCCCAAGGCAGCGTTCCCCTGCTTTAGTTTGAAGAAATTATCCTCATTAAAACTAGCGGGTAGTTGTTTAAGTGCATCTTTTGGCAGGGAAATGGTTTTCAACTCAATATTTTCCGATCCAAAGACCCGCTCAATTTCTTTACCGACCTTCTTCTCAAGGTATTTGGGCAGCCCAAAGGAAGAGAAGCCCCAAGCGACCAAGAGTACTAAACTGATGATTTTAATTCGGTATTTCATGCCGCAAAAATAGTAATTTAGAATGATTTTTAATAATAAAGCAAAGAAGCAATCACATATTTTCCATTAAAACTCACAAAAAGAGGGCGCTACAACCTCAAAGAAGCATAAAAAAACCCGACAACTAGCAAAATACATGACTGTTGTCGGGTTATAACTTCTCCTTTTAGCTTTTTAATAGAAGGATGTTATTTTAGAACCAAACCCCTATACCAAAGTTTAGGCGATTCTTAACCTCGTCTCCGGACAAGGCATTCTCCCTAAATTGATAATCACCTTTTAATACCACCCCAGGTGCAATATGATAGCTTAACCCAGTAGTAATATCCGTTCTATCATAAGCCTTGTTTTGCGCCAATCCACCAGCGGTATCGGCATGGGTATTGTAATTTTCGTATCTGGTAAAGAAAATCAACTTTTGCTCCTTATCTGAAGGCAATAAATTATATGCTCCTTCCACATAGTACCCTTGCAATTCGCTTCCTAAATCCCTATTGGTTAACGCATTGTACTTATCGGTGTCCGACAGGGAAGCGTGTACAAACTGTCCTCTGGCAGTAAAGCGACCTAAGGCATAGCGTGCATCCAAGCCGTACATAGCAATCCCAATATTAGCCCCATCAAAATCCTCTACATCGTCTGTTGCCTGAGTTTTACCTAGGTAGGTAGAAAGTCCCAATCGCAATCCTGGAACTCCGTAGTAATCCAATTTAGCAGAAAGGGTTGGACTGTCCACGGTAGATTTAATCCCTTTTTGTCTACCACCACGCAAACCATTGGATCCCTTAAGAAAACCGGAGACACCACCTTCTCCATCAGCTACGGTAGATTTAAACCCGTTAAAAATATAGGCTTGATATCCTAAATTTAAGCTATTGGAACGGCCACTGACCCCAACACCCAGTTCTCTCCAAGTGGTAGGAACAATTACGTTGTCCATTGCCGGACGCTCCACCCCATTAAAGGTAGTAGGCTCGTGGTATTCATTGATGATTCCCATAGGCACCAACATTAATCCTCCTCTTAGGTTTATATTATTCCCCACATTGTAATTTACAAATGCCTGCTCTACATATACCTCCTCTACATGTTCGAATTCAATTTCTGTAAAGAATTGGGTTCTATCATTGAAACGATACCCTAACAATAAAACCAAACGCTGTACATCCAACTCCCCATTGCTCCCTTCGGGCTGGTTGTATAGCATTTCACCATAAGCGCCAACCGTAACCGCTGCACCATAGGTGCCCGATAAAATTCGCTGGGCGGAATTCTGTTGATTTTGTGGATTCTGAGCGGTAGAATCGCTCTTGATTTGCCCTATCATGGCCGTGCTAAACAACATAGCCAGAAGAAATACTGATGTTCTCATACAATTAAAACTTATTTAGACTCATTAAAAACAATAAAATCGAGCGCAAATATAATCGCAGAATCCGTTTTCACAAAAATAATTTAAAATAAATCTAAATAAAAGTTAATAGAGCGGGCCAAACAGATAGCAACCTACTTCTAATGGTATTCGGAGAAGAGGTCCGAAGCCTTATTGAATGCGGCTTCGAAGGCCATCCAATTTACATTGGTCTCTAGCTTAGCACTCGTAAAATAGGATAACATTTTTTCGGTAGGCATATTACCGGTTAGTTCGTCCTTTGCCATAGGGCAGCCTCCAAATCCTTGGACGGCCCCATCAAACCTTCTACAACCCGCCTTATAAGCTGCATCCACTTTTTCGTGCCATTTACTGGGAACGGTATGCAAATGCGCCCCGAATTCAATTTCTGGAAATTGGGGGATAAGATGTGAAAACAGATAATCGATCACCTCAGGGGTAGAAGCTCCCACAGTATCGGACAGCGAGAGGGTTTTAATCCCCATTCCTGCTAACTTTTGGGTCCACTCCCCCACAATTTCCACATCCCAAGGATCCCCATAGGGATTACCAAACCCCATAGAAATATAAGTTACTACTTCCTTTCCATGCTCATGGGCTATTTTCAAGATTTCATCCAAGGTCTCTACGGACTGGGCAATCGTCTTATGGGTATTCCGCATTTGAAAGTTTTCGGATATGGAAAAGGGATACCCCAGATAATCTATACTATCATGTTCCACCGCATCTTGAGCTCCCCTAACGTTGGCAACAATTGCTAGGAGCTTAGATTTTGTTCGGGAGAGATCTAATTGCCGTAGCACCTCTGCCGTATCTACCATTTGCGGAATAGCCTTAGGGGAAACGAAACTACCAAAATCTATGGTATCAAACCCACAGTTGAGAAGCGCTTGGATATACTTCACCTTTTTCTCGGTTGGTATAAATGCCTTGATGCCCTGCATGGCATCCCGTGGACATTCTATTATTTTAATGGTAGTGTTAGACATGCTTGAATTAATGACTTGCTCAAAATTACTATTTATTCTCCGATAACAATAGATAAATACCAATACCCACAAAAACCACGATTTGCACCCATTTTAAAATCTTACCCAGGTTATTATGAGATCCAATATATTTCGATATAGAACCAGACAAGATGGCGATTCCGCTAAAAATAATAAAAGATACCCCCATAAAAATAAATGCCAATACATAAAATTGGACTACCACGTTTAGGGTTTCACTGAATAGGAATCCCGGAAAGAAGGCTAGGAAAAAAATGCCCACCTTCGGATTCAGCACATTCATTACAAATCCCTGTTTATATAGAGCACTTAAAGACCTACCATCATCGGTCCCCTTGGAAATTTCCAATTCCCCTGGACTGTTAAATACCTTATAGGCCAAATAAAACATATAGGCCGCCCCAAAGAGTTTGATAACAAAAAACAGATAATCGTGCTCCTTAATAAGGGCTGCGACTCCAAAAGCCAAAAGGGTAGCGTGTACCAGACATCCCGTCATTAAACCTGCAACGGTGGCAATACCATATTTCTTACCTTGGGCAAGGCTCTGCACTAGCACGAAAATATTATCCGGACCTGGGGAAATTGCCAGTACCGCTGTAGCAAACATAAAAGCTATAAGAATTTCGTAATTCAACGGCACCCGGATTTAAGCATTCTAAAACACATCATTTTTGTATATTGAGCAGTAAAAATAACAACATTCCAGTATTTCACCTTCCAAAATCAGCACCAATTTATTAAATAACGAGATCCATGAAAACATTACTAAGCCTTAGTAGTTTCGCATTTATTTTAATCTTAATAGGGTTCGTAAGTCCCACAACATTAAACCATTCATCATCTGCCAATATGCAAACCATCGAAAAAAAGGACAGCCTGTTACGGCACGTAGTCTTGTTTAAATTTAAGGAAGGAACCTCCAAAGCGGATATTTCCAAGGTAGAAACGGCCTTTTCGGCATTACCGAACAATATACCGGAGATTATGGATTATGAATGGGGATTAAACAACAGTCCGGAGGGTATCAATAAGGGATTTACCCACTGTTTCTTAGTGACTTTCAACAGTGAGGAAGCCCGTGCCATCTATTTACCCCATCCAGCACATAAAGCATTTGTAGATGTCCTATCACCTCATCTAGAAGATGTAGTAGTGGTAGATTATTGGGCCCAATAACCATAATTATCACCCCTGACCACAAGTCCTCCACTTAGTTGTTAGGACTATTGAGAATGGCCTTATTGATGCGTTTGATAAGGCCTGGACCTTCATAAATAAAACCAGTCCACAATTGAATTAGATCTGCACCGGCTTCCAGTTTCTCCAGCGCATCCTCTGGGGAATGGATTCCGCCTACACCAATAATTGGGAAGGCCTTGTTGCTTTTATCGGCCAAAAATCGGATTACTTCCGTACTCCTTTTTGTTAAAGGCTTCCCACTAACCCCTCCGTTTTCAGCCACTAGCTTGGGATCGGATTGCAGCCCTTCCCTAGAAATGGTAGTATTGGCAGCAATAACCCCATCTATTTTCGTATCGGAAACGATATCGATGATATCCAATAATTGCTCATCCGTTAAATCGGGCGCAATCTTCAATAAAATAGGGCGTTCCTTTACCTTCCTCGTTTTGGCTAGGGCTTTATTCTCTACTTTTAATGCTTTTAATAGCGCTGTTAAAGGCTCCTTGTCTTGCAACTCCCTTAATCCTGGAGTATTGGGAGAACTTACATTCACCACAAAATAATCTACCTCGTTAAACAAGGCTTCCAGACAGATTAAATAATCCTTTACTGCTAGATTATTAGGGGTTAGCTTATTCTTTCCGATATTTCCACCGATTAAGACGCGGTGTGGTTTTTGTAAATTTTTGACGGCCTCTTCCACCCCCAAATTATTGAAGCCCATCCTATTAATTATAGCCTGATCCTCTTTAAGGCGAAATAATCTCTTTTTAGGATTTCCATCCTGTGGCTTGGGTGTAAGGGTTCCTATTTCTATAAATCCGAATCCAAAATCGGACAATTCATTATACAGTTGGGCGTTCTTATCGAAACCAGCAGCAAGTCCCACTGGATTTTTAAAGGTAAGACCAAATAACTTTCGTTCCAATCTGGGATCGTTAACAGCGTAAATGCCACGGAACAAACCAGAGAGTCCAATCTTGGAACAAAACTGAACGAATTTAAAGGTAAAGTGATGTACTTTTTCCGGATCAAATTGAAATAAAAGAGGTCTTACAATATTTTTGTACATAGGAACGAATTTGCGCAAAAATACAAACTACCCCCCGTATATACTCCTATTTACCCTTAATTTATCAACATTTTCCTACCTAGTTATCACCTGGTTTTTTTATTGGTTGTCTTTCTACCTCACGGCATAAGGCAAGATACCTCTGGTATTGTTTTTCATTGAGTAAGGCCAGGAATTTACGATCGTATTTTGTAAAGACGGCCTTTACTTTATTTTCCAGCGCCAGACGTTTAGCCTCCAAGGTCTCAAAATCTTCCGGAGTAGTTTGTGGATGGCTTTTAAACAACTCTTTTCTTTCTTCCTCCAACAACTTAGTCTCTACCCCTACCGCTTCATGAAAAGTTTGCAGTTGTTCCTTCTGCGCAGCATTGAGCTGAAAAACTTGCTCTACGGTATCCATATTGGATACCCCAATCCCAAGACTACATTCTTTTTGTGCCATAAGGGAAGATCCCCACCCCAACACCATCGACAAAAACAAATATTTAAACATGGTAGATTATTATTGTATCTATACAACAACAATTCCGCACTAAAATTATATTTGCCCCACAGATTTTTTTTGATTTTGGCCCGAAATTTTCATTTGATTCCCTTTCAACGATCATGATCACCAATACGCCTTCCTTTCTACAATTGCAAGGCTGAGGGTTTATTTTAAGCTCCGATTTAAAAGTGATCCTCCAAAAATTTAAATAAACCGTACTTTTGAAAAAAATAAAATCACATGCAACATATTATAGACCGATTTATAAGTTATATCTCCATTGATACTCAAAGCGACCCCAATTCTAACACCACGCCAAGCACTAAAAAACAGTGGGATTTAGCGCATAAACTGGTAGCAGAGCTAAAGGAAATTGGCATGCAAGAGGTAGAAATTGATGAGAACGCCTATATCATGGCCACCCTCCCCAGCAATATGGACAAAGAGGTACCTACCATTGGTTTTATTGCCCATTTTGACACCTCGCCAGATTTCACGGCCACCAATGTAAACCCGCAGATTATTGAAAATTACGACGGAGGCGACATTGTATTGAACAAAGAGGAGAATATAGTGCTTTCCCCTAGCTATTTTGAAGATCTTTTGCAGTACAAGGGCAACACCCTTATTACCACTGACGGCACCACCTTGCTGGGTGCAGACGACAAGGCGGGTATCACCGAAATTGTTACCGCCATGGAGTATTTAATTCAACACCCTGAGATAAAACACGGAAAAATACGGGTAGGATTCACGCCCGATGAAGAAATTGGCAGGGGCGCCCATAAATTTGATGTAGCTGCTTTTGGTGCCGACTGGGCCTACACCATGGATGGTAGTCAAATTGGGGAATTGGAATACGAAAATTTCAATGCCGCCGGCGTAAAAGTGAAAATCAGCGGAAAAAGTGTGCATCCTGGCTATGCGAAGGGTAAAATGATTAATGCAGTTCTTATAGCCAATGAATTTATCAGTAGTCTACCCGCAAATGAAGTCCCCCAGAAAACTACTGGTAGGGAAGGATTTTTCCATGTGCACCATTTTAGTGGGGAAATAGAAAATGCATCCATAGAACTAATTGTAAGAGACCATGACCTGCAGAAATTCAATGATTGTAAAGCCCTACTACAGGAGATTACGGATAAATTGAATGCCACCTATGGCCCCCAGGTCACCCTTGAGATTAAAGACCAGTACTTTAATATGAGAGAAAAAATTGAACCCGTAATGCATATTGTGGATATCGCAGAAAAAGCCATGAAAACCTTGGGGATAACCCCCATTATTAAGCCTATTAGAGGTGGCACAGACGGTTCCCAGTTAAGCTTTATGGGTCTTCCCTGCCCCAACATTTTTGCAGGAGGTCATAATTTTCATGGTAAATATGAATACGTACCAGTAGAAAGTATGCAAAAAGCGGTAGATGTTATCGTAAAAATTTGCGAACTTACTGGAGAATTGGACCTAGACAAACTTCCCGAAAAATAAATTTTAAGGAGCTAAGGGTCTTTAATGGACTAAAAGATGGAGAAATGGGAGAAAATTGAGGCCTACTACGCCAAGGAACATCCTTTTAAAGCCGGAATTGCGATCTTAAGGGAAATAGCCCTTAAAACAGCATTGGTTGAGGATTATAAATGGGGCAGTCCCGTCTACACTATTGGGAACAAGAATGTAGTGGGCATCTTAGCTTTTAAATCCTATTTTGGACTTTGGTTTTTTAATGGGGTGTTTTTATCCGATCCCAAAAAAGTACTGGAAAATGCCCAAGAAGGGAAGACCAAGGCCCTGCGTCATTGGAAGTTTACGGCAATTACCGACATAGATAAAGCCACCGTATTGGCCTATTTGGAGGAAGCCATAGCCAATCAAAAAAAGGGAAAGGTCCTGGTGCCAGAAAAGAAAAAGAAAATGATTGTACCGCCACAGCTGAAACAGGTTTTGGAGGAAAATCCGTCATTAAAGACCTGTTTTACAAAGCTTCCTCCCTATAAACAGAAGCAGTATTGCGAATATATTGCGGAGGCAAAGCAGGAGAAAACTAAGCGTAACCGCCTAGAAAAATGCCTTCCCTTAATAAGACAGGAAATTGGGTTGCACGATAAGTATCGGTAACGCCATACACCCTAGAGCTATCAGTAACAAACCTAATTAGCCCATACCCCAGTGTATGGGCTGATTTCAAAGAAAAAGAGCACTTCCCGTTTATTATAATGACCACTAACTACCGGGTAGCTCCCATCCATTATGGTAGTGTGCCTTCATTAACAAATTTGCACTTTCATCCGTAAATTTCTTAGTCTGTTGATCCCAATAGATACGGTTCCCGGTCTTAAAGGCTACATTCCCCATATGACAAACCATGGCAGCATCGTAGCCTATCTGAAGGGGGGCTTTTAACTGCGACCCATCCCTAGATTTTACGGCTTGAATAAAGTTTTGGGTATGTTTATCTAATCCGCTCCCTTGATTTTGCTGCAAGGGCAAACTTTCCATTCTATCCTTTTCGGCAATTACCTCCCATCCATTCCTATCCAACACCAAGGTGCCATTATTTCCTATAAAAGCGATTCCGTGATTACGTCCATAATTCCCACCGTCTATGCCAGTGGCATGTTCCCACAATATGGAAAAATCATCGTACTCATACACTGTTTGGAGGGTATCTGGGGTTTCAGCAGCATCCTCGGGGTAGGCAAACTTACCGCCCAGTGCCATCACTGATTTAGGAGTATGGGCTTTCATACCATACAAGGCATAGTCCATAAGATGCACTCCCCAGTCCGTCATAAGACCGCCCGCATAATCCCAATACCACCTGAAATTAAAATGGAACCTGTTAGGATTAAAAGCTCGCTTCGGAGCGGGCCCCAACCACATATCGTAATCTACTCCTTCTGGAGGGGTGGAATTTGGTAAGACGGGTATAGATTTCATCCACCCTTGGTACGCCCATGCCTTTGCCAATCGTATTTGCCCCAATTTACCGGAATGTACAAATTCCATGGCATCCACAAAATGAGGCTGACTCCGTTGCCATTGTCCAATTTGCAACATCCGATCACTTGCTTGGGCAGCATGCAATAAAACATTACACTCCTCCATAGAATTGGCCAATGGTTTTTCACAGTAGACATCCTTTCCTGCTTGTAGGGCATCTGCCAATTGTAGACAATGCCAATGGTCTGGAGTACCAATAATCACCACATCTACATCCTTATTTGCCAACAGTTTTCTATAATCATTATATAAGGCAGGCTTCTTAAATCCGGCTTTCTCTAAATCTCCAGATCGCTGCTGCAACACCCTTTCATCTATATCACAAAGCCCCACGAGCTGAATTTCATTTATTTTAAGCATGGAAGTGAGGTTGCTGAATCCCATCCCTTTACAACCAATAAGACCTACCCCTATTTGATCATTGGGACTAACCTTTCTTCTCATGGCAGCTAGGAGGTCTATCGGAAAAAGAAAGGAAGCCCCGGTTCCCATAGCCATAAGAGAGCTGTTTTTTATAAAATTTCTTCTAGAATTCATCATGGTTTGTTGGTTTAGGTTGTCTTAAATATACAAATTAGCTAGGAAGTAGCTACGGGGGAACCACCTTTTGAAGGACGCAGAAGCTCGCCGAACCATCCCCTATACCGTACCCAGCTTGCTAAATATAAACTATTGGTTTATCACCACTTTCCCATTACTCCTAAGGATGCCAAGCCCTACATTCCTTATCGTCATAGACAATAGTGATTCCTTAAAAACAAGACCGTGCAACAAAAAAAAGCACCAACAAGATGCTGGTGCTTTAATATAAAATGTAAAATAAAAAATTACTTCTTCTCTGGCTCGTTCAATTTTTTACTCATTTCCATGGAAATGGCAGAACGATCAAATTTTATTTTACCGGCCATGGTCTCTATTACGCAGGAGAAATCCTTATCGTTAATATCGGCAATTTTACCGTGCATACCACTTTTAGTAACTACTCTATCGCCTCTTTTTAATTCGGAAGCAAATTTCTTTTCCTGTTTGGCTCTTTTTCTCTGTGGAGCGATCATAAAAAAATAGACCACCACAAACATTAAGATTAACGGTAAATATGGATACTGTTCTAACATAAGATACTATTACTTATTTAACCGGACCTACTGGACCAGCTCCTTTTGGGGTTATAAATGCTTTTATTCTAAGAGTTTCTGTACCCTTGCTTGTATTGGTAACCACATTAATGGTCTTAGTGATCTGGTTTTGACCTGCACCATTGAATTTCACCAATAGCTCCCCAGTTTCACCAGGTAAAATAGGAGTGTTCTTTGGATAATCGGGAACAGTACATCCACAGCTACTGTTTGCATCCGTAATGATTAACGGACCGTCACCAGTGTTTTTGAAGGTGAAAATTGTTTCTTGGGGCGCATTTTGTTCAATCACACCAAAATCGTGCTCCACCTTATCAAATTCCATAACTGGAATTTTCTTGGCAGCGGCATCTCTTTCTGCTGCAACTTCTACATTGGCAGCATTGATTTTGCTAGAGGCAGCCTCCTTACAAGAGGTCAACACAAAAACAGAAACAAGACCAAGAGTAAAAAATATTCTTTTCATGTTTGATAGTTTTAATTTGGGTAAATTTAAGGATTATTTGTTTATAACAAACCCCTACCAAGTTTATTTAGCTTTCCATTATCCTTGTATTCCCTAACCAATTTATCCAATATTCCGTTTATAAAAATACTGCTCTTTGGCGTGGAGTATTCCTTGGCAATCTCTAAAAACTCATTGATGGTCACCTTTTCTGGGATGGAAGGAAAGTTTAAAAGCTCACAAATGGCCATTTTCAATAATATGGCATCTATATCTGCAATACGATCTTTATCCCAATTGGGGGTTTTCCCCTCAATTTCCTTTTCCAATTCGGCATTGTTCAGAAGGGTCTTGGTTAAAAGACGTCTAGCATAATCCATATCATCTTGGTCCTTCAACAGATTGGGAAGCAAATAAGACGGAGAACTATCTATCTTAATCTTTTTAAACAACTTTAATAGGTAGGTGTTTACGATTGGAAAATCATCAACCCAGGTTAATTTATCATCTTCAAAGTAATCATAGATCTTTTCATTGGGCGCCACAATATCCTTAAAGAGATTTACAATCAATTCCCTGTCTTCCTCATAGGAGGTCTCTGGGTTGGCCATATACTTTTGATAAAGATCACTCTCTATCATTTCCGTGTATATAATTTTTACGTATTCCTCGTTTAAGTACCAGTTATTTAATTTCCTTCTACTGATTTCATCGCGCAACGACAGGTTCTCTGACATTTGCAATAAGACCCTGTTTTTTAGAAATTTTTTCTTGTCGGGGAAGTTGTCGGAAGGATTTTCCAAGTACCTTTTTGAAGATAGCTGTACCTGACTCTGGGCTCTTTCATGTAATTCCAAAAACAAGCTCAACATTAAAAGATAAAGCGAATACATATTATCGATGCTTACTTTTAAAAATTTCTCTTGTTTGTCTAGGGAATCATCCTTGGACTGGGTGAGGGCATAGATACACTGCATAACTTTAACCCGAATGTGCCTTCTTGTAAGCATTTTTTAAAGAACTTTAATGAGATAACAATTTTTTGGGGTACAAAAATAGGATTATATTTTTTAATCATAACTACCTTTTTAGGTATTATCTTAATCCTTTTATAACATATCGTTTAGTTACAAAAAACTATCTTTGGCGAATTACCATTACTTAACTAGATATTTCTATCTCGGCTCCGATGAAAGAACTAAAGCACCTTAATAAATATTTTAAAAAATACGGGCTTAAACTATTCGTAGGTGTAATCATCACTATTGTGGCTCGCGTCTTCCAATTGGTGATGCCCTCCTATGTTAACAAATCCATTGAAGTAGTGGAAAACTACATAAAGGAGGAACTCTTGTTGACTGAGGCAAGGGAAATGCTCTTTGAGTATATCCTTATTATTGTGGGGGCTGCCCTGCTATCCGGATTCTTTACCTTTTTAATGCGGCAGACTATTATCAATATCTCTCGCTATATTGAGTACGACTTAAAAAATGAGGTATTTGACCATTATCAATTGTTGAGCCTCAATTTTTATAAACAAAATAGGACTGGGGATTTAATGAATAGGATAAGCGAGGATATCAACCAGGTACGTCTTTATGGCGGACCTGCAATAATGTACGGAATACAAACCTTAACCCTCTTTGCCTGTTTGGTGCCGCTAATGTTCATAAAAGCACCCACCTTGGCGATGTACGCCCTACTACCCCTACCCATCTTATCTGTTTTGATTTATCAGATCAGTAAAATTATTCACAGACGAAGCACTATTGTCCAGGAGTTTCTGTCTACCCTATCTACCTTTACGCAAGAATCGTTCTCTGGAATATCCGTCATTAAGGCCTATGCCTTGGAACCCAAAATAAATGCAGAACTAAAGACCCTAGCCTTAGAGGGAAAGGAAAAGAGCATGGCCTTGGCAAGGGTAAATGCTTGGTTTTTTCCTTTAATGATTCTACTGATTGGCATCAGCAATATATTTGTAATCTATATTGGCGGACAGCAATATATTAAGGGGGAAATAGCCACTATCGGTATCATTGCAGAATTTATCATTTATGTAAATATGCTTACATGGCCGGTGGCCGTTGTTGGCTGGGTTACCTCTATAGTACAAAGGGCCGAGGCTTCCCAGAAAAGGATTAATGAATTTCTGAAAGAGCGCCCTAATATTGTCAATACCGCCACGGAAGAAACCGAAATTGAAGGAAAAATTGAATTCAAAAATGTAACTTTCACCTACGAGGACACCAATATAGTGGCACTAAAAAACATTTCCTTTACCATAAATAAGGGAGAAACCGTCGCCATCATAGGAAAGACCGGCTCTGGGAAGTCGACCATCCTAGACCTAATAGCTCGACTGTACGACATTGATTCTGGCGAAATTCTAATAGACGACGTCCCCATAAAGGAGCTCAACCTAAACAGTCTGCGAAAATCCATTGGGGCCGTACCACAAGACGCCTTTCTATTTTCGGATTCTATTAAGAACAATATTAAGTTTGGAAAAGAGGATTCTACCGATGAGGAAATTATCGAGGTGGCTAAAAAGGCGGTGGTGCACGACAATATCATGGGATTCACCCATCAATACGATACCGTATTAGGCGAACGGGGCCTAACCCTTAGCGGCGGACAAAAACAAAGGGTCTCCATTGCACGAGCCCTATTAAAGGATCCAAAAATCTATCTCTTTGACGATTGTCTATCCGCGGTGGATACCGAAACCGAGGAGGAAATATTAAATCAACTTAAAAAAGAGTCCCACAACAAAACTACCCTAATCGTTAGCCATAGGGTATCTTCAGCAAAAAATGCAGACCGTATCCTAATCTTGGATGAAGGCAAATTGCTACAGGAAGGCACCCATGAAGAATTGAATTCCGTAGAGGGATATTATAAGGAACTCTACAGCGATCAGCTTTCTGAGAAAGAAAAATAGAAATTTGTTGTCCATTTAGGTTTTTTTTCACACTTTTGACGTATATACGTATGTAAACAACTATTAACTAATCGAAATGAGCGAAAAAGATTTAATGGATCAAGAAGAGATTTACTCGAAAGTATTACGAGCTGGGAGAAGAACTTATTTTTTCGATGTTAGGAGTACCAAGGCAGGGGATTATTACTTAACCATTACTGAAAGTAAAAAATTTACCCACGATGATGGTTCCTTTCATTACAAGAAACACAAAATATACCTTTACAAAGAAGATTTTGCCGCCTTTAAAGACAATTTAGAAGAAATGATGAATTACATCATTGATGCCAAAGGCGAGGAAGTAATATCTGAGCGGCACCAAAAAGATTATAAGAAAGAAGGCTTTACGGAGGATACCGCCACTTCTACTGGCAGTTTTACCGATGTAAGCTTTGATGACATATAATTTATGATTCCCTGAATTAATTTAAACGGTCCTCTTGATGGGGGCCGTTTTACATATAAAGCCATCTTTAAATTTTAACCAATCTATGAGAAATTTTCTATTTGCATTATTGCTGGTATCCTTTTGTAGCATGCACGGTCAAGAAACTGCATCGCTAGATTATTATCTTCCCCAAGACATAAGTTATGACCCCAACATCCCCAAACCCAAAGACATTATTGGGCATGAGGTAGGCGAATGGCATGTAACCCATGACAAATTAGTTTTTTACATGCAGACATTGGCAGATGCCAGTGATAGGATCTCCATTGAAAATAGGGGAACCACCTACGAGGGCAGACCGCTCATTTTATTGACCATCACTTCTCCAGACAATCACCGTAATCTGGAGCAAATAAGACAAGACCATATAAGCTTAACGGAAGATGGAGCAGACACACTTAACTTGGAAAACATGCCCATTGTAGTGTATCAAGGATTCTCCATTCACGGTAACGAACCCAGTGGATCTAACGCCGCCTTGGCCTACGCTTATTATTTAGCAGCCGCTAACGGCCCCAAAATTGAAGAAACCTTAAACAATTCCGTTATCTTATTAGACCCTTCTTTTAATCCAGATGGCTTACAGCGCTTTGCCTATTGGGCCAACACCAATAAGGGAAAAAACATGGTATCGGATGTAAACGATAGGGAATTTCACGAGGTTTGGCCAGGCGGGCGTACCAACCATTACTGGTTTGATATGAACCGCGATTGGCTTCCCGTACAATTACCGGAAAGTAGAGCAAGAATTGCCAGTTTTCATAAGTGGATGCCCAACATTCTTACGGACCACCACGAAATGGGCACCAATTCTACCTACTTCTTTCAACCAGGAGTCCCCAGTAGGGTCCACCCCTTAACACCACCAGTAAACCAAGAATTAACTGCAGAAATAGCCACCTACCATGCCAAGGCATTAGACAAAATAGGCTCCCTTTACTACAAGGAAGAACGCTTTGACGATTATTTCTACGGTAAGGGATCTACCTATCCCGATATCAATGGAAGTATTGGAATTTTGTTTGAGCAAGCCAGCTCCCGTGGACATGCACAAGATTCGGAAAATGGGCTACTTACCTTTCCCTTTACCATCCGCAACCAGTTTACTACAGCCGTATCTACCGTTGAAGCGGCTCGGAATATGCGCACTAAAATACTGGAGTACCAGCGTCAATTTTACAAGGATGTGAAATCTGAGAACCGCAAGGACAAAGTAAGAGGTATTGTTTTTGGCGATAGCAAAGATGCCGCCAAAGCGTGGCATTTGGCAGAAATATTAAAGCTTCAACATATTAAGTTCCACGAACTATCCGATGATATTACCGTGAACGGAAAAGCATATAAAAAAGGCCATAGTTATTTTATCCCCACGGATCAAAAAAATGCACGACTCGTAAAGGCCATGTTTGATAAGAGGACTACCTTTAAAGACAGCATTTTTTACGATGTATCTGCGTGGACCTTTCCATTGGCGTTTAATTTAGATTATGCCGAGCTAAAAAGCACCTCGGCGGCCGGTGATCTGGTAACCGAGCTTCGACCCCTATCGGCGGAGGTAGATCAGCAAAGTTCCTATGCTTACCTATTTAATTGGAATGAATACTACACCCCAAAGGCCTTGAACCAAATTTTGAACAAGGGACTTAGAGCCAAGGTAGCAAAGCTACCCTTTACTGTGGAAGGAAAGAGTTTTGATTATGGCGCCATCTTGGTTCCCGTACAAAACCAGTCCTTAAATCCCGCAGAAATGTTTCAGTTCTTAAATTCGGTAGCCAAGGACAGTAAGGTCCCAATGGTAGCTGTGGGAACAGGTAGTACCCAGGGTATTGACTTAGGGAGTAGCAATTTTGTTTCTTTAAAAAAGCAACGTGTGGCACTTTTGGTAGGAAATGGAGTTACCTCCTACGATGCCGGAGAGTTTTGGCATTTGCTGGATCAACGGTACGATTTTAACCTAACCAAACTGGATACCAAATACTTTAATAACGTTGATCTTTCCAAGTACACCTCCATTGTGATCCCTAACCGGGGGCGCGGAAGTTTCTTGGACGAAAAAGGGACCGAAAAATTAAAGGAATGGGTAAACAACGGGGGAATCCTGATTGGGTACCGCAATATGGCCGATTGGTTTTCTAAAAATGAAATGATGGCCTTGAATTTTAAAAAGGACACGCTGGTTGCCAAAAACGTTTCTTACGCAGAAAAAAGCGACTTTTTAGGAGCGCATGCAACGGGAGGCGCTATTTTTAAAGCCAAATTAGACCGCAGCCACCCTATCAATTTCGGCTACAAGAACGACCACCTTCCATTGTTCAGAAATACCAACATCTATATAGAGCCAGATAAGAATAGCTACAACAACCCCATACAATATACCCAAGATCCACTTTTAAGCGGGTACATTTCGGATAGGAACCTAGAAATGGTAAAAAACAGTGTCCCCTTCCAGGTACAGCGTTCTGGCAAGGGACGGGTTATTATCTTTACGGATAACACCAATTTTAGGGCCTTTTGGTTTGGGACCAACAAGTTGGTGATGAACGCCATCTTTTTTGGAAAGATGATGTAATCCCTTTTTGCTCACCATTTATTGGGGCTGCTTTTTCAATAAAAAGCAGCCCCATTTTTTTTCAAGGGATTACTAGGAGCGAAGCTTAACCAGGCCTATATTGAAAAGAAAATGCCCTGCCACTATTATGGTGGCCCCGGATATCCCCAAATAGTAGATTAAAAGTACCGCCAGCATCAGATAGTACAGGGGGAAAAGCAGTAGAAACCACATAAACCTCACTGTACTCACAAACTCTAATTCCTTAATTTTGGGACGTATAGCAAAGGCCCAAATAAGCGTTATTGGAAAGTTTAATATGTTAAATGCCCATTCTCCTATGCCCCGTTTACTAGGGGACTCCAATACCATAACGCCTTCTTGCGGTGCTTTAGGCATTTCCATTACGGCCCTATTGATGGCTACCGGATCCAAAAAATCTAGTCCACCCCTTTTAAAATGCCTCACAAGACCATCATGCATTTCATCGTCAGCAATATGGGTGGTAAGGGTGGTTAATTCTTGAAAAACTGCCGTTTTCATTCTGCTAACCGAAGTAGCTTCCTTTTCTTTATCGTAATAATCCAACACCCTTAAATCCTTGCCATACCAAACGGACACCTTATCTGGAAAGTTTACAGCATTGTCGTAATTGAATCCTAAAGGGAGTAGCCGAATGTCTAATTGGGGATTCTTTTCCAAGGCTGCAAATAGGAAGCGGGTAAAGCCCTTACTCAGCGGGCGTACTTTTCGCTTTAGGGAATGGTTCCCTTCTGGAAATATAAGAATGGCTTCTCCCCGCTGCAACAATCTACTACAGTATTCAAAGATAGTTTTGTTCTGCTGTAAAGAGCCTATACCATCGCGCATCCTATAGATGGGAATCATCTGCAAGAATTCAAAAAATCTTTTTAGGAGGGGATTATTAAAAACATCGGACCTGGTGAGGAAATAAATCTTTCTGGGACCACGCACCGCTATTAATAAAGCATCTAGTAGGGCGTTCTGGTGATTGGCCAAAAAGAGCAGTGGTTTATCCTTGGGAATATGCGCTAGTCCGCTTCTGGAAATTTTAGAGAAATAACACCACAAGGCAATCCTTATCCATAACCTCAGCAAAAGATATCCCGTCTTTCTCAAACCAACTCCTCTTTATCAACGGGTTTAAAACCCCATAATCCAGCAACGGCCAAACCGGAAATAATATGCCATATTCCCCAGAACGCAGCCAAAAGAGCCATGCCCCCCATGCCATCGAAAAAAGTAAAGATCAACAGCAATCCCAAGCCCGAATTTTGAATACCTGTTTCAATAGCCAAGGTACGCCTATTGGCTTGGGTGAGGCCCATCATACTTGCAAAGGAATATCCGGTAACAAAAGCAAGGAGGTTATGGATAACTACTATCCAGAAAACGTAAAGCACATAATCCATGAAAATATCCCGGTTGTTATAAAGCGCAATGAAAATAAGCGCCACAAAAAATACGATGGAGACCATTTTTAGCATTTTGGCCATTTGGGAAGCCAGTTTGGGTTTTAAATGACGGATGTACATCCCAAATAACAAGGGAACTCCCAATAATAAGGCCACCAATTTAACCATATCTAAAGGGGAAATGGCCACTTCTTTTAATATGACGGCGGTGGGCCCATAGAGCGAGCCCCACAACTGCAGGTTGAGCGGCGTCATCACCACTGCCAAAATGGTGGCAACTGCCGTTAAACTAACGGAAAGGGCGGAATTACCTTTTGCAATATGCGTAATAAAATTGGATATATTTCCACCGGGACAGGCAGCTACCATAAACATCCCGAGGGCAATACTAGGAATGGGTGTCGCTAACAGCACTAGTATATAACTCACCGCGGGCAATAGGACAAATTGACTAAGTATGCCTACGAAAAGTGGTTTCGGCTGCTGCCAGAGTCGTTTAAAATCTTGAATGGAGATATCCAAGGCAATCCCAAACATCACCAATGCCAATGCCAAGTTCATTACCCAAAGGGACGCTTCTGTAAATTCTATTTGTAAACTATCTAAAGTACTAGCCGTCAAAAATTAGGAGATTTTAAGCCCGTTAACCACCTTGGCCTCTGGTTGCAATAACACTACATCGGACCCATCAACAGCACCCAATATAAGACATTCGCTCATTAAATTGGCTATTTGTTTCTTTGGAAAATTCACCACCGCAATCACTTGTTTTCCAACAAGTTGCCCTGGAGTATATCTTTTGGTGATTTGAGCTGCAGTCTTACGCATACCAATTTCCTCTCCAAAATCGACCCACAGCCGATAAGAAGGATTCCTTGCCTCCGGAAATTGGGATACTTCCGAAATGGTGCCCACTCGCATTTCAATTTTAGAAAAATCTTCCCAAGTAATGGTCCCGCTCATCGAATAATCCTTAGTTTATCCATCACTTCTTTGGATACATTCCCAGAATAAGCGCCATAGGCATCCACCAAAAGTCCTTTATCCCCATCTACCGTCTCTATAACAAATAGCACCGCATTGTCATCCGGATCACTTACCCCTTCGAACCGGTAATATTTAACAACATTAAAATCGTGCGCGGCATGCATCCGCTTCAGCTCTTTATCCTCCAGGCCAGTTTCGGCCAGATTGAGATCTTGGGTGTATCCCGCCTGCTTTAGATCGGTGATCGCTTCGGATAAGGTTTGATATGATTCTTTCATAACTCCAAAGTTTATTTCGCTTATTTAAGATAGCCATTGTGCCTTTTAATTGCAAATTAATTTGACTACATTTAGCGGAATAGCAAAAGATAACTAAAGTAAATTTATTATGGCGAACACCCCCAGCAATATGCTGCCTTTGGGCACAATTGCCCCTGATTTTAATTTATTGGATACCACCTTGGAAAAAAAGAGGACGCTGGCAGAGCTAAAAGGTGACAAGGGCACCGTAATTATGTTTATCTGCAACCATTGTCCCTTTGTTAAGCACGTTAACGCTCAACTTTCCAAGACGGCTATAGACTATCAGCCATTGGGAATTTCCTTTATTGGCATATCTAGCAACGATGTGGAGAAGTATCCCAAGGATGCCCCGCATTTAATGAAGTTAATTGCCAAGGAACAGAACTACACCTTCCCTTACCTATACGATGAAACCCAAGAGGTAGCCAAGGCCTATGATGCAGCCTGTACCCCTGATTTTTATTTGTTTGATAAAGATTTAAAATTGGTATATCGCGGTCAATTTGATAATTCCAGGCCTGGGAATGGGTTGGCAGTTACCGGGGCCGATCTTAAGGCTGCCATGGACAACCTTTTAAATGGCACTCCTATCGACCCTTTACAAAAGCCAAGCATAGGTTGTAATATAAAGTGGAAAGAGGCATAAGAGACAGGTTGCGACACAACTTATATTACAAGAAACCCAAGTTTGACCCTAGTATAAATGAATAACGAATACAGGGTGGAAGGCATATAAATTATGTTTTCCACCGCTGTATTATTTGTATTATAATACCCCTCTCTTACCGCCCAAAATAAAATACCAAAAACATTCAAGACTTGTGTACTATAGGAAACTACAAGTCCAAAGCAGTTACTATTAACTAATATAATTCCCTAAATTTTTACGAGAGACATTCAACCAAAATGCAGCTTTCTAAAAATCAAAAACCTTATGGCAGGTATTGATTTTAATACTTTTTTAACCTTTTAAAAAAGTCGAATCCAATATAATCTACTAATTTTATAGGATATTAATTTAAACCAAAAAGACTAAAAAAATGGCGACAATAAGATTGGGCGATTTAGCCCCTGATTTTACGGCAGATAGCTCTGCCGGAATGATTAATTTATATGATTATTTAGGTGATTCATGGGGCATCCTATTTTCTCACCCTGCCGACTTCACCCCAGTATGTACTACAGAATTGGGTGCTGCTGCAAATTACAAGGAAGAATTTGACAAGCGCAATGTGAAGATGATTGCATTAAGTGTAGATAGTGCCGCATCTCATGCAGAATGGATTAAGGATATTAACGAGACTCAAAACACTACGGTTAATTTCCCAATCATTGCAGATGAGGATAGAAAGGTTTCTACCTTATACGATATGATTCACCCTAATGCAGATGCTACCCTAACCGTACGTTCGGTTTATATTATTGCACCAGACAAGACCGTTAAACTAACCCTTACCTATCCTGCTTCTACAGGTCGTAATTTTGATGAGTTATTACGAGTGATAGATTCACTACAACTAACCGAGTACCACAAGGTAGCTACTCCTGCAGATTGGAAACATGGTGAAAAAGTAGTGGTAAGCCCTGCAATAAGCACGGAAGATGCCAAGAAAATTTTCACCAAAGGTGTTGAAGAGATAAAGCCTTATTTAAGACTTACTCCACAGCCTAATTTATAATTTTAGTACTGCTTACAATACACGTACGCTCAAAGCCTTCGGTTCTCCGGAGGCTTTGTTGTTTTACAGCAACTAGGCCCCATGCCCCTACCTTTTTCCAACACAGTGACCAGAACCAAACATCAGCGGGCTCTTCCCCTCGGATCCAAATTTAACACCGGTATCCCTGTCTTATCCGTTTGCAAGGATACAGTGACACACTATCCAATAAAACCAACTAGCTAATAATCTTTTCAAAAGGGGGATATAAAGTACGTTTAAACCCCATTATTTAAGGTCTATATATTGCGGAAAAACGAATCTTTTTATAAAGTTCTAATACGTTGAAAATAAAGATAACTATCAAAAAACCACCACCTTAAAAAATTAAACCCTATATTTGCTATAATATAAATATTTTTAATTTTTAGTAATGAATAAAGGAACAGTAAAATTCTTCAACGACACCAAAGGTTTTGGATTTATCACTGAAGAAGGCTCAAGCGAAGATCATTTTGTACATATTTCTGGACTAATTGATGAAATTCGTGAAGGTGATGTTGTAGAATTTGAACTACAGCAAGGTAAAAAAGGATTGAACGCAGTTAACGTAAAAGTTATAGATTAATTACGATACAACTTTTTTTTAAAGGAAGAAGCCCGTCCTACTGGATGGGTTTTTTATGACCAAATTTTTGAACTTTTTCCTCATCCAACATTCGTTATCCCCCCTAGAATTACTATAAATAAGAAAAAAGCACCCTAGGTTGTAATATTTATAAAATTTAACGCAACCATTTAACAACACCCACATCTACCTTTATATACCAACGTCCCCCGCTTTAAAATCTTATGTTATGACTATCTTCTTTACTATTCTATTGTCGCTCTTGGTGATTAACATTGCCTTACTCTTGTTAAGCCTTAACAAACCTAAGGAGCGGTAAGTATTAGGATATTAAAATAGGCTCCTTGGCCCCCCCTTGGGCAGATTGGATTAAAAGGGCGATTACAAGTTCATCTATTAACCCTAGGTCTTAAGGAAAAGCATTGGACGTTTTTCCCCAGGATATCTATACCCATTTCCAGATTTTTCAGCAAAAGTACTTCTAGTTTACAAGCCCAATCTCTTGTCATTTCATCATCTCCTTCCATAAAAAAAGGCCCTAACCAACTGTCAGGACCTTTTGTTGTATATTTAATTGCTACTCAGCTTTTTTTTTGACGTTCAACCCCTTCGGAAAGGGAAAAACAGATTGGCTCCTGTTTTCCTCAATGCAACACCCTAAAAATATTTGGCGATAA
>NZ_MTAZ01000018.1 GCF_002150785.1 Arenibacter amylolyticus | reverse complement strand
AGAGGACAGGTAGCCAAATAATGGCTACCTTCCTACTCGATTTAGAGGGTCTAATCCCCTTTTTTGTTGATTTTGATTCCTGCTTATCGGAAAGTTGTAAAAGTTCACGGGGAGGAGAAATACAAATAATTTTGGAAGACAGCCATAATTTAAGTTAATTGGGGGAAATTACTTTAACGGAAAAAAGAATAAACCCTATGGCAACGAAAATCATTAATACGGGTATACTGTCTTTCGGGATGTCTGGTAAACTTTTTCAGGCACCCTTTTTAGAAGTGCATGATGGCTTTAAGCTTAGCGCCGTGGTAGAAAGAACTACCAAGAAAGCAAAGGAGCTTTATCCAGATATAAAAAGTTACAATAGTGTAGAGGCGTTGTTGGCAGATCCCGAAATTGAGTTAGTGGTGGTAAATACGCCTAATTATACTCATTATGATTTTGCGCTTAAGGCGTTAAATGCAGATAAACACGTCTTAGTGGAAAAGCCTTTCTGTGTCACTACTGAAGAAGCTAGGGAGTTGTTTGCCTTAGCGCGTAAAAAAGGGAAGCAGGTGCTTCCATATCAGAATAGGCGATACGATAGCGATTTCCTCTCCGTTAAAGAGGTGTTAGAATCGGGGAGGTTGGGCCCGCTAGTAGAGGCACATCTGAGGTACGATAGGTATAGGTATCATATTGGCCCCAAAGTGGGTAAGGAGACACCAGTGCCTGGGAGTGGTTTGTTATATGATCTAGGGCCTCACTTGTTGGATGCGGCAATAGCGCTTTTTGGACACCCTAAGGAGTGGAGAAAGCACATCGGACAATTCCGTCCCCAAACCCAAGTAGACGATTATGCACATATCCACCTATTGTATCCAGATGGTTTTCAGGTATTCATAACCGCCAGTATGTTGGTAGTGCAGCCCCAAGCCTCCTTTGTCTTACACGGCACTAAGGGCTCTTATATAAAACAACGAACAGATATTCAGGAAACCCAGCTGCTGGCTGGTATTGCTCCCGATGCTCCTGACTTTGGAGTGGAAGAGGCCGATAAAAGTGGGGTCTTATATACCGTAGATGAGGAGGGGAGAAAGAAGGAGGAGAATACAACGCCTATCACTTCTAATTACCTCCACTTGTTTGATGCCGTATATCAGTCCATAGTTAATGAAGTTCCATATCCGGTAAGTGAGGAAGACATTCTTCAGCAATTGGAAATATTGGAAGCCTAGCTATTAAGCTGATCCGTGGTAGCGAACCACGGCTCAGCTAGTATGTTTGATTATTGAATTTCCAGGAAAGCTTTTTTAAACAGGGGGCAGTCCCTGTTTATTTAAGGGTTAGGGCGTTTTTATCGAAACTTATTCCTTCCCATCCAGTCTTCATAAAATTGCGGATGTTTTGATGATCGTCGCCTTCCGGGGTTTGGAGTACGTCTTCACGGTAAAATTTCCCAAAACAGGCCAGGGTTTCTTCCTGGTTTAAATTTTGGAGTTGCGCAAAGGAAAATATCTTACAGGAGCCGTTATTCTGGCCAAGCTCATTATGGATGTCGCCATTTTTAAAAGCACTAGGCTCAAAATTGTAATAGGTGTCTATAAGCTGCATGGTGTCTTCAAATGCAATTCCTTTTGGGTTGTTTCTTAACTCTTCTAAAAATTTACTGATTGTCATGGTGTGAAAAATAGCTGTTCTAACGGCAAATGTAAGGCATACTAATTAATTAAATAGGCCTGCCTATTCTCTTGTGGGAATTTGCCGGCTAAAATGGCTAGCCTTAGCTAAATATCTTTATCTTTAGGTAATACATCTATCCATTTGCTTAGGATTCTTTAGAATGTTTGGTTTTCTGAGGTCTGTGTAAACGGATGGGACAAGGATAGATATGAAAATCATTAGTTAAACTAAATAAAAGCGCATTATGAAATCTTTATTAGTAAGTTGCTTACTGCTGATGGCAGCGCCCATGATGGGACAGAAATCTACCACCCAAATTCTTCATAGGGACATACAAATTAAAACAGCGCTTCTCCCGCTTTCCGAGGACAACAAGGAGGGAGCCATGGTTTATGGGTATGATGCCGAGGGAAAGATGACCGTATTGCGGAAAGGCACCAATAACTTGGTATGTATTGCGGATAATCCCATGAAGGATGGTGTTAGCGTAAGCTGTTATTTCTCCCAACTAGATCCCTTTATGGCCCGTGGTAGGGAGCTGTCCGCTCAAGGGAAGACAGTAGCTGAGATTAGGGAGATTAGGGGGAACGAAATTGCCTCTGGGGCTTTAAAAATGCCTGGGGAGCCAAGTATGCTCTATGTGTATTACGGGAAATCGGAGGATTATGATCCCAAGACCGGTAGTTTAGAAAATGGCAAATTTAGATATGTGATCTATACCCCCTTTGCAACGGTAGAATCTACTGGCTTGCCTGCCAAGCCGCATGCTCCAGGGATGCCATGGTTAATGGATCCTGGTACCCATAGGGCGCATATCATGGTAGGGCCCTTCAATTAGGGATCGCTAGTATAGTAAGAATAGTAAGATGCTAGATGGTTTATCCTGTTGAGGGTGAAGTGTTTGGTAGGATCGTTTTTATTATATTTGAAAGTGTTAAAATGATGTTATGGAAACTTATGCTACCGCCCTCTTATATGCCATTCCGTTTTTTGTAGTGCTACTTGCCCTAGAGATAGGGTATGGCTTTTTTGTGAAAAAGCAGATGCATAAGGTGATGGATACGGTTTCTAGCATTAGTTCTGGTCTCACAAATATTATTAAGGACTCTTTAGGGCTTGCCCTAATCGTGGTTTCCTATCCGTTTTTATTGAAGCACTTGGCAATAACGGAAATTAAGGCTACTTGGTTGGTTTGGCTGGTTGCTTTTCTGGTGCTCGATTTTGCTGGGTATTGGAATCATAGGCTGAGCCATAAAGTGAACATTTTCTGGAACCAGCATGTTATTCACCATAGTAGCGAAGAGTTTAATTTGGCCTGTGCCTTACGACAGCCAATTTCTAATTTGATAGGCTATTTTTCAATATTGCTTATTCCCGCCGCCTTATTGGGGGTGCCGCATAAGGTTATCGCGGTGTTGGCTCCTATTCACTTGTTTGCCCAATTTTGGTATCACACGAGACATATTAATAAAATGGGGTGGTTAGAGTATGTGTTGGTCACCCCTTCCCAACACAGGGTGCATCATGCCATTAATCCGGAATATATAGATAAGAATTTAGGTCAGATACTTTGTATTTGGGACCGCATGTTTGGTACCTTTCAGGAGGAGTTGGAGGAGGTGCCCCCACAATACGGGGTGCTTAAGCCGGCGGCTACGTGGAATCCAATTCTGATCAACTTCCAGCATTTATGGCGAATGATAAAGGATGCTTGGTATACTAGTAGCTATTGGGATAAAATACGCATTTGGTTTATGCCCACCGGTTGGAGGCCTGCCGATGTGATACTATCTCATCCGGTGGAGGGTATAAAAGATGTGTATCAGTTTAAGCGATACAGCCCAAAAGCAACAATAGCATTGAAGGTGTATTCGGTTTTACAGATGATTCTGAGTTTGCTGCTCATGATGTTTATGTTTTATAATTATGGGGCTATAGGATTTGAAGGTCTTTTGTGGTTCAGCGGATTTATTTTTGTGGGGATCTATGGGTATACGACCCTTATGGATGGAAAAAAGCAAGCCGTATGGATAGAAGCGGGGAGGGGTCTTGCAGGTATTGCCTGGCTAGGACTCTATGGGGATTGGTTTGGATTGGGCGGTTATTTATACGGCGCCGAATTAGGGATGCTGGTTTATTTTATAGGAACTATCCTAGGCGGAGTCTATTTTACGTTTTTGGAACCTAGGGAAGGGAAAAACACCCTTCAAGCGGAGCAGGAGCAGCATCCAAAAGAAGAGAAGCTTGGAGTAATGTAGAAAGAACTCCCGCCTGTTTTCTAGGGGGTAGTTTGGTCGCATTAAGATAGAAGGCTAGTTAGTATTGGTAAATACGGAAGTTGTGTTAGAAGGCCTTAAAATTGGATTATAGGCCCTGTATTAGCCTCAATACCCCGTGAGCTATGCATGGCCTCATATATACTTTAGGAATAGGCTAATAAAAGAGATTGTAGGGTAAATTCATTATAGGTAATTTTAATGAAACCATCCTAAGCTCAGGATTCAATAATATCCTAAGCGGGCAGTAGTTCATTAAAGTTTGGCTTTTATTTCTTGATTAACCAAGGCAATATACTTTTGCATGGCTTCTTCCATTCCCACATTTTTGGCCTGTATAAGAGCATTGGCCTTAAAGGCATTAATTAAAGGGGTTCTGCTGCCCGGGTGACTAAAGTTGCGGTTAGCAATCTTGAAATAGGCGTATAACTTAAGCAATAAATCTGCTGGTAGCGGATCCGTGTAATCGTTTACAAAGTTTACCGCCTCCAAAAATTCCTTATGTAGTTTACTTTCCGTTTCCATGTTATTCCTCAACCTTAGTGGTTGCTATGCATGTTTTAGCTCCAATGACCTTTTGACCCAGTTGAACGCATATAGCGCTATCTAAGGGTAGGAACAAATCTACTCTGGAGCCAAATTTAATAAATCCTGCGTCTTCCCCTTGGTGAACGCTTTCGCCAACTTCCGCGTAGTTTACTATTCTACGGGCCAATGCACCAGCAATCTGGCGGTAAAGAATATCCCCAAACTTTGGAGTATTAAGTACTACCGTGGTTCGCTCATTCTCTTCGCTGGATTTTGGATGCCAGGCAACCAAAAATTTACCCGGATGGTATTTGGAGAATTTAATAACTCCCGTAGCAGGATAACGGGTGACATGTACGTTAATAGGTGACATAAAAATAGAGACTTGTAGGCGTTTGTCCTTAAAGTATTCTGTTTCCTCTACTTCTTCTATAACCACTACCTTCCCATCTACCGGTGCTATGATGTGGTCAAAATTATTAGTGCTTTTGCGGGTGGGATTTCTAAAAAATTGAAGGATCATAATTAGGGTAATCAATGCCCCAATCTGTAGCCCCAGTTTTAGCCAGTTGATATCAATAAAATAATGAGCCAACAAAACAACCGAACAAACCAGTATAAACGTGGTTACAATAATCTTCTGTCCTTCTTTATGAAACATTCTTAAACATTGTTAAAGTTAAATATGCAAATGGTGCGGCAAAAACCAAACTATCCAAACGATCTAACATACCTCCATGGCCTGGTAAAATGGCTCCGCTGTCCTTTACTCCGGCTGCTCTTTTAAACTTGGATTCAACCAAGTCTCCCAAGCTTCCTGCTACTACAATAACCGATGCCAGGATCAGCCATTGGATAAGGGAAACATTGGTTTCGTATTTGGACATGAAATATGCAGCAATTAACGCAAATACGTATCCTCCCACGGTACCTTCTATGGTCTTTTTAGGCGAAACTGAGGGGTATAACTTTGTTCTACCCACACTTTTTCCTACCAAGTAAGCAAATGAATCATTCACCCAGATCAAGATAAAAATACCCATGATCAGAAATTGTGCAAAATCACTGTCCTTATATGGAATCATGGTTAGGAAGATACATCCACCACCTATATAAAATAATCCTATTAAGAATTTTTGAAGGTTGTTGAACAATTTTTCCTTTCCAGAAAACAAATAAAATAACAATGCAAAATTAACTGTTATTGTTGCGAACATCAAAATATTAATGAGAATCTTATCTTGAACAAGATAGATAAAGGCCCACCACAATCCTAGGTAGGCTATAAAGACGTGGTAACCTCTAAGCTTTACCATACGTTTGTATTCGTAGAGGCAAATAAGACCGAAGGTCATAAACAGGAAGTCGAATGCATCGGAACTTAAAAATATGGCCGATAAAAGTAAAATAACAAATACAGCGCCTGTGAGTAACCGCCTTAAAATTTCCTTCATATTATAAGTCTTCCAGAAGTAATAGATATAGATTTTTAGAACTACTTCCGTAAGTTAAGAAATCATCAGAGTTTTCATTGGTGGGCATAAAATGTTTAATGGTTGTGATATTGGCCGGAATTTGCTTTTTATACTTCTTGTTGATTGTTTTTAATCCCTCCTGAATGGATTCTACCAATTGGCTAGTGGTGGCAAAAACGATTAAATTGGAAGGAAGCTCATTTAGCTTTCTTTCCCGTAGTTGATTAGAGCAAACCAATATGGAGCCATCTTGACCAATTAGGTGTTCGCAGGTAGTAAAAAAGACGTTACTTTTACTGGGTTGATCCGTAAAAGTAACGTCTTGTTTAGAGAACTTTTCTTCCAAACGCTTATCCATTGTGAAAAACGTCTGGTCTTGCCATTGATTTTCTATAATAATATTGTCTAAATGGCCGTATACCTCTTCAATGGAATCGCAATAAAGGAATTTACCTCCATTGCTTTTAAAGTTTATGGTGAACTTTTCGTCTACGGGGATCTGTAGATCGGGCATATGCTGCCCTCTAGTCTCCTTTGTTTCCTTGGAAACTTGTTTTTTGCCTCCCCCAAAAAGTTTTTTAAACAAATCCATTAAAATTTAAACGCCTCATTAGCAATCGGTTCTAAGAAAACAACGGATTAAAACAGGTTTTATTTCTCTGCCTGTGGCTCAATCTTGTTTTTGTCTTCTGCTTCGGTTCCTTCTACGTCCTTTATCGTATTGGTATCCGTAGTTTCCGCTGTGCCCTTCTTTTTATTCTTATCGGCAGCTTCTTCGGCCTCCAATAATTGGTCTTTTTCAAAAGGGCGTTTCCCAAATATTTTCTCTAAATCGTCCTTAAAGATAACTTCTTTTTCCAATAATCGCTCAGCAAGTTCTTTTAGCTTGTCCTTGTTTTCGCTTAGAAGTTTAATAGCTCTTTGGTATTGTTCCTCTATCAACTTAGAAATTTCAGAATCAATATCTTGGGCAGTTTTCTCACTATAGGGCTTGGTGAAACCGTACTCATTCTGTCCAGAAGAATCGTAGTAGGTGAGGTTTCCAATCTTATCGTTTAGACCGTAAACGGTTACCATGGCTCTTGCTTGTTTAGTGATTTTTTCTAAATCGCTAAGCGCTCCGGTAGAGATCTCATCAAAGATTACCTTTTCTGCGGCTCGGCCTCCTAAGGCGGCACACATCTCATCCTTCATTTGATCTGGTCTAACAATTAGACGTTCTTCCGGTAGGTACCAGGCGGCTCCTAAAGATTGTCCTCTGGGGACAATAGTTACCTTTACCAAGGGGGCAGCATGCTCCAGCATCCAGCTTACGGTGGCGTGTCCGGCCTCGTGATATGCAATAGTTTCTTTTTCCCTAGGCGTAATAATCTTATTCTTTTTCTCTAATCCGCCCACAATTCTATCTACAGCGTCTAAGAAATCTTGCTTATTAACCGCTTTCTTTTCTTTACGTGCTGCAATTAAGGCCGCTTCGTTACATACGTTGGCAATATCTGCACCAGAGAATCCAGGAGTCTGCTTCGCTAGGAAGTCTACATCCAAGGTTTCCGCGGTTTTAATAGGTCTTAAATGAACCTCAAATATCTCTTTTCGTTCCCTAATGTCTGGAAGGTCTACATAGATCTGTCTATCAAATCGTCCAGCCCTCATTAAAGCCTTATCCAGAACATCCGCCCTGTTGGTAGCGGCAAGTACAATAACATTGGTGTTAGTGCCAAAACCGTCCATTTCCGTCAATAACTGGTTAAGGGTATTTTCCCTTTCGTCGTTAGATCCGGTGAGGCTATTCTTTCCTCTGGCCCTACCAATTGCATCAATCTCATCTATAAAAATAATAGAAGGGGATTTATCCTTTGCTTGTTTAAATAAGTCCCTAACCCTAGAGGCGCCCACCCCTACGAACATTTCCACAAAATCTGATCCAGAAAGGGAAAAGAAAGGAACTTGGGCTTCTCCTGCAACGGCCTTGGCCAATAAGGTTTTACCAGTTCCTGGAGGTCCTACTAAGAGGGCTCCTTTGGGGATTTTTCCTCCCAGAGAAGTGTATTTATCAGGATTCTTAAGGAATTCTACAATTTCTTCCACTTCTTCCTTAGCGCCTTCCAAACCAGCAACGTCCTTAAAGGAAGTTCTGGTGTCTGTCTTTTCGTCAAAAAGTTTTGCCTTAGATTTTCCGATGTTGAATATCTGTCCGCCTGCACCACCACCGGCACCGCCAGACATACGTCTCATCAGGTAGATCCAAATACCTATAATTAAGATAAAGGGTAAAAGGGTAAAAATAAGATCGCCAAATACATTGGATTCTTGGTCGTAGACCACCTCGGTATCCAAGCTGGTATTCTCGTCTTTAATAGCTTTTATTTCATTCTCAAAATTCTGCTGATCCCCGTAATTCACGGTGTATTGCGGGGTAGCCGTAGCACTCATGGAAAAGGCTGGATCCGACACATCTTTGTGAACGGATTTCTTAAGTGCCTCTGGATGAAGGAATACCTTTGCCTGTTTGGTATTGGTGATTACCAGGATTCTTTTGATGTCCCCATTTCTCAGAAATTCATGTAGTTCTGAGGTAGTCGCTTTTTTGGTGTTTGCAAAATTTCCACTACCGAAAAATTGAAACCCAATAAGCATTACTGCTATAATTCCGTATATCCACCAAGTATTAAATTTTGGTTTTTTAGGACCTGTATTATTTTCTTTTGCCATTATTCTTTTTTACTGATTGAAGCTACTTTCAACTAAGGTTACCTTGGCGTCTCCCCAAAGACCTTCTATGTCATAATATTCTCTAACCCGTTTCTGAAAGACGTGCGTCACAACGTTGACATAGTCCATTAACACCCATTCGGCATTATCAGAGCCTTCTACGTGCCATGGTTTGTCTTGTATAGCCTTACTTACAATTTTTTGGATAGAGCCCGCTATGGCGTTAACATGGGTGTTGGAAGTACCGCTGCATATAATAAAGTAGTCACAAACAGTGTTCTCAATTTCTCTAAGATCTAGTAATTTAATATCGTGCCCTTTAACTTCTTCTATGCCACTTATGATTAAAGCGATTAACTCATCTACGCTACTTTTCCTTTTTTGCATTCAATAAATTTATTTCTACAAAGTTATTATAATTTTGTTTTTTTAAGCATTGTTTTTAACAATACATTATATTATAAACATACAATTGTAAATGCAGTTAATCAAACTTAGTGCCACGGAATCTACAAATGCGTATTTAAAGGACTTAATGCAGCATCGACAACTTGTAGATTTTACCGTTGTAACCACCGAAAAACAGACGAAGGGTAGGGGGCAAATGGGCACTAGTTGGATTTCTGAGCCTGGTAAGAACCTGACCTTTAGTGTGTTGAAGCGGTATGAGGGCGTGACGGTAGCACAGCGGTTTTGGATCAATATAAGTGTCTCCTTAGCCATCCATTCTGCCTTAGACCAACTGGAAGTGCCTAGTTTAAGAATTAAATGGCCCAACGACATTATGTCAGGTCGGACTAAGATTTGCGGTATTTTAATAGAAAATATCCTTTCGGGGCAGTTAATTCATAGCTGTATAATAGGAATCGGACTCAATGTAAACCAATTAAATTTTCAAAACCTGCCCAAGGTTTCCTCCCTAAAGCTATTATTTGGGCGCGATTTTGACTTGGAAAAGGTGCTTCTGGCAATCATAGACCAGTTAAAAAAATATTTAAAGCTCCTGGAAGAGGGGCAATTTAAGGAGCTGGGTAGTCAGTATGAAGCGCGACTTTTTAGAAAGGGGATGCCTACTGCCTTTAAGAATAAGGAGAACCAATTGTTTATGGGGATGATACAGGGCGTGTCCCGTACTGGAAAGTTGTTAATCCAATTAGAGGATGATAGCGTGCAGGAGTTCGATCTAAAAGAGGTGCAGATGATGTACTAGCATAAGCAAGTTGCTAGGCTTTAGTCTGAGCAGGGCATTTTCTCTAGTTAGGCTTTTGGTGATGAAAATAAATTGGGTTGAAACTACCTATTCCTAGGTTAAAACACCTTTTAAAACTGCGGTAGTATCAACCCTCGCTGGGTATTTTTATCTCAAGTTTTAAAGCTTGGCTAGATTTTCGGACAGGGTACCCATAAAATTAGTGATGGGCGATTTAATCATCATTGCCATCATGGCATTGAATTCACCCTCAAAACTTAGGGTTACCTCACTCTGAGCGTCGCTTACTTCAGTAATATCTGCCGTTAAGGTGAAAGGAAGTTTGTCGCTAGCAGCTCCAAGAACAACTTGGGAATGGGGGGTTTGATCTTTTTTCTGAAGGACAATTTCCGGCATTCCCTTCAAAGCAAATAAAAACCGATCCTCATTAAGGACTTCAAACTTGCTGATGTTGCTGGGCATTAAAGTTTCAAAATTCTTTATGTCGTTCAGAAAATCGAAAACTTCCTTATTGCTTTTGTTTACGGTTCTTTTTGGTGTCTCTAAATGCATAGCTTATAATTGCCAGGTAGCGGGATTAGATCGCCACTCCATTAGTGTTTTATATTGTTCCTCCTTTATATAATTTGTTTCAGTGGCCTGCTGTAGGAGGTGGTCGTAATCGCTTAAGGTGTGCAGTTCCACATCGCTTTTCGCAAAATTTTCTGTAGCAATTGGGAACCCGTAGGTAAATAGTGCCAACATGCCTTTAACATTGGCGCCACTGCTCTCCAGTGCTTTCACAGCGTTTAGGCTGCTTTTCCCTGTGCTTATTAAATCTTCTATGACAACCACATTCTGGTTGGGTTCCAAATGTCCCTCAATTTGATTTTGACGTCCATGGGATTTTGGCTCTGGTCTTACATAGATAAATGGGAGTCCTAAGTATTCTGCTACCAACATTCCAATTCCTATGGCACCGGTGGCTACCCCGGCAATTACATCTGGTTTACCATATAGGGTTTCTAATTGTTTGCCCATTTGCTCCCTCATATAATTTCTAATAACCGGATAGGAAAGTACGATACGGTTATCACAATAAATAGGAGACTTCCAACCCGAAGCCCACGTAAAAGGATTTTCAGGTTTCAACTTAATTGCATTAATTTGCAACAGAAGTTCGGCCGTTTTTTTTGCTGTGTCTTTGTCTAAAACCATAACGCAAATGTATAAAGTTTTTGTTAATGAGTCACCGTTGATTTTAACAAATAAATTGTCAGACAATACTAACGGCAAGTATTTTATGTTAAATGCCTCCTCTATTAATGAGGCAATCAGCGCGTTGTCCAGTAAAAAGCTCAAAGAAGCTTTTATTTATCATCCCAATAAAGAAGAAATCCTTAAGAAGTTTTCCAAGAAAATACCACTTGTTGTAGCTGCAGGGGGAGTAGTAACCAATAAAGAGGGGAAAGTCCTATTTATTTACCGCGAAGGTAAATGGGATCTTCCAAAAGGAAAATTGGATAAGGGAGAGACTATAGAGGAATGTGCATTGCGGGAAGTTGAGGAGGAGACTGGAGTGAAAGGCCTGAAGATTGAAAATTTTCTAAAGACTACCTACCATATTTTTAAGCGGAATGGCGGCTATAAATTAAAAGAGGTTCACTGGTTTGCGATGCGAACCAATTACAAGGGCGAATTGGTAGGGGAAGCTAGCGAGGGAATAAAAAAAGTAAAATGGAAAGGGCCTAAGAAAATTAAAAAGGCATTGGAGAACTCCTACGCTAATATTAGGATCTTATTTAAGGAGTAGTTAATCCTTTAAAAGTCGGTATACGGGGTATTGCATATGGTAGGGGTCATATGGTTTGGATTGTTGGTAAATCCAGTCTAATTGTGCATACCAATTACTAGAAAACTGGGGATCCTGCTCTTTTTTCAACAAAAACCCTGCCTTCAATTCTGGGTTCTCCTTTAAGAGTTGCAGGGCAATGTCCTCAAAAACATAGGGCGAAAAACCTTCTTTTCGCTGAAGAATGGCATCAAAAAAATTCCAGTTAAAAAATGAATCGGTGGCCTCCGGTTCCAAGGTTTCCAGTAAATACCGCAACCCTTTCTGATTGGTAGGAACTAGAATATCCCCTGGGGTGAATTCAATTTTTTCCGTACTGGCTATTGCCTTGGTGTTGTAGTGAGGGAAATGGCCCTCATAGGAACTCTGGTAGGTCTCGTAGCTTTCTATGGTGTATTTTTCTACTTGGTACGTACGCGACTCTTTTAATATTTCAAAATTAATCTGATTGCTTTCTAGTAGTTTGATTACGTTGTCCCAGCCTTTTTTGATTAGATAGGCCTTTGGGATCTCTACCTCCTTAGTGGGGACATAATAATTGTGATAGGGAACTTCCTTGGTGAATGGTCTATTCCGGTCGTATTTTAATCTAGGGAAGCCTGTTACTTCACTGGTAAGAGTGTCTGCGGCATATCCCTTAAATTTTAAAACGCTGCTTTGGGTGGTGTCTATTGCCCATTGTAGGGGGTAGGTTGTTTTTTCTAGGTACCACTGAAAGCTGGATTCTCGTAATTGTTTTATTTTTTGATGATCCCGCTCTGCTAGGTCTAATAGCTGTTTCATTAACTCATAGGTGCCTTTTACCCTTTGTTTGTAAGGTTTAAGCATATGGGTTTCTACCATTAGGCCTAGCGTATTCCAAAGGGCGGTATACCCGGTGGAATAACGGGGATAGTCCATAAATTGGGGAAAACCCTTTTCGGGCACGGTATTAAATATATTTACATAAGGGGTAATATCCCAGCCGTTATTTTTCAAGGAAGCTTCTAAGGTGGGCATCATTTCCTGGTGTAGGTACTTACCCAATTCACCATCTAGCTTGTTGTGTTGGGTGAATAAATGTGTGATGGTATATTGGTAATCGGCCCCATTGCTTACGTGGGTGTCTATAAATATGTCTGGTTTTACCAGGTGGAATATATTGAAGAAAGTATGGGCGTTTTTTGTGTCGCCCTTAATAAAATCGCGATTAAGGTCATAGTTTTTTGCATTCCCTCTAAAACCGTAGGAAATTGGGCCGTTCTGGTTGGCTCTGGAGGTGGAGTTTCTGGCTAGCGCACCACCAATATTGTAAACGGGGATGGTGACTAAAACCGTGTGTTTTGGAGGGGTAATCTTTTTAAGTGCCAGGTCGCGGTACAATAGCATGCTAGCATCGATACCATCGCTTTCCCCTGGATGAATGCCATTGTTGATGAGAAGTACGCTTTTTTCCTGGCCAATCTTATGAAAATTAAATTGGGCATCGGCGTTATACGTCACTATATGAAGGGGGTGGCCACTGTCCGTTGTGCCTAGGGTTCGTATGTTTATTTCAGGAAATTCCCTGGCTAGTGTAGTGTAAAAATCAATGGTCTGTTGGTAGGTTGCCGTCGCTTCGCCCTTGCTGCTTTCAAAAACGGTGGTGAACTCCTTAGGCTCGCTTTCTTCTTTGGGTTTGCAAGATAGGAGGCAGAGTATTGCCGTAAGCGCTAATAGAGGCTTCATGATATGACTTTGATTTTTCTAGTGGGTGGTCTAAGAGGTGTCCCCATGCTTGATAACAGGTTTGTGCTTAGCTCCAATGCACGGGGGTATCCTATAATTTCAATCGATCAAAGTTTGGGGCAAGGTTAAGTGGTTATCACATTGGTGATTTCCACAATGTCTTCCTTGCGTATGGGTTTGCTTTTAAAAGCAATTGGGTGATGGGTGGTTGTTTTAAATTCTTCGGATTTATCCTTGTCGTTCTGATCAATGGAAGAACTAACAATATTGATGTTTACCGATTTGCTTGCCGGTAGTTTAATAAATTCTTCCAAAAACTCCCATCCGTCCATTACTGGCATGTTAATATCCAAAAATATAATATCTGGAAGCTCCTTGTTCTCCAGCAATAGTTTCTGTACGTGGTTTATGGCCAGTTGACCATTTGGGAATTCCAAAATTTGATCGCAATCTACCACTGCATTCAGTAATTTTTTAATTCCGTATACGGTGATAGGATCATCGTCTACAATGAATATCGAATTAATTTTCCTCATTGAAATATAAATTTATAGTGGTACCAACCCCAACCTCGCTTTGGGCATTTACTTTTCCTTCCATGGTCTCGATCTGATTTTTTACGATGTATAACCCCATTCCTTTGGCCTCTGTATTGCTATGGAAGGTTTTGTACATCCCAAACAATTTTTTGCTGTGCTTCTTCATGTCTATCCCTAAACCATTATCCTCTATCCGCAGAACCGTATAATTTGGAACGTGGTGTAAGCTGATGTTTATAATGGGAGGCACATCGGGCTTCCGGTATTTAATGGCGTTGGTAATTAGTTCGGTTATTATACTTTCCAGATAGGATGGGATAACGTTAATACGCGTCTCCATCGGAATCTCAGTAACAACGGTAGCCTTGTGTTCGTCTAAGCTAGGGTTTAGTTTTTCTAGAACGCTGTTAAGTGTTTTGTGTAGTACTACCTCTTTTTTACTGTTATTAGCCTCTGTGTTAATGGCCACTATGTCATTTAAATTGTGGAGAGTTTCCATTAGGTTGTTAGAGGCATCCGTTAACATACGGATAATGTTTTCGCGCTCTTCCTGATCTTCTTCCTCTGTAAGAAAATCTAGTAACATAGAGAAATTGGCCGAGTGCGATCGTAGGTTATGGGAAACGATATATGCAAAATTGACCAGCTTTTTGTTTTGTTGGGAGGTAACGTGTATAAGTCTTTTTAATTCCTTTTCCTTTTGCTTTATATGGGAAATATCCATGGTAATACCTACCAATCCGGTAGTCTCCCCGTTTGTGCCTTTTAATGGGATTTTGGAACTGAGGTAGTAATTACTGGTCCCATCCGGATTTTGTTGGCTAAATTCCTTGTGGATCATGGGAATTTGTGAAATCATGACCTCTAAATCCTCTTCCCTGCTTTGTTCTGCTGTTTCTTTGTCGTAAATATCAAAATCGTCCTTGCCAATAATATCCGCTTCGTGGGCTATTCCGCAATGATCCAATTCTGATCGGTTGGCTAATATTTTTTTGGATTCGGTATCCTTTATGTAAATGCGTATCGGTAAATTGTTGATAAGGGTTTTTAGGAGGTGTTCGTTGTTTTTAGTTTGATGTTCCTTTAGGACATAATCTGTAATGTCCTGTACAATACCTATCAATCCTATATAAACACCATTTTGGTACAGGGGTTTCCCTGAAACATTTACCCATTTCTGATTTCCTTTGGCGGTTGTGATCTGTAATTTTTCGTTCCAGGAGGTTTTCTTTTCCATGGCGGAGTAAATGGCCATGGAAATGGTGTTGCGATCGTATCCTATTTTATGAAAATCTATATAGTTGTCTAGGGTGAGGCCAGTGTTGTCTTCTATCTCCAGCAAAGTTAGAATCATAGGGCAGGAGGTGAAAATATCTTGTTCCTGGTGGTATTCCCAGTTTCCTATTTTTCCTTTTTCCTCGGTCTCTTTTAGGATAAATTGGAGTCGGTTTAACTGTTGCTCCTTTTGTTCCGTTTGGGTAATGTCCTCTGCTTGGACAATAGCGCCAATCACGTTTTCGGCTTCATCATACCAGGGGAAGATCTCCCATTGGTACCACTTTGTTCCTGCGTTCTTATCGGTATAGCGCTCCTTAAAACTTTCAGCTCTCTTTCCTTTGATGCATCCTAGAACACTATTGGTCCATTGCGTGCTTTCCCAGCCTAAGAGATCCTGAATTTTTTTATGCTTATAATTACAGGGTGGGAAATTAAACTCTTCTACCCATTTGTCCGAGGCAAAAACAACCTTACATTCCCTATCTATAAACGCAGTGGCTTGGGGTAGCTGTTTTATCAGAAATTGATTAGAGATGACTGGATTGTTCTTAAGCATTAAATCTAATTTATTGCAATATTATTTTTTTTCTTCTAATAATGGTAGTATTTGTTGTGAATGCCCCTATTATGGTGGTGTAAGACTTTGAATGGGAGGAAGATGATCCCTGAATGTTGCTCATTAGGATGCTTATTGCCATATTTCCGAGTGGTCAAAATTCTTAAATTTTATTGCACGCGTACGGAACTGGGCACCAAGCCGGTATAATCCCCGCCATTACGAATTACATCCCTTACAATAGAAGAACTAATATACGATTTTCCTGATGATGTAAGTAAGAAAACAGTCTCAATTTCAGAGAGCTTACGATTGGTATGGGCTATGGCCTTTTCAAATTCGAAGTCCCCGGGGTTTCTAAGTCCTCTTAAAATAAATTCTGCATCCACTTTTTTGCAGAAATCAACAGTAAGTCCTTGGTAGGTTTGGACGCTAATTTTAGGTTCGTCCTTAAATGCTTCGGAAATAAATCGTTTGCGTTCTTCCAGGGAAAACATATAATTTTTATCTGTATTTACCCCAATGGCAATGATCAGCTCATCAAAAAGGGTAATACCCCGTTTAATAATATCATAATGTCCCAAGGTAACAGGGTCAAAGGATCCTGGAAAAATAGCGCGTTTTTTCATTTTTATGGATTAGTAATGCCTCTATAATAGGTTGGGAAATTAGGTTGAATCATCCTGTAGGGCAAACTCTTTATATTGGTTTTATGCCGCAAAGTTACTTAATTTCTTTCAAAGCTTGCCAAATGGCACTTTCAAAGAGTTCTGAAAGTGAAATGCCAGCGGCAGCGGCCTGTTGGGGTAAGATACTTTCGTTCGTCAATCCAGGCGTGGTGTTCATCTCTAACATATAAGGCTCGTCACCTACAAAAATAAACTCACTTCTAGAGTATCCCTTCAATTTTAGGGTGTCATAAGCCAGTTTGGCAATATGCACCACTTTTTCTTCTTGTATTTTTGAGATTCTAGCAGGCGTAATTTCTTGGGCTTCACCCTTGTATTTTGCCGAATAATCAAAGAAATCATTTTCGGATACAATCTCTGTGATGGGTAGTACCGTGGTTTTCCCTTTGTATTGGATAACCCCTACCGAGACTTCGGTACCGTCTAAAAAAGATTCTATAAGAATCTCATCGTCTTCCATAAAAGCTTTTTCTATGGCTTCTGGCAGTTCTTCCTTGCTGTATACCTTGGTAATGCCAAAGCTAGAACCGGCTTTGTTGGCTTTTACGAAACAGGGAAGTCCCACCGTATCTATTATTTTGTCGTGTTTAATGGGGTCGCCTTGGTTGAGGTAATAAGAGGTGGCCGATTTTATTCCGTAGGGTTTTAGTACACTTAGAAGATCCCGCTTGTTAAAAGTTAGGGCTGCCTGATAGTAATCACAGGAAGTGTGTGGGATGCCCAAGAGATGAAAATAGGCTTGCATAATGCCGTCTTCGCCCGGAGATCCGTGAATGGCATTAAATACACAATCAAAACTAAGGGTCTCCTGATCCAATTTTACGGTAAAATTGTGCTTGTTTACCATGTGCTCCTCTTGGTTATCATCTACCAAGACCCACTTGTTCTCAAGAATATGAATTTTATAGGCGTTAAATTTCTCCTTGTTCAAATTTTGAAAAACCACTTCCCCGCTCATCAGGGAGATTTCGTACTCGCTAGAATAGCCACCCATAATAATGGCAATGTTTTTTTTCATCCTTCAAAATTAAAAGTTCCCAAACTATAAGAGGTTCAATTCCATTATCTTATTGCCGTTGGATTTCGGTAAGGGTCAGTTATTTTTAGGTTTTTAGGCCAGTCTTATCATTCGGCAAATATCATGCATTCAAAACAAAGAAAAAAGCATTCGGTTTTCTATCTTTGTCGTTTAAGAAAATAAATTATGCTGAACTTTTTCAAATTTCTAATTAGCAGGGCATTCTTAATACAGTTAATACTGGCATTAGTGGCTTTGGTATTGCTGGTATTTGGTGCCATGCATTGGTTGAAACTGACTACTAACCACGGGGAGTTTGTGGAAGTCCCGGATTTGTCCGGGCTTTCCGTAATGGAAACCAGGAGCTTGGTAGAGAAATCCGGACTGCGCTTTTCAGTGTTGGATTCGGCAAACTACAACCCGTCTTATCCCAAGTTCTCCATTATAGATCAAAATCCGCCAGCGGGTAGTGAGGTTAAGGAGGGGAGAAAAATATATATCACGGTAAATCCGTCTGGATATAAAAAAGTTACCATACCCAATATAATTCAAGTTACCCAAAGAAATGCTAGTTCCATGCTCAAGGCGGTTGGCTTAGAGGTAGAGCGGGTAACCTATGTGGACGAACTTGGAAAGGATATGGTGTATCATATAAAGCATAAGGGGAAATATGTGGCTCCTGGGGATAAATTGCCAAAAACCTCCAAGATTGAATTGGTTTGTGGTAACGGTAATATTTCCGAGAGAGCTCAAATTAAGTCAGATTCAGAATAATTATGGAAGAGAGGGACGATTTGGAAATGAATGATGACGACTTGTTTGAGCATCATAGTTTTATTGCATCCAAAGGGCAAGACCCCCTAAGGGTAGATAAATTTTTAATGAATTTTATTGAGAAAGCTACTAGAAATAAAATTCAACAGGCTGCAAAAGATGGACATATTTGGGTAAATGGCAGTACGGTAAAGCAAAATTATAGGGTTAAGTCTGGGGATCATGTGCGGGTATTGTTTCCTCATCCACCACACGAGTTTTTATTGACGCCAGAAAATATTCCTTTAGATATTGTTTATGAGGATGAGGTGCTAATTGTGGTGAATAAACCTGCTGGGATGGTAGTACACCCTGGTCACGGTAATTATTCTGGGACGCTAATCAATGCACTCTTACATCATCAGGAGAATTTGCCTGTAAATAGTGATGACCGCCCAGGGCTTGTTCATAGGATAGATAAAGATACCTCTGGGTTATTGGTGGTGGCTAAAACGGAGGCGGCCATGACTCATTTGGCAAAGCAGTTTTTCGAAAAAACCAGCGAACGCGAATACATCGCGTTGGTATGGGGAAATGTAGAAGAAGATGAGGGGACTATAGAAGGCCATATAGCAAGGAATCCAAAGAACAGACTGCAAATGTCGGTTTTTCCTGAAGGGGACCAAGGCAAGGAAGCTGTGACCCACTTTAAGGTGTTGGAGCGACTAGGTTATGTGACCTTAATATCATGTAAATTGGAAACGGGCAGAACCCATCAAATAAGGGTACATTTAAAATATATTGGTCATACATTATTTAATGATGAGCGGTATGGTGGGGAAAAAATATTGAAGGGTACCACATTTACCAAGTACAGGCAGTTTGTAGAAAATGCCTTTAAAATTCTACCAAGACAGGCACTACATGCCAAGACTTTGGGGTTTGTGCATCCCGTTTCGGGGGAATACATGCGGTTTAGTTCCGAATTACCCGAGGATATGGCCCAGTGTATCGAAAAATGGAGACGCTACGCTCCTCAAAATCAGGCTGAATAGCTTTTTACGGACACATTAGATATTTTTAGAACTTAGGGAAGGCAGTAAGTGCTGCGACCTAAAGGACGTTTATAAAATAATAAGGAATGAAGATTGTAATATCTCCAGCGAAGACGCTGGATTTGGAAACCAAATTACCAGTAAAGGAATTCTCCCAACCAATATTTTTGGAGGAAGCCCAAAAGTTAAATACGGTGCTAAAGAAGAAAAAGCCAAAAGCCCTTTCGGAACTTATGGGCATTTCGGATAATTTGGCGCAACTAAACTGGGAGCGTAACCAAGCTTTTTCCATCCCTTTTAGTCCGGATAATGCCAGGCCGGCAGTCTATGCCTTTAAAGGCGACGTATATCAGGGGCTGGATGCCTATTCTATAGCTCCAGAAAAAATGATGAAATTGCAAGAGCAGTTGCGTATACTATCTGGATTATATGGTATTCTTAAACCTTTAGACCTAATGCAACCCTACAGGTTGGAAATGGGAACATCCTTAAAAGTGGGAAGAAAGAAAAACTTGTACGAATTTTGGAAAAAACAACTTACCGATTATCTGAATACGGAATTACAGGAGGGGGAGTTGTTTATTAATTTGGCCAGTAACGAATATTTTAACGCTTTAGATCCAAAGGCTTTAAACGTACCCGTGATTACTCCCATCTTCAAGGATTGGAAAAATGACAATTTAAAGGTGATCAGTTTTTATGCGAAAAAAGCTAGGGGCTCCATGGTGCGTTACCTTTTAGAATCTAACGCCCAATCCCTGGAAGACGTCCTAGGTTTTGACAGGGATGGCTATTTGTTCAGCAAAGAGCACACCTTAAGGGAAGATCAGCCTGTCTTTATCAGGTAGTAGTGCCCTACATGCTAATGGCTCCCGGTAGTTAAGGCATTCCTATCCTAATAATATAATGATTGATATAGAAAACAATCTACACCCCTGTTTAGGAGGGTATAGGGGCAGTAGATTTCGTTTTTGAGTATAAGGGCCTGGTGGGGAGACCCAACATTTGGTGGGATTGCAGTGGCATCCACCCTTTTCCCAAAACGTTTACTGGTGAGGATGTTGGTAGGAAGATGGGAAGCGCGTCCGTTTTTTAGGATTACTTCTTCTTCTCCACATTTATTTTTTCCTCTATACTTGGTCTTCTTTTAATCTTACGTTTCCGCCGAGTACCATAAGTACCGTTGATTATTTTACCTCTTTTAGATTTCTTATCTCCTTTTCCCATAGTGACTCATTTTTAATTAATAATCTTTTGTGTTCCTGTTTTGTAAAGGTAGGGGCCTTTCTTCCTAAATGGCACCCTTTTATCCCAATTTTCCCTTAATATAAGTTATTTTTCCATTGTACCCCCTTGGGCTTAAGTGCTAAGTTTGTGGAATATTCAAGAGCCGATCCCGAAGATCCCTAGGTTTGTTCTCCTTTATGCTCAAAAGTAAGAGTGACAAATAAAGGAAGTTGATTTTTAAATATAAGATCCCTAAAAATTCTTATATTTTTAGGGTGATGAGGGCACTAACATAGAAATGGAAGCCCTAACGGGAAGGCTGTTTCTACAAGGAGCACCTCCTTAAGTGAATTTTAATTGAAAACTAAACTTGTTTTGAGAGCTAAAACATTTTTACATACCCATCCATATCCTCCCTTTTTGTTTCCAGAGGCAACCAAGCTTATTGTTGGGACCCTACCTCCTCCCAGGTTTACCACCGGGGAATTAAAGGAAGGCGACGTTAACTTTTGTTATGGAAGCAGGGACGGACAATTGTGGCCTATATTAGATCGGATTTTTGGACTTAAGCTCTCCTATAAGGAAACGGAGCTGGCCATACAAGAACGAAAGCAATTTTTACTGGACAGACAAATTGGAATCTGTGATATAGTAAAAAGTGCCGAAAGAGTTAGAGTAGATGCCTCAGATCTCGGATTGCAAAGTATCGAATTTCGAGATATGTTTAAATATCTTCAGCAATATCCTAAGATCAACACGCTATTGTTCACCGGAGGAAACAGTAAAAATGGCCCCGAGTACTTATTCAGAAAGTATATTAAGGAGTTTGGGGTACAGCTACGCCAGGTTTCCAGTCGCATACCCCGCATCCATCAATTTGCGCTGCCCCAACCCTATAGCAATCCAGCTATGGATGGCAAGAGTGGCAGGTTAATCAGAACCGTATCCTTAACAGCACCTTCTGGAGCGGCTAATAGGGCAGTAGGGAGTATGGAAGCCTATAAGAGGATGAAATTAAATAACCCTGAAATCAATACGTTAGATTTCAGGGTTATTCAATATCGGGAGTTTTTTTAGCTCCAACCATACTTCACACCCTCTTTGGATTTAGATGTCTTGGGTGTGGATAAATTAATGTTTGTTCTGTTGCTTCTTTATCGTCTTCTCCTCAATGTCGAATTTATTGGTATCTATATTGGTATTCCCAGTAGGATTGGTCGGGTTATGTTGTTCTTCTTTTCTTTTAAACTTTCTCTTGTCATTTATAATTCCCATGTCATTTAGTTTTTTAAGGTTCACACTTAAACTACCAAAATTTCAGTAAAATCTCCGTTAAAGGATTTTTAAACCTTTGTTAGGAAATGTTAAGTGGACAAGGGGTTAATCAGATTTTCACCTGCGCTTTTCCCTGAGCTTTATAAGCAGCAGTCTCAATGCTAGGAGAAAGGGAAACCCATGAAAAACAAGGTCAAACCAATCCATGGGCTGCATTCCCTTGGCGCCTCCCATAATCCATTGCAATTTACCAAAGAGATGTGGTTGTGGAAAATAGGGTGCCAGGCCCAGGGTTAAACATAATAAGGCTATTAGCTTGTAATTGTTAAGTAGTTCTTTCAAGCCTATCTAATGATTTGTTCTACAAATTCCCGAACGTTACCGGTACCATTTTTGGTAATATATTTTATAAAAGCCGATCCAATAATGGCCCCTTTTGCCCACTTGGTAGCCTGCTGGAAAGTCTTGGAATCGCTGATTCCAAATCCTATTACCTGAGGTGTTTTCAATTGCATCTCGGCAATTCTTTTAAAATAGGACTCTTGTTCATTTCCAAATCCATTGGAGGATCCGGTAACACTGGCCGAACTCACCATATAAATAAAGCCATCCGAAGCCTCATCTATTTGTGCTATTCGCGCCTCACTGGTCTGGGGGGTAATCAGGAAAATGGGGAGCAATCCATATTTTCTAAATAGCGCCTCATATTCTTCCTGATATTTATCCAATGGTAAATCGGGTAAAATGAGTCCGTCTATTCCCACTTCTTGGCATTTTTTGCAAAATGCTTCCACTCCATACTGCAGAATAGGATTAAAATAGCCCATAATGATTAGGGGAATGTTCACCGAGCTTCTTATGTCCCTTAATTGATCAAATAGAACGGCAGTAGTCATCCCATTTTTCAAGGCTTGGGTAGAACTGGCCTGTATAGTGGGGCCATCGGCCAAGGGATCGCTAAAGGGCAATCCAATTTCTATCATATCTACCCCACTGCTTTCCAAGTCCTGGATAATCTGTACTGTATCGTTTAAATTGGGGTATCCTGCCGTAAAATAGATGGAGAATAATTTTTTATCCGATTTTAATTTCTGTTGTATTCTGTTCATTCCAATAGTCTTTTAGGATTCCCGCCAATGACGGGAGTAAGAGTGCATGCTTATAGCTCAAAGTATTTTATATAGGTGTTTAAATCCTTATCCCCACGGCCAGATAGGTTAAGAACCACCACATCCGTTGGCTTAAACGATCTTGTTTTTAGAATGGCAAGTGCGTGGGACGACTCAATGGCGGGGATAATACCTTCTAATTTGCAGAGTTCCATACCAGACTGCATAGCGGCATCATCCGTTACCGGAATAAACTCTGCTCTTCCGGTTTTGTACAAGTGGGCGTGCATGGGGCCAACCCCTGGGTAGTCTAAACCAGCTGAAATAGAGTAGGGCTCTGTAATTTGTCCATCGGGTGTTTGCATCAATAGGGTTTTGCATCCATGGATAATCCCTTCTTTTCCCAGTACTGAGGTGGCAGCACTTTCGCCGCTTTCCACTCCTTTTCCTGCAGCTTCTACGGCAATAATGCCCACTTCTTCTTCATTCAAAAAATGATAAAAGGTGCCGGCCGCATTACTACCCCCGCCAACGCAGGCCACAACGTAATCTGGGTTTTCCCTGCCTTCCTGTTCTTTTAGCTGCCATTTAATCTCTTCGGAGATAATAGACTGGAATCTGGTGACCATATCCGGGTAGGGGTGGGGGCCAATGGCAGAACCAATAATATAGTGGGTGTCTACGGGATTATTGATCCAATCCCGAATAGCCTCATTGGTAGCATCCTTAAGTGTTTTACTTCCTGATAGGGCGGGCCTTACCTGGGCGCCCAGCATTTTCATTCGGGCTACATTGGGGGCCTGGCGAGCAATATCGATCTCGCCCATATACACAATGCACTCCATGCCCATAAGGGCGCAAACGGTAGCGGTAGCCACCCCATGTTGTCCGGCACCTGTCTCAGCAATAATTCTAGTTTTGCCCAAACGCTTGGCCATTAAGATCTGACCAATGGTATTGTTTACTTTATGTGCTCCAGTATGGTTGAGGTCTTCCCGTTTTAGGTAGATTTTTGTATTGTATTTTTCAGAAAGGCGCTTGGCAAAGTAAAGGGGGGAGGGCCTTCCCACATAATTTTTCAGTAATTGATCAAACTCCGCCTTAAAGGAGGGCTCTTCCATTACCTTTAAATATTGTTGCCTTAAATTCTCCACATTGGGATACAGCATTTCCGGTATAAAGGCCCCACCAAATTCACCGTAATATCCTTTTTCGTCTACGTTATAATTCATGATTTGTTATAGTGTTTAGTACAAAGTATTGAGTACATAGTATTGAGTATTGAGATTCTACTGACTACCCATTACTCTCTTTTTAAACTCTTTTATTTTTTCTACTTCTTTTAATCCCGGTTCTGTTTCAAACCTACTGTTTACATCTATGGCGTAGCAATATTTGGATTCTGGCCTTTGTAGAAACTCTTTAATTTTTTCTGTTTCTTCTAGGCCTATTCCCCCGCTTAAAAAGTACGGCTTTTGAGAGGGGTAGTCCCTTAAGACTTCCCAGCTAAAAGCATAGCCATTACCTCCGGGAAGTTTCCCTTTGGTGTCGAACAGAAAATAATCGGCCACCTCTTCATAGGGTTCCAACTGCCCAAAATCAAAGTTGTCCTTAATGGAGAAAACTTTTATAATCTCCAATTTCTGGTCGGGGTGGTCTAGTTCTATTTTCCTTAAATTTTTGCAAAATGCGGGGCTTTCCTTACCGTGCAATTGCACTGCCTGCAGTTGATATTGATTTACTTTGGTGGTGATTTCCTCCAAGGTGGCATCCACAAAAACACCAACCTTTTTAATGGTGTCGGGTAGTTTGGTGGGTGCCGCCTTTAGAAAACGGCTAGAGGGCTCCCAAAAAATAAATCCCAGGTAGTGGGGCTGAAGCTTGGCCACTTCCAGCATATTATCCGGGTATTTCATACCGCACACTTTCAGTTTCATGACGTTAGCTGTTTTATAAATTGGGTAGCGCTTTCTCCGGGATTATCCGTTTTCATGAAATTCTCCCCTATTAAAAACCCTTGGTACCCATAGGGCTGTAACTCTTTTATGGCTTCTACAGAACTGATACCGCTTTCAGAGACTTTTACAAAATCGTCTGGAATAAGGGTAGAGAGGGCTTTGCTGGTCTCTAAACTTACCTCGAAGGTTTTTAGATTTCTATTGTTAACACCAAATAGGTCCAAACTAGGCATAATGGATTTATGGAGTTCCTCTTCATTGTGAACCTCTAGGAGCACTTCCAAAGACAGACTTTGGGCAAATTGGGACAGGGATTTAATTTCCTCTTTGGTTAAAATTGAGGCGATTAATAGGATAACATCGGCTCCGTAAGCCTTGGCTTCCAATAGTTGATATTCCTCCAATATAAACTCCTTGCGCAACAAAGGCAGGTTTGCAGAGGCTCTGGCCAACAATAGGTCGTCCATTGATCCCCCAAAGTATTTACCATCGGTTAAAACCGACATGCCACAGGCACCAGCCTTTTCATAGCCAGTGGCCACCTCGTCAACGCTAAGGTTCTGATTGATGACTGCTTTGGACGGAGATCTGCGCTTGTGTTCGGCGATAATACCACTCTGACTTTTCCTAAGATTGGTAGCCAAGGAAATGGTAGGTCTTTCAAACAAAACGGAAGATTCTAATTGCGAAATGGGAACAATAGACTTTTTAAGAGCTACCTCTTTGCGTTTGTCGATCACTATTTTGTCCAGTATATTCATAGTCTATTTTTAATTGAAGCAGGTATTATATTTATTGGTTGCTAAGGGTTTGTAATTTTTTAAGGGTCTGCAGTGCTTTCCCACTGAGGAGTGATTCTTTGGCCATTTCAAAGCCTTCTTTTGGCGCTATGCCCTTTACGGTAGCTATGGCAATACCGGCATTGGCACAAACCACATTGTTTTGTGGACTGCTTCCTTCGCCCTGTAATACTTTCATAAATACCTTTGCCGATGACTCCACGCTGTCTCCTCCCACAATATCGGAAGGGGAAATGATATCCACTCCAAAATCTGAAGGCTTTAACATACCTTCGGAGTTGTTGGTGATGGTTTTGGTGTTGCCGGTTAGGGAAATCTCATCATATCCGTCCAAGGCATGTAACACGGTAAAATTATTATCCGTCTTTTGGTAAAGATACCCATACATACGGGCTAGTTCCAAATTGAATACCCCTACCATTTGATTTTTTGGAAAAGCCGGATTCACCATTGGCCCCAGCATATTAAAAAAGGTTTTTACCGCCAACTCTTTTCGGATAGGGGCTACGTTTTTCATAGCGGGATGAAATAGGGGGGCGTGTAGTACGCAGATACCGCTCTCCGCTATACATTTCTCTAAAAACGCAGGGTCATTGCTGAATTTGATCCCTAGGTGTTCCATTACATTACTGCTGCCACATTTAGAGGAAACTCCGTAGTTACCATGTTTGGTGACATGTATCCCTGCACCTGCAGTTACAAAACTAGCCAAGGTGGAAATGTTAAACGTGTCTTTCCCATCTCCGCCTGTACCGCATAGGTCAACCGGGTTGTATTGCGATAGGTCTACCGATACACAGAGTTCCAATAGGGCGTCCCTAAAGCCTTCCAATTCCTCAATAGTGACACTTCGCATCATGTACACAGTTAAAAAGGCTGCAATCTGACTGGTGTTGTATTCGCCTTTGGCTATGTTCACCAGGACCTGTTTGGCAACTTCTTTGGGAAGTACATCGTGGTTGATTAAGCTGTTTAATATATCTTTCATTTTTTACTTTCTATTTAAGGGCTAGGACTATCTAATTTAGGGTGGGGTAGCCGTCTGTCCTACTATTATTTTATGTTTTACTCACTACTCACTACTCACTACTCACTACTCACTAGTTTCTGACCCAGTTTTTCAGGATCTCTTTTCCCTTGGGGGTCAAAACCGATTCTGGATGAAACTGTACTGCACTAACGTCATAATGGGTGTGGCGTAAAGACATTACCTGTCCATTTTCATCAAAGGAGGTAGCCACCAAGACCTCTGGAAGTTTTGGATCTACTACCCATGAATGGTAGCGTCCTACTTCTAGCTCTTTTGGTAATCCGGCAAATAAAGCATCCTCTCCAACGAGGGTGATTTTTGTGGACACCCCGTGATATACCTGATCCAAATTAACAATACTACCACCAAAGACCTCGGCAATAGCCTGTTGTCCCAAACACACGCCAAAGATACTCTTAGAAGGGGCGTATTTGGCTATGATTGGCTTTAGCAATCCGGCTTCGTCCGGAATGCCCGGACCAGGGGACAACACAATCTTCTGAAAGGCATCCACTTCCTCCAGGCTAATTTGGTCATTCCTTTTTACTACCACTTCACAGTCCAAGTCTTCCAGATAATGTACTAGATTATAAGTGAAGCTATCGTAATTGTCTATGACCAGGATGGCCCCTTTAGAATTCTCTTGGGAGGAGCTGGTGTTCTTTTTTGGTTGCTGTTTATCCATGTGTATCTAATATTGCGCTGTTTCTAATTTGTTTTGGGTCTTTCTCCGTTGGGTTTAAATAGCTTTAAAAGACAAAGGTTAAATGGTTTCTGCTATTTCCAAAGCTTTGGTTAGGGCGCCCAATTTGTTATAGGTTTCTTCCAACTCTAGGTCAGGGTTGGAGGCCGCTACCAATCCAGCCCCTGCCTGATAATGCAACTGATGGTTCTTGCTTAAGAAAGTACGGATCATGATGGCGTGATTAAAGTTTCCGTTAAAGTCCATAAATCCAATGGCTCCCCCGTAATACCCGCGATTGGTTTTTTCGTATTTTTCTATTAGTTGCATGGCCATATGTTTGGGAGCACCACTGAGAGTGCCGGCAGGAAAGGTATCTGCCACAACTTTCATAGTAGGGATGTGGTCCTTTTTTTGGCCAGTAACTTTAGATACTAAATGAATTACATGAGAGAAGAACTGTACTTCCCTATAGTTTTCTACCTGTACCATGTTCCCATTTCTACTTAGGTCGTTTCGGGCTAGGTCTACAAGCATAACATGCTCGCTATTCTCCTTGTCGTCTACTTTTAGTTTTTTGGCGAGCTCGGCATCCTGTTCGTCATTCCCGGTTCGTTTAAAGGTGCCTGCAATAGGGTGTATCTCTGCCTTGCCATCCTTTACGATTAATTGAGCCTCGGGCGAACTACCAAATATTTTAAAATCGCCATAATCAAAATAGAACAAGTAGGGCGATGGATTAATGGAACGTAGGGCGCGGTACACATTAAATTCGTCCCCCTTAAAGTTTTGCGAGAATCGCTTGGACAACACCAGTTGAAAAACATCGCCTCTACGGCAATGTTTCTGTGCCAATGCTACCTGCTCCTTGTATTCGTTGTCCTGTAGGTTCGAAATGGGATCCCCGGTCTTTCTAAAATTGTAGGAGGCAAAGTTTTTAACATTTAGCAGCTGCTCTATCTCTGCGATATTATTTTCGGATTCGTAACAGTGGGCAAAAATGTAGGCCTCGTTCTTAAAGTGATCAATGGCCACTATATTGCTATAGACCGCGTAATGAATATCTGGGATGGCAATACTATTTTCTTTTTTGGAAATACTAATATCCTCAAAGTACCTAACCGCATCGTAGGCCATGTAGCCAAAAAGCCCATTGTTTATGAACTTAAAATTGTTGTCCGATGTTTGGAAGCGTTGGCTAAATTGATGAAGTAATAACGGAATGTCCGTATCCTTGTTCACCTGGATTTCTTCAATGCTGCCATCGGGGAATTCTTGTACCAATACTTCGTTCTCTAAGGTAATGGAAGCAATGGGATTGCAGCAGATATAAGAAAAGCTATTGTCATTGGCATGGTAGTCACTACTCTCCAATAAGATACTATTTGGGAAGCGATCCCTAATTTTAAGGTAAACACTTACCGGGGTAATGGTGTCTGCGAGAATTTTTTTATGATGCGATACTAAAGGGTATGTCATTTTGTTTATTTTATTTCTGACCGTATAAACCAGGGTTTTACTTTATTTAAACGAAAAAAGGCCTGTCGTGATGACAAGCCTTTTGGTATAGATATACTACAATGGTGCTTTGCTCACGATGTTTTTCGTAAGTTAATCCACCACCAAGTATTAGTTATATTGTTCTTCATTGAGTGTCAAATATAGGAAGGAATTTTAAAAGTACAAACACAGTGTTGTGTAAAAAATAAAAAACCCCACAAATGTGAGGTTTTAAACAAATCTTATGGGTGGCTTAGAATACTAAGTCTACCACTAGATCAAATTCATCATAAATAGTCTTGTCACCTAAGTTATCGAAGAAACTTCCAGATCCGTACTTTACGTCATATAAGGAGCGGTCTACCTTTAAATTAGCAGTAGCTTTGCTTCCGTATATGGAAAGGTCAAAAGTAATAGGGTTGGTCTTTCCTTTTATGGTAAGATCTCCGGTTACCTTGTACGAGTTTTTTCCGTTTGGTGTAACTTTTGTGAAAACTAATTTAGAGGTAGGGTGAGTAGCAACACCAAAGAAATCGTCAGATTTTAAGTGGCCTTCCAATTTACCTTTGTATTCTCCTTCCAGATCATGGGAAACCAAGCTGGTCATATCTACTACAAACTCTCCTCCAGTTAACTGATCGTTATTAAATTTTAGGGATCCTTTCTTCAAATCTATAACACCATAATGGGAACCAGTTACCTTATATCCTTTCCAGGTTACGGTACTTTCAGATACCTTAACGGCTTTTTCTTCGTTTTCTACTGGGTTAGATGCGATAGCAGTAAATCCTGTTACTACTGCCAATACCAATGTCAATGCATTTTTTCTCATAATTTCAATTTTAATTTAAAGTTTATTTATATAAGTGTAATTAACTCTGCTTTAGGCTTACGCACCTTCTTCAGATGCTGGGTGCCATCTTCTGCAGACCTATAGCCAATGGCTAGCAAAACTGCAGCATTCAACCCTTTTTCGTTTAGACCTAGGATGTTGTTAATTTCCTCGCTATCAAAACCTTCCATCGGACAGCTATCTATCTTTAGATCGGCTGCCGCAGACAGTAAATTCCCTAAGGCTAGATAGGCCTGTCTAGCGGTCCAATTTTCTTTTTCCGAATCGGAAAGGGGTACTAGTTTAGATTTCATAAAATCGGCCCTCCCCTCTAAGTCCTGTAAAGGAACGTTACGCGTGGTGCTGAGGTTTTTTAAGTAATCATCTATTAATTCCTCTCCGTAAGTGACTTGATTGGCCAGCACTATTAAATGGGAGGCCTCTGTAATTTGAGCCTGACCCCATGCGGCTGGTTTTAATTTTTCCCGGATAGTCCTATCCTCTACAACAAATATTTTGTAGGGCTGTAAGCCGTAGGAGGAGGCGCTTAAGGAAGCAGCTTCCAATAAGCTTTCCAGTTTTTCTGGGGATACTTTCTTATCGGTGTCAAATTTTTTGGTGGCATATCGCCAATTTAAGATGTCTATGTAGGTACTCATTATATATAGGTATGGAAAATTAGAAATTGTTTTTAAAACTTATCCAATAACTGGTTTAACTCCTTAAGATCCTGTTTGCTTAAATCCTGTAGGATCTCTTCTTGAGCCAAAGCAATGGCTTTATCTATTTTTATTAAATCCGTTTCTCCTTTAGGAGTGATGGTTATTTCAATTTTTCGGCGGTTACTAGGACAAACAACCCTATTTACATACCCCTTAATTATCAACTTATCAATTAGTCGGGTAGTGTTACTCATCTTCGTCACCATTCTTTCATTCACCGTAGATAAATTGGCGGGTTTTCCCTTCTGTCCCCTTAAAATTCTAAGAACATTAAATTGCTGTAAGGATATCCCGTACGGTTTTATTGCCTGATTCATTACCTCATTAATTTTGTTGGATACAAGGTTAATGTGGATAATGGTCCGACTCTCTAGCGGGATAGGTTTATCTGTCTTAATTAATTTTTCTACTTTCATGTCTATACAACAATTGTATATACAAATGTACGGTCTCTTTCTGGATATTCAATATTGTTGAATAATAAAATTTTGTTAAAAGAGCAGCGTGGGTCAGTTTGGATTTGATTTTATTTTTGGGAAAGCTTCGTTTAAAATTCTATTTGGAAATTAGTAAAATCCTTATTTTTGAAAACTTAAACTAAAATGTTATGGCAGATTTATCACAAGAAGAATGGAGTGCGCAATTGGAAAGCGATCAAAATGCATTCGTATTGGATGTTAGAACACCGGAAGAGGTAGAGGAGGGGTATCTCCCTAATATGACTCATATAGATATTCATTTGGGTCAAGAGTTTATCACGGCTTTGGAGAAGTTAGATAAATCCAAAAATTACTATGTGTACTGCAGATCCGGAAATAGAAGTGGACAGGCCTGTGCCATTATGAATAAACTAGGTTTTGAGAACACCTATAATCTTCAAGGTGGCATCATGGAATGGGAAGGTGAAATTATTGAGGAGTAAGTCAATAAACCTAACCCCTAGCTAACCATTTGCCTTTCCATAAGAATCCAGTCTGTATATAAGGAGTAATGGTCCTAGTAAAACCCTCATAAAATGATGAGTGTGGCTAAATTGGATTATTTTTCTTACTTTGGATTATGCGGGAAGATCTTTTGCATTATATCTGGAAGTACCAAAAATTTGGCAACAGAAAACTTTGCACCTCCAATAATGAGCCCATCGGGGTTTTTGAAGTGGGGGTGCATAATTTTTTGGCAGGTCCAGATTTTTTTAATGCCAAAATCCAAATAGGGGAGCAGCTATGGGCGGGAACCGTAGAAATCCATATTAAATCTTCAGATTGGTACGCCCACCACCACGAGCAAGACCCCAATTATAATAACGTAATACTGCATGTGGTCTGGGAAGACGACGTACATGTTTATAGAAGTGATAATACGGCAATCCCCACCTTGGTTCTTAAGAACTTTATAGATAAGGAGTTGTTGGTAGCGTATCAGGGGTTATTCTATCAACAAGAAAAAGGTTTTCTCAATTGTGGGGAGGAGGTTACTAGACAGCCTTCCGTTGTTTGGGATAATTGGTTGGAGCGACTCTATTTTGAACGTTTGGAACGGAAATGGACCCTAGTAGACCATCTTCTAAATGAATCTAGGAACGATTGGGATAAGGTGTTTTTTATCATGATGATGAAGAATTTTGGGTTGAAAATTAACGGGGATGCCTTTTACGAGATGGCAAGGAAGTTGGATTTCTCCATCATTCGAAAAATTCAGGGCAATCTCCTGCAATTGGAAAGCACATTCTTTGGAATGGCAGGTCTATTGTCCCAAGAGGTCCATGGTTGCGACTACTTTAACCGCTTAAAAAAGGAGTTTCAGTTTTTAAAGAGTAAATTCCCACTTTTGGAGGGGCCGCTTCAGCAACCTCAATTCTTTAGGTTGAGGCCTTCTAATTTCCCTACCATAAGATTGTCCCAATTGGCCAATCTGTATTTTTTGAATAGAAATATATTTAGCAAAGTATTGGCCGCCAAATCTGTAGAGGACTTATATGGTTTGTTTGCCGTTAAGGCCAGTTCCTATTGGGATAGGCATTACACCTTTGGAAAGGAGTCCGGTGCACACCCTAAGAAATTGAGCCCAGATTTTATGGATCTATTAATCGTAAATACCGTGTTGCCAATAAAAATGGGGTACTATAAACACCTAGGGGAGGATAAGAGTGAGGAGTTGGTGCATCTCATTTCTGGGGTGAAGGCAGAGCGTAACCGTGTGATAAGTGGATTCAAGAATCTTAAGGTTTCTTTGCCTACCGCTTTGGAGAGTCAGGCTGTATTGCAACTGTACAATGAGTACTGCGTTAAAAATAAATGCCTACAATGTGTGGTGGGTCATGGATTATTGAAAGGAAAAGCCTAATTTTAGAACATGAAAATTTTTTATTCCATACTTTATTATTTTCAGAAAAGGGGGTTTGAAGTGTGCCGCCGTATTGCAGAACGCCTGGGAATTAGGACACGGGTAGTGAGAACCTCATTTATATACCTCACTTTTGTCACCCTGGGTTTTGGCTTTGCTCTTTACCTGTTTATGGCATTTTGGCTTAGGATAAAGGATTTGGTGTACACTAAAAGAACTTCCGTTTTTGATCTATAAACATGATTAGATTTTTCCGCTCCAGAATGTACTTAGCACTTAGTTTGTTGGTGCTAGTATTGTTGTTTGGAGTGTTGGGGTATAGATTTCTATCTGGCTATACCTGGGTAGATGCCTTTTATATGACAATTATTACCGTGACTACGGTAGGTTTTTCTGAGGTTAGGCCCTTGGACGTTTCTTCCAAGTTGTTCACAGTAGCATTGATTGTTTCCAGTGTATTTATCTTTGCATTTGCCATTTCGGTGATAACGGAATATCTTCTTAGTAGGAACTCACTTCAAATTTTAAAGAAGAAAAAAGTGAAAAATAAAATAGCAAGTTTATCAGGCCATGTTATCATCTGCGGATATGGTAGAAATGGGAGTCAGGCTGCAGAAAGATTAAGAGCGTATAACAGACCTTTTGTGGTTGTGGAAAAGGACCGAGAGGTTATAGAGCGGTTTGAAGATGATGTTCTATTTGTGGAAGGGGATGCTAATGATGATATATTTTTGCAACAGGCGGGCGTAAAGAGGGCTCGGTACCTAATAGCCGCTATGCCAGATGATGCTGTCAACCTTTTTGTGGTTCTCTCGGCTAGACAATTGAACAAAAATCTAATCATTATCAGTAGGGCGGCACAGATTACTTCTCAAAAGAAGCTAAGGCTTGCCGGTGCTAATAAAGTGGTGATGCCAGATAAAATAGGGGGAGATCATATGGCGTCTCTAGTGGTGATGCCCGATCTTATTACCTTTATGGACAAACTATCTATGGAAGGTGGAGATACTACCAACCTAGAGGAATTGTCCATAGATGCCATTATAGGTAAATCCAAAACCAATTCTATCCGGGATTTAGATCTTCGGAAAAAAACTGGTTGTACCATTATTGGCTATGTAGATCCTTCCGGAGCCTATATTATAAATCCCGAAGCGGATGTTAAGCTGCTTCCTGGGAGTAAGATTATTGTTTTGGGGAGACCCGAACAGATCAAAAAACTGAACGAAATGTTCCAAATTGATTGACCTTTTTTCAAACGATAAATTTTTTTGCATTGATTATTTTTATGATATTGCCCCAATAGTTTAACGAAAACCATCGAAAACTGAACCTTTTTAACCAATTATGAAAAAAAACCTAACTTTCCTTATTTCCCTATTTTCCCTTACCCTCTTTTCTCAAGAACTGATAGTAAGGGAAACGCTTTTAAATCCCTCAACCCGTATTAACGACGGAGTCATTAAAGTAGAAGTGGATGGGGGGACGCCTCCTTATCAATATAAGTGGAGCAATCAAGCAACTCCTTTAACTTCCAATCAGTCTAGTGGATTAGTAGAGGGATTGGCTTATACCGTTACTATTTCAGATGCTGGCGGACAGTCTGTTACCAAAGAGTATACCGTGCCAACCGAGGCCATTACAGAGGTGTTTAATGGTTTTATGACGCCAGCAGTGAGTGCTATGGGCTCTGTGCTTTTCTGGGATCCCTTTGCAGCCATCGGAATATATGACCCCGTAGTTTATGCAGATGAAAAACTAATAAGCATTCCAAATTGGTCTTCAGACATGGAAGGGAAGTTTATTTTAGAAGAGTGGCTTGTCCCTGAAGGGAATAAGGTTGGTAAAGGAGATAAAATTGCCATCCTCTCTCGCAATGGCAGTGAAATTGATACCATAACCTCACCTGTGGCAGGTCAATTAAAGTATCTTGCCAAGGAGGGAGGGGTAGTATATAATCCGGAAAATGTAGAGCACTTGATAGAGCAAGGAGCTCATTTTTTGGCTAGTGTTAAGTACGACGAGCCCGTTCCAATTTTGCATCCCAATGGTGATAAGCAAGAGAAGGCCATTCCGTTTATTGTGATTTGGTTGGTGATCGGTGCTTTCTTCTTTACCATTAGAATGGGCTTTATCAATTTCAGGGGCTTTAGGCATTCCATTGATTTGGCTAGGGGGAAGTATGATGACCCCGATGCACCAGGACAGGTGACCCATTTTCAGGCTTTGGCAACAGCGGTGTCCGGTACGGTAGGACTAGGGAATATTGCCGGAGTAGGAGTCGCCATTTCCTTGGGAGGCGCAGGAGCTACTTTTTGGATGATCGTTTGTGGTTTATTGGGTATGTCCTCAAAATTTGTAGAGTGTACCTTGGGAGTAAAATATAGAGGAATACTTCCAGACGGACGTGTATTTGGTGGTCCTATGAACTATTTGCGTTATGGTCTAGAAAAACGCAATATGAAAGGATTTGGGAAGGTGTTGGCCGCCCTATTTGCTATTTTAGCAGTTGGCGCCTCTTTTGGTGGGGGTAATATGTTCCAGGCCAACCAGTCTTTTGAGCAACTTTCCGGACAATTCCCAGCCTTACAGGGTATGGGCTTCTACTTTGGAATTATAACTGCCGTTCTGATAGGGGTTGTGATAATTGGAGGTATTAGCAGCATCGCAAAGGTTACCGGTAGAGTAGTCCCTATTATGGCGTCTATTTATATAATTGCTGCGTTGGCCGTTATTGTTATCAATATAGAAAATATAGGACCGGCATTCTCCGCAATAGTGGACGGTGCTTTTAGTCCGAGTGCCTTAAAAGGTGGGGTAATAGGGGTGCTGATAGTGGGCTTCCAGAGAGCAGCCTTCTCCAATGAAGCAGGAGTAGGGTCTGCAGCTATTGCACACAGTACCGCAAAGACTAATCACCCTCCGTCTGAAGGTTTTGTGGCGCTGTTAGAGCCATTTATAGATACCGTAGTGGTTTGTACGCTTACCGCTTTGGTACTTATCTTTACCGGGATGCACGAAGTGGGCGGCCTGGGAGGTGCTCAGCTGACCTCCGATGCCTTTGGGAGCGTAATCTCTTGGTTCCCCTATGTACTGGCACTTGCAGTTTTCCTATTTGCCTTTTCAACAATGATCTCCTGGTCGTATTATGGGATGAGGGCATGGACCTACCTCTTTGGAAAAAGCAAGAAGGTAGAGTTTGCCTATAAAATGCTGTTCCTGGTCTTTGTGGTAATCGGTGCCTCTGTTAGTTTGGGAGCCGTACTGGATTTTTCCGATATGATGATTTTAGCTATGTCTTTCCCAAATATTATTGGTTTGTATATTATGTCTGGTGAGGTTAAAACAGATCTCAAGGGGTATTGGACTAAGCTTAAAACCAATCAGCTTTACAAAAAACAAAAAGCTTAGATTGTTTCATACGGAAAAAAGCTAAGATTCTTACAAAAAATTCCGCTTAACGTTGCCTTAAGTGCAATGGGATAAGCGGAATTTTATGTTTAATGGGGGTTTAACTATTTTTTTTTACGATCTTGCGCCACTTAATTTAAGGACCAATTAATCGTTTTAAGTAAAGGATGGCAAAATCAACAGAATCTTGGGGATCGCGTTTAGGGTTAATTTTAGCAATGGCCGGAAATGCTGTGGGATTGGGAAATTTTTTAAGATTTCCTGTTCAAGCTGTTGAGAATGGAGGAGGTGCATTTATTATCCCTTACTTGGTCTGTTTCTTATTGATGGGGATTCCCATGTTGTTCATAGAGTGGTCTTCTGGCCGTTATGGAGGTAGGTTCGGGAATCACAGTACACCCTATATCTTGGATTCCATGGTAAAGGGAAGGGTGTTGAAATATATTGGGGTATTTGGGATTTTTACCAATTTGGCTATCGTTGCCTATTACTCCTATATAGAATCTTGGACCATGTCTTATGTGTTTCATTCCTTAAAAGGGACCTTTTCGGGTATGACACAGGCCGAGGTAGCAGGATTCTTTAACTCGTATGTAGATGTTACCCAGAGCTCTACCGGGATTCCTTATGAAGCGGTTGTTTTCTTCGTACTCTGTCTCGGCATCAATACTTTTATTCTTTCTAAAGGGATACGAGGAGTAGAGAAGGTGGCTAAAATAGGGATGCCTCTGTTAATACTATTTGGAATACTTTTGGCCATTAGAGGGTATACCTTGGGGACTAGTGGGGCTTCGGATCTTTTTCCAAATGCCAATGCTTGGGACGGACTTAACTTTTTATGGACGCCGCAGTACGATTCCTTGCTTAATCCAAAAGTGTGGTTGGCAGCAGCTGGGCAAATATTCTTTACCCTATCCGTAGGACTAGGGACCATTCATTGCTATGCCTCCTATGTTAAGAGTAAGGACGATATTGCACTTAACTCTATCACGGCAGGATTTATGAACGGTTTTGTGGAGGTGGTTGTTGGTAGTGCTATCGTTATTCCGATCGCAGCTGGTTATTTGGGGCTAGATTGGGTAATGAATAATGCCGGTTTCGGAATGGCCTTTCAAACCATGCCGTATTTGTTTCAGCAATGGGGGCCTGTCCTAGCAGCAATTGCTGGGGTGATGTGGTTTGGATTGTTGTTCTTTTCGGGAATTACAAGTTCCCTGGCAATGGGTACTCCTTGGTTGGGTTTTATGAAGGATGAGTTTGGTTGGAACAGTACAAAGGGAGCCTGGTCTTTTGGTGGCTTGGCCCTGCTGTTGGGCTTGCCTACCGTCTTCTATTTCCAGGAAGGGGTGTTTGATGATTTTGACTATTGGGCCGGTACCGTGAGTTTGGTGTTTTTTGCATTTTTCGAGGTTATTCTGTACTCATGGGTCTTTGGCATCAATAAAGGATGGGAGGAAATTAATTTGGGGGCCGATATTAAGATTCCCATTATATATAAATACATTATTAAGTATGTAACCCCCTTGTTATTGGGGTGGGTCTTTGTGGCCAGTATACCTAGTATGATTGATAAATTGACGCACCAAGATACCTTTAACAGGTCTTCCTTTGCCGATGTCTACTATGCCGAGATTTTTGATAGAGCTGGGGAAGCCGTAGGAACGGTAGAAGAGGTGGGAGACCACTATATTAAATTTTCTTTCGAAAATACCCGGAAAAGATTCGACCAAAATAAAAATATGGCCTTGTATGAGCCATTTACAGACTATAAGGAATATGTCTTCGATGAGGATCAGTATACCACCGTACTCGTAGGGGATAGGATTAAACCTGGAGATAAAATTGCGAAGGGAGACTTTGTGAATGATGTGTTTTATAGAAACATCGGTAGGTCTATATTAGTAGGTTTGTTTTTATTTATTTCAATATTAGTATATTTAGCATATAAAAAGAGAAGAAAAGAAGGGAGGGCTACCATATGAATTCATCCGCATTAACTGTTATGATAATATCGCAAGGAGTTTTTGTCCTCGTTGCACTCTATTTTTTTTATAGGGTATTAACCACGCCTCCCAAGCAGGAGCCCGACTCGTATTCCGAGAACGATGACATTGTAGAAAGGCAAAAGGAGTAAGCTGTGCGCAAAAAATCGATAAAATCCCATTTCAGTTTTAATAAACAAGAACGAAATGGGATTTTCTTTTTATTGTTCATCATTCTTTCGCTTCAAGGCTTCTTTTATGTTGGCAGTGGGTATTTCTGTGCTAGCCTTGAACCCCAGATAGAAGTAGATAACGAGCTTCAGAAGAAAATAGATCAACTTAAAATAGCATCCGCCAAACGGGACTCCATGGAGGTGTATGACTTTAATCCCAATTTTATTACGGACTATAAAGGGTATGTGTTAGGGATGTCTCCAGAAGAAATTGATAGATTGCATTCGTTTAGAGCAAACAATACTTTTGTTAATTCTGCCCGGGAATTCCAGGAGGTCACTTTAATTTCCGATTCCCTATTACAGGCCATAGCTCCTTATTTTAAGTTTCCAGAATGGACGCAATCGCCAAGGCGATCCAATTTCAAAAAAATGGGTGCCACTTCAAACAATGAAGAATTGGCGTATGCTTCCGAGTTAAAGGAGGAAGTTTCTTCAGCAGGCTTGGTTCTTAAAGACCTTAATAATGCAACCGCTGCCGATCTAAAGTTGGTGTCTGGCGTGGGAACAGTATTATCCAGTAGAATTGTGAAATTTAGAGATCGGCTGGGAGGCTTTGTGAAGGAAGAACAATTGGCACATGTTTACGGTTTGGAAGGGGAGGTGGTCCAAAGAATTTTGCAACAGTTTAAAATTGGAACTGTCCCGGAAATAGTGAAAATAAATATCAATGAGGCCCCTGCCTCCGAATTAGTGGGGTTGGTTTATTTTAATTACGATCTTGCCTATCGGATTGTTGCCTATAGAGATAGGAACGGGGCCTTCACCTCTTTCGATCAACTATTGAGTATTGAAGATTTTCCTTCCGAAAAATTAGATATAATTCAGTTATATTTGCAATTATAAAATAGTAACAGCTAATATAATGGTTATAGATACCCCTAATACAATGAGTTTCGATTTTTCTGAAACTCAGAAAATGGTAGCTGCTTCCGCAAAGGAGTTCGCTGAACAATATATAAGGCCTTTTGTAATGGAGTGGGATGAGGCGCAAACCTTTCCAGTAGAAGTGTTTAAAAAAGCGGGAGAGATGGGCTTTATGGGAGTGCTGGTTCCAGTGGAACTTGGTGGCTCCGGATTGGGGTATCACGAGTATATTAGTATTATAGAAGAAATTTCCAAAGTAGATCCCTCAATTGGGTTATCGGTAGCTGCACATAATTCTTTGTGTACCAACCATATTTTGAGCTTTGGGACGGAGGAGCAAAAACAAAAATGGATTCCCAAGTTAGCTACAGCTGAATGGATAGGGGCTTGGGGTTTAACAGAGCACAATACCGGTTCTGATGCTGGAGGAATGAACACTACCGCTGTAAAGGAGGGAGATCATTGGGTGCTTAACGGGGCTAAGAACTTTATTACCCACGGGAAAAGTGGGGATATCGCTGTGGTTATAGCCAGGACTGGTGAGAAAGGGGATAGCCGCGGAATGACCGCTTTTGCAATTGAAATGGGTACCCCTGGTTTTACTAGCGGTAAAAAGGAAGACAAATTAGGCATGCGCGCAAGTGAAACTGCTGAATTGATTTTTGACAATTGTAAGATTCCAGATGCCAATAGATTAGGGGAAGTAGGGGAAGGCTTTATTCAATCCATGAAGATACTGGATGGAGGTAGGATTTCCATAGGCGCATTGTCACTAGGCATTGCCAAAGGAGCTTATGAGGCTGCTTTGAAATATTCCAAAGAGAGAGAGCAGTTTGGTAAACCTATTAGTCAATTTCAGGGCATCTCGTTTAAACTGGCAGATATGGCAACGGAAATTGAAGCTTCAGAGTTGCTACTACATAAATCGGCCTTTCTTAAAAATGAAGGTCGCAATGTCACCAAGTTGGGCGCTATGGCAAAGATGTATGCCTCCGAAGTATGTGTTAGAGCTGCTAATGAGGCGGTTCAAATTCACGGAGGATATGGTTATACCAAGGATTATCCGGTGGAGAAATTTTACCGCGATTCTAAATTGTGTACGATTGGTGAAGGAACTACCGAAATCCAAAAAATCGTCATTGCAAGAAATATTTTAAAATAAGTGGATAATATATAGCAACCCATCCGGGAAAGGAGGGGGTTATAGCTTCTGTGTTAATTTTGTTTCTTCGCTTTCTTGGCCTATGTTAGGGTTAAAGGGCTTAGCAATAAGGCTATCCCAAGTTTAATCACTATACTTTATTATAATGAATATTAATTGGGTGTTATTGTTATTAGGGGGGTTGTTTGAAACCGGATTTGCCATTAGTTTGGGAAAAGCACAGCAAACATCGGGTAAAGAGATGTGGATGTGGCTGGGAGCTTTTGTAGTGAGCGTTAGTATTAGTATGTTCCTTCTTTTTAAAGCCATGGGCGGAGAGAAAGCGATCCCCGTTGGTACGGCTTATGCGGTATGGGGTGCGATCGGTGCCATTGGGACGGTCATAGCAGGTATACTAATGTTTAAGGAGCCAGTTACTTTTTGGCGACTGTTTTTTCTTTCCACTTTGGTTATTTCTGTAATCGGGCTTCAGGTGGTTGGAGAAGCTGCCTAAGGGTTTTCAAGATTTGTGAATGGCTTCTAGATCCATAGGTAGTTACCCATGCTGTTAGTCTTTATTGGTAATTCAATATGTGAATGTAGGGAACTGCTAGCAGGATGAAATAGGGTCAATGGAGGTTTTAAAAAGTTTTTTAAAATATTTGATGGTATTTGAAGATTAATGATATATATTTGCAGCCTTAATCACAAAAGAGAGGAGGTTATCGCCCATGTTAATAATACCAATAAAAGAAGGAGAGAATATAGATAGAGCTTTGAAGCGTTACAAGCGAAAGTTCGATAAGACCGGTAGAATGCGACAATTGAGAAAGCGTCAGCAGTACACTAAGCCATCTGTTTTAAACAGAGCGCAGAGACAGAAAGCCGCGTATATTCAACATCTTAGGGACGAAGAGGAAATATAAACCCCTATTCTGTATAAGATTTAAACGCCCTGCCAATATGGTAGGGCGTTTTTTTATTTAATGCAATTGCTGCTTCCAGCTTCTTGGTGTGGAGATTACCAGGTCGATTGGGGTCATTATTTTAATGATTAAGTTGCTGGGTGCAATGCTTCTATTGGTAGCCAATTGCTTTTAGTGGATAAAGGTTCTTGACTATGGATATTAAATACTTGGTTTTAATTTCCGTGGGAACAAACTTTTGTAACTTTGAGTCATGTCTCTTTCAGCCTTTATTTCATATTTATCCTTAGAGAAGAATTACTCTCCTCATACGGTACTTGCATATAAGAATGATGTTCTTGAGTTTTCGGACTTCGTTGTCCATCGATTTCAAATGGTGGATATCGATGAAGCTAACTATGCCTTAATACGGAGCTGGATTATAGATTTGGTAGAATCGGGGATATCCAATAGATCCGTTAACCGTAAAGTGGCCTCTTTAAAAGCCTACTATAACTTTCTTTTGAAAACAGAGCGATTGTCGGTAAACCCATTGGCAAAGCATAGGGCGTTAAAGACATCTAAAAAGGTAGAAGTGCCATTTTCCGAACAAGAAATGGAAAAAGTGCTAAGTCAGATGGTTTATGAAAATACATTTGAGGGTAAACGAAATAAGTTGATCATTGAGCTTCTGTACGCCACCGGGATAAGACGGGCAGAGCTAATAGGGCTCCGTATGCAGGATGTAAATGTATCCGAAAATACTATTAAGGTGCTGGGAAAGAGGAACAAGGAGCGTATAATCCCATTATTGGATTCGGTAAAGCAGTCTTTTTTGGTGTATAGAGAGGCTAGGGAAGAGTTGCAAACTGTACGGGACCACGCCTATGTTTTTCTTACTTCCAAGGGTAATAAAGTGTATGAAACGCTTGTGTATAGAATTGTAAATAGGTACCTTAGTGAGGTGTCTGTTAAGGTAAAAAAGAGTCCGCATATTTTGCGGCATACCTTTGCAACCCACTTGTTGAATCAGGGAGCGGATTTAAATGCAGTAAAGGAGTTATTGGGTCACTCAAGCTTGGCGTCTACCCAGGTTTATACTCATAATAGTATTGCGGAATTAAAAAAAGTATATCTCGCGCATCCTAGAAACAAGGAGTAATAGGTTAAGTATTGTTTAACGTTCAAAAAAAGTAATATATGAAAGTAAACACGCAATCGGTAAATTTTACGGCTGAAGGGAAACTATTGGACTTTATGGAGGCCAGGTTAGGTAAGCTAGAGCAGTTTTATGATAAGATCGTTAGTACGGATGTGTATCTAAAGGTAGAGAACACAAGCTCTAAAGAAAATAAAATAGTGGAAATCAAGGTATTGGTGCCACGAGATAATTTTATAGTGAAGAAACAATGTAAGACATTTGAAGAGGCAATTGATACGGCATGTAGTAGCTTAGAGCGCAAGCTGGTGAAGCGAAAAGAAAAAATTAGGCTAAATGCGTAAAAATTTTTCAAAAAATGTTTTGATTAAAAAAATAAAGGTATACATTTGCAGTCCGTTAGAAATAGCGGGCTTTTTTTTGAAAGGAAAAGAAGTAAAGGCCGATGTAGCTCAGCTGGCTAGAGCAGCTGATTTGTAATCAGCAGGTCGTGGGTTCGAGTCCCTCCATCGGCTCAATAAAAAGGCAGGAATAGAAGTTGTTTTTGCCAAGTTTTTTGAAATAATGTTTTCAGGTTTCTAGAGTGTAAAACCAGTCTAAAATAAAGTCGAAAAAAAATTTTCGATTTAGGGTTGGAAAACAAAAATAAATACTATTTTTGTCGCTCTTTTAAAAGAGGGGTTGATGAACGGCGGAAGTGAGTTCTGAAGTTTAAAGAGGGTCCGAAAGGAATTGTCTTAATCAGCCGAAGTGAAACTACTATTGTATAGTGTTCATTTGTTCTTTGGAAATTGTAATTTAATTAAGTTGGGGAGATACTCAAGCGGCCAACGAGGGCAGACTGTAAATCTGCTGACTATGTCTTCGCAGGTTCGAATCCTGCTCTCCCCACTAAAGTGATCGCTGCTAAGTTCTTGTTTTTGAACGACGCGTCACGACAAGAGTTTTTTTTGATAAAAATTCGGAACTTTCTTTTGAAATAATGAGATAAGTTTTTAGGTTTGCCTGAAAATTATAATGCGGGAGTAGCTCAGTTGGTAGAGCGTCAGCCTTCCAAGCTGAATGTCGCCGGTTCGAACCCGGTCTCCCGCTCAAGATTTTAAAAGCAGAGGCTCCTTAATTTGGGGCTTTATGCGATTGGAATAGATTCGACTGGATTAAAAATCCAGTTAAGGGGCAAAGTCTAAAAGGCTTCGTTCGGTTCATTTAACTTTGGGTTGATGGCGAGTGTAGGAAGTAAGGGGTTGCCCGGACTTCTGGTATTTTTAAAAGGCCGGTGTAGCTCAGGGGTAGAGCGCTTCCTTGGTAAGGAAGAGGTCATGAGTTCAAATCTCATCATTGGCTCAATTAAGGCATTATTTGTACACTAATATAAACTAAGAATTAAAATTAACAAACATGGCAAAGGCAACATTTGATCGTTCCAAACCGCATTTAAATATAGGTACTATTGGACATGTGGATCACGGTAAGACTACATTGACTGCAGCTATTACTACTGTATTGGCTAACGCAGGATTTTCTGAAATGAGAAGTTTCGATTCTATCGATAACGCTCCTGAAGAAAAAGAAAGAGGTATTACCATTAATACTTCACACGTAGAGTACGCAACTGCTAACCGTCACTACGCTCACGTTGACTGTCCAGGTCACGCCGATTACGTAAAGAACATGGTTACTGGTGCTGCTCAGATGGACGGTGCTATATTGGTGGTTGCTGCGACAGATGGTCCAATGCCACAGACTCGTGAGCACATCCTTCTAGGACGCCAGGTTGGTATTCCAAGAATCGTTGTTTTCTTGAATAAAGTAGACATGGTTGATGATGAGGAGTTATTGGAGTTGGTTGAAATGGAAGTAAGAGATTTGCTTTCTTTCTACGAGTACGACGGTGATAATGGACCTGTTGTTGCTGGATCTGCATTAGGTGCTTTGAACGGTGAGCAGAAGTGGGTAGACACTGTGTTGAGCTTGATGGAAGCAGTTGATAACTGGATTGAGTTGCCAACAAGAGATGTTGATAAGAACTTCTTGATGCCTGTTGAAGATGTGTTTACAATTACTGGTCGTGGAACTGTTGCTACAGGACGTATCGAAACTGGTGTTGCTAACACTGGAGATCCAGTAGAGATCATCGGAATGGGAGCTGAGAAATTGACTTCTACTATTACAGGGGTTGAGATGTTCCGTAAGATATTGGATAGAGGAGAAGCTGGTGATAACGTTGGTATCCTTTTGAGAGGTATTGAAAAGACTCAAATAAAAAGAGGAATGGTAATCTGTAAGCCAGGTTCTGTAACTCCACACGCTAAGTTTGAGGCTGAGGTTTATATCCTTAAGAAAGAAGAAGGTGGACGTCACACTCCATTCCACAATAACTACCGTCCACAGTTCTACGTGAGAACTACAGATGTTACGGGTACTATTAATCTTCCTGATGGAGTAGAAATGGTAATGCCAGGTGATAACCTTACTATCACAGTAGATCTATTGTCTCCAATTGCTTTGAACGAAGGATTGCGTTTTGCAATACGTGAAGGTGGTAGAACAGTAGGTGCAGGACAGGTTACTAAGATAATTGACTAAGTCATTATAGATTAAGGTAATTTAACATTGAGGGTGTCTTGCTAAAGCGGGATACCTTTCAATGTAAATATAAGTAGGTGACTTACTTCCTGTGTTGAGTCTTTCAAATTTGAGAGGTTTGTAGAAAGTAAGTCATCTTATAAACGGGTGTAGCTCAGTTGGTAGAGCACTGGTCTCCAAAACCAGGTGTCGGGAGTTCGAGCCTCTCCGCCCGTGCAAAGTAAAGCTAAGGGTTTTAAAGTTCTTGTTGCTTTTAGAGTAACAGGACAATACGAAGCCTGAGTTGAAATAGAGTAAGGCTTTAAGGGAAGGTAGGGGGATCTCTGCTAAGTGCCCGGAAGTCAGTTAAGAAAATAAAGACACGCTGCATGTTTACATATATATCAGAATCCATTGAGGAACTTAAGAATAATGTTTCTTTGCCTCCTAGGGCAGAATCTACCAATTTAATGGTTATAGTAGCGGTATTTTCCATTGTTTTTGCGTTGGCGACTTGGGGTGTGGATACTGTATTTGGTAGAGTAATTCAATTTTATTTCAATAACATAATCAATTAAGAGTAGCTCTATGTCTGAAGTGTTGGAAAAGAAATGGTATGTGGTAAGAGCTGTCAGTGGTCAAGAGAACAAGATTAAAGGCTATATAGAGACGGAAGTTGCCCGTTTGGGGTTTGAGGACTATTTGGAAGAGGTTTTAGTTCCTACGGAAAAAGTAGTACAGATCAGAAATGGGAAAAAAATAAATAAAGAACGCGTTTATTTCCCAGGGTATATTATGGTGAAAGCCAACCTTGGAGGTGAGATGGTTCATATTATCCGCTCTATAACCAACGTGATCGGATTTTTGGGTGAAACCAAAGGCGGAGACCCTGTTCCATTGAGAAAATCAGAGGTGAACAGGATGCTAGGTAAGGTAGATGAGTTGGCTGTAAAAACAGACAGCGTTGCCATTCCGTTCGTATTTGGGGAGACCGTAAAAGTTATCGATGGTCCATTCAATGGATTTAATGGTACCGTAGAGAAGATCAACGAAGAAAAACGCAAGCTAGAGGTGATGGTGAAGATCTTTGGAAGAAAAACACCTTTGGAGCTTAGTTATATGCAGGTAGAGAAAATCTAGCAAGCGTTAATTACCTTCAACAAACAAAGAATTAATAAGAACTGTTACATAGTTGAAAGGGGTGTTGCTTCCAATTTAACACCACTTTAAATTTAATTAGAAACAATGGCAAAAGAAGTAAGTAAAGTAGTTAAACTACAAGTTAGGGGAGGTGCTGCGAATCCGTCGCCACCGGTTGGACCCGCTTTAGGTGCTGCCGGGGTTAACATAATGGAATTCTGTAAGCAATTTAATGCGCGTACACAGGATAAAGCAGGAAAAGTTCTGCCCGTTGCGATCACGGTTTATAAAGACAAGTCGTTCGACTTTGTTGTAAAGACACCGCCAGCGGCAGTTCAATTAATGGAAGCGGCTAAGGTTAAAAAAGGATCTGGCGAGCCTAACAGAAACAAGGTGGCCAGTGTTACTTGGGATCAGGTTAAAGCAATCGCTGAGGACAAAATGGTAGATTTAAATGCCTTTACGGTAGAATCCGCAATGAGCATGGTAGCTGGTACAGCTAGATCTATGGGTTTAAAAGTAGCAGGCACGAGACCTTTTTAAAATCTTAAAAGCAATTTAGAATGGCAAAATTAACAAAGAAGCAAAAGGAAGCTCAGGGCAAGATAGATAAGAATAAGCTCTATTCTGTTGCTGAAGCTGCTGCTTTAGTAAAAGAGATAACCAATACAAATTTTGATTCATCTGTTGAATTGGCGGTGCGTTTGGGTGTAGATCCAAGAAAAGCCAATCAAATGGTACGTGGGGTGGTAACACTTCCTCATGGAACAGGTAAGGATGTTAAGGTTTTGGCATTGGTAACGCCTGATAAGGAAGCAGAGGCAAAAGAGGCTGGTGCTGACTATGTAGGTTTAGATGAGTATTTGGATAAAATTAAAGGTGGTTGGACCGATGTAGATGTAATTATCACCATGCCAAGTGTAATGGGGAAATTAGGTCCACTAGGTAGAGTTTTAGGGCCAAGAGGTCTTATGCCTAATCCAAAAACTGGTACAGTAACCATGGACGTAGCCAAGGCGGTTACGGAGGTGAAAGCTGGTAAGATAGATTTTAAAGTTGACAAAACAGGAATTGTGCACGCAGCTATTGGGAAGGTATCTTTCTCAGCAGATAAGATTGCGGATAATGCCAATGAGTTGTTGGATACCTTGTTAAAGTTAAGGCCAACGGCGGCTAAAGGGGTGTATATGAAATCAATTTATATGTCCAGTACTATGAGTCCTAGTGTTGCATTGGATCCAAAAGTAGATTAACTGTTAGTCAAAAGATTTTATTATGACAAGAGAAGAGAAAGTAAATGTTATACAGGATTTAACTGCTCAATTGGCGGAAAGCTCCACAATTTATTTGACTGACATTTCTGGATTGAATGCTGAGAAAACTTCAGCTTTAAGAAGGGCTTGTTACAAAGCAAATATTAGACTTGCAGTAGTTAAGAACACTATGCTTGCAAAAGCAATGGAGGCCTCTGAAAAGGACTTTGGTGAACTTCCGGAAGTTTTGAAGGGAAGTACCTCCGTAATGTTTTCTGAAACTGGTAACGCACCTGCAAAGTTAATCAAGAACTTTAGAAAGAAAGCCGATAAGCCTGTTTTGAAAGGGGCTTATATAGCCGAGGCAATCTATATTGGTGACGATCAATTGAATACTCTAGAGAGTATCAAGTCTAAAGAGGAAATGGTTGGCGAAATCATTGGATTGTTACAATCCCCAGCTAAGAATGTTATCTCTGGACTTAAGTCCGGTGGAGGTAAGCTTGCTGGAATTCTGAAGACGTTATCAGAAAAATAATACGTACGCACTAAAAACAATTATATTTTAAAATTTTATTAAACGATAGAAAAATGGCAGAATTAAAAGATTTCGCAGAACAATTGGTTAACCTTACAGTAAAAGAAGTAAATGAGTTAGCTGCAATATTAAAAGAGGAGTACGGTATTGAGCCTGCAGCTGCTGCAGTTGCTGTTGCTGCTGGTGGTGGAGCCGAAGGTGGTGAAGCTGCTGAGGAGCAAACTGAATTCGACGTAATTTTGAAAGCCGCTGGTGGTTCTAAATTAGCAGTTGTTAAATTGGTTAAGGAATTGACTGGTTTAGGATTGAAAGATGCTAAGGACATCGTTGATAGCGCACCTAAAGCTGTTAAGGAAGCTGTTGCTAAAGAAGAGGCTGAGGCAATTAAATCTCAATTGGAAGAAGCAGGAGCAGAAGTTGAGCTTAAATAATAGCGACAACCATAATTATTCTGGTTTAGGTCTTTCCGCTTTTTGTGGCTAGACCTAAGCCTTTTTATACATACCGTGTATAAAGGGATACACGACCCAATTAAGTATTCACGATCAAAATTTTGTCCATTGATGTTCACAAATCAGACTGAAAGAATAAGTTTCGCATCCGCTAAGAACACGCCGGATTATCCGGATTTCTTGGACATTCAGATTAAATCATTTCAAGATTTTTTTCAACTTGAGACCAAATCTGACGAAAGGGGCAATGAAGGGTTGTATAACACCTTCATGGAAAACTTTCCCATTACAGACACCAGGAACCAGTTCGTCCTAGAATTTTTAGACTATTTTATTGATCCACCTAGATATTCCATTCAAGAATGTATAGAGCGTGGACTTACGTACAGTGTTCCTCTAAAAGCTAGATTAAAATTATATTGTACAGATCCAGAGCATGAGGATTTCGAGACCATCGTACAGGATGTGTACTTGGGTACAATTCCTTATATGACTCCTAGTGGTACCTTTGTGGTAAACGGTGCCGAGCGTGTAGTTGTTTCTCAGTTACACCGTTCTCCTGGGGTTTTCTTCGGACAATCCTTCCATGCAAATGGAACTAAGTTGTATTCTGCCAGGGTAATTCCTTTTAAAGGATCTTGGATAGAATTTGCAACTGATATCAATGGCGTTATGTACGCTTATATTGATAGAAAGAAAAAATTACCTGTTACTACCCTGTTTAGAGCAATAGGCTATGAAAGGGATAAGGACATCTTGGAAATATTTGATCTTTCGGAAGAAATAAAAGTTTCCAATGCCGGACTTAAAAAAGTGCTTGGCCGTAAATTGGCAGCTAGAGTATTGAACACTTGGCACGAGGATTTTGTGGATGAAGATACGGGCGAAGTGGTCTCAATTGAGCGAAACGAGATTATCTTGGATCGTGACACCGTTCTAGAAAAAGAACATATTCCGGAAATCTTGGACGCCGATGTAAAATCTATCCTCTTGCACAAGGAGAATAGTGGACAGAGTGATTATTCCATTATTCACAATACCCTTCAAAAGGATCCAACTAACTCCGAAAAAGAAGCTGTTGAACACATCTATCGTCAATTGCGTAACGCAGAGCCGCCAGATGAGGAGACTGCTCGTGGTATTATAGATAAGTTGTTCTTCTCCGATCAGCGTTATAACTTGGGAGAGGTAGGACGTTATAGAATGAATAAAAAACTTGGTTTGGACATCGCCATGGACAAGCAGGTCCTTACCAGGGAAGATATCATTACCATTATAAAATATTTGATAGAATTGATCAATTCCAAAGCGGAGATCGATGATATCGACCACCTTTCTAACCGTAGGGTTAGAACGGTAGGTGAACAATTGTCACAACAGTTTGGTGTAGGTCTTGCCCGTATGGCCAGAACTATTCGTGAACGTATGAACGTACGTGACAACGAGGTGTTTACCCCAATTGATTTGATCAACGCGAAAACATTGTCTTCGGTGATCAACTCCTTCTTTGGAACCAACCAGTTGTCCCAATTTATGGACCAGACCAACCCCTTGGCGGAAATTACGCACAAGAGAAGGCTGTCTGCATTAGGGCCAGGTGGATTATCCAGAGAGAGAGCAGGGTTTGAGGTACGTGACGTTCACTATACGCACTACGGAAGACTTTGTCCGATTGAAACTCCTGAAGGACCCAATATTGGGTTAATTTCTTCGCTATCGGTTTTTGCCAAGGTAAACCCAATGGGCTTCTTGGAAACTCCCTACCGTAGAGTGGAAGATGGAAAAGTTAATCTAGACGATGCTATCTACCTAAGTGCAGAAGAGGAAGAAGGAATGAAAATTGCACAAGCAAACATTCCTATGGATGATGAAGGTACCATCACACCAGAAAAACTGATTGCAAGGGAAGAGGGCGATTTCCCAGTAGTAGATCCAGTAGAATTGAACTATACGGATGTTGCTCCTAACCAAATTGCTTCTATCTCTGCCTCCTTAATTCCATTCTTGGAGCACGATGATGCGAACAGGGCTTTGATGGGATCTAACATGATGAGACAGGCAGTACCCCTGTTAAGACCAGAGGCGCCTATTGTAGGTACCGGATTGGAACGTCAGGTTGCATCAGACTCTCGAGTATTGATAAATGCAGAAGGCGATGGGGTTGTGGAATATGTGGATTCTAAGAAGATCACCATTAAGTACGATAGGACCGAGGATGAAAAACTGGTAAGTTTTGATGAAGATTCCAAGACCTATGAGTTGGTGAAATTTAGAAAGACTAACCAAGGTACCAGTATTAACCTTAAACCCATTGTAAGAAAAGGGTATAGAGTTAAAAAAGGACAGGTACTTTGTGAAGGATATGCTACTGAAAACGGCGAATTAGCATTGGGTAGAAACCTTGTAGTGGCCTTTATGCCATGGAAAGGTTACAACTTTGAGGATGCTATTGTGATTTCCGAAAAAGTGGTAAGAGAGGATATATTTACTTCTATTCACGTAGATGAGTACGCGTTGGAAGTAAGGGATACCAAATTGGGAGCTGAGGAATTAACCAATGATATTCCAAACGTTTCTGAGGAAGCTACCAAGGATTTGGACGAATACGGAATGATCCGTATTGGAGCCGAAGTGAAGCCTGGGGATATCCTTATTGGTAAGATTACCCCAAAAGGGGAATCAGATCCAACACCGGAAGAAAAATTATTGCGTGCCATCTTTGGAGACAAGGCAGGAGATGTTAAGGATGCTTCCTTAAAAGCTTCCCCTTCCCTACATGGAGTGGTCATCGATAAGAAATTATTCTCTAGATCTGTAAAGGATAAGCGTAAGCGTTCTGAAGACAAAGAGGAATTGGCAAAATTGGAGTTGGAATACGAAGTAAAATTCCAACAGCTGAAAGATGTATTGGTAGAAAAGCTGTTCACCTTGGTCAATGGTAAAACTTCACAGGGCGTATTAAACGACCTTGGGGAGGAAGTACTTCCAAAAGGAAAGAAATACACCTTGAGAATGTTGAACGCAGTAGACGATTTCGCCCACTTGGTAGGAGGAAGTTGGACTACGGATAAGGAGTGCAACGCTTTGGTGAACGATCTTTTGCATAACTATAAGATTAAACTAAACGACCTTCAAGGTAACCTAAGAAGGGATAAGTTTACCATTTCTGTTGGAGATGAACTGCCTTCTGGAATTATGAAACTAGCCAAGGTGTATGTTGCTAAAAAACGTAAACTGAAGGTAGGAGATAAGATGGCAGGACGTCACGGAAACAAAGGTATTGTTTCTAGAATTGTACGTCATGAGGATATGCCGTTCTTGGAAGACGGAACTCCAGTAGATATTGTACTAAACCCACTAGGGGTACCTTCCCGTATGAACATTGGTCAGATTTATGAGACTGTTCTAGGATGGGCCGGATTAAAATTAGGTAAGAAATACGCTACCGCAATTTTTGATGGAGCCGACTTGGACGAGATCAATACCTTTACGGATGAAGCTGGAATTCCTAGATACGGACATACCTATCTATATGACGGAGGCACGGGTCAGCGTTTCCACCAGCCTGCAACAGTAGGGGTGATTTATATGTTGAAATTAGGTCACATGGTAGATGATAAGATGCACTCGCGTTCTATAGGACCCTACTCGCTAATTACGCAGCAGCCATTAGGAGGTAAAGCTCAATTTGGAGGTCAGCGATTTGGAGAGATGGAAGTGTGGGCCTTGGAAGCGTATGGAGCTTCTGCAACCCTACGTGAAATATTAACGGTTAAATCTGATGATGTTATTGGAAGAGCCAAGACATATGAGTCTATCGTTAAGGGAGAAACCATGCCTGAACCTGGATTGCCAGAATCTTTCAACGTATTAATGCACGAACTTAAAGGTTTAAGTTTAGACATAAGATTGGAAGAATAATGAGAATAGGTTTTGAACACTATTCCTAACAATTAGAATTAAATTAGTATCAGAATATAGTTATGGCTAGACTAAAAGATAATAATACCGTTAAAAGGTTCAATAAAATTTCAATCGGGTTGGCCTCTCCAGAAGCTATTTTGGCAGAGTCCCGAGGTGAGGTTTTAAAACCTGAAACTATTAACTATAGAACGCACAAACCAGAGCGTGACGGTCTTTTCTGTGAGCGTATCTTTGGTCCTGTAAAGGATTACGAGTGTGCTTGTGGCAAGTACAAGAGAATTCGCTACCGCGGGATCGTTTGTGATCGTTGTGGCGTAGAGGTAACAGAGAAAAAAGTCCGTAGGGATAGGGTAGGACACATTAATTTAGTAGTACCCGTTGCCCATATATGGTACTTCCGTTCCCTTCCAAATAAAATTGGATACCTATTAGGATTGCCTTCCAAGAAATTGGATATGATTATTTACTACGAACGTTACGTAGTAATACAGCCTGGAATCGCTAAAGGTCCAGAAGGGGAAGAAATTAAGAAGATGGACTTCCTGAGTGAGGAGGAGTACTTAAATGTAATGGAATCCATTCCTCAGGAAAATCAATACCTGGAAGATTCCGATCCCAACAAGTTTATTGCTAAAATGGGAGCGGAGTGTCTAATTGACCTATTGTCTAGGATAGACTTAAAAGAACTATCCTACGAACTTAGACATAAGGCCAATACAGAAACTTCCAAGCAGCGTAAGACCGAGGCATTAAAAAGACTTCAGGTAGTAGAGGCCCTAAGGGAGTCTCAAGAGAATAGAGAGAATAATCCGGAGTGGATGATCATGAAGGTTATTCCGGTTATTCCACCAGAATTACGTCCATTGGTACCCTTGGATGGTGGTCGTTTTGCCACCTCGGATTTAAATGATCTGTATAGAAGGGTTATCATTAGAAATAACCGTCTTAAAAGATTGGTAGAAATCAAAGCTCCAGAAGTTATTCTTAGAAATGAGAAGCGTATGCTTCAGGAAGCTGTAGATTCCCTATTTGATAACACCCGTAAGGCATCAGCAGTAAAAACTGAATCTAACAGGCCTCTAAAATCACTTTCCGATTCCTTAAAAGGTAAGCAAGGACGTTTCCGTCAAAACCTTTTGGGTAAACGTGTGGATTACTCTGCTCGTTCGGTTATTGTTGTAGGACCAGAGATGAAGTTGTTCGAATGTGGTTTGCCTAAGGATATGGCCGCAGAACTTTACAAGCCTTTTGTAATCCGTAAATTGATTGAAAGGGGAATTGTAAAAACTGTTAAGTCTGCCAAGAAAATAATAGACCGCAAAGAACCGGTAGTTTGGGATATCCTGGAAAATGTCTTAAAAGGACATCCAGTACTATTGAACCGTGCTCCTACCTTGCACCGTCTAGGTATACAAGCGTTTCAGCCTAAACTGATAGAAGGTAAGGCAATCCGTCTTCACCCATTGGTATGTACGGCTTTTAACGCGGATTTTGATGGTGACCAGATGGCAGTACACCTTCCGTTGGGTCCAGAAGCAATTTTGGAAGCCCAACTATTGATGTTGGCATCACATAACATTCTTAACCCGGCAAATGGTTCTCCTATTACTGTACCTTCACAGGATATGGTTTTGGGTCTGTACTATATGACCAAGGAAAAGAAATCTACTCCAGAGGAAGAGGTTAAAGGAGAAGGACTTACTTTCTACTCCTATGAAGAGGTAGTGATTGCTTACAACGAAGGACGTTTAGATCTTAACGCAGGCATTAAAGTGCGTGCAAAGAACTTTAATGAAGAAGGAGAGTTGGTAAATCAAATTATACCAACAACCGTAGGTAGGGTCTTGTTTAATATGGTAGTACCAGAAGAAGCAGGATATATCAACGAAGTATTGAATAAGAAATCGTTAAGGGATATTATTGGTAATATCTTAAGAGTTACTAGTGTTCCCGAAACGGCAGAGTTCTTGGATAAGATCAAGACCATGGGATATGATTTCGCCTTTAGAGGTGGACTATCCTTTAGCTTAGGGGATATTATTATTCCTAAAGAAAAAGATGAGATGATTGCAGATGCCAACGCACAGGTCGATGGTATTATGGCAAACTATAACATGGGTCTAATTACCAATAACGAACGTTATAACCAGGTAATTGACGTGTGGACATCTACCAATACGGTGTTGACCGAATTGGCTATGAAGCGAATTCGTGAAGACATGCAAGGGTTTAACTCTGTGTATATGATGTTGGATTCTGGGGCAAGGGGTTCTAAGGAGCAGATTCGCCAGTTAACCGGTATGCGTGGATTGATGGCGAAGCCTAAGAAATCTACCGCTGGAGGTGGGGAAATTATTGAAAACCCCATTCTATCCAACTTTAAGGAAGGATTATCCATTTTGGAATACTTTATTTCTACTCACGGTGCGCGTAAGGGACTTGCGGATACGGCCTTGAAAACGGCAGATGCCGGTTACTTAACTCGTCGTCTGGTAGACGTTTCCCAGGATGTGATTGTCAATATAGAAGATTGTGAGACCCTAAGAGGTATTCAGGTAGAAGCACTTAAAAAGAACGAGGAGATTGTAGAATCATTGGGTGACAGAATCCTAGGTAGGGTTTCTCTACACGATGTATACGATCCATTAACCGAAGAACTGCTAGTAGAAGCAGGACAGGAAATCAAGGAAGATGATGTGAAACGCATCAATGCTTCTCCGATCGAAATGGTTGAAGTACGTTCGCCGTTAACTTGTGAGGCTCTAAAAGGAATTTGTGGTAAATGTTATGGAAGAAACCTTTCTACCAATAAAATGGTGCAAAGAGGAGAAGCCGTTGGTGTTGTTGCCGCACAGTCCATTGGGGAACCAGGTACACAGTTAACCCTGAGAACCTTCCACGTTGGAGGTATTGCAGGAAACATTTCAGAGGACAATAAACTGGAAGCTAAATATGCTGGTATTGCTGAAATAGAAGAGCTGAGAACCGTTAGCAATAAAAATGAGGAAGGTGAAGATTCTGAAATTGTAATTTCTAGGACTTCAGAGGTAAAGGTAATAGATCCTAAAACTGGGATTACACTTAGTACCAACAATATTCCTTATGGATCTCAGTTGTTCATTAAGAATGGGGATAAAGTTGAGAAAGGTCAAAAGATCTGTTCGTGGGATCCTTATAACGGGGTAATCGTTTCAGAATTTACTGGCCAGATTGCTTATGAGAATATTGAGCAAGGAGTTACCTACCAGGTAGAAATTGATGAGCAGACCGGATTCCAGGAGAAAGTAATTTCTGAATCCAGAAACAAAAAGTTGATTCCTACTTTATTGATCAAGAACGATAAGAACGAAGTATTGCGTTCTTACAACTTACCAGTTGGTTCACATATCATGGTAGATGATGGTGATAAGATTAAGGAAGGTAAGATTTTGGTTAAGATTCCACGTAAATCGGCCAAGTCCGGGGATATTACTGGAGGTCTTCCAAGAGTTACCGAATTGTTCGAAGCACGTAACCCATCTAACCCTGCGGTAGTTTCTGAAATTGATGGAGTTGTTTCCTTTGGAAAGATTAAACGAGGGAATAGAGAAATCATTATAGAATCTAGATTAGGAGAGGTTAAGAAATACTTGGTAAAACTGTCTAATCAGATCCTAGTTCAGGAGAATGATTACGTACGTGCCGGAATGCCATTGTCCGATGGGGCTATTACTCCAGAAGATATCTTGGCGATTAAAGGGCCGTCTGCAGTACAGCAGTACCTAGTAAACGAAGTACAAGAGGTTTACCGTTTACAAGGGGTGAAGATTAATGACAAGCACTTTGAGGTGGTAGTTCGTCAGATGATGCGTAAGGTACGTATCCAAGATCCGGGAGATACTATTTTCTTGGAAAATCAGTTGGTTCACAAGGAAGACTTTATCGTAGAGAACGATGAGATTTACGGAAAGTTGGTAGTTGAGGATGCTGGTGATTCTGAAAACTTAAAACCAGGTCAAATTATTTCCCCAAGGGAATTAAGGGACGAAAACTCCATGTTGAAGCGTAATGATAAGAATTTGGTCTCTGCTAGGGAGGCGGTAGCAGCTACTGCCACACCGATCCTTCAGGGGATTACTAGGGCATCCTTGCAGACCAAGTCGTTTATCTCAGCGGCTTCTTTCCAGGAAACTACCAAAGTATTGAACGAAGCTGCAGTAAGCGGAAAAGTAGATGCATTGGAAGGCTTGAAGGAAAACGTGATAGTTGGACACAGAATTCCAGCTGGAACGGGAATGAGGGATTATGACAATATCATTGTAGGCTCTAAAGAGGAATACGATGAAATCATGGCCCGAAAAGAGGAGCTGAAATTCTAAACTAATAAAACCTCGATGGATTAACATCGAGGTTTTTTTTTGCCCCTAATTTAAATTAATTTATCCCTAAGAATTAGAACCTATAAATCGTTAAATAATGAGCGAGAAAGACCAAAAACAAAATCAGATTAATATAGAATTGGATGAAAAGACAGCTGAAGGAGTCTATTCCAATCTGGCTATCATTAACCATTCCGTATCCGAATTTGTGGTAGATTTTATCAGTATGATGCCTGGTGCGCCAAAAGCCAAGGTTAAAAGTAGAATTATACTTACTCCCCAACACGCCAAAAAGTTTTTAAAGGCGCTGAACGACAACGTAAATCGTTTTGAGCAGGCCCACGGTACTATTCAGGATTACGAACAACCTCCCATTCCAATTAATTTTGGACCTACAGGAGAGGCATAATAAAAAAGGCCCTTTGCACATTGCAAAGGGCCTTTTTTATTAGGATTACCTACTTGGTAAAGCACTCTCCGTACCAAGGGGCGCCATCAATTAAACTCCGAGGTAAAGTGTAGTTTTACATTAGGGTATTTCTGCTGGGTCATCTGTAGTGAAAACTGGGAGTCTGCCAGGAATACCAATTGATTGCGTTTGTCCTTCGCTAGGAACTTGCTCTTTACCCTTTTAAATTCTTTAAACTCCTCACTTTTGCTATCCTTGGGTTCTACCCAACAGGCTTTGTATACCGGGAAGTTCTCATAGGAACATTTGGCCCCGTACTCGTGCTCTAAACGGTATTGAATCACCTCAAATTGTAAGGCCCCTACGGTACCAATTACTCTCCTTCCGTTAATCTCTAAGGTGAATAGCTGGGCTACACCTTCATCCATTAGCTGATCAATTCCCTTGTACAATTGTTTAGATTTAAGGGGATCTGCATTGTTAATATATCTAAAGTGCTCTGGTGAAAAACTGGGGATTCCTTTATAATTTAAAATTTCCCCTTCGGTTAGGGTGTCTCCAATCTTAAAGTTTCCAGTATCGTGCAGACCTACTATATCACCTGGATAAGAGATGTCTACAATTTCTTTTTTCTCAGCGAAAAAAGCATTGGGACTGGAGAATTTTAGCTTTTTGCCATGTCGTACGTGTAAATAGGGCTTGTTCCGTTCAAACGTACCAGAAACCACCTTAATAAAGGCCAAACGATCGCGGTGTTTCGGATCCATATTAGCGTGAATTTTAAAGACAAAACCAGACAACTCGGCCTCCTCCGGTTTTACCATCCGCTCCTCCGCCATTTTAGGTTGGGGCTTTGGGGCAATATCAACAAAGCAATCCAATAGCTCGCGTACGCCAAAATTGTTTAAAGCAGATCCAAAGAATACAGGCTGTTGTTCTCCTTTTAGATATAGGTCTTTATCAAAATCTGGATATACCCCTTGGGCCAGTTCTAAATTTTCCCGTAGGTCGTTGGCAGATTTCTCGCCAATAATTTTTTCCAACGCTGGGTTGTCTAAATCGTCAAAGGCGATGGTTTCTTCAATATTCTTTTTACTATCCCCACTAAACAGGTTAATGTTCTTTTCATAAATATTATAGATACCCTTAAAATCGTACCCCATTCCAATAGGAAAACTCAAGGGAGTTACGTTTAGGTGGAGTTTTTGTTCCACCTCGTCCAAAAGGTCAAAGGCATCCTTCCCTTCTCGGTCCAGTTTATTGATGAAAACGATCATTGGAATGTTTCTCATCCTACAGACCTCTACCAATTTTTCGGTCTGCTCTTCCACCCCTTTGGCCACATCTACCACCACAATAACACTATCTACAGCGGTGAGGGTCCTAAAGGTATCTTCGGCAAAATCCTTATGCCCTGGGGTATCCAAGATATTAATCTTTTTATCCTTGTAAATAAATGCCAAGACGGAGGTGGCTACGGAAATCCCCCGTTGCTTTTCAATCTCCATAAAATCACTCGTAGCACTTTTCTTTACTTTATTGTTCTTAACGGCTCCCGCTTCCTGAATTGCCCCACCAAATAAAAGTAGTTTCTCTGTTAAGGTAGTTTTCCCCGCATCGGGGTGTGCAATAATTCCAAAAGTTCTTCTTCGTTGAATTTGATTCTTAAAACTCATTATGCAATTTGTTTATGCAAAAATAGGTCATTAAACTTTCTTCATCGAGCAAAATCGACCAAATAAGGAAAAGCCGCTACCTCCCATATCAAAATATGCTTTTAGGGCTATCGTTCATTCAACTGACTTGGACTTTCTTCTTCAATTTTTGCGCTGATTAAGCAAAGGTAAACGGTATGTTTTAAAGGTTGCTGGTTTCAAAAAAAGGTGTTTTGTCGAGTATTATTGTCGTTCCTAGATTGTTGATCTATTAGGAAACCCATATTATTGGATGGTGGGCATTTTAATTTAACTTAGCCCTAAATATTGTAGTTGCCCCCATACTTACAACATTAAATTCTACGCAGCCATGGTGATTGGTTAATTAACTTATCATAGATGGTGATTTTTATTTTTAATACACTTAAGAAGAGAGTACTCTTAGTCTTCACGCCATTAGTGGCGTTTTTCTTATTTGGACTAACTACGTCCTTTAAGTCGAGCCCTGAAGATATTGCCCAAGGGACTATACTTCTGCGGAGTGCGAACAGCCAACAGTTCCAAGATCCTAATCCGCAAGGAAATGGTATGGTATGCACCCCATTGGAGTTGAAAGCCATACAACCTTCAGATTTTGGTTTTCCAGAAAACCATAATGCAGGGAGTTTATCGGCTACAGAACAGGATATAAGCGCAAAATGGGGCCTGCCAGCGGGTAGTGTACTGGTTAGTGTTTCTGGAGCAAGCACCCATAATAAAAATTCGTTTCATGTATATGACTCTAAGCCAACCGAGTTTAAATTTTCAGGGACGGTCCCAGTAAAGGTTGTTGCCGGGCATTCCCCACATATTCCTGCTTTGGGACGTGATGGAATCATTGGATTGCCTGGGGACGTATATAATCAGACCACTATAGTACCACTAGGATTATTAGCTGCCAATGAGGGAGCTAATTATTATATAGAGAATACTACCGTAGCAGATATCGATAAGAAAAATAGATTCTTTTGGCATTCGGAATCAACTGTAACCCAGATATCCTTTTACACTACAGAAGCGAAGCAAAGAAGTGGTATTGGATTATCATTAATACCAATGATTTGTGTAAGTATGGATGATGATGGGGATGGGGTGCCAAATGATCAAGAAGAAGAGGACGGGACAGACCCTTCGGATTCCTGCGATTTTATTCTAGAGCACCAAACGCTTTCCCCTTCCGATGAATGGATGATTCTGGATTGTGACGGGGATGGGGTTACCAATGAGATAGAAGTGATAGAGGGTACAGACCCCTTAAATCCCTGTGATTATAATCTGGAAAGTGTTACAGAAATCCGTTCCCAGGCATGGGAAGAATTGGACTGCGATGGGGATGGTAATCCCAATGGCTCAGATCCAAATCCCCTGGTGGCTACTGCAAGGGATGATGATGGCTTAACGCCAGCACTTACCGAAACCTCCATCAATATTTTGGCAAATGATGATTTTTTGCCCAATAACGACTCCATTAATAGGGGAAGTACCCAGTTATCCCACATAGACGGCACGGCAATGGGTAGCATACAGTTGGATGCTGCTACGGGTATGTTATCTTACACTCCCCTTGTGTCCGAATCCAATACTACGGTGACTATCGTTTATGAGGTTTGTAATAGAAAGGTAGATCCTACTGTTTGTGCTACGGCCACGGTGCGCATTCTAGTAGAAGCGAATATATTGGATGCCCAAGAGGATATCATAAACGGGGGAACATTAGGCGGGATCCCCGCGGATGCCAATGTACTGGACAATGATACGTTAAATGGTGACCCTGTTCTTCCCAAGGAGGTGATATTGACCGCTACGCCTACGGAGGCTCTTTCTATTAATGAGGATGGGAGCATAGAGCTCACGCCTGGGACTAAGGAAGGAAGCTATTCCATTGATTATATAATTTGTGAAGTCTCCAACACCACCAATTGCGATTCTGCAACGGTAACCGTACTGGTGTCCAAGGACGATTCTATTGAACCAATAGAAGTGAATCAGCTGGTAACTCCCAATGGGGATGGTAAAAACGACTTCCTTTTTATAAGGGGAGTAGTAAATGCCAAGAATAACTCCTTGCAAATATATAACAGGTGGGGAGTATCTGTCTACGAGGGAAGGGACTACAATAATCAGAACAACGTCTTTGAAGGTAGATCTAGGGGGAGGTCAACCGTTTCTGGTCAAGATTATTTGCCCGCAGGGATCTATTATTACATTTTTCAGTATCAGACAGACCAAGAGGATGTAACGGACAGTGGCTACCTTTATTTGAGCCAATAAAATACCTATTGTAAGATGAACTATAAAAAGAGTCTCTTTGTCACTGTTTTAACCATGTTTTTATTCATGGTTGGGCTGCATGCGCAACAAGACGCCCAGTATACCCAATATATGTACAATACTATGAGTGTAAATCCTGCCTATGCAGGATCTAGGGGGCAGTTGAGTATAGCCGCGCTCTATAGATCCCAATGGGTAGGGCTTAACGGGGCACCCAAAACACAGACTATTAACCTACACTCCCCCATAAGGAACAGTAGATTAGGTTATGGTATTTCCATTATCAACGATAATATTGGGGATGGGGTAGTACAGGAAACCCAGTTTGATGCACTTGTTTCCTATACTATAGAGGTGTCTATGGATGCCAAACTGTCTTTTGGACTAAAGGCAGGGGGCAATTTATTGAATTTGGATTTTACTGGACTCAACAATTTTGATTCAGAGAATGTGGAAGGGGAAAATATCGATAATAAGTTTTCTCCCAATTTTGGCGTGGGGGTATATTATCATACGGATAAATTCTATGCGGGAATATCTGCTCCCAATTTAATAGAGACACAGCATTTTGACAATTCCAAGAGAGATGCCAATTCGGTACAATTCTTAGCTACCGAAAGAATGAATTTCTACTTTATAACCGGCTATGTATTTGACCTAAACCATAATTTTAAATTTAAACCCGCATTGTTGACCAAGGTAGTGGGTGGGGCCCCCCTACAATTGGATGCATCGGCAAGTTTCCTGTATAATGATGTGTTTAGCTTTGGGGCAGCCTATAGATGGGATGCCGCATTCAGTGCCATGGTGGGGGTGCAACTAAGCAACCAAATAATGATAGGACTGGCCTACGATCGTGAGACTACCGAATTGGGAGGTACCCAGTTTAACGATGGTACTTTTGAAGTCTTTTTAAGGTACGAATTGGTGAGGAAATTCAATAGAATGATTTCGCCACGTTTCTTCTAAAAAGGAAAATATGATTAAAAAATTATGCTTGCTTACGTTTATCGTTTTGGTCTTTGTTCCGGTTTCCCAGGCTCAAGATAAACTGGTAAACAAGGCCAATAAAAACTATAAGGATTACTCGTTTAGTTTGGCTATTGATATCTATAAACGGGTGTTAGACAAAGGCTACGTTTCTGCGGATTTGTTGAAGAAACTGGGGAACTCCTACTATTTTAATGGTGATTATTCCGAAGCTTCGGAAATATACCAGCAATTGTTAAAGGATTATCCAGAATCTATGGCTCCCGATTTTTATTTTAGGTATGCGCAGACCTTACGGTCGTTGGGAGAATTAGATAAATCTAGAACTATCATGGCAAAATTCTCCGAGATGAATGCCTCGGATGTCCGGGTAGGACTTTATAAGACCGAAGCCGACTATTTTGAGGAGATTGCCAAGAATTCTGGCCGTTACCAAATAGGGAAGTTTAAGCATAATTCCAAGTACTCAGATTTTGCGCCTACCTTTTATAAACAAGGGTTGCTTTTTGCCTCGGATAGGGATACCGGGAATTTTTCTAGGAATAGGCATACATGGACGGCCATGGATTTTTTAGATTTATACAAGGTGAATGTAGATAGTGCCTCCCAAGATAAGGTACTACCCTTGGGAAAGGAAATAACTACCCGATTACACGAATCAACTACTGCCATATCCAAGGATGGAAAAACCCTCTATTTTACAAGAAACAATTACTTGGATGAAAAGACGGTGAAGAATAAGAAGGGCATAATTCGCCTAAAACTGTTTAAAGCTACCAAAAAGGGAGGGGAGTGGACCGCTATTAAAGAACTCCCCTTTAACAGCGATTCCTATTCGGTGGCCCATCCAACCCTAAGTCCGGATGAAAAAACCTTGTACTTTGCGTCAGACATGCCCGGGACCTATGGACAATCAGACATTTTTAAGGTAGCCATCCATGGGGATGGCAGCTACGGACCCCCTATAAACTTAGGGGAGTCTATAAATACGGAGGCTAGGGAAAGCTTTCCCTTTGTAAGTAGTGAAAACATATTGTATTTCTCATCGGATGGGCATCCAGGCTTGGGCGGGTTAGATGTATTCGCAGTAAAAATTGCCGATAGCCAGTCGCTCGGTAAAGTGATAAATGTGGGGAAACCCATCAATAGTAATGTGGACGATTTTACCTTTATTATTGATGAGGAGACCAAGCAGGGATATTTTGCTTCCAATAGGAAGGGGGGAGTAGGGGGTGATGATATTTACAGTTTTACAGAGACTAAACCCTTGCAATTAGATTACTTTGCTTCCATATCGGGGATCGTTAGGGATAAAATAACCAATGAAGTATTAGTGGGTGCCAGGGTAAAGGTAATCGATGAGACCAATGAGGAAGTAACTTCGGTACTTACCAACATTGAAGGGTATTATACGGTGATGATTGATGGGAATACAGGAAACTTTATAAGGGCCCTAATGGATGGTTATGTACCTGCCGAAGAGTATCTCCCCGTATCGGAAGTTAAGCCTAGTGAAATAGATTTCTATTTGGAACCCAATACGGTCACTGGCAATTCTGGGGACGATTTGGCCAAGTTGTTACAATTGGGAACTATCTATTTCGATTTCGATAAATATAGCATTCGGTCCGATGCTGAGGTAGAAATACAAAAGATTATTGCTGCCATGGAAAAATATCCCAGCTTAAAATTAAAGGTTACTTCCCATACGGACAGTCAGGGAAGGGACAGCTACAATCTTTGGCTGTCGCACAAACGGGCCGAAGCTACCACCGCCTATATGAAGGCAAAAGGAATTGCTGGTGATAGGTTACTACAGCAAGGTTTTGGGGAGACCAAGCTTGTTAATAAGTGTGGGAATGGGGTAAAATGTTCCCAGGAAGAACACCAGATGAACCGTAGATCGGAGTTTCTTATTTTGGAGTAGGGGAAGGGTTTATATCATTTAACTTATTGAAATTAGTAACTGTTCGCTTGTTCCATATAACATTATTAAGCCTTTATACACCCTATTCTTTGGTTTTTGCAACAATTTTTGGGTCAGACTTTCTTGTCAGATTATTTTAGGCGACAATTGAAATACATATGCGTTATAACCTTCTAAAAATTATATTTCTAATTTCATTAACAGGAATTATACAGGTGGCTGCTCAGAATCCAGGTGTAGGGGCTAATTTTGGTATTGAGGCTGATGTATATTCTGGGACTACTACCTCTGGTACGGATGACTGGTTCCAAGGGACTACGGGAATGGGAGTGATTGACCAGAGTCAACAAGCAAGCTTCCAATCCCTAATCGATTCAAGAAGTAATACGCCTTTTGATACCCGGATGAGTCGTGGTAATTACACGGTCCACAATGGATATGTTTGGTATGCGGCAAGGTTTGGGCATGATCAAGTGGGATCAGAAGGCGGAGTTGACGATGATACTATTTTTGCACAAGGTAAGAATGGAGATAATCCAGAAACTTGGGAAATAACTTCAGGAAGTCCCGGAAGTAAGAATGATATTATTGATAGTTACGTTCATATGCGTAGGGATGGAGATTCGGCCAATGACGATCTATGGGTGAATTTAGCGGTTTCTACTTTGGAAGCCAATGGTTCTCATTTTCTAGATTTTGAATTATTTGTTCGTGAACTACAAGTAAGTGGTTCGAGCTTTACAAATGTGGGCCCAAATGGTGGACACACCGCTTGGGAGTTTAATCCGTTAACGGGTGATCCCTTACAAATTGGGGATGTAACTGTTGGATTTTCTTACACCGGTCAAGGGGTGGAAGGGATAGAGGTCCGCGTCTGGACAAGAAAATTTAATTATGATAATAATATCGGTTTTACCTACATTAAGAATAAGGATGGTTTTGTTGGTAGTGCTTCAGTTGGTGGGGTTACATATGGTTATGCCAGTATCGATTTTACGGGCAATACCTATAGTCGTGTAAATTCCGTTTCAGCTCTTGCACCGCCATGGGGTACTAATGCAACGGGCCTAGATTCAGCCACCGCTTATCAAGTAAATTCTTTAGCGGAGGTTGCCGTGAATTTCACTGGAATAGGCTTTGATCCAGGTACGCTTTTTGGAAATAGTTTTGCATGCGACTCTCCCTTTAGTTCAGTGTTAGTTAAATCTAGAACCTCTGCTGCCTTTAATGCCTCCTTGAAAGATTTTGCTGGTCCCTATGATTTTTTGGGTGGGGAAGCGGGCTATACGGTAGATACCAGTATTCAGGATCCAGGAGATTTTCCTGGGTGTGAGCCAAACGAACAGTTAACCTTACAGGCTAATTTTATTTCTCCATCTGCAGAATATACGTGGCGATCCCTAACCCCAGGAGTTACATTTCCAGATGGAAGTATTCTAAGAAGGGGAGTGGGACTCAATAATATTCCAATAAATAAACCAGGGGAATATTCACTAAATATTGCCCCATTGGCGGGATGTAGTTCAGATCCAACTGATGCTTCCACTATAACCGTAGGGCAAGACCCAATAGGTAGCATTGATTCACAACCGGTAAACACAAGGGTTTGTGAAGGAAGTTCGGCCCAGTTTTACGTGAACACGACTAATTTAGATACTTATCAATGGCAAATTAGTACCAATAATGGCAGTACCTATAGTGATTTGGCGGATGGTGGTCCTTATGCAGGTGTAAATACAAATACATTAACCATTAATCCTGCCGTTATAAGTATGAATAATAATTTATATAGAGTGGTAGCTTCATCAACAGCAAGTAGCTGTGATTCAAAAGTGTCCAGTGCAGCAGAATTAATTGTAGAAAGTAGCGTAACGGTAGATTCCTCCCCCACTGATACCACCGTTTTTCAAAATGCAAATGCTGTTTTTACTGTCACTGGAACCAATGTTGATACCTATCAATGGGAGGTGAGCACAGATAATGGTGTAAGTTTCAGCCCCATATTAGATGGTGCTAATTATAATGGGGTGGCAACTTCTTCTTTAACGGTTATTAATACTGAATTGAGTTATTCCGGATTCTTGTTTAGAGCAGTTTTATCCAATTCATCCGGAGCTTGTTCAATGCCGGCAACTTCTTCCCATGCTTTATTAACAGTCAAGATAAGCACTGTGATTACCAACAGACGGATTACCCATCGAGTAAAAAAGAATTAGTGATGCCTAAACCAAAGGGTACAATCCAATCTAAATCAAGAGAGAGCTATTATTATTCATCCATACCAGGCAAATTACTTAGGTAGTTCTTACTGGTTGCTTAAGTTGATCTATCAGATAGGAACAAAAGAAACTAGACCGCCCCGTATTTTTTCACAAATTTTATTGTCTGCGCGATGTATTTCATCGATGAAACAGGGTGTTTAAGGAGTGTATAGGTCTTTAGATTTTCACCATTTAGAAGCTGTAAACGGGCTAAACCCCTTTTTTTTTGCTCTTTACTATAGGTTTTAGCCAATACACAACAAATATTTCAGCTACGGACTCAGTTAATTAATATTTGTATGGTAGCGTCATTTCTTTATTCCTGGTAAATCACGAGATAATAGTTATGTGCTACATGAGAACAACAGTATTTAGTAATCCAACCACCATGAACAAAAAGATTCTACTTTTTATTTTCCTTATATCCAGTTTTGCTTTTGCGCAAACCACCGTTAGTTTGGAAGACCAATGTGATTGTAAGGTGTTAAGCGGAACACTTGTTTCAACACCAGGTAGTACATCACCATCTGCCGGTACAGGCGATATCTATGTGAATACCACTACGGGAACCATCTATTATTGGGATGGGAACTCTTGGGAGTTGACAACTACCGATAGTCAGCAACTTCAAAACTTCACTTTCGATCCAACAACGGATCAACTTTCTCTAACACTGGAAAATGGAGGTAGTGTTAGTGTGGATCTGGGTAGTTTGCGGTTTGTGGAGACTATGACGACGATTGTTTCCAATACCAACGGTACCTTCACCTATAGGGATGAGGCTGGTGTGGATACGGTGATCGATATCTC
>NZ_MTAZ01000017.1 GCF_002150785.1 Arenibacter amylolyticus | reverse complement strand
TACACCCAATTTTACTATATACCCATGAATTATCCGGGTTAGATCTGTTTGGTGGTTTAGTGTTTTAGTTACATCAAATGAACTGGGGAATTAGATACTACTTGTAATATATGCTTAAATGCTTTTGTCACCTACCTTTATTCGATAAGAGGTAAATAAAAAAGCATCGGCTTTTAAAAATGTATGGAAGTATGCTATTGGCGTACGGTCACCTTGGTCCTCATCCTGTTTGATTCTGTAGTTCTGTAACTGCCTTGATAATGTTATAGGTTGGAAGCTAGGGTGTTAAACTTACTTTTTCTATGATTGTCAAGTTGGTTATAGAGCATGGGTGGGTTTGTACTAGTAATTGATGGTCTTAATTTTCTAAATACTGATTTAAAGTAGCTCTATTCTCCATTATAACTTCATATAACTTTCCTATGTTTAGTGTTCCGTTCGACTCTTTTACGAGTGGCTTTAGATTGTTGAGTTCTGGGAAATTTGGGTTGTCGAAGTAATTGTAAAACTCGAATAACATATTCACATCGGTATATAAAAAGACCTGTTTTGTTTTTTCAATTTCGTTATTAGTATCGGTGTTTTCCCTCCACGTATCCTTTTCCTTTGTTAAGTTTACTATTTTTATATCCGATGATTTATTATCTTTTCTGGTTTTGTATTTTATGAAACAATGTCGCTCTCTATTTATATCTACCATCAATTTAGAATGTAGAACGACTTCAAAAACTACAGAATCCTTCTTGTTTTCTGATAATTCCAAGGAATATTTATTAGAAAGAATACCTTCAGGAGTATTTATATTATACTTTCTTATCATTAACGAATCTTCATATTTGGCATTTACACGGTAGTCGTAGATGTTGGAATAGGTGTACTCCTTGTTGAACGAAATTTTAGATTTTTCCCCTTTAAAGCTATTGTAATCTAATTGGGACAAGAGGCAGTTTGAGGAGGCGAGTAGGAGAATTAAAAGAATGTTTTTCATGATATTTAATTATTATAAAGTGGTTACCAAGTTTTGGGATCTTTGTACAGTTCAATCTTTCTTTGATCTATTTCTGGAATATACCAGCTGTCAAATTCTTCTTCCAATAAGGCTAAGTCCAAGCCAGAGTCAGTTGTTACACGTTCAGTTATGGCAATTATATTTGGATCGTCAGAATTTTGTAATACTATTCCCCTAAGTACTTCCGATTTCATCCGCATGACTATTATGGATAAAGTGGATAATGAGGGATGTGATGTTTTTTGCCACCTCCCATTTTCGAATTGCAAAACTGCAACTCCAGACATAACCTGAACATCTTCGAAATGGGTGAAAAACTTTATTATTACAGTAGGTAATTCGCCAACATTGAAGGTAAGCTTATGGGCTAATTCGAAATAATTCTTGTCCTTATCCATAGTCTTTACTCTGTCGAAATGGCTATTCTCTTGTTGAGTTGCATTCTCAGCACCGCCCAGGGTGTTATAATTAACCCATTCTTGATTAGTGGCTGAAATTATGGATTCCATTAGTTGCTCTGGAAATTCATTGGACGCCTCCTCCTGACTTGTATAAATTGCCTTTGCAAAAGTATTTGAAGGATACTCATAAAAGGAAATTTCAGATTCTTCGGGGTAGGATAAAATAAGATTTGAATCTTGATCTTGAGCATTGATAATGGATACAACAATTAATGAGATCAATAGAAATAGGTTTAGTTTAGTCATTTTTTAATGGTTTTTTATTTTAAAATTGATGTTTCAACGGACTACCTAATGGAATCTTTTCGGTAACTGTTATTTTCTTACTCCAATCTATTAGTTCAAACTTTAAAACACCTTTGGTTTTTATTTTGATTTCTCCAGTAAGTACTACAGGGGGTATATAGAATTCAGCTGTTAGTAATTTAGAAGTGAAATTGTATTTACCTGAGCCAGCAAGGCACCCAACCCCATTAAAGTTGACACTAAAATCTACTTGATCTTTCGCAACTAGAAGTTCGGCTGTAACTCCAGCTGTTATACAGCCTGAAGCTATTAACATTAGATAGTTTTCATCATTTTGGAACACACTGGTTTCTATATATTTTTTTCTTTGTACCCCACCTTGTACAGAGATGTTTAAACCAGCCTGGATATAAGGTCCAATATCCACAATACCGGATCGATTTAGTGGAACCAATGCTGGAATAGGAAAGATAATTTTGGGAGATGAGATTGTTATTCCACCGCTCGCATACTCTTTTTGTTCTAGATAATATAACCTGGAGGCATTATCTTCCTTTTTAACTTCACTACCTTCAACTTTAATTTCATCCAACTTTATCGTGACCTGATCCGATGGAAGAATATTATTTAAGCTTTCTACACCTTCATTAATATCCTCGAGACTTTTATTAAGGACTTCACGAACTACTGGGGGCATATTACTCCAAGAGGTTTCAGTCCCATCGAACCAGACTACATCAATATTTTTGTTTAACTTATTAGGATTACCAGCTTCTACCTTTACGGAATATGTAGTATTTTGCTCAGTAAGATTTAAATGAATATTCTTTCTACCGTAGTTTTTGCCTAAATTATACTGAGTATCTGGCATCTCATAATACCACCTGATACCATTATGCGAAATGTCTCCCTGGGATAAGTTAGGGCTTACGTGCACACTAAAGTCGACCTTACGTTTTGCTTTATTTATGGAAGTTGACGATTTCTTCAAATACAGTTTTTGGCCACTTTTGGCGATTCTTGAAGGGCTATCCTCTGGTTTTGCATATATATTTATTAAATCAAAATCCTTAAGCTTTCTATGTAAGGTTACTTTTATTCTTTTATCATTATAATTAGCTACCAAATCCAATACGTATACCTTTTTCATGTCAATTCCGAGATTGTCATATATAGGTTCATTGGTGATATATTCAGGAGTATAATCAGTACCTGATTTTAAGATTTGCCATTTTAAGGTCGCATCTTCTGGATGGTTCTTCAGTAAGAATGCATAATGGGAATTAGTCTTATCATATATAACTTCAATAACTTCATTATTGCTGTATTCCGTTCCATTAAATACTATCACCGCTTCCTTTTCTGTATTGCTGGTATCCTCAGCATGAGGTCCAGTATTGAGGTTACTTTCATTTAAGGTGTTGTTATCAGTTTGTGGACTTTCGGAGGTATGACTAGCAGTATCATTATTGCTTTCTACTAAATTATTATCAACATAAGAACTACTTTCATTGTTAGTAGGAATCTCGGTAACATCGGATATAGGTTCTGGTTCTGGGGCATTTTCTTCCTGTTCGTCATCACGATTAAATACATCTTTTAAAATATCGGCAGTGCTCTCCCCTAAATCGGTTACCGCATCGTAGGCAGCGCTTACTATGTCAATAGCCACATCTACATCCAGGATATTCTTCATATCTGCGTCGTACTTGGTGACCACCATACCCTCAGCCAGTTGGTTATCGGTGTTGATTAGTACATTAGTAAACTCTACCGCTACCTTTATACTGTTAAGGTAGGGAATGGTGACATAGCCCTTTCCCGAGAAGCGGCCGTTTCCACCATTCACTTCGGTCAGGGTAATGGGGAAATCTCCTGCTGTGAACTGCTCTCCAGAAGTGATATTGGGTAGGGGCTCCTTATTGTCCAAGCTTAAATTGGGTATAATACCGCATTCATACAGGCTGGTCTGGTTGTCTACAATAAAGGTAGTAAACTGTTTAGCCATGCTCCAATCGCTACCAGTAACCGCGCATTTTTTCTGTAATTGATATTCGTAGGTAGTTCCTGCCTTTAGATCCCAGAGAGTGAGCTGGTTTGTGGTGGTCTTGCTGAAAAACCAAACATTGGAATGCCCTTTTTGACGGTAGCGCACGGTGTATTCTGGGACATCGGTGGAAAGGTCTTCCCAAAAAATATTGGCATTGGTACTGCCCTTTACCTCATGATTTAATCCTAGCGGTTGCTCGCAGTTTCCTGCATATGAAAAGGAGAAGATCTCACTCTGCCCTTGGTTCTTAAACAGTCCGATCTCCTCGGCACCTTGTTTCGCCATGGCACGTACCCGCCAGGCGTACCTTTTTCCAGATAGCAACAGTGGATCTGACGGCCCGTAAACATAGGTGGTGCCGGTGGTTGTAGTCTGGAATACAGGGGGAGAACTAAAAAAAGCAGCTTGCGGATCTATTACATTGTCCCAGATCTCTACCAAGGTGAGTTCGTATTCTACACTGGTAACATTGATGCTTCTGGGGGTCCATTGGAAAATAATGTTCTGTGGATTGGTCTCTGCCACGTTGGTCCTGTTTCCTGGGGAAATTAGAAAGGGAGGATCGTTCTGGAAGATAACACTGACAGCACAGCTTTTTTGTGAGAGTCGGTTTCCCGTAAGCATATCGTAGACCTCAAAGCAGAATTGATAGACTCCTTCTGGGATGGCGCTACCGTATACGTTGGGCGAAATACCCGTAATATTCTCAAATTTAAAATAGGCCGCTAAATCTGTATTGGTGAGCACCAAAGGAACTCCCCCTTCCAAAAACAGGGGGCGAGCCCCAACCACCATATCGTTGCTTCGGAAAGTTATCCCATTTCCTTCAAAGTAAGTTTTTAATCGTACTTCGCGATTGGCAATTTGAAAATCGTTTAGAATGAGCTGTACTTTAAGGGGACTGTTCACTGTACCAGCATCTGCATATTCGGAGAAATAGATTGGAGGGGGAGGGATGGCCTGTGGCACAATCTGTACTGGAAATGATTGCGCATTTGCCAAGACACAGGAGAAAAAGAATAGTAGACTAGAGAATAAACTCCTTTTAATGAGGCTATTCCATACAAGCAATCTACATTGTTTATTGTTACCGGAACAGGTATAATTGCTAGGAACGGAACTCTCAAAATCCGACCTTGTTGCTGGATAGTTATTTGCAAACCTATCTTCCTTAATGGAAACGAGTCCTTTCAAGAAGTTGGCTAACGAAACAAAATAGTATAATGCTGTCTTCATGTCTATTGATTTTATTTTAAAATCACCTTCCGCAAGGAATTGCCAAATGGAGTCTCCAAGACCACTGCGTACACACCTACCGGCAAACCGGAAATGTCAAGTGGAATTCTATAAGTGGCGCTGCCCCTTTCTTTTTCAGCTGCCATTAATGCATTATTGGCAAAGTTGAATACCTTAATGCTGATGCTACCTCTTTGAGAAAGTTTTATATCTGCCGTGAACTTTCCGCTGGTAGGATTAGGATAGATTATGAAATCTTCCAATTGTTTTCTTGGATCCAATTCTCCCTTGTTAACATTATTTTCGTTGGCAACCACAAGGACTTTTTTGGTCTTTTGTGCCATACAGTCTCCAATTTGAGTAATAATCCCAATTTCGTACTCGCCGGGCTCATTGAATATGAGTTTTGCTTCATCGGTATCTTCTTTGACAATTATCGCTTCTTTTGGTAGTATCCACTTTTGGGACTCCGGAAGGGGAAAGCTTATATCCACAGCAATAAGGGGCTCGCCCACAAATACCTGACTAGACATGGCAAATTCGGCACTGATCTTATCATCGTTTACTACCACTAAAACACTTCCAGTTGTACTACAACCGTTCTGGGTGGAAATTGTAACCGTGTAGGTGCCCCCTTCTTTTATAATTGCATTTGGACTGGTACTAGTAAATCCAGTGTCTGAGGTCCATGAGTATTTGGCATTGCCATCTTCTATGGATGCATCTAGGACCAATTCTTGCCCACTACACAAGGTTTTAGTTTCACCTAAATCTACTTCCAATGCTAAAGGTTCTTCTAGTACATAGGATCTGGTGAGAGGTCCGTTCTCGAAACCAGTAATGGTAACTGAGTAATTACCAGATTGTAGGTTGCTAATAGCGTTAGTGGTCGCTCCAGTATTCCACAGATAAGTATAATCCCCATCTCCTTGGTTTACCAAAAGCGAGATGCTTCCATCAGAATTGCCCGAACAACTGGGTTGAACAATAGTATCTTCTACAATATCAGGCTGGACAACCTCATAAATTTCTGTGATGCTACAACCATTTATATCTTTGATGGAAACTTGATATAGGTCTGATGAAAGATTGGAAATTGATTCTTGGCCCTCTAGGATTTCATTATTTGATAATTTTGTCCAAGTAATGTCGTAGGGCGATGATCCACCTGTGATATTCAGAGTTATGGAACCATCGTTGGCCAAGTATGCAGAAGCATTGGAAATAGAGACATTGGTAACCTGAAGGCTGTTAGGAGCATTCTGGACAATGGCTGTTATCTCGGTAAAACAAGCATTAGCATCCATAATCTCCAATGTATATTCCCCTGCAGGTACTTGGTCTAGATTTTGATTAATGCTGCCATTACTCCATATGTAGGAATAGGGGGCCGTACCTCCTGAGACGGATATATTAACAGCACCAGTCGCTTCATCGCCACATAAAATATCGGTTACCGCATCTACCTGTACTGTTAAGGCATCGGGTTGAGCGATGGTAAGCGGACTTGTGTTTACAGTGGTATTATTGGCATCGGTGACCTGTAAAAAATAGGTTCCCGTGAATAAACCTCCAAGAATTTCAGTATCCCCTGATACGATAACGTTATTACCATTAATTATTTCAAACCATTTGTAAGTATAAGGTTTTGTACCATCTTGGATATGAGCTGTGATTTCAGCAAAATTATCACCATTACATTCTAAGAAATCGGTTTGAGTAATGGTAGCAGAGAGAGGATTGGGGTCGCTTAGGGTGAAATTGGCAACCGATGAGCAATTTTCCGGGGTTGTAATGGTTACTTGATAGTTCCCTGCTACTAGACCGGTTATATCTTTGGAAGTATCTCCATCAATACCAGGTCCTGACCACTCGTAGCTGTAGTCAGATGTATGTTCATTGAATGATAAAGTAATAGAGCCATCGGCACCACCGGGCGAAGATGGGTTAGTCAGAATCGTATTAGCATGATCTATTATGGGAGCTCCGGCTTGGGTTACCTCTACTGTTTCACTATACTCGCAGCCTTGGGCATCCCGTATCGTAACGATATAGGTCCTAGGGGAAAGAAAGTGGAATACGGGCTCTGATTGGTAGTTGTCGAAGGCATCATTAATATGGTATTCATAGGGCGATCCAGTGGAGAAGGGGGTTCCTCCCGAAACCTCACTTATGCTAATGGTTCCTGAATTCGGATTTCCACAACTGGATTCCGTAGTCGTAATAATAGCGGCAAAAGGAGCTGCTTCTGCAATGATCAGGTCTTGGTCGCTATGTACTTCATTGCCACTGGCATCTTCTATAATATTAAGGGCGTAGGTGCCGGGGGCCAATCCTTCAACTGATGAGTTTCCGTCCAAAGTAGTAGTAGTTGCTACCACCGTTCCTGTAGGGGAACTATTTTTTAAAATCCAATTAAAAGTGAGCTGTCCCGACCCTTGTACTGATGCCGATAAGGATCCATTATTTAGGTTGTTACAAGCGTCGGTACTTGTGAAACTAAGAATTTTTAAGGGACCTGGTTCTGTAATGTTAATACTTATGAAATTATCACAACCATTGGCGTCTGTCACAGTAGCTATGTAATCTCCAGCTTCTAATCCACTAATGAAATAAGGAGTTGAGGGATCGGGGGCTTCAAAAGATATTCCATCCTTCTCCCAAGAAATATTATAATGGTCATTAGGAGCAGAAAATGGAGTTCCTCCTGTAATATTCAGATTAATTGACCCTTGACTTCCACTATGGGTAGTGGCATCTGTTTTAGAGATGGTTACCTCTAGTGGTGTTGCCTCTTCCACAATGATGTTTTCAAGGGTCTCGGATTCGCATCCGTTTTCGTTACGGATAGTAACCCTGTATTTTCCCGGAGCAAGGTTGGTGATACTATTATCTATTAACGGACTCCAATCTGTTTCACTTGGGAAGAACTCTAAGGAGTATTCAAAAGAATTACCACCAGAGATGGTTAGGTCTATGCTACCATCAGTAGCGTTCTCGCATTGTGTGGCATTTGGAGTGGCGTTTGTGATGATTACTGTTTTGGGGTTGTCAATTTGAACAGAGACATTAGTTGTATAAGCCTCCTTGTTAAAATCCGCATCGGATACTCCACCATTCGCCACCTTTAATATATGATTTCCAGGAGTGGAAATATAATTTGCTGTAATATTGGGATTGCCGCTAGTTTGTATGGCCGATGCTTCTCCATTTATAATCCATTGATATTGGTAATTAGAACTATAATTGGATACGGGAACACTAATGGATGCATAACTACCTTCACATTCCATTTGCGTAATCTCAGGTGTACCCAAGGTGGGGGTGGGCTCGACATTAATTGTCAGGTCGGCCGATTCTTGTGTACAATTATTCCCGTCTGTTATTGTAATCCGGTAAGTTCCAATGGGAAGGTCGTAGTAAGAAACAATTCGTTTGTTGGGAATGAGCCCTATTGTTGGACTGGCCATTACTTCCTCATAAATATTGGTGTCAATATTAAGTCGAGTTAATTTATAAGTATATTCCTTTATACCACCAGAAAACTCCACCTCTACGCTTCCATCTGAAGCTGCTGCCGTAGATGTGGTGCCTGCTGAGGAATCGGTAATTATGATGGGGGGAACGATTGGTGCGATGATAAATTGATATTCTTCTCCCACACAATTTTTACCGTCGACATGGTATACTCCTCTAATTAGTATTGTTTGTTGATTTTCATGGGGCTCAATTTCTAACACATTGTTTGCTGGTTCCACTGGATCCCAGCTAGTACCATTATCCATACTAAATTGATATGAATAATTGCCACCAAGGAAAAGATTATCACCTCCCATGGCGGTATCATTTAAGTTGAAAGTAGCAGGCTTGCCGCAGGAAGCATCCGTAAAAAAATCTGTAGACGATGTGTCTAATACCACCTGGGTAGGTTGGTGTATCCTAAATGTAGTTGGTGTTAATTCTCCGCTTTTAACTATTGCAGGAGTTACACTATAATCAACCTCTTGATATACAATGAAATACTTGGAAAAATTTTCCAATGTGTTGTCTTGGTTAAGACTGTTGCCCGATAAACCAACTATAGAGCCCTTATATCCATTTTCCGTCTGTGTTAACCTTAACAATGGATCTAAAACAGTTTGTTTTGAGATTCCGGGAAATTCGGGGCTTTCGCTTCTCAGGTTTTCTTCTGTAGTACTATTAGGTAGCTCTCCCTCATAAACAAAAAAGCGCATTTGTGATTCTGGAGCGATATCTTGCTTAAAGGTTAAAGTTACAGCACCGTTGTTACTGCCAAAACAACTTGCATCAGTAGTTGTAATTGGATTATCATCTATAAGTTCTGGAGAACAGTTTATCCAATTATAAGATAAGCTTGGAACATCATACTTATTTATAGTGTTAGTTAATCTGAAGTAAATAACCTCACCAATAAATTCTTCATAATCAACTCCAACAATATCAATTAAATTGATTTCTAATTCATTTTTTTCTTGCAAGTCAACTGATAATGGCTTCCATGTTATATTCTTTGAAGGAACACTATATTCCCAATAATAACTTTCTTGTGGATGACCAGGGGTTGCAATTACAGTGATTTTGTCTTTATAGCATTTACTGTTTTCAGGTAGTGAAAACTCCATTTTAGGTCTGAAGGTGAGGTTCGCACTAAATGTAGTGTAATCAGCGGATAGCAAAAAACTTTTGATTGGTTGGTCCATACTTAGGTTTATGGTTTTAAAATCTCCAGTTTGTTCGCCTAAAATTGAGACATCTAGGGTGCCGGTAATTGCCACTGAATTATTAGAACTTCTAATTCCATTGATTCCTCTAATATCAAATGGACCGTCATATACAGGGGCAGGGAAATTGTTATTAAATAATATTGGACTGCCAATTGAGGAATTACTTTTTATATCAACCTCAGCTATCCGTGGATCATTACCTGTGCCAATAAAGGAGTAATTAAGATATACATCATATTCTTTTTCCTGACTAAACGCTAGGTTTGAAAGAATTAATAATAGTAAAAACACATTCTTTTTCATAACCCTAATATTTTAAATTGATCTCTTTAATAAATGAAGAAGCCCCACCTTTCTGTATTAGTTGAAGGCCGTACGTATAGTTGGTATTAATCTCCAGATCGGTATCGTTATATCCTTTGGAATCGCCGTTCAAAGTTTTGTATAATTTTAATCCCCGATTGTTAGTGCCCCGATAGAGAACATATTCAACAATATTATTAGCTTTAATTTTCCATGAAAGGTTTATAAAACGTAGTTCCCGATTTACAACTCCTTGAAATTTTATGTCGTTTACATCCAAAGATTTCCCCCTCCAGATAATGCTGATAGGTTTTGCTGGTAAACTTTCTAATCCCACTGAATCTTTGGCTATTACAGTGTAACTATATATTCCAGAATCTTGAAGGGTCTTGTCAAAATAAAGTGAATCCTTGGTGCTTATAGATTCGTGCAGCTTTTCCCATCTTAATTCTGGAGCCTCTTCATTTCTCCTATAAATTACATGGGCAATCACATCCTTGCTGCTACTTGGAAACCACGAGAGGTTAACCCCTTCTTGAGTAACTTCAAAATTCTTCATCAAGGGGGATGAAGGAGGAACCAAATCGGGCTTCCTCACAACGATCATTTCAGAAAAACTAGAACGGTTAAACCGTAAATCCTCAGCTGCTATTTTGTAGTAGACGTTTCGATTTAGGTTATTAATTGGAACAGTATCTATATAAGCTTCTATGCCTAAAGTGTTTTTGGTCAGTTCACTGAATTCCACCTCCGGGTTGTTACTTTTGAAAATGCGATACCCACCTAAATCCTCCTCCAGATTTTTGTTCCAAGTTAGTCTTACAATTCCTGTGGTATCCATTATACCTTGTAATCCGGTTGGGGGTGAAGGGGGTGTGGAATCAATGGGTTGTACCATGCTTGCGTAGGATTCACTTTCCACACCATTTTTTCCGATGGCGACAACGGTAAAATAATTGATACGTTGAAGGTTGGTGACGGTTGTTTGTCTTAGTGTTGCTTGAAGACCCGATTTTATAGTTTCGAAAGGTCCTTTTTCCTTATGGGCTCGGCGAATTTCAAACCCCGTAATCAGATCATTACCCTCTTTATCAAACTCCCAGTATAGAATAGCCTTGTTATCTGTAGGCATTTCCTTTTTATATATTCGGGGGACAAAACCAAGGTTTTTTATTGCTTTTCCCATCAAGGGCTCTGTAGGTGGTCCCGTTTCACCAAAAGCTGTTTTACCTTTTACTCGATAATAAAAATTAGTATTGTTGGGAATTGAATCGGTGTAAAAGAGGGACACTTCTTGACCACTCCTAGATTCTTGCGCATTAAATAATGGTAATCCATTAAGCTGTTTATACCTTATATTGTTATCCGAACGTTCAATAACATAACTGGTATAAACATGTTGTAACAAATTAAAATTCCAGTTAAGCATAACATTTTCATCACCAAAAACGGCGGACAACCCAATTGGTTTTGGCAATTCTTCGTATAAGTCGGGACTTGCAAATACGGTGCCTTCATTAATAATATGGGAGTTATCTAAGGGTAAGGCTACAGAGACCTTGTATACATATTTTTCCCCAGCTACTACATTGGTATCTTCCAAAGCCCAACCTGCTAATAATGCAGCTTCAAAGTTTTGTTCTGCAGCAAGTAAGGCAAAAGTGAATCGTTGTTCCAATTCATCGTTTATGGCATAGATTTTACCCATGGCATTTTTGGGAGACTCTGTAATGAAACTATCACCGTATAAGGCTTGTGCCAATACAGCTGCATTTTGGTCGGACACAGCCAGCGTCTCCCACTCTTTCAATGGTCTAGGTTTTAAGGGGATATTGGACAGTTGATTCCGTTCTATGGGTACCACTGCTTCTCCATTTCTTGATATAGTACTCCTCTCTATAAAGAAACCATACTCGTTAGCTTTCTTCCATGCTAAGGGTTTATCAACGGCCCACCTCAATAGAACTTTATCTGGTAACGAACGGGCAATTACCTGTACAGCAGGATTATCTTGAGCGTTTGCCAAGGAAATCGTGAATAATAATAACAGAAGTGAATGTTTCAATGTCATCATTTTGTTTTTAGTGTCAATAATCTTTACCCTTTCAGATTTCATTGGGAGGGAAATCCGCTTGGTGAACTTTTAATCATTTTTATATTTAATCTCGTATCCTTTTTGATATAGCCCTCCAGGAGTTTGGTAAATTAATTTGGCTTTATAATTACCTAAAGGGAGGGGAGGGAAAGTAGTGCCTGTTAGGTATTTAAATGATTCATATCTTTCCAAATCCCCATTAGTGTTGTTGTAAATATTTAAGATCTTATTTCGTAGGTCTACTAAGTCGGACTTATAGGTATATGGCAGATTATATACGAAGGGGATTCTATTCTTTACCCAGTAAGAATTGGAATTACCCTCTAGATTCGCCAAATATTCGTTCCCAACATAAAAGGATCGAACGGGTGGAACCCCCAAAAGTTCCTCAACCCTACTTACACGTATACCTCCTTCCAAAGGATAATTCTTATAGAGTAGGGGATGTATTTGCTTTTTATAGTAAGAGTCATCCAATATCGCTTCTGCATACACCAAAGGAGTTGAATTAGTATATTTACCTCCAATAACTTCCAGCTTTTCCAAATACTCGTAATCCTCAACCATAATCGACATTGAATGAACATCTGCATAGATATAATTGAGTAGATGCTTGGTTACTTTTAACCCTTTAACCTTGTCTTTAAACGACTTGTGTTTACTGGTTTTAAACTCGTAGTCTAATATGGATTTTGGAGCGCCGTTGGAAAGGGTAACCTTATTGGCTGTTTTGTTTGCAATAACAGCGGTTCCAGAGGTATGTATAGTTTCCGTTCCCTGTGATTCTGTATCCACGTTAAACCAATTGGTGTCGCCTATTTCAGCTTCGGCAAATAAATCTTCTTTAATAATTTTTATCTCTTGTTCTATTTCAGCACCGGGGGGAAACGCAATGAGGTTTAAAGTGTAGGGTGCATTTAAAACCATCTCAGGGATGTCATAAAAAATAGTCGATTTTGATTTATCATAGGATAGGTTAGTACGTATGGCCTGTCCGGTACTATTATTAGCAAATTCAGCTCGTATTTCGTAGCCCGACTCAAAAAGATAGTTTTGGGCACTCTTTAATTTTACATAACCAGTTTTGAATTCTTCTGGATAAAAGCTGTGCTGACCCAATACCGGGTACATATAGGCTATATTTTCCATGGGAATATAGTCTGGGGCTTTGTCGGTTTTAAAGGTTACTTCTTTTCTCTCAAGTATCGGTTTCCCATTTTCTTGCATGGTTTGGAATGCTCCCCCAACGCTTTCATCAAAACTGACTTCTACCAGTAATTTTACTTCTTTTTGAGAGGGTAATGTTTCGGATGGTATAAAGGTCACAGCATCTTTATTGTCGTTCCATTGTAGAGTGCCTTCAAGAGACTTGCCTTGAGAGGTGACATTGAAATTTTGTAATTTGATTTTAAAAGTCCTTGTTCCGCTCTCCATAGCCACATCAAAACTTTTTTCAGTAGGGTAATTGAAAACAGCTTGCGGAGCGGTAAATACCGAGACGTTATCATCATTTTCGGATGGGGATATGTCGGCAATCATGGGTACTCCAATCTCCTGGTTGGTGTTCTCTAATTGACATTCTTCACCCATCTCTACTTTAAGGCGCATACGTCCTGAAACCAGTCCGCCTAGGATATTATAATTCATTCCTACATATCCCTGAATATAAACTGGATTTGGAAACTGCCCACGCAACATGGCTGCAACCCCGGCTTCAACTATTTGAAACCTACCTTTGATAAGTCCCAAATTTACTTGTACCCCAAACTGTCCGTACAGATATGCGTATACTTGTCCCATGGAATACCAGCCATTATTTCCTATAGGGCCTGGTCGGCCCACGCAATTGGCATCAGGATAATAGGCATGCATAACATCAAAACCCGCACCAGCGCTCAACGACGCATAGAAAATTGCATAGGAATAGTTTTTTTGATATATGAAATTAAGACCAAATGCAAAGCCTTTTCCGGCTTCCAACTGATTTTCTTTACGACTATTATTTAGCATATCCCTACCTAGAATTTTAACTACCTGTGGGTGTGGATCTAATTGTGATGGTAGTTTGGTGCCTGTCATAAAATAACCTCCAACTTCTAGCTCGAATACATCCATGGAAAACACCAGCGAAATACGTTTTTGTGGAGTTCCCATATAGATATACCAGTCTTCCGGACCGGTATGCATTTTGGCATAACCGGCACGGTTATTGGCACCCCCGCCTTTTATGCCTTTCAAATCCAAATACAATTCAAATTCGCCATCAAACGTGTTGTTTACAAAATCTTTCTCTATACCAACATATACACCTATATTGCCTTGTTTTGCAACATCTGATAACGGCACAGATTCCTGGGCTACCTCCAAATAATTTCCTTCATCCAATAGTTTTTTTATTTTCTTTTCATTTTTCACCAATGCTTTTTCAATTTTACTAAGGGTTTTCTCCAAAACGCCCATTCCACCATTTGTGCTATTTACAAAACCTGTTTGGTCACCACCCATAAACGCTCCTTCGCCCGTAAATCCAATCCTATTCAATCCGCCATGATTATTAAACTCCATATCCAAATATGCCCTCCCACTAAAAGCATTTTTGTTTTTGGCACTGATACCTACCCCAGCCCTTACACTTAACCCCGTATTGATATCAGGATCGTATACTGCAGACGATGGAGTAAAGCCATCAGGATTACCACTTGTTTTTTTCATCCTATAGGAAACTCCTCCAACGAATGAGTTTATGAGTAATTTGTTATTGCTTCGGTCTTTATTGTTATCGGACATAATATCCACGAACCAATACCTAAAGTCTTTATTTCCAAACATGGCTTTTCCAGATGCTGAGTATTGTATAGCGGTTAGCGTAAGGGTTAAATCTCCTGAAAATCCATTGCCATAGGTAGGGTCATCATCCATAATGGATAGTCCCCCTTCTATTTTAACATTACCTTTTTCGTAATCAATTTCGATATCGTCTACCTTAACGCGCTCAAATTTCCATGTTTGGATTTTTTCTGTTTCCGCCAGCTTGCCTAATACCGCTAAGCTTGTGGTGGCGTGGGAGCCTTCCCCGTCTAAATTAATTTTCAAGTCAAAGGATAGGCCTACCTGGTTACTCGGTGTTATTAATTCCAAGGATTCCACGGATGCGGGGAAATTCATTAGTTTCATCTCTCCGTTAAACCCAAAGTTTTTTGCACTAATTGCCTTCTTACCAGGCGCTGTTTCCAACTTTAGATTTTCAAAATGTATATTGGGAAAACTAAAACCCTGCGTACTATCTTCTGTGGTCAAAGACGGGGGCGACTCCTCAGTTTCATCTTGCTTCTGATTTATTCTACCAACAATAGAAAGTTGACCCGATAAATTAGCGGAAGGATATACGTTGCCATCCTTTACATCAATAGCTACGCTGGAGTTGCGCTCTAATTGGATTTCACCTAAAAAAACTGGGGTCTTATAGGAACTCTGTAGCCCTACTTGCAGACCATAACCATCGGTTTGTATAAAACCTTTATAATCCATTGGTTTTTCAAAAATTGGAACTGCGATATCCCCTCCAATTGCTCCACCTGTCAATGAATTTCTGGAAAGTGAAAGACTTAGGTCGGAGATGGTAAAAGCCCATTTGCCTGCGGAACCTTCACCAATTTTCAAGATATCTTCCGCGAAAAAAGACCCTGAGACACCGTGGCTATCCAAGATGAGGTGCTGTGCACCAAATTGGACTCGTTTATCTGGCGAGTTTATGTTTGTTATGCCTTTAGGCAACATAATACTCAGCTCTTTCGCATAGAAACCGCGCCAAAGGTTACGCTGCCCGCGGATTAGGACTTCTCTATAGTCTTTTGGAAATTTCATATTGGCTACATTACGACTATCACTAAGGTCTAATACAGTTGTTTTTAGGTTAAACCCCCATCCTTTTAATCCCCTAACCTCAAATTGAGGTAGGGTTACCTCTACCAGCAAATCGTTCCAACCATTTGCTTTTACGCTAAAACTTGCGCCTACATAACATTCATTTTTTACTATATCGGAGCCTCTAAAGTATTTGTCCACCGGTTTAGTACCGCATTTATAATTACCTCCACTTGTAATTGGTAATAGAATATTTCGTGAAATGCGGAGGTCGGCTTCCAGTCCGATAGACTTTAGTCCAGAACAATCAAATTCCACATACGATTGATCTCCAAAGGCTCCGGTTTTAAGGTTTACGCCCCCTTTGAGGGTTAAAAGCCAGCTATCTCCATTTAATGTTATTGCTTGATCTCCTAATAAAACTAATTTCATATCCCCTAATAGCGCTCCATCATGGGAGAGTTTAATACCTTCAGCACCAAAGTAAAGTTCTCTGTTAGGTTCTCCATTGGGACCTTTTACAGGTATAATCATCTTGGCCCATGCATTAAATTCCGCATAGTGAGGAGTGAAAACTACCTGAGTGATAGCCAATTCAATTGTATTACCAGAGGTAGAATCTTTTTTACTGAGGCCTACGGGCAATTCCATTAACTCTTTTCCAGTGATGATATCTACAAAATTGCCTAGTTCCTTTACCGCGTCAATTGCTCTCTTTGCCTGTGCTACCAGGGTATCCACTTTGGGATTCTTGGAGAAATTGGCATCTATAAAATCTTTGGTGAATTCCGGTTCCAAATTGATGAAAGAGATATTAAAGTCTTGATTTTCATTCAAATGATTGTTAAGGGAAGGAAAAGTTCTTGTCTCTAACTTTGTGACATTCGATATAGGCTTGCTGTCTACAACAGCATCTTGGACGACGAGTTCTTGATGTGTTTGAGAGTGCTGCATTATACCGTTTTGAACTTTACGGTGGGCTGCCAATTGTTGTAGGTGTAATAAATGGTTTTTCTCAGGAATGGAGGCAGCAGTAATATCTTGTTTGAGGGTGGAGTTAGGAGGAATACTTTTGATGCTGTCTTTACTCTTTGGATGTGAGGTTGTTAATGGATGAAGGATTGGAGCTTTAGTTTCAGTATTATCAGATTCTATTTCAACGCTTTCTATAAATACCTTTCCAGAAGCACCTACGTTTTTAAATGCAAATACACTAATACTAAAAAGGCAAGCCCAAAGGAAAATGATGGTCTGTATGGTCTTTGTTTCCATAACTCCGAAGGATGATGGGTTATAATTTAATTTTTGGCTAGGTAGTCAGTAATAGGACGACTAGCATTGGCACTCTAATGGTTTAATAATAGCTACTCCAGCATCGTAATAGTGCTAGTGGGGTCTTTATTAATACTTTCTGTTTTGGTAAAGTAATTAGTAGGTTTTACCAAGGTTTCTATTGAACCTATCTTGACATGCGTTGGGGAGTAAATTGTCAAGTAACGTCGGTTTTCCCTCTACAGGGACTTATTTGATAAATGAATCCCATTGACTATAAAAGGGATATCATTCTCCGTCGCTTGCTAGGCGACCTTAATGAAGGTGTAGTTCAGGGTTTCCTAACTACCTTCTAAATTTTCGTTTAATACCATCATCGATACTGTCATTTTGGGAAATTTCGGCTCGATGTTGATTACCTATTATTCTTACAGGATTTTTTATAAAATTGGTAAGTTTTAATTCTAGATGTTGTAAAGGTTATTGTGACTATATCCTACAGTAAAACTATAATAGGGATTACAATTCCAATTCAATACACACATTCCTTTTTTTCCGCAATCAACTAGCGGTTAATGTCCATAGTCCGTTAAGTTAAATCCCTTAATGAAATAAAAACCAGGAGTTTGGAAGATCATATTTATACTCTTAGACATTAAAAAAAGTTAATACTTTCTTAACAACCTAATTATTTCGATGAACTGCCGCTTAAATTTGTAGTAAATGTATTTTTATTTATAAGAATTTTCATTATAAATAGAAATATAATTCGAATTTATATTACTTGAAAAAGCTGAGGTGATAGTATTTAAAAGGCTGCAGAGAATGTAGAGATGCACTGTTTTTCGATTTCCGAAATTGTATTACAATAGGCTGAAATAGTATTCTAGGTAAAAAGTTAAATTGTCCTACAAAGGTGATATTTATAACTAAAGTAAGGATAAACGTCAATTACTCAGGGAGATAGTAACCCCTTCCAAACAAACCTCCCCTAACTAATAGATGCGGATGGTTTAATGGAAATACCCACACCAGTACCCCTGAAACAAGATTCCACTCACCAACCCCAATGCTAGCAAAGCTAATAGTCCGTTACATCAAATTCCATAAAATACTGCCTGTAAATTGTGGGTGCTATTTTGTATTGGAGCGAAAGGGATGGGTTGCGTGCCAGGTAACCCCACCCATAAAAAACTAACCGGATAGTTCCGTTTCTTCTTGGGACTATCCGGTTAGTGGTCTTAAAAGATGCTTCTTTTAACTATTCCATGGTTTAAGCGGGAGTATCCAGCCTACACCTAGGAAGTTGGGTAATGATTCCCCTTTTTACTATTCTCACCAAGATGGCTAACTACTTTATAGACAACCATACCTAGTACTAGAAGAAGACAAAACGCAATAGAAGTAAGTGGATAACTATCCATAAGACTCATTAAAGGCTCTAATATTTCCAAAACACTCATAATATTTAATAGGTTTCAATAAATGTGCCAACCGTATTGTTGGCTTGTGCTTTTTAGATATGGAAGGGGGCCTTGGGTTGCCTGTAATAATCATAAATAACGTTAAGATTCCCCTTAAAATTTGTTAATGAAATGTCTAGGAAATCCCTGCCTGGTAGGGGGGAGGGGATGTTATGGCGGGTTAATTGGTTGTAATAGATGCAATTGAGTGCGTGTTACCTTTTTTGTAGTCGCTATATTCTAAATCTCCCCTAGGTGTTCCAAAAAATAAACTTTCTAGTTAATACCGATAATATGTGGGTGCTACCACTACTTTCTTTGGTTTTACAACAAAAATAGGGATCAGAAAAAGGAAGCTTGTAGTTTTATAATAACCAATCAGGACTAATCCCTTTAGAACAATCAAAAAATACCACAAATGAAAAACTTCCTAAGTAGCCTACTTTTTTTACTGATGGCAACAGGCCTTTATGGGCAAAGGGGAATGAAAATTGGCGTACATGGCGGATTGCCGGTAAGTGAATATAAAGATGTAACCAGTCTTTTGCTAGGCTTGGATGCAGGGTATAGGTTTGCGCTGGGGGAAGTGGTAGATTTTGGGGTGATGACCGGTTATATTCACGCTTTTCCAGAAAAATATCATTTAGAGTACGGAGAATCCCATTCCAGTATCCAATTTATTCCATTGGCTGGATCCGTAAGAATATGGGCCTCCAATACCTTTTCTTTTGGAGCCGACGTGGGTCAGTCTTTCGGAATTAATGCTGGAAATAAAGGCGGATTTTACTATAGACCTACCCTAGGGTATTTAATGGGAGCCCAGACCGAGCTGCATATTTCATATACGGGAATACAGCTGGAAGAAAAAAGGTGGACCTCCCTCAGCTTAGGAATTTTATACACTTTTGATCTTTAAAATACCCAACCTCCTAAGAAAGTAACTTCGCTGCCCATGTATATTAGGAAACACTTGTTGACCGTAATAGGTAAGTTATCTACACCCTGGCTATTCCAGAGTAATTAGCAATCGTATTGCTGTTATAAGGCTAAAATAAACCCGTACATGGGGTAAGTTGCATCAACCTATACGTCATTAATCATAAACCCAACCTAAAGCTGCTGTACCATTATAGAAATAAGCAGTACTTGCAATCAACTTAACCATCCATACCCTAAACTAAAAAGAGCCTGTACCGAAAGGGGACAGACTCTTTTTGGAGAACACTATAAAACTGAGAAAATCACTTAAACATCTTATAGGACTAAATATAAAGGTAACTTCTAGATTTTTGAAAATAATGTTGTGAATCACATCATTTTTATCGTATCCCTTGTTAAATTTGTTGTCAGGATAACATTTGGCGCCAATAAATAAAAATATTACGATATTTAAGTTTTTAAAACTTTTATAGATATAAGGTGGGGCCATCGGAACCATAGAAATTCAAAAACAACTAAGGATATATGCATCAATCGGAAAGATTAGAGGAATTTAAAAAATCGGTCAACAACAAATTCAATATTTATAATAGCCTATTTCTTAATTTACCCTATCAAAATATTGAAAATGTGGGGATGCTGATTCCCTTATTGCTAAATCAGGCAGAAAAGGGGCTGCAATCTGGAAAAAATCCGGAAGAAATTCTGGATACTTTTTTTCAGAATTATGCCAACCTGGATTCGGAAAGGGATAGAATCGATTTTATGTTCCGCATCATTCAATATGTGGAACGTCAAGTGGTACTGTACGATAGTGTAGAGGACGCTGCTTTCCCACAGTTGCAGAAACACAGTAACTCCCTTACTATACGGGATTATTTTCAGTTGGTAGACAAGAATAAAAAATGGGACAAGGTGTCCGATAAACTATCCACCTTTAGTGCCCGTATTGTACTAACTGCCCACCCTACGCAGTTCTATACTCCGGCAGTCTTAGACATCATTAGTAATCTTAGGGGATTGATCCTTGAGAACAAAGTAAACGATATAGATATTGTTCTTCAGCAATTGGGGCTCACCTCCTTAATAAATGCAAAGAAGCCTACTCCCTTAGATGAGGCAAAAAACATTATATACTTCCTTAGAGATGTGTATTATGAGGCCATTGGGGATCTTTATGCCTATATAAAAGACAATATGGGTGATAAGGAGTTTAACAACCACAATATAATGAAGTTGGGCTTTTGGCCCGGTGGGGACAGGGACGGAAACCCCTTTGTAACCTCCGATATCACCAAGGATGTGGCAGATGAACTGCGCATTACCCTAATGAAATGTTATTACCACGACCTTAAAAACCTACAGCAAAAGCTAACGTTTAGGGATCTTCAGGACGAGTTGGGGCTGCTCCGTGATAAGTTGTACAAGACCATGTTTAACGCTGAGGTGTATTTGGAGTACAGTGAGATTCTTTCCTCCCTGCAAAAGGTAAGGACTATCCTAATAGAAAAATATCAAAGCCTATACCTTAAGGACTTAAATCATATGATTGATAAGGTGAAGATCTTTAAAACCCACTTTGCTACCTTAGATATTAGGCAAGACCACAGTGTGCATTATCAGGTAGTAGAAACTATTCTGAAGGCCAATGGTGTTATCCAGAATAATTTGGAGGAGCTTAGCAAGGAAGAATTGATAGATGCGCTTCTTAATAAGGATATAAATGTGCAGAATCAATCCTTCGATACGGAGATCGTTCAAGATACTATTCAAAATATCTTACAGTTAAAAGCCATCCAGGAAAAAAATGGGGAAGAAGGTTGTAACCGGTATATCATCAGTAATTCTGAAGATATTTTCTCCGTTCTCTTTGTATTTGGTCTTTTTAGATGGTGTGGTTGGGATGTAACCAAGTTGCCTTTCGATATTATCCCATTGTTCGAGACTATGAATGGGATGGAAAGTTCTAGCGATACCATGGAACAATTATTCAATACGCCAATGTACAAAGCTCATGTAGAGCAGCGCCTATTAAAGCAAACCATAATGCTTGGTTTCTCGGATGGTACTAAAGACGGCGGATATGTTAAAGCAAACTGGGAGATCTTTAAGACTAAAGAACGACTATCCACTATATGTAAAGAGCGAAATATTGAGGCCATATTTTTTGATGGTAGGGGAGGCCCGCCAGCCAGAGGGGGTGGAAAAACACATCGTTTCTACGCAGCACAAACCAAAGAAATTGCCAATAACGAGATTCAATTAACAATACAAGGTCAGACCATAACCAGTACCTATGGTACCAAGGAGCAGTTTGTGCATAACTGTGAGCAATTGTTAACCGCCGGACTTTCCAATAATTTATTTGGAGAGAAGAATGTTATCTCTAAAGCTTCTAGAGAGCTGTTGGAGCAGTTGTCCGACCTTAGTTTTGAGAAGTACGATGCCCTGAAAAACCATGAGATGTTTATTCCGTATTTGGAGAATAAGAGTACGCTCAAATATTATCAAAAGGCAAATATTGGAAGTAGACCAGGAAAAAGGGGACACAAGAAGAAATTGGAGCTTACAGATTTAAGGGCCATCTCCTTTGTTGGATCTTGGAGTCAGCTTAAACAGAACGTGCCAGGTTATTTTGGGATCGGTACTGCTATAAAAACCCTTAAGGACCAGGGTAAATTGGAAGATCTTAAAAAGTTATTCCAAGAGGTGCCCCTGTTTAAAGCTCTTATGATGAATAGTATGATGTCCTTGGCAAAATGTTATTTTGAACTTACTAGCTATATGAAGGACGATAAAGAGTACGGGGAGTTTTGGACTATTCTTTACGAAGAATACCTGCTTTCCAAAGAGATGTTGTTGCTTATTTCTGACTCTAAGATTTTGATGGAAAAAGAACCAATTTCTAGGGAATCTGTTAAGATCAGGGAGAATATTGTATTGCCGCTATTGGTTATTCAGCAATATGCCCTCCAAAAAATGAGCAAGGAGACGGAATTTAATGACCTATACGAGAAAATTGTAATTAGGTCCTTATATGGAAACATTAATGCAAGTAGAAACTCGGCATAAATGTTAGTTTAATTAGTGAACAGAGGTGCGATTGCACAAAGGCTCCAGAGTTATATCTGGGGCCTTTTTTTGTAGTGTGCCGTGCATGGTAATTCGCTAGGTGGTGAA
>NZ_MTAZ01000016.1 GCF_002150785.1 Arenibacter amylolyticus | reverse complement strand
TCTCGGCAAATGCAAATCGTTGCATTTTTCGATCGGTCCTAGATCAAATCTAAAAATCGGTCTAAAAACTCCGCGCTTTTTAAAAATAAAAAGCTGAATCTCGGTCCCGATGCTTCGGGATTTAAACCTATTCTGCGGATAAGGAAAGCCTCACAAGTGGATCTACCAAAAGTTTTCGGCCTACTTTCTCCTTTGGTAGCAAATCAAGGGTTTTTCGCATCGGCTCAAGGAAGGCGTCCGGCAGCCCATGTTCACCTTAGTGAAAGCGGCCTGGACGCTGCGGCGGTGGAAAACCAGTAGATTTCAAGAAAGGAGAAATAAGCCTAGATTTTTCCCGCCCGTACCGAAACGTACGTTCGGGCGGGTTGAATACTTTTTTATTCATGGCTTGCATATTGTTTTTTAATGGAATTCATGAATGCTGCGCATTTCAGCGATGGAAAAAAGTATTGAAAGGCCTGTTAAAAGGTGGATTGTTGCTATTGTGCATAACTTATAATTTTAACTACACACAACTTTTGAGCTTGATCCCAGTTTAGTTTAAGTGGAATTGTGAATAGGTTTTTCACTTATTGTTGCAAATGTGAAACTTTATACTAAATTTGCACCCGGAATTACGGTAATGGTCCATGGTGTAATTGGCAACACAGCTGGTTTTGGTCCAGTCGTTCTAGGTTCGAGTCCTAGTGGACCAACGACAAAACCCCCTAATCTCATTGAGACTAGGGGGTTTTTCTTTTTGTAAAAGTGCGACATTAGCATTGGTAAATCAAAGGATTAAATTATATTGAGACGCGGATCAATACCTTCTCTAAGAATAGGGATGAAATAATTTAATTAGGAACGCCATAGGTGTAATCTAAATTAAGTTTTGCTGCTACCAAGTCCAATAAAAAATGAATCCATGATTATAGACGTCCATACCCATATCAACAATTATCATGAAGACAGGGTTGTTTCCCTGGAGACCAGCCTCAATCTACTAACGGAAAATATGTTGGAGAATAAGATAGATTATTCTTTGGTGCTCTCGTCGTACAAGGTGAACGAACACAGGCCAAGTACCAGACAGGTAGTAGAGGCAATTAAAGGACGTAGGAACTTAGGGGTTGTTTCCGGGATCAGTTACTTGCATTACAACCACTGGGATATTCGTGAGATTGGAGAATATCTGGAGCAGGGGCACATAAAAGGCTTAAAGTTTTATCCTGGTTATGAGCCGTTTTACCCTAGCGATACCAGGCTTAGGGTAATGTACGAAATGGCGATGGAGTACGATGTGCCTGTTATGTTCCATTCTGGCGATACCTATGCTCCCACGGGAAGAGTAAAGTATTCCCATCCCCTGCATCTGGATGATCTTGCGGTAGATTACCCGGAGCTTAAAATAGTGATCTGCCATATTGGGAATCCTTGGATCAGGGACTGTATGGAGGTGGTGTATAAGAATGAAAATGTATATGCCGATATTTCCGGACTGGTTTTGGGCGATTTCACGGAAAAGTTTGAGCGTTATATGAAAAGGGAGGTGGAAGAGATGATTACCTATGCCGGGGATCCCAACTATCTGTTATACGGAACGGATTGGCCAATATGTAATATGAAGTCTTATTTAAAGTTTATGGATCAGTTGGAGTTGGCAGATGATAAAAAGGAGTTGATTTATTGGAAAAATGCTGCCCGGCTTTTTAAAATAGATGTGGACGATATAAGGTAAATGTTGCTATGGCGCCTTGGATGAATTTAGATGCAACTAGCTATTTGGGTGTAACCTATCATTAGGTAGGTGATCGGTTAAAGCGGTAGGGTGATGTTTATGATTAGGTAGTTAGCAGTCATTTTAACGAAATTTCTTATAGATAATTAATTGTTTTTCTGTTTTTAGCAGAATTATTTCGCAATTGGTTCTTTTGGGGCCGAACAGAACAAACTAATAGTATGAGCATTCCGATGATTAAATCAATATTCCCAAAATTTATTTTGCAGGCAGTGATCCTGTTAGGGTTAGTTTCCTGTAGTTCCGTAGAACGGGAAGAAAGGGAGGGGGCAGTGCTTTCCATTGTCCCGCAACCAAATAATATACGGGTCTTTGAAGGCTCCTTTGGTTTAAGTGCCGAAACCTACCTGGTTTTTACCTCGGAGGAGCAGCATAGGGTGGTAGATTGGTTTGCGAGGGAAGTGCAGAAAGTATATGGGTTTACGCCTAAGGTGGGTGGTGTTGTTAAAGGAAAGAATAAAATAGTTCTGAAGCAACAAGAAGAGCTGGCTCCGGAAGCATATAGCTTGGTAGTTGGCCGGGATGGGATAACTATTGGCGCGTCATCCGAAGCAGGTTATTTCTACGGATTTCAAACCCTGCTGCAGTTAGCCCCTGTGGTAGATGGAGAATTGGGATCTTCCTTTGTGGAGATAGATTGGGTTTCTATAACAGATGAGCCTAGATTTAAATGGAGGGGAGCTATGCTGGATATTTCCAGGCATTTTTTTGGTCCTGAACATATAAAGCGGTTAATAGATCAGATGGCGGCTCAAAAGATGAATCGTTTGCACCTGCACCTCACCGATGATACGGGTTGGAGGATTGAGATTAAGGAATATCCCAACTTGCACGAACTTGGGGCGCGTGGCGATAGAACAAATCCTGAAGGGCCTGCAATGTATCTTTCGGAGGAAGATGCCCGTGAGATTGCTGCCTATGCTAATGAAAGGCATATTGTAATTGTGCCCGAGGTAGACGTTCCTGGTCATTCTGGGGCTATAGAGCGTGCCTATCCAGCATTTAGTGGTGGAAACAATACCTTAAATATAGCTAATGAGGAGGCGGTTGAGATGATACAGTTGGTAATGAAGCGAGTGGCTTCCCTTTTTAATACTCCCTATGTTCATTTTGGTGGGGATGAAGTTAGGCAGCACAATTGGGAGGGTAGGCCAGACATGGCTGCTAAGATGAAAGAGTTGGGGTTAAAGAATCAGCGCGAGTTTGAGGGGTGGTTCGATCGTAACATGGCCAATTTCCTTGTGGAATCTGGATTAGAGCCGATAGCCTGGGATGAGGCATCCGAATTGGAGGTGAATAAGAAAACCATCTTGCAATGGTGGCGTGGAGAGTACCCAGATATACTTTACAATGCTGCAGAGAAAGGGTATCAAGTGATTCTGTCGCCGGTAGATTACCTCTACCTAGACTATGCTAGTGATCTTAACGAGGCGGGCGCTATTTGGGAAGGCCTGCACAATGGAGCTAATTCTATGGAGGCTATTTACCATTGGAATCCAATTCCCGAGACTTTTACGGATTCTATGGCTGCCCAAGTTTTGGGGATGGAAGCCGGAATTTGGACCGAGTTTATTTCCGATCCTAAGCGGTTGGAGTATATGACCTACCCTAGGCTTGCCGCTGTGGCAGAAAAAGCTTGGACCTATGAGGAGAATTTGGATTGGGAGCTGTTTCAGCAACGGCTGGAGAAGCAGTATAAGCGGTATGAGCGTGCAGGGATCAACTATAGGAATCCTCATCTAAACATGGAGGAACGCAAAGAAAAGCAGCCCGAAGCCTATGATGGCCCCGTGTCAAAGAAAGATTAGCAGGTTATGGTAGATAAGGGAGGTCTAACTGGTGATTTAAACCTGGAGGAAGGTTTTTAGATAAGCTATCTATTAAGAAGGTAGGTGGTTTGTCCACTTAAATTCAGGGGAATTGCCCTTATGGTGATCAAGCTCAATATACGGGTATCTTTTTTAGAATAAATGATTTAGGTTGTTGCGGAATCTAAAAAAATTGTATATTTGCAGAGCTGAAAGAATATTTTGTATTCATGAGGGGACAAATTGTCCCCTCTTTTGTTACCAATATTTTGGCGAAGCGGTTTTTTTGCCGCTTTTAATAAGTTTTAAGCAGTCTCCATATTGCGGCGGATATTCCCAGAAGTGTATAGCCCAATAAGGGGAAACGCTATCGCTAAGAGAGAAAATATGTTGAAGGAAAAAGTAACTACACTTTTAGAGACGGCCTTAAAGGAAAATGAATCACTTTTTTTGTTGGATTTTTCAATAGGTACTGATAATAAGATAAAGATCACCTTAGATGGTGATCACGGAGTAACGCTACAAGATTGTATAAACGTTAGCAGGGCCATAGAACACAACCTAGATAGGGAAGAGGAAGACTTTTCCTTGGAAGTGGCATCGGCCGGTGCAGCTTCGCCCATAAAAATTCCCAGACAGTTTAAAAAGAATATTGGAAGGAAGTTGGAGGTGAAGACCCTGGAAGAGGAATTGGAGGGGAAGTTGACGGAAGCCACGGAAGACAGTATTACCTTGGAGTGGAAGCAGAGAGAGCCCAAACCCGTGGGGAAAGGGAAAATTACCGTTCAGAAAAAGCGAGAAATTGCACTTTCTGATATAAAAGAAGCTAAAGTTGTATTAAAATTCTAATTGTAGGTCAAAATGGAAAATATTGCGCTAATCGAATCTTTCTCGGAATTTAAGGACGATAAATTCATAGACAGGGTAACGCTAATGGCGATTTTGGAAGATGTGTTTAGAAATGCATTAAAGAAAAAATTTGGTTCTGATGATAATTTTGATATTATTATAAATCCAGATAAAGGGGATTTGGAAATATGGAGAAATAGAACCGTAGTTCCAGATGGTGAGGTAGAAGATCCTAATGAGGAGATTTCCTTGTCTGAAGCCCGTAAGATTGAACCCGATTTTGAGGTAGGGGAGGATGTGTCCGAAGAAGTGAAGTTGATTGACTTGGGGAGAAGGGCTATTTTGGCGCTAAGACAGAACCTTATTTCCAAAATTCATGAGCACGATAATACAACGATCTACAAGCAATTTAAAGAATTGGAAGGCGAGATCTACACTGCCGAGGTGCATCATATACGTCATAAGGCGATTATACTCTTGGATGACGAAGGAAATGAGATTATCTTGCCAAAAGATAAGCAGATCCCGTCGGACTTCTTTAGAAAAGGAGATAACGTAAGGGGTATTATCGAAAGTGTAGAGCTTAAAGGTAATAAGCCAACAATTATAATGTCTAGAACTTCTCCCTTGTTTTTGGAGCAGTTGTTCTTCCAGGAAATTCCTGAAGTATACGATGGTTTAATCACCATAAAGAAAGCAGTTAGGATTCCTGGTGAAAAGGCGAAGGTTGCGGTAGATTCCTATGATGATCGTATAGACCCGGTAGGGGCTTGCGTTGGAATGAAAGGATCTAGAATTCATGGAATTGTACGAGAACTGGGTAATGAAAATATAGATGTTATCAATTGGACTGCTAACCCACAGCTATTGGTTACAAGGGCGTTGAGTCCGGCTAGGGTTTCCACAGTGAAATTGAACGACGAGAAAATGACCGCTCAAGTATATCTAAGGCCAGAAGAAGTTTCCAAGGCCATTGGTAGAGGAGGTCACAATATTAGATTGGCCGGGCAATTAACCGGTTATGAGATAGATGTGTTCCGTGAAGGAGTGGAGGAAGATGTAGAGCTTACCGAATTCTCCGATGAGATTGAGGCTTGGGTGATAGAGGAATTCAAGAGAATTGGGATGGATACTGCTAGAAGTGTATTGGAGCAGGAAGTTGGGGATTTGATTAAAAGGACCGATTTAGAAGAGGAGACAATTTTGGAAGTTGTCCGTATTCTAAAAGAGGAATTAGAAGATTAAACTATATATTAGCAATAATTTACAAGAATAGGAATTATTTATTTATGGCAGAGAATGCAACTATAAGGCTTAATAAAGTCCTAAGAGAACTTAATATTTCATTGGACCGTGCGGTAGATTATCTCGGTTCCAAGGGGCATAATATTGATGCTAGGCCTACTACCAAGATATCCAACGAGGTATATCAAGTTCTATTGGATGAATTCCAAACGGATATGAGCAAGAAAGTTGCGTCCAAAGAAGTTGGGGAAGAGAAGCGAAAGGAGAAAGAGGCCTTGCGATTGCAATTGGAAAAAGAGCAAGAGGAGAAGAGGCTCGCTAGGGAGAAAAGAGCGGAAAGAGAAAGTGTGATCAAGGCCAAGGGGGAACTTCCTGGTTTAAAGACCGTAGGGAAGATCAACTTGGACGATGGTGCAAAAGTAGCTGAAGAACCAAAGGAGAAGACGCAAGAAGTCCCTGAGAAACCAACAGGGAAGGCGCCGGAGGTGGCAGCAGAAACACCGGCAAAGGAAGCCGATGAAAAAGTGGTGGAAAAACCTGTAAGTCAGGAGAAGCCAGAGGAGAAAGTAGAAGCTCCTAAGCAGGAAAAAGCTCCTGTGAAGATGGAAGCTCCTAAAAAGGAGGCTCCTAAGAAGGAGGAAGCAGCCAAAAAGGTAGATGCTCCTGCTAAAAAGGAAGCGCCTGCTGCTAAAGCTGAGAAGCCCAAGAAGGAGGAGGCCGAAAAGCCAGAGACACCTGCTGCTGAAGCGGAGGCTGCGCCAGAGAGTGAAGTGATCCAAACGCAATATCAAAAACTTTCGGGTCCCAAAATTATGGGGGATAAAATTGACCTTTCCCAATTTGAAAGGCCTAAGAAAAAGAGGGAGCCAGCTAAAACTGGTGATGCCTCCGATAAGAGAAAGAGACGTAAAAGAATTGTCGCTAAACCAGGTACCGATGCTAAGCGTCCACCAGCTGCTAGAGGTAAAGGTGGTCAGGCAGGTAGAAGAGGTCCAGGACAGCGATTTGCAGCTGCCAAGGTAGAGCCTACCGAGGAAGATGTGCAAAAACAAGTGCGGGAGACCTTGGAGAAATTACAAGGGAAATCCAGAAAAGGGAGAACCGCTGCCCGTTATAGAAGGGATAAGAGAGATCAGCACCGTCAACAAACGGAAAAAGATCTGGAGCAGCAAGAATTGGAAAGCAAAACTATTAAGGTTACCGAGTTTGTAACCGCTAGTGAGATGGCTACCATGATGAATGTTCCTACTACAAAAATTATATCTGCTTGTATGTCCCTAGGAATCATGGTGACCATGAACCAGCGACTAGATGCAGAGACCTTGTCCATTGTTGCAGACGAATTTGGGTATGAAGTAGAGTTTGTAACTGCCGATCTGGAGGAGAGCATCGTAGAAGAAGTAGATGCACCGGAAGATTTGGAGCCAAGAGCGCCTATCGTTACGGTAATGGGGCACGTAGACCACGGAAAAACTTCCTTGCTAGATTATATTAGAAAGGAAAATGTGATTGCCGGTGAAAGCGGAGGGATAACCCAGCACATCGGAGCCTACGGGGTGACCTTAGAAAATAAACAGAAAATATCCTTCTTGGATACACCTGGTCACGAAGCCTTTACGGCGATGCGTGCACGTGGGGCCCAGATTACGGATATCGCTATTATTGTGATTGCTGCGGATGATGATATTATGCCACAGACCAAAGAGGCTATTAGTCACGCCCAAGCAGCCGGAGTACCTATTGTATTTGCAATAAACAAGGTGGATAAGCCAACGGCTAATCCAGAAAAAATTAAGGACGGACTTGCCCAGATGAACCTACTGGTAGAAGATTGGGGAGGGAAAATTCAATCCCAGGACATTTCTGCTAAGACAGGTGCGGGTGTCAAGGAATTGCTAGAGAAGGTATTGTTGGAGGCAGAGCTCTTAGAGCTTACTGCTAATCCAAACAGACTGGCATCTGGAGCCGTAGTTGAGGCATTCTTGGACAAAGGAAGGGGATATGTATCCACTGTTCTCGTTCAGACCGGTACTCTTAGGATTGGTGATTACGTACTTGCAGGAACCTGTAGCGGTAAGGTTAAAGCCATGCAAGATGAGCGTGGTAAGTTGGTGCAGGAGGCAGGTCCTTCAAGGCCAATTTCAATCCTCGGATTGGATGGAGCGCCACAAGCAGGTGATAAATTTACTGTATTGGAGGATGAGCGGGAAGCAAAACAAATTGCTGCCAAGCGTTCCCAGTTGCAAAGAGAGCAGTCTGTAAGAACTCAGCGTCATATTACCTTGGATGAGATTGGAAGACGTATCGCACTAGGAGAATTTAAAGAACTTAATATTATCCTTAAAGGGGATGTGGATGGTTCAGTGGAAGCATTGACAGATTCTTTCCAGAAGTTGTCTACAGATGAGATTCAAGTGAATATCATTTATAAGGCAGTTGGTGCTATTACGGAATCGGATGTCCTATTGGCCTCCGCTTCGGATGCAGTAATTATCGGATTTAACGTTAGACCGATGGGTAATGCAAGAATGTTGGCAGATAAGGAAGAGATCGATATTAGGATGTACTCCATTATCTATGATGCTATAGATGATCTTAAGGATGCGATGGAAGGTATGCTTTCTCCAGAAATGAAGGAAGAGATTACCGGTACCGCTGAAATTAGAGAGATCTTTAAGGTGTCTAAAGTGGGAACCATTGCAGGTTGTATGGTGACCAACGGTAAGATCTTTAGAAACTCTAATATTAGATTAATTAGGGATGGGGTAGTTATCTATACTGGGGAACTGGCCTCTCTTAAGAGATTTAAGGACGATGTTAGAGAAGTTTCTAAGGGGTACGACTGTGGATTGCAGATTAAAAACTACAACGATATCCAGGAATTGGATATAGTAGAAGCTTTCCAAGAAGTAGCCGTTAAGAAGAAGTTGAAGTAGATTTAATTGTTTATAATTTAAAAGCCCCGACTCCTGAGTATTCAGGAAGTTCGGGGCTTTTTTTGTTGGTGTCAATTCCGTTAAGCTCTTTTTTAGAGTCTGTGTTTAGCTAAGGACACAGCGTTCACAAAGGTTAAATGAAGTGTGCGGACCTTCTTTTTGCTGATTTTTATAGTGGTGTTTTGGGTTGGATTTCCTTTTTAATAGGGCGAGTCTTAACTTTTACTATTATGCCTGATGTCATTTTGATCGCTTTTTTTATAGAATGATTGTAGAAGGATGGTTCCTTCGGCTTTTTCTTGACAAGTTGTTGGAGTGTTTTTTCTCTTTCCAGCTCGGAATCCCTTGCGGGTTTTACATTTGTGGCTTCTTGTAGGTGTCTTGCATTTGGTTGGGAAGAACTTCCCTAATTATTTGGTTTTTGGATGTGATGTAGCCCTACTTAGTTGAAGTGGGTGTAGGGTGTTAGGTCTTGGGGTTTTCTCCTTCTGCTATTCTAGGGGTTGGCTGTAGGGCTTAAGGAGGTGTAATCTAAGGTTCTTTAAAGGGTGCTTTTATTTGATATAGTTAGGGGGGGAGCTGTTTTCTATATCTGCCGTTATAGTGTCTCCCGTATGACTAATTTTTGATTTATAGTATGATATTCGTTAGTTGGTGTTGGCTAGTCAGGTAATTGGAGGTGGAAGACAACGGAGAGGGGGTGTAGGGTTTTTGTAAAGTGTGTTTAATTGGGGGCGTGCATGGGTTCAGTCATGTTGGTCTTTAAGCTTTTTTTATTAATACCCGATGATATTAGGTGGTAGTGGCCTGTGTTTGCCGCCTTCCTCTAAGTGAAGGGTTGCGTTGTTGCTTAGTCTTGTGGTAGGGGAATTCAATTAGCTTGCTTATAATCGGTTTCCTATTGTTTTCGTTTATAGGAAGGGTAGAAGGGGGAGGAGTGTAAGTGGGTGTTGGGGTTTTCTACCTACAAGGTCTAAGGAGGTTTGTGGTATGGGGATAAAAAAAACGACCTAGTAGGTCGTTTTTTCTGGTTTCAAGAGCATTGCGCTTGGGTATTTTTTTCTTACTTCTATAAGTTTCCGCTCCCCTTCTAGCTGTGTCCTAAATTTCCCGATGCGTACTCGGTAGCTGGGTGATTCAAAATCGATGGAAGTGGGCCAATCTGGAAAATCTACATCTACCTTGGCCTTTAAGTTTTGAGCTTCTTGATGTGAGCCAAATCCTACCTGAATGCGATAGTAATTTGTGCTTTTGTTCACATTTTTATAAAGATCCAAAAGCTGTGAGATCTTGCTGTCTTGCTGAATATCTACATGGCCTTGTTGGGCCGAGCAGAAAAGGACGGAAAAGAGCATAATCGTAAATATATAGGTCTTTTTCATGGGTGTGAGTATTTCAAATTTATTGTTCTGCAAAGGTAATTTATTAAGAATCAATCAAAAGATTTTATTATTATTTAGAATGGGTATAAATTAGCTGTTATGGTGGCTTTAACATTCCTCAAATAAAGTGTAATGTGTATTTTTGCTTCCAAATTGAGCAAGGGTTAGAAACTCCAGATTTTATTGGTGTAAATACCGTGCCAAACTTTCGATAGAAATATTTTTTAATATGAAAAAGGTTCCATACCGCAATCTAATTTCTAAGGTTTTAGGTGTCAGTCTGATCGGTTTAATGCTGATTTCAAATTCACTTGTTGCGCAAGATGCCGCCGAGGTTACTACGGGTCAAGGCGATCCAGCCAAGGGTAGGCAATTGTTTAATCAGGATTGTGCGGCGTGTCACTCCTTGACAAGGAAAATGACGGGTCCGCCTTTGGCAGGGGTCGGTGAGAAATACGAAAGGGATTGGTTGTATAAGTGGATTAGGAATAGTTCGGCTTTGATCAATTCTGGAGATCCAGATGCAATTAAGATTTATAACGAGTACAATCAGGCGATGATGACGCCGTTCCCTATGTACTCCGATCAAGATATCGATGATATTCTTGCGTATACGGATGCTCCTCCGGCAGAGCCAAAAGCGGCTGCAGGTGGTGCAGCGGCTCCCGCTGCATCTGGGGGTGCTGGTTCCGGAATTTCCAATGAGTTGGTGTTAGGGGCGCTGATCGCTATCCTGGGTCTGTTGATAATTATGCTGCTTTTGGTGAATACTACCTTAAGGAGAATTGCGGAGGCAAGTGGAGTGTCTTTGGAGAAAGAGAAAGAGGAGAAGGGAATGCCTATTTGGAAGGCGTTTGCTAAGAATCAATTTCTTGTGCTCGTGTTTACCATCTTTATGTTGCTTACCGGGGCTTATTTTGCTTATGGTTGGATGATGCAAGTAGGGGTAGATAAAGGGTATGCGCCCATACAGCCCATTCATTATTCACATAAAATTCACGCTGGCGATAATGAGATAGAGTGTAAGTACTGTCACTCTTCCGCTAGGGTTTCTAAAAACGCGGGGATTCCTTCTTTGAATCTCTGTATGAATTGTCACGAAAATATTAATGAGTATACCGGGCGTCCAGAAGGGCCTAGTCAGGAAGATTTGGCGATGGGGTATACCAATGAATTTTATACCGGAGAGATTAAGAAGTTGTACAAGGCTGTAGGTTGGGACGAAGATGAGCGTCGCTACACCGGGGAGACTCAACCAGTAGAATGGGTGAGGGTTCACAATCTTCCAGACTTCGCTTACTTTAACCACTCGCAGCACGTTTCCGTGGCTGGGATAGAGTGTCAGACTTGTCACGGTCCGGTAGAAGAAATGGAGATTATGGAGCAGTATGCTCCCTTGACGATGGGATGGTGTATTGATTGTCACAGGCAGACCGATGTTAAGGTGGAGGGTAATGCGTATTACGAGAAGATTCACGCGGAGCTTTCCGAGAAGTATGGGGTTGAAAAGCTTACTGCTGCCCAAATGGGTGGATTGGAATGTGCTAAGTGCCACTATTAAGCAAACTATTTACAAGATAATTTCAGATATATCAATATGTCATCAAATAAGAAATATTGGAAAAGTGAGGCGGAGTTAAATCCGAATGATTCCATTGTTGAGTCGCTAAGGCAGAATGAGTTTGTCCAAGAGATCCCTGTGGATGAATTCCTAGGAGATAAGGATACTTTGGCTTCCACGTCTACCAATAGGAGGGATTTTCTAAAATATGTTGGGTTTAGTACCGCTGCCGCTTCGTTGGCTGCGTGTGAAGGTCCAGTGATTAAGTCCATTCCCTATGTGGTAAAGCCGGATAATATTATACCGGGGGTTGCCAATTATTATGCGACTACGATTGCGGATGGATACGACTTTGCAAGTGTTTTGGTTAAAACACGAGAGGGGCGTCCCATCAAGATAGAAAATAATGTGGATGCAAAGGTGGGTGGTTCTGCCAATGCACGTGTGCATGCATCTGTTTTAACGATGTATGACAGTACTCGTTTGCAGGGGCCATACTTTAATGGGGAGCCTGTAGAATGGAGTAGTGTGGATGCCGCGGTGAAATCCAAGTTGAATTCCTTAAAAGGTACTTCTAAAAAGATTGCCCTTTTAACCCAGACGTACGCAAGTCCGTCTACGGATAGGTTAATTGCAGAATTTAAAGAGGCATATGGTAATGTAGATCATGTGACCTATGATGCTATTTCGGAAGATGCTGCCTTAACTGCGTTTGAGGCTAAGTATGGGGAAAGAGCATTGGCTGATTATGATTTTGAAAAAGCGGAGCTCATTGTTTCATTTGCTGCAGATTTCCTTGGTGATTGGCAAGGGGGTGGTTATGATAGTGGGTATTCTAAAGGGCGTATTCCTAAAAATGGGAAGATGTCTAGGCATGTGCAGTTCGAGGCAAATATGTCTCTGTCCGGTGCAAATGCCGATAAAAGGGTTCCTTTAACTCCTGCACAGCAGAAAGTAGCCTTAGCTTATTTTTATGGTAAGTTGAGTGGTTCTTCTGTTAGGGCTGGTAATTTGCCCGAAAGCGCAAAAGCTGCTTTGGATTCCGTTGCGGCTCAAGTGTTGAAAAATAAAGAGAACGCGGTAGTGGTTTCCGGGATAGATGACGTGAATGCCCAAGCCGTTGTTTTAGAGATAAATGAATTTTTGGGTAGTAAGGCTTTTGATGCTACTGCTCCCAAATATGTAAGACAAGGTAATAAGGCTGCTCTTAAATCTTTATTGGCAGATATGAAAGCCGGTAGGGTTGGAGCCTTATTGATGGATGGAGTGAATCCTGCCTATACACTGCCAAATGCTGCCGAGTTTGTAGAGGCGTTGCAAGGGGTGGATCTTACGTTGGCCTTTTCTCAGAATATGACAGATACTACGGAAGCAGTACAATATGTAGGTGCTTCTAATCACTATTTGGAGTCTTGGGGAGATGCGCAGTTTAAAAAAGGATATTACAGTTTAATGCAGCCCACCATTAAGCAGTTGTTCGATACTAGACAGTTTCAAACAGCTTTGTTGAAATGGATGGACAAAGAGGAGTCTTATTATGATTATATAAGGCAAACTTGGAATCAGGGTGTGTTAAATGGAGGCGACTGGAATCAGGCCTTGCACGATGGAGTTTATGCGATAGAGAATGCTGCCTCTGTAGAAGGGGTGGCTACTGATACCTCGGTAGAAGCGGTTTCTATTTCTTCTGCATTGGCTAGTTTGTCTGCTGCTACAGCAGAGGGTATGGAGCTTGTGCTCTATCCAAAAACCGGAATGGGAGACGGACAGCAAGCGGGTAACCCTTGGTTGCAAGAATTTCCAGATCCATTGACAAGGGTTTCTTGGGATAACTATGTAACCGTTTCTAAAGCGGATGCTGCCGAGCTAGGATTGGTTAATGACCATTCTTCCGATGGTGGTTTAAACGGTAGTTATGTAACCTTAACTGTAGATGGGGTAGACCTACATAATGTGCCTGTAATCATACAGCCTGGTCAAGCACCTGGATCTGTTGGTTTGGCCTTCGGTTATGGAAAAGAGGTAGGTATGAAGAGTGAAATGCAAACGGGGGTAAATGCATACCGTTTGTATAAGGATCTTAACGCTACTCAAAATGTTAGTTTAGAAAAAACCTCTGGAAAGCATCAATTTGCATGTGTTCAGTTGCATAGAACGTTGATGGGTAGAGGGGATATTATAAAGGAAACTACCTTAGAGATCTTTAATACCAAAGATGTTAAGGAGTGGAATGCTGGTCCTGTGGTTTCTTTAGATCACAAGGAAGTTCCTGCTACTAGTGTGGATCTTTGGGATAGTTTTGATCGTTCTATAGGGCATCACTTCAACTTATCCATCGATTTAAATGCCTGTACAGGTTGTGGGGCTTGTGTTATTGCATGTCACGCAGAAAATAACGTGCCTGTAGTAGGTAAATCAGAGGTGAGGAAGTCTAGGGATATGCACTGGTTGCGTATCGATAGGTATTACTCTTCAGAGGAGACCTTCGCCGATGATATAGCGAAGAAAGAAGGATTTAGTGGACTGTTTGGGGATAATGGCTCTTTAGGAGGTTTTGGTCAGTTGGAAGATCCAGCTGCGAATCCGCAAGTTGTTTTCCAGCCTGTAATGTGTCAGCATTGTAACCACGCTCCCTGTGAGACTGTTTGTCCTGTTGCGGCAACTTCACATGGTCGTCAAGGACAAAACCAGATGGCCTACAATAGGTGTGTGGGTACTAGGTACTGTGCAAACAACTGTCCATATAAAGTGAGAAGATTTAACTGGTTCTTGTACAGTGATAACGATGAGTTTGATTATCACATGAACAATGATTTGGGTAAAATGGTGATTAACCCAGACGTGACTGTAAGGTCTAGAGGGGTGATGGAAAAATGTTCTATGTGTATCCAAAAGACACAGAAAACTATTTTAGACGCCAAACGTGATGGTCGTACCGTGAAGGATGGGGAATTCCAAACTGCTTGTTCGTCTGCTTGTAGCAACGGAGCAATGGTCTTTGGGGATGTGAATGATAAAGAGAGTGAGGTTGCCCAGCTGAAGGAGAGTGATCGTATGTACCACTTATTAGAGTACATAGGAACTAGACCTAATGTATTCTACCACGTGAAAGTTAGAAATACGGAAGAAGCTTAATCAAATTAATAAAAGGAACGTAACTATATATTAAATTATGGCGTCGCATTACGAAGCACCTATACGAAAACCCTTAGTACTTGGAGACAAGAGTTACCACGACGTAACCGTGGATATCGCTGCTCCAATTGAAGGAAAGGCCAATAAGAGTTGGTGGATTGCATTCTCCATTGCCTTGGCGGCATTTATCTGGGGGGTAGGATGTATAATTTACACGATATCTACTGGTATCGGTACCTGGGGATTAAATAAGACAATAGGCTGGGCCTGGGATATTACCAACTTTGTTTGGTGGGTAGGTATCGGGCATGCCGGTACTCTTATTTCTGCAGTACTCTTGTTATTTAGACAGAAATGGAGAATGGCTATTAACCGTTCTGCGGAAGCAATGACCATTTTCTCTGTAATGCAGGCGGGTCTATTCCCGTTAATTCACATGGGTCGTCCTTGGTTGGCATATTGGGTTTTACCTATACCTAACCAATTTGGATCATTATGGGTAAACTTTAACTCGCCCTTATTATGGGACGTGTTCGCAATATCTACCTACTTGTCCGTTTCCTTGGTATTCTGGTGGACAGGTTTATTGCCAGATTTTGCGATGATCAGAGACCGAGCGGTAAAGCCTTTCCAAAAGAAAATCTATAGCTTGTTAAGTTTTGGTTGGTCTGGGCGTGCAAAGGACTGGCAGCGTTTCGAGGAAGTGCACTTGGTATTGGCCGGTTTGGCAACTCCCTTAGTACTTTCTGTACATACCATTGTATCGTTTGACTTTGCTACTTCTATTGTACCAGGATGGCATACCACCATTTTCCCTCCATACTTCGTTGCTGGAGCAATTTTCTCCGGTTTCGCAATGGTGAACACCTTGTTGATCATCATGAGAAAAGTAAGTGCGTTGGAAGACTATATTACCGTACAACATATAGAGTTGATGAACATCGTTATAATGTTGACCGGTTCTATTGTAGGTTGTGCTTATATTACTGAGTTGTTTATTGCATGGTATTCCGGAGTGGAATACGAGCAGTACGCATTCCTTAACAGGGCTACCGGACCTTACTGGTGGGCGTATTGGGCAATGATGACCTGTAACGTGTTCTCTCCACAGTTTATGTGGTTCAAGAAATTGAGGACTAGTATTATGTTCTCCTTCTTTATCTCCATTGTGGTGAACATAGGGATGTGGTTCGAGAGATTCGTAATTATCGCTACTTCCTTGCATAGGGACTATATGCCTTCTGCTTGGACAATGTTCTCTCCTACCTATGTAGATATAGGTACCTTTATAGGAACCATTGGATTCTTCTTTGTATTGTTTTTGCTTTACGCTAGAACATTCCCTGTAATTGCACAGGCAGAGGTGAAGACCATTATGAAATCTTCAGGTGAGAAGTATAAAAAACTAAGGGATGCCGGGAAGCCCTTGTATCAGATTTCTACTGCTAGGCCGGTAATCATAGAGAAAGGACCCATAACGGATGATGTATTGATGGGTGAAGAGGTGCCGTTGAAGGACGATAAAGTTGGGTTGGCCGAATTATTGGACGCGCTGGGTACTTTTGATCCAACGAAACAAGAGGCAGATAACCTTCAGCAAATTAAAGGGATTGGGCCTCAAATGGAAGCAACTCTTAACCAAATCGGGATATTTACATTCGAACAAGTAGCACGTATGACCGTTAAGGAATACGAATTATTAGATGCTATTACCGAATCATTCCCAGGTAGGGCACAAAGAGACGATTGGGCAGGACAAGCAAGGATTTTAAACAATAAGAAATAATTATGGCGTCTAAAGTTATACACGCGTTTTATGATGATGACGATGTGCTAATGCATGCTGTTAAAAAGGTAAGAGCGGCCAAGCATCATATAGAAGAAGTTTATTGCCCATTCCCCGTACACGGGTTGGATAAGGCAATGGGATTGGCACCAACTAGGTTGGCAATTACATCCTTTTTGTACGGATGTGTTGGTCTAGTGGTGGCCATTGTAATGATGAATTATATGATGATTGAGGACTGGCCTCAGGATATTGGAGGAAAGCCTAGCTTTAGCTTCGTAGAGAATATGCCGGCCTTTATACCTATCATGTTCGAGCTAACTGTTTTCTTTGCAGCTCACCTTATGGTGATCACCTTCTTCTTAAGAAGTAGATTGTGGCCTTTTAAGGAAGCCGAAAATCCAGATGTGAGAACAACGGACGATCATTTTGCAATGGAAATCGAAATTCATGGCAACGAACAAGAACTAAGGGACTTGCTGTTGGATACGGGAGCAGTAGAAATTAATATTACAGAAAAGTAGTCTTGGATATTATGAATAATTTTAGCAGAATAGGGGTTGTACTAGGTTTGGTATTATTGGTTACTGCATGCGCGGATAAGCGAAACAGGAATTACGAATTTATGCCCAATATGTACTACTCCGTAGGATATGAAACGTACCAACAAGTAGATTTTCTTCCGGATGGGATGGAGGCACTAGAGCCTGTAGCTAATACCGTGGCTAGAGGATGGATACCTTACGGAATAGAGAATACCCTGGAAGGCAAAGAACTTGCAATGACCAATCCTAGTCCATTGGATCCTTCTAATAGGGAAGAGAACCTTAAGATGGGTAAGGAACTGTATACCATTTATTGCTCCATTTGCCATGGTAATAATGGAGATGGCCAAGGGAAGTTGGTGAAAAAGGAAAAGTTTCTTGGGGTGCCAAGCTATGCCTCTAGGGACATAACAGTAGGAAGCACTTATCACGTTATTTACTACGGTTTAAACTCCATGGGTTCCCATGCAGGACAATTGGATACCAAAGAGCGCTGGCAAGTTGCTGAATACGTAATGACATTGAAAGAAGATTTAACAAAATAAGACCTAGATATTAGCAATATGTATACTTTTTCAAATAGATTAAAAATTGCTTCCTTCATATTAATGGCTGTAGGCGTTTTGGGAATTGGTATCGGCTTTATGACTGCGCCAAGTACGGTAGAGGACGCAAAAGCAATGGTTGCCTCCCATTATGATGGACATGGCGATGCACATGTGGTAACCGAAACCCATGGGGGAGCAGATCAGGCAGCTGCGCACGATGATGCGTCCCATTATGAACACGTGTTGCTGCAATTGCAAAACAAACCATGGGCCGCCCTATATGTGGCCGCTCTTTTCTTTATGATGATCGCTCTTGGCGCCTTGGCTTTTTACGCCATACAAAGGGCCGCACAAGCAGGATGGTCACCGCTATTGTTTAGGGTGATGGAAGGAATAACCGCCTATCTAGTGCCCGGAGGTATCATCGTTTTTGTAATCTTGGTCTTATCGGTGGCACAATTAAACCACCTATTTATTTGGACAGACCCCGAGGTAGTGGCGCATGATAAATTGATTCAGGCTAAGTCTGGATACCTAAACGGACCTTTCTTTTTAATTAGAGCTGCGATTTTCTTGGGAGGATGGATCTTGTATAGAGAATATTCAAGAAAACTTTCCCTAGCCCAGGATGAATCTAACGACGATAGTAATTTTAAATTGAACTTTAGAATCTCTGCAGGATTCTTGGTATTCTATCTAATTTCCGAATCTATAATGTCTTGGGATTGGATAATGAGTGTAGATCCGCACTGGTTTAGTACCCTATTTGGATGGTATATCTTTGCCAGTATGTTCGTTACTGGAATTACGGCTATCGCTATGGTGACCATTTACTTGAAATCTAAAGGGTATTTAAAAGATGTAAATAATAGCCATATCCACGATTTGGCGAAGTTTATGTTCGGTATCAGTATTTTCTGGGCCTACCTATGGTTCTCTCAGTTCCTATTGATCTGGTACGCGAATATTCCGGAAGAGGTAACCTATTTTGTTACTAGAATTGCAGATTATAAAGTACCATTCTTGGGAATGTTGGTATTGAATTTTGTTTTCCCTTTACTGCTATTAATGAACAGTGACTTTAAAAGAATCAATTGGTTCGTGGTAATGACAGGTATCGTTATATTAGTAGGACACTATATGAATATCTATGTTGCTATTATGCCTGGTACGGTAGGTGACCAATGGTCTATTGGAATGTCTGAAATTGCTTCGGTATTATTTTTTACGGGCTTGTTTATCTTTGTAGTGTTCAGGGCCCTTACAAAAGCACCCTTGCAACCTAAACGAAATCCGTTTATTGAGGAAAGTAAACATTTTCACTATTAGTATTTTAATTAAAGAATAATATCAAATCATACGATGACTGCATTATTAACCATAATTGTTTTAATATTAGTTGGAATTGCTATTTGGCAAATGACTAAGATATTCGAATTGTCCCAAATCGGGAGGAGCAATACACAAATTGCAACCGATACCGATAATAAGTACAACGGATATCTTATGGTGGCGTTCATGATCTTTTTATATGGTCTAACCATCTTCAGTTTTGTTAAATACTCCAAGACACTTTTACCGAAAGCCGCTTCCGAACACGGAGGGGAATACGACGCCTTAATGTTGGTATCCATGCTGGTTATCTTCTTTGTGCAGATCATTACCCAATTCCTTTTGCATTTTTTCGCTTATAAGTATAAGGGGAAGAAAGGGAAAAAGGCTTTGTTTTATGCAGATAACGACCGTTTGGAGTTTATCTGGACCATTATTCCAGTAATTGTATTGGCCGGACTTATTTTATGGGGGCTGTACGCGTGGACTAATATTATGGATATCAATGACGACGACGATCCGCTGATTATAGAGCTATACGCTCAGCAGTTTAGCTGGACGGCTAGATATGCAGGGGAAGATAACGTTTTAGGAGATGCAAACGTGCGTATGATCGATATCGATAAAGCCAATGTATTGGGGGTAGATAACTCAGATCCTAACGCAATGGACGATATTATTGTGAAGGAAGTGCACTTGCCAGTAGGTAGAAAAGTGAACTTTCAAATTAGATCGCAAGATGTTCTTCACTCAGCCTATATGCCTCACTTTAGAGCGCAGATGAACTGTGTTCCTGGGATGATTACTCATTTCTCCTTTACTCCTACCATTACCACCGCCGAAATGAGGCGCGATCCTATGGTAGTGGATAAGGTGAGTAATATTAATGAACGTCGCGCAGAAAGAGCTGCGCTAGGTGAAGAGAATAGTGACCCATGGGAATTTGATTACGTTTTATTATGTAATAAGATTTGTGGAAAATCGCACTATAACATGCAGATGAAAATTATTGTGGAGACCGAGGAGGAATTTAACGAATGGCTTGCTAGTCAGCAAAGATTCGGGGATTCTATGGCCGCTAAGTAATAGTTCGATACTAATTAATAACGTTAAAAAAATATAAATTTACAACTATGTCTGTAACAGCTAACGCACATGTAGAAGGTCATTCGGATGATCACGGACACCACCACAAAGAAACCTTTGTGACCAAATATATTTTTAGTCAGGATCATAAGATGATCGCCAAACAATACCTGATTACAGGTTTGTTTATGGGGGCATTGGGGATCTTGATGTCTATACTGTTTAGAATGCAAATTGCCTGGCCAGGAGAGTCTTTCGGTATTTTTGAGGCTATATTGGGGAAATGGGCACCAGGTGGTGTCATGGATGCCGATGTCTATTTGGCTTTGGTAACCATTCACGGTACCCTTATGGTATTCTTCTTGTTAACGGCCGGACTTAGTGGTACGTTCAGTAACTTGCTTATTCCATTGCAGATTGGTGCTAGGGATATGGCCTCAGGATTCCTGAATATGTTGTCTTTCTGGATATTCTTCCTTGCCTGTATAATTATGCTTTGTTCCTTGTTCGTAGAATCAGGGCCAGCAGCAGCAGGTTGGACGGTGTATCCGCCGCTGAGTGCACTGCCTATGTCACAACCAGGTTCTGGTCTGGGGATGACGCTATGGCTGGTATCCATGTTCTTCTTTATTGTACAATCGCTACTTGGTTCTTTGAACTATATTGTTACCGTACTTAACATGAGAACAAAAGGAATGTCTATGACTAGAATGCCACTAACGGTATGGTCCTTTTTTGTAACTGCAATTATTGGGGTAGTTTCTTTCCCAGTATTATTATCAGCAGCCCTGTTGCTAATTATGGATAGAAGTTTTGGTACCTCTTTCTTCCTTTCGGATATTTTTATCCAAGGAGAAGTATTGCATTACCAAGGTGGATCTCCAGTATTGTATGAGCATTTGTTCTGGTTCTTGGGTCACCCAGAAGTATATATTGTAATTCTACCTGCAATGGGTATCGTATCTGAAGTGTTGGCGGTGAATGCCCGTAAACCAATCTTTGGATACCGTGCGATGATTGCCTCTATTTTGGCCATTGCATTCCTATCTACCATTGTTTGGGGTCACCATATGTTCGTTTCTGGAATGAACCCGTTCTTGGGGTCGGTATTTACCTTTACCACCTTGTTGATCGCAATTCCATCAGCAGTAAAAGCCTTTAACTGGATTACGACCCTCTGGAAAGGGAATATCCAATTTAACCCCGCCATGTTGTTCTCTATCGGAATGGTTTCTACCTTTATTTCTGGGGGACTAACTGGAATTATCTTAGGGGATAGTACCTTGGATATTAACGTGCACGATACTTACTTCGTGGTAGCTCACTTCCACTTGGTAATGGGTATATCTGCCCTTTATGGAATGTTTGCAGGTATCTATCACTGGTTCCCAAAGATGTTTGGTAGAATGATGAACAAAAACTTAGGCTATGTTCATTTCTGGGTAACCGCAGTTTGTTCGTATGGGGTCTTTTTCCCAATGCACTTTGTGGGTATGGCAGGGGTACCACGTAGATACTACGAGAATACCGCCTTCCCAATGTTCGACGACTTGGCAGATGTACAGGTATTAATGACCGTATTTGCTATCGTAGCTGCTTTGGTGCAATTGGTTTTTGCTTTTAACTTTATAAAAAGTATGTTCTACGGAGTAAAAGCTACCGTGAACCCATGGCAAGCAACTACCTTAGAGTGGACTACGCCAGTTGAGCATATTCACGGAAACTGGCCTGGAGCAATTCCACAGGTATACAGATGGCCGTACGATTATAGTAAAACTCACGATAATGGGGAGTATATAATAGCTTCCCAGGATTATGTTCCACAAAACGTTCCTTTGTTCGAGGGCGAAGAAGAATTGGAACATTAAGCCACCTTCAATGTATTAAAAGGAAGTCCATCGAAAGATGGACTTTTTTTATGCCTTAATTTTTACTGCCATTATGTTTTTTATTCCTCCTTCACCGGTAGTTTAAAGGAAGGAGTACTAGTCGCTCTTTTAGGTGTATTTAGAGGGAGGCTAAAGACATCATAGAGATTTGGCCTATATTGATCCAAGGAAACGCGAATTCCATTATCTTTGAAGTATGAATGAGAATTTAGATCCCACCACAGATGGATTCAGTCCAGAGGAATTGGATATAGACAGAGCCTTGCGCCCCGTAACCTTTGATGACTTTACGGGTCAGGAACAGGTATTGGAAAATTTAAAGGTATTTGTAGAAGCAGCCAACCGTAGGGACGAAGCACTGGACCATACCTTGTTTCACGGGCCTCCAGGGCTCGGTAAAACCACTTTGGCCCATATCCTTGCCAATGAGTTAGGGGTGGGGATTAAGATCACCTCTGGCCCTGTATTGGATAAACCGGGCGACTTAGCGGGATTGTTGACCAACCTCAATGAAAGGGATGTGCTTTTCATAGATGAAATTCACCGTTTAAGCCCCATTGTGGAAGAATATCTCTACTCTGCAATGGAAGATTATAAGATAGATATAATGATTGAATCTGGACCCAATGCCAGGTCGGTACAGATTAATCTTAACCCCTTTACCCTTATCGGGGCAACCACACGTTCCGGACTATTGACATCGCCAATGCGTGCCCGTTTCGGAATTCAAAGCCGATTGCAATACTATTCTACCGAACTTCTTTCTACGATTGTAGCGCGTAGTGCCCAGATTTTAAAAGTCCCCATTAGTATGGAAGCAGCCATTGAAATAGCGGGTAGAAGTAGGGGAACGCCAAGAATTTGTAATGCATTGCTTAGAAGGGTGCGCGATTTTGCCCAGATAAAAGGAAATGGAAGCATAGATATCGAAATTTCTAAATTTGGATTAAAAGCCCTTAATGTAGATGCCCATGGCTTAGATGAAATGGATAATAAGATATTGGCAACCATCATTGATAAGTTTAAGGGTGGGCCCGTAGGGATAACCACCTTGGCTACGGCTGTGTCCGAAAGTGCAGAGACCATAGAGGAAGTATACGAGCCATTTTTAATTCAACAAGGCTTTATTATGCGTACCCCTAGGGGACGAGAGGTTACAGAATTGGCCTATAAACACTTGGGGAAGATTAAAGGGAGTACACAGACAGGATTGTTTTAAGAGGCTCCGAATAGTGGAATTAGTTGAATGCTAACTGGACAAGTTGTAGCCTTCTTTAGAGCTATTGTCCGTTGATAATTGGGTGTTTGGCTTTTAAAAAATAGTAAATTTAACAATTTTGCACTTAGATTTCCCGTATCTTTAAGCAAGTCTATATTAAAGGTAATGGCATTCCACCGTTCCTCTATTGCTTATAAAATACTGTTTCGCGGTATTTTGCTTTTGATTGGCTGCTAACAGAAACAACACCCCTGAACCGGGATGTTTTAAGACACTTCACAATGCCAATCTATATGGATCTACATGTAGGACAGGGGATAACTCCCGAAATGCTAGCTAAAGCCCATCAAAAGGACTTAGCGGTTCAAGACCGATTTAACTGTAGGTGTCTTACCTATTGGCTGGATGTGACAAGAGGTAATTCGTACTGCTTAATAGAAGCGCCGGATAAGAGTGCGGTCGCAAAAATGCATTGGAACGCACATTTACAATATCCAGAGGAAATTATAGAAGTAGATGAACGGGTTGTAAAAGCATTTTTAGGTCGTTTGAATGATCCAGAAATCGTCGATTATTTAATCGATCAAAAAGTAAAGGTGTTCAGTGAGACCGCCCTTCGAATAATTGTTCAGGTTGGGGTCGATGACAAGGTGCAATTGGCACATAAAATGGGAGAACAACGGGCTGCCACATTACTTGCCAAATACCATAGGGTTATCAATATTTGTTTTGAGAGCCATCATGGGGTGGTGGCAGGAAGCCAGGGGCAGGAATGTGTGGTGTCCTTTGTCTCAGTAGTTCCCGCGGTTATTTGTAGTTTGGAACTACAGGATATTCTAGGTGATGATGCCCAGGTACTCAATTTAAATGTAAGTATTCATGCAGGCAATCCAGTGGATAACCATCCAGAAATATTCGGAAATACACTACAGTTATTGAGCATCATGAACTGCATGGAAAAAAAAGATTCAATTGTAGCATCCAATAGGGTGAAGAAATTACTGAAGTCGTCTAGCGAGAGGTTCAAGGTAAATATGAAAAACTTACAGTTTCTTTCATCCTCCAATGAACGGTTTTTATCGGATTTAGGCGAGGTATTTAGTCGACATTGGCAAAACCCCCATTTCGAATTGAGGGATATAGGTAAGGAGCTATCCGTTAGCAAGTCACAGTTATATCGAAAATCGGTCAATGCAACCGGGAGATCCGTAAAAAGACTGCTGCAGGAATTCCGACTGAGAAATGCACTAAAGATGTTAAGGGAATCCAAGGAGAATATTTCGCAGGTTGGCTATGGTTGTGGCTTCAATAGTCCCTCTTACTTCACCAAATGTTTTCATAAACGATATGGGGTAAAACCCAGGGCCTACCTTCATTCGTAAGGTGTTTTGTGACCGTTTTTTACCATTAAATAGTCTTTTTGTACCAGAATTTCATGGTGGTACTTAGTAGTTTTAATTGGCTAAGTATAAAAGATTAGCCTATGTGTCCGATGCGCTAAGGCATATACTACTCGAAACTTTTGGTTTCTTGATGCGATGATTGTTTTTTAACCTTAATTAAATCACCATGAAAAAAGTAATTTTAAAAGGATTGATGGTTCTGTGGATGGTAACCATTTCCTGTACATCCGAATCTGTCTTGAATGTGGATCCCATACCGGAAGATATTGAATTTTTAGAGGGAGTTTCAGCAAAAGCTTCCATGAAATCTACGGCAATGATTGGTAGTCCTATCCCTGGGACAAATATTTCTGGGATTTCTACTTTGCATAGAAATAATAATGGCATTACCGTTAACTTTAAAGTAGAAGGCCTAATACCCGGGGCCTATACAATTTGGTGGGTTATTTGGAATCAACCCGAAAATTGCGCCATACCCGGAGCCTGTAATGAGACGGATTTTGCTAACGCCGCAAATGTGGCGGTAGATGTACTCTATGCAGCGGGACATGTGGTAGGGAAAAACGGAAAAGGTAATTTTTCGGCCCATTTAAAAGAGGGAGACAACTCAGAGTCTATAAACCAAGAATTTTTTGGGCTTCCACCAGCAGGTGGCCTACAGCTGGGAAATGCCCTTACAGCTGAAGTTCATGTGGTTCTAAGAACTCATGGCCCCAAAGTCCCTGGTTTGGTCAATGAGCAAATTGGTTCTTATGAAGGAGGTTGCGATAATCCTATATTGTACCCGCCTTTTTCGGTGTATCCAAATGTAGTTGGTGAGTGTGCAGATATCGCTGCTGCTATACATCCTCCCGGATACTAAACCAAACAAATGGATTACTTCCCGCAGCCCTAATCAATAGTGTTCGCCTTGCTTTTTTGCTGCGGTGGTAGCCACTGGTAGGATGGAGCAATTATTAGGTCCGTTGCTTATCCAATATTGGGATTAGTGGGCGTAGACCTGGATCTTTAAGGAATTGGCAATGTCTGGGGAAGGTTTCTCCTAGGATTGCCAATTCCTGTTTGTGCCTAATTCGCTCTGTCTATGGTGCTTTTGTATTTCCATTAGGGACCCCATGGGGTACGTGTATAGATAAGCAAGGCAAACTTGCCATAGTCTCAGGTGTGCTACTTCCTTAAAACTTATGTAGATGCTGTCTGAAAACCTTTAAATGTATGCTCGTTGCTCCCCATTACCTTCCACCAAATACAGGGATTCCTTTGACCTTTTTGTACCATAAATCAACATTTTTGTGGCAGTGCTTTAGAGTTTGTCTTAGTAAATTCTATTGGCTAATAATGAAGATTGGCCTATATACATTCTGCGCGGAAAAATATATTGCTCGAAACCATGTGTTTCTTGAATTCTCCAATTTGATGAATCTTAAAGTATTGGTATTATGAAAAAATTAGTTATTGGCATTATGTTGTTTGGCATTGCCAGTTTGGGATATTCCCAAAAAGTAAAACAAATGTTCGAAGAGGTGACTCTTACGGGAGTTACGGTATCCCCTATTATAAACAGTGAATATCTTCAAAAAGTTCAAGACGGATCTACTCCGCTACCTGCAAAAATTTTGGAAAATGCAGTTGCTAGGTACAATGTAAAGGATTCTGAGGTTTACGAGGATAATATAGATGGCTACATAGTGGAGTTTAAACAAAATGGGGGGAGGGTTATCGCAACTTTCAATGGGAAAGGGAATATTGTGGATGCCTATGAAGTATATGAAAATGTAAGACTTCCGCATCCTGTTTTGGTAGACATAAGTAGAAATCATTCTGGATGGATTGCGAATTATTCTAAGTATATCGTAGCCTACGAGAGAAGCAAAAATGTGAGGAAAATGTTTAAAATTAGATTGGGAAAAGACGGTAATCGTAAAACGATGAAAGTTCATATGTCCATGTGAAAATAATTGAATTATAAGTTGGGATTCCGTGGATGCTGTATTCAACGGAATCTTTTTTGTAAAAGGAAGCAGGCTAAGGAGTGCCTAGTTGCCAACGGGATTTGTACCTTAGCGAATAATTTACCTTCCTGTGGTCTGGGACTAGGCGGAAGAAGGAGGTAATAAGTAAAATTGGCTCATGTCTGTTAAACAAAAATACTCCCAACTGATAAAAGATGAAGCCAAGCGTCTTGGTTTCCTATCCTGCGGAATTTCCAAAGCAGAATTTTTGGAGGAGGAAGCCCCTAGATTGGAAAAATGGCTTCAAAACAATATGAACGGGGAAATGGGGTACATGGAAAATCATTTTGATAAACGCTTAGATCCTACCAAATTAGTAGAAGGGTCAAAATCGGTGGTCTCCCTATTGCTCAATTATTATCCCGAGGAAACGCAGGTGGAGGGCACTTATAAAATTTCCAAATACGCATACGGCCAGGATTACCACCATGTAATAAAATCGAAATTAAAACAATTGCATCACTTTATAACCGAGGAGATTGGCGAGGTCCACGGTAGGGCATTTGTAGACTCTGCCCCCGTATTGGATAAAGCCTGGGCGGCAAAAAGTGGCTTGGGTTGGATTGGAAAGAACAGTAACCTGTTAACCCAACAAGTGGGGTCCTTTTATTTTATTGCCGAATTGATCATAGACTTGGAATTGGAATACGATTCCCGGGTTGCCGACCACTGCGGTACCTGTACCGCCTGTTTGGATGCCTGTCCTACCCAGGCCATTGTAGCTCCCTATGTGGTAGACGGTAGTAAGTGTATCTCCTATTTTACCATTGAGCTAAAAGATGAACTTCCATCTGAGTTTCAGGGGAAATTTGACGAGTGGATGTTTGGATGTGATGTTTGTCAGGATGTCTGTCCTTGGAACCGTTTCTCCAAACCCCACCAAGAACCCTTGTTTAACCCAAAGCCAGAATTGCTCTCCATGACCAAAAAGGATTGGGAAGAAATTACCGAGGAGGTCTTTAGAAAGGTATTCCAGAAATCGGCCGTAAAACGAACTAAATACACTGGCCTTAAAAGAAATATAGACTTTTTAAAGAAGTAAGCTCACTATTCAGAGGGCGTACATACACCCAAAAGGGAACAATGATAGTAAGGGATAACACTTGATGACTGGTTTAGGAGCCCATCCGTGCTATGGGATTTAGTTAGGGGGCTTTAAATAAGTGGTTTAGCTATTTTGCTCTCTTTGGGAATTGAAGGAGGCCTCTTTAGGACGGTGAGGTTTTGGGCGATTTACCCCAGAACAGCTTCGACCCTTTTTATAAGCCTTCAATCCGCCGACGAATCATTTTTATATCCGTTTAGTTTAAAAATACTCTTAACTTTGTTGTTCAAAAATGAACCAATGAGTAAGCAAAGAACCAGACGTGAAGCATTAGTGTATCACGCAAAACCCCAACCAGGAAAGATAAAGATTGTACCTACAAAGCCTTATTCAACCCAACGGGATCTAGGCTTAGCATATTCTCCCGGGGTTGCAGAACCTTGTTTGGAAATTGCCAAGGATAAGGAAAATGCCTATAAATATACTGCCAAAGGAAATTTGGTGGCGGTAATCTCCAACGGAACCGCCGTGTTGGGCTTGGGTGATATTGGTCCGGAAGCCTCTAAACCGGTAATGGAAGGGAAAAGCCTCTTGTTTAAGATTTTTGCCGATATCGATAGTATCGATATCGAATTGGATACCACCGACGTAGATAAGTTTGTTGAGACGGTGAAAATTATCTCGCCTACCTTTGGTGGGATCAATCTAGAGGATATAAAAGCCCCGGAAGCTTTCGAGATAGAGCGTAGGCTAAAAGAAGAATTGGATATTCCTATTATGCACGATGATCAGCACGGAACGGCTATCATTTCTGCAGCGGCCTTAATTAACGCCTTAAAACTTACTGGCAAAAAAATGGAGGAAGTCCGTATTGTAGTGAGTGGCGCGGGAGCAGCAGCTGTTTCTTGTACCCGTTTATACAAGGCGTTTGGTGCAAAGGACCAAAATATTGTGATGTTGGATAGTAAGGGAGTAATCCGCAAGGACCGTCCCAATCTTTCCGGGGAGAAATTGGAATTTGCGACCGATCGCCAAATAAATACCTTGGAAGAGGCTATGGTAGATGCCGAAGTTTTTATCGGTCTTTCTAAAGCTGATATCCTGAGTCCAGAAATGCTTTTGTCTATGGCAAAAGACCCCATTGTGTTTGCTATGTCTAACCCAAATCCGGAGATAGATTACAACCTTGCACTAAGCACAAGGGATGATGTTATTATGGCGACCGGTAGGTCTGACTATCCCAACCAGGTAAACAATGTACTTGGATTCCCCTTTATTTTTAGAGGTGCGCTAGATGTAAGAGCCACCAAGATTAATGAGGCTATGAAGATGGCAGCAGTAACCGCCCTGGCAGAGCTTACCGAAGAAACCGTACCAGAACAGGTGAATATTACCTATGGTTTAACAAGGCTGACCTTTGGGAAGGATTATATTATTCCAAAACCTTTTGACCCTAGACTGATTACCGAAATTCCACCAGCAGTGGCAAAAGCGGCTATGGATAGTGGGGTGGCAAAAGCCCCTATTGAAGATTGGGATAGGTACAAGGAAGAACTATGGCAGCGCTCTGGTAACGATAATAAAGTGGTAAGGCAATTGCACGATCGTGCGAAAGTTGCACCCAAGAAAATTGTGTTTGCAGAGGCAGATCATTTGAATGTGCTAAAAGCCGCCCAAATAGCCCACGATGAAGGAATGGCTATCCCCATTCTGTTAGGGAACAAAAAGGTTATAGAAGAGCTGAAAAAGGAACTCGAATTTGATGCAGATATTGAGATCATAGACCCACGATGCGATGGGACAGCCGAAAAGAGGAGTCGCTATGCACAGCAGTTCTTTGAAAATAGACAGCGTAGCGGGGTAAGTTTATACAGTGCCGAAAGGAAAATGCGGGAGCGTAATTACTTTGGATCCATGATGGTATTGGTGGGTGATGCAGATGGAATGATTTCGGGCTATTCTCGCGCCTATCCTACTGTGGTAAAGCCTGTTTTTGAGGTGATAGGAAGAGCATCCAAGGTAAAAAAGGTATCTACGGTCAATATCATGATTACCGAAAGAGGTCCCATGTTTTTGGCAGATACCTCTATCAATATAGACCCCAATGCCGAGGAGCTTGCCGAAATTGCCCAAATGACGGCCAATGTGGCCTCCACCTTTGGGTTTACACCCGTGATGGCCTTGCTGTCTTATGCTAATTTTGGTTCCTCTACACATCCCCATGCCTTAAAGGTTAGGGAGGCAGTAAAAATTCTCCATACCAACAATCCAGACTTACAGGTAGATGGTGAGATACAAACAGATTTTGCCCTGAACAAGGAATTGCATCAGGAGAATTTCCCATTCTCCAAAATTGCAGCGAAAAAGGTAAATACCCTGATCTTCCCTAACTTAGAATCGGCAAATATTACCTATAAATTGCTGAAGGAGTTAAATCAGGCCGACTCCATAGGGCCAATAATGGTAGGGCTTAGAAGGTCTGTCCATATCCTGCAATTAGGAGCCAGTGTAGATGAAATGGTGAATATGACCGCAGTTGCAGTACTCGATGCGCAGGAAAGGGAGAAAAGAAGAATTGCTAGGGCTTCTAAGGTATAAGCTCCTTGTAACCATTTTATAGAAAAAACTAATGGGGTTCCATGTTTTGGTGCCCCTTTTGTAAACTAGTATTAAACCACACCAACCTATGATTACCCATTTACGTGGAAAATTAGTAGAGAAAAACCCAACCTACTTGGTTATTGAATGCGCAGGAGTAGGATATTTTGTGAACATATCCCTACATACGTTTTCTAAAATTGGAGACGCGGAAAACGTGCAAGTATTTACCCATTTACAAGTGAAGGAAGATGCCCATACCTTGTTTGGTTTTGCCGAAAAATCCGAACGGGAAATCTTTAGACTGTTGATGACGGTTTCGGGAATTGGTGCTGCTACGGCAAGGACCATGTTGTCTTCCCTAACACCCTCCCAAATTAGGGATGCCATTGCTGCTGGAGATGCCAAAACCATTCAAGGGGTAAAAGGGATCGGGGCCAAGACATCCCAACGGGTAATATTGGATCTCAAGGACAAAATCTTGAAAATCTATGATATTGATGAACTTTCCCTACCATCAAACAATACAAATAAAGATGAGGCGTTATCAGCTTTAGAGGTTCTTGGATTTGTTCGCAAGCAGGCAGAGAAGGTGGTGGACAAGGTAATACGTCAAGATCCTGGACTAAGCGTAGAAGATATCATAAAATTTGCGCTTAAAAATTTGTAGCAAATTTGAAAAAGGGGGCAGTACATTATCTCATATCCAAATTAAGGGATTTCTTACTATTTGTGTTTCTAGTTGGGCTAGGCTTTAATACCTTGGCCCAGGATAGGGGCGCAGAGGAAAGCGGTGCGCAAGAGGTAGATTCCCTTAAAACCGGGGTTGCTCTGGGAAAACTGGTGATGGAAAATCCAGATAGCATCGTCTCCAAATATACCTATGACCCTCAGTTAGATCGCTATATTTACACGGTGAGCGTGGGCGATTATGATATTACCTATCCCATTATCCTTACCCCCGAACAATACATGGAATTGGCCCGCCGTGAGGGGATGAAAGCCTATTTTAAGGAGAAAATAGACGCCTATTCCGGAAAAAAAGAAGGTTCCGAAGCGGCTAGGAAGAACTTGCTCCCCAATTTTTATGTAAACAATAGTTTTTTTGAAAGTGTATTTGGAGGGAATACCATAGAGGTGATTCCACAAGGTTCTGTAGCTATGGATCTAGGGGTTATTTGGCAGAAGAATGACAATCCTTCCCTATCTCCGCGAAACCGTACCAATCTTTCCTTCGATTTTGACCAGCGCATCAGCCTTAGTATGCTCGGTAAAATTGGAGAGCGCTTGCAGGTTACCGCTAATTACGATACCGAGGCTACTTTCGATTTTCAAAACCTGGTAAAGTTAGATTATACACCCTCCGAAGATGATATCCTCCAGAAAATAGAAGTGGGTAATGTAAGCATGCCGCTTAACAGCTCCTTAATTACCGGAGCACAGAGCCTATTTGGGGTGAAAACACAACTGCAATTTGGAAAGACAACCGTAACGGGAGTATTTTCCGAGCAACGTTCCCAAAGCAATACCGTGGTGGCGCAAGGAGGCGGTGCCGTAAACGAATTTGAACTGAGGGCGCAAGATTACGATGCCGATAGACACTTTTTCTTAGCTCATTATTTTAGGGATAACTATGATGCCGCCTTGGAAAACTATCCTTATATCCGAAGTCAGGTGCAGATTACCAGGCTAGAAGTATGGGTAACCAATAGAAGTCAGCAAACCCTGAATATTAGAAATGTGGTGGCAATTCAGGATTTGGGGGAAATCTTAAGCGATAGAACGCGTATTGGAAACAATAACGGAGATCCCGCAGGGTTCTTTAACCCATCGGCTGCTGGGAACTTACCACGCAACGCTGCCAACGATTATGACCCCGGACTCATTGGAAACGGAGGGGCCTTAAATCAGAATGTAAGGGATATTGCTACCGTAAAAAGCGGCTTCAACGTTCCTGGATACACCGTAAACCAAGGTTTTGATTACGCTATCTTGGAAAATGCCCGTAAATTGGAGCAAGGCAGGGATTTTACTTTTAATCCCCAACTGGGATACCTATCCCTTAATCAGCGACTTAGTAACGACGAGGTGTTGGGTGTGGCATTTCAGTACACCTATAATGGAGAGGTGTATCAGGTAGGGGAATTTGCCAATGGCGGCTTAGATGCCACTACCGTATCCCCAGGGGCCGAAGTACCTGTAAATAATAATACCTTGATCCTGAAGTTGCTGAAAAGTAACATTACCAATGTAAAAGATCCTATCTGGGATCTTATGATGAAGAATATTTATGCTACAGGGGCCTACCAGTTAAGTCAGGACGACTTTAAATTTAACATCCTCTATAACGAAACCACTCCCAGGAACTATATTACTCCGGTAGAATCGGGTCCGGGTAGTGGGTGGCCCACAACGCCCAAAGCTTTGGAGGAACGAATACTATTGGAGGTGTTTAATCTAGACCGACTAAACAATTACAACGACATTCAGCCTGGGGGCGACGGATTCTTCGATTATGTCCCAGGAATTACCATCGACCCACAGTCCGGAAATATAATCTTCACCAAGGTAGAGCCCTTCGGAGAATTCTTGTTCAAGCTGTTGGGAGGCGGAACCTATGAGGTAGAAAATGACCAGGGGTATAATGCCAATCAGAAGAAATACGTATTTAGGAATATGTACGCCCTGCCATCCGCAGCCGCACAGCAAGATGCAGATAAGAATAAGTTTATCCTAAAGGGAAGGTATAAATCCCAAGGGGCAAGTGGTATCCCAATTGGGGCATTTAACGTTCCCCAAGGTTCGGTCCGAGTAACTGCAGGTGGGAGACAGCTACAGGAAGGGATAGACTATACCGTAAATTATCAGGCGGGAACTGTGCAGATTTTGGACCCTAGCTTGGAAGCTTCCAATACACCCATTAATATTTCTGTAGAGAACAATGCCGTTTTCGGTCAACAGACGAGGCGTTTTTCTGGGGTGAATGTGGAGCATCAGTTCAATAAAAACCTGATGTTTGGCGGTACCTTGTTAAACCTGAATGAAAGACCATTAACACAGAAATCCAACTACGGGGTAGAACCGGTGAATAATACCATCTTTGGGCTAAATAGTAATTTCTCTACCGAAGTACCCTTCCTTACTCGCTTAGCGAATAAACTTCCCAATATTGATACCGATGTGGCTTCTAACCTATCGGTCCGGGGCGAAGTGGCCTTTTTAAAGCCCAATTCTCCCAAAAATGCCAATTTTCAAGGGGAAACCACTACCTATTTGGACGATTTTGAAGGGGCGCAATCCCTAATCGATATTCGTTCCTTCCTGGGATGGTCCTTGGCGAGTCCGCCTGTAGAATATTTGGCAGGGGATAACAGTATGGAATCTGGGTTTGGTAGGGCTAAACTGGCCTGGTATACCATAGACCCCATCTTTTATAGTAACCAGCGCCCATCGAGCATTAGGGACGACGATATTTCTACCAATGAAACTAGGCGAATCTATATTCAGGATATCTTTAACCAAGACGTGCCGCAGGGGCAGACCCTAGCCCAAAATACCCTGGATCTGGCCTATTACCCACAATTAAAAGGGCCTTACAATGCCCATCCCGATTTTGATGGAGCGCAGCCAGAGGAGAAGTGGGGCGGAATAATGCGACCCCTTAACAGTACTAATTTTGAGCAGTCTAATGTGGAATACCTACAGTTTTGGGTACTAGATCCTTATGTAGATGGGAAAGCTACCAGTGCAGGGGAGCTGGTGATCAATTTTGGAAATATTTCCGAGGATATTCTACCCGATGGGAGAAAGCAATATGAGAATGGATTGCCGGTAAACCCAGAATCTAATGACCTTACCTATAAAACTGCCTGGGGAAAGGTGCCCGCTACCCAGTCTTTGGTGTATGCCTTTGATGCAGACGAGAACAATAGAAAAAAGCAGGATGTGGGCCTAGACGGCCTTAACGATGAAGAGGAGGCAACCTATACCTTTGCGGGTGGAATTTCCTATAACGGACCTCCAGAAGATCCTGCCTTAGATAATTATGAGTATTTCCTGGATAGGGAGGGGAGTATCCCAGAGCGCTATTTAAATTACAATAACCCCGAGGGGAATTCACCAGTAGGTTTAGGCAATAAGAGTAGGGGGAGTACTACCTTGCCCGATGTGGAGGATATTAATAGGGATGGTACCATGAATACGGTGAATAGCTATTTTGAATATCGCATTAAGGTGAAGCCGGGAACCACTATTAACGACACCTATGTAACGGATATAAAGGAAGGAGTTACCCGTACCCTGCCCAATGGTAATAATTTGAACGAGCGCTGGATACAATACAAAATTCCATTACGGGATTTTACCGATGCCAAAGGGGGGATAAGCGACTTTAGGTCCATCAGTTTTATGCGGATGTTCCTCACCGGATTTTCTAGTGATGTAATTCTGCGTTTCGCCACCTTAGACCTTGTGCGTGGGGATTGGCGTACCTATACCCGATCCTTACAACCAGAAGTAGATTCCGATCCCTCCAATGATGGGACCCTGGTAGATGTGAATGCCGTGAATATTGAGGAAAATGCCAATAGATCACCTATTCCCTATGTATTGCCGCCAGGGGTAGAAAGGGAGCGACTCAATAATAACAATACCATAATTAGACAGAACGAACAGTCTATGTCCTTTAAGGTAGAGAATTTGGAACCTAAGGACGCTAGAGGAGTTTTTAAAAATATTAACGTAGATATTAGGCAGTACAAACGATTAAAAATGTTTATGCATGCCGAGGAGATTGTGGAATCCGATTATGCCGATGATGAGCATCCCTTGGTTGGATTTTTAAGGATAGGAAGCGACCTTTCCCAGAACTACTACCAAATAGAACTGCCCTTGCAGTTTACCCCTTTTGGAACAAGTTCGGCCACCGAAATATGGCCAGATGTAAATCAGCTAGACCTGGCTCTGGACGATCTGTCGAAAGTAAAATCGGCAGGTATTGCCTCCCAAAGCCTCCAAACCGTAAATTACTACGAATTGGTAGATGGGGAAGTGGTTCAGGTAAATGAATTTGATCCCCGAACCCTAGGAAGGGTACGGATTGGGATTCGTGGAAATCCCTCTTTGGGAAGTATCCGCAGTATGATGGTGGGTATTAAAAACGATGATGACCTGCCCGCCCGAGGGGAGGTTTGGTTTAACGAGCTTCGCTTGGCCGGATTGGATAATAACGGCGGATGGGCAGCCGTAGCAGCAATCGATATGAATATGGCAGATTTTGCCAACCTCTCTGCCACAGGAAGCAAAAGTACCTCTGGCTTTGGTGCCTTGGATCAAATGCCAAATGAGCGTGCTAGAGAAGATGCCATTTCTTATGATATGGTCACCAATGTTAATTTTGGCCAGCTCTTCCCAAGAAACTGGGGGCTTCAATTGCCATTTAATTACGGTATTTCGGAGCAACTGATTACGCCAGAATTCGACCCAGTGTTTGACGACTTAAAACTAAAGGATAGAATTGCAGCTGCAGATAATGCTGAGGATGCCGAGGCTATAAAACAACAGGGAGAAGATTATACAAAGCGTACCAGTATTAATTTTATAGGGGTTAGAAAAGACAAGGCGCCAGAATCGGAATCCCGTTTCTACGATGTAGAGAACTTTACCTTTAATTACTCCTATAACGAGGTGAATCATCGCGATTTTGAGATTGCAGAATTGCACGACCAGAATGTGGTGACCGGCTTTGTGTATAACCATAATTTTAACCCGCTTTCCGTAGAGCCCTTTGCAAAAAAGGACTCCTTATTTACTAGTAGGTATTGGAAATGGCTGAAAGATCTAAATATAAACGTGCTACCGGCAAGTGTAGCCCTTCAGTCTAATATCAATAGGGCCTTTAATCAGCAGAAGTTTAGGGATGTATTTGAGCCTGGGGTGGAAAAGCTAGAGTTGCCGTTCTTGCAACAACGTAACTACCTTTTTAATTGGCAGTATGCCATTAATTATAGTCTCACTAAATCCTTGCGACTAAATCTTACCGCCTCCAATAATAATATTGTTCGCAACTATTTTGCGGAAGATGGAAATCCGGATGCAGGGATAGACCCCGCTTTGGGGCTTTGGGACGGATTTTTTGATATTGGGGAGCCTAACAGGCATTCCCAAGAAATGCAATTGAACTATGAACTTCCATTTAATAAGATTCCTTTCCTGGATTTTATTAATGCCCAATACACCTATACCAGCAATTTTGACTGGCAACGAGGAGGCGATGCCATACGCGAAGTGGCAGGGGGGGATGTAAATACCGTGCAAAATGCCAATACCCATAACCTAACTACCTCTCTAAGCATGCAGAAATTGTACGATTTTATTGGGTTGGGAAGAAGAAATAGAGCAACGCCCCCAAGGCAGCAGGGTGTCCTGTCCAATGCTGGGAATGGCCCAGGAAGTAACGACCAGAAATCCGCCGCAAGAGGTAGTGATGCCCTTTTGGATGTGCTTACTATGGTAAAGCGTATAAATCTTACCTATAGCGAGAATAATGGGAAAGTGTTGCCAGGGTATACCCAGTCGGTCGGTTTTATAGGGACTGCAAAGCCTAGCTTAGGTTTTGTGTTTGGGAATCAGTCCGATGTGCGTTTTGAGGCGGCTAGGAACGGATGGTTAACTACCTTTCCGGAATTTAGTCAGCAGTATGTGAAAAATACCAATAGGCAGTTGAATATTACCGCTACCGCACAACCTATGCGAGATTTAACGATCGATCTAGTGGCAGATAGACAGTTCTCTGAAAGCTATAAAGAAAGTTTTAAAGTGACCGACCTTGGAAACAATGCCTTCGAATATGTGAACCTCTTGGGGAATAATTATGGGAGCTTTAGTATTTCTACCCTGATGATTGGTACGGTATTCAATAAAAGTGACGAGTTTGGTTCTGCTAATTTTGAGACCTTTAAAGAAAACCGTATAACCGTGGCCAATAGAATTGTGGCCGAGCGAAACCACGAAACGGGCAATGTAGATGAGGACGGCTTCCCAGAACGATACGGAAAAACCAGTCAAGACGTATTGTTGCCAGCATTTTTTGCCGCCTATACGGGGCAGGATGCCAACAAAGTAAATTTAGGTGCTTTCAGGAATGTGCCCATTCCCAATTGGAATATTAAATATACAGGCCTCATGAGGAATGCTTGGTTTAGGGAGAAATTTAATCGCTTCTCTTTAACCCACGGGTATAGATCGGCCTATAGCATCAACTCCTTTCAGACCAATTTGGAGCGTACCCAAATGGTGAATGAGGGCTTAGAGCCCATAAATAGAGAAAATCAAGACTTCCTGCCGAAGACCATTATGAACAACGTAGTGCTAACGGATCAATTTAATCCGTTGGTGAAGGTAGATTTTGAAATGCGAAACTCCATGAGTGTCCTTGCCGAAATTAGAACCGATAGGGCCTTGTCCTTGAGTTTTGATAATAATTTAATGACAGAAATTACTGGGAAGGAATATACCCTAGGGCTGGGATATAGATTTAAGGATGTACAATTGGTTACCAATATTGGCGGAGAGCAACAGCGACTAAAAGGAGATCTAAACCTAAAGGCAGATGTTACCCTTAGGGACGATGTTACCATTATAAGGAACTTGGATATAGACAACAATCAAATAACCTCCGGGAAAAATATTATGTCGGTTAAGTTTAGGGCAGATTACGCTCTAAGCAAAAGCTTAAACGCCCTATTTTTCTACGATCATTCCTTTTCCAAGTTTGCGGTTTCTACCGCTTTTCCCCAGACGGCTATCAATACTGGGTTTACCCTAATTTACAACTTCGGGAATTAAGGATACCATTGTAAGCGTGAGGGTGTAGGGTAGGAGGCGTTAAAAATTCCGTATTAATTGGAAAGTTTAAATGCGTAATATAGATTTGCTTCGGATAATCTTTTTAAATTTGTTTTTTTAACAATCAGAAATAATGAATGTACCTTCAGAATTAAAATACACCAAAGACCACGAGTGGGTTAAAATAGAGGGCGATACCGCTACAATAGGAATCACGGATTTCGCGCAGGGAGAGTTGGGCGATATTGTATATGTAGAGGTGGAAACCTTGGATGAGACCTTGGATAAGGACGAGGTGTTTGGATCAGTAGAAGCCGTTAAAACCGTTTCGGACCTGTTTCTTCCCTTAAGTGGCGAGATAGTTGCCTTTAACGAATCCTTGGAAGACGAGCCCGAAATTGTAAACAGTGACCCTTATGGGGCGGGGTGGATCATAAAAGTGAAATTTAGTGACGCTTCCGAGATAGACGAGTTGATGTCCGATGCGGATTACAAAGAATTAGTGGGTGCTTAAGAAATATTTTTTCACCATTGCATTTATAAGCTGGATAGTGTTAGTAACACTGCTCAGCTTATTTTCTTTTAGTGGTACTCATGTACTCCCTGTAATTAGAATACCACACTTTGATAAATTAGTGCATCTTGCATTTTATTTTGGAGCCACTATTCTGGGGACACTGTGTATTTGGGAGCGTACTAACGGAAGGTATACACTTCATAAAACCGTAGGTTGGGCTGTGGGCTATGCAATTTTTTATGGCATAATTATTGAAGTTCTTCAGGCGTGGTTTACTACCTATCGCCAAGGCGATATATTAGATGTGCTGGCCAATACTGCCGGGGCTCTTTTGGGAGGACTAGTGGTAAAGTTGATTTTTTCGGGGAATACCTCCCTGAAGTGGAAAAAGTAAAATTTTTTGAATACCTTGTGGACGGTTTCCAAAGAGGCAGCTAAAACGTATATAATTCTTTCGCCCAATTGGGTTTGGTGGTATTGGCTACATTAATAGGATTCTATAGCAAACTTGGCGCTCCTGGAAGGGGTTTTAAAGTTTTTTCCCTATTTTTTGGAAAAAATTTTAAACAGATGAAATAAATATATAAATTAGCGAACATTAAACTTAAAAACTATGGAACTTAAAAAAAATCCAAAGGCGGATTTAACAAGGAATAGCGGACTTTACTTCGTTATTGGTTTGGTGATAGTGTTGTTGTTAACTTGGGGTGCCTTGGAATGGAAAACCTATGACGATGACAATCAATTTGATTATACTATGAACGTGGATGATACGTTGGATGAAGAAGTTCCTATGACTGAACAAATAAAAACACCACCGCCACCGCCGCCACCAGCAGCTCCAGAGATCATCGAGATTGTTGAGGATGAGGAAGAAGTGGAGGAAACTGTAATTGAGTCTACTGAAACTAGTCAGGAAGAAGAGGTAATAGAAGTAGAAGACGTACAGGTAGAGGAAGTAGAAGAAGAATTGGATATTCCCTTCGCAGTTATTGAGGATGTTCCTGTTTTTCCAGGTTGTGAGAACGAAAAAGATAAGAGAGCTTGCTTTAACTCCATGATGCAAAAGCATATTAGAGATAACTTCCGTTACCCCGAAATCGCTCAGGAAATGGGTGTGCAAGGTAGGGTGAATGTAATGTTCGTGATTCAAAAAGACGGTAGTATCGGTAATGTAAGGATGAGAGGACCGGATAAGAACTTGGAGGAGGAAGCGGCTAGGATCATTGGTAAATTACCGAAAATGACTCCTGGAAAGCAAAGAGGTAGAGCTGTACGTGTGCCTTTTAGTATCCCAATTACTTTTAAGTTGCAGTAGTTAACAGTATTTAAGATAAATGACATCCCGGGCCTTGGTCCGGGATTTTTTTTTGCTTTTTAGTTTCTCTTCGGAATTTTTCTGATGGGTAGTCCATCCAAAATGGTATTTTCTAGACCTACTCCTAAACCTTCACGGTGAGCCTGCTGTTGGCCAGTGAGGTAGCATCTTGAGGTAGCTACTTCCCTGTTTACTGTAATGAATTAGGTTCTATAGGCTGCACAGCCTGTAATAAACCTTGTTAATTGGTTGCAAAAATATGGAAGGCAGTGTATCTTTGCGCACTTATTATAAAAGGGTGATGAAAACGGTGGTTGGTTCGGTTAAAGGCGCTTCCTTTGCAATGTATTTTTCTGACTTTAAAGAAATTACAAAGGTTAGGCTGGCTGTAAGTGTTGTTTTTTCTTCCATTGCTGGATATATGTTGGGTGCCGTTGAGGTAAACTTAGTGTCCATTTTAATACTTGCCTTTGGGGGGTATTGCATGGTGGGAGCTTCAAATGCGTATAATCAGGTTATCGAGAGAGACTTGGATGCCTTGATGAAGCGTACTAGAAACAGGCCTATTCCTGCAGGAAGGATGTCGGTGGCAACTGCCATGACTATTGCAGTAACGCTTACCATTCTAGGCATTGTGACCCTTTATTTCCTTAACCCCAAGACAGCTATGTTTGGGGCAATTTCAATTTTCCTATATACCAGCGTTTATACGCCCTTAAAGACCAAGACGCCTTTGTCTGTCTTTGTTGGTGCTTTTCCCGGGGCAATCCCCTTTATGCTTGGTTGGGTGGCTGCTACCGATAATTTTGGAATTGAGCCAGGGACCTTATTTATGATTCAATTCTTTTGGCAATTCCCCCATTTCTGGGCGTTGGGCTGGATGTTGGATGACGACTATAAGAAAGGCGGATTTAAGATGTTGCCCACTGGCAAAAAAGATCGGGGGACCGCTTTGCAAATCATAATGTATACCCTTTGGATGATACTGATCTCTATTATTCCAGTCTTTGGGTTTACAGGGCGCTTGCAACTATCCGTAGGTGCTGCGGTGCTGATTTTTATAATGGGGCTGGTGATGCTGTTTTTCGCGTTTCGTCTCTATGAAAAAAGGGATAATGCCTCTGCACGTAAATTGATGTTGGCCAGTGTTAGTTACATAACTTTAATGCAGCTGGTATACGTAATAGATAAATTTATTTAATAAGATGGACTTAACAAAAGGGACAGATAAAGTAAAGAACGAAAGGGCAAGAAAGATGATGCTTTGGTTTGCTATTGTAAGCCTTGTAATGGGGTTTGCAGGTTGGACCAGTGCCTATATTGTTAGTAGCTCTAGGGAAGATTGGTTGCACGACCTTTCCCTGCCATCTGCTTTTTTAGGTAGTACCATTGTGATAATCTTAAGTAGTATCACCTATTGGTTGGCCAAAAAGGCAATTGCCAAGGATAACCGCAAGCAGTGTTCCAATTACTTGTTGCTTACCTTGGGGTTGGGAATTGCATTTATTGTTTTTCAATTCAATGGATTTTCCCAGATAATTGCACAAGGATACTATTTTACCGGGCCTACTAGTAGTATTAAGATGTCCTATGTGTTCTTAATTGCAGCAGTGCATGTGGTACACGTGGTGGCCGGGATTGTTAGTCTTTCGGTGGTGGTAGTCAATCACTTTAAAGGGAAGTACTCTTCAGATAATATGCTTGGATTAGAACTGGGAGCCACTTTTTGGCATTTCTTGGACTTTCTTTGGTTATATTTGGTCCTGTTTATGTATTTCGTTGAATAGGGGAAACGCCTTATTTTTAAGATGTTCGGCGCGCTTGATCTAAGCCTTATTTAGAATGTGTTTTTTTAACCTTTTTTGAATGGCAATAATTTGGTTTAGCCGAAAAAAATGTAAATTTGTGAAAATTTTATTAACACGATAATTTTTATATGGATTCTACGGTTACTACGGTTGCAGAGGAGAACGTTTGGGACGGAGGGAACAAACCATTAGGTGCTAGCTATGGCAAAATGATGATTTGGTTCTTTATAGTTTCTGATTCATTAACCTTTGCGGGTTTTCTTGTGACATACGGTTTTGCAAGGTTTAAGTTCGCTGATTCGTGGATAATTGCCGATGAGGTATTTACCCACGTACCATTCTTTCATGGAAGTTACCCCATGTATTATGTGGCGTTCATGACTTTCATTCTTATTATGTCTTCTGTTACGATGGTGTTGGCAGTTGATGCAGGGCATAAGATGCAGAAGAAGAAAACAACTTGGTATATGTTCCTTACCGTTCTTGGTGGACTTATATTTATTGGTTCGCAAGCATGGGAGTGGGCTACCTTTATAAAAGGTGACTACGGAGCTTTGGAAACCAAAGGAGGTCGTATCATCCAGTTTCAAGCTGCTGATACCGGAGAGCGCTTGGCACTTAAGGACTTTGCTAAGACCATTCCTAGTGAGCGTGTAAATCACGAACGAAGAAATGGGGTATGGTACTACGGCGAGAAAGAGTTGCCTAGTTATAGTCTTAACGAGGTAATCGAAGGGGTGAAAGCAGATCCCAATGTAGTGGTCCGTGTAGAAAAGCTTAACGAAAGAGGCGAGAAAACAGTCCTCTCAAGGGAAGAAAGTCTTAAAAAGCTAGATGAGACTGTAGGAGTGGTAGAAGGAGCCAATCTTATACATAATGAGTACGGGAACAGGCTTTTTGCCGACCTATTCTTCTTTATTACCGGATTCCACGGGTTTCACGTAAGTGTTGGTATTATACTGAATATAATCGTTTTCTTTAACGTACTGTTGGGTACCTATGAGAAACGAGGCCATTACGAGATGGTAGAGAAAGTAGGACTCTACTGGCATTTTGTGGATTTGGTTTGGGTATTCGTATTTACATTCTTCTACTTGGTGTAGATAATCGGATAAAATTATAATTGTCATAAGACTTAAAAAAATATATTTACAATGGCAGAAGATCAAAAGCTTGCAATTTTTAGAGGGTACTGGAAGTTTAAGAGCAACGTTCATAAAATATGGGGGGTATTAATCCTTCTTACCCTTGTTACTGCGGTAGAGGTGATATTGGGGATTATTAAACCAGAGGTTTTGGTGCATAGCCATTTCCTTGGAATGAAGTGGCTAAACTGGATTTTCATAATCCTAACCATAGTGAAGGCCTATTATATTGCATGGGATTTTATGCACCTTAGGGACGAGAAAACCTCCCTTAGAAGGATTATTGTCTGGACTGGGGTGTTTCTAATATCCTATATGGTATTTATATTATTATTCGAGGCAGATTACGTCCATAACGTTTTAAAGGAGGGCTTTATAGCTTGGAACTTCTAACGAATAATTAACAACTAAAAAGACGGTTTAACAACCGTCTTTTTTATTTTTGTACGGCCCCTACAGGGAATGGGCCAACCCTTCTTTTTACAAGATGGCCCTGCTAATATTTTTCAGATGAAAAAAACATTTGTCTTAGTTGTCCTCTTTGTGCTACCTATCCTAATTTATCTTTTTTTTGCTTCAGGAGTTACCAACTTTGGTAGGTTAACCCAGTTGACCGAGGAGGTCGCCGAAGTAGACTTCGGTCAGGATGCCGTATCCCTTGATGGAAAGATTACCATTTTGGGTTTTTTAGGTAAGAATATCCAATACCAGCAGGCACAAGCCTTCAATCTGAATCAGAAAATTTATAAGCGCTTTTATGAATTCAATGATTTTCAGTTTGTGATGGTAATGCCTAAAGGCACCGAGGAAGCGGTAGAATCCCTGAAAAAGGAATTGAACCAATTGGCAGACGCCTCCAAATGGCATTTTGTTTTTGGGGAGGATGAGGAAATCAAAAAGCAATTTAACAGTCTAGAAAGCAATTTAACCCTGGGGGAGGATTTGGGGACGCCCTATGTGTTTATTATAGATAAAGAGCGTAGACTAAGAGGAAGAGATGACGATGAGGACGAAGGGGTTAAATTCGGGTTTAATGCCTTAGAGGTAGCCGAGCTTAATAATAAGATGGTAGACGATGTAAAAATAATTCTGGCCGAATACCGTATGGCCTTGAAGAAGAATAATTCCAATAGAGAGAAATAATGCAAAAAAATAAGTATACCTATGTGTGGGTCTCCTTGGTGGTTTTGGTGTTTGGAATCATTTTTATTCCGCGAATCATTAATCGCTTTCAAGAGGGTACCGTAGTTAAAAGTGGTAGAATGAATTTAAAGGGTGATAACGAACCCTTGGCCTTTGTGGAAATAAATGGGAAGAAGCGAAAAGTTCCTGAATTTGCCTTCGTTAATCAGGATAGCCTCATGATTACCAATAGGGATTATGATGGTAAGGTTTATTTGGTGGAGTTTTTCTTTACCTCCTGTCCTACTATCTGCCCTATAATGAATAGGAATTTAGTGGAGTTGCAAGATGAGTTCAAGGATTTTGACAACTTTGGTGTGGCTTCCTTTACCATTGACCCAGAAAATGATACGCCAGAAGTGCTCAAAACCTATGCCGAAAGATACGCGGTTACCAATATGGATTGGCACTTTTTAACCGGCGACATGAAAGATATCTATGAGTTGGCCAATAATGGGTTTAATATTTTTGCAGCCCATATGCCCGATGCTCCTGGTGGCTTTGAACACGCCGGATTGTTTGCGCTAATCGATAAAAACGGATACATCCGTTCTAGAATGGATAAGTTTGGAAATCCCATTATTTACTACAGAGGGGCTATTACAGAGGCCGAAGGCGTAAATGACCACGGTGAGGAGGAGCAGATCTCTATCCTAAAAGAAGACATTAAAAAACTATTGCAAGAGTAGATGGAAGTTAATTTAGCTAAGGAGAAGAAATTTAATAAGCTTATCAATGTGGTTTCTGTGGTGATTCCGCTGGTAGTTGCCCTGCTTTTTGGGGTTAAATTGCCCAATGTGGAGCCCTTAATGTTCTTGCCGCCCATATATGCTTCTACCAATGCGCTAACAGCAGTTTTATTAGTGGTGGCCGTTATTGCGGTAAAGCAAGGGAAGTTAGGCCTGCACCAAAAACTAATGACAGCTTGCATTGGGTTGTCATTGGCATTTTTAATTATGTATGTGGCGTATCACATGACGGCAGACTCTACTACCTTTGGAGGAGAAGGCAATATTAGGTATGTGTACTATTTTATTCTTATTACACATATCCTCCTGTCTATTGTAATTGTTCCTTTGGTGTTGCGTACCTTTGCAAAAGCATATTTAAAGCAATTTGAAGCGCATAGGAAACTCGCTAAGATTACCTTTCCAATTTGGTTGTATGTAGCAGTGAGTGGCGTAGTGGTTTATTTAATGATATCTCCTTATTATGGAAGCTAATACTAATGTACTGTTTAATAAAGTGGCTAGAACCAGGGTAAAATACCTTTTGGGGTCCCTTTTTTTATTGGTGATGTTGTTCCCGCAGTCGGCATCGGCACAATGTGCCATGTGTAGGGCGGTATTACAGACGGGAGATAATAACGCGGTAGCTGAGGGTATTAATAATGGGATAGTTTATTTAATGGCCGTGCCTTATATATTAGTGGCTGGGGTTTTCTTTTTTGTCTATAGAAAAATGAAATCTTAGTCCAGAACACCAAATACTTCCCGAATGGGGAAGGCATGCCTTTCCTCTTTTTAAAACTTCCTTTCTTGTCGGATGGCTGCTTACCTAGAGCCTCCTGGGCGTTCCGTTTGCCATTTTATATTTATCTACGGCTTCGTTTGGCGATGAATGCCAACTTCTTTGATGCTTTTTACTCATCTCCCTTGCGCTTTTATAGTGCTATTTCTTTTACTCCCCTTTTGCGAAAGGAAAGTTCCTGAATTAGAGCTTGGTATATAGGTTTTATTTGTATTTTACAGCGTAGAACGTTCTTGTTCCTATTTCATCCATCGTACTATTCCCGCGGGTTTATTCGTAATATGGCGTCTTTCCTTAAAAGCTTGTCTTAAAGGAGTAGCTCCAGCGGTAATGCTTTATAGTACATGGTAAATAGGAATAGCCATCTGATTAAATATTTTCACTAAATATATTATGCTGATTATCAGGGTTTTTTGTTTTGATTAAAAGTTTTGTCAAATAAAACTGTAACAAAATTAAGAAGGAATAGTCCTATACCTGTATAAGCTGCTAAAACCTGCTAATTCAATAATAACATGATAGAAATAAAAGACCTTCATAAATCTTATAAGATGGGGAACAATTCCCTTCACGTCTTAAAAGGAATCAATTTTACCGTAGATGATGGGGAGTTGGTAGCTATTATGGGGTCTTCGGGTTCCGGAAAATCTACCCTTCTCAATATTTTGGGGATGTTAGATGTCTTGGATGAGGGGACGTACACGCTAGATGGAGTGCCTATTAAAGATATGAATGAAACTAAGGCAGCGCAATATAGAAATAAGTTCTTGGGGTTTGTTTTCCAGTCCTTCAACCTTATTAATTATAAAACTGCGGCAGAGAATGTAGCGCTCCCCTTGTACTACCAAAAAGTGGGTAGAAAGGAACGAGAAATAAAGGCATTAAAATACCTGGAGCAGGTAGGGCTAAAAGAATGGGCAGGACATCTTCCCAGTGAATTGTCTGGAGGGCAAAAACAGCGGGTTGCCATCGCTAGGGCTATGGCAGCAGAACCTAAGGTATTGTTGGCCGATGAGCCTACAGGAGCCTTGGACAGTAAAACCTCTTATGAGGTGATGGATCTAATTCAGAAAATTAACGATGCCGGTAATACCATCCTCATTGTAACCCATGAGCCAGACATTGCCAAGATGTGTAAGAGAATAGTACATTTAAAGGACGGGGTTATCATAGAGGATGAAAAAATTAATCAAGTAAGAGCTTCTTCATATGTTCAGTAGGGATAATTGGAAGGAGATATTCGATACTATTCAAAAGAATAAGCTTCGTACATTCCTGTCAGGCTTTACGGTATCCCTGGGTATCCTCATTTTTGTGGTTCTCTTTGGTATGGGTAACGGCCTTATCAATACTTTTGATGATTTTTTTGGGGACGATGCCACCAACGTGCTGTTTGTGTTTCCTGGTCGTACCTCCGTTCCTTATAAAGGGTATAAATCCAATAGAACCATTGAATTTGATAACTCGGACTTGGAGGATATAGAAAAAAACCTCGCCATGTTTGTGGAGTATACCACTCCTAGAATCACCCGAAGCGCCCTGGTTAAATATAAAAACGAGTCCAATAATTACACTACCCGTGCGGTAGCCCCTGCACATCAGTATGCGGAAAAGACCATTATGATGAAGGGGCGTTATTTAAACGAGCAGGATATAATAAATAGGACGAAATACGTGGTGATTGGTAGGTTGGTAGAACAAGACTTGTTTGGTAGTAAAAATGCCGTTGGAGAATACCTAGATGTGGGAGGGATAGCCTTTAAAGTTATAGGCGTCTTCCAAGATGAAGGAGGCGATAATGAGGAGCGTTTAATTTATTTACCCTATACCACCAGGCAGCTTATAGAGAAAAACACGGATAAGATCAATCAGATTATCGTGGGATTTAAACCAGAGATCGGGTATGTAGGTGCCATGGCGCTAGACAAAAGTTTGGATAGGTTGCTAAGGGAGAAAAAACATATTAGTCCTGAGGATCAAAACGGATTTTTTATAAGAAACGTCGCCGATCAATTAAAGCAAAACCAGCAATTTGCAAGGGTGCTCCAAATTATAGTTGCTTTTGTAGCCTTTGGGACCATTATAGCCGGGATAATTGGGATTAGTAATATCATGGTGTTTGTGGTAAAAGAACGCACCAAGGAATTGGGAATTAGAAAAGCCCTGGGGGCCACCCCTAAGTCGGTAATCAGTTCCATTTTATTAGAGTCCGTTTTTATAACCACTATTTCTGGATTTGTGGGGATGGTTATTGGCATAGCCATTCTAAACTCCATGGGAGATGAACTGGAAGATTACTTTATCACCAATCCCTATATAGACTTAACATTGGCCATCAGTGCTACCATACTTTTAATTGTGTTTGGGGCCATTGCGGGTTATATTCCAGCAAAGAGAGCCGCCGAAATTAAACCAATCATAGCCCTAAGAGACGAATAATATGCGATTTTTATTTGACCGAAATACATGGCAGGAGATTTTTGGTTCTATTGGAAAAAATAGGACCAGAACCATAATTACCGTAATTGGGGTGTTGTGGGGTATCTTTATTTACATTGCCCTATCCGGTGCCGCAAAGGGGATGGATAATGGCTTTGAAGAGATCTTTAAAAGTGTTGCCAAGAACAGTATGTTTGTTTGGGCGCAAAGTACTAGTATGCCCTATGAAGGCTTTAAAACTGGCAGGCCCATTCAATTAAAGTTGGAAGATGCGACCCAGCTAAAAAATAGGATTCCCGAGATAGAATACATTGCTCCCAGAAACGTAAGGGGTGTATTTGGAGACGCGCCAGGGACCATAGTAAGAGGACAGAAGTTTGGTAGTTATAACGTATACGGCGACTTTCCCGTTTTCACCAAAATTACCACCAAGAAAATTTATGACAACGGCAGGTTTATCAATGATGCAGATATAGAAAAAGCGAGAAAGGTTTGTGTTATTGGGGAGCGTACCGAAAAAGAATTGTTCGAAAAAGGCGAGTCGCCTATAGGGAAGTTTATCAGGATAGACAATGTATACTTCCAAGTAGTGGGAGTACATAAGTTTTCCCAAGGAGGAGGTTTCGATAATGATGGTGATATTTTTATCCCCTTTACCACCTATAGAAAATTATACAACACCGGAAACGACGTGGGCTGGTTTTCTATCGCCGCTTATAATGATGCCGATGTGCTAAAGGTAGAAGAGAGTGTAAAAGCACATTTGAAAAGAATACATAGAGTAAATCCAGATGATGAAAGAGCCTTTGGTTCCTTTAATATTGGAGAGGTGTTTAATAGAATCAGTGGTTTTGCCCAAGGGCTTACCTTCTTGTCTTTAGTAGTGGGGATTGCCACTATTTTGGCAGGGGTGATCGGGATTGGTAATATCTTGTTGATCTCCGTAAAAGAACGTACCAAGGAGATTGGGGTGCGTAGGGCCTTAGGAGCAACCCCCCGAGAAGTACGTGCCCAGATAATTTTGGAATCCGTGTTTCTAACAATGATTGCTGGGATCATGGGTATTATTCTAGGGGCAGGTGTGCTTAGTATAATCAACAACGCCACGGAAGATCTAGATTTTCCCTATTCCAACCCTACTGTTCCCATTCCCTATATTTTAGGCGCCTTGGCCATTATGGTGGTTCTGGGAACCCTAATAGGGCTGATTCCTGCGCAGCGGGCGGTCAGTATTAAACCAATAGACGCATTAAGAGAAGAATAAACATAACCAATTCTAAATAAATAGATACTGAAATGAATAAGATAGTAAAATATGTGCTAATAGGTGTTTTGGTGCTTGGAGCGCTCTGGGCTGCAGCTTTCTTTATTAAGTCCAACAGCAAATCTGCCATATCCTACGAGGTAAAAGCCCCCATCACTACCGATATTGAGAAGAAAACCGTAGCCACAGGAAAGGTTATTCCCGAAGACGAAGTAGAGATTAAACCTCAGATTTCAGGGATAATCGATGAAATATTCCTAAAGGAAGGTGCTAAGGTAAATGCGGGCGATCTTATAGCTAAAATTAAGGTGGTTCCCAATGAGCAGTCCCTTAACCAAGCGAAAGGAAGGGTTAGGAATGCAGAAATAGCCTTGAATAATGTGAAATCTGAGTACGATAGAAATAAAACCTTGTTTGAAAAAGGAGTGATTTCTAGTCAGGATTATGATACCCAAAAGCTACGCTATGACCAGGCGGTGTTAGAACTAGAAAACGCGCGATCGGACTATCAGATAATACGAGTGGGGTCTGCTGGAGGATCTTCGCTGGCAAACACCAATATTAGGGCTACCGTCTCTGGAACAGTCTTGGAGATTCCCGTGAAAAAAGGGGATCAGGTAATACAGAGTAATAACTTTAATGAAGGAACCACCATTGCTACCATCGCAGATCTGAGTGTAATGATCTTTGAAGGAAAAGTAGATGAAGGAGAAGTCGGTAAATTGGAACTGGGGATGCCATTGGAAATAAGCTTGGGGGCCATTAATGATAAAACCTTCGATGCCAAGCTTAGGTTTATAGCGCCTAAGGGATTGGAAGAATCAGGTGCTGTACAGTTTAAGATAGAAGGGGATGTTACCATTGAAGACGAATTCCTAATACGTGCAGGTTATAGTGCCAATGCCTCTTTGGTGCTAGAAAGGAAAGAGAATGTGCTGGCCATCCCAGAAGCGCTATTGCAGTTCGATAAAAAAACCGACAAGCCTTATGTAGAGATTGCCACGGGGCCCGTGGAAGAACAGAAGTTTGAAAGAAGGGATGTGGAAATTGGAATCTCGGATGGGGTAAATGTAGAGATCCTATCGGGAATTACGGAAAATGATAAGGTGAAGGTATGGAATAAAACAGAGCCAATTAAAATAGGAACGGAAGACGAGGAAGAGGCCGAATAAACCAATGACATTATCAATAAAAAAAACAGGATATAGATGAGAATTAATGGTATTATAGGAATATTTCTTTTCAGTTTTGCGACCATCACGGCCCAAGGGAAGAAGTGGACTTTGGAAGAATGTGTTCGTTATGCCGTAGACCACAATTTAACAATAGAACAGTACGAACTGGACTTGGACAATGCTATGATAGATAGGTCCGATGCCATTGGCGCTATGTTGCCTACCTTCAATATGAATGCAAGGATTTCTGGCAATTCGGGCTTGGTTCTGGACCAATCTAGAAACCAGCAGGTAACCGGAACCATCACCACCGCTTCGGGCGGATTTGGTTCGTCCGTTACAATTTTTGACGGGCTTAGGAACATGCATAGATTAAATAGGGCTAAGCTAAATGCCTTGGCCAATCAATATCGCTTAGACAATTTGAAGGACGATATTATGCTGGCCGTAGCCAATGCCTACCTCCAGATACTGTCTAATAAAGAGACATTAAAAGTACTCCGTGCACAATATGCCGTTACCACTCAGGATTTGGATAAAACCAAAGAGTTGGTGAATGCCGGGGTGGTCCCAAATGGTGATTTGTTGGAAATTGAAGCCACCTTGGCCAATCAGGAACAGCAAATAGTAAACATGGGAAATAGTGTTTTGCTTTCCCGGATAAATTTGGCTCAGCTTTTACAGATAACCGATTATGAGAATTTTGATATCGTAGAAGAGGAATTTGATATTCCCCCCGCAACGATCTTAGACAATTCCCCGAAATCTATTTTTGAAAAAGCGCTTACCTTTAGGAATGATATTAAATTCTCCTTGTCCAATGTAGACTTGGCGATAAAGGACCTGCAAATAGCCAAGGGGGCCGTTTACCCTACTTTGGGAGCCTTTTTTAATTATGGGACACAGTATTCCAGTGAATTTAGAAATCCGGCTACAGGAGAGCGAATTCCCTTTGCAGATCAGTTGTATCTAACCGATGGAATTTCATATGGCTTGCAATTGAATATCCCCGTGTTTAACGGCTTTAGCACCAGAAATGCGGTGCAGCGAGCCAAAATCAACGTAGAGCGGTCTAAGTTGCAGCACAAGCAAAATAAATTGGATCTGGAGACAAATATCAATCAGGCTTATGTAGATGTAACCAGTTATGCCAAGGCGTACGAGGCAGCAGAAAAAACACTGGAAGCAAGGCTGTTGGCATACGAATACTCTAGAGACCGATTTAATGTGGGTTTAATGAACTCCTTCGACTATAGTCAGGCGCAATCCCGTGTAGATAATGCGGAAGCAGAGCTTATCCGTACCAAATACGATTATATTTTTAGATTAAAAGTGCTCGAATTTTATTTTGGTCTGCCAATAGTTTTAGATTAAGTTATATTTGTAGCCTATATGGCGATACTATTAAACTTGGAAACGGCAACCACCAATTGTTCGGTGAGTATTGCCAAAAACGGAAAGCAGATCCTTTTAAAAGAGGATAATAGCCCTAATTACTCACATTCAGAAAAACTACATGTTTTTATACAGGAAGCTTTGCAAGAGGCTTCCTTGTCTTTTAATGACCTTTCGGCCATTGCCGTAAGTAAAGGCCCTGGTTCCTATACCGGATTGCGAATAGGAGTGTCTGCGGCCAAGGGATTGTGTTTTTCATTGGATCTCCCCTTAATATCGGTTGCTACGCTAGAGAGCTTGGCCAAGCAAGCCACCCCCAATACCTATAAGTATATTATTCCTGTTTTAGATGCAAGAAGGATGGAAGTGTATTCGGCCATTTTTAATACGCAAGGAGAACAACTAAGGGAAACCATGGCCGAGATTATAGAGGAAGGCCATTTTATGGAGTATGCAGAACAAGGGCCGGTGCTGCTCATCGGGGATGGGGCAGAAAAATGTAAGGAACTCTTAGATCATCCTAACTTTACTTTTGAAACTGCCTTGCCAACAGCACAGCAAATGGGAGAACTCTCCTATAAAAAGTTCAAAGTAGGCGATTTTGAGAATGTCGCCTACTTTGAACCCTATTACTTAAAAGATTTTATTCTAAAGACCAAGAAGAAGTCCTAAGCCTTTGCATTGTGTATTACCCGTTGTGGGAATGGTATTTCTATACCTGCCTCATCAAATCGATACTTAAGCTCTTCTATTACATGGAAATGAGCCCCCCAAAACACGCTGGTTTCCGCCCAGAAGCGTAGGGAAAGATTTACGGAGCTATCCCCCAATTCGGCAACAAAAACCTGTGGAGCAGGATCCTTTAGTATGTTCTCGTTCTCAGCACATATTTGCAAAAGGATTTCCCTAGCTTGTTTGATATTAGCATCGTACCCAATCCCAATGGTAATATTATCCCTTCTTGTGCTTTGCGCATTGTAGTTAATAATATTGTTGTTAGACAATTGTCCGTTAGGGATAATGGCAATTTGATTTCCAGCAGTACTGAGCTTTGTGGTAAATATCGTGATTTCCCTAACCGTACCGTCTACACCCTGTGCAGATATCCAATCGCCTACCTTAAAAGGCTTAAACAATAAAATGAGGACACCACCAGCAAAATTGGACAAGGACCCCTGTAAGGCCAGACCAACAGCAAGACCAGCGGCACCAATAATGGCGATTAGTGAGCCAGATTCTACTCCTAGCTGGGTGATTACAAGAACGAAAAGCATTATTTTAAGCCCAATATTGATAAAACTTCGCAGGAAGCTCTCCAATGATGGGTCGTAATCCGTCTTCTCAAAGAATTTACGCACCAAACGATTGATGATTTTTATAGCCCATGAGCCTAAAAAATAGATGAGAATGGCCATTCCTAAGCTTGGAAGTGCCTTCCACATAAATGCCACTGCCTGATCCCAGTGTTCTTCGTAATTTGTAATAATATCGATATCCATAAATTTTAAATTTTTAACAAAACAAATAAAAATCTTTTAGGTCGCCAAGAATAGAAAATCAAACAATTGTTAATGTTGGCAACCGAAGCCAATTTAGGGTGAAAGGGCCAAAATAAATTGATGACATAAAAAAAGCGCCTAATAGTGGCGCTTAATTAGGGTGGGTAAATAAAACTACTTGACTTCAAATGTTATTTTTACATTCACGCGATATTGCATAATTTTTCCATCCTCTACGGTTGCACTTTGCTCTTTTATATATACGGATCGTATATTTTTAACGGTTTTGGAAGCTTCTTTCACAGCATTTTTAGCTGCATCTTCCCATCCATCTTCTGAACTTGCTAGTATTTCAATAATTTTTAAGATTGCCATAATATATGAATTTAGATTTTCTTAAAGTTAGCAAATAAAAGATGGAAAACCTTGTAAGTGCGCAGAAAATCAACCGTTTATGGCAACTACTTCATTGATTTTGTCACCCATCATATTTTTTAACATCGTCTCAATCCCATTTTTCAAGGTGAAGGTAGAGGAGGGACATCCACTACAAGCCCCCTGTAGAATTACATTTACGGTTTTGCTATCTTCTTCGTATGATTGAAATAGGATGTTTCCGCCGTCCGAAGCAACTGCTGGCTTCACGTATTCTTCCAATATATCAATGATCTGCTTAGAGGTGTCGTCCAGATTGGAGTCTTCCAATTTTGAGGCAGGAGAATCCGAGCGCTGCTTTTGAATGCTGCTGGCAGATACCACTTCGTTGCCTTCGGCAATAAAATCGCGGATGGTCTCGCGAATAGAAGAGGTGACCTCATCCCATTCTACCACATCATATTTGTTGATGGAAACATAATTCTCATCAAAGAAGACTTCTTTTACAAAAGGAAAGGTAAATAAATGGCTCGCCAATTTAGAGTCTTTGGCTTCTTCAATATTCTTAAACTCGAACGATGTGGGTACTATTCTTTTATTGGTAACAAATTTCATTGCAGCGGGGTTTGGGGTAACTTCTGCATAAACGGTCACCGCTACTTTCTTTTTGTCGTCCACCTCTTCTTCATTAACTACCACCTCGCCGGCATTTAGGTAATCGGCTAATTGCTGGGCTACCGTATCTTTTACATCGTCCCACTCCACAATATTAAAACGCTCCAAGCCAATGAAATTACCCGCTATATAAACCGTCTTTATAAATGGCAAGTGAAATAGCTGTTGGGCCAAAGGCGAGTTTTTGGCTTCGTCTATATTTTTAAATTCGTATTGTTGGTTCTTAGTGAGAAAGTGGTTGGTTTCAAATTTTAGGATCGCCGGATTATTGGTCGGGACCACTGTAATTGTATACTCCTTCATAATGAATATTTTTTACAAAAGTACGAAGGATTTCTAAGTTATGGCGTATATAATAATGTAGTCTTTAAATCGTTATAGATTGTATATGGGCAATGCAGCTAAACCCCCTCACCTCTTAAATGAAGCAGCTATATTTGGTTATCCTTTTTGTTCTTGCCCTGGGTCCTTCAACCCATGGTCAAGAAGGAGTACCCGTATACTTTGATTATTTATCGGACAACTATTATTTGGTTTATCCCTCTATGGCAGGGATCGGGGAAGGTGGTAAGATAAGGGCAACCTTAAGAAAACAGTGGTTTAATGTAGATAGGGCACCCAATTTGCAAACCCTCAATGCACATTTTAGAGTAGGGGAGCAAAGTGGTTTGGGGGCCATTTTCTTTAAGGATGCCAATGGCTATCATTCCCAAGCCGGACTAAAGCTCACCTATGCCCATCACTTGCGGCTGGGAGGCGACTTTAGAAGCCTTAATCAGTTGTCTTTTGGACTAAGTGCAGGATTACAAGAAAGTACTTTAGACGAAACTTCCTTTGTTTCCGTAATACCAGACCCCTTGGTTACAGGTTCTAGAAATAGTGTTGGTTATTTTAATTTGGATTTGGGGATGTCTTATAACTTCCTGGAATTCCAAGCACATGCGGCGGTGCATAATTTATTGGGAAGGGGTAGGGACCTATACTCCGCAGTGGAAGCTACCAATCTCAGGAAATACCTACTCTCCATTGGCTACCTTTTTGGACGAGGGGATTGGCAAATAGAACCTTCTACCTTGTTTCAATACACCGAATTTACTAGGGAAAGGGCCATAGATATAAACCTTAAGGCGTACAGGGCTGTAAATTTTGGTACGGTTTGGGGCGGAATTTCCTATCGGAGAAGTTTGCAAAGCGTGCACTACCAAACCCAATCCGACGTGGGGGAACAATCCTTGCAATTGATTACGCCCATGGTAGGGGTAAATTATAAACGGTTTTTGGTGGCATATAACTATTCCTATCAAATGGGCGATCCCAAGTTTCACGACGGAGGATTCCATCAAATTACCCTGGGGTACGACTTTGGGCAAAGGGAAAAAAGGTACGACTGTTCCTGTCCCGCGGTCAATTATTAAGTGAGAAAATGTGATACTTCTTTTAATTCATCCATCTTTTGGTCTTCGGTTTCTGTACCATCCATGGAGAACTCCCACTTATTTTGAATAGTTTTGTGATAGTGAAAATAGTATGTCTAGGGGTCCAAGTCATTGAGGCAGCATGATAGCTCTTTAATGGCAGTTACAGAGGCATTAATTAATAATCCAATTATGATCAAGGAAGTAAATGGGAAATCGCCCCAAATAGGGGAAGATTGTTATATAGCCGAGAATGCGACCATTGTTGGCGATGTAACCATGGGAAAGCAATGTAGTGTATGGTTCAATGCGGTAATTCGCGGTGATGTACATTACATTAAGATGGGCGATAAGGTGAATGTACAAGATGGAGCGGTAATCCATGGTACCTACCTTAAGTCGCCCACCACAATTGGCAATAAGGTGTCTATTGGGCATAATGCCATTGTACACGGTTGCACCATACATGATAATGTCCTCATAGGGATGGGAAGTATTGTGATGGACGACTGTGTGGTGGAAAGTAATAGTATTATTGCGGCCGGAGCGGTACTTACCAAAGGTACCCATGTTCCCTCGGGGACTATTTTCGCAGGGATGCCGGCAAAAAAGATCAAGGATATTAGCGAGGCCTTAAGTGAGGGCGAGGTTAATAGGATTGCAGAGAGTTATGTGAAGTACTCCAGTTGGTTTAAAGAGTAGTCAATACGCTTGCAAATACCTTCATTCTTCCTAGTTTTAATTAAAAAAATAGCTGCCTATCTAACTGAAGGTGTATTTGTAAGGACAATAAGTCAAATAATCCTATTTTTGCAAAGCAAAAAAAGATTAAAAATTGCATGCGACATACCTCCCCTAGGGACAGTGAATGTCACTTTTAAATTCAGGAATATAAATTTATAACTTTAAAAATATGAATGCATATATATTTCCCGGGCAGGGAGCCCAATTTGTAGGTATGGGATTGGACCTTTACGAAAAATATCCCTTGGCGCAAGAGCTATTCGAAAAGGCCAATGAGATCCTAGGTTTCTCCATTACGGATTTGATGTTCGAAGGAAGCGCGGAAGACCTAAAGGAAACCAAGGTTACCCAACCGGCAATTTTCTTGCATTCGGTGATATTGGGCAAGATCATGGGAGATAGTTTTGCACCCGATATGGTGGCAGGGCATTCTTTGGGAGAATTTTCAGCCTTGGTGGCCAACGGCACCTTAAGTTTTGAGGATGGCCTAAAATTGGTATCCCAACGTGCCCAAGCAATGCAAAAAGCATGTGAATTGCAGCCTAGTACTATGGCTGCTGTGCTAGGATTGGAAGATGAAGTAGTAGAAAAAATATGTGGGGAAATTCCTGGGGTAGTAGTGCCCGCCAATTATAATTGCCCAGGGCAATTGGTAATTTCAGGAGAAGTGGCAGCTATAGAGGAAGCCTGTGAGAAACTGAAGGAAGCAGGTGCCAGAAGAGCCTTGGTATTGCCAGTTGGTGGTGCTTTCCACTCACCTTTAATGGAGCCTGCAAGGGCAGAATTGGCCGCAGCAATTGAGAATACCACCTTTAATACGCCAAGTTGTCCAGTATATCAGAATGTGACCACTACAGGGGTAACAGATCCCCAAGAAATAAAAGAAAACCTTATTGCGCAGCTAACGGCACCTGTTAAATGGACCCAAAGTGTGCAGCAAATGGTAGCCGATGGGGCAACGCTCTTTACCGAAATAGGACCTGGAAAAGTATTGCAGGGATTGGTGAAGAAAATTCATCGCGATGCGGAAACACAATCCGCTAAGGTAGAAGAATAAAACCTACCAGAACATACACCCAAAGGGGCAAAGGAGCTGCGACCAATTTTTTATTGATTGCCCTCCTTTGCCCCTTGCTATTTTACACCTAAATAGACGTTGCTAGAAGTTATTTGCCGTTCATCTGATAAATACATATTTGACCCTAGTTTGTTAGGACAAGGCCCTGATTTTTAGTTATCTTGACATTCCCTTTTCGCATTATTACCTACTGTGTTTGGATTTGTTTATAGAGACTATCAATTATGAAAATAGATACCCTATATAAAGCAACTTCCAATTGTTTTAAAGCCAAGTTCTTAATTCTTGGGTGGATTGTGCTGTTTTGTTTGCTGTTTGGAGCAGTAGTAAATGCGCAAGAGATTTCTGTAGATGTATCGGGTCCTAACGCTTCGGAGGAAGGGCCTGTTAAGGGACATTTTAGGATATTTAGTAATGGAACCATAGTGAGCGATGCTGTTGTGTTCTATCAGTTTAGTGGTACTGCTACAGAAGGTGTGGACTATAATCCAGTTCCTTTGGTGGGATCAATTAACCTTCCAGGCGGGACTAATGAAGAGGTGTTTGTAGATATAAATGTTATAGATGATACGATAGTAGAAGGGGATGAGTCGGTAACGATCACCTTGTTAAGTGCCTCTTCAGAAACTGTTCATCCTACTAATAACACCGCTACCCTAAACATCCAGGACAACGACGCTTCGGTGACTTTTTCCACCCCCACCGCCTCCGATTCGGAAGATGCCGGAGGGAATCTCCCTAGCTTGCTTGTAAACGGAAATGTTGTGGATGTGGCTACTACGGTTACCATAGCAATAGACCCCAGTAGTACGGCAACCCAAGGGGACGATTTTACCCTGGCCAGTACTACCATTACCATCCCCGTTGGTAATTATAACGACGAGCCGTTTCCCTTAGGACTTACGATCAATCCAGATAATACCGTGGAAGGGGATGAGACCATTGTTCTAAATATTACTGGGAGCTCTGGAAGTATCAATGCCATTATAAATCCTAGTACTACCACCTATACGATTCTGAATGACGATGTTGAGATTTCCCTGGATGGTCCTATTACCCTTGCCGAGGGGGATTCCGGTTCTACCGCCTTTAATTTTACGCTTACCCGTAGCGGGGACCTGTCTGGCACCCCTTCCGTGGATTATTCCGTAGCGGTTAGCGGTGCCAATGCAGCCAATGCGGCCGATTTTGGAGGGGCGTTGCCTTCTGGTACCGTTACTTTTGTAGACGGGGAGGCCAACGCTACAATTACCATAAATGTAAGTGGAGATCTTGATCTGGAGCCAGATGAAACCTTCACCCTAACGATCAGTAACCCTACTCCTGCTACCATCAACCTGGGGGCTACCACCGCTTTGGGAACCATCCTAAATGACGATAGTGAAATCTCCCTAGATGGAGACGTTTCTTTGAACGAAGGAGACGCAGGGAGTACCGCCTTTAATTTTACGGTATCCCGTGTTGGTGCTACCAATGGTGCGGCTAGCGCTACCTACACCGTAACTGCTACGGGAACCAATCCGGCTAATACGGCCGATTTTTCAGGGGGGATATTTCCTTCTAGTACGGTTAATTTTGCAGATGGGGTAGACACCGCTACCATTACTGTAAATGTTGAGGGCGATACGGAGGTAGAACCCAATGAAACTTTTTTGTTGACCCTTACCAATCCTACCAATACCAGTATAGGAACAGCAACCGCTGTAGGAACCATACTCAACGACGATAGTGATGTTATAAGCATAGGAAGCGATGTGTCGCAGAACGAGGGGTCGGGCGGGAGTACCACCTTTATCTTTGAAGCTAGTAGAACAGGGGACACTAGTTTAGCCGCCAATGCTACTTTTACCGTTTCGGCAGGGCCCTCCAACCCAGCTTCTGCAAATGATTTTGTGGGGGACGTATTTCCTACGGAACCCGTTACTTTTTTGGCAGGGGACGACACGGCAATAATTACCATAAGCGTTAAGGGAGATACGGAGGTGGAAGCGGACGAAACTTTTATCGTGACCCTTAGCAGTCCAAGTACCGGATATACCTTAGGGAAGACCCAGGCGCAGGGTACTATTCTTAATGACGATTTTAATGAGATTACCATGGGAGCGGATGTTTCCCTTCCCGAAGGGAATTCAGGAACTACCATTTTCTCTTTTACCGCAAACAGGACCGGGGACACCAGCTTAGCTACTACCGCAAATTATACGGTGACGGGTGGCCCTGGAAATGCAGCCAATGCGGCCGATTTTGTAGGGAACGCATTCCCTACAGGGGAGGTTACTTTCCCAGCGGGATCTTCAACAGGAACCTTTAATATAAATGTAAATGGGGATACCGCTGTAGAACCCAACGAAACCTTTACCGTAACCCTAAGCAATCCAAAGACAGGCTATGTAATAGGGGCAAAATCTACGGCAATAGGAACTATACAGAATGACGATAGTGATGTGATCTCCATAGGCAACGATGTTTCCCAAAATGAGGGCAATGGAGGAATTACGGTCTTTACCTTTGAAGTTACACGGACTGGGAATACCAGCGCTGCAGCTACTGCTACCTATACGGTGGCGGGATCTGGCGGACCTGGTACAGCGGCCACTGCGAACGACTTTCAGGGGAATGTATTTCCCTCGGGGACCGTGGAGTTTAATGCTGGGGAAGATACAGCAACAATTGTTATTAATGTGACGGGCGATACGGAGGTGGAGCAGGATGAGACATTTTCGGTGACCCTCAGTAACCCTAGTACAGGATATACCCTAGGGAAGATTCAGGCACAGGGCACTATAGTGAACGACGACTTTGATCAGATTACCATAGGGTCCGATGTAGTCCTTGCCGAAGGAAATTCTGGAACCACGGTTTTTACTTTTGTTGTGAACAGGACAGGAAATACCAGTTTTGCTACCACCGCAAACTTTACGGTAACAGCTGGCCCTGGGAATGCAGCCAATGCTGCAGATTTTGTGGGGAATGCCTTCCCCTCAGGGGAGGTGAGTTTTCCGTCCGGATCGGCTACAGGAACCATTAATATTAATGTGAATGGCGATACCGATGTGGAACCCAATGAGACCTTTATTGTTACCCTTAGCAATCCCGGGACGGGATATGTGCTGGGATCAAAAATAACGGCTATGGGAACCATACAAAATGACGATGTTAATGAGATATCCATAGATGGTAGTGTAACACTTTCCGAAGGAAATTCTGGGGACACAACTCCCTTTACCTATACCCTTATCCGTACAGGGGATGCCAATGATGAGGTGAGCATTAATTACAGTGTTTCACCCACGGGAAGCAATCCCGTAAACGGAACCGATTTTGTGGGAGGTACGCTCCCTTCCGGAACAGCCACCTTCCTAGTAGGCGATGAAACAACAACCATTACCATAGAGGTTCAAGGAGATCTTATGGTGGAACCAGACGAGACGTTTTTGGTGAGACTTAGCAATCCCCCTACAAATTATGTACTGGGCAAGGATCAGGAACAGGGAACTATCCTAAATGACGATAGCTATGTGGCCTCTATTGTTGCTACGGAACAGGATGCTTCCGAAAATCCCTTGATTTCAGGAACCTTTACAGTAAGCTTAAACACCACAAATACCACCGGTAGCCCTATCAGCATACAGTACAATGTAGATGGTACGGCAACGGCAGGGGACGATTATTTTGCGCTTTCGGGAACGGTTTCCATTCCCAACGGACAGAATAGCAGTACCATTAGCGTAACCCCAATAGATGATGATGAGGTGGAGGCAGATATAGAAACGGTAATTGTTTCCTTGGCACCCGGTAGCGGTTATAGTATAGGATTTCCTAACCGGGCTACCGTAAACATCGCTAGTGATGATGTTGCCGGAGTTTCCATCAATGATATTGTAGTAGATGAGGCGGTAGGGAATGCAGTATTTACCGTAACCCTAAATGCAGCTGTGCTTTTGGGAACCACAGTAGCCTATACTACGGCAGATAATACCGCTATTGCAGGTAGTGATTACCTAAGCAGGTCTGGAACCATTGGTTTTCTAGGCTTAAAAGGGGAAACCAAAACCATTAGCGTTCCAATTATAGATGACGATGTAGCTGAAGGGACCGAAACCTTTTTTGTAAATCTGGTGAATGCCACGGGCTTCGCTCAAATTGAAAAGGGCCAGGGGGTAGGTACCATTACGGATAACGATAATTGTATGGAAGCCCCGTTGATAAATGCTAATATACCTACCATTTTCTGTACCGATTTTACTCAGAACTTAAACGATTATAACAGTAGCCCTATTCCGACCGGATTTGAGCTGATATGGAGTAGTAGTGATGACTTTTTTAATGAAGGAGCCCGTTTGGAGAGTAGCGTAGTAGATTTTGTAGCTACCTTCTATGGTTTCCTTTACAATAGCACAACATCTTGTGTTAGTCCGCCTTTGGAAGTGACATTAGTAAGGAATACGCCCCCAGAAATATTGGATACCTCCGGGGCGTCTATTTGTGGTCCGGGGAGAGCAACCATTACGGCCACAGCCTCCGATAATGGAAGCCTTTTTTGGTATTTATCTAATACAGCCGTAAATCCAATTGGGGAGGGCAGCAACTTTACTACCCCTCAAAATGCGTCTACAACGGTTTATTATGTGGAGGCAAGCGGGAACGGCTGTACAACGGATCGGATTGCAGTAACGGTGACGGTGGAAGATCCCGTAGATGTGGGAACTACCGAGAATACCGCGGCCTGTAGTATTGTGGGAGAGGGGGTATCCGTTATAGATTTGGATGATACCCGGAAAAGTGGAACCGCTACCGGAGTGTGGAGTATTGTTGGGACGCCACCAGGATCGGTCACTATAGGCGCAGATAATACGGTAGATTTTAAGGATGCCCCCGAAGGGGACTATACGTTTAAGTTTACTACCAATTCTGCCGTAGCACCCTGTGCGGATGCCAGTGTGGAGGTCACCATTTCTGTAAGCAACTGTTTGTTGGATAGCGATGGGGACGGTCTTTACGATAGGGACGAAATAATACTGGGAACCGATCCCTTTAACCCAGACACGGATGGGGATGGCATAATGGACGGAGTGGAAGTGGGGCCAGATTTGGACAACCCAATTGATACCGATGGGGATGGAATTATAGATGCCTTGGAGTCTATGGTACTAGATGCGGATAACGATGGCGTAGTAGATCAATTAGATCCCGCAAACAACGACCCCTGTATTCCAAATGTGGGGGCTGCCAGCTGCAAGGTCGATTTAGAAATTATAAAGGAGGTAGATGAGACCAACCCATTTGTTGGGGATGAGATTACTTTTACCATTACCCTTACCAACCTAAGCAATCTAATGGTTACCAATGTAAGTGTACAAGACCTAATAGACCCTAGTATTGGTTTTATGTATATCAGTAGCACAGCAACTGCGGGATTATATGATGAAGTAAGCGGATTGTGGGAGTTGGAAGAGATTTTGGAGAACGATACACAGACCCTCACCATAGTGGCATCGGTACCAGTGGCCGGTAGTTTTCAGAATACGGCCACCTTAACAGATAGCTTCCCGGAAGATGGGAATCTAAGTAATAATTCCGCCGCGGTTACGGTGACGGTTGCATCTAGGTCCAATGATGAATGTGGTTTTCTATTTAATTTAATATCGCCCAATGGAGATGGTAAAAATGATAGATTACATATTAATTGTATAGATGATTTCCCCAATAATACCCTCCAAATCTATGATCGTTACGGCAATGAAGTCTTTGCGACAAGTCAATATAACAATACTTGGATGGGAACAGGTAAGAAAGGGGATTTACCCAAGGGAACCTATTTTTATATCCTAGATCTTGGCGATGGGACCGCCGTTAAAAAGGGGTGGATCCAAATCATTAGATGATAAAGACTATGCATTATAGATTATTTAATTTAGGTGTTGGAAAGAGATGGTGTGCTGCATTTTTTTTGCTGGCTACCCTTATGGTCCATGGCCAGAAAGAACCCCAGTACACCCAATATATGTATAATATAGGTAGTTTTAATCCCGCTTATGTAGGCTCCGTGGAGACACCAGATATTTCCGGATTGTACAGAGTGCAATGGACAGGGATTCCAGGGGCTCCCAAAACGCTGAGGTTTGGGGTGAACCTCCCCCTAGAAAATGAAAAACATGGCTTGGGTTTTAATGTGGTAAGTGACCAAATAGGGCCAACCTCCCAAACCTACGTAGATTTTGCCTATTCGTTTCAGGTGAAACTCTCGGAAACTACCAGATTGTCCTTTGGTGTAGACGCTGGTGGTTCCCTTTTAAATGTGGATTATGGAAAAGGTGATTTTGAAAATCCCAATGAACCTCTTTTGAATGGGGAGGATACTTTTAATAAATTTTATCCGACCATTGGTGCCGGATTGTTTATGTATGAACAAAATTGGTATTTGGGACTATCCATCCCTAATTTTTTAACCGATGGTATATATGCGGATGAGGTATCTAACATAGTGGAAGATAAGCTGCAGTTTAATTTTATTGGAGGATATGTTTTTGATCTTTCGGAGAATTTAAAATTTAAACCCGCCTTTTTGGTCAACAGCCTAAAAGGTGCTCCTGTAAACCTTAATTTGTCCACCAATTTTTTAATTAATGATATCGTAACCCTAGGGGCCTCCTATAGATGGGATAATGCCGTAAGCGGATTGGCGGGCTTGCAAATATCGAATAATTTGTTCCTAGGGTATTCTTACGACTATAATACCACCAATTTTGGAGAGTATAGTCAAGGTTCACACGAGGTGATCCTAAAGTTTTATTTGGGCAGGGAAAGCTCTAAGCCTGCCAAGGGAGAGAAGCGCGAATCTAAAGGAAAACCTAAGCAGATAGACAGTCCAAGGTTTTTTTAAAAACAAAACAGTAACATGAGGGGCTTAAAATTATGTATATGGCTTTTAATAATTCCTTGCGTGGGTTTTGCACAGCAAAAGCCCTCCAAGGGAGATATATCATTTTTTGAGTATGCCTATAGAAGGGCCATTGTGGAATATCGGAAAGAACAAAATAAAGGGGGCCTAACCACTGCTCAGTATTTAAATTTGGCAGATTCCTACCTTAAGGTGGGTAACTATAAAGAGGCCTCCAATATCTATAGGGATGTTTTTAAAAAGGATAGCAGCATGTCTGCAGGTCATTTTAATAGGTTGTTGCAATCGATCTCTAAAACAGAGGGCTTAGAGAAGGTGAAGCTTTTTCTCAACAATAATCAGCGGTCATTCTCAGTCGTAGTATTGGAGAATGCCGAATTTAATTATGAATTGCTCCAAAGTAAAAACAAGTTGCTACCGGGCTATGGGGTATTCAATGTCAGCGCCAATAGTGCGCAGGCAGATTTCTCACCTAGCTTTTACAAGGACAAGGTGTTATTTTCCAGTGGGCGACCAAGAGGATCTAAAAAGGTGTATAATCCGTCTGGGGAAGCGTATTTAAATATTTATGAGGCTGAGGTAGATGCCAATGGGAACCTAAAAAATACCAGGGAATTTGGGGGACTAATGGCTTCGTCCTTCCATAAGGCAACACCCTATTACGCGGCGGAATTAAATAGTATATTCTACAGCCTATCCAATGCGGATGGGGCAGAATTGCTGTTTAGCACCAATGGGAAAAATGCCATGTCTATCGGTAAGAGTAGCGGTCCCGATTCACATCTGTATATCTTGAGGGATTTGGATACCTCCTTTTATTACCCCTTTTATGATGCAACTACCGGCCGACTCTATTTTGCGGCAAATTTTAAGGATAGTTACGGTGGGACCGATATTTATTATGTGCATACCAATAATGGAATTATAATGTCTTCTCCAATAAATCTGGGGCCTAGGATCAATAGCCCTGGAAATGAAATAGCCCCATTTATATTTGATGGCTCCCTCTTTTTTTCCTCGGATGTCTTTTATGGCTTGGGAGGAATGGATGTCTATCGGTCTAATATGAAGGATGGAAATAGTTTTAGCATTCCCGTTAATCTGGGAGCCCCTATTAACTCTCCAGAAGACGATTTTGGCCTGATTATAAAAACAAAAGATTCGGGAGAACTCATAGGGTATTTTGCCTCTAACAGACCGGGTGGTAGGGGGAATGATGATATCTATGGTATTCATATGCTAGAAAAACCAGGATTAAAGACCTTGGCGATAAAGGGAGCGGTTAAGAAGCCTCTAGGTGGGGCCGGAATTGAAGAAGTGGTCATTAGTTTATTGGATAAGGAAGGAGCGGTTCTTAAAGAGGTAATTACGGATAAGGAGGGGAGATACCAGGTGGAAATACCATGGCGAGATACTATTACTCTCACCGCCTATAAAGAGCGTTATTCCCAATATAGGGAGCAGTTCAATGCCGCGGCATTGGACACTATCAATACTTCTAAATTCAATTTAGACCTGATGTCTATTGATGATATCCTAGACTGGAACGAGGAGCGAAAAGTTATTAAGCTTAATAAGTTTTATTTTGATAAGGGGAAATCTGAAATTACCCCCTTCATAGCCACAGAATTGGATAAAGTGGTAGCTATAGCCAAGGGTTTTCCCGAGCTACAATTAAAAGTGGAGTCGCACACGGACAGTAGAGGTAGCAATAGTTACAACCTAAAGCTGTCACAAAGAAGGTCTGATGCTATAAAAGACTATTTAATGCAGCAGGGAGTGCCTAGCAGTGCGTTAGTGGAAGTTGTAGGCTATGGGGAAGAGCAATTGTTGAACAACTGTAAAAATGGCGTTTTCTGCCTGGAAATGCTTCACAACAGAAATGAAAGATCTAGTGTCATAATTCTAAATTACAACGATCTGTTTGGTTCAAACTAAGCATAATCGAAGCTACTCGGTGGAGTTGTATTGGGTGTGCTACAACAAATATCCAATTGGAACTGCCAAAAGCTTATTTGCTCAAGACGCATTGCTCACAATCTTTTACCTTACCATAATAGGTTTCTCGGTATTTGTGAAGCGTGTTAATGGGGATAATTCCAAGTATAGTTTTTTTGATATAGGTTACCTTGGTGTATAGGATCCCCATCTTTTTGGTGAATCTTTTTTCTTGTTTGGTGTTTCTGGTTATTGTAATCAATTTCATTGTAAAATTCCTTTGCATTGGGTGCAAAGATTGGGGATACACAGGCCAATTACAAATCTAGATCGTTAAGGATGTGTTAAAGTTATTTTGATGTGATTGATAATCAATGATTTGCTTAGGGGTGTGCAAGGAGTGAGGGTGTACACCTTCCATTAAATGAGTACCATCCAGCAATAGTAGAGTGAAAATGCACTAAGAAAGAGGATTCCTACGTAGGTGAGATATTGTAGCGGTTTTTTGGGACGATATTTTTCTGGAATTTCCTGGCTCATCACATTTTTTAGATTCATATAGCCAATGATGGGGGCAACTACAAAGGATACAAATGTGGCAATAGACAAGAGCACACTCATATTGGCCATAAAGAAGGTGATAACCATAAAATTGATCAGAGCTAATAATAAAATAGCAATGGGCACGCCTTTTTTCTTAATGTATTTTTTTTGGGGAAACAACAAACTTAGGGCATCCACGCTAACCCTGGCAATGGCATCGTGAGCGGTAAGACAGGTGCTGAACATAGTGGCAAAGGCTGCTATGGCAATAAAGATATAGGCCCATATACCAATACTATTGGTGAATATTTGCACCAATTGGTCGGCGAAAATAACTGCATTTCCACTTAATTCTGTATTGGTTCCATAGAGGGTAAACCATCCAATGATTAGAAAAAACACAGCCAAGAAAGCCGTTACATAATACCCGAATTTAAATTCGGACAGGGCCTCTTTTAATCTGGGTTTATGTGCGGTGGTCTTAAATTTTTCCACCGTCCACAAGCTAATCCAACTAGAGGCCTCTACGGTGGTAGGCATCCAGCCCATCAAGCCGATTAAAAATAAAATTCCCACTTCATTAAAAATAGGGGGCGGAGTAAATCCGGTAGTGTGGGCTACCTGACCCTTAATCAATACCATGATGGTGGTGACCATTAAGGCAGCGAATAAAATGGTTACCACATATTTTAGGGATATTTCCAAAAATCGGTACCGACCTATAATAAGTAAAAGTGATATTAGTATAAATAGGCCCCCTGCAGTTGTGCCCACAGTATGTGGGGGTAATTGTAGCAAGTTAACAAGGAGTCCGGCAGTCACCACATAGAGGGCCGCTAAAATAGTAAAGGTGCTTAATAAGGTAATTAAGGAGTAAAAGATGAGGTACCCCATTCCCCTGTTTAAATAGCCCTCAATCAATGTTTTTTCGGTGATATTGGTGTAGCGAACCCCAAATTCGAAAAAGGGATACTTTAGCACGTTGGCCAGGATAATAGGAACTATCATAATCCAACCATAGGTGGCCCCTGCTGTAGTAGACAGCACTAAATGTGAGGTGCCAATAGCCATACTCGCAAAAAGGAGACCCGGTCCAAGATTCTTAACGAGTTTTTTTATGGCAGACATGCGTGGTTATTCTGAAGGTAAAAATATAAAAATCTAGGGAAATCACTGCTTGTTACCTCAATAGAGGCATAGTATATTCTTCCTCTCCCGCTATTGTACGGAAACCTTATCCCCAATAACCTTTGGCTGAGTGTTTATTGCGAGGTCTATAAAAACCTTGACCCGTGCAAAATACTCACGCATTTGAACCTTGAATCCACGTTTTAGGGTGAGATCGTGCGCATTGTAACCAATTGCGCGCAGGCCCTTTTGCTCTGCAAGGTAAATGGCCCGTTTATTATGGAATTTTTGTGAAATAATGGTAACCTCATCTAGACCAAATACCAATTTAGCCCGTACCATAGAGTCCAATGTTCTAAACCCAGCATGGTCCAAGAGGATACATTCTTCGGGAATCCCCCCATTTACCAAATCCTTTTTTATAACGTTTGGCTCATTGTAATAGGGGGTGCCGCTATCGCCACTAACCAAGATATAATCTATTTTCCCAGCTTTAAATAGGTCAAGGGTAGCTACTATTCTGTTGGTGTAATAGGGATTAGATTTTCCACCTACTAATTTAGGGGAAGTGCCTAGAATGATCCCTACTTTATTTTTCGGTATTAATCCTATATTTTCATAGGTCTTCCCCGCACCTGCCATCTCAATGATCAGGTTGCAACCAAAAACCACCAGGAAAAAACTGATGATCAATAAAAGAAAGCTATAGCCAATTTTCTTCCACATTATTCCTGATTATCATTCTTAAAGGTAGGTATTATGTTGTTATTGAAAGGTGAATTAAAATTAGGGACGGATTCTATTTGTTTTTTTCATAAATTAAGAGGGCTAATAGTTTAAAAAGCGATTTCAGGTTTTTTCGTATGATTTATGTCATTTGGCAAAAAACTGGATCTCCCTAATTTTAGTTCAAATCCTAATTTTTTATAGCGATGTCCATAGAATAAACTAACCATTTTAATCCGAAAACCCATGATGAAAGACATTAATGAAGCCCAATGTATAGAGGTGTTACAGAACCATTGTATGGGGTACTTGGCCTATATGGATCACGATACACCCTATGTGCTGCCAATCACCTATTATTACAATCCTGAGGAAAAATGTATCATAAGTATTTCTGGAGAGGGACACAAGATGCGCTGTATTCGTGAGCATCCTTCGGTTGCGTTGAATGTGAGCAATAAATCATCACTAAAAGACTGGCAATCTGTTATGGTACATGGGGAGGTGGAAGAAATTAAAGGGAGTAATTCCAAGTATCAATTACACCAGTTTTTACAGGGGGTAAAAAGGATATCGGGCAATAAGGAGAATGTAAACCTGCAATTTATCAGTGATTTTTCAAGTAAGAATACCGAGGGGGGGACCTCGGTGGTCTATCGTATTAAAATAAAGGAGATTACTGGGAAACAAAGGAAACCCAAATAAAAAAATGAGGAAACTATGATGGGTAAGGACCCATATAAAAATAGTTCAACTTCATCGATTATCTTGCTTTAGCACCAATTTTATAAATTTTAGATCATGGAATATTACTTTAGTAAAACACTCTCCAATATAAGTTTTGATCAAGCTGTGGAGAAAACCAAGGAGGCATTAATGGAGGAAGGCTTTGGCGTCCTCTCTGAAATTGATTTAAAAGCCACTTTAAAGAAAAAAATAGAGGTAGATTTTTATAACTATAAAATTCTGGGGGCCTGTAATGCGCCCTTTGCGTACAAGGCCCTACAGGCTGAAGATAAAATAGGGACCATGCTTCCCTGTAATGTGATTGTCCAAGAAAGGAATGCCGGATTTATAGAAGTTTCTGCTGTAAATCCTACGGCTTCCATGCAGGCGGTAATTAACTTGGATCTGGTGGAAATTGCCGATGAAGTTTCGGAAAAATTGAAACGGGTCATCAAGAATATTAAGCCATAACTTTTTAGGTAATGTTGAGGGCTATCTCTACCATATTTGCAAAGGTGGATTGGCGTTCCTCAGCAGTAGATTTTTCTCCCGTGATTAACGAGTCGGAGATGGTAAGTATGGCCAAAGCATTCACGCCATGCTTTGCAGCAATGGTGTATAGCCCTGCCGCCTCCATTTCTACACAAAGAACCCCATGTTTTTCCCACGGTTTGTACTCCTCTATATCGTCACTATAAAAAATATCGGAGGTAAGTATGTTTCCCACTTGTATGGGGAATTTTAATTCGCTGGCGTATTGGGTCGCTTTTAGCAGCAATTCAAAATTGGCTGTGGGCGCATAATGGGCATTTGCAAAAACTTTATTGTTAATACCCGAATTTGTGGATGCCGCCATGGCTAGGACGATATCTCCCAATTGTAGGTTTTTCTGTATTGCTCCGGCAGTGCCAACCCTAATTAAATTTTTGGCACCGTAGTTGTGAATTAATTCGTGGTAATAGATCATCGCAGAAGGAACTCCCATACCACTGCCCTGTACCGAAACCCGTTTCCCTTGGTAGGTGCCCGTATATCCCCACATTCCCCTCACCTTATTGTAACAAAAAGGATTTTTTAAAAAGGTTTGGGCAATCCATTCGGCACGCAACGGATCTCCTGGTAATAGTACGGTGTCTGCTATATCCCCTTGGTTCGCCTCTATGTGTAAACTCATGGTTTTTTATTTATTAGTGCCTTCATCATCTCAATGCCAGAGGAGGTCCCAATTCTGCTAGCACCCAATGCTATATATTGTAGGGCAGTGTCAGCGTCTTTAATGCCTCCAGAAGCTTTTATTTGCACATTGTTCCCAACTACTTGCTTCATTAGTCTCACATCTTTGAAGGTTGCTCCTGCAGTACCAAAACCAGTGGAGGTCTTTACAAAGTTGGCTTTGGCTTCCATGGCCAACTTGCACGCAATTTCCTTTTCCTCGTCCGTTAAGTAACAGGTTTCCAATATCACCTTGAGAACCTTAGTCCCTATCTCGGATTTTACTTGGGAAATGTCGTTCATCACCGCCTGGTGTTTTCCAGATTTTAACCACCCAATATTGATTACCATATCTATCTCATCGGCACCTTGGTCCATATAATCCCTTGCTTCCATAACCTTGGCTTTAGTGGTCATGGCGCCTAAGGGAAATCCCAATACGGTGGCTATTTTAATAGAAGAATTCTTTAACCTAGCCTTTACCAAAGGTAGGTGGGACCCGTTTACGCAAACAGCAATAAATTGATATTTCAATGCTTCCTCGCATAACCTAAGAATGTCTGCTTCGGTAGCAGTTGCCTTTAAAAGGCTATGGTCAATATAGTTTTGTAGCTGCATATAGGTTGGTTGTTGTGATGGCTTATTGGGGGCCAAAAGAAGTGCGCCCAGATATTTTTTAGATAAATAAGACTAGCCATGTATTTAAATTTTAGGACTGATCAATATCATATTTTTTCAGGTTCGGATACGCTATTTTGATGGGATGCTGCGGAGGTTGTAATCCCCACCCCAACTACCGTAATCTAACAACCTTGGAGGTGACTTAGGATAAGATTTAGGCAACACCCCGTGGTATCGATTTTAAAGATAGGGAGTTTAAGCAATAATAAACAATAAGGATGAAGATAATTCTTTTACCCACCGATTTTTCAGATAGTGCCTGGAATGCAATGTTTACGGCACTAAAGCTATATGCCGATATGGTTTCCCATTTTATTGTACTAAACGCCTACGAGCCAAATATCGCCAATGTGTTAGGGGCAAAGGACGAACAGCGATTGGGGGTGATTTATGACTCCATGGCAATTCAATCGCACAAAGAATTGGATAAAATTCTAGACTATTTACGGCAAAATCACAAGAACCAAAATCACACTTTCGAAAAACTTTCCATTTCTGATAATCTGTTGATTGCCATAAAGAATACCATGATAACCCACCATATAGATTGTATAGTGATGGGTACTACAGGAGCTACAGGAGCCAAGGAGGTTTTTATGGGGAGTAATACGGTAAGGGTCTTAAAAACCATTAGGAGTAGGCCAATTATAGTGGTGCCTAAAGAGGTTAATTTTCAAAGCCTGAAGCGACTCGTTCTCCCCACTAATTTTCTCAAGTACTTTGAGTCTTCAGAATTGAATCCAATGTTAGAGTTGGTGAGATTATGGAGGGCGGAAACATATATTTTTCAGGTAGGTACAGAATTTAAACTCAACGACTTTCAGGAGTCTAATAAGCTACGGTTGGAAGAATATTTTAAGGATATTGTCCATGGTTTTCATAAGGTTCAATTTGAAGAGGGAGTAGCCAAAGCTATTACCGATTTTGCTACGGAAAGCAATGCCGATATGATTGCTTTAATCCAATACGACCATAGTTTTTTTGAGAAGCTCACGAGGGAGGCAGTAGTTAAAAAGATGGCGTTTCACACCTCCTTGCCGCTAATGGTGTTAACCAAGAGATAGGGTAGCAAATAGGAATGCATTGGTGTAAAACTTTACGGGAAACTACCTTTAAAGTAAAATTCCCTTAAGCCAAGCCACCCGTATCCGTCCCGCCTGGGTGTAGGGGTGTGCGGTTAGGGAAGGCATAGGATTGAATAGGAAGTCCTAGTTGCATTAATTTTTCCTCTACCATCATCAGATCCATATTGCCATTATAGGTGATTAGTAATAGCCCACTTCTAAGATCTAGATCTAAGATTTGGATATCAAAGAGAGGTCTAAGGATATCTCTAATTAGATTGCCTTCTGTTGTTGATAAAGGACTTTTAAGTTGTGCCATCGCTTTCATAGGATAAATCTAACCAATTTAGTGCAGCTAATGCCGGGTTCTCTTACTAATAAAAAATGTCTTCTTTATGTCAAAAGAATTCTGGGGCTACCCATCAATGACCAAAATCATTGTTTTTCGATATTAAATCCGCTATATTTAAGATATAAAAAATATTATTATGATAGATACTATATTTTATGCTACTGATAGGTCCGAGCGTGAGGTTCCGGTCCTAAAATACGTCTATGACCTTAGTGTAGAGTTGGGGGCCAAGTTGGTGGTCTTATACGTGCATAGAATGAAACCCTTACGGGTAGGTGTAAGCCGACCAATACAGCAAATTGTGTATCATTTGATTGAGGAGCAGAAAGAAATCCTTGAAGCGTATTGCAAACAACATTTGGGGGCCAATTTTATTACAAAGAATATAAGTTTGGAGGTGGTAGAAGGAGATTCCATATCCCATACCATTTTGGAGACTTCCAAGGAGCATAAGGCAGACTTACTAGTAATTGGAAGAAAGGAAAAGCATTCAGATCGCGGTTTATTTGTTGGAGATATTGGCAAGGCACTTCAAGACCGGGTAACCTGTCCCCTTTTAATTGTACCCAATACCAAGGATAAGGCTACGGTAAAAACAATTTTATATGCTACGGCTTTTGAGGAAGCAGATATTTTAGCGCTCAAAGATTTGGCTCAAATGGCACAGTTGCTCAAAGCGAGAATAGAAATCATACATATTTCCACGGAAAAGGAATATGCAGGAGAGCAGCAATTGGAGTGGTTTAAGGAAATGTTGGAGCAACAGGTAGATTATGAAAATATTGGATTACAACTAATCTTCTCCGAAGACATAGAGGATAAGCTTAAGAAAGTAGCAAAGGAAATTAATGCCGACATACTGGTGTTGTTAGAACGAAAGGAAACCGGTTTTTTCCAGCGAATTTTCCATAAAAGTCTGGTGAAAAAAATGGAATCGCACATCACCATTCCCCTGATGAGTTATAATGAGGTAAATCTATTTGCCCAACAGCAGCATACTGCCAGTAAGGTGTAACAAATACTTCCCAGTTGGAGAGGGGAGCCTCTTGTCTCCCCGGTAAATAAAATGAAACAAAAAAGCGGTGCCAGTGCTTAGCAAGGGCCCCGCTTTTTAGGTAGCGGGTCATTTTCTTTTCGATTAGTGAGTACGTTCAGTAAGCAGGAAATGCGTACCTGCTATGAAGAGAGCAAAAGCTTCAACTTATTTAATAAAATCACTTCAGACTTATTCTTATGCGCAAAGGAAGCAGCTATATCATCTGCTGTTTTCCATATCCGATTTTTTATTTCAGGACTAAATAAGGGGGGATTCTTCAAGTAAAAAGCCTCAAATTCATCAAAACAATCCTTCGCTTTTTTTTCTTGTTGTTGTAGTAGTTCAAATTTTTCTTGGATAAGCTTACTAGCTGCATTTCCATCGTCCAAGGAAACCCAATAATTACGAATACTGTTTTGGAGCGATGCCACTTCCTGTGGCACTATATTTTTATCGGCCTTGGCAAGGGCATAAAATAATTTCCCCAAATTTTCATAGAATTCCTTTGGTTGTTCTGTGGGTAACATAGTGCTGTTTTAGATTAAATTCGTGTAATGCCTAGTGAGTGATTGTTGACTGAATTCGGCTTCCCTTAAAAATACAAAAATGATTTTTGATGGTCTGTGTCATTTTAGTTTGGGAGCCATCAATTAGGTTGCTATATTTAGTGTTTTGGGAAACATGGGAGTGAAGTGGGCGTAAAAGCTTCACAGGAAAGAGATTGCTTATCATGGTCTAAGACTGATCTTACAACATAAATTAATGTAATTTTATACAATGCGCGTATTTGAGAAGAATAAGGATATTTTTCAACTGCTTTCCGAAGCGGTATCCGAGGGGATTTTGGTGGTGAACCAAGAACGTATAATTGTAGCCACCAATCACCGAACCAACGAAATGTTTGGCTATAAGGAGAATGAGATAAGGGATCAGAATTTAAACATGTTGATTCCGGACAACCTTCATAAAGCGCATGATACCTATGTGGACGAGTTTAGTAAAACCCGCGATCAAAGGAGAATGGCCCATGGTAGAACACTTTACGGGAAGCGTAAGGATGGATTGCAATTTCCTATTGAGGTGGGGCTAAATCCGTTTAACTTATCTGGGGAGTCCTATGTAATGGCCCTTATTATTGATGTTACCGAAAAAAAGGAGCAGGAAAAAAAGATAAAGGACCTAAATGACCAATTAAAGCAGAAGATAAAGACGCGTACCAATGAATTGGAAGAAACCGTAGCCAAACTCACTCAAGAAATAAAGCTGCGGGAAGCTGCGGAATCTAAAATTAAAAGTGCCCTCCAAAAGGAACGAGAGCTTAATGACCTAAAATCCGAATTCTTGTCCCTAGTCTCCCATGAGTTTAAAACACCCTTGAGCGGCATACTCACCTCGGCCACATTAGTGGGGAAATACACCAAGGAAGATCAGCAAGATAAAAGGGAAAAACACCTCCGCACTATTATTGGAGGAGTCCATCATCTTACCGGGATATTAAATGACTTTCTATCATTAGAACGATTGGAAAAGGGGAAAGAAGTGTATAAATTCACAGAGTTTTCCCTAAGTAAAGTCATAAATGAAGTGGTATATAATGCCAATATGCTCTTAAAGGACGGACAGAATATAAAATACCCTGAAAATATTGATGAAATAGAAATCTATCAGGAAGAGCGTATTATTACTTTGGTGCTTACCAATTTACTGCACAATGCCATTAAATATTCCTCGGAGGATACAGAAATAGCTATAAAGGTGGATTTACAACCCACAAAAATTATTTTTCATATTATTGACCAGGGAATAGGGATTCCTGAAAAGGCTTTGAAGTATATTTTTACCAGATACTTTAGAGCCGAAAATGCACTGCTTATACAAGGTTCGGGAATTGGCCTGAATATAGTAAAGAAGCATGTGGAGAATATAGGGGGAGACATTTATTTTAAAAGTAAGTTGGGGGAAGGATCGGAGTTCTCGGTTGAATTTCCTCTTAAGAATTCCTTAAATTAAAAGATAAATATTAAATTTACTGTTAATGAAACGTGTGTTGCTTATAGAGGACGATCCGGTATTGCGGGAAAATACCGCCGAACTTTTGGAATTGTCCGAATTCCAGGTAGTTACAGCTTCCAATGGAAACAAGGGGGTGCAACTTGCAAAAGAGCACTTGCCAGATATTATCATTTGCGATATTATGATGCCGGAGCTGGATGGCTATGGAGCCTTGCAGGCCTTGTCTCAAGAAGAGCAAACTAAACAAATCCCCTTTATTTTTCTATCTGCAAAGACAGAACGGAAAGACATACGCAAGGGTATGGATCTGGGGGCCGATGATTATATTACGAAGCCCTTTACCGAGGCAGAGCTGGTAGGAGCTATTAACAGCCGACTGGCTAGGATGAATATTTTAGCCGAGCATAGGGATACGGTTAATCCCAGATCCTCCAATATTGGCTTAGGAATGCAAACCATGGAACATCTCAAAAACCATCTGGTAGAAGAAGGGCGACCCTTCCAATTTTCCGTGGGAGAAGAGGTGTATACCGAGGGTAGCAACTCCAATTTTATTTATTTGGTAAATAAGGGGGTAGTGAAGACCCATAAATTGGATGAGTGGGGCAAGGAGTTGATTACGGGAATTTATAAGGCGGAGGATTTCTTTGGTTTTAGCTGTTTTACTAAAAATCTCCCTTACCAAGAAGCTGCAACAGCTATGGAAGAAGTGGACTTGATAGGGTTGCCGCAGGACGAATTTGTGAAATTGCTCCAAGAAAACCCTCAATTAGCCATGGAGCTTATGACCTTGCTATCGGAGAATCTAACGGACGCCAAAGAGCAATTGCTAGAGATGGCATATGGGTCGGTTAGAAGGAAAACAGCAACCACCATATTAAAATTTGCAGAGAAACTAGAAAAAGATTCACAGGGCAGATTGCATATTCTTCGAAGCGACCTAGCCAGTGTCGCTGGAATGGCAACAGAGACCCTGATAAGGACCTTGTCTAGCTTAAAAAAAGAGGGATTGATCCGCATAGAGGATCGTAAAATTCAGATTTTAGACAAAGAAGGTCTTGCAAAGGTTACCTAGCCTTATTATTCAAGTGGGTACTAAACGCATTTGAATTTTGAGGGTAAAATTATTTTTAACGCTAAAGGCCTGCTCTATTTGGAATAAAGCTACTACATGACCTTTGTCATTTAGGTTTAGGGTTTCGCGACTTACTTTTATCGAGTATAAGCAAACCCAATTAGCAATGAAGAACATTTTAGTACCTACGGATTTTTCCGAAAACAGCTTTAATGCCTTAAAATATAGTGTGCAACTGTTTAAGAAACACAGGTGTACGTTTTATTTACTGCATGTTAATCCTGTTCCCATCTATTCTAATATGGGGACTGCCATTAAGCCTTCGGAATTCCGTCCACAAAATGGTGCTCTAGAGGAAAGTCGCATAAAATTAAAGGATTGGGTGGGAAGGATTCAAGAAATCCTTCCCAATACCAAACATACCTTCCTGTCGCATACGGTACACGATTATTTTGTGGATGCCATAAAACGCGAGGTATACAACAGGGGAATAGACCTTATCGTAATGGGATGCAAGGGAGCTAGCGAAGTAAAACACGCGGCGCTTGGAACCAATACGGGGAACGTAATCACTAAGGTGAAATGTGCCCTGCTGGCAGTTCCGGAAGAAGCGATATATCAAAAGCCAATGAGGATAGCTTTCCCAACCGATTACCATTTAGGCTACGATATAAACGTATTGGAAAATCTTTTGGGCATTGTGCAATTGAACCAGTCTGCCCTGCACATAGTACATTATTCTAGAAGAAAAGAAGATTTAAGTCAGGATCAGTTGACCAATAAGGAGTTTTTAGACGATTATTTTAAGGATGTAGAACATAGCTTTTTCTCCCTTGGTGGTTCTAATTTGGATGGGGCAGTAGACTCCTTTTCAGAGGAAAGAAGCATTGATATGATTGCCATGGTAGCCAAAAATTTAAATTTCTTTCAAAAGATATTATTTAAGCCGGCATTGGATGAGATAAGCTATCATACCAAAATTCCCTTCTTTATTCTGCACGAGAAGTCTTCTTCCAATTCATTTTGGTCGGAGGTAAACAAACTTTCTAAATATAAAAACTGAAGGGGATACATAGGTTTTTGTAAACGAAAGTAGGTTCTCACCTATAGTTTGATGACGGTCTTAAAAGGTGTATGGTTTTATTAAAGGATAATTTATAGTCTTATGAGAAAAGTATTGGTACCCACAGATTTTTCGGAGAATGCCTTTAATGCATTAAAGTATGCCTGTCAGGTGTTTAAATATGAAAAGTGTGAGTTTTTTATTCTTCATGCCTTTGCAGATGAGGTGTATCGGAAAGCAGTGACAATGGATGCTGAAAGCGTGGAGGATTTAAAAAAAGAAACCCTGCAGAAAACTAAAAAGTCATTAGCGAAAGTAGTGAAGCAGTTAGCAGATTTTTCTCCTAACCCCAAACACAAGGTAAAGTCGTTAGCAGTTTTTGGTGACTTGGTAGACGAGGTAAACGAGCTGGTTAATGAGGAGAACATGGATATTGTAGTAATGGGCACCCGGGGCGATACCAATGACAGGAACCTTAGCTTTGGTAGCAACACCCTGCACCTTTTAAAATATGTACATTGCCCCGTACTGGCCATCCCGGAAGGGTATGAGTTTCATCCTCCAAAAGAAATTCTCTTTCCCACAAATTATATGGTTCCCAATAAAAGAAGGGAGCTGAAATTGCTTTGTGAAATGACGGGGTCTTTCCGCTCTACGGTGCACCTGTTGTATATAGATCCTATTACCAATCTATCTTGGAGGCAGGAGGACAATAAGGAGTTTCTGAAGAACTGTTTGAAAAAGCCTAAACTTAATTTTGAGACCACTTTAGAGAAAGATAAAACGGTAGCAATAACCAAACACATAGAACATCACGCCATCAATATGTTGGTCTTGGTCAATTCTAGACACTCCTATATGGAAGACATGTTGTACCAGTCTACCATCGATAAATTGGGGTTGCATCTTAAAATCCCCTTTATGGTACTTCAAAATGTATCCAGATAAGGTCTCTTTGTTAGGTAGCAAGGTAATGGCCTTAATATACTTTAAATGAAGCCATGGAAAAAGTCAGTATAGATATTGTTAAATCTTCGGGAGAGAAGGTGCACTTCTCTACGGACAAGCTGCGCAGTTCCTTGGTGCAAAGTGGAGCGGATGACCAGTTGGTAGAACAGATTGTGGGGCAAGTGAAAGAGGAGCTTTATGACGGAATAACATCCAGGGAGATTTACAACCGTGCCTTTGCCCTTCTAAAGAATAAGAAATCTATTTATGCCGCCAAGTACAAAGTAAAAAGGGCAATCTTCGAATTGGGGCCTACCGGATTCCCTTTCGAGAAATTTGTTGCTGCCATTTTAGATTACTCTGGCTTTAAAACTACCGTAGGTAAAATTATGCGTGGAGTATGTGTTACCCACGAAATTGATGTTTTTGCCGAGAAAAATGATAATATCTACCTGTTGGAATGTAAATTTCATGGAGAAGAAGATCGCAATTGCAATGTGAAAGTACCGCTGTATATCAACGCTCGATTTCAAGATGTGAAACAGCAGTTGATAAAAGATGGGGAAATGGATAAAGAAAGGGTAATTGGCGGAGTGGTGACCAATACCCGTTTTACGGATGATGCCTTAAAATATGGTATCTGTATGGGATTACATCTTTTTAGTTGGGATTATCCAGAAGATGACGGACTTAAGGACCGCATTTATCGGTTGGGCCTATATCCCATCACCGTATCCCAATTACTTACCAAAAGGGAAAAACAGTTTTTGTTGAGTCGGGATGTGGTGCTGTGTAGACAGCTAATAGAAGACCAGTTTTTCTTGGATCATTTGGGGGTTTCAGCAACGAGGAAACAAAAGATCCTCAAGGAAATAAACCAGTTATGTGGGCATGGGAAAAGGTAAACTTTCTTTCAGGCAGACCTTGTAGTAGAGTAGTTTGTTTGCAGTAGGCTTCCAATTTGGTATGGGGCAAATCTAACTTAAATCAATATCGATGAACAAGATCAAGATTCATTTTTTGGGAGCTGCGGGTACTGTTACAGGATCTAAATTCTATTTAGAAACTCCAGAACAAAACATTTTAGTGGATTGCGGAATGTTCCAAGGTCTAAAAGAATTAAGGGAGATTAATTGGCAGCCTCTTCCAATAGACGTTTCTAAAGTAGACTGTGTGCTACTAACTCATGGGCACCTGGATCATACCGGTTATTTGCCGCGTCTGGTGAAAGAAGGCTTCCATGGGGAAATAATAGGAACATCACCCACCTTAGCTATAACCGCTATAATATTACGGGATAGCGCTAAAATACATATGGAAGAAGCAGAAAGGGCCAATGAAGAGGCGTATAGTAAGCACCGTCCTGCAATTCCTTATTATACCCTGGAGGAGGCAGAAAAAACCCTTGGAATGTTTAAACACGCAGAAAAGGACGAGTGGCTATTCCTATCGGAGAACATCAGGTTTAGATTTAGATATAACGGTCATATCATTGGAGCCACTTTTATTGAATTGGAACTCTTTGGTAAGCTATTTGTATTTTCTGGGGATGTAGGCCGTAGAGAGGACCCCTTGCTTTATTCTCCAGACCGACCAGAATGGGCAGATTATCTGTTTCTGGAAAGTACCTATGGGAATAAACTACACCCAGAAGAGAAGGTTGGGGATATTCTTTCAAGTTTAATAGCTAAAACCATTAACGAAGGGGGAAATTTGATTATTCCATCTTTTGCTGTAGAGCGACTCCAGACCTTAATGTACCTGCTATGGACGTTGTATAAGGAAAATAAGATTCCCAACATCCCTATTTTTATCGATAGCCCTATGGGGAACAATGTACTGTCTGTGTTTGAGGCGTATCCACAATGGCATAAGCTTTCCCTAAAGGAATACCGTGCCATGTGTGACCATTTTAATATTATAACGTCCTATGGTGATACTTGGAAGACCATAGACAATCCTAGACCCAAGGTGGTGATTGCAGGAAGTGGAATGGTAACCGGAGGTAGGGTACTAACCTATCTTAAGCAGTTGGTAGATAGGGATGCTACAACCGTTTTATTGGTAGGGTATCAAGCGGAGGGAACTAGAGGCCGACAATTATTGGAAGGGGCCCATGAAATAAAACTGTTTGGAAAATATATTCCGGTTAAGGCAGAAATTCACCATCTAGAAAGTCTGTCGGCCCATGCAGACCAAGGAGAGTTATTGCACTGGCTGAAAGAAGTAAAGAATATTCCTGAAAACACCTTTTTAATTCACGGGGAGCCCAGTGCCTTGGATGCCTTTAGGGTTAAAATAAAAGATAGTCTTGGTTGGAAGGTGCAGGTGCCCCATCTTCAGGAAGTGCTGGAACTGACCATCTAATAGTATAAAAGGAAATTACTAGAATACCGTGAGATCTTCCTTTATTGGGGAGACAAAATAGAGGAGTACATCATATAAATGTATATTCATTAACATATTTAGAAAGTGAAAAAGCTATTGGTATTTGCATTTATTATAGGAGTGTTGGGCTGTTCTTCCGTGGAAATGGTAGAGAATTACAAGAATCCAGACATCGTTTTATTTGATGCGTATAAGGTGCTTATTGTGGGGATGACCGATAATGCCGAGGTTAGGAAGGATTTTGAAACTCGATTTAAAAAAGAGTTCGATAAAAGAGGTATAGAGGCCATGAGGAGTATCGACCTGTTTGATGTAGCCTTTACCAATACCAAAAAAACGGAGGAGGAATTGGATCAATTGGAAGAACAGTTATTGGATAAAGGGTTCGATGCCATTATGTTTAGTAAGGTTTCCGGATCGGAAAACAAACAGACCTTTCGCAAGACCATGTCCGAACTTCAAAGTTTTTATGGGGGCTTTAAGGATGACTATTTGGGTAGCCAGGGAGTTTTTTACGATCGGGATTATTACGACCAATTTAAGGTATATCATGCAGAAACGTCCTTGTACTGTATCTGTGTAGATAAGGAAAGGGCATTGATATGGAGAGGGGCTATAGATATCACGGACCCCAAGAAAATAGACAAGACCTTGGAAGATTATATTAAATTGGTGGTACGGGCAATGGAAGAACAAGATCTTATTTTTCGAAATAAATAAGACTTAGGAGAAAATAGTTAGGGGTGTTGGTCCAAGGTAAAACTGGCACAACACCCCTAAATATTAATGGCTTGTTTGGTATACAGGTTAAACGCGCTCTGTTATCTTAGGGCGAAGCTCTAATCCTTACTGCTTGGGAATACGCTTCTCTGCCATTAACTTATCAATGGCTTGCTGTAATTTTTCAGGATCGTTTGCCACCTTGTCTAAATTAACAATCTCTACTTTTCTAAAATCAACTGGGTGACTCTCACTTTGTAGGGAAATGGTTCCGCCGGTTAATAGTTCCCCCTGCTTATTTCCGTCTACCGGATCTAGTTGGGGCTTGTTATAACGCATCACCTCTTCACCATTGGCATAGTGTACCACTAAAGAGTCCCTTAGGACCAACACTTCTACACGTACCCATTGGTCTCCGTGGAAGGTCTTGGAATTGGAGTTGGTGCAGTGCCTTGAAATAATCTCACCATCTTTTTCGTATTGAGTTCCTGGAGTACAAAGGTTGGCGTTAGAACGCTCATCCTTTCCGTTGCCCCCCAATAGTTGAACCTCTATGGAATTAGGGAAATCCTGGTCTAAGGTCATATCCGCTGGATCCTGACCGTGAATCATGATACCACTATTCCTATAAGCCCAACCTGGTCCGCCCGTTACTTGATCTCCCACAAAACGGTATTCTACCCCAATGAGGTAAGAAGAATAGGGCTTTTCGTAAAACAGATGTCCAAATTGCTCATCAAAGCTATCATACCCATCATATCGCACTTGTATCTGACCGTCATTTACCCTAAAAGTATTGGCGTAGTTTTCATTCAGTTGATGGTGCCTAATCTTAATATTCCAATTACTTAGGTCTTTCCCGTTAAACATTTGCTCCCACTTTAGATCTGGGGTTGTGCTGCAGCTATACAGAATAAACGAAAGCACCAAAAGGGATGCTAGTACTGGAACCGAATGGAAAGATTTATTTTTCATGGATAGGGTTTAAAATAAAACGATTTAAAATTAATTAATGAGTTTTTCGGCGGAAATCCGCCAAATGATAAAAGTATCAATTTTATTTGTAAATACCCCGGTAGATAAATCTTGGATTTTAAGATAAATACTACGCTCAATAGGATGCTGAACAATTTACATTGATTTTCAGCATCCTGTCAAGACCTTTCACCGTGCTATCGCATACAAGTTTTTTGTAAACTGGAGACTTATGATCACTCCTTATATTTATCAAACCAGGCTAGGATACTAGCAACTTTTGCGATAAAGTTACTGGGCTTATTGGCTATCCCATGGGAAGCGCCTGGTATTCTAACCATGGCAGTTTCTACATTTTCCAATTTTAAAGCCGCATAAAATTGTTCCGTTTCCGCTATAGGAGTCCTAAAATCCTCCTCCCCCGTGAGAAGCATGGTGGGCGTATTTATATTAGCCACATAGGTTAAAGGGGAGCGTTTTAAATAGCTCTCCGGATCTTCCCATGGCTTTTTATCGAACCAATATTTAGAGAAGTAGGCCACGTTATCGGCATATAATACAAAGCTATACCAGTTTATTACCGGCTTTACTACCACCGCCGCTTTAAATCGGTCTGTTTTACCTACTATCCATGCGGTAAGTACACCCCCGCCACTACCACCGGTGACAAATAAATTATCTTCATCGATAAATCCTTTTGCAATAACCGCATCTACACCAGACATAAGATCGTCATAATCGTTATTTGGATAATCGTGGTGTATCAATTGCCCAAATTCCCGACCGTAACTTGTACTTCCCCTAGGGTTGGCATAGAGCACTACATAGCCTGCTGCAGCGAATGCCTGTATTTCTGCAGAATATACAGAGCCATAACTGGTGTGTGGGCCTCCGTGGATCTCCAGAATCATTGGATATTTTTTGCTGGGATCAAAATTTGGAGGAGTTACAATCCATCCCTGTATTTTTCGATTGTCGAAGGACGATTCCCACCATATCTCCTCTACGTTCCCAAGGTTTCTAAAGGAGAATAAGTCATCATTGAGAGCGGTTAAACGCTTACTGCGCTTTGTGTCTGCCACCCCCAAGTCCGCAGGATGATCGGTTGCTCCAAGGGTATAGGCAAATTTATCGGTTTTAGAGGCACTGAAACTAGCGGCATTATAGGGCCTGCCTAAAGAAAGTCCGCCTAAACTTTCAGTGATTATAGATACCTTGCCAGCTAAAGAGATGTAGGCTAACTTGGTATCCCCCTTGTCGTCGTATTGGAAATAAAGCCCCTTGCCGTCATTTTTCCAATAAATATTTTGAATATCCCTATCAAAATCAGCAGAGATTATTTTAGAATCGCTGCCATCTATATTCATGGTGTAAAGGTTGGTCACTTGATACCCGTAATGCGTATCATCGAATCCTAAATAGGCAATCTTTTTCCCGTCTGGTGATAGTACGGGATTGGTATCAGGACCGTAGCGATTGGTGAGGGCCTTAATAGCCCCATCTTCTAAGGCTATCTGGTAGATCTCCCCATCTAGAGGCTCCATTTCTTCTGGTTTGTGGAAATTGGCACTAAAATATAATAAGGCATTGTCCTTAGACCAAATAGGGGCGCCATGATCAAAATCCGTGAAGGTTAGTTGCCTTGCGGTGCCTCCGTCTATGGGGATGGTGAATAATTGTACGTTCCCGCTTTTTAAGTATCCCTGTCCATCACCACGGTACTTTGTATCGTCAATATATATTGGGGGCGCATTCCATTTGGCTCCCTCGGGTTTATGGGGCATTTTTATGATGGATTCGCGCTTCTTGGGTACAAACATGTTAAAAGCTAGGTGCTTATCGTCGTAAGACCATGCTACATCCCTGGGGACTTCGGTGCTATTGGTTATGGCAACATACTCCCTGGTATCCAACCACATCATATAGAGCTTCGTTTTGTCATCTGCCCTATTCGATTTAAAAATTATTTTTTTACCATCATGGGACCAGCGGGGATACGTGTCGTTGTGGTTTCCCGTTGTAAGAGGTCTATTGTTAGAGCCATCAAAATTTATCATCCAAAGATTAGAGAGATTTTTATCGGTCATTATATCCTTGAAGTTTCGTACGTAGATAACCTTGGTTCCATCTGGAGAAATTTGTGGATCCGATACAAACTCCATATTAAATATGTCCGTGAGTTCTAAATTGGATTGTATTTGTGCGTAACTAGAGGTAGTTATCGCTAACAAAAATGTAATGGTAACAAAGAGGTGTTTCATTATTAAACGATTTGAACTTATTGATTAATATTTTTCTGCGGAAACCCGCCAAATGATAAAAGTATCATTTTTATTCTTCATTACCCTAAAAGATAAATCCCGATCTGGTGTTAGGGGCTTTTACAAACGGATCGGATTTTACTAGATGTTGTTTTCCTTATTATTTTGGATACATCCAAGATGTGATTACTGGGAGATACTATGAGATTAATAATCACTTTTCTCAAGGGGTGCTGTCACAAGTCTACTGAGATAGCTGAGATTATATCTAAACCCCTTATAATTGCATATAGTGTAGAAAGTTAGGGTATTAGGGGTAATAATATTGGCCTAAGTGGACTACCTTGAGGTCAAATTTGAAATCATGGACAAAAGAATTCGAAAAATTGCCCGAACCGGTTATGTCTCCAAGGGGGTGGTCTATGCATTGACAGGAATTTTAACGCTGGGGGCCGCCATCGGTCTTGGTAGTTCTTCCGAAGGGAAATTGGGCATCTTAAAGTTTTTGGAAGAGCAGCCCTTTGGGAAAATACTTTTGGGGCTGTTGGGCCTTGGATTGTTGTGTTACGCCTTTTGGCGCTTCTTCCAAAGCATTAAAGATCCAGAAGACATGGGTAACAGCGCGAAAGGAATTGGGAAACGCATCGGGTTTTTAATTAGCGGATTGGTGTATTTAGGACTAGGAGTCTATGCGTTCTATGAAATATTTAAAGAAACTAACCAGGGGACAAATGGAAAAGTAAATATGCTCCCTTCGGAATCCCTTCCGTACCTCTTTTATGCAATTGCTGCCGGAATTGCCATCAAAGCCATTTTTCAGTTTGTACAAGCATTTAAAGGCGATTTCTTATCGAAATTTCATTTGAATACCTTATCCAACAGGAAGACCGTTAAAAGCATCAAATGGCTGGGCTATGCTGGCTTAATTTCCAGGGGAATCGTAGAGGGCATCGTCGCTTACTTCTTCTTTAAGGCAGCAGATACGGCTAGTCAAGAGTCAATAAAAGGCACTTCAGAGGCGTTTTCCTTCTTGCGTCAAAATTCTGAAGGTCCTTGGCTGGTGGGTTTGGTAGCTTTTGGACTCATCTGCTATGGTGTTTATATGTTCCTTATGGCCAAATATCGGGGATTTAAGGATTAATACCGTGGTCTAGATCAAAACAGGAATAATTCTATGGTCGGGATGGTTTAGTAGGCAATTTTGGACGCTGAATAAAAACGGTAGAAAGATACCGGCATAGCTATGCAAAAAAATAAGGGTTCCCATAGAACTATTAAAGTCCTAAAGGAACCCTTAATTAGAAGGGCTTAAACTTATTTGGAATTGTCCATTGGTTTAAACTCTTGATTGCTGAAAGGTGAGAATTCTGGAACCTTAACAACATTATACCCCATGTCTACGGCTAGATGGCATTGGTTACAGCTTATTGTAAGCTGTTTGTAGCTCCTATTAAATAAATCGATATCCTTCTTTTCAATGGCTTTTTCAATACTATCCAAGGCCGGTTCTAACATGCCAATCATCTTAGTTTCCTCTCGGTCAGCTTGAAAGTTGAGAATGCCTTCAATAGCCTCCTCTATTTCGTGCACTTCAAAATCGGCAAGTTGCCAGTTGTGATTTTGTGCTGCAAACCATAGTTTGGCGTGATGTGTTTGTATGCTCCCCATAAAATCCCCAAATCCGGGTTTATAGGTGTTTGCAAGTTTTACTTCTAAACTGTCTATGTGGTTTTGTAAAGTTGTAATTTGGTCTTTCTGCTGATTACATGCAAAAAGTCCAAAGCTTAATAGTATGATTACTAGCTTTTTCATTTTTCCATATGTTAGATGATTCCTTAGCTAAATAGCTTTGCGTAGTGAAGATCGTTTCTTCCTTTTTTTACGTGTTTTGCGAAGATAGCAAATGATTATCGATTTCGTAAAAGTTGGGCTCCCCCATAGACCTGGGCATTTCAATGCAAGGTTATACCATAGGAAGGATTAGCTCTAGGAGGTAGGGCGTAATTAGGGCCGTTAACAAGCCATTAATGCACATGGCTAGTCCGCCATAGGCACCTGCCAACTTACCTTCGTCTAAGGCTCTGGCAGTGCCAATGCCGTGAGCAGCAGTTCCTAGGGCCGCCCCAATGGCATTTTTGTTCCTTATCCCTAAAATACGCAAAATACCAGGGCCAAAAGCATTGCCAAAGATTCCTACCGCAATTACAATCCCAGCAGCAATATAAGGCAATCCGCCAATAATTTTAGCAATTTCCAAGGCTATTGGAGTGGTGACAGACTTGGGTGCCAAGGATCGTATAATGGGTTCGGAAGCGCCAAGTAGCATAGCTAAAAGGCATACGGATAGTACGCTGATGGTGCCTCCAATGACCACCGAAGCTACAAAGGGCAGTAGGTTTAACTTTATCTGTTCGTATTTCTCGTAAAATAATACCCCCAAGGCCACCACGGTAGGCCCTAATAAAAATCCTAAATATTGGCCGCCCACATTGTACGCTTCAAAATCTATATTAAATAGGAGCAAAAAGCCAATGATGGATACAACGGAAAGCAACACTGGATTGAAAAGTACAAACTTCCATTTACGAGCAATTATTTGGGATAATTGAAATACCAATAAGGTTATAAAAATTCCAAATAAGGGTTGTTGATAGATTTCACTCATCTTTTCCAAATTTTTGTAAGACGATACCAGTTACATACAAGGTGAGGATAGTACTTAATACCGTGCTCACTACTATGGCGACCCAATGCATTTTTAGCATGTCGTAAAAAGTCATTAAGCCTACTCCGTAGGGTATAAAAAATAAAACCATGTATTTTATAAACTGATCCGAGGCAGGCTTCACATCCTTTAATTTAATCACTTTTGTCTTTAAGGCTATAAAAATGGCAACCATGCCAACAATGTTGCCAGCAATGGGAAGATTACATAGGGAAACTATGACTTCTCCAATTAGTAGGAATAAAAATATATATAGGACTCCTTTAAGCATTTTAATTAATTCTGATTTGGAATTGCACTCCTATTCCGGGAATATTAGAGCGAGTTATACGTAATTTAACAGGTTTATGCGATGGTTGTGAGGTGTATTTCCTTTTAACCTGAATCTTCCTGCTGCGTCCTTCTGTTTCGTACTGTGTTTTAGTTGATGTTGTGCGAACTGCAATTTTACGGGATGTACCCCTATTATCAAAAGAAACCAAAAAAAGCTTTCAAAAAAAAGTTGAAAATAACATAATTGCGTGCAAGCTAAGTCATTCAAGAACTTCTTGATAGCACCCTATGTTGGCATGGATTTTTCAGTGGAATAAAACTCTTATCATTCAGTTTTTTTTCATGCACGCTTATATGGATTCTTCACGGATAGCCATAGACTTGCCGGTATATGGGTCTTATTGGCTTTAATTACTGCTTACATAGTCATACAAGGTTTTCGATATTCTGGCTAATTGTTCGGTCCCCTTATCAAAATCTTTTAAATTCTTAGAAAGTAGTACTAATACATAGGCGTTGCCATCTGGCAAATACACAATTCCCGCATCGTGGTGAACCCCCGTTATAGATCCAGTTTTGTGCGCTACTTTCACCGCTTCGGGTAAATAAAAAGGAATTAGACTCTTATGCTGTTGATCTTTTAAGATGGTGATCATCGCCTCACAATCTTTAGGGGTTCCTGCAGAATTATTTGCGATAGATTTCATTATAACCATTAAATCCTTGGCGGTAGTAGAATTACTTAAGCCTTTTTCATACGCTTTTAGATCTTCAACGCCCCTCAAAACTTCTATGTTTTCTGCGCCTAAGTCTCGCATGCTAGCGGTTACCATTTTGGCATCTACAAGTTCAATTAATACATTGGTGGCCAAATTGCTACTTATCGTAATCATGCTATGCATTAAATCTTTGAGCGCTACTTTACTGCCAATTTGATTGTAGATAATATCGTCGCTATCATCGTTTATGTCCATACGGTACAAGCTGTCATCTACAATGCTTTTAAATTCATTTTTCAAAACAATAGAATCTTGAAGATTTATTTTCCCTTGGCTAGCCTGCTTAAATAATTCGATCATCACAGGCACTTTCATGGTGCTGGCTGCATGAAACTTCTCGTCAACATTTATTAATAAACTGTCTTTGGGTTTAGATAAGCTATAAAATGCAACAGCAACGGTACCGTCTATTGAATCTATTTGGGTATGGATCTTTTTTGCTAAATCTTCTTTTTTAGAAGTTTTTACCTGACAGGAGTTTGTTAATAGGGAGACGGAAATTAAGCTGATGGCTAAAATAGGTTTCAATGATTTCATGGTTATTGATTAGTTTTTTTTATACCGATAAAGGATTGATGAAAATAAACTTTTAAGCTGGACTTTGAGCTAAGTAATATAGGAAGAAATAGGTTTTGGGTTATTTATCAAAAAACAGGATGGTTAATTATTGAAACACCTGGATTATAACGGTCAGGTTATATTTTTAAGAATATTAGGCGCGAACGGGTTGCCTCACTACCGGCATAGGCCGGAAAGGGTTAGCTGGTATTTATTGCCGATTTGTGACTTTAATTTTTTGTAAATTAAAAGCAACTACAAAAAGTTTAAATTAGGGATGGATTTTAATCCAAGCGCCTAACCTTAATGAATTAAACGTATCAATACCCACCGCAAATGAAAATCGCCCTACTTTCCGATATCCACGACAACATCTGGAACCTGCAAAAAGCCTTATCCATGCCAGAGCTACTTGCTACTGAAGCGATGCTGTTTTGTGGTGACCTCTGTTCGCCTTTTATAATACATTTATTAGGGCGTTCGTATTCCGACCCAGTTCACATGGTCTTTGGTAATAACGACGGGGATGTTGCTGCTATCCTACGTAACGCTAAGAAATACCCCAATATTCACATCCATGGAGAATATTTTAAAAGTCTTTTAGGTGGAATCTCCCTGGCTATGAATCACTATCCCGATAAAGCTAGGACAATCGCCGAGAATGGAGGATATGACGTTGTCTGCTATGGGCATAATCATATGGTAGTAAACGATGAAATGATAAACGACACCCTACTGATTAATCCGGGGGCCATTATGGGCTATCATGGGGGTGATCTAAGGGAGATTCCTGCAACCTTTATGGTATTGGATACCGTTTCCCTAAAAGCTGAAATTCATCATGTTTAAATTGAAGATTACATGACACTAGGATGTCATAGTTCTTATAGACGATCGTTTCTCCAGTCTTTGACTTGTAGGATTCCGGTCTGTCTGCAGTGGAAGGATTGATCTAGCCAAGTAATTCATGTTTATGAACGAGAATTCTTGAATAAACACAACAATTACTCAGGATTCATTTCCTCTTTCAAGTATACCCTATAGGGTATAATAAAAGGGTTGAGGTTAGGTTTTATACCTGATAGGGTATAAAATCTATTGCCTTGTATATACCTATGTGGGTGATCGTATCTAATGCCTACGGTATTGGAAATAGGCAATGATAAGAATTGAGAATAGGGGACTTACATAATAACGGGTAATAATCTACGAGATACTTGTTTCTTTGAGCGTTTTAAGGACCTGGTGCACCCGCTTATAAAACTTACAGATAATGTGGTCTTTGGTGTTCAATTTAAAGTTTTGCCTATATTTATAAAAACACAAAAATTTTTCTGTTTCGTCACCGTAGCCTATTTAACGGCGACCTAGCCTTGGTTGTGAACGAATTCTTGAACCATGAGAAAAACCACTGAATATATAAAAAGAGATCCTGACTCAAATGATGATGATTATCTTCAAAGACTACTGATGAATTTAAGGAAGGCTTATGCAAACCAAGAAAGTTTAACATTTCGTATAGTAGAAGGTAGGGCTAAAGGATTTACAGTAAAGGTGGGAGGATTATTTGCTTTTGTTTCTTACCAACATTTTAGCTGGACATATCCTACAATAGATTTTTGGCACAATGTTTCCAATCATCTAGTTGGAAAATATTTTAGGGGTAAAATCTACAAGTTGGAAGAAAACCCTATTTTAATACAAATGGATGCCACGCAACACAGTTTTGAATATCCGAATTTTATGGAACAAGCTAGGTGTCGCGGTGTTATTTTACAAAAAGCAAAATATGGCATTTTTGTAGACATAGGGGTACACTTTAAGTGGAAGTTTGGTTCAATTTTAGGCTTAATTCACAAATCGACCCTAGTTGAAGAATCAGATTATGACCATTGGAAGGTAGGAAAAGTTATTATCGTTCGTTTTCAAGGATTCAACAAAGATGGACACCCTCTACTTAGGGATAATCGTGATCGTGGAAAATGGTTCAATGGGGAAATGGATCAGCTTATAGGAACTAAACAAAAAGTAAATGTAGTCGTAAATAAACAAGGGCAACCCGAATTTTATGTATTAGGAAAGCATGAAGCTCTAATTCCAGTAACAAAGGAGTTTTATCCTGACTCTATATCACGCAAAAACATAAAATGGTTTATTTATAATTTGAAAGATGGTGAAATATTAACATGCGAAATAGTTAGAATAAATAAAAGAAAAGATAGTTTCGTCATAAAATTATTACTTCAACCTACAGACAATTAGCATTTAAAGATGTCCTCTAAAGTCCTGTCGTTGTCCTAGAATGCGAATGATGAAGATGCCATTTTTAGTCGGCTCATAAAATATTGTATGCGCTTTGAAGGTATATTTTTTTAGTAAAGGTGCATATTCAGCAGCGCTATGCCGTATTTCTGGACTGTCAGCAAGCGTCTGGAAAAGGTGTGCTAACTCGGAAACATAAGCATATGTCTGCGATTCACTCCAAGTCTCTAGAGTACAATCTACGATATCGTCTTTATCCATGTCGGCTTTCGATTATAAATTGTATCTATTCATCCATGGGTGTTTGACCGCTATTTTTCTTGCGAGATTTGGCCGCCTCAACAATTTCTTCAACAGACCTAATTTTAGAGCTCACACCGCTATCATAGCCTTCTTGTATTGCTGCTTTGGTCATTAAAATTTCCCTATTGCGTTCTTCATCCAACCGTATTAGATGTCGCATATATTCGCTGTCATTAGCGAAACCACCATGTTCAATTTGCAACTTTATCCATTTTTCTTGAGAAGTGGTAATAGTCAATGATTTTCTAATTGTTGCCATAGTTTTAAGCTTTATTTACATACAATATACGCGAAAGAACATATTATTGACCTACGAATTAATAAATGCCACGTGAGGAATAGGGAGGAAGAGGCGGAAGGTAGTTCTGATCTACCCTGGTATTTTCAATTTTTCTATGCCAAACCACTGTGACCATCGGGTCAACCATACGATACTATTCTTTATCCTTTCCACACTTTCCAAATCCGCCAGGGTAATGCCAGATACAAATAGCCATACACATACACTAACTAAGGGTGAAGATTAATTGTTATGTTTAGGTGAAATATTAATGTTGATTTGAGCAGGACTTATTTTTTTGATATTAGTTAAACTTTACCTTTCCCCTCAACCAAATTCCCTTTCATTTTACTCAAGAATTATTATTTGTTTTTTAAAGAATTTCGTGAATCTCCGATTTCTTTGCTTGTCTAGGTCCGAGGGATAAAGGTACAGTGTACCTTTGGATGGAGGAGCCAGCTGTAGCCAAGGGCTAAGGTGCTATAATGCTACATGCTGAAGTTACGATTTTCAATAACCCAGTGGGAAACTCATACCGATACTTTTTAAGAAGCCAGCCGCAGCGAAGAACAACGCACCAACTGGCCCCTCTCTACAAATGTAAATCCTTGCAATTTCTTATGGGTCCTAGATTAGATCTAAAAACCGGTTTAAAAACTCCGCGCTTTTTTAAAAAAAATAAAAAGCTGAATCTCGGAGCTTTCCCAGCTCTCCAACTGGCCCCTCGCTATAAATGCAAATCGTTGCATTTACTTCTCGGTCCTCTGCGGATAAGGAAGGGTTCAAAAGTGGCGTCTACCAATAGTTTTCGGCCTACTTTCTCCTTTGGTAGCAAATCAGATCAAAGGTTGCAAAGGTTTTTTTGGGGTCACTACGCACGGGTGAGAGGTAGCAATACGGGTTAAAGGGTGTTTACAAAAGTTTACATTTGATTTCTGAAGTTTTCTGAAGGATGTTAAGTTTTGAAAACAGAATAACAGCGGGGTAACAGTGAGGAACGCCACCAACCGCATTAATTTGCTGAATTAATAATAATAACCATAAATAAAATAGAATGTACGACTTTGAGAAATTGAAAGCGGAAATACAGCATCTTCCATTAAGAGAGCAACAGATAAAATTAATAGGGGCAAAAGCAAACTACCTACAGACCGTAATGCCAAGTCTTAATGATGAGATTGAAATTTCCTTTGCAGAAAAATGCAGTTTGGAAATAGAGAAAATAAAGGAGTTAAGGAAATTAGGTGTTTTTTGAACTGCTTTCTGAATTGACTTTATTTTCAAGTTCCTGTTGCGATGACTCAGTTTTATCTAATTTTTTTATTATAGGATTATCCTTTATTTTTTCAAGTCTAGTAATTACCATGTCGAGTAATTGAAGGGTGGTTAGGTTTTCTGATTTATTCGTAATATCTGTATTGCATGTATTTTTCAAATATGCCCTCAATATGTCTAAGGTAGATTTATGAGGTCTTATCGACTTCCCATTTAATATTTTATTTATACCTACTTCTGTTAATGAAGTATTTTTCGCTATTTCATAAGCGGTTAATTTTCGTTCTTTAATCTCTTCAATTATATCTTTTAGTTCCATGGTATTATTTTTAAAGTTGGTTAAGTGAATTTACTAATTTTAAGGAAATGAGATTATTAAAGGTAGTTTTTTGATTCAAGAAGTTTTAAAAGAGTTTTGTAAATTCAGATAAGTCCAATGAGAACTTTAAGGGTTTTAACCATATTGGCCTTGTTTGTCTCCTGCCAAAAAGAAGGAGATAACTGTAAATGCATAGAGCGTGTGACCGATCACGGAAGGTATCAAGCGCAAGCCTGTAACCCGGAATCGGAAAACGGCATTAGAACTATGGAAAGGTCGCAGAGATACTGGGAGCAGTACCAAAGAGATTACCCCTGTAATTGAGTAGGTTGTTTTAAGGTTATTTTGAAATGGTTAGCAAATGGTTGGCACGATGGTAAAAAAGAAAACCGCAACACTTTTACTATAAAGTTGTTACGGCATGTCTTCGTACTCGAGGCGGGAATTGCCTATCGGCGAGTCCCATTCAAACGTGTTGATAAGATAAGGCCAGTCCTTACAGGACTGCTATTT
>NZ_MTAZ01000015.1 GCF_002150785.1 Arenibacter amylolyticus | reverse complement strand
TACGGTTAAACTTGAGATAAATATACTTATGCAAGTCTAAAGGATGATGTAAGCAATCTTTTGGGAACCAATACCCGCTTTAGATGGATCATTACGCCAGGAACCGATATCTTTTTTGTGTATAACCACAATTGGTTAGATAACCATGAAGTCAATAGAAGACTGATCACCACCCAGAAGGGTGCCGCCATGAAGGTGGTGTATACGGTTCGATTTTAAGGGGGGAATGGCCCAAATACACTAGTTGTGACCAGTGCGAAAATTAGGAAGAAACCATAATATTCATATCATTTTTAGGAAAAAAAGCATACTTAGTAAGATTCTATATTTAAATAGGTCTATAGTATCTTAACAAGGAGTAGCGTTCATTTCTCCCTACTCTTTGTGTATTACGCTATTTAACCTTTACTTCTTCCATAATGTGTTCAGGATAGGCAATATAATCTCGACCCATATAATTTTTCATACACAAGCCTTTTGCCAATCCTTTGTCAGTAATTTCATCACCGTTAATGAGACCATCATTTTCCATTAAATCAATAAACTCAGCTTGTTTTAAACCTAAGATTTTGGAAATTTTAGAAGCCGAGTATATGCGGCTGTCCATTGTTCTAACTCTGCTGTTTGTCTTGGATGGTTTTGGATTTTGTTTGTTCTTTTTTTCTACTGGAGTAAGATCATCTATTACAATTTTTATTCCTTCTAGTTTTTTAGATCCTATTAACCCACTTAAACCCTTACTTTCTTTTAATATAGGTTCGCTTTTAAACTTCAATTCAGAACCCTCAAATATTTTATTGAATTTTTCTAAGGGATCGGTTTCATTGTTATTTAATCCAAAAACATTATTCTTAACGGTTGATACTCCTTGTGATATTAAGGAATCAGCACCGTCTATTACCTTGCCCAGTATTCCTGTAGATGCGTAATGCACTAAAAATCCAGATTCAATATTGTTAGCTAAGGAATAGTCATATAGATTTAGACTGGTTAACATAAAGTGTGTGTCATTCTGGAAGAACTTAGCATGTAACCTTTCATTATATCTAATCTCTACGTTGGGGAATGATTTTAAAAATTCTAAACTGTCTTTTTTTATACTTTTATAAATGTTGTTTTCATTCTTGCCAAATAGGACCCTTAGCCTAAAATCGGGTTTACCTATTTTTTCTCGTAGTGCATCCTCAATCCTCTTATCTAAGTCGAGGAAAGGTGATATTAATAATAATTCATTCTTGGAAGTTCTAATTATGTTCTCAACCGCTGCAATCAATTGATTGTCAAATAAAAATTCACCATCTATAGTCATTGTTTTCAGTATAAAGATTAGTCGATTATTTTAATAGGAAACGTCTGTCAAAAAGTTTTATTGCATTATAAATTTTGAAGCACCTCCCTAGACTTGGTTTTTAACTTGCTATAATTGATTCCAATGTGTGCTCTTTCATAATAAGTATATATCCCAAAGGCGATACCAAAAAGCGGTAAACTTTTTTAAATAAAAGCACAAGTACGATCTATGATAAAGGTTTAATCATGCTTTAAGTTCAAAGGTCTAGATAGGAAATTTAAGATAATTGGATATCTTTAAGGCTTAATAAAATTACACCCACCACATCAATGACAGAACAGAAAGCAAAACTAGAGCAACAACTCTGGAACATTGCCAATACCCTACGAGGTAAAATGAATGCCGATGAATTCCGCGATTATATATTGGGCTTCATTTTTTATAAGTACTTAAGTACAAAAATGAACCTGTATGCCAATAAAATATTAAAACCAGACGGACTCACTTTTCAAGAAATTGAAGGACATCCCCAGGAAGCCGAATATATGGCTGCTATTAAAGATGCTGCCTTAGACCGCTTGGGGTATTTTTTAAGACCGTCCGACTTGTTTAGTGAATTGGCAAAAAGAGGTAATGGCGGTGGAAAGCACCAGTTTATTCTGGGAGATTTGGCTAAAGTGCTTACTCATATAGAGCAAAGTACCATGGGGTCTGAAAGTGAAGAGGATTTTGGAAACTTATTTGAAGATTTGGACCTCACCAGCTCCAAGTTAGGAAAATCTGAAAATGATAAGAACGAGCTTATTGTAAAAGTCCTTACGCATTTAGATGAGGTAGATTTCGACCTGGAAAACACGGAGAGCGATGTCCTAGGGGATGCCTATGAGTATTTAATAGGGCAGTTTGCCAGTGGCGCTGGTAAAAAGGCCGGGGAGTTCTATACCCCGCAACAAGTATCTAATGTGTTGGCACAGTTAGTGACAGTTGGTAAGGAGCAACTGAGAAATGTGTACGATCCTACCTGTGGTTCTGGCTCGCTATTGTTGCGTGTGGCCAAGGAGGTAAAGAGTGTGGGTGCCTATTACGGGCAGGAGATGAATCCTACTACTTATAACTTGTGCCGAATGAACATGATTATGCACGATGTGCATTACAAGCGGTTCGATATAAAGAATGAAGACACCCTAGAGCGACCCCAACATCTAGACTTACGGTTTGAGGCCATTGTAGCCAATCCGCCCTTCTCGGCAAAGTGGAGCGCGAGTCCCTTGTTTATGAGCGACGACCGATTTTCGGCCTATGGGAAATTGGCACCCAGTTCTAAGGCCGACTTCGCCTTTGTACAACACATGGTGCATCAGCTGGATGATAACGGTACCATGGCGGTAGTGTTACCACACGGGGTATTGTTTAGGGGCGCTGCCGAAGGACACATCCGTAAGTACCTTATAAAAGACCGTAATTATCTGGATGCGGTAATAGGCTTGCCTGCGAATATCTTTTACGGTACCAGTATTCCCACCTGTATATTAGTATTGAAGAAGAATAGAGAGCATAAAGAAGACGTTTTGTTCATAGATGCCAGTCAGCATTTTGAAAAGGTGAAGACGCAGAACATGCTGCGCGAAGAAGACATTAATAAAATAATTGACACCTATAAGGCGCGTACCACAGAAGACAAATACAGCTATGTAGCCAGCTTGCATGAGATAAAGGAAAACGACTACAACCTAAACATTCCAAGGTATGTAGATACGTTTGAAGAAGAGGAGCCGGTGGACTTATCAGCGGTGTCGGCCCAATTAAAGGCCCTCAACAAGGAAATTGCCGACACAGACGCCACCATAGCCGATTTCTGTAAGCAGTTAAACATAGAAACCCCTTTCTAATGGCAGCACAAAACACATCTTTGCGAGGGAATTGCGAGGAGGAACGACGCGGCAACCCGAAGCAAACTTCTGAAACCCAAACAACGCCGTCTTTGCGAGGGAATGGCGAGGCGGAACGACGCGCCGACCCGAAGCAAACTGCTGAAGCTAAACGGAACCCCGCATCAAAGGAACCCCGCACCCCCACCCTCCGCTTTAAAGAGTTTGAAGGGGAATATGTAAAATCTAAACTTGGCAATGAGTTGAACCTCTTCAACGGTTATGCTTTTTCAAGCAAGGATTCACGTGAAAAAGGAATTAGATGGGTGAAAATTGCTGATGTTGGAATTAATGAGATGAAATTGGAGGCACAGTCCTACTTGCCGGAAGAATTCAAAGAAAAGCATTCTAAATTTCTCTTACAAAAAGGCGATTATGTTGTTGCATTGACACGACCAATCTTGGGAGGTAAGTTGAAAATCGCAAAAATAAATGATGACTTTGACGGGTCCCTACTCAATCAAAGAGTCGGGAAGTTAGTTTCAAAAAATGACTTGGAGTACATGTATTGCATGTTACAACAAAAGTCTTTGATTAGTAGGATTGAAAATAGAATAGCTGGAACTGACCCACCAAATTTATCACCTAACGAAATTGCAACGTTAAAGACATATATCCCCTCCCTCCCCGAACAACAAAAAATAGCCTCCTTTTTAGCTGCGGTAGACAAAAAAATACAGCAGCTCACCAAAAAGAAGGAATTGTTGGAGGACTATAAAAAAGGGGTGATGCAGCAATTGTTTTCTCAAAAAATACGCTTTACACCCACCTTGGACGATTTTGAAGAGAAATTTGAAAAAGGTATGATGATCGATATGGCTGCGAACTATCCGGATTGGGAGGAAAAGAAATTTGGAGATTTGTATTCATTTCATTCAACCAATTCACTATCCCGAGATAAATTGAATTATGAGTCTGGCACTGTATACAATATTCACTATGGTGATATTCATACTAAATTTAAAACAGCATTTTATTTAAGGGACGAGTTTGTTCCTTTTATAAATAATGATATTGATCTCTCAAGAATTAAATCAGAATCATATTGTAAGAATGGTGATTTAGTTATCGCCGATGCATCCGAAGATTATGCAGACATAGGAAAGACAATAGAATTAATAGATTTGAAAGGTGAGAAGGTATTAGCTGGTCTCCATACTTTTTTGGCACGTCCCAAAACATCAAAAACCGTAATTGGGTTTTTTAGTTACCTACTTAAATCTTGGAGTATGCGAAAACAGATAATGATTATCGCTCAAGGGACAAAAGTTTTAAGTTTATCAACTGGAAGAGTTGCGAATTTGAAACTTAAATTGCCAAGTAATGAAGAACAACAAAAAATAGCCAATTACCTGTCGGCCATAGATACTAAAATAGAAGCGGTTAACCAGCAAATAGAAAAAACGCAGGAGTTTAAGAAGGGGTTGTTGCAGCAGATGTTTGTGTAATGAGGGTCTTTGCGAGCGTGCCTGCCGTTAGGTAGGCAGAGCGCGGCAAGCTGTCGTCATTGCGAGCGAAACGGAGTGAAGCGTGGCAAGGAGCATGGATTAGGCAGATTGCTTCGGCTGATTGCCGCGTCGTTCCTCCTCGCAATGACAGCCTCGCAATGACCGTACAATGGGGCGATTGCTTCGTTTAACTCGCAATGACATGAAACCAGGATATGTGTACATATTGGCGAATAAGAACAACACCACACTGTACGTGGGGGTGACGTCCAATTTGGGAAGGCGTATACAACAACATAAAGACAAGCACTATAAGAAATCGTTCTCCGCGCGTTACAATGTAGATAAGTTGGTATATTATGAAGCCTTTCAAGACATAGGAGAAGCCATAGGAAGGGAGAAACAATTAAAAGCAGGGAATAGGGCCAGGAAAGTAGTATTGATAGAGAAGGAGAATCCAGGATGGGAGGATTTGTCAGAACAAGCGACAGATTGCTTCGGCTGATTGCCGTGTCAGTTGGCTAGATCCTTAACCCTTGTATTGCACTACGGAATACGGGATAGGAATATCAGATATAAGAGAATAAACAAATAAATGTTAATAGATATGGCAATATGGTATAGAAATTGTAGATTTGTATTAACAGTACACACCACGCTACCCGTTAGAACAGCGTCCCAGGGTGTGTCTTTTGCTTTTTATACCTTCCCTTTAAAAAATAGTGCCTATGTTTAACAAGCAGGCATTAACCATATCACAGCAAATAAACCAACTTAAAAAAAGAGGTTTAATCATTTCCAATGAGGCTTTAGCGACGGCATACCTTTCGCATATAAGTTATTATAGGTTAGGTGAATATTGGTATGTGATGCAATCTGATAAGGAGAATCATATTTTTAAACCAAATAGCAATTTCACCGATGTTGTAGCTCTGTATAATTTTGATGCTGAATTGAGAATCTTACTATTTGGGATAATTGAGAAAATTGAAATTAGCCTACGTACAAAACTTATTTATCACCTATCCCATGAGATTGATCCTTGGTGGTTCCAGAATTTCACACTTTTCACTGATAGCATGGCCTTGGTGAAAACGTTATCGAATTTGCAGGAAGAGTTATCAAGGACAAAAGATGAATCTATTAAGAATCATAAGAAAAAGCACAAGGATGACTTGCGTTTTCCACCATCCTGGAAGTCGTTGGAACAAACTAGTTTTGGCGCTTTATCCAAGCTTTATGGAAATTTAAAGCCAACAGTAAAGTCAAAAGATGTTATCGCGAAAGAATTAGGAGCAGTTAACCATACCTACTTACCTAGTTGGTTGCAATCTATAGCACAAATCCGTAATTTTTGCGCTCATCATTCCAGATTATGGAATAGAAATTTACCTGGAACCGTAAAACTACTTCCTAAACCACCAAATCCGTGGATTCGGAATTTAGAGAATATTCCTAAACAGCATGAATTTCAAAAACTATATGTACACATGTGTTTAATGAAATATTTATTAAACGTCATTCAACCTAATAATACATTTATGCAACAATTGGATAATTTGTTTACCGCCTATCCTAATGTAGATTCAGATGCGTTAGGGATGAAACCAAATTGGCAGCAAGAACCATTATGGCAATGACAGCCTCGCAATGACAGCCTCGCAATTAGTCTTTGCGAGCGGAACGCAATGAAGCGCGGCAAACTGTTGAATAGATGCATGAATTAACCAATTGTGCTAACACAAAAAAGTAAAATAAAATGACCACCCAACCAGAAGCCATACTAGAACACAACCTAATTCAACAACTCGTTGGCTTAGGCTATACTTCTGTTAACGTACAGGACGGCGGCGCCTTGCTTTCCAACTTAAAATCGCAGTTGGAAGTCTTTAACAAAGCTAGCTACACAGATAAAGAGTTTGATGGAATCCTTAACCACTTGGCAAAGGGCAATGTGTTTGAAAAGGCCAAAACCCTAAGAGATCGTTATAGCTTTGCTAGGGAAGATGGCGAGGTGGTATATGTGCAGTTTTTTGATTCGGAAAACTGGAACAATAACTTCTTTCAGGTAACCCATCAGGTGCAACAGACGGGATCTTATCTCAACCGGTATGATGTAACTATATTGGTGAACGGCTTACCCCTGGTGCAAATAGAACTCAAGCGCCGTGGACTGGAAATTAAGGAGGCCTTCAATCAAATAAATCGGTATCAACTACATTCTTTTTGGAGCAACCACGGCCTGTTTCAGTACGTACAACTCTTTGTCATTAGCAACGGAGTAAATACGAAGTATTTGGCCAATAACAAACTGCAATCCGTAAAGCAGACCTTCTTTTGGGCAGACAAAAACAATAAGAACATTACCGAGTTAACCGATTTTGCGGCTGCTTTCTTAAACCCGGACCACTTAGGGAAGATGATAGCACATTATATTGTGCTCAACGAAACCCATAAGATATTGATGGTGCTTCGTCCGTATCAATACTATGCTACCGAGGCTATTATCCATCAAGTAAAAACAAGTAGGGAAAACGGGTATATTTGGCATACTACGGGCTCTGGCAAAACCTTAACGTCCTTTAAGGCAAGTCAGATTCTAATGGATGTTCCCAATGTAAACAAGGTAGTTTTTGTGGTAGACCGTAAAGATCTAGACTATCAAACTATGAAGGAGTTCAATGCCTTTAAAGAGGGGAGTGTAGATTCTACCGACAATACCCACAGTTTGGTACAACAGTTCCTGGGAAAATTTAAAGATAAAAAAGGGGTGCGAAAAGATTCGGATCTAATTATCACTACCATTCAAAAATTAAACAATGCCATATCGGGTCACTATCGCAATAAATTGGCCCATTTAAAAGAGGAACGTTTCGTGTTTATTTTTGATGAGTGCCACCGGAGTCAGTTTGGGGATACCCATGCCCGTATAACCGAGTTCTTTTCTAAAAGTCAGTTATTTGGGTTCACCGGAACCCCTATTTTTGCGGAGAATGCCTCTAAAAACGATTTAGGGAAGCGTACAACGCGCGATTTGTTTGGGACGTGCTTACATAAATACGTCATCACAGACGCCATTAGCGATGAGAACGTACTGAAATTCGGTATTGAGTATATCGGGAAATACCGGAATAAGAGTAACACTTTTATCGATATTGAAGTTGAGGATATCGATAGAAAGGAGGTGTTGGATTCCCCTATGCGATTGAATAAAATTGTGGACTACATTATCGCCCACCACGATCAGAAAACCTTCAATAAGGACTACTCGGCCCTTTTTGCCGTGAGTAGTATTGACAATGTAATTGCGTATTACGATATTTTTAAACAGAAGAAGGAAGCAGGAGAACATAATTTGCGTATCGCTACCATATTTACCTATGGAGCGAACGAAGACAATGAGGATGCCCAGGATTTTTTGCCGGGGGATGAGATGCTGCATGCAGCAGAACCAGCAGTGGCGTATAATAGCAGTCACACAAGGGATAAGTTGGAGCGTTATATCGCCGACTACAACCAAATGTACAATACCAGTTTTACCACCAAGGACAGTCAGCAATTCGAGAATTACTTTAAGGACATTAGTAAGCGATTAAAGGAACGGGAGAAAGATACCTTTAATGATGAAAAGGATAGGCTAGATATTGTATTGGTGGTAAATATGATGTTGACCGGATTTGATGCCAAAAAGGTAAACACCCTCTATGTAGATAAGAACCTAAGGCAACATGGCTTAATTCAGGCCTTTTCCCGTACCAACAGGATTTTAGGGGAGCAGAAATCGCAGGGAAACATACTGTGCTTTCGCAACCTTAAAAAGGCTACGGATGATGCCATCACCCTGTTCTCTAACAAGGAGGCCATAGAGGTAGTGACCATGCCAGATTATGAGGTGATTGCCGAGAAATTTGAAGAAGCCTTAAATAACTTACGGGAAATTACCCCTACTTATCAGGCCGTAGATGATTTGAATAGCGAAGAGGACGAAGCAGCTTTTGTACAGGCATTTAGAAGACTGATGCGGAATATGAATGTCTTACAATCGTACACCGATTTTGATTGGGACGATCTTCCGATAGAGGCGCAGGAGTTTGAAAATTATAAAAGCAAGTACCTGGACTTGTACGAAAAAGTAAAACGGGATTCCAAAAAACAAAAGGTTTCAATTCTGAATGACATCGATTTTGAACTGGAACTGATCCATAGGGACCAGATAAATGTGGCCTATATTCTAAAGCTATTGGCCAAAATGAAGGGAGCCAATGCCACTGAAGCAAAAGTCCAGAAAAAGGCGATCATAGATCTACTGGGTGGAGATGTGATGCTGCGCAGCAAACGCGAACTGATAGAGAAATTTATTGAGGAAAACCTTCCCAAGATCGATGATGTAGATGCTATAGAAGAGGAGTTTGAAGCCTATTGGCAAGATGAGAAGGTATTGGCCTTGGGGAAATTATGTGAGGAAGAGAATTTGGATCAGGCCCAGTTTAAAGCCTTGATAGACGCCTATGTTTACAGCGGCCACGAACCCATAAAAGACGACGTTTTTAAGTGTTTAGACAACAGACCCAGTATTTTGAAAGCCCGAGAAATAGGGGAGCGGATTCTCTCCAAAATGAAGCAGTATGTCCAGGTCTTTATTGAAGGAATGACGGGCTAGGGGAGATTTTAAACAAGTATCTAATCTCCACATTGAAATATATGACTAGTTAGTTACGATTTCGCCTGACAGTTAAGGGTTTTTGGTGTATTAAAGAAGTTTCTTAAGTTGACATTTGGCTCTACGAATATCACTCCGCACTTATTGGGGACTAATGTACTCGAATTGGGTATTGAGCTGTTTTTCTTCATTCTCTTGTTTTTCAAAGTAAAGCTCTGGTAATACAATTTTCACTTCGTTTTCTGTTCCTTCTTTTAACCAGTAAACAATGAAGTTCACTTTTGCACTTTTTAGTTGGTAGTTTTTACCTTTTAAGCGCTCAATTTGTCTCAAAAAATGCTGAGAAAATTTCAAAACAGATTGTCCGTTTGAGTTCAAAGATCCATCCTGGTTCAAAGTCAAAACATCGCCACTGCAGAGTTGTGAAATTATATTTTGTCTTTTTATGAAATAGTCCAGCCAAATATCCTTATAGGTCAAGTGCATTGCCAACTCTTTTGATGGTAAATACTGTTGATTATCCTCAACACGTTCTAAGTTATCCACGGTAATATCGTCAAGAAAATTAGAGTTAAGATGCACTGTCAAATTCTTTTTTGCTCTTGTCATAGCAACATATAACAGTCTCTTGGCTTCGTCTTTGGCAGCATTAAAGTTTTCGAGCATCAGGAGAACATTATCAAACTCTCTACCTTTGGCTTTATGAATGGTTGAAACGAATATTATTTCACTATTCTCGTTGAAAAAATCCTCAAATTTAGATTCGCGAATAAAGATTTCCAAGTCAGATTTGTATTTCTTCTTAGGGTGGGTCGCCTCAAAATCCTTAAGGATGTTCATGCATATTTCCAACTTTGTGGAATGGCTAAATTTACTTTTTAGTTTCCGTTTGGCATTTGTCCAAACACCTTCACTGATGAGGAAAACATCATCAGCCAAATTTAGATGACTTAAAAAGAACCTGACTTCTAAAAGATTATACAAACTGAATCCGTCATTGGTTTGGATTAATCTAGCTGCCATTTTGTTTCTCAAGAGCAGTCCTGTGATTTGGAGTGCTTCTTCGTTGGTTATTGTAAGCACACAGGTGGTACCCGTAAGTTCAGTCTCGAGTAGGTCCTGCACAAGCGGAGTAATGAGATGGCCACTTTGGTAGCGAACTAGTTTTATGCTTCCATTGTTAGATTGAATAGGTATTATGGGGATCTCTTTCAGTCGATGCCGGATCCGTTTCACATACTGATTCGTGAAATGGACAAGATTACTCTTGCTTCTGAAGTTCTCAATCAATTCATGCTTCGCTGCTTTTTTTATATTAATAAATCTTTCAAGATATTTTGAACTTGCCCCCCTGAATTCGTAGATATTCTGATCGTCATCGCCCACTGCAATCACTCTCATTTCCTCATTTTGTTCCATCAAAGCAATTATAAGATTGAACTCATCTTCGTCCATATCCTGTGCTTCGTCAATCACCAATACGGTCTTTGTAATTCTACTGGTTTCAACTTCCCTACTTTTAATTTTTTCAATGGTCTTTTTTAAAATCGCATCAGACTTTTCCAAGCTGCCGACCTTGCCCAATAAATCAAAGCAATAAGAGTGAAAAGTCTTAATTTCAATATAGTTTGCAGCATTGCCTATTAGTTTTAGTAAACGCTTTTTAAATTCTGTTGCTGCTGCTCTAGAAAATGTTACCATAAGCAACTGCTCATGCTTAACATCTTCCATTAAAAGCAATGAGGCAAGTTTGTGAACCAGTACTCTTGTTTTTCCGCTACCGGGCCCGGCAGCGACAACCATATACTTCGTCTCCTTGTCATTTATGATTTTCAATTGCGTTGCTGAAAGTTCTCCAAAAAGCTGTCTGAATTTAGCGGGGGTTAGATTACGCTTAATGTCATTCTGACGGCTGCCTTTAAAATATTTATTGAGAAAGGACTGATAGTTGAGCTGAAAATAATCATCTACAAATTGCAAAGCGTCCTTATAATCGCTTATCATTTTTTTGGCATACTCACCAACAATATGAATTTGCTGGACTTTGCTTTCATAAAACTGATTCAGTTTTTGATAATCCTCAACTTTATAGCGTATTTTGTTGTCTTGCTCAATTCGTTCAATGGTAAGTCGGTTATAAACTACAAGGAAGCCACCCTCAATTTTGATAGCCTCAATCCTTGAAAGATAAAAGAGGGTATCCTCAATATCATCGATACTAATTTTAAGCTTGAAAAGACTTTGGTGGTTTTCATATGCTGCTTTTAATTCATGAACTGAAAACTCCACCAAAACCTCATCTTTTTCAACTTGTTCTTCGGTTACTATCAGATTACTTTTCTCATGAAGAAATTCTATAATAAAGGTTGCTAACTCGTGACGTTTTTCTAATTTCTCCTTCAGCAATTCCCTCGGATGAAGTGAAACAGCAGCAAAATGGTTCTTAGAATATTGAAGGCTCTCTCGCTTAATCCAATTCTTGATTGCCCAAAAGTTGACAACAGTTTTAATCTTATTTGGGGAAACGTCATGACAACCTTGCTGTTCGGCTTCTTCATTCAATGCTTTGACGTGAAATGTTTTTTCCTGTTCTTCAAAAACTGATAGAAGAAAGTTTTCAATTTTGCCGAACGATTCTACAATTTTGAGGGACCGATTTTTGTTTTCACCCCTTTTGATAAAGGCGGTCAAATCTTTTGCATCGGCTAAGACCTTTTCTTCACGTAGAAGATTCACAATGTTTATCACTTCTTCTTTTACAATTCCCAGATGATCACTGATATAATCGATTCTTGATTCAGCCGGATCTTCACTGGATTGCTTTCTACTTTTGCTTGAAAAAAGTTTTTTTATGATTCGGACACCTTGCTCTTTCTGCCTTTCTTGAAACCTTTCCGAAGCATTGATTTTCTCAATAGCTTCTTGCGCATTCTTTGAAAGAATACTGTTGGCAAAAATTCTAGGCATATTCTGCCCGCGCTTTAAGTATCCTGCTTCTTCTAAGGCTGCAATAGCTGTGGTTACCCTGGTTTCAATTTCAATAACATTATCGTCCCAACCAGCTCTTCTTGCAATTTCCAAGGCGGAGTTTGAAACTTTTGACCGGAATCTGGTAATATTTTTTATTGCTTTCCATATTTGCTGAATTTCTTTTATGGAAAGCTTCGTTTGATTTAATAGAATGAAATGTTTACTTAAGTCTTCTTCGTTGAACAACACAAAACAGTCAGCAACAATATTTTCATCTCTGCCGGCTCTCCCTGCTTCTTGAATGTAGTTTTCAAGTGAATCGGAAATTTCATAATGAATCACCATGCCAACATCCTTTTTATCAACTCCCATTCCAAAAGCAGAGGTTGCAACCATAATTTGAGTTTCACCGTTGATAAACGAATCTTGGTTGTCGGACTTTTCTTGCTTGTCCATCTTTCCATGATAGGGCTTGGCATTAAAACCATCCTTGGATAATCGGTCTGCAAGCAGGTAGGCCTTTCTGGTTCTTGAAACATAAATGATGGTAGGACAATTCTTCCCCTCAATCAAATCCCTTGTGGCCTGATACTTTTCTTCCTCGTCACCCTTTTCAACTACTTGATATTGAAGATTTGTCCTAGATGTTTTGGAAGTGTAGAGTTCCAGGTCTAGAGAGAGCTTTTCCTTGAAGTAATCGCGAATATCCTCTATGACTTTTTGCTTGGCAGTAGCCGTAAAACAAGAAACTGGAATTCCATCTTCAAGATTTTTCAGCTCCTGAAGTCGCTTAATGAAATCACCTATGTATAGGTAGTCAACTCTAAAATCTTGTCCCCAGGAAGAAAAGCAGTGGGCCTCGTCAATAACAAAACGGACAACCTTTCTCCCTAAAATTAATCGCTCAATGGTCTTTGAACGAAGCGATTCTGGTGAGATATAAAGAATGGTCGCTGCACCATCTTTCACCCGTTCAAATGATTTGGCTCTTTCAATAGGGTCAAGTAAACCATTTATAGTTACAGCATCTGTAATCCCAATTTCTTCAAGGTTGTCAACTTGGTCTTTCATTAAAGACTGCAAGGGGGAAATCACTACCGTTAAGCCCCGGGCAGCTTCACCACTCATTAATGCAGGAACTTGGAAGGTGATGGATTTACCTCCGCCAGTCGGGAAAACGGCAAGTAATGACTTGCCGTTAATAGCTGCTTTAACCGCATTTTCCTGAAGTGGTTCGTCTCCGTAAGTTCTAAACGAATCAAAGCCAAAAAATCTTTTCAAACCTTTATGGATGTCTAAGGCATGGTTGCAATATTCACACCCACTAACACAAGGTTGGTTTCGCAATTGAAACATGATTCTTTCAACTTCCGGATAATTTTTCAGGACCCAAGGCGGTGTTATGGAATGAATTTTTTTGTGTTCAATGAAAGAGCTTATTAGTGATAAACTGTAGGCAAGTTCAATAGGGTGCTTTGAAATTATTTTGTTAAGGTCAACTTGTTCGCAAATTTCATTTGCAAATTTTTGGCGAATCAGGTTTTCTAGGTTTATGGGTTGGATCTGGAATCCTATGTAACGGAAAAAGGACTGGAATTCGCGTTTGTCATTTAGTAGCAAATAAATAATTTGCTTCATTGTTTGGTCGAACTCATTGAACGCTGCAACTTCATCATAGAACAAATCTTTTGCTTTAATGGAATCATTCAATGGATTGTTTATTTCTTCCGTTTGTAATTTATCGTCCTTTAATAAAGCATGATAAGGCTTTGTCGGAAAAAGAAGGGGAGAAAGAAACAGCGTATCAATGATGTTGGAAGAATTAATACCTGCGTCATTGAGCGCTTTGCCCACATACTTAATATCGTGGTTTAAAATGTTGTGTCCGCATATGTATTGTGTTCCCTTCAGAAAATGGATAAAGTCGGCAACCGATGAGTTGTGAAAGGAATTTCCATCACCCCTGATACCCCCAATATCAAGAATCTTTCGGCTCTTCGGTTCAATCTCGGTATCAATGAAAGCAATTGATTTCACGTTCGGTTATTCAGATTTTATTAATTGTCATTTTAAATGATATATGGTTCACATTTTCAAGTGAACAATGGTAGTCGTCTCTCAACCACCTTTTAGGAGTTGAAAATAGGAATTTTATTTGGTGATCCTTAAGTAAACGAGCAAGAAGTAAAAATATTGGCCATATCTTATCGCGATCGTTCAATAAGATATTTCTTAACCCTTCAAAGTGACACAAAACGAACCATTATAGGTTCAACGCACAGCCAGAATTGGCACAATTTGAACCGATATGCTTAGCACAAAACGAACCGAGATATTCAAAGAGTCCATAACCTTATAGCATATATGGGTTAAAAGGAATATGTAAACGATGATTTTTTTCTAAACCATAATTATTTTGGTGAAAAATGTATGTTTGCAAAACACAACTTACCATATTAATTATTAAACCATCCTTGGATGGAAAAGCATTATAAATGACACTACAACAATTAGTAGGCGACTATTCCATAATAGGTGCAAATCAAGATGATACTGATAATTCTTATAAAGAAATTCTATCCTTATCCTTGGATGAGAACAATAGAATAATTGCCAAATGGCTGATAAACTCTAATCAAGAACAAAACGGAACTGGCTTTTTTAAGGATAATATATTGGTGATAAATTTTAATTACCAAGGTGAGGATAATTGGATATACAAAGGGGTTGCGGTCTATCGGTGTTTAACTAAGGATGTCTTAGATGGCTTTTGGTCGGAAAAACACGGGAACCCGCTTTATTTAGGAGAAGAACAATGCTTTAGAATAAAGCCTGAAACGCAGTTGTTAGACTGATCAAGAAATTATCATTTTAGCGATTTTACAAACATGCATTTAATTGGTATTGTATTCTAGTTTGTTATAGTGTGCACTAGAATAGATCAAGCTCAAAAAGAAGGGATGGATCCATATATGGAAGGTTCGTCAGCATGGAGTGAAAGAAAGGTAGGTTAGGTGCTTATGATTTGAAAGGTTCAGGATCCAATGATTCAAATTAAAAGGATAACATAATATCACACTTAAAAACACGTAAACCATCACCCTGGTTAATGTATTCAATTCGGAATATTTTAATAGCGCACTGGTAATCTCATTGCGATCGTTTTACTCAATTTCTATATACTGGTGCTTCGCCTAACCGGGACAGCAGGTGAAAGGTCTACATGCACCAATATGCTTTGCGATTTACCTTGTTATGACCATCTCTCTATCTTGCACCAAGGTGAATATAGTAAAAAACCTAAAAATAAAATAGTTCCAGGGATGCCAATAAAGTTTTGTCTATATTTATAAAAAACAAACCAAGTAGCCAAAACCACCCACCAAAATGATTAAAAGTTTTATATCTATTGTCGTACTTCTATTATTTATTCTATGTGTTTCATGTAGTACCGACAATGAAGAAGCCCCCGATACTACCCCGCCTACGGTGAATTTTTCCATTAAAGGTTTATCGCAAAATGATTCTGAAGAACCCCCAATAGTAGGAAACACCATTGAAATTGTAATTAACGCGCAAGATGCAAAAGGGATACATAATGTTGAAGCTTTTTTAGATGATACAAAAGTCGGAGAAGATACTGAGGCTCCGTTTAGAATAGCCATAGACCTCACACAGTATACCCATAAATTAAGTGGTAAAGGAACTGTTGTAAGTAAAACGCGTACGCAATACAACCTAAAAGTTTCTGCTACCGATCTGTCTGGCAATATTAGTTCTATAGAACAGAAGATTATTGTGGATAACGAAACACCCACAATTACCGAGGTTTCCTTGGAAAACAATACTATTATCGCAGGTGATGACAATAAAGTTACTTTCCAAGCCAGTGACAATGAAGGTACTGTTTTGTTAGAAGTTAAAATTAATGAGGTAGATAAAGAAGCTACCGCCATGGACAGTATTACGCATGTAGTCAATATCAATAGCTTTGAGTTAGAAGATGGTCTGAACAAATTAAGTATTACGGCTTTGGACCAGGCGGGCAATATAGCAACTTACAACCTGCCTTTTTTAGTAGACAATACGGGGCCGGAAATTTCCTTGGAAGGTCTATCATTGGAAGATACTGTCGTGGTTGATGAACGTATCGCGCTCTACATTCTTGCCGAAGATCAACATTCTGATATTGCGTCCCTTACTATATTCATTAACGACTCCCTAATTTCAACTTCTGAAGTAGCTGATCTAACTTTGGACTTAAATCCTGACGAATTCATAACAGGAAACACCACGCTGAAAGTAAACGCTACGGATATTTTAGGGAATGAAACTACCCAGGAAGTGAGTTTTATTATAAAAAGGTTATTGATGAAAATTGCTATTCCCACTGACTTTTTAGATCCATCAGTATCTAAGTTTTACGTATTTGCTTCAGACAATACAGGCGGATTATTAGCTATTCAAAAGTTGGAGTTTAACACCTCACTCATCAAACTGAATACCCTAGACGACGTGTTACCCGAGTCGGAATTCATGCTGAATTTTGCATATTTATACAGTGGTGTTGGACAAACTTCTATAATCAAAACCATTCAAAATATTAAACGCTCATCCTTAGAGAGAATCGAGCTTAAGGTACCTGAACGGAAACGAATTTCAACATACAATACTTATCAAGTATCAGAAATGCCTAATGGAACGTCTATTGTAGGTGAGGGATCGGATTACAATTCCACCTATAACTCTGGAACTGAGTATTATTTAGAAGATTATGATCTTGAATTTTCGAATGCAGAATCAAATCAATACTACATTTACCAACATAATACGGCGAACAACAATTATGCTTACCAGCTTGTGGATAAGCCCATGGCAACTGACTTTTATCTAGACTACAACAACTTTATTGTAAATGGTGTGGAAACAAGATATTACAATAGTTCCTCTATTCAAGATCCCAACAAGTTTTCTGACCTAACTTTATATGGATATCTTAATGCTACTGATTTCGAGAACGACATAAAACATCGAATTTGGGGATATGGAAATCAAAATGTCATGATAATGAATGGACCTGGTTATAGATACGCTTTCAATACAAACTTCTATGATTATAGCTATAAAGCAACGATGGAAAATTATCATATTGAAGCTATTGGTGAGCCCCTTGAATATTATAATGCACCTGATTGGACTATTGATTATACCTATTCAAGCACTAACAAGACATTCACCCTTAACAAGTCTGGTGCAACACATAATGTAGGGAAAATAACGATGGATTTAGCAGAAGATAATTCCTATTATACTTGGAGCATTCTTTTTAACAGTCAAACTACAAATGAAGTGGTATTGCCCCAGTTACCGGAAGAATTAAACTCGTGGAATATAAATAACCATTATACCACTGGAGAGTTCAGGATAGAACAGATTGAGGTAAAGAAGTACGAAGGGCTGGATACTTACGACAGTTTTTTAAAGACGGTAATTAAGAACAATGAGTTCAATCCACATAAGGTATCCGACAAAATTGAATCCGTATTTAAGTCCAATGTAGGAGTACAACACATTTTAAGACCAGATTTTTCATTTTTTTATTAATGTGGAATAATCTTATACCTAATTTATGTGTTCGTTTCGGACGAACCGTTTGAATCAGATTCTGTAGCTGATATTTTAATGCAAGATAATGTTCTAAGCTTTTTCCATGAGGGTGTAGCCGGTTATGAAACAGCAATTCCGGTTAGTAGAACAGGTAGGTATATCAGGGTACAATTGACAGGAACAACCAATTTATCTTTAGCCGAAGTACAAGTCTTTGGAATTGAATAATTGGTTAGTATCATTTTGCCAATTTTTAAAAGCGGGAAATCTTTTGATAGATTTCCCGCTTTTTTTATTCAGGAGTTTAAATGATAGTTTTTGAATAGCTTTTAAAAAGGAGGTAAATTCTTCCCCTGTCTTGAATTGTTTGAAAATATGTTAACGTTATTAGTAGATTTAATTTAAATAAATACATAGTGGTTACAGCCCCGATTTTTAAACTTTACACACTTATTGAGATGCTACCTACTATTTTGAGTGCCTTTTTTTAAATTCGGCAAGGATGTCTGCTTCGCTAATCTCTGAAATATCTTTGTTTTTAATCAAATAAGTTAGTGTAGCAATATAAGCCTCCCCGAAAGCAATTGTTAAAGCAGAAGCCGTTGATGCCGCGATAAGTCCACCGGCTACACTACCAATCCCAGGAAACATCTTTAGTAAATTAGAAACAATTGTTTTCCCTATTAAAGTTGCACCTGCTCCGGTTATTGTAGAGGAAACTAAAGTTGATAAAAATGCTTTTTTTAATTCGAAACCATACACTGTTGTAATACCTGCGAGCATGGCCACTTGTATTGGAACTAACGCAACAGCATCTGAAAAAGGAATAGGGACTGCAGCAGTACCTCCCGCAGTTACGGCAGAAGCTGCGACAATTGCGTGTGATTTATTCTGTTTCTGTTTTATGCTTACTCTTTGAGCTGCAGCAAAGGCATTTTTTTGTCCTTCAGGTACTATTTCCATTGCTAATTCAACAAGCTCCTCAAGTCCAGATGGCTGTATAATATAACCATTATCTAACTTTTTAGGAATTGAATTAACTCTTACTATATTTTTTGCTTGAATTAAATGACTTTGCACTTTATCTCTAAACCCTTCATCAGATATTGCTTTTGTAATTACCCCAATTACTGGCATATGATTAGAAAGTAGGCTGCAAAGTTCAATTTCTGCATCTTCAATCCTTTTTGGACTTTCCTCTACACAAATCCAAGCCATATGAATGTGATTACTAGGATTAGAATCCTCATTTTTCATTTTGACGAAGGATTCAAGTTCCCTAAAAGTCTCCTTATATTCTTTTAATTCCAAACCTCTTGTGTCGAAAAGTTTTAATGGAATTCCTTCTTTTTTAATTTCTCTTGTTTTTTTCGTTACGGGTTTGCCCTGACCTGTGGTCGCAAAATTACCTTGAAAGACAGCATTTATTAATGTTGACTTTCCAACCCCAGTTTTCCCAGCAATTAATATATTTATTTCTCCTCTATCTTTCAAAGCCTTGTTGATTGCATCTTCAATGATTTTTCCAATATTTTCTGCCATTTATATATAAATTTTAAATTAAAGTTTTTTAGTATTGTGGATAACGGTAAATTGTAGGTGTAGTTGCGGATTATGTGGTAGGCCCTTTTCAAATCACTACTAAGGATGTGCGAGCTATAAAATTTGATGATTAGCACTATACCTGCCATTACTTGTTCGCGATTTTGGACAATATTACTCTTCAGTATCATCAATTTCCGAATCTGATTCGGTTTCAATTCTGTCTGCTACAAGCCAATCACTATCTGGTCTTGTTATTAAACGTGCATTACTATAAGCCCAATTTAGAGGGAGAATTGTATGTCCAAGATAATTTCCTGATTGAGTTTTTTCTGTTACTAACGCCAAGTCTATGGTATCATCATCAACAAGAGACATCGGAAGCAATAAAGACATTTTATTATATGCAGGATAATACATTGGAATTGCAGTCTTAAAATTCCATTCAACTCGTTTTAAAGCTAAATTTAAGCTATCCGAAAAACGATTTTTAATTGCTCTAAATTTCCTACTATCACTTTCAATTGCAGATGCTAGGGCTGAATAATAATCAGACTTTTGTATAGTTGTCATGTCTGAAGTATCTCTGAAATTAAATCCTTCAGGTTTATTATCTTCTAAAAACTCTAGCGGAAGTCTTGACACATTATCCAGAATTATATGATTCCAGTTTAATTGTGGTTCAGGAGCGTTACTGTCATAGATTAATTCGCTGGGGTTACTAAAATAATTTGCCCTTTCTGGTAATGGATTAAAATTTCTTGCCAATATTTTTCCGGCTTTTCCAACACCTGAGATACAAAATTCATGAAAATACCATTCTTGCTTTCCTTGAACTTTATTCCTTTCAAATAGTGCATAAATCGGTTCATATAGCTTATTTACAAGACCGGTGTTAAAAGAGGCATATTGATTACTAATTTTAATTTTATCTGATTCTTTTAAAAGCCTATAAAAGGTATAAGTCAAATACTTAGATAAAATAGGGAATGGGAAATCTGGATTTTGAATTTTATAATACCACCTTTCTTTTAGCGCCATGTTTTTCAAGTCATTTATTACTTGACTAAAATCACCCATCCAAGCCCATTGCATTAAGTTATTTACCGCTTTTCCTGAATAGTCTCTTGAAACCTGAACTTTTGGTTTAGTTCCTATTAATTTTTGTCCATTATTTTTTTGTTTCGCATATAAAACTGGAACTTTATATGAAGTACTATCCCTTCGTATTTCGATGAATTCGTCATATTCTTCAAGCAATTCTGTAAGTTTTATGTGACCAAGGGCTTTTGGGTTTATGCCTATATCAGCTAAAGGTTTTCCTATACGGGCTAAATCAGTCCAACCATCTTGTCCTTTTTTTTGCTCAAGCACCGCGATAATATTTTCTAATATTTCTGTATTAATCATAGTCTTATTCCAATTTGCTTTTAATGTTAAGTTCAATTTTTATCAGATTGTTAAATAAACAAAGTGCACTTTTTATAGCTTAAGTCACATTAACAGTTATAAATATTATTTCTTGTTTCTTAGGTTTTCTAATGATTGTGATTTAAGCGAACAGATAAAGTAGTTGAATGCTAAATGTGTTTTTACAAACTTGTTAATTCACAGACCCTCAATGCATCACAATTCCTGCAATTTTATATATTTAAAATTCACAGGTAGGTCATTTAAAAGCCCAGCCGCTTTATCATAAATTGTCAGCTCTATTATCGGATGATTCCTTCGTTTTCTATGAAATCTACTACCTACAATGACGGTGCATGTTTCCCCTTCCCCGCAGGATGCCTATGGCAAGAATTTCCGGTTAAGGCAACTATCGATGACGCTGTTGTTCCACAATACTTACAATTGTAACTGCTTTTCTCACTTCCTTCATATAATTTGTGTTTGCCTTGGCCACTACCAGATGGATGTCGGTGACAGGAATTTGCTGCTAGATTCGCAGCGCTGGAGCTTTTGGTTCCGCAGTACTCACAGTAGTAATTCATAAGGTTTAAAAGTTTGGTTGGTTATTATTTGGTAAGACTTCTCCAACTACTAAAAATAGTTGTAAGAGAAGAATTACATTTGGTTTGGGTAGCTAACATAATAAACTTAGTGTAATTATACTATAATTCTTACAGATAAATAACGTGAATTTTATATATTATTGTGGATGAGTATCACCTCACCTCCCCACTTTTCCTTGGAATCCCCTCGATATTAAGTAGTTCCGAACCATTAAAAAATCGCATTAAACAAAATTATCCGACCATTTATATTGCATTTTTTTTAACTTATAAGCGCTAATTCCTTGGTAGCCTTAATCCTTTTAAAAAAAAACAGATGAAAATAGGGTGGAGTGCATTGCTAGTACTACTAACAACCTCTTGTATGGAAAACAATGATTATTATACCGTGGACGATTTTGAGATGGTGGAAAAAATTGACACCCACATTCATGTTTTTGCAGATCGGAACAGCTTTGTAGAGCAAGCAGCAAAAGATAATTTTCGCTTGCTCAATATTCTGGTAGATCATTCCAATAGTGGGGAACTCATAAAGGAACAGTACCAATACGCTGTGGAGCAGAAGAGCGCGCATCCGGCAGAATTTGAGGTGGCTACCTCCTTCTCTATAGAAGATTGGGATAATCCAGACTTCACAAAAAATACCATCGCCTGGTTAGATAAAAACTTTTCGGAGGGGGCCATTGCCGTAAAAATTTGGAAAAACATAGGCATGGTCTTTCGCGATGCAGAAAATCAATTGATTATGGTAGACCATCCCAAGTTGGATACTATTTTTAATTATTTGGCCACTAAAAAGATTCCATTAATTGGGCATTTGGGAGAACCACTTAACTGTTGGTTGCCACTAGAGGAAATGACTACCAATAACGATCGGGACTACTTTTCAAAAAATCCTCAATACCATATGTACAAACACCCAGAACTACCTTCCTACGAGGAGCAGATAGCGGCCCGGGACGCCATACTGGAAAAACATTCTAACTTGACGTTTGTGGGGGCCCATATGGGGAGTTTGGAGTGGAGCGTGGAGGAACTAGCCAAGCGGTTGGACAAGTTCCCCAATATGGCGATCGACCTGGCAGCCAGAATGGGACAAGTTTACTATCAGACGGCAGAAAACAGGGAAAAGGTGCGCAATTTCTTTATTAAATATCAGGATAGGATCCTCTACGCCACCGATTTGGCCGATAGTGGGAAGGGTGACCCCAAGGACCTACAAAAATACATGCATGAAACATGGATGGAAGACTGGCGGTTCTTTGTTACGGACGACCAAATGGAAAGCGACCTGATTAACGAGGGATTCAGAGGATTGAAACTTCCCAAAGAGGTAGTAGATAAAATCTATCTGCACAATGCCCAAAAATGGCTAAATATGTTTCCGGAAACTAAGGATTAAAAGTTCGTAAGCTGTGGCTAAGGGCACTTTTTTTAACCATTATGATATGGCGAAGCAACCTTGGGTATTTTTCATACCCAAATATCCAGAGTAATCTAGTTTGCTATATTATTGGTGCTAGGTATCGACTTCTATTACAACCCATATTCGTTCTTGTCAATAGGAGTGATGGGTTCTGTTTTAGTGACAATCTTTTTTATAATCTCGTCTAATTCCATGGTAGAGGTTTCTATATGGCCTAGCATCTCACCTTTTTCAGTTTCATCTAACAGTTCTCCTCTCATTAAATCCACTAAACCCAATATCCTGGCTACAGGAGCGCGCACAATGTGAGACTGGGTCCACGCTATGTCCCTTAGTTGCGTATTCTGTATTTCTACCTGGTTACTGTATTCCTTTAATTTTCTATTTAAATCTACCAAGGACTGCTCGTACTTCTTCTGCTGGGTGATATCGGCCATTGATCCAATGATCCGGAATGGGACGCCGTCCTTCTTTCGGAGAATTAAACAGGTATCCAATACATGGGCATATTCTTTATTGGCTTTTAAAAACCGGTACTCCGCTTTCCATTCCTTTATTTCAGGATTTTGGTAGGCTTTATTTAAGCTGTCTAGAATGGATGATCGGTCATTTTCATGAATATGGTCTTCCCAAAACGTAATATTTCCAGATACTGAATCTAAGTCATGACCAAATAATTTTTTAAAATCCTTACCCATGTAATGGTAGTTACTGGTAAGGTATCGGTCATAAATAACGTCATTGGATGCTTCCGAAGCTTTTTCAAAGCGCTCGTTGGCTTCCTCCAATTTTTTCCTAGCGGCAATTCGACTACTAATATCCCTAATATAAAAGGACATGCCATTCGGAGTTGGATAAGCCGCAACCTCTAACCATTTTCCTATCGTATCATTGTATATTTCAAAATACTTATCTTCAAGTTTATAAAGGGATGCATCTGGCTTATGCAAGCGGTCAAACTGCTTCTTCACATTAGGGAATATGTCCCATAAGTTTCTTTTCATCGCTTCCCTACTACTTATACTCATGAGTTTCTCGGCACTTTTGTTCCAATACGTAATTTTCCAATTGCTATCCACCGAGATAAAAGCATCCTGTATACTATTGAGGATTCTATTTTTTTCCTTATAGGCATTTTGAAAGGCCAATTCGGTCATCTTAAACTGATGGATGTTTTGTAATTTCCCATAAATGCGCGTACATTTTTCGTTTAGGAATTCGGCCCTTCCAATAGCACGGACCCAGCATTTGTTACCCTTTGCAGTGATAATGGGCAATTGGTAATCGAAATGTGGAATCTCCCCACTAATACATTTATTGAATAAGGAAATAAGCTGTTGTAAATCGCGATCGTGTTTGGTAAACAGTCCGTAATTAGTCATGCTGGGTTCAAAATCGTCATCTACTTCGTAAATAGATCGTGTAATGGGACACCAATTTACTTTTTGAGTAGCCACATGCATTTCCCAACTGCCTATTTGGGCTAGGGTATTCACCATTTCCAATTGGGAATTCAACCTAATTTCTTCGCTAATATCCTTTCCTATCGCTAAAATAAGTCCTTTTTGAAGCGCTCCTGTAAATCGCCATCGTAACGATTTAACTTCGCCATTCTTGGTGATATAACGGCTAGTAATTTCATGGATGGGAAACTTCATCTCTTCATTAACATCCTCCAGCATCTCTTGCTCATCTTGTACCATTTGGATGTTTTCCAGGACCTCGTTCAAATCGTCCGGATGTAGTAGTTGTGTGATGGGTATCTTCAGTAATTCTTGCGCGGAATACCCGATTAGGTTAACCGAAGCAGCATTAATTTTCTTAATATTCCCCTCTGTATCTATAATTGCCAATAAGTCCGGAATACTATTAAAAATCTCCGATAGCTCCAATTCATTTAATTTTCGTTGTAACTCCGAGCCTAAATACCTTTCCAAGGTTTCAAAAAACAGATGGTTGTGGATTGGGGCTTGTTGTTCTTTAGACTCCCCAAGAACCAATACTCCAATAAGTTCTTTATGATGGCATAAAGGAACCCCTATGGTTTTTTTAATCCCCGTCTTCTTTGCGGCATCCCTTCTTTTAAAGTCGACCCCTATATCTGTAGGGTCCCATTCATTTCTAAGTCGATTTTGAAAAACTGCTCCTGGAAGTCCGTGTCCATGGGGTATGGTTTGGGTACCTATAGTATCGTGATGAAATGCTGTTCCCACTTCATCCGATGCATACTTTGCGGATAAGGTTAGGTGGCCGTTTTCCGAGTTGGGCAACCAGATTTCGGCAAAGGTGTAGCCACCAAAACTAGCCACATAGCGTAGCACCTTTCGTAAACAAGGTGTTAGTTGATGCTCTTGATTAAATATTCTACTAATTCCGGAGCTCAGTTCTTTTTGTAGAATCAGTTTCTTTTTATTGGTGATATCCTGAAAAACTCCTTCTATATACTGGGGGTTGTTATTGTCACCTAGTTCAATTAAACGCAAACTCCGAATCCACTTTATGGAAGTATCCGGTAGGATAATTCTAAAAGTTATATCCAGTTGCTGTTCTTTTGGGGGCAAGGTATTTGGAAGCTGAAAAAATTGTTGATCCAGTGGGTGAATGGTCTTTAGAAAGCTTGCATAGGGGAGCGGACCTTCATTATTTGTCCTTCCCCAAATAGCGTAGGAGTCATCGGAAAGTGTGATGGTATTAGCAGTTAGATCAAGACTCCAATATCCAATTTTGGCAATGGAAGCAGCAGTTTTTAGTTGATGTTGGGAATGCCGCAGTTCTAAAAAACTTTTTTCTTTCTCAGTAATATCATTACAAGCAAATAGGATGGTTTCGGAATGCGCTATTCCTAGGTAATGCCCAATTAATTCTAAACGAGAAGATTTTCCCTCCATATCAATATGGGTAAAAACCCCAAAATTTATGGATGTAGTGCTTCCTTTATATTGTTTTATCGATTTTAAAAAATAGGCGACTTCTTCCTTTTTTAGCAGCTCTGTTACCTTCTTACCTATTAAAGCCGATTTCTGGTAGCCAAAATGATTGGACATCTTTACATTTACCTTTACTATAGTAAGACTTTTAAGGTCTAATAGGTATTTGGGAATAGGGCTGAGGTTGAATAAAAGTTTTGAGTCTATAGTAGCAATTTTGGTGTTTTGATTTGATTTAGTGCTCTTTATGGCATTAATCCATAGGGTGCTAGCTAATTGGGTGATGTGCGCGATCCCTTCTTTTTGAACTTTGGTGATATCGGTAGATGTTGTTTTGGAAATAAATAGAAAACCAAAGGCTGAATCATCCTTGCTCTTGAGAGGAGCTACTACGAGCGCGTCGGGGAATTCGGTCTTAATACTTGCTTCGCCTCTATTTTTTTTATTGGTTGATTGAAGGTTTTGAAGCTGAAGAAGTTCAGTTGGCAGATTGGAAAAGTGTTCGGATATTTTTTTCTCCAACCAAGTTTTTGCGGGTAGAGGAAATATATTTTGATTGTTATCATTAGCACTAGTAACCATTAGGGCACTATTAGTTGCTTCACTACCCATTAAATTTGATGCTAAGCGAACAATATTTTCATAGCTATCCTGAGGTATTTCCAGTCGGGTATAGGAGGGAAGTAAATAGGTGAAATTTAGGGACATGGGGACGATTATAAAATGATGTACTAAAAATGTATAGCCAACAATACGGTATTATGGCTATGAAAATGTAGTGATATTCAAAATATACAGCTCAATTACTAAGATACCCCGATATAATGGGAATCAAAAATTTCCGACAAAATTAAATTTTAAATCTTATATATTCCCCTACCTTAACTAACCCTAACATTTTGGTAACATTCTAAAGGAATCTATTCTAACGGAAGAGAGTGTTGCCAACTGTAAAGCAAAGAATCAGTTCAAGAAATGATACCAGAAAATGTGATCCGAGTTGTAAGTATCCATTCTTCAAAATTTATACAATATTAGGCGCTAATTTGGGAATACTTTATAAGTGTTTTTTAAAATAAAAAGACACAGGATTTTTTAAGAGCAACCACCATTGGCGTAGTTCATTGGTTATTTTTAAAATTAAAAGATCAATAACGGTGTTATTCATAAGGTTTGAGTCGTTTTATTTGCAATAGTTTATTATTTTAGACTATTAAGTAGTAGCTAGTCAAATTAAATTATTCATTTTTAGTAATCCGTTAATACCGGAGTGTACATTGCAGAAACTTGCAAATAAAGGCATCATTAGTTCCTTCCCCAATGAAACAGAAGATATTACTCTTATCGATGATTGCAGTTCTCCTAGGGGTCTTATATGCCTTCACTACGGGAGTGTTCCATCCTGATAAAGACGAGTATTCATCCCTGAAACTACCAGAGGTGGTGGATTATAACTTTCATATTCAGCCCATCCTTTCCGATAATTGCTACACCTGCCACGGACCCGATGCCAATAAGCGGAAAGCTAAACTACGACTAGATTTGGAGGAGACGGCACTGTCCGAACTTCCGGAAAGTCCGGGAGAATTCCCCCTAGTACCTAGAAAACCACAAAGGAGTAAGGTATATAAAGCAATCACATCAGACGATCCAGATATGCAGATGCCGCCCCCCAACTCTAAGCTGTCACTTAACTCCTACGAAAAAAGACTCATTAAAAAATGGATAGAACAAGGCGCTAAATTTGAGAAACACTGGGCCTATATTCCGCCAAAGAAAAATGAACCTCCCAAGACCGAAAGAACGGATTGGGTGCAGAATGAAATAGATGGTTTTGTATTAAAAAAGCTGGAAGATTTTAATTTACAGCCATCAGAAAGGGCTCCTATGGAAACCCTACTACGTAGAATTAGTTTAGACTTAACAGGGCTCCCACCCACCCCAGAACAGGTAGCGCATTTCCTTAATGATAGTTCTGAAGGGCAGATAGCAAATATGATAGATCAATTTTTAGCCTCCCCAGCCTATGGGGAACGTATGGCCCAAACTTGGCTAGATGTGTCTCGCTATGCCGATTCCCACGGCTACCAGGACGATAGTTATCGCACCATGTGGCCCTGGAGAGATTGGGTGATCCATGCCTTTAACAAGAACCTGCCCTACGACCAGTTCCTGACCTGGCAAATGGCGGGCGATTTATTGCCCAACGCTACCAAAGAGCAGCTATTGGCAACCGGATTTAACCGTAATCATCCCATCACCCAAGAAGGGGGTGTTATCCAGGAGGAATACCGCACCAATTATGTGCTAGACAGAACCAATACCCTAGGGAAGGGAGTTTTGGGGATTACCTTAGAGTGTGCCCAGTGCCATGACCATAAGTACGACGCCATTTCACAAAGGAACTACTTCGAGTTTTTCGCCTTTTTTAATCAAGTAGACGAAAAAGGGATACAGATGGATGCCGTACAAGCCAAAAATCAAAAATTCTACGCAGACCCTCCCTATATGGAAATTTCCCAAGAGGATAGCACCGGCGTGCTCTCTTTTATCAATATGAAAAAAACTCCCGAAATTAAGGTAATGGTCATGAACGATTCGGCCCCCAAGACTACCTATATCCTTAATAGGGGTGCCTACGACCAGCCTACGGACTCGGTACAACCAGCAACGCCCAAAGCCATCTATGCTTTTTCTGAAACGCTTCCTAAAAATAGACTTGGACTTGCACAGTGGTTAACCGATACCAAGAATCCCCTAACCGCAAGGGTCTACGTAAATCGTATTTGGGCCATGTTGTTTGGAAAGGGTATTGTGGAAACTGCCGAAGACTTTGGGGTGCAAGGGAGCTTACCGACCCACCCAGACCTATTAGACTGGTTGGCGGTGGATTTTATGGAGAACGGTTGGGATACCAAGTACCTGCTAAAAAAAATAATGCGCTCTGCTACCTATCAACAAAAATCCGACATGAGACCGGAGCTAAAAAAGGCCGACCCAGAGAATAGGCTATTGGCCCGTGCAGCGCGTTTTAGAATGAGTGGTGAAATGATACGTGACTATATCCTAGCAACTAGCGGCTTGCTTAATCGTGAGTTAGGCGGACCTAGTGTAAAGCCGTACCAGCCTGCTGGACTATGGGAGGAAACCAATGCGGGAGGCGATCGTGGAATTTTAACTACCTACACCCCGGATGAAGGGGACGACCTGTATAGGCGTTCCTTATATACCTTTTGGAAACGAACCCTGCCACCGCCCAATATGACCATATTTGATGCACCCAACAGGGACCTGTCCGAGGTGCGCCGGCAAAAAACCAACACTCCCTTACAGGCATTGGTGCTCCAAAATGATGTGCAAGTACTGGAAGCGGCACGCGTATTGGCACAGCGAACCATTTTGCATGATCCCGATAATCAGGATGTTGTAGCGGATGTTTTTAAACGAATTTTGGTGCGTTCTCCTAAGGAGGAGGAACTTAAAATTCTAAATAACTATTACCAAGATGCGTTAGCGCTTTATAAGACCAATTTAGTGGATGCCGAAAAATTAGTGGCCGTAGGAGCCTATGAGCAATTGGAGACAGACCCCGCAAAAACTGCCGCTCTTATGCTGACCGTGCAGACCATTTATAATTTAGATGAAACAATTACCAAAGAATAGGACTATGGAAGAACATGGGAACAAGGAAGAAAACCCTTTAAAGGTGAACCGTCGCCATTTTTTTTCTCAACTGAGCGTGGGTATAGGATCCTTGGCATTGGGGTCTCTTTTGATTCCCGATCTCTTTAAGGGAGATGTAAAACAATTGGCATCCCAACCATTGGGAATTCCTCATTTTGCACCGAAGGCGAAACGCATTATTTACCTGTTCCAGGCTGGGGGACCTTCTCAGTTAGAGTCTTTTGATTATAAGCCAACCCTTCAGAAGCGGATGGGGGAAGACTTGCCCGATTCGGTAAGAGGGGGGCAGCGATTAACAGGGATGACCTCTGGGCAAGATAGCTTTCCCTTAATGCCTTCCGCAGCAAAGTTCCACCAATATGGGGAAAGTGGAAAATGGATTAGTGACTATTTTCCTCATATCGCTAAGATAGCAGATGAAATTACCGTCATTAGAAGTATGCAGACCGAGGCCATTAATCACGATCCGGCCATTACCTTTTTCCAAACGGGCAGTCAGATTTCTGGCCGACCCAGTATGGGGTCTTGGTTAAGCTACGGCCTTGGAAATGAGAATAAGAACCTGCCTTCTTTTGTGGTCTTAACCTCCAGGGGAAAGGGGAATAGCCAAGGCTTGTACTCAAAATTATGGTCTAGCGGATTTTTAGACTCCAAACACCAAGGGGTGCTTTTGCGGTCCGGCAAAGATCCCGTGCTGTACCTGAACGATCCCGAGGGGATTTCCCGCTCGGATAAAAGACATTTATTAGACCATGTATCTTCATTGAATAAACTACATCACGTTGAAACGGGGGACGATGAGATCGAATCCCGGATCGCACAATACGAAATGGCCTACCGCATGCAGATGTCGGTCCCCAACGTGATGGATATTTCCAAAGAACCGGAATCTATCATCAAAATGTACGGGGAAGATTGTCAGGTTCCTGGTACCTACGCTGCCAATGCCTTGCAGGCGCGAAGACTGGCAGAAAATGGGGTGCGATTTATACAACTCTACCATCAGGGCTGGGACCAGCATGGCAACTTGCCCAACGAAATGGCAGGGCAGGCCAAGGATGTGGATAGGGCTTCGGCGGCCTTGGTGCTTGACTTAAAACAACGGGGGATGTTAGAGGATACCCTGGTAGTTTGGGGGGGCGAATTTGGTCGTACTAATTTCTGTCAGGGTCATTTTAACCCAGAGAGTTATGGGCGCGATCATCACCCAAGGGCCTTTAGTATCTGGATGGCAGGAGGGGGCATTAAACCCGGACTTACCTATGGGAAGACCGATGAATTTGGATACAACGTGATAGAGAACCCCGTGCATATAAACGATTTCCATGCTACCATGATGCATGTGATGGGCCTAGACCACGAACAATTGGTCTACAAGCACCAAGGTCGTCGATTTAGATTAACCGATGTTGCCGGTAATGTCGTAAAAGATCTTTTAATATAATTTAATGGCGCACTCTTCAAAAAATAAATGGGTAGACTATGTTGTTTTAGGCCTTTCGGTATTCCTTATTTTCTGCCTCTTATTTGAATCGTACATCGTACTTCCAAGCCTAGTTTCTTGGATGGGAAGATGGCATCCCTTAGTGCTCCATTTCCCTATTGTTCTTTTATTGATGGCCCTATTTTTGGGGTTAACAGGAAAGAAAGTACCTTATCAATTATTGACGGTTGCAGTGCTCTCCGCTCTTTTAACGGCGATTTCCGGATTCTTTCTAGGCAAGGAGGTCGCGGTAAAAGGAGACTTGTTATTTAGGCATCAATGGTTGGGTGCAGGGGTTGCTTTGTTAGCAGCCCTATGGTATGCCCTTACACAGGTGCAGCTGAGTAATAATATATATACCAAAGGCTTGCAAGTAGTATTGGTAGGGCTTGTTGTTGCCACAGGGCATTATGGAGGTATGGTGACCCATGGGGAAGGGTTTTTAGCGCTGCCCACCAAAAAAAGACCCATAAAAATCCCTGAAAACCCCATTATCTATACGGATGTTGTTACCCGAATTTTGGAGAATAAATGTGTTAGCTGTCATAACCCCAACAAGCGGAAAGGAGAACTGGTGATGACGAGTCTTGCAGCGCTGCTTAAAGGAGGGGAAAGCGGAAATACCCTGGTTCCTGGGTTGCCTGAAGAGAGCGAGCTTATTAGGCGACTCCATCTACCGATGCAAGATGAAGAACACATGCCGCCGGAAGGGAAAACCCCTTTAACGCAAGATGAAATTGGAATACTAGAACGCTGGATATCCCTTGGCGCCTCGGACACGCTCCGATTGGCCGAAATTAAAAGGACCGATCCACTAGTGGGATATGTAGAGAAAATGATGCAGCCAGACCTCACGGAAAAATGGATAAAGTTGCCAATGGTGCAGGACAGTACCCTTCAAAACCTGGCCTCTAATTATATCACCATTCACAGGATAAGCAGTAATTCCAAGGGTTTGAGTGTCTCCGTTTATTTACCGCCGGAGTATGACCCAAAAGCTATTACGGACCTACAACGGATTTCAAAAAATATCATTGAATTGGATCTGAGTGGTATCCCCCTTGGGAATAAGGAACTAGATTTTGTTGCCCTGTGTGATAACTTGGAGTGGTTAGAAGTAGATGGTACTCCCATAACGGATGCTGAATTCAAAAAGTTGAAAGGCCTTACCCAGCTTAAAATGCTAAAAGCGTATAGTACAAGCATTAGCGATGAGAGTATTTCGGTTTTAAAGGAGCTAAAAGAACTTAAAACTCTCTATGTATGGGACACACAACTGTCGGTTTCCGGTCTTGCCCAATTAAAAGAATCTTTACCCAACTTAGAAATAAATGTGGGCAGTAATGCTGAATTAAAAGCTGAAGTGGCTAAGAATGGGAATAATCTTTAGTTTATTCCCGAGTAGGAATTGTTATGGGTAGGTTTTACTGTTTTTAAGGCAAAAAGATACCTCTGAAAGACAATTATTAATGCCAGAAGAATGGTATAATTAGGGGTAAGTAGGGGGAGAAAACCTTACAAATTGGGCTAAGTCTCAAATCGTAATTAAGGGTCAAACTTACAACCTCTTGTTGCAGCCCAATCCTATAAATGCATATAAAAGCATCTTGTAACGCTCACCCAATTTACTTCTTAACACGCCAAAAGCCTTTGTAATTTGAGCTTCTACTGCTTTTATTGAGATATTTAGATGTTGGGCTATTTCCTTATTGGTGAGGCCTTCTTTTTTGCTGAGAATGAAAATTTCCCTGCATTTTGGGGGTAGTTTGTCAATTTCATCGTTCATGATCTTGATCATTCGCGCTAAGTCATTCTCATTGGTTTCCTCTACTACCTCCGTTAGGGCCTCTACATATTTGTTTTGTAAAATCATGTTGGCTTTATGCTGCTGGTAGTGATTTACAAAGGCGTTGTAAACGGATTTATACAGAAAGCTCTGAAGCGATAAATCTGGATTCAATGTTTTTCGAGATCTCCAAGTGTTTAAAAATACATTTTGAACAATATCCTGTGCAGTATCTGCATCCCCAGATAATGTTAGTGCATAGGCATAGAGTCTTCTCTGGTAGGTGTCCAACAACGTCATATACGCTTTTTCATTTCCATGAATAAGCTGTTCGGTTAAATCTTCATTATCAATTTTCCTCATAGATTGGTTGGTATCTGGCAAGTAAATCTATAAATAATTATATGAATTAAAAAAAAATCATAAAAAAGGTAGGGTGTTGCAAATCTGCTCTGTATTACTATAAAGAACAATACAAAATGATTCCTCAAGAAGTAGAACATCTTATTATAAAATTCCTTTCTAAATCGGCAAGCGCTGAGGAGTTGGATAGGCTGAATACCTGGATTCAGGATGCAGATAATGAGGATGTTTTTAAAGAATATGTAAAAACACATTTCGCCACTACCTTGGCTATGAACAATCCCGATCTAAAGGAGGTGAGAACAAATTTGCTAAAGGAGATAAAAAGCGAAACAAATAAAAGTAGGACTAGGTTTAAATCTGTCTTTAAATATGCCGCCATGGCAATTTTATTCATTGGCCTAGGCTATTTTATACAGAATGAATTGACAGGGGCTGATACTAAAGAAAATATAGCGCCAAAAATAGATGCTATAACCCTACAGCTCGGGAATGGAGAAATTAAAGTAATCTCGGGAGAAGGGACCTTAGAAGTATTGAGTGAAGAAGGGACTGTATTAGGAGTGCAGAAAGGGCAGAAATTGGTCTATGAAGAACAAGGGACCCGTGAGGAAGTAAGTTATAATACCCTAAGGGTTCCCAAGGGGAAACAGTTTTATATTGAATTGGCAGACGGCACAGAAGTACACCTAAATGCAGAAAGTTCCTTAAAATACCCTACTACCTTTTTAGCTGGTGAAGAGCGGAAAGTCTTTTTAACCGGAGAAGCATTTATGGAGGTGGCTCATGATCCCAACATCCCCTTTGTGGTTAATACGGGGCAGTTAGACGTAAAGGTTTATGGCACCAGTTTTAATATTGCCAATTACCCGGAGGACGAGTCAACCGAAGTAGTTCTTGTTGAAGGTTCGGTGAGTTTAAGAGGTACATCCAATTCCCAGGAGGTAAAAGAGGAGGTGTTTTTAGAACCTGGGTTTAAAGGGAGTTTTAATAAAGAAGTGGGATCTGTCGAAAAAGAGAAAGTAAACACCTCCCAGTATACCTCATGGAAAAGTGGAAACTTAGTATTTAGGGACCTTTCCTTTGATAAGATCATACAAAAGCTAGAGCGAAGTTACAATGTGGTAATCATCAATAACAATAAAGATTTGGCCAAAGAAACCTTTAATGCCACTATTGAAACACAACATGAAACCATTGAGCAAGTGCTCCATTACTTTAATAAAGTGTATGAGATAGATTATATCATCGTAGAAAATAAAATAGTAATTAAATAATGATAAAGCCCATGAAATGAACAGTTTAATGTAAACCGAAGCACATATAGCTATATGTGAAAGTATAAGAAATCATGGAAATAAAACGGGAAATGCTGGAACATTCCCCGCTTTGAAAACGTGATTAATTTAAATATAACCACTAACAAACACCTAAAGTTATGCAAAAACCACCAATATCGAGGGGGAATTTCCCTTGGTGCTTAAATTTTAAAGTAAAAATGAGGTTGTCACTTCTATTTTTATTGACCGTTTCCTTTATAATGCAGGCAAATTCCACCTATTCGCAGCAAACCAAAATATCCCTGGATATGGAGACTGCTACGGTAGAAGCTGTGATGGAAGAAATTGAAACGAAGACCGAATTTAAATTTTTCTTCAATACCAAGACGGTCGACCTAAAGAAACGGGTAAAAATAAATGTAAAACAGGCGTCTGTAGAAGAGGTGCTGAAGCAGCTTTTTAAAGGGATGCATATTTCCTTTGAAGTAGATGATAGGAAAATCCTCTTAAAAAAACAGCCAGTAAGCCTTAAGGATGTATCCGATAATCCTTCCCATGGGCTAGTTGAGATGCAACTTCAGGTTACGGGAACGGTGTCCGATGATCAGGGGCAGCCCCTTCCAGGTGCTAGTATCGTAGAAAAAGGGACTACCAATGGGACGCAGACCGATTTTGATGGGAATTTTAATTTAGAAGTTGCCAGTGAAAATTCGGTTTTGGTAGTTTCTTATATTGGGTTTTCTACCAAGGAAATTCCGGTAACCGATGGAACAATCCTTACTATAACCTTGGAAGAAAGTGCAGCGGGATTGGATGAGGTGGTCTTAGTAGGGTATGGTACTCAGCGTAGAAGTGATGTAACTGGATCGGTTGCCAGTATAAAAAGCGATCAATTGAGTAAAGCCCCCATCGGTCAGGTAAGTAATTCATTGCAAGGCTTGGCTAGTGGAATGGAAATTGTTTCTGATGGAGGTTCTCCTGGTGCATCACCAGTGATTCAAATTAGAGGAACAGGAAGTATCAACTCTTCAAACCCACTTATAGTAATTGATGGGGTACCATCGGGCCAACTCTCGGATATAAATCCGAACGACATTGAGCAAATTGAAGTGTTAAAGGATGCTTCCTCCGCTGCTATATATGGAACTCGGGCTGCAAATGGAGTGATTCTGGTAACCACCAAATCCGGGAGACTTAATACAGATACCAAGATTAATCTTAATGTTTATTCAGGAATCTCAGAAGTTAGTAATAAGCTAAACCTATTAAAGGCTAATGACTTAGTTATGCTTAAAAAGGAACGCTACGCAAATGATGGCATTACACCCAATGAATTCTGGAACAATAACTACTACACAGTTAATAGAACTGACTGGCAAAATAGTTTATTTCAAACAGGACATTTTCAAAATGTTGACCTTGGAATTTCTGGAGGGAACGAAAGATCATCCTATCTAACAAGTATGGGATACTATAATGAGGAAGGAATAATTTTAAGCTCTAAATTTGAAAGATTATCCGCTAGATTCAATTCTACTCACCGCCTTTCTGATCGACTTAAAATAAATCAAAACTTTCAGTACAGCTATAAGAATTGGTATAACCCCAATACTAGTTCTGTTTATTCTGGGGTTTTATGGCAAGCGCTGAGATTTAACCCGGCTATTCCCTCCATTGATGAGAATGGTGTTTGGGGGTCAGCAGCTGCTAACAATGAATTGGGAGACATTAATAATCCGGTTTATGAGTTAACTACAGAGGATCATACAAAGAGAAACCATAATCTTTTAACTTCACTGTCTTTGGAATATAAGGTTTCGGATGATCTAATACTCAAAGGAAATGTAGGTTTAGATGGAAATCTATACAAGGCAAAGGATTTCTTTCCAAGTGTAACCGAACAGATGAGGCGTAGAAACGATGCTGAATTGAGCATTACGCAAGAATCTAATTACACCCTACTAGGGGAAGCGTATTTAAATTATTCCAAATATGTTGGAAATCACAACTTTGAAATTGTTGCGGGAGTATCCTCTCAAAGTAGTAAGGGAGAGTATCAATATACTTCTAAACGCGGTTTTGGTGATGAGACATTAAATCAAATAGTTTTCGATAATGGCGCAACTATGAATTCGATAACAGGTAATTTTAATGTTCCTGAAAAATTGGCCTCTGTGTTTGGCCGTGTTAATTACGCATATCAAAATAAATACTTATTAACCGCTACTTTACGCTCAGATGGTTCTTCAAAATTTGCAAAAGGGAATCAATGGGGATATTTCCCGGGATTTTCAGTGGGTTGGAAGCTTTCAGAGGAAGAATTTCTTAATGAAGTTGATTTTTTAAGTGATTTAAAAGTTAAAGGAGGATGGGGAAAATTGGGAAATCAAGAAGTTGCCGATTTACAATACTTAACCCTTATTCAACGTAATATTGACTACGGAAATAAGTATACGTTCGGAACAGAAAAAGTTGGTGGTGCCTTAATAACAAGTTTGGGAAACCCAATGATTACCTGGGAAAAAACTGCGATGACCAATATCGGGCTTGAGTCCTCTTTTTTTAATCATGCGCTCTTTACAAACATAACATGGTTTGATAAGCGAACTACGGATATGTTGATTCCTTCTGTGATGATGGGCTCTATCGGTAGGGCAACTATTCCAGACTATAATATAGGAGAACTAAGAAACTGGGGATGGGAGATTGAAGTTGGATACCGTAAAACCTATCCATCGTCTTTATCTTATAATGTTGGTATGAATCTAACCTTAATTAAAAATGAGGTTTCCAAGTTGTACGGGAATAACAATTATATAAGTTCAGTTTTCTACGGGAGACAGTCCCAAGAGATTTCTAGGACCTATGAATCTATGCCTCTTGCCTCATTTTTCGGATGGAAGACAGATGGGATTTATCAGAATCAAGCGGAAGTATCGTCGGATCCAAACATTTCAAATGATCCCCGCAGAGATGATATAACTCCAGGAGATGTACGATTCTTGGATATTAATGCTGATGGTGTTATAGATGAAAAAGATCGTACCTATCTAGGTGACCCCAACCCTAACGCTATAGTTGGACTACAGCTAGGAGTAGATTACAAAAAGTTTTCACTATCGGCCAATTTCGTTGGTAATTTTGGGGCCGAGCTCTATAACGCCGATCGTATGCAAGGCCTAGATCCCACATATTCCTATAATATGTACGAGGAAACTTTAAATAGATGGCATGGTGAAGGTACCAGCAACAGTATTCCTAAAATGAGTACGCAAAGGACAAATCTAAATCACAGAACGTCCGATTTATTTATTGAGAGTGGAGATTTTGTAAAGTTGAAAACATTAACACTGGGTTACCAAATAACACCAAAGAATAGCATATTGTTCGATGACTTATCAGTCTATATTATGGCCGAAAACTTATTTACGATTACAGGTTATTCTGGATATAACCCGGAAATTGGATACTCGGACGGAAACCTACAAAGGGGAGTGGACTACGCAAACTACCCATTTAGTAGAAAACTTAGCTTGGGCTTTAGATTCACCTTTTAAAAAGAAAAAATGAAAAAATATATAACAATACTAATGTTACTACCAGTTTTCATAATGATTTTATCATGTGAAGAAGTGCTGGAAATTGATGTTAAAGGAGTCTACACGGAAGAAAACTATTTTACCAACGAAAAGGCCGTCGTAGATGCTGTAACAGGTTTATATGGTATCTTAATTACAGAAGATTTTGTGGCACATGCAGATTACACTTGGGATATTTGTTCTGATGATGTTTACCGTGCCGGAGATCATTCTGAAGATGAGGCCATTGAGACCTTTACTTTTGATGCTTCCAATCCTCAAATTAACCAAGGATGGAAATGGAAGTATGAAATGATTTCGAGGGCAAATAATATTCTGTTAAATGTAAAGCAGATGGAGAATATATCCTCCGATATAAAAAATAGAAGTTTAGGGGAGGCTTATTTTTTTAGAGCCTTTGCTAATTGGTGGCTATATCTTCCATATGGAGAATTCCCATTAATAATGGAAGAAGATGTGGTGTCGGCAAATTATAATAAGCCTAAATCCTCTGTAGAAGAAGTTTTAGCTCACATTGAAAACGATCTGAAAGAGGCAGCTAATCTGCTTCCAGAAATTGCATCAGCTAGTAGAGTAAATAAAGGTTCGGCCTATGCTTATTTAACCCAATTATACATGCATTGGTCTTCCTACCCAGGTAACGAGGATAAGTTAGACCTAGCTATTGAAAATGGAGAAAAGGTAGTTGGAAATAACAATTATCAGCTAAGTGCAAATTTCCAGGATAATTTCAGACAAAAAACCACGGCTACGCCAGAAATGTTACTGTATGTAGCATCTTCTAGCGATTGGCGAAATAGCGCTACAATCTATTATTTTAGTCCGCGCCATTTAGGAGGGTGGAATTTCTTTCACCCAATGAAAAGTCTATTTGATGAATTTGGAGCGGATAAAAGACGAGAGGCCACCTTGTGGGCTGATGGAGATGAAATAGATCTTGGAAATAGCACCATAGTGTATGATGGTAATACTTCTGAAACTGGATATCATTTTAATAAATACACCACCTTTACGGCTGATGGTAAATTAAATTTTGATTTGCTTATACCCTTAATGAGAAGTAGCGATGTTTATCTATTGGTTGCTGAGGCTAAAATAAGGAAGAATGGTATTGGGGCTGGTGATAGCGAAATTAATATGGTAAGGGAAAGAGCTGGAGCCGAACCCTTAATCAATGCAGGTAAAGATGACCTAATAAAAGAACGCAGATTAGAGCTGGCTGGGGAGAATAGAAGGTTTTTTGATTTGGTTAGGTGGGACCGTTTAGGTTGGGTGAATATTGCCGAATTATTAAGCAATCCAGATGCTGTTCATCATGCAGATTTTAATAGGATTGATTTTGAAAGCCCAAAAAACTACTTTTTTCCATTACCTCAAGTGGAAATTGATAAAAGTAATGGTGTATTAAACCAAAATGAAAATTATTAAAATTCTGAAGAGAGGAATTACAAAAACCTTTAGCAACAATAGATACCGCAAGGATTCGCAATCCATTGGAATGTTTAATGCATCACTCCCCAAAGATTGTGGATAGGCTTGTTATATGATGCGTTTAAGGATGTTAGAAGAGCAAAAATTATACGATAAATGTATTTTACCTAGTAGGATACATTTATCGTTCATCTATATTCCAATTCTAGGCTTTGTTCCTATTTGGTATCGTAAATTAAAACTGAAATGAAAGAAACTATATTAAAATTTAACCTCTTGGTAATCGTATTTGCCTTTTGCTTATGTCCTATATATGGGCAAAAAATTAAAGAAGATGCACAAAGTGAATATCGTTTAATAGCGCATAGGGGAGGGGTTGTAGATAGTAATACCGCCGAAAATAGTATAGAAGCATTGAAAAAAGCTTCCAACTCTGGATATTGGATGGTCGAAATTGATTTGAGGCTTACTAAGGACAGTGTATTGATTATCCATCACGACTCAAATTTTAAAAGGTACTTTGGGGTAGATCTAGCTGTTTCGGAAATGGAATGGGAGGAAATCAAAGAGTTGAACGGCGTATTTGGAAATAAGGTACTATCGTTTGAAGAAGCGCTAAAATTCTGCCAAGAAAACAACCTACAAGTGATGGTCGATAATAAAATAAGAGGGAAGGATGATCGATTATTTGGTAGCGTAGTGGAGCTATTAGAGAAATATGAACTTTTAGAAAATGCCCTGATGATCGGAACAGAAGAATCTACACCATTCTTTACAGGGAAAGTAAAATTAAGCTGTACCCGCCAACAGTTAGAAGAAAATATGTTGAAGTCTGATTTTAATTCAAATAATTATTATTTGTTTTCCGGGAATATTTCCAAAGAAGATGTGGAATGGACTAAAAGTCATGGGATTTTAACCGTTGGTGTAGTTAATGAGTGGACCTTTAAAGAAGAGTCTGTGATGGAAAAAGCCCAAGAAGGAGCAGATCGGCTGAAAGTGGCAGGAGTAAAGCATTTTCAAATTGATTCTATGTTCGAATCCTTTTTTAGGTAGATTAAAAAATAACAGGAACTATCCCATAAACTGGGGAGCCTAAAGCAATAGGGGAAGGCTACAAGTGTATTTAAAAGGCTTATAGCTTATTTAATTCTAGGGAGCGAAAACCTACCTGGGACCAAGTGGAGTAGGGGGGCTAATAGACCAGGGTTGCACAACTTATAAACTAATCGTTGATGTTAGCTTTATTGATTAAAGAAATCTCTTACGATTCCACTAATCAGATTAAATTTACTATGTTAGGCGCATAAAATTCCCAAGTAATATTATTTAAGGCCGTTGGCACTAAACATAAGCACAAGATCATGATATATAAAAACGCCATTTTATTTCTTCTATTATTAACATTACTCTCTTGTAAAACTACAGTGCATACCGATGAAAACCTCGAAAAGGCAAAGAATGTGATTCTTTTAATTGGAGATGGTACAGGTTTGTCACAGATATCATCGGCTTTTTATTTTAAAGAAACCAGTCCAAATTTTGCACGTTTTAACTCCATAGGACTTATTAATACCTCTTCATCACAACAAAATATTACGGATTCAGCCGCAGGTGCAACAGCATTTGCCTCAGGAATAAAGACGTATAATGGGGCCATTGGTGTGGCTAATGATTCGAGTGAAGTAAAAACTTTGGTTGAGATTGTATCGCCGAAAAACATTAAAACTGGTGTGATTGCCACGTCATCCATACAACATGCTACTCCCGCGAGTTTCTATGCTCACGTAATAAACAGGGGACTCTATGAAGATATTGCGGTGGATATGGTCCATTCTGATATTGATTTTTTTGCAGGCGGTGGTAGAAAGTTTTTTAATAAACGAAAAGATGGGCAGAATTTATTGGGGGACCTAGAAGCAAAAGGTTTTGGAATAGATACTTTGGCGCTAGGTAACTTTGAAGAAGTTAAGCAATATTCAAAAATGGCCTATATATTGGCCGAAGATAGTATGGATCCTGTAGCGAAAGGTCGTGGTGACTTTTTACCTAAAGCAACCGAATTAGGAATACAATTCCTTAATAAGGATGAAGAACATTCTAATTTTTTCATCATGATAGAAGGTTCTCAGATAGATTGGGGTGGTCATGCCAATGATGCGGACTATCTTATTTCAGAGCTAATTGATTTTGACGACGCCATAGGTGTGGCCTTGGATTTTGCCGAGAAAGATGGGAATACATTAGTACTAGTAACGGGGGATCACGAAACCGGAGGATTTACCCTATCATCAACTCCTAAGCAAACTGAAGAAGGCAAATCTTATAGTGATTACAATGAAATTACGGGGACTTTTTCTACCACTGGGCATTCGGCAACATTAATCCCTGTGTTTGCTTATGGCCCCGGATCTGAAGCATTTTCTGGAGTCTATGAAAATACTGAAATCTTTCACAAGATAATGGAAGCCACTAATTGGAGTAATAGGGATTAAAATCTTTTGCATAAACACAACAATTGATCTTGATCCCCGCTTCTTTGAAGTAAACTTCGGAAGGTTTCTATGAATAAGGGATTCACTTCGTGCATCCCAGATGGGTATCCTGGGCAATCATAGAAACCATCACCTGCTACGCGTATTCCGTTTTTTGTTTTCCTCCGCTTCTTTGAAGTAAACTTCGGAAGTTTTTAAGAATAAGGGATTCACTTCGTGCATCCCAGATGGGGAATCCATTACAATCATGGAAACCATAACAAGCTATCGCTTGTTGTTTTTTTGTTTTCCTCCGCTTCTTTGAAGTAAACTTCGGAAGCTACAGAAAACAAAAAACCCATAACTCTCGTTATGGGTTTCCTTTTGGCGGAGAAAGAGGGATTCGAACCCCCGGAGGTGTGACCCTCAACGGTTTTCAAGACCGCCGCATTCGACCACTCTGCCATTTCTCCTTAGCGGGTGCAAATATAAAAACCTTTTCAACTTAATAAAAGGTTTTTTGCTTTTTATTTTTACTCAAAGTGATAAATCCTATAATCTTCTACTCTATAGAACCTAAAAATGGATTCCTAAGCTTAGGTTGCGGTTTAGTCAGCAGCTAGTAATCATCATCTTATGCCATTCTCACCCTACTTTTGCTGGGCAATGCTTAGTGGAATTGGATAATTAACTTAACTTTGACTTTTTTACGAGAAAGGAAAAAAATGTCCCTAAAACTTAGGAGAACAGCGGTGGGCAAAAGAAAAAGTAATTGCCCCAATAGTACTTGCACCTAATTAAGTTTTGAAAATAAAAATGAGTGATTTGGATGTTATAAAGAAATTGCAATGGCGTTATGCGGTAAAAAAGTTTGACCCCGATCAGTTGCTGACCCAGGAAAAACAACAAATTTTAGAGCAGGCCTTTAATCTAACGGCCTCCTCCTATGGTTTGCAACCCATTAAACTGGTAGTGGTACAGAATAAAAAACTGCAACAGGAACTGGTAAAACACAGCTACGGTCAGGAACAAGTAGGGCAGGCTTCGCACGTATTTATCATTTGTATCGAAAAGAAAATCGATAAGGAATTCATTCATAATTATTTTAATAGGGTTAAACAGATACGCAATACCGCAGATGAAATCTTAGAGCCGTTTAAAGGGGCCTTGGTAGATAACTTTTCTAAAAAAGAGCGACAAGAAGTTCGGGTATGGGCTACCAACCAAGCATATCTTGCCTTGGGGACCTTATTAACCGTCTGTGCCATGGAAGGAATAGACTCTTGCCCTATGGAGGGTTTTAATCCTTCTGCCTATGACCAATTATTGGGGCTAGAAAAAGATAAGCTTACCTCCGTTCTGGTACTTCCCGTTGGATATAGGGCCCATGATGATATGTTTGCAAGCCTTAAAAAAGTCCGCAAAAACCTTAAGGATAGTGTAGTGCATATTACCTAACTACCATTACAATTAATTTCAACTAAACAAAATATAGATTTATGCCAGGTTTTGAACTATTTGGTGATCAAGAAAAAGCGCAGGTGAATGAAGTGTTGGAATCAGGAGTGCTTATGCGCTATGGTTTTGACGGAATGAGAAATGGACATTGGAAAGCCAAGGAGCTAGAGAAAGCGCTCGAGAATCGAATGCAGGTGAATCACGCTCATTTGGTAAGTAGTGGTACCGCAGCGCTCACTGTAGCTTTGGCCTGTGCCAAGGTTGGGGCAGGGGACGAAGTGATACTACCTACTTTTACCTTTGTGGCTAGTTTTGAAGCTGTCCTATCCGTAGGGGCCACTCCAATTTTAGTGGATGTGGATGATACCCTTACCTTAGACCCTAAAGCAGTAGAACAAGCGATCACAGAGAAAACTAAGGTGGTGATGCCCGTGCATATGTGTGGCTCCATGGCCAATTTAGCTTCTCTTAAGGCTGTTTGTGACCAACATGGCCTACTAATGATAGAGGATGCCTGCCAGGCCATAGGGGGTAGTTATGAAGGGAAGCCTTTGGGAAGTTATGGGGATCTGGGATGTTTTTCTTTCGACTATGTAAAAACCATTACCTGTGGTGAAGGAGGTGCCCTTATCACCAATAATGAGGAGTTTTATACCACAGCCCATCAGTTTTCCGATCACGGTCATGATCATATCGGGAACGATAGGGGAGCAGAGAGTCACCCCTTCCTTGGGTATAACTATCGAATTTCAGAATTGCATGCTGCAGTAGGTCTGGCACAGATTGCTAGGTTAGATCAATTTTTAGATATTCAGAAAAAACATTACACCATCCTGCGTACGGCCCTAGAATCCATTCCAGAAATAACGTTTAGAAGGGTGCCAACAAATGGGGTGGAAAATTATTCCTTCCTCAGTTTTTTCTTGCCTACGGAAGAGTTGGCCCGCAAAGCCATCACCTCCTTAACAGAACACGGAGTGGATGCCTGTTTTTATTGGTATGATAATAATTGGCACTACCATAGGAAGTGGGAGCATCTTAAAGATTTAAAATCCCTGAGCCCCGTATCGGACCATATTAAAGATGGGGTGCTAGATTATAACACTACCAACTTTGCCCAATCGGATCATTGGGTGGGGCGTACTATATCTTGTCTTATAAAACTGGGGTGGACAGAGGAAGTGGTGAGAGAAAGAGCTGAAAATATGGCAACAGCCATTAAAAAAGTCCTCACTGAATATTAAGTATGGGCTATTTTTATGGGACTTAGTGTCCTATACCGAGGGTTTCAACCTGGTGTAGGATGCTTTTCTATGTAGCTCCTCTTTTCAATTTCCAATAGGTTAGGGACTAATAAACATCCCCTCTAAGTTTAATTGGTTATTGGCGATTCTCATGCCTAGTTATTCGATGTAGAAGGATATTGGATAGGCGTTGCTTGTTTTCTAGTAAGACTGGGTAGTGTATGGCCGCTACTTCACTATTATTTTTATATACGCCAAGCAAGGGGAGCATGGATAGCTTTTAGATGAAGGGTATTTGTCTTCTCTACTGTAAGTCAGCCTTCTATGTGTACGCTCAGTAACTCCTTTCCGCTAATCTAAGGTATGATTCTTTTTTGGCTGTCCAGATTGATAATGTTAAATTCGAGGTTTTGGTAATAAAAAAGAAGGCTATATGTTATACATAATACTTGATTTGTTATCTTGTGGCCCTTAATGTATTGATAAACGGTAGTATAATGAAAATACGTAAAGTTCTCTCCTATTTTGTTTGGTTATTTTTATTAACCACTGCGCTTCAAGGGCAAGATGTCTCTAATATAAAAATGTCCAAACTACCTTCCTTGCCAGCTCAAGAGCAAGGGGGCAAATCCCTGGGATTTGCTGGAATGATGGGTGGTGTGCACAACGGGGTGCTTATCGTTGCCGGCGGTGCTAATTTCCCTAATGGGTTACCATGGGAAGGGGGTGCCAAAGTGTGGCATAATTCTATTTATATATTAGAAAACAACAGTTGGAGACTGTCTGCCCAAACCTTGCCAATGCCCTTGGGCTATGGAGCATCCGTTTCTACGGATAAAGGGGTTTTAATTATTGGTGGTGATAACAAAGACACGGTAAGTAAGAGCGTTATCTTACTTTCTTACAATCAGTCCAAGAAAGATATCGATATTGTTAGCTACCCAGATCTTCCAGAAGCCTTGGCCTATACCTCGGCCGTAGTGGAAGATGACTATGTCTATGTGGCTGGGGGGATGAATTCCGAAAAAAGTAGCAACTCATTTTATCGTTTAAATTTAAGCGAAAGAAAAGCTTGGGAAAAACTGGAAGATTTCCCAGGAGAACCCCGAGCCCTTCATGCGATGGTGGTTCAGGATACTCCCCATTCCAGGAATATTTTTCTGATTGGAGGAAGAAACCAAACTAAAGGAAGTATATCCACTCCCATATCTCAATTTCTTTCCTATGATCTCAATAAAAAGATATGGATAGATAAAGGGGATTTAACCATCAATGGAACGCCTAGAGTAATCATGGGAGCGGTTGCGGAACCAATGGGGTCCATGCACGTGATGCTCTACGGCGGATCGGATGAAGTGCTTTTTACCCAGTTGGAGACCTTCGGTAAGCAAATTAGCGAGGCCCAAAATGATAGTATTGTTAAGCAATTAACAGCTAAGCGCGATTCTATTCTTAACAATCACCCTGGATTTAGCAAGGAAATCCTGGCGTTTAACACCATAACCGATCAGTGGTATGTATACGATACCTTAGACCAAGGGCTACCGGTTACTACCCTTGGAATAAAAAAAGATCAAGACTTTGTAATTGTTTCCGGAGAAATCTCTCCAGGAATTAGAACACCAGAGGTATTTCAATTTAGCGTGGACGAACCTACTCATTCCTTTGGATTTCTAAACTATACGGTATTAGCCTTGTATCTTTTGGTTTCACTTTTGATTGGAGTTTATTTTGCCAGAAAACAAAAGTCTACGGACGATTATTTTATTGGAGGTGGTCGTATTCCATGGTGGGCATCAGGTCTTAGTGTGTTTGGGACCTTATTGAGTGCCATTACTTTTATGGCTATCCCAGCAAAGGCATTTATAACGGATTGGTCGTTCTTTATGTTGAATATTGCGGCTATAGCAATTACCCCCTTAATTGCATTTTTGTTTATTCCTTTCTTTAACAAGCTGCATATTTCCACGGCCTATGAGTACTTGGAAAAACGTTTTAATTACTTGGCTAGAGCTATTGGGAGTATCTCTTTTATCCTTTTCCAGTTAGGTCGGATCGGTATTGTATTATTACTGCCCTCGCTGGCAATTTCCATTGTAACCGGTATTTCTGTGGAAACCTGTATTCTGATGATGGGGATTCTCTGCGTACTCTATACGGCATTTGGTGGTATAGAGGCTGTTATTTGGACGGATGTATTACAGGTAGTTGTGCTAATGGGAGGTAGTATTGTTGCCATTGTTTGGGTTCTCTTGCATACAGAGACCCCAGTTCCGGAAATGATGGCCTACGCTTCGGAAAATGAAAAGTTTAATATCATAAATTTCAATTTTAATTTCACAGACTCTACCTTCTGGGTGGTGTTTATAGGAGGTTTGGCATCGGCTATGGTAACCCAAGGTACGGATCAGACCATTGTGCAGCGGTATCTAACTAGTACTAGTGTGAAAAATTCTCAAAAGACTTTATATACCAACGCCTTGTTAACACTACCAGCTACTATCATTTTCTTTGGTATAGGTACGTTGCTTTATATTTTTTATACTGAAATGCCAGACCGACTTTCGCCGGCCATTTCCAATAACGACTCCCTGTTCCCTTGGTATATTGTTAAGGAATTGCCCGTAGGAGTTTCTGGATTGCTTATTGCGGGAATCTTTTCTGCAGCCATGTCTAGTATCAGTAGTAGCTTAAATTCGGTCTCCACGGCTTTCTGTAATGACTTGTACAAACGGTACAATCCTAGATTAAACGATGTGGGAATGCTTAAAGTAGCTCGTATCGTCACCGTTTTTGTTGGAGTATTTGGAGTTTTGTTGGCCCTTTGGATGGCGAATTCCAATATTAAATCGCTGTGGGATCAGTTTTATAGATTCTTAGGCTTGTTTACAGGTGGTTTGGGAGGAATGTTCCTTTTGGGAATGCTAACTAAACGTGCAAATAGCACCGGGACCCTGCTAGGATTAGTGGTGAGTGGTATATTATTATGGTATATCAGCGTATACACCTCCATTAACTTTTTAATGTACTCCTTTATTGGGGTGGCCTCCTGTTTTGGTTTTGGATACCTGTTTAGTTTGATATTCAAAAACAGTAATCCCAAGGAGAAATAGATTAAATTTAGAGTGCATACCGTTGGTTAGGTAATTTTTAAAGGCCTGCTTTATTCCTATTGAATTAAAGCAGGTTTTTTTGTTTCCTTTGGTTGAAGTGCCCTAGTGATTCTTATTAAACAAATACCGTAGAGGGGAGTCTTCTCCTTATTAGGTAAGGGTTTCAAAAAAGTCCTCATAACTTTGGTTTTCCGCAATATTCAATTTTTTCCGTAGACGATGTCGCGCAACCTTTACAGAACTCAATGAAATTCCAAAGAGGGTGGCTATATGTTGCGAAGTAAAGTTGAGCTTGATTAAAGCGCATAATCTAATTTCCCGATCGCTAAGTTGAGGGCAATAATCTTTTAGGCTATTGATAAAGGTGGTGTGGATCTGATTGAAAAGGTGATAGAAATTATCCCAATCCTCATCTAGTATTAAGCTGTCGTCAATAAGATGTACTATTTTTTTTAGATTACCTTTTTTGGGGGTACTTGCTTTGGTCTCATGGATCAAACTATCCTTTATTTGGGTCAAGAGGTTGTTTTTGTGAACGGTTCGTAAAGTGTAATTAGTGAGTTCCTCCGTTTTAAAATTAAGTTCTTCCCTCAGTTTTTGCTGATTTAGCTTCTGATTTTCTTTTTCTACGTTTAAGAGAGCAATTTCACTCTGATACGCTTTCTCTTGCTGCGCCTTTACCTCTTTGGTTTTGGATGCAACCAACAATTCCAATTGTTCCTGCTGTTTTTTAATGGACGATATCCGCCACCTTATAAATAACAGTATAAGAAGGATGCCAATTAGTACAATCAATGCCCTTACCCAGGCTTTTTGCCAGAAGGAGGGGAGTACAGTTATGGAAATAGAAGCCAAAGACCTTTCTTCGTTAGAAATGGCATCTGCACATTTAACCATTAGAGAGTACTTGCCTGGATCTAAATTGGAAAAAGTTAGTACTTGTTGGTTCCCAATGGTTTGCCATTCGTTATTTAATCCTACCAACTTATAGGCATATTTATTATTTTGGGGACTCCAGTAATCCGAACTGGAAAAATGGATGGATAAAAGCTTGTCTTGGGGGGAGAGCGTAATATGCTTGCTTGCATTGGATGCCAAATTGATTTCCTCTGTTCCGTTTTCCCCAACTACGGTTGCTGTGGTAAAAAACACTTTTTTAGGTTCGTCTGAATTGTTTTCCTTAAATTCAGATGCATTTAAATAGGTGAGCCCTAGTCTGCCTCCCATTAGTATTTGGTTGTCCTTGCTGATAATGGCACTTCCACCGCTATAAGCCTGGATTCCGTGACGAAGGCCAAAATTTGCTGTGGTACCATCCGGAGAAATTTTGCTGAGCCCTAAGTTGGTGCTACACCATATGTTTTTGTCCTTATCTAAAAATATTCCCCCAATGATGCTGGCTTCCAATCCATCTTTCTTACCAATCCTAGTAAACGTATCCTTGGTTCTATGATACCTATTTAATCCATGGCCATAAGTGCCAATAAGTACTGAAAGATCATCGTCTTCCGTGATAGATCTAATTCGATTGCCACTAAGAGAGTTGGGATTGTTTTTATCTGAAATATAGGAGAGTACTTTATTTTGCTTAAAAACGTTCAGCCCTAAATTGGTGCCTACCCACATATCGCCCTTTATATCTTCGTATAAACTGGTAATAAAGTTAGAGTTGAGATTAGGGGTATTGTCTAAATTAAAGTGATTCACAATCTTTAAATCGGAATTATATACCCGAATGCCATTATTGGTTCCTACCCAGACATTTCCTTCGGAATCTTGCTCCATAGCAAAAATAGCAATGCTGTTAAATCGATCCTCAGCCTCTAAAAACCTATTGTTGTAGGGGTCATAAATATTTAATCCACCATTGTAAGTCCCAATCCAAATCCTATCTCGGTTGTCTTGAAGCAAGGACACAATATTATTTCCGTTAAGGTCGTTGTCCTTTGAAGGATCGTCCTTAAATACAGTGACTTTTCCACTACTTGGATTGTATCTTCGCAATCCATTTCTACCGGCCGTAATCCATATATCTCCATTGGAAGCCTCTAATATTTGCGAGCTCTGCTCATCTATCTGGTCAAAAGCTAAATCCGAAGCGGGAATATGACTTATGGTGGCATAATATTTAAAATAGCTGGCACCACCGTGCACTGTACCTACCCAAATTACGTTGTCTTCTCCCTGATGGATGCTCAAGATAGAATTGTCCGCAATAGGGTAATTGGTATATGAGTTTTGTTTAAAAGTAATGAATCTGTTGTTCTTGGATTCATAGAGAATTAGTCCGCCTCCATCTGTTCCTATCCAAATATTGTTATCCCTATCTGCCATAACATCCAGAACAATATTATTGGATATGCGCTTGTCTAATTCCTCTACTTGGGTAGCGTAATGTTGGGTTGTTTGGATTTTAGGGTGGTAGCTAAACAAGCCATTGCCGTTGGTTCCAATCCATAAGAGGCCATATGGGTCCATGGATAGGGAGTTGATATGGGCCTCGTTTCCTCGAAAGTTAGTCTGGGTAAATTTGGAGTCCAAATACTTATAAAGCTTACCGTTACTTGTGCCTATCCATATAACACCATTATTATCCTGTAAAAGGTCCGTTGCACTACCTGCATTCTCTTCACCATCTTCCACAGGCATTTTTATGATTTCATCGGCCTTGTCCTCATAAGGAAATAGGGAAACAATTTCATTATTGGTGGTGGTGCACCACAGGGCTCCGGATTGCAGTACCAGTACATTGGGAATGTATCCCTGCAAACTGCTGTCAATGGAGGGATGTGAGGAGATATAGCGTTCAAATTGATCGCTTTTTATATTAAAATAATATAACCCTTCCGTAGTTGTTGCCCAAAGTCTACCGCTATGATCCTGTACTAAGGAGTTTACTTGGTTGTTCTCATTGGGGAGGAAATAGGTCTTTATGTTTTGTCCGTCGTATTTGTCTATTCCTAATTTGGTTCCCAACCATATAAAACCATCACTATCCTGTAGAATGGTGCTCACGTTATTGTCCGATAACCCATCCTGAAAGGATAGATTTTGGAATGGGAGTATTCTTTCTTGAGTGTATGCAAGTACATGGAGTATTAATAAAACAATCGTAGATGTTAACTTAAATTTATTCATATGTTAACTTAATATTATGAGGAACAAATAAAGGGAAATATCCTCAATCATCCTAATTAACATGATGGTTTCAAAGATTTTCACCAAATAAATAAAGAGTGCATGTAACCTGTTTGTAACCCCATGTAACCTAAATTTATACCCTTAAAACTTTAAGATACATTTAACGTTGGCTAATTTGGCAATCAGAAATATGACTTTTTAGCTCCTGCTTAAGAAGTTTTATTTGATTAACTAATTAATTAACCTAAACAATTCAAATGAAGAAAATCTTATTTTATTGCTGTTTATTATTGGTGCAAGCGCACCTATTTGCACAGCAGCCAACGATTACCGTAAGAGGTACGGTGTCTGACGCGGAAACCGGGGATCCCGTTCCAGGGGCCAGTGTAGTAGAAAAAGGGACTACCAGAGGAGTGGTGAGCGACTTTGATGGTGACTTTGAGATTAAAGTGGATAGGAATGCAACCCTTGTGGTGAGCTATTTGGGCTATGCAACAGGAAATATAGCCGTAAATGGAAGAACTCAAATAAATATTTCCTTAGAGCCACAGGCAGAAGAGCTAGGAGAAGTGGTACTAGTTGGGTATGGAACGCAGAAAAAGGAGAACTTAACAGGATCTGTAAGTACTGTATCAGGTGAGCAACTAGAAAGTAGACCTGTAAACAACGTTATGCAGGGACTGCAAGGTGCTGCTCCAGGGCTTTCCCTAACTGTAGGTAACTCTGGAGGTGAGCCAGGTGCTAATATGAATATTAGTATTCGTGGAGTTGGAAACTTACAAGGAACCGGTTCTCCTCTAGTTATTGTAGATGATATCCCTTTGGATAACCCTAATGACCTTAACAATATCAACCCTAATGATATAGATAATATATCCGTTCTTAAAGATGCTGCCTCTTCCGCTATTTATGGTTCTAGGGCTGCATTCGGGGTGATTATTGTAAAAACCAAGAGTGGTGAGGCATTGGATGGTAATACGTTTACCTACTCCAATAACTTTATCTTTTCTTCCCCTCTAAATACGCCGGATATGATGAACTCCTTGGAGTTTGCCAATTATTTTAATTTGGCTGCCACCAATGGTGGAAGCGGGGTGGTTTTTTCCGACGAGGTAATGGACCGTATCAAAGCCTATTTGGCAGATCCGGTAAATACTCCTGTAACCGTTCCCAATTCAGATGGAACTCGTTGGCAACAGTACACGGGATCTAATGCCAATACCAACTGGTTTAAGGAAATGTATAAGAGTGTTGTTCACCGTCAGCAACACAACCTTAGTTTTTCTGGAAAACAAAAAAACGTTAACTATAACGTATCTGGATCTATCTTGGATGCACCTGGAATTATGAATTACGGGGACGATTCTTACCAACGTTACACTTTTAACTCTAAAGTATCCAGTAAGGTGAATGATTGGTTGAGCTTTGCTGCTAATCTAAGGTTAGCGCGTGCAGAGACCGATAGACCGAGTTATGACCGTGGGTTGTACCTACATAACATTGCCAGAAGATGGCCAGTTAATGGTGTGGTTATGCCCAATGGTGACTATAGTGATGGTTCCGAAATTCCTTTTCTATTGGATGGTGGCCGATACACCGGTATCGATCAAAGTTTAGATGGATCTATCAACTTGGTTATTGAGCCTATTAAGGATTTGAAAATTAAGCCAAGCTTGCTGTATAGAACTAAGCATTTTAATAATAGTAATCACTTTGCCAAGGTATCTGTTATTGAACCCGATGGTAGAGAGCGTTTTGTAAGAAATAACAATAGTTTTTCTAGATACGCTAGCGAGAACACCTACTTGTCTCCAAACTTGGTAGTATCTTATGACAAATCTGTTAATGAAGCGCATAACTTCTCCGGATTAGTTGGATATCAGCAAGAGGATACACAGTATTCTAGCATTTACAGTGCTAAAAACGATTTAATTACAGATGGGGTGCCATCTATCTCTACTGCTGTAGGTGAAGACCATGTGAACGACTCTGCAGGTTCTTTTGCAACCCAAGGATACTTTGGTAGGTTTGCCTATAACTACAAGGAAAAATACCTTTTTGAAGTTAATGGACGTTATGATGCTTCTTCCCGTTTTGCACCAGCAAACAGGTGGGATTTCTTCCCCTCCGTTTCTGCAGGTTATAACATTGCGAAGGAGGACTTCTGGGGAATAGATCAGATTGGAATGTTTAAATTGAGATATTCCACTGGTAGTATCGGAAATCAAAACGTATCGAACTACCTATACATTGGCCGTATGCCAGTAAGAACTAACCTATGGTGGTTGGGTAACAATGGAAGACCAAACTATACCCTAACTCCTGGAATTATTAGTCCAGATATTACTTGGGAAACCGTTACTACGGATAACTACGGAATAGATATTGCGGCTTTCACGAACCGTTTACAGTTGTCTTTTGAGTACTTTATAAGAACTACAGAAGATATGTTTGGTCCGGCCGAGCGTCTTCCTGCTGTTTTAGGTACCTCTGCGCCACAATCCAATAACGCTAACTTGGAAACTAAAGGTTTCGATTTTAATGTTTCTTGGAGGGATATGATTGGTGAGGTTAATTATAATTTAGGATTAGTACTTTCTGATGCGGTAACTACTGTAACTGAGTACTCTAACCCTAACAACTTATTGAATACCTATAGAACTGGTCAAAAACTAGGGGAAATATGGGGTTTTGAGACGGTAGGCCTATACCAAAGTCAAGAAGAAATTGACAACGGACCAGATCAGACCCCGATTTATGGAGGTGTTTGGTATCCTGGTGATGTTCATTACAAGGATCTAAACGGGGATGGCAGAATAGATTATGGGGATTCTACTACCGATAATCCTGGAGACCGCAAGGTAATTGGAAACTCTACCCCTAGATATAGTTTTGGTTTTAACGCTGGCTTGGATTATAAAGGGTTCGATTTTTCCATGCTATGGCAAGGTGTTGCTAAAAGGGATTTATGGACGGGTGGACCGTATACCTTTGGTGCCGTGGATAACCTATGGCAATCTGCAGGGATGAAAGAGCATCTAAACTATTGGTCCGAAGAGAATCCTGATGGATTTTTCCCAAGACCAACCTTTAGGTCTACTTGGAGAAACCAGCAAACACAGACTAGGTATCTGCAGAATGCAGCTTACTTCCGCTTAAAGAATATTAGTCTTGGATATAACTTCCAGTCCAATATTCTTGAAAATCTTGGGTTGAAAAAGCTAAGAATTTTCATGACCGGAGAGAATTTAATCACCCTTTCTGAAATTTCTGGAATATTTGATCCAGAGGCTACCGGTGGATACTGGGGGAATGGAAAAATCTATCCTTTACAGAAATCATACTCAGTGGGTCTGAACGTACAATTTTAAATTATACAAAACATATGAAAAACATAAGACACATTACATTTTTGCTGCTAGCAGTCTTTGCCGTATCCTGTAGCGATGACTTGTTGGATAAGCTTCCGGAAGACGAGATTTCTCCGGAGCAATATTGGAAAACACCCAATGACTTGGCGTTGTTCCTAAATCAGTTCTATACTACCTTTCCAGTGCATAGCGGCTGGAACGGAGGAATCTTCGAATTTGATAATAATAGTGACAACCTAGCCGATATTAATATTAATACCAGATTTGTCGGAAGTAATAATACGGCACCAACTTCCGATGGTACTTGGAATAGTAATTACAGTAGAATTAGGAGCGTTAATTATTATTTGGAAAACAGTGGAACCGCAGAAGGACCACAAGACCAAATTGAGGCTTATAACGGGGAGGCTTATTTTTTCAGAGCCATGTTCTATTTTGATTTGTTGAAGAAATTTGGAGGGGTTCCCTACATAGACAAGGTGCTCAATACCGATTCTCCGGAATTGATGTCGCCTAGAATACCTAGAAATGAATTGGCCACAAAAATTGTTGAAGATCTGGATAAGGCAATTGCCAACCTAAAGCCCAAATCATCTACGGAAGCATTTAGAGTGCACAGAGGAATGGCCTTAGCCTTAAAATCTAACGTAGCATTGTACGAAGGTACTTGGGAAAAATACCATGAGGGAACTGCATTTGCGGCTCCAACCAACGAAAGTGCCAAGTTCCTACAATTGGCTGCAGATGCTGCAGAGACCTTAATTAATGAAGGGAATTACACGCTTTATAACAACGGAGAGGAAAACACCTATTGGAGTCTTTTCAATAAAGTAGATTATTCTGGAGTTTCTGAAGTGATGTTCTGGAAAAAATACGATACTTCCGAAGGTGTAGACCATAGAGTTGGTCACTATATTCCACAAAACGGAGCGGGTACCGGAGTAACAAAATCTTTGGTGGATTCTTACTTAAGTGTGGACGGACAGCCCATAGCAATTAGTCCGCTCTACAGCTCTAGTCAGGAAAGTAGTCTAAGCACTATTGTTGAGAATAGAGACCCTAGGTTGGCACAGACCATCGCAACGCCTGGAGATCTAATCACAGAAAGAGCTGGAAATCCTGATATTTTCTTCGAATATCCTACTTTTAGGGATAACAATGAAGTGGTTTCCACTACCGGATACCAAATCTATAAAGGTGGAAGCACCGATGAGGGACAAAGAACAGAAAGTACTATTGGAGCTATTATTTACCGTTATGCGGAAGTGCTTTTGAACTTTGCTGAAGCTAAAGCGGAATTGGGAACATTAACACAAGGTGATTTGGATAAATCCATCAACTTGTTGCGTGCCCGTGTGGGTATGCCACCGCTAACGCTAACTCCAGTTGCAGATCCTAATAAAGCATTCCCAGAGGTAAGTGACCTTATTAATGAAATTAGAAGAGAGCGTAGAGTAGAGTTGGCTTTGGAAGGTAAGCGTTTTGACGACCTTATGCGTTGGAAAGCAGATCACCTAATCATTGGTCAAAGACATCAAGGATTTAAAATTATCGGTAGTGATATGGAAGATGAATTTGCCGATCTAATTGGAAGTTCTATCCTCGTAAATGAGGAAGGTTATATTGATCCTTATATCAATGCCATTCCTAGTGGATTTGGATTTAACCCTAACAGGGATTATTTATCAGCTATTCCAACAGAGCAAATTGTTCTGACCGATGGTGCTGTTACACAAAATCCTGGCTGGGAATAGCGATTAGTATCGACTATACCCATAGTTTGATGCTAATTCCAGCTAGTTTTATTAGTTGTTAATTAGTTAATCCCGCTCGACGAATTTTGTTGGGCGGGATTTATTTTAGATTCTTATTTACGAGTATAAAAAAGGATCAACTTTAATCCTTTTTTAATAAAATAGAAACTTATTATTCCCTACATCGTTAAAAACTCTGCTGGGTTTAAGATTCTTTTGGGAACATGCTTTTTCAAGATTATTTTTAATGAAGGATTTTTCTTTAATTTAATTAGCTATGAAATATTTATACATCCTTGGTTTTTTGTTGGTTTTAACCTCCTGTGCCCAAAAAGAACAGGCGAAAGAAAAGCAACCGAATATTATTTTTATAATGTCCGATGATCATGCGTATCAGGCCATTAGCGCCTATAGTGATAAGCTGATCCAAACCCCTAATATAGATCGTATTGCCAATGAAGGGATGCTCTTCACCAATGCTACGGTCACTAATTCTATATGTGCTCCCTCTAGAGCAGTAATCCTTACTGGAAAGCACAGTCACCTCAATGGAAAGATAGATAACCTCAGTAAGTTTGATACTACCAATGTTACCTTTCCACAGATTCTACAAAAGGCCGGCTATCAAACAGCCATGTTTGGTAAGCTTCACTTTGGCAATAACCCCAAAGGTTTTGATGAGTTTAAAATACTTCCTGGACAAGGTAGCTATTACAATCCTAGGTTTATTACACAAAAGGGCGATACCATTATCAATGGGTATGTAACCGATATTACTACAGATCTCGCTTTGGATTGGATGGAAAACCGCAGGATTCCAGAAAAACCATTCTTACTAATGTACTTGCACAAGGCACCGCATAGGGCTTGGTATCCAGACGAAAAGCATTATAAGGAATTTACCCAAAAAACATTCCCCTTGCCAGAAACGCTGTTTGACGATTATGAGGGGAGGGTGGCAGCACAAACCGCCGAGATGAATATTTTAAACCATATGCATCTTTCTTATGATAATAAGATAGCAGAGGATGTTTTAGACCGACTGGATATTAAGTCTGGCTTGAATAGGAACGAGGTATACCGAATGACACCAGAGCAGCGTAGTAGCTGGGACAGCGTGTATGGACCTATAAACGAGGATTTTGAGAAAAGGTATCCTGAAATGGACAATAAGGAGTTGATGGAATGGAAGTACCAGCGCTACCTTCAGGATTATTTGGGAACCATAGCCTCCGTAGATGATAATGTAGGCCGATTAATGACCTATTTGGATGATAATGATCTATCCGATAATACCGTAATTATTTATACCTCGGACCAAGGGTTCTACCTAGGAGAGCATGGTTGGTTCGACAAGCGTTTTATGTACGACGAGTCCTTTAAAACACCCTTGTTAATAAAATGGCCTAATAAAATTACCCCTGGAACTACCGAGGATGAAATGGTGCAGAACCTAGATTTTGCCCAGACATTTTTGGAAATGGCTGGCGTACATGCACCCGAAGATATGCAAGGGGAGAGTTTAGTGCCATTATTGACCGGAAAAAAGGAAAAGTGGGACAGGGATGCTGTTTACTACCACTATTACGAATACCCTGCAGAACATGCGGTGAAAAGACACTACGGTATTGCTACCAAGGAATACAAGATTATTCATTTCTACCACGATGTGGATGTTTGGGAACTTTATGACCGACTCAATGATCCTCAAGAAATGAACAATGTGTATAACGATCCTAAGTATGCAGAGGTGGTAGCAGAAATGAAACAAAAGTTGAAAGAAGTCCGTGAGAAATATAAGGACTCTGAAACCTTGGACAATCACTATATCCAATTGTACAAGGATAAAACGCATAGGAATTTAGAAGATTAAATTTGAGGCGGATAGGCAAGCTAGCTTAAAGCTTTGGTTACCAAAAAAAATGGCCCTATGAACATCACCTGTCACAGGGCCATTTCTTTTACACATATGTTGTTCTGCATTACTATTAGCCCCAGCTAAAATGTGTCTCGGTGAATGGAACTCTAAGGGCATTTTATTGGCTTAATCCCCTAGGTATAGGTAGTCTTGATTATGTCCTGTGGTTATAAATAGGAAGTATTAGCTTGTTTCAAGCTTTTTTCTTTGCCCACTAAATCGCAACACTAGATAACCCACAATACCGGAAACTCCGGAACCAACCATGATACCTACTTTTGCGGAGTCTACTATAACGGGGTTGTCTGCAAATGCCAGATTCGCGATAAAAATAGACATGGTAAATCCAACTCCAGCCAAGATGGCAACTCCCATAATTCGTTTAAAGGAAATATTGTCTGGTAAAATGGCCAGCTTCAATTTTACTCCTATCCAGGAGAATAAGGTAACTCCCAACAATTTGCCTACAAACAAGGCAATGGCTATATGGAACAATAAGGCGGTATCCATTTCCATACCGGTACCTACGGCTACCCCAGCGTTTGCCAATGCAAAGACAGGCATAATAAAATAGGCTACCCATCCATGCAGCTTGTGCTCCGAACGTTGTAAGGGCGATTTAAATTTGTTACCTAAGGCCTCCAGTTCGTCCATTTTAACAATTTGCTCACTGGATAGTACAGGAAGGTAGTCTCGTTCTGTTTTGGCAAATCCCTTGGAGATATCCGAAAGCTGTTCCATAAAGGAATCCATATCAATCTTTTGTCTTAACGGTACGGTGAAAGCCAGTAATACCCCAGCAATGGTGGGGTGGATGCCCGACTTAAAGAATAGGATCCAAATCACTATCCCTAAGACAATCATAACGTTTTTGGAGTATAGATTGCGGTAAGAGAGATAAAAAAGTAAGCCTAAGAGTAGAAAGGCATAAAAAAGTAGCATCCAATCTATCCCTGAGCTGTAGAACAGGGCGATGACGATTACGGCGCCTAAATCGTCTACAATAGCAAAGGCCGTTAAAAATATTTTTAAACTTAAGGGAACCCTGTTGCCCAAAACCTTTAAAATAGCAAGTGAAAAAGCGATATCAGTGGCCATGGGAATTCCCCATCCCGCCTGTGTTTCCGGAGAGTCGTTCAAGAGAAGGAACAAGCTCATGGGAATTAGCATTCCGCCAAGGGCCGCAAACATGGGGAGGGCCGCTTTGCGCAAGCTGTTCAGTTCTCCGATCAAAAGTTCCCGTTTAATTTCCAACCCAATTAAAAAGAAAAAGAAGACCATTAGGGCATCATTCACCCAATAGTGCAAAGGCAAAGTAAATTCGAAGGTTTCCGAACTTATACCCAAATGATAATGCCATAAAGCTTGATAGGAATCGGCATAACTGGAGTTTGCCCATATCATGGCTATAATGGTGGCAGTAAACAAAAGGATGCCACTAAAGCTTTCTATTTTAGAGAAATTCAGTAAAGGAATGAGTATTCTTCGCTTTATCATGGTTGGAGTTTAGTGCATTCATACGTAGTTACTCTCAAAAATAGTAATATTCTTTAGAATTTAATTAGGCTTGAGTATTTATTTTTATCTTTTAATAACCATCCTATACTGCTGTATTTACAAGGGGACTCTTGCTAAATTCAAGGAAATCAAATCCCTAATCGCCACCTCGATTTTGCTAAAAAGTTGTCATTCATTAACATATTGGGATATCCATTCTCCATACATAGTAGCGAGTTCTTTCACCTTCTCTTGGTTTTCCAATGCATTATTGTAAATTTCCGTTGGGTCATGGGCCATATTATATAATTCCCAAGGGGCGTTTTTTTGATGGCGGACTATTTTCCATTGGTCCAAGCGCATGGCCTCACTTTCCCTCCACTGCCAGAATAGGGGACCAGTACGGGTTAGCTTGGGATTATTAAAGACCGGCAATAAACTTTTGCCCCGTAGGGGTGTTATTCGCTGTCCATTATAATTCTGAGGATAGTGGGCCCCGGAGACCTCTAGAAAGGTAGCCATAAAATCTATAAAATGTCCTGGATAGTCCGTAAAGGTGTTGGGTTTTATTTTTTTAGGCCAGTAGGCAATTAGAGGGCTGTTTATGCCCCCTTCGTTATTGTAGTTTTTGTAGTGCCTAAAAGGGGTGTTGGCTACATTGGCCCAGTCGCCCCGTAGGGAGGTCCACCTGGCCATAGAGCCAAGTGCCGCAGTATCATCGTCATCCTTTAGGTTTACCACCTCTGCCGAAGCGCCATTGTCCGACACAAATAGAATTAAGGTGTTGTCTAAGGCATTTAATTGTTCTAGCTTATTTAAAAGTTTCCCTATGTTTTGATCTATCCTATCTATCATGGCTGCATATACTTCCATAACGGAAGCCTCATACGCCTGTTCCTCGGGAGACAGGTTTTCCCATTTTTGATGGGTAGGAGCAGAGAGGGTTACTTGCTCACCCAATAGTCCAAGTTGTTTTTGGTTTTCAAATCTTCTTTGTCTAACCTGTTCATAGCCCAGATCGTATTTCCCCTTGTATTTTGCTATGTCCTCTGGCCAAGCCATTAGTGGGTCGTGTGGCGCGGTATAGGAGAGGTAGAGAAAGAAGGGTTCGTCTTTTTTGCGAGGACTGTTCAAAAATTCCAGCGCATAGTTGGTAAAGTAATCGGTGGAATAGAAATCGCGTTCCTTAGGTGTATAGGGTCTTAATACGGTGCTATCTATGCCCCATTGCCGATCATTTCTTTTTTGAGCCGGTTTTGGTTCCCCTTCTCTCTGCTTCCCTGGATTAAAGTGATTGAAAGCTCCGTCTATTAATCCGTAAAACCGTTGAAACCCCCTGTCATAAGGATTTTCCATTCCATGGTGTTTGCCAGAGAAATAAGTGGCATAGCCTGCCTCCTGCAAAACCTCTCCCAAAGTTACCGCGTTGCGGATGGGGTTGGTATGGGTTTTATCATAGCCGCAATCCTGTGCGTATACACCGGTAAGCATTGCGGCCCTAGAGGGGAAACATTTCCCTGCATTGTAAAAACTCCTGAATCGCATTCCACCTTGGGCAAGTTGGTCTAAATTTGGAGTATTTATTTCTCCGCCGTAAGACCCTAGGTCGGACCACCCCATGTCATCCACCGAAATTAATATGATGTTGGGTTGCGCATGTTCTACGGGCTCTGAACAGTTTAAAAGAATTAGTAAAAGTGGTAAAAGGTAAAAAATGGAGGTGCCATGGGAAAAGGGGTTCCCAGAAGTATAAGAAGGTGGATGCTTAGTCATTGAATTACTTATAAGATACTATTTGGATAAAGATAGAAAATCCCAAAGAACAGTAGCTGTAGATTTGTAAGTAGGTGCCTTATAGCGTCCACGGGAAGAATTCAATGACGGATTGAGTCTTCCCCTAAATTAAAGAGTGGATCACCGCTTAGAGACATAGGACTTGAGTCCCTAAATCTTGCCCGGTTTTCCAGCTCCTATTCCCATATACATTTTAAGCACGATGATCACAAGTAGAAGTAGTAAGGAGGTGGTCCATCCACCGGTAAAGTCGTACAGGCTGCCAAAAACAATGGGGCCGGTAGCTGCAATCACGTATCCAATGGATTGCGCCATACCAGACAATTCCGTGGCGGTATCGGAATCTTTGGATCTTAAAACTATAAAAAGAAGGGCCAAGCCAAAAGTGCCCCCTAGAACAAACCCAATCAAGGTTACCCATAGGGCAATAAAGCCCAGTGTAGGTAGCAATAATCCCAACACCCCAATAATTTCCACTAGCATTAAAACAATTACAATATGGCGTTGGTCTTTTCGTTTACCGGCCCACAAGGGAATAATTATAGAGCCAATAATTCCCGTTGCCTGGGAAAGAGAGAGCATCCATCCGGCATAATCGGCATCGTACCCTCTACTTTGTACCATGGCTGGGAGCCATGCTAGAATTACATAAAAAGTGAGGGATTGCAAGCCCATAAAAAAAGCGATTTTCCAGGCTTTTGGGGCTTTTCCCAGCGCCTTCATAGCGGCTCTATAACTTCGTTTTTGGTCCGAGATTCCTATCCTCGAAAGTTGGGGAATCCATAATAGGAAACCAATTACAGCCAAGATGGCCCATACAGCTAAGGAACCTCTCCAACCTAAATTTGTGCCGTCTGCCAAAGGAACGCTTACCCCAGCGGCTAAGGAGGCTCCAATGGCCATAACGCTAGAGTAAAGGCTGGTAACAAAACCAGATCTGGTAGAGAAATTCCGCTTTGTGAGACTAGGCAGTAGTACATTTCCAAAAGCGATGGCAATTCCAAACAGCAGCGTCCCTAAATAAAGGGGTAAAATTCCTGGTATAGACCTAATTCCTATGCCAATGGCCAATAGGAACAAGGCTCCAAACAAGGTGCCAGCAATGCCAAAACGCCTCGTAAACAATGGGGTGAGGGAAGAGACTACCCCAAAGGCAATTAAAGGCAGGGTGGTTAACAAACCCAACATAGAACTGGAAAGACCGGTAGCAGTCCGTATATGGCTTACCAACGGCCCAACACTGGCAAGGGCAGGCCGTAGGTTAATAGCAATAAAAAGGATGCCAATAATCAATAAAATATCATTACGGCTAAACGTTTTTTCCTTTTTTGTGGGCTTGGTTACTGGCATGGAGTAATTAATAATTTAAAGCTATGCGAAACGTAAAAATAAGCAAACATAAGGAGGATATCTTCCTGCCGCTGTATTATTTGGCCCACCAGAGTTCAACGAATTTGGAAGTTTTCCTAATTGGGATATTTAACCAATGAATCTCTTAATTGCTCCAGGTGAATCATCAGGTATTTTTCAGATTAAGTTTTATACCACTTTAGATTAACGTACTTTTATAAGAAATAGCAGCTTCCAATGTCCATAGAGAACATACCTGAGATATATATTGGCGAATCTAACACCACTACAGACCTTTTTGTGCACGAGTTTAAGATGACCAGTGATGTGGTAAAGAGCAAGGTCAATTTAAGTATGAATATGTTCAGTTTCCTACAAGTGGGGAAAAAGCAGGTGCACTTTGCGGATACAGCAGTTGCCGTTAATCAACAGCAGTCGTTACTACTTAAAAAAGGAAATTGGCTATGGACCGAATTGTTAGATATGGAAGCCATTTATTATTGCAAACTTTTCTTTTTTTCCGAAACTAAACTACGTCAATTCTTAAGTAAATACACCAATGATGTAGAACCCTATCAGGAAAAGGTGCCTTATTTTGTGATTGAAAATGATGCGTACATCGCCTCTTACCTAAAAACCTTGGCCGTGATTTGTAAAACTTCGCACAGATCAGGGGATACCTTATTAAATCTGAAATTTGAAGAAATTATGCTGTATCTCCTCAATAAATACGGGGAAAAGTTTGAGTATTACCTGCACTCATTGATCAGCAAGGAAGTGTCCTCCTTTAAAAAGGTAGTGGAGAGTAATGTGTATTCAAATTTGAAATTGGAAGAAATCGCCTTTTTATGCAATATGAGTCTTTCTACCTTTAAACGCCATTTTAAGTTGGAATATCAGGTAGCGCCAGGAAAGTGGCTTCAGGATAAACGACTGCAAAAAGCAAAGGACCTGCTGCAGGAGGGGGAGTTATCCCCTTCAGATATTTATATGGAAATAGGGTATAATAACCTATCTAATTTCAGTACAGCCTTTAAAAACAAGTTTGGAATTAGTCCAACGGAAATACCCAATTAGATACTATCGTTCCACCAAACATCCGTTTTACCTAAATTACTTGGCAAAATAGCTAGTGGTAGTTACGACCATCCCAAGGGTGTCTCAATAATATTTTCTAAATAAAGCTTATAATTCGTAGATGACCCTAAAAAAGGAACTAAACTTTTCCTCACTTTTGGTAATGGGAAATCCGGTAACGATCCCTAAGGCCAAGTCCTCATTAATCTGCAGTTTTGCTTGGGGACGCATGGTCATTTCCAACTCACCATGAATCCATTCTTTATTGAATTCTATCCCTAGGAAATGGGAAGTATTTGGAATTTCATAATGAAATGAGGTATTTAGCTGCCAATCCACATGGGTAACATCGGTACCTAATTCATGTTTAAAAAGGGGACCGGTAAAAATTAATGCATGTAGCTGTTGGCCTAATCCTTTGGCTGCAATGAAAAAAGGACTGTATACTATCTCCTTAACAAACAGGCTGCTGTCATAACTGCTAAAATCTGTAAGCTCAAATATTTGTGCATATCCGAGAGCCAAGGTGGTCTTATGTTTGGGCGATACGTAAAAGGAGTATTGTGCCGAAAGTTTTAGGGCTTCCATCTTGTTTTTTGGAATATTCTTATTATCGCCATATCCATCAAAAAAAGAAAAACCCACTTCAAATTCGAGGCCTAATCGGTGAATGGGCGCAAATTCATACTCGGCTAAAACGTCAAACTGACTAAAGGTACTTGTGTTGGCAAAATCGGCCCCCAAATTAAGCTCCTTTTCTCCTTTCCTAGCTCCAAGATCACGAACCAAATCTATAAAAAGTGGCTCTATATGGTGTACTTTTACGGGGAGCTCTGGCTCAGTCTCTGTTTGCGCAATCCCATTTAGGCTTAGAAATAGTAAACCAACGAGTAGCATCCCATATTTAATATAAGCTACTTTCATCATAGATGTCTAATTTTTGGTTATGTAGTTAAAGTGCTATATATCGTGTTTGGGAGAGGATATGTGATATATTCCTTAAAGATAGTGATTTTTCACCATTGGAATTAGTTAAAAATTGCGTTTTTAACAAGCCGGGTATTTCTATAGTCTTACTATATGTATTGTCTTAAACTTCCTTATAAAACAATCCTTCTTCCATGATTTATCCCTGAAAACTACCCCTATTAGTCCAAAAGAAATCTCGCTGGACAAATGCATATTCACGAGAATATTTGTTTGTCTAATTAAAAATCTATAAACTGTGGTTGGCTGTTTATGTAGTAGGTATGGCCTAGGTAATTACATTTCACAATAAAAATAATAAAATGAGCAGGGGTTTTGTTAAAGAAGAAGATCAGGAAGAAATTCCAATAGTGCCTCCAAGGGCGCATTTACCTGAAGGGACTACCAACTATGTAACTCAGGTGGGTATGAATGCATTGTTGGAAGAAAAGGAAGTACTTATGGGAGAATTGGGAATGGTAGAAAGTGAAAATGAAAACGAGCGTAGGATTGCTATAAACCATATCAATGCAAAATTAAAACTATTGAACAATAGAATTGCAACCGCTAAAATAATCCCTTTAGAAGATCAGCCCAAGGAAGAGGTTAGGTTTGGCGCAACTGTGAGTTTAAAGATAAAGGCGACTAACAAAACTCAAAGGTTCCAAATAGTGGGCGTGGATGAAGCAGACATAACAAAGGGTAAGATTGCTTTTATCGCTCCTTTGGCTAGGACCTTAATCCAGAAAAAGGTAGGGGAGAAGGCCATTTTAAAGTTAGCAAAGGAAGAACGGGTTTTTGAAATATTGGAAATTAGCTACGTTTAATAAGTCGATAAGTACTTATGAGTCTTTTATCATGGAGACTAAGGGGTTACTGTGGCGTGTTGCCTTATTAACTAAAGCATCCTGTTAACTAGCAATAGCTAGGTGATAATTATAAGGTCGCAGGTAGAGTTGGGAACACCGTCCCATGAAAAAAGGGAAATCCAAAGGAATAATTATCGGTATCTTTGCAATTTTCAATAACTTGAGGCATATAATTATTACTTTCGAGCAAAATTCTTAAAAAACCACAATTAGTTTGAATCTTTCAGAGGAGAAAAAACAGCTTATAGAAGAAATAGGTATTGGATTTAGTGAACGCATGGGGGTTTCCCCGCTGGCGGCAAGGATCTACGGTCTGTTAACATTATCATCCTATGACGGACTCTCCTTCGAAGAGATTAGAGATGCTTTGGGAGCAAGTAAGAGTTCTACCTCCATTAATCTTAATGTACTTACCCAATTAAAATATGTAGAGTACTTTACCAAGCCAGGGAATAGAAAACGGTTTTTTAAAATAGCTAGGTACTTTCAAAAGAACTATTTGCAGCAATACGCGCAGTCCTTAACTAGAGAAGTAGAACTTATCGATAAGATTAATGCCTATAATCTAAGCCATTACCCCGAAAAGTTTGTGAATGAAAATTCTATGGGCACCATTATGCAAGAGTATACCAAGGCGCAACAACAATTGGTAGCACAAACTCTTAAGAAAATGACCCACTTCCTAGACGGTCAAGAACAATAACCCCTATATTTATTAGCTACCAATCACTTACCTCTGGGCAAGCCCATTGAGCATGGGACGAAAACTACTTTGAATAGTTAACGCCATCCTGAGTGGAACGGGGAGCATTCAACCTGCACTTAGTGAATAAAATTTAACAAAACATTATTTCGATTAGTTCTTAATGAAGCGAACTAAAGAGTAAGTTTGTGGAGAATTTAATTCAAAAACACAACTACTGAAGTCATGAAAATAAAAATGATAGCTGTTTTAAGCATTGTCCTTAGTACCATAAGCTGTAATACCCAGAAAAATATTGCTGGTGAATCGGCTCCAAACAATGAAAGTAAAATGGAAGTACAGTCAGAAATAACTAATACAGAATGGATCCTTACAGAACTAGAAGGGGAAAAAGTGGCTCTAGACCAAGCACATGATAGAAATGTCCGATTCACACTAAACGGTGAGGATAATACTTTTAGCGGATATTTTGGATGTAATTCAGGTTTTGGGAGTTTTACTCTAGCAGAGGGAAATAGGATTCGCTTTAGTGAAATGGGGGTAACTCGTATGGCTTGTCCAGATCAGACTATAGATGAGTCACAGGTATTGGAAGTATTTAAACTTGCCGATAACTATACCTTTGATGGTACCACGCTTAGGTTAAATGTGGGAAGAAGGGCACCCTTGGCAGTTTTTAAAAAAGCAGCGGTGCAAAAAGATCTTATCACAGAAAAATATTGGAAATTGAAAACCTTGGAAGGTAAGGAAGTGAAGATGGCCGATAATCAAGAACGTGAGATTTATTTTATTCTTAAGGCAAATGAAAACAGGGTTACTGGTTTTGCAGGTTGTAATACTTTTCAAGGGGGATATACCCTCGAAGAAGGGAATCGCATTAGATTTTCCCAAGTATTAGCTACTCTTAAGGCTTGTCCCGATGTTCCGTTTAACGAATCAGAATTTCTAAAGGTGTTGGAGTTAGCGGATAACTATACCATAAACGGTGATACCTTGATGCTTAATGTGGGAAGAAGGGCTCCTTTGGCAGTTTTTGAGGCGGTTTATTTTGATTAAGCTTGGTTTATCAACCTGCAATTAATCAGGAGTTTAACTTACTTGATTCTAATTAAAATATAAATATTTTTAAAAAGCAATTGCATGGAGCAATTGCTTTTTAACTTTGCGGATTATGGGAAAATTAATCGATAACAAATGGTTTCTCCTCATCGTAATAGCACTGACCTGGGGGAGTTCTTTTATCTTAATTAAAAAGTCGCTCTTAGTATTTTCACCCTATGAGATTGGTGCCATTCGTGTAGGTGTCTCGGGCCTTATTATGGCTTACTTGGGGATTCCAGCATTGAGAAAAATGTCTAAAAAAGTGCTGTTTTGGGTGATTGTGACCGGTTTTTTCGGAAATTTCTTGCCAATGTTCCTTTTTCCCTTGGCGCAAACAAAGGTGAGTAGTTCCTTGGCAGGAATACTGGATTCACTAGTCCCAGTGTTTGTTTTGGTTTTCGGATTTATATTCTTTGGGATCCGCAGCAGGTATATCCAATTTGTGGGTGCAATAATTGGCTTTTTAGGAGCGGCCAGCCTAATGTACTTCTCGGAAACAAGTACGGAAGACTCCCAATTATTTTATGCTTTTCTAGTGGTTTTGGCTACGGCTAGTTATGCTGTGAGTGCCCTAATTATAAAAGAAAAATTACAGAATCTTCCCCCTCTGCAGCTATCTAGTGCTGTTTTTACGGTATGGATGCTTCCTTCTTTTCTCATCCTAATCTTATCCGGTATTTTCCAAAACTTTCAAGCTACCCCAGAAGCCTATGAAGCTGTGGGATACTTGGCAATTTTAACTATTATGGGTACCGCCATTGCTATGGTGCTATACTATAGGCTTATACAGAATACCTCTCCGGTATTTGCCAGTACCGTAACTTATTTACTTCCCTTAGTAGCCGTTATATGGGGACTTTTAGATGGTGAAAAGTTTACCGTATGGTATATGTTAGGCGGATTGTTGATTCTTGTCGGAATCTATCTGATTGGTAAAAGTAAACAATCAGCTGGTTCTACTGTATAGTAATTAAGCCCTTTTGATTTCCCTTTTAGAAATTCTGCAACTATGTACTGTTGTGTAATGAGTTGATTGTTAGTAGATAAGGGTCGAATTATTCCTTCCGTTAAATTTAACAAAACATTAAATTTTATTGGTTCGTAAGTTTACGAACTAATCGTAATTTTGTCCGATAATTATAATGAGATGAAAGAGGTAATTCCAAAAAAGGACGTACTGATAGAAGAAATAGGACTTAATTTAGAGGAAAGGGCTGGTTTGGCACCTTTAGCTGCGCGCATATATGCCACAACCTTACTTTCCTTCGGTAATGGATTAACATTTGATGAGATTATAGCGCTTACTGCAGCTTGTAAAAGTTCTGTTTCTAGTAATATTAATGTCCTGTTGCAATTGGGGTATTTGGATTATTACACCAAAATAGGGGACAGGAAGCGTTATTTTAAAACTACAAATAATTATGTGGGCAGTGCAATAAAGCAATACGAAAGTATGCTTCTTAAGGAGTTGGATATTGTACGTAAAATTAAAGACTTCTACCAACATAACAATTCAGAAAAATTTAATGACACCCTATTCGTGGGTGGTTTATTTCAGGAATACTTGGAAGAACAATTAAATTCCACTCGACTCAAAATAAACGAAATAGAGCAATTCCAAAATCAACAATAATCACTTCAAATCACACAAAATTGATAGTCCAAACTAATTCGGACTACCATCTTAGTTTAAACAAAGAATCAATTATTCAACAAATGAAATGAGCATGTCCGAAATCTGGTCGCCAGCCCGAAAGATTCATTCTGGCGGTCAAATGCGAATGAAGATATGCGAATCGCACCCGCCAGAACGACCTAGTCGGGCTGGTATGACCGTTATAAATCAATAAATATCTACAAATGAAAACAACTTTTAAATCTGCCATTCCCATTTTAATATTAACTTTCTTAGCTTCTTGCGGAAGCGATAAATCGGGACAACCCGGAACAGCGGCCATGGCTGCACTTCCCTTTCCTGTTATGGAGGTTCCTATCAAAACCGTTACTTCTTACACCAATTATCCTACTAAAATAGAGGGTATTGTCAATAGTGAAGTCCGCGCCAAGATATCCGGATATATTACTGAGGTACTGGTAGATGAAGGCGAAAAAGTTAAGAAGGGCCAGCCTCTTTTTAGATTGGAAACCCAATCCATGACTCAGGATGCTGCAGCGGCAAAAGCAAACGTTGTTGCTGCTGAGGTAGAAGTAAATAAATTGAAGCCATTGGTGGCTAAAAATATTATTAGTCAGGTGCAATTGGAAACCGCGAAAGCTAAATTACAGCAAGCCAAAAGTGCGTATAATAGTATTGAAGCCAATATTGGCTATGCTACCATAGTAAGTCCGGTAGACGGTTATGTGGGGTCTATACGCTTTCGTACGGGAGCTTTGGTAAGTCCTACCAATCAAATTCCCTTAACTACCGTTTCCAACATTAGTAAAGTCTACGCGTATTTTTCCATGAATGAGAAGGCATATTTAGACTTTTTACAAAATGCTGCTGGGACTACCAAGGAAGAGAAGATTGCAAACCTTCCAGAAGTAACTCTCTTACTGGCCAACGGAAGGGAGTTTAATCAAAAAGGGAAGATCGAAACTATTAATTCCCAAATAAACCCCAATACGGGAACTGTTAGCTTTAGGGCACTTTTTAATAATGATGCCGCATTGTTAACCAATGGTAATAGCGGTACCATTCAAATTCCCACTGTTTTTGAGAACACCTTGGTGGTTCCACAAGAGGCTACTTTTGAACAACAGGAGAAGACTTTTGTTTATACCGTTTCAGAAGATAATACGGTTAGCGCCAAAGCCATTGCGGTAAAAGGTAATGCTGGACCTATGTACATCTTAGAATCGGGCCTCGTAGAAGGGGAGACCATTGTTGCCAAAGGGGTGGGTAAATTAAGAAACGGAAGCCCCATAACGCCACAGAAAGTAGACTTTGACCAGGTGGCACAGTTAAGAAAAACGGAGTTTAGAAATTAAAATTCATAAGACAGAGAAAGCATGATCAAGACTTTTATCACCCGTCCTGTACTATCTACGGTAATTTCCGTAATCATAGTAATTTTGGGATTGCTGGGATTAAGTTCCCTTTCCGTAACCCAATATCCGGATATTGCCCCACCTACCATTCAGGTTACAGCAAGCTATCCTGGAGCCTCTGCGGCTACCATATTGGAAAGTGTAATAATTCCTATAGAAGAACAGATTAATGGGGTAGAGGGGATGACCTATCTCACCTCTACGGCCACCAATAACGGAACCGCGGCCATCACCGTATATTTTAAACAGGATGTAGATCCAGATATTGCGGCGGTAAACGTGCAAAACCGTGTTGCCCGGGCAAATCCCTTGCTGCCCCAAGCGGTAAGGCAGACGGGGGTGCTTACCCAAAAGCAACAGACCAGCGCCCTAATGTTCATTAGTTTTTATACCGATTCTGAAGAGTACAACGATGTTTTCTTGCAGAATTACCTAAAGATTAATGTAGTACCAGCCTTTCAACGGGTAGATGGAGTAGGGGATGTAAACGTATTTGGAAGTAAGGATTACGCGATGAGAGTGTGGTTGCAGCCCAACAAAATGGCGGCTTATGGATTATCGCCTTCCGATATTAATCAGGCTATAAACGAACAGAGTCAGGAAGCGGCAGCAGGAACCATTGGTGAAAATCATGGAGAGGCATTCTCCTATGTAATTACCTATGACGGTCGCTATAGAACCGAAGCGGAATATGGAAATATTGTGATCAAGGCCCTAGGGGATGGACAGTACCTCCGATTAAAGGATGTGGCAACCATTGAGTTGGATGCGCAATCGTACTCCAGTAGCGCCAAAACCGACGGAAATCCTAGTGTGGCTATGGCCATTTATCAAACTCCTGGTTCCGATGCCCAAAAGATCATTGAGGAGATTAAAACAGAACTCAAGACATTGGAAAAAGGATTCCCCGATGGCATCAGCTATGTAATTCCTTATGATACCAACGAGTTTTTAAATGCTTCCGTCAACAAAGTGATAAAAACTTTTATAGAAGCCTTTTTACTAGTTTTTGTGGTGGTCTTTATTTTCTTGCAGGATTTTAGATCCACCTTAATTCCGGCTATTGCCGTACCAGTATCCATTATAGGTACCTTCTTTTTCTTAAATCTTTTTGGTTATTCTATTAACCTGTTAACGCTGTTTGCACTGTTACTAGCCATCGGTATTGTGGTAGATGATGCCATTGTAGTGGTAGAAGCAGTCCACGCCAAAATAGACGAGGGTGCCAAGGATATGGAAAAAGCCACCATAGAGGCTATGGGCGAAATAACCGGAGCTATTATATCTATCACCCTAGTCATGGCTGCAGTTTTTGTACCTGTAACTTTTATCACAGGGCCTACCGGGGTATTCTATGAGCAGTTTGGGATTACGCTAATCGTGGCCATCTTAATTTCTGCGGTTAATGCCCTTACTTTAAGTCCGGCATTATGTGCGCTATTATTAAAGCCCCACACAGAGGAAGAAAAGAAAAAAACATTCCTACAGCGGTTTTTCCATGCCTTTAACCTAGGCTTTGATGCTACTGTAAAACGCTATGGGAAATCGCTCGGATTTTTATACCGTCATAAATGGATCACGGGAGCTATTCTTATAGTTTCTGTTGCGGGGATCGTATGGGCTTCTAACACCACGCCATCTGGATTTGTACCGGATGAGGATAGAGGGTTGGTGTTTGTGAACATAGAATTGCCACCAGGGGCCTCCATAGATAGAACGGCCGAAGTAAACCGTGAAATATATGGTAAAATAAAAGATTTACCTGGAGTAAATAGTGTTACCCTCATTAACGGAATTAGTTTAATTAACGGAGCAGGTAATAACTATGGCTTAGGGTTTATTAAATTGGACGATTGGAAGGACAGACCTACTGATGACCTGTCTACCAAGGCCATTACCGGAAAGCTGTTTGGTATCGCCGCCACTGTTTCCGATGCTAAAATAATATTCTTCTCACCCCCAAGTATTCCTGGTTTTGGAAATTCTTCGGGAGTGGAAGTGAATCTACTGGACCTATCTGGTGGGGATTTTAGTGAGTTAGATCAAGTGAATAAAGAATTTATAGGGAAGTTGATGCAAAGGCCCGAACTTATGTATGCCCAGTCGTCCTTCAGTACGCAATATCCTCAGTATAAATTGGATATCAACGTGCCCTTGGCAAAGGATTATGGGGTCAATATAAACAGCATTTTCAATACCCTTCAGGGGTATATAGGAAGTATTTATGCGGCAGACTTCTCCCGTTTCGGGAAACAGTACAGGGTTTATATTCAATCCCTGCCCGAGAGTAGGGCCCAAAAGCAAGATCTAAACAGTCTTTATGTGAAAACTAAAAGCGGGGAAATGGCGCCCATTACACAGTTTGTAAGTGTAGAGCGGGTGTATGGTCCACAGTCGGTAACACGTTTTAACCTCTTTAACTCAACGAAGGTAACTGCAGCGGTAAATCCTGGGTTTAGCACAGGAGATGCAATTACTGCGGTAGAAGAGGTAGCAGCGGAGCTTCCAGCAAATTTCAGTACGGCCTATTCCGGACTTACTAGAGAAGAGATCAATGCAGGTAACCAAACCACTATTATATTAATTTTGGTAATCGTTTTTGTTTACTTCTTGTTAAGTGCCCAATACGAGAGTTATCTATTGCCCTTTGCCGTGTTGTTTTCCTTACCATTGGGAATTTTCGGGGCCTTTATATCCACCAAATTCGCAGGGCTGGAAAATAATATCTACTTCCAGATTGCCTTAATTATGTTAATCGGGTTGCTGGCAAAGAATGCTATCTTAATTGTGGAGTTCGCTATTCAAAGAAGAAGAAGGGGAGAAACCATCGTAAATTCTGCCATAGATGCTGCTAAAGCAAGGTTACGACCAATTTTAATGACTTCCTTCGCCTTTATCTTTGGACTGCTGCCGTTGGTATTGGCCTCAGGTGTGGGGGCCGAGGGTAACCGAGCCATAGGAACTGGAGCGGTTGGAGGATTGTTGATAGGTACTGTGTTGGGAGTTTTTGTGATTCCTATTCTATTTATCCTATTCCAGTGGTTACAGGAAAAAGTAGGCAGAAAGTCAAAAAATGAAGTTTTGGAAATTACAGAAGAAGTTTAAACATATGAGAACATCACATTTAACAAAGTATTTAATTATCGCCAGTATGCCAGTACTATTGGTATCCTGTTTTTCCGCAAAGGATTATGTACAATCAGACCAGGCTATTATTGAGGAAGCCGCGTTTAGAACAGATCAAATTGCTCAGGATAGTGTAAGCATAGCGGAGGTATCTTGGAGAGATCTCTTTACAGATCCTATACTTACACAGTATATAGAGCAGGGACTGCACAATAATATGGACATCCGGGTAGCCTTGCAGCAAATTGTTGCTGCAGAGGCAACCCTAAAGCAAGGGAAAGCGGGCTATTTGCCAACATTTTCCGCCAATGCAGGGTATATTCATCAGGAATTGTCAAAAAACAGTCCTATGGGAGCCCTTGTAGGTAGTTCACAAGATCAGTACGAACTTACAGGAAGTTTGGCATGGGAGGCAGATATTTGGGGCAAGATCCGAAGTAATAAGAGAGCTTCTGAAGCTTCTTACCTACAGACGGTAGCCGCTCATCAGGCTGTAAAGTCCCGACTTATAGCGAACATCGCATCCGTATATTATCAATTGCTTACCGTAGACGAGCAGATGACCCTTACAAAGCAAACCATAGCTACTCGTAAAAACAGCTTGGAAACTACTAAAGCATTGATGGAAGCGGGACAGGTTTCCCAAGTGGGGGTGAAACAGACAGAGGCACAGCTTCATACCGCTAAAGCGATATTGGTCGACCTTAAAAATCAGGCATACTTATTAGAAAACACGCTATCCGTGCTACTAGGGGAAACGCCTAAAGCCAAGGAAAGGACTGTGTTGGCAGATCAGCAGATTTCTACAGAATTGGTCATTGGGGTACCTGCGCAGTTATTGAGCAACCGTCCGGATGTTATGGTGGCCGAATTGGAATTGCGAAAGGCCTTTGAGCTTAGCAATGTGGCAAGGAGTAATTTCTATCCATCCCTAACCCTTTCGGCTACAGGAGGATTTCAGAGCCTGAATTTTGACCAACTGTTCAGTGCTAATTCCCTTTTTGCCAATTTGGTAGGGGGGCTTGCGCAGCCTATTTTAAATGGAAGAAAAATCCGCACCCAATATGAAGTGTCTAAGGCACAGCAGGAAATGGCTAGTTTAAATTTTAAACAGGCCGTACTTACTGCTAGCAAAGAAGTTTCCGATGCCATGTTTTCCTATAATTTGGCAACGGAGAAAATCGCCATAAAAGAAAAAGAATATGAAGCCTATGCCATGGCTGCGGAGTATTCACAAGAATTATTGAACAATGGATTGGCTAATTATCTAGAGGTGCTAAGAGCCCAGGAAAACACCTTGAATTCCAGCTTAGATCTGGCAAATACACGAAATGGACAGTTGCAATCTGTGGTAGATTTATATAAGGCCTTGGGCGGCGGTTGGAATTAAGTTTTAGGGTACTTAGTACTTCAAAAAACGGTGTTGTGCTGATGGGATAAATAGATTAGGATGTAATGGCCAAAAGTACCTTTTGGCCATTCAAAAACAGATAATGGAAACAAATCTATAAAAAAATTGTAATAAGCGGTGATTTTTACCATTAATTTTAAATTTAGACCCAGATGTTCACCTAATTTATAAAGAAGGGTTATTTTTGCGAAAACCGTAAAGAGGGACCTATGCACTTAACCATCGAGAATATTTTATTAGTTGGATCATTACTCCTATTAATCAGTATTGTGGTGGGAAAGACCTCCTACAAATTTGGGGTTCCTACCTTATTACTGTTTTTGGGGGTTGGAATGCTGGCGGGTGCAGACGGACTTGTAGATATACACTTCGACGATCCTAAGATCGCGCAATTTATAGGGATCGTATCCTTAAATTTTATACTGTTTTCCGGAGGGTTAGATACCAACTGGGGCGAAGTGCGGCCCATCCTTAGGGAAGGGGTGGTGCTATCTACGGTAGGGGTGTTGCTAACGGCAGTCTCTATAGGGACCTTTGTCTATTATATTACGGATTTTACTATTTATGAAAGCATGTTGTTGGGCTCCATTGTATCCTCAACGGATGCAGCAGCGGTTTTCTCTATTTTAAGATCTAAAAATCTCGCCCTTAAAAAGAATCTAAGGCCTACCTTGGAATTGGAAAGTGGAAGTAACGATCCCATGGCCTATGTGCTTACCATTTCGTTCTTAACTTTGGTGGTGTACCAAGACCAAAGTATTTGGTCCGTTGTACCCAAGTTTTTACAGCAGATGGTAGTCGGTGCTATTGCCGGATTTGCCTTTGGAAAAATCAGTAAATACGTTATAAATAGGATTAAGTTGGATTTTCAAGGGCTTTACCCCGTTTTGGTTATCGCCCTGATGTTCATCACCTTTTCCGCCACCGATTTTGTAGGCGGAAACGGTTTCTTAGCCATTTATATCTGTGCGGTGTACCTTGGTAATCAAGATCTTATACACAAGCGCTCTATACTAAAAATGTTTGATGGTTTGGCTTGGTTGATGCAGATTGTACTCTTCCTAACCCTGGGTCTTTTGGTGTATCCTTCCCATATTATTCCGGTAATAGGGATAGGTTTGCTTATCTCACTCTTTTTAATCCTTGTTGCCAGGCCCGTTAGTGTAATGCTAAGCCTTATGTTCTTTAAAATGAAATTTAGGAGACGGGTTTATATCTCTTGGGTTGGTCTACGGGGTGCGGTGCCTATCGTATTTGCCACCTACCCGTTGCTTGCGGGGATAGATAAGGCCGATATGATTTTTAATATCGTATTCTTTATCTCCGTTACCTCCGTACTTATCCAAGGGACCACGCTGTCTGTGGTGGCAAAATGGTTACGAGTTGCCCTACCTGCACAGGAGAAAAGAATGACCGCTACCGATATGTTGTTGATGGATAATCCAAAAACCTTGCTAAAGGAAATCCCTGTTGGGACCGACTGTTATGCGGCGAATAAGCAAATTGTAGAGTTGGGCTTTCCAAAGCACGCTATCATTGCCATGATTAAAAGAGACGGCGAGTTTATTACTCCTAATGGATCTACTATAATTGAAGATAAGGATACCTTATTTGTGCTAGCAGATAAGGAGGAAATTATAGACGAAGTGAATAGGGTGCTGAGAAAATAAATAAGAAAGCCCATGTTAATAATAACTAACATGGGCTTTCTTGTATGTTATACTTCCTTTGTTTTACTCACTAAGTGATATTTGAACCTACTAACATTTAGCTTTTCGTTTCGTTCAGGAAGACTTCCAGTTAATATCAGTAGTTACCTTCCCATACCACTTGGGATTGTCCGTACAATTCAGGCGGGCTTGCCCGTACTGTATAGGCGGGCTTTCACAGAGGTTATGGACTAAGGTTTGGCAATGAGGATATAATATTCCCAAGGGGCCAGATCCAGGTTGGCAGTACCTTCAAACTCTAGGTCTGATGAATATAGATAATCCTGATACTTTTCGCTTAAGGGTAGGCTAAACTTTATGGCAGTATCACTGAAGTTGCCAATAAAGATAACTTTGTCTTCCTTGTTTTCCCTGCTGAACGCTAAAATAGAGGCATCCTCGGAGGTGTTTATACGCTGATAAGTACTTAGTTCTTCACTGCTATTTAAGGCTCCGTTGTTGTTTTTTAGAGCACCTAAACGCACCAATAAATCAAAATAGGCACCTTTTGTTTTGGGGATGGAATCTTTCTCGAAAAACTTGAGTTGATGATTCATATCGTATTCCTGTCCAGAGTAAATTAAGGGCATGCCAGGCATAAGATAGGTGAGGGCCGTAAAGATTTCTTTGCTGTCGGGCATTCTCTCCTCCAAAGTACCACTCCAAGAATTCTCATCGTGATTGGTAATGAAATTCATATTGATTCCACCATCTTTTAGCGTGGCACTGGTTTTAACCATGTATTCATCAAAATCGGAAACATTTTTTGTGCCCTTCGCAATCTCATTAAATATATGGTGTACTTCCCATCCATACTGCATATCAAATCCATTTTGCAATAATTCTGGTTGCTCAGCTTCCGCTAGCATAAAAAGAGGTTTTATTTTTTCCATTTTGGCTATGGCCTCCTTAAAAAATGCAGGAGGTACCTGATGGGCTACATCCATACGAAATCCATCAATATTGGCCTCTTCTACCCAGAACTTCATATCGTTAATCATTTCCTTACGCATCTCCATATTGTCGTAATTTAAATCTGCCACATCGGTCCAGCCCCAAGACTCTCCCGTATCGGGATTGAGAGGGTCTATAATTTCCCCTTGGTCGTTTTTAGTATAGTATTCTGGATGCGCTGTTATCCAAGGATGGTCCCAGCCTGTATGGTTGGGCACCCAATCTACAATAACCAAAATCCCGTTTTTGTGAGCAGTATCTACCAACTCCTTAAAATCTTCTAGCGTCCCAAATTCAGGATTTACGGCCTTATAATCCGAAACCGAATAATAGCTTCCCAAATACTTTTTACGTTCTTCCTCATCTTCTATATCGCTGGTAAACGTATCCCCAGTGGCTTTTCTTTTAACTTCAGAAATGGGGTTTATGGGCATTACCCATAATACCTTAACGCCTAGTTCCTTTAAAACTGGTAGGTCCTTGGTAAAGGCCTGGAAAGTGCCTTCAGGGGAATATTGCCTGATGTTGGCTTCATATATAACGGCCGTTTCTTTAGCTTCTGTAATAGAAATGGGAGACGTGTCTTTTAAGACCGTTGCTGGTTGGGGTTTTTCCTTACAAGAAAATAATATCGCAATAAGGAAGAAAATGGCAAATGGGTTTTTCATTATATTCAATTTAAGTTTACTTTAATTTAGTGGTTAATAGGGTAGCTCCCCTAGAGGAAAGATCTATGTTGTCTTTCCAGACATGGGTCGTATTGGTTAACACATTTCTCAAGGTTTTTCCTTGAAGTCCAAGTTCCGCGTAAGGAGTGAGATCCAAGGTGTAAGGATCCTTGTTTTTGTTGATTATGAGGGTCACAATTTCGTTCTCATACATTCGGGAAAGTAAATAAACCCCATTAGTTGGTGCAAAATGAATGGTTTTTCCTTTGTGGATCGCTTCGCTCTCTTTTCTATAATTCAATAGACTTTTTAGAAAAGACTGCATGTTTTTTTGATCCGTGCTTAGATTTTCACCTGTAAATGCATTTACGGCGTCTCCTTCCCATCCGCCAGGAAAATCGGTCCTAATTAAACCGTGATCTCCAGGTTTTTTGGAGTTTTGCATCAATATTTCTGTTCCGTAGTACAGCTGGGGAATTCGAGGCAATACCAAAAGATAGCTAAGGGCCATTTGGGTATCCACTAGGTTTTCGTTCAACTGCGTATATACACGGTCCATATCATGATTGTCCAAAAAGGCCACAATATCTTCGGGAGAAGGGTATGCAAAATCATTGGCGAGTCCTTCATACATTTTAATTAGGCCAGAATTCCAATTCTCTTCTTCTTTAATACCTTCAATAATTAAATTTTGCATAGCAAAATCCATCGTAGACCTTAAATTGGAATTATAGCCGTCCCTATTCTGGTTGCCCTGCTGCCAGTAGGCAATTAGAAGAGGGTTGTTGCTCCACTCTTCCCCGACTATACTGAATTGGGGATATTCTGTCATAATTTCACCTGCCCATTTAGCCATAAACTCTTTGTCTGGGTAGGGGTAGGTATCTTGCCTAATTCCCCCGAGTCCTAAAGTCTCTATCCACCAAATACTATTTTGAATAAGATACTTGGCCATAAAGGGGTTACGCTGATTTAAATCGGGCATAGTATCCACAAACCATCCATGAGTCATGGCCTTCTTGTCCTGTTCCGAAGCATAGGGATCCTGATTAGTAGTTCTCCTATGGTTAGAATGGGGAATGATTTCCTGGTTTTCAAACTCTCCTTGATAATTAAACCAATCATCAAAGGGAAGGTCTTTCATCCACCAATGCTCCAATCCGCAATGGTTGGCCACTTGGTCCATTATTATTTTAATACTCTTTTCCTTGGCCTTGTTTACCAGTTCCTTATAATCTTCCAAGCTTCCAAAGCGGGGATCTACGCCATAAAAATCGGTGATGGCATAGCCGTGATAGGATTGTTCCTCCATATCATTGGTTAATAAGGGAGAGGGCCAAATTGCGGTGAAACCCATCTTTTCAATATAGTCCAAGTGATTTGTAATTCCCTTAATATCGCCTCCATGGCGGGCATAATCCTCATTTCTATCTACCGTTTGCTCTCTTAGAAAGGGGAGTCGGTCGTTTTTAGGGTCAGCATTGGCAAACCTATCGGGAGTAATCAGATAAATAGCGTCCGAACTATTAAATCCAACAAATTCTTCACTAGATCCATTCCGCCCTTTTAGTTCATAGGTATGCGTTTTTATTAGGCCGTTCTGGAAGGTAAAGTTGATAGTGAACTTTGTGGGCTTTAAATCCTGGGAAAACTCCAAATCTAAAAATAAATAATTGGGACTTTTGCCCTCAGTTATTTTTTTTATGGAAATTCCGTCTTCGTTAATCTCTGGAATACTTTTAGCAATATCCGGATCCTTTACCAACAATTGCAATTCCCTGTTTTTAAAACCAATCCACCAATGGGGAGGCTCTACCCGTTCAACACCAATCCCTTCGGTAATGTGGGGATCCATTGACTTCCCCTTGCCTTCCGTGGAGCAAGCGGAAGTGATCCACAGTATCGCAAAGCAGAAAGCGAAATGTTTATATCTCATTTAAGCTTACTTTATAGGGTAACACTGTTATTTTTTGAAATAGCTACCGATTTACCGTTCACGGATAGCTGTAATTCCTCTCCTTGTACCAAGGTAAACTTGGTTTCATTCTTGGAAACGGTGACTTTAATGGTACGGTTTCTAAAAATAACCTTAAAGGAGTACGATTCCCATTGACTTGGAATTTTGGGTTGAAACGTTAAAGTATCTTCTACTACTCGCATTCCCCCAAATCCCTCAACAATACTCATCCAAGTACCTGCCATTGAGGTAATGTGTAGGCCTTCTTCCACCTCTTTATTGTAATCGTCCAGATCTAATCTGGATGTCCTTAAATAAAAGTCATAGGCCTGATCCATACGGTCCAATTTAGCAGCAAGGATGCTATGTACACACGGAGATAGCGAACTTTCGTGCACCGTAAAAGGCTCATAAAAATTGAAGTGACGTTCTATTTCTTCCGTCGTAAACTTATTTTCAAACAGATAAAAACCTTGTAAGGTGTCTGCTTGCTTAATATAGGGCGACCTTAAAATTCGGTCCCAAGACCAATGCTGATTTATTGGAAGCTGTGATTTGTCTAGACTGTCTACCGTTTCAAGCTCTTTGTCTAAAAAGCCATCTTGCTGTAAAAACACCTGATGTTCCTCGGAATAAGGAAAATAAATATTATCGGCCACCGACTTCCACATATCAGTTTCCGCTGAGGTAAGCGCTACTTTAGATACAACCCTATGGTAATCTGCCTCATAGTCCTTTTTTACCGTTGCCAAGGTCTCTAGGGCGTATCGCAAGCACCATTGTGCAATATAGTTGGTGTACCAATTGTTATTGATGTTGTTTTCGTACTCGTTGGGTCCCGTTACGCCTAGTATTACATATTTATTCCTAAAAGTAGAGAAGGTTGCCCTTTGTTGCCAAAAGCGCGCAATGGCAATCAGAACTTCCAAACCTTTTTCAGGGATATAAGAATAGTCACCCGTATAGCGATAGTAGTTATACATTGCGAAGGCAATGGCACCGTTTCTATGGATTTCCTCAAAAGTAATTTCCCATTCATTATGGCACTCCTCCCCATTCATGGTAACCATGGGATATAATGCAGCCCCATTGGTAAAGCCCAACTTTTCAGCATTCCCTATAGCTTTTTCTAAATGGTTATATCGGTATTCCAAAAGGTTTCTCCCTACTTGCTGCTCCTTGGTAGCCATGTAGAATGGAAGACAATAGGCCTCCGTGTCCCAATAGGTACTACCTCCATATTTCTCACCAGTAAAGCCTTTGGGGCCAATATTTAATCTGGCATCTGTACCTAAATAGGTTTGGTTTAGTTGAAAGATATTGAACCTAATGCCCTGTTGTGCCTTAATATCACCTGTAATGGTGATGTCTGCGGTTTCCCAGATTTTGTCCCAAGCAATTCTCTGAGTCTCCAAAAGATTGGAAAACCCCAAATTTATAGCTTTCTTAAGGGCCTTTTTTGCTGCTGGGATCAAATTCTCCTTGTTGTGATACCTATCCGTAGTGTAACCTCCATACTTATGGATGCTAAATATCTGATGCTGTTCTATTTCTGCGCTGTAATGAAAAGTTAGCTGTTTATCTAACTTTTCTACGGTGGGACTGAGATCTACTTGTAAGCCATTGATAAAACACTGCGACTGCATAAAGGTGCAGGTGTGGAAATTTGTTTTTAGGGTATGTGCCTCAATAAAGGCCATGGAATCTTCTTGGGAGACTTGCGTAATTTCCCAAAACTTATCGTCCCAGTTGCTATCTGCATTGGTAATGCCCGCATCTAAATAGGGACTATAGGTAATCTTAGCGTCTCCAGATAATGGGGTAATATTAAAAGAGATGGTTCCAACCTCGTCTAAGCTTAGGCTTAAAAAACGTTTGGTCTCTACCTTAATACTGGTGTCATTCTTTAAGGTTGCTGTAAAACTTCTGGACAACCACCCTTCCTTCATATTTAGCTCACGCCTAAATTGTGATACGGATTTGCAGCTGAATAGGTCCAATTCCTCCCCATTTATTTTAATGTTGATTCCAATCCAATTAGGAGCGTTCAATACCTTGGCAAAATACTCAGGATACCCGTTTTTCCACCAGCCAACCCTTGTTTTATCTGGATAGTAGACGCCAGCTATATAACTCCCTTGAAAGGTGGGACCAGAATAATGCTCTTCAAAATTTGCCCTTTGTCCCATGGCGCCATTGCCCAGACTAAATAAACTTTCCGAAGATTTAACCATTTCCGGATTAAACCCTTCCTCAATAATGGACCACTCATTAGGTACTATATAATCTTGATTCATTGCAGTGTTTTTAATAAAAATAAGATTGTGTTCTTAAATTGTTTGATGCTTTAAGTCACCCTGTTTATAAAATCGGTAAAAGGTGGGTTTCGCAAAAAGCATTCCCTTGTTTTTGGTAATTGTGCTACGGGTGTGGATTCTCATCTCCAAACCATTCCCATTGCCCAACGTTTTTAATTTTCCTCTATTTGATAAGAGATGGCGTGTTTATCGGTAATCAACAAATTGAATAAACCAGCCAAAAGCAGGCTTAGGCCAGCTATCACCATGGCATTGATGGTTTCTTCCCCCAGCAGCTTCGATATAATATTAATTCCTCCCAATGCCGCAATAATCTGTGGCAATACAATAAACATATTAAAGATACCCATAAAGACGCCCATTCTCTTAGGGTCTACAGAGCTTGATAACATGGCGTAGGGCATAGATAAAATACTTCCCCAGGCAATCCCTATAAGGATAAAACAGAGGGCAAGGTACTCCGGAGAGGGAATAAAGTACATTAATATAAACCCGATTCCTCCTAAAAAGAGGGAGAACATATGCACCCATTTTCGATTTACATTTCTCTTGGAAGTATAAAAGACCAAGGCCAATGCAAATACCATGGAAGATAGTCCGTAAACGCCCATATAGGCACCTACTAAGTTAGACGATTTTTGGAAAGCCGTGTTTTCTTCATTAAATGCCTCTACTTGTAGGGGATCGTTCATATTAAAATGGGCCTCTATGGGTGCCGGATCGTTAAAAACATGTTCGGTAAGGGCCGGATTGGCCATACTCCACATAGTAAAAAAGGCAAACCAGCTAAAAAACTGGATAACCCCCAATTTCTTCATGGTAGAAGGCATGTTCCCTATATTGTTTACCATATCTGAAACAAACCTATTTTTCTTGGCCTTCTCCTTTTCAAAGGCCTCCATATCTTCTGGAGGGTACTCTGTAGTGGTGAAAACAGTGTAAAGAATACTCGCTAAGAAAACGAAAGCACCTATGGCAAATGCTATTTTTACAGACATGGGGACCACTCCAGAGGGGGCAGAATCACTTACGCCTAGTTTGGAAATCATCCAGGGTAGGTTACTAGCCACCCAAGTACCAATCCCAATAATCAGGGTCTGAACCACAAAACCATAGGACCGTTGTGAGTCCGGGAGCTTGTCGGCCACCAGAGCTCTAAAGGGTTCCATGGAAATATTGATGGAGGCATCTAATATCCATAAAAATCCGGCTGCAATCCACAAAGTAGGGGAGTAGGGTACAAAAAATAGGGCTACGGAACTTAAGACAGCCCCTATTAAAAAGTAAGGCCTTCTTCGTCCCCAGCGATTACTCCATGTTTTGTCACTGAGATAGCCAATAATAGGCTGTACAATTAAACCTGTAAGAGGAGCTGCAATCCATATTAAAGGGATGGTTTCCTTTTCTGCCCCCAAGGTTTGAAATATCCTTGACATAAAGCCACCTTGAAGAGCAAATCCAAATTGAATTCCGAGAAATCCAAAACTCATGTTCCAGATTTGCCAGAAACCTAGTTTCTGTTTTTCCATAATTTTATTGTATAAAATATTGCGTCCCTACCCTGTAAAATGGAAGGGGAAATGGTGCGAAGTGAAAAGAATACTAGGTGCTTAACTTTAAGTTTAGCGTGGTAAATATATAAAAATTAATTAATGATCGGTATACCTGTTGTTTTTTGGGATGATTTTCTAACAATTAAATCCGTTGAAATTACCTTTCGTTCATACCCTTTGTTCTTATCCTGCTGTTGAATACGATCTAATAATAACTCGGCAGCTTGTTCTCCAATGGTTTTCCCGTGTTGCTTAATGGTAGACATTTCCGGTGTGGAAAATAGGGATATCAATCCGTCCGTAAATCCAACTACCGCTAGTTCATCGGGGATGTAGATTCCTTTTTCCTTGGCAATTTTAATGGCGATCGCTGCATATATTTCATTTACCCCTAAGATGCCGTCAATCCTTACCTCCTTATTGTCCATGAATTGGGCTATCTGTTGGCTAAGGTCTAACTTATCATCCACCTTTAGTATAAGTCGATTGTCTATGGGAATTTTATTTTCCTCCAAGGCTTTGATATAGCCTTTGGTTCTCAATGCCCCTACATTAATATAATCTGGGGTAGATATAATTGCGATGTTCTTACAGCCCATTTCCATCAGGTGTTTGGTAGCTTTATAGCCGCCCCCAAAGTCGTCCACTACTACTTTGTCCGAAGGCACTTCGTCCGCCACCCTATCAAACAGCACCAAGGGAATATTATAGGATTGTAATTCTTTTAAATGGTCAAAATTCCCTCGCTCTAAAGTTTCCTTGGCAATGGAGACTAAAAGACCATCTACGCTACCATTGGCTAGCATTTGTACGTTTAGCTTCTCCTTTTCATAGGATTCATTAGATAGGCAAATCATTACATTGTAATCCCTATCATTGGCAATTTTCTCTATTCCACTTATAACCATAGAAAAAAAGTGGTGTACAATTTCTGGGATAACCACCCCGATAACCATCGTTTTATTGTTGCGCAGCTTCTGACCAAGCATATTGGGTCGGTAGTTGTGCAGGGCTGCAAATGCCTGTACTTTTCTCCTTGTCTCCTCACTGATCTCAGGATTGTCCTTCAATGCTCTGGATACAGTAGAGGGGGATACGTCTAATTCTTTTGCTATATCTTTTATGGTGATTTTAGGCCTCATTTTTTATAGGTAATACTTTATTTAATATGGTTAATAACAATGCCCCCACTATAGGCCAAAGCTATTGGCATTGCAAAGTAGGGGGATTTTTCTTTTTATTATTATCGATATGACAGAATAAAATCCCTAAAATACAAAAGTTGTCAACATGCAACGCGTTGCGTGAATGCTGCACCTTGTTAATTTAAAGTTAAGGGCATATTTTCACCATGCGAAAAAGTAGAAGTGTATTAGGTATTAACCAATTATTAACTCAATCTAACTGTATGAATAAGCTAAAAAGCATCTTTATAGGTGTGTTTCTCTTTTTTCCTTTGCTCTTTTTTGGCCAGGAAATGGTGAAAGGGAAAATAACGGATAAAACATCCAATATTCCCTTAATGGGAGTCAATGTTTTGGTAAAAGGTACCACACAGGGTACTATTTCCGATTTTGATGGAAATTTTGAAATTGCCAATATCAATATGGGCGATATCTTGGTATTTACATCCCTTGGGTATCACGATAAAGAGGTAGCCGTAACCTCCACTACCTTAAATGTGGAAATGACCGAATCCGTGGAAGCACTGGACGAAGTAGTCCTTATTGGTTATGGTACCGCTAAAAAATCTGATTTAACCGGAGCGGTAGATGTTTTGTCCTCCAAAGATTTTAATGAAGGGGCAGTGGTGTCTGCTGATCAGTTGCTTACCGGTAAAATGGCTGGAGTACGAATCACTACAAACGGCGGACAGCCAGATTCGGCTCCTAATATTAGGATAAGAGGTGGGTCGTCACTATCGGCGAACAACAACCCTCTTATTGTAATAGACGGTATCCCAATAGATAACACCAATCCGGCAGGAGTAGGAAACCCACTATCGCTTATCAATCCTAATGATATTGAAAGCTTTAGTGTGTTGAAAGACGCATCGGCCACGGCAATCTACGGATCTAGGGCTTCCAATGGAGTAATTATCATCGCCACCAAAAAGGGAACTTCTGGAGAGGCCAGATTTAACTTCTCATCCGATGTTTCTGTAAGCAAGGTAAATAGAAGGGTAAATGTGATGGATAGTGATAGTTATGTGCGATTCATCAAGGAATATCACCCATCTTTTACCAATTTGTTGGGAGTGAAGGACCCTAACAGCTCCTTAAGCGATGATCCCTTAACAGAAGAGATAGAAGGAAGAATCATTTACGATACAGATTGGCAAGATCAGATTTATAGAACTGCCATCTCTTCCAATAATAACTTTAGTGCCAGAGCAAATTTAGGGGGTAAGGTACCATTCAGAGGTTCCATTGGCTATACCAATACGGCCGGAGTGGTAAAAACGAATGATTATGAGCGAGTAAGCTTATCCGTTAAATTAACACCCACTTTCTTTGACGATCATTTAAAAGTAGATGTAAATGCAAAGGGACTTTTCTCAGACAAAAATGCCATTGATGAGGGGGGCGCTCTTGGAGGAGCCGTAAATATGGATCCTACAAAACCTGCATTCGATCTTAATCCCGATAACCGTTTTGGAGGTTATTACCAAAATACGGTGGTAGACGGAAATAGATTGATATTAGACGGACAATATAACCCCTTGGCCTTGTTAAAACAGCGACAAAGACCAGAGCAGGTAGCAAGATTCCTCGGGAATGTGGAACTCGATTATAAATTGCATTCGCTACCAGAATTGAGGGCAGTCCTTAATCTAGGTGTGGAAGGATCCAAGGCTAAGATAGAGGAAACGTTTTCCGATAATTCATTGGCTACTTACCGATTTGATAATGCCAATACGGATATTAACACCAATTATCTGTTTAACCCTGGGGTTAACTACCGGGAAAATCAAGATATGACCAACACCACCTTGGATGCCTATTTGGTCTATGCCAAGGAATTAGATGGTTTCCTAAGAAGAGTGGAAGTACAGGGTGGCTATTCTTATCAAAATTTCAAAAATGACGGGAACAAGGAAATTTACCGCTACAATAATGAAACGGGAATTAGGGAGGTACAGGAGAATCTGGAAAACCCTAATAACAGATATTATAATGTGCTAAACCTGCAGTCGTACTTTGGAAGGGCCAATATAGATGTCTTGGATCAGGTACTGCTAACCCTCTCCTTTAGGGCAGACGGATCTTCCTTATTTACCAAGGAAAATAGATGGGGCTACTTCCCTGCCGCCGCAGTGGCTTGGAAATTAGGAAATATGGATTTTGCTGAGAATTCCAATGTCATTAACGACCTAAAGCTAAGGCTAGGGGCCGGGAAAACCGGACAGCAAGATATTACCGGGGCCGTAGGATACTATCCATCCTCTCCACTTTTTGTAGTGGGTAGCAGTACCAGTCAATATTTGTCTGGCGTATCCTTATATTCTGCTAGGGCATTTAACCCAGATCTTACTTGGGAAAAAACGACTACCTATAATATTGGGCTGGATTTCGATTTCTTCAACAACAATATTTTATCAGGTGCTGTAGATTTTTATAAAAAAGAAACCAAAGACCTATTAGCTAGGACGTCGGTTCCTCCAGGACAGGCCTTGACCGATGCATTTGTTCAAAATGTGGGAGAAACAGAAAGTAAAGGTTTTGAAGTTAACCTAAACTTAAAACCAATACACACCCAAGATTTTAGGTTCGAGATTAATTCTAACGTGGGGTATAATAGGTCTGAGGTTACCAGTCTTAAGGACGTTTCTAGAATTACTGCAGATGAGTCTGGCTTACCTACAGGGACTGGAGTTAGAATTGGATACCATACTGTAGGTTTCCAGCCCTACTCCGCATGGGTGTTTAAGCAGATCTATGATGTAGATGGCAATCCCATATCCAATGCGTTTTTAGATTTAAATGGAGATAATGTATTAGATAATGATGATAGGTATTACCAACCCTTAAGGCCTAATTGGACCTATGGTTTTGGAATAAACCTAAATTATAAGCATTGGGACCTAAGCTCAAGTTTTAGGGGGCAAATAGGAGGCAAGGTATATAATGCCAAGAGGCTAACTACCGGTTGGATAGACAATGCCATTCCTAATAATAGCAATAGCCTAAGCAATGTGTTGGATTTTTACAGAGGTGATGCCAATACCGCTATGGTAAACGTACAGGGGAACATTCCCTTTTCGGATTACTTTTTAGAGGATGCTTCATTCTTAAGAAGTGAGAATATTGTTTTGGGGTATCGTATTCCAAATTTCTTGGAGAATGCTTCATTAAGAATCTATGGAGCTGCCAATAACCTATTTGTGATAAGTGATTATAGTGGACAAGATCCGGAGAATTTCAACGCAATCGATACAAATTTCTATCCAAGGCCAAGAGTATTTAGTCTAGGATTAAATTTAGATTTTTAGGAAGAGGGGAATCACCTTGGAAAGTTTAAAATCCCATGGGATTGGATGGCACAAGGTGGAATGGAAATTTGCTCCCAAGAGAATTTGGGGTGACGTTAGAAAAACATATAAAATAAAACAAATGAAAAGAATAATAACCGCATTTTTAGGAATGGCCCTCTTTATAAATATGGGCTGTACAAAAGATTTGGATACCGACCCTTTGGTGGAACTCACCTTGGCTGAACTTTTAAGAAAAGACCCCAATGCGGTAGAGGGGATCGTATCCAGATTATACGGCTCCTTTGCGCTGTCCGGGCCAGATGGGCCAGGTAGCTCCGATATTAGTGATGATGCTGGGGAATCGCCCTTTTTACGTGGAATTGTAAACTTGCAGGATTTCACTGCCGATGCCATGAAAAATAGATGGGGAGATGATGGGTTAGATCAATTGACGACTACCTCTAACTGGGATGAGAATAATAAATTCTTTAGGTACCTGTACAATAGAATATATTATACCATTCCCCAGTGTAACAACCTACTTTCCGTGCTCAATAATGTGGATACGGAAAATAAGGAAGCCGTAATTTCGGAAGTACGATTTATTAGAGCATTGGCATATTATTATCTCATAGATACCTTTGGAAAAGGGGTTTTGGCAACCGAAGAAAACTTTGGTACCTCGGCACCCCTTCCCGAAGCCACTAGGGAAGAGCTGTTTAATTACGTGGAATCCGAATTATTGGAGATTGTGGAGACCTTGCCAGAGAACAATGATTATGGTAGAGCCAACAAAGCAGTAGGTCAAATGCTATTGGCCAAGCTGTATATCAATGCTGAAGTATATGTGGGTACTCCTAAATATGCCGCGTCTATGGAAGCCATTTCCAAAGTAATCGATAATGGTAACTACCGTCTGGCAGATAGTTTTGTCAGTGTTTTTTCTGGGGATAATAATACCTCGCCAGAGATTATTTTTCCTTTGATTGCAGATGCTTTAAATAGTCAGAGTTACGGAAACACTACGTATATCGTAAATGGTGGCAGTAGTTCCGAAACCATGACCTTGGCAGACTATGGGTTAACAGAAGGCTGGGGAGGCCACAGGGCAACCAAGGCCTGGTATGGTTTGTTTGGGGATCTGGACACTGCTACTGACGATAGAGCTAAACTCTTTTTTACAGAGGGGCATTCTTACGAAATGACCGATTACAAAACTTGGACGGATGGTTATCCCTCAATCAAGTTTAGAAATACCAATGCGGTGTCGCCTGTTATGGCACCCACTCCTTTTTCGGGTACGGATTTCCCCCTATTTAGATTGGCGGATGCCTATTTAATGTACGCAGAGTGTGCCCTTAGGACGGGAACTAATTTGGAGAAGGCACTGAATTACGTGAATTTGGTGAGGGACCGTTCTAATGCGGACCCAATAAGCCAGGGCGAATTATCATTAGATTACGTTCTGGACGAAAGAGCCAGGGAGTTAAACTTGGAAGGTCATAGGAGATCGGATTTAATTCGTTTTGGGAAATTTACAGGCGGTACTTATTTATGGCCGTGGAAAGGTGGTGTCGCAGGCGGAACAGCCATTCCAGACACCTATAAATTGTTCCCAATTCCCTTACAGGCCTTGGAAGCCAACCCAAATTTAAAGCAAAATAACGGATACTAAACAAAAACCATAAGCATGAAAAACATAAGAATTATAGGACTATTTATCTTGATCGCACTAGGCATGGTGTCTTGTGAGAAAGATGATAATTTATTTATTAGCTCGCCGGAACCGTCGGAAGAGGTGATGTTTACCAATACTTTTTTAAACGAGTATGTATTAACCTCTGAAACCAAAAAGAATATTGCGGAGCGTTTTGTTTGGAATGCTCCTAATTTTGGAGTGGCTACTCCCAATAGCTTCGAGCTTCATGGGGCAGCTACCGAAGATTTCGCAGAATTTACCCTTTTAGGTTCAACGGCAGAGAACAACTACGGCGTTACCGTAGAGCAAATGCTGGCCTTGGCAGCTCTTGCCGGATTGGATAATGATCCAGATACCGCCGATATGCCAAACTCCGGGAGTCTTTATTTTAGGGTCAGGGCATTTATTGGAGATGGGGGAGAAAACGCACCAGAAAGTATCTCTACCGTAACCGCTCTAAATGTGGTGCTTCCAGAAGCCAAGGGAGAAGGTAGTGGTATTGAAGTTTCTACCTGGGGTGTTGTGGGTGGTGCAACCCCAAATGGATGGGATGGGCCAGATATTCCCTTTTATACAACCGATAATCCAGATGTAATTGTAGCCTATGCAAACTTGGTGGATGGCGAAATTAAATTTAGGCAAAACAACGCATGGGGTGGCGATTTTGGAGACGCAAACAACGATGGAATTTTAGATCAGGACCCGGATAACAATATTGCGGTTACCGAAGGAACCTATAGGATCACCATAGATTGGAGCGATAATTCCTATACCATTGAAACTTTCTATTGGGGACTGGTAGGATCCGCTACGCCAAACGGATGGGACGGACCGGATACCAAATTGGTTTATGATTATAATACCGACACCTTTAAAACGGTAGTACAATTGAAAGATGGAGAAGTAAAAGTTAGAATGAATGATACCTGGGGTGGCGATTATGGGGATGCAAATGGAGACGGAGTATTGGATCAGGATGCCGATAACAATATTGCTGTAACCGCTGGCTACTACTTGGTAACCGTTAATTTTAATACCTTGGAGTATTCCATTACTGAAACTAAAATATGGGGGCTGGTAGGTTCTGCAACTCCAAATGGATGGGATGGGCCGGATAGTAAGTTTACGCCAGATTTTGCCAATCCTGGTGTATGGACCCTAGATATTACCCTAGCGGATGGGGAAATAAAAGTACGTCCAAACGATACTTGGGGAGAAGATTATGGAGACGCCAATTTAGACGGGGTTTTGGATAGGGATTCCGATAATAATATTGCAGTCACTGCAGGAACGTATAGGATTACCCTCGATTTCTCAGATGAGAGTTCTCCCACCTATACTATTGAATAACCAATTACTTATAAAGGGCGGTAGATTTTCTACGGCCCTTTTTTAATACCAACTGTATGAGAAAACTATTACCAGTACTACTTTTCCTAATTTCTAGCCTTGCTATTTCCCAGGTGCAAACGGCAAACTTTGCTGTATCACCCGAAGCTTTTGGGGAGAACGACCAAATTACCCTGACCGTAGGGAACGTAGATCCGGAAAAATGGGGGGTGACAGACCTTTACCTTTGGGCCTGGTCCTTGGATGCCAATGGGCAAAACTCCCAAGATTCCCCAACTAATGGAACATGGACTAATAGCAATGAGGCACAAAAATTAAGCGATAATGGGGATGGTACCTTTAGTTTCTCTTTAACTCCCAGTACTTTTTTCAATAGGACCAATATAGGGGAGATTGGAGTCTTGGTTAAGGCCAAAAATGGGGATGGTGATAAAAAAACACAGGACCATATTTTTGCCGTAGGTGCTTTTCAACTTAATTTAATAGCTCCCGCAGAAAGTACCACTGTGGTAAACAGCGGGGAATTATTGAATATTATGGGCAGCACTTCATTGGCATCCAATTTTGTACTTACTGCCAATGGAATAGAAATAGATCAACAAGATGCCATCACCGATTATAATTTCGATTATTCGGTCACTCAAAATACACAGTTTGTTTTGCAGGCTACCCATGACGGGGAAACGAAATCCGTAGCTTTTAAAGCAGTGGTTGCTCCAACGGTAGAGGAGGTACCTGTTCCCGATGGAATGTTAGACGGTATAAACCTAGAGCCTTTAGACCCAACTAAGGCTACCTTGGTGCTCTATGCCCCATTTAAGGAATTTGTTCACGTGATTGGAGATTTCAATAATTGGGAAATAGACGATACTTACCTGATGAAGAAAGACAGTTCGCAAGACAGGTTTTGGATAGAACTAACGGGTTTAACACCGCAAAAAGATCATTTGTACCAATATTTGGTCAATTTTGAAATTAATATTGCCGATCCTTATTCTACCCTAATATTAGACCCTTATTCCGATCAGTACATCAATGAGCTTACCTTTCCAAATCTTCCAGATTATCCCACTAATTTAACCACCGAAGCGGTTACGGTATTGCGTACCGGTGAGGCGGAATATGAATGGCAGATAACCAACTTTGTAGCACCCAAGAAAGAAGACTTAGTTATATATGAAGTCTTACTGCGAGATTTTGATGAGTTACACAGTTTTGATGCTTTAAAGGAACGTTTGGATTATTTGCAGTCGTTGGGAATAAATGCTATTGAGCTAATGCCTATTAATGAGTTTGATGGAAATGAAAGCTGGGGGTATAACCCATCTTTCCATATGGCTTTGGATAAATACTACGGAACAAAGGATGCCTTAAAAGCCTTGATAGATGAATGTCACAAACGGGGAATTGCTGTGATTTTAGACGTTGTTTACAATCATGCTACCGGACAACACCCCTATTTTAGATTGTGGAACGATACCAATGGAGGACTGGGGGGTACTGCCACTACCGAAAATCCATTTTTTAATCAGGAAGCAAAACACTCCTATAGCGTTTTTAATGATTTTAACCATCAATCCCCAGCAACGCAATATTACGTGGAAAGGACGGCGCAATATTGGATTGAAGAATTTAAACTAGACGGTTTTAGATGGGACCTTACTAAAGGGTTTACCCAAAATTGTACTTCCAATAACGATTCTTGTACCAATGCCTATCAGCAAGATAGAGTGGATGTCTTAAAACAGTACGCCGATAAGCAATGGGAAGTAAACCCTAATTTTTATGTGATTTTTGAGCATTTAGGAGGGATACAGGAAGAAAGGGAATGGGCAGAATATAGGATTGATGAGGGGAAGGGTATTATGCTCTGGAATAAGCAGACCACCCCTTATAATGAAGCCACCATGGGTTACCACAGTAGCGGAAAATCTAACTTTTCTGGAGTCTCCTATTTGCAAAAAGGATTTACCACCCCTTCGGCAATTTCTTATATGGAAAGCCATGATGAGGAGCGATTAATGTTTAAAAATTTAAACTTTGGAAACGCCACGGAAAACTATTCCACCAAATCTTTGCCAATAGCCTTGGAACGGATGGGGACGGCAGCGGCTTTTTTCTTTACTGTCCCCGGACCAAAATTAATTTGGCAGTTTGGGGAGTTGGGATATGACATTTCCATAGATCAAAATGGACGGGTGGGTAATAAGCCCATCCTTTGGGAATATGCAGAGGACCCCAATAGGTGGGCACTATACCATACCTATCGTAAACTAATACAACTAAAAACGGATGCTCCAGTGTTTTCCACCTCCAATTTTTCAATGGATCTCTCCGATGCAAGTGGGATGAAGCGTATTCATTTAACGCTCGATGACGCCTCGGAAACGGATATTAAATACGTGGTGGTTATTGGTAATTTTGGGTTGACTACAGTGCAGGTAGCTCCTGGCTTTCAGGAAACCGGAACCTGGTATAATTTAATGAAGCGAAACCGTCCCTTGGAGGTAACCCAAGTGTCTAGTCCCATTAGCTTGCAACCTGGGGAGTTTTTAATTTATGGGGATAAACCTTTTGTAGACCCTAATGATTTGGATAGTGACGGGGTAATTAATTCAGAAGATGAATGTCCTAATACCCCTCTCGGAGCAACAGTAGATGTAAACGGTTGTAAGGTGTTTACCTTGCCCGTTACCAATTACCGAATTTCATCTACCAGCGTAAACTGTAAATCGGCCAATAATGGCAAAATTGATATTTCGGCAACTGCCAGCCATAATTATACGGCAAGGTTGTTGGGCCCTAATGATTATAACTTCACTAGTAGTTTCACGGATAGTTTGGGAATAGAAAATTTAAAACCGGGTAGCTATTCCCTTTGTTTTGAGGTAGAAGGGGAGTCTTCCTATGAACAATGTTTCTCTATCGAAATTAGTGAACCAGAGGATTTATCGGTTTTTTCAGCAATAGACAGATCTTCAAAAAGCGTTTCCCTCTCCTTAAAAGGAGGTGCATCGTATTACGTAACCCTAAACGGGAAAACTTCCATAACCAAGGAGGATACTCTAACGCTTTCCTTAATGGCAGGTGTAAACAGTATTAAAGTAACTACCGGAGTTCCCTGTCAAGGGACCTTTGAAACCCAGGTAATTGTATCCGAAGATGTAAAGTACTATCCCAATCCGGTAGATTCGGAACTGTCTATTTATTGCGGAGGCATGGATAACGAGGTAACCGTAACCATTTTCGATTTTACGGGAAGAATGCTTTACAAAAAGAAGAAGCAAATTGGAGCTGATAGAACGGTACGGGTAGCTACTGCCCATTTCATTTCTGGGAACTACCTGGTACAGGTGAAAGGTAAGACGATTAACGAAACTTTTAAAATTATTAAATAATGAGTAACCCCTTCATAAAACTACTAGGCCTTTCCCTCATCACTATTTTTATTAGCTGCGGTGGTGGTGGCGATGATAGTCCTACAGAACCCATAGCCACACCGCCAACCCCTGCTACACCTATCAGTCCGGCCAACGAAGAGGTATGCTTGGATGGAAAATCGGTGTCCGATACCCAAAGCGAGGTGCAATTTATTTGGGAGGCGTCTAAACATACGGACAATTATAGCTTGGTAATCACTAATCTAGATTCGCAACAAACAACCAAACACTCTAGTACTACGGAATCAATCTTCGTTAAATTGAACAAGGGAGAACCTTACTCATGGTATGTGGTATCTACTTCAAATAAAATTAACCAACCCGCACAGAGTAGTACCTATCGGTTTTACTTGGCAGGGGAGGGGACCCAAAGTTATGCTCCTTTTCCCGCTGAAGTGGTGGCGCCAGAAATGGGCGCTAGCGTTACCGCTAGCGAGGGAACTATTAATCTTCGATGGAAGGGATCCGACCCCGATAATGATATCCAAGGATATGAGTTATTCTTGGATGTGGCCAATCCACCACTGTCTAGTTTAGGGGCAGTAACGGACCAGAACAAGGTAGCAACGGTTACCTCTGGGAATACCTATTATTGGCAGGTGGTCACTACCGATGCAGAGGGGAATACGTCCAATTCGGAAATATTTCAGTTCAAGGTGAACTAGGATGACGATAGAAAATTTGGTGCTTGCAAGTATAAAGAGTAGGAAATAATCAAGAAAGTGAGGAACTCAAGTAAGATTCTTCTTTAGCAATCTACTCGTGAAAATTTGGATTATGATGTATTTTTGTAATAGAGGAAGCATTTTTCATCATTGAATGCTTACAATTATCTATGAATCCACTTGTTTATATTATAGATGACGACTTGGTATCTCAATTCGCTACGCAATATAGAATGAAACAGGCTATAGAAAGCTGTGCTTTTATAAGTTTTGATTCTGCGAAAGATGGATTGAGAACATTTACCGATCAGCTCACCGATGGTAAACAACTTCCAGATATTCTGTTTTTGGATCTAGAGATGCCAAATATGGACGGATGGGATTTTCTAAGAGAATTTAACAATATCTATAGTCCAAATATTCCAACGGACATCTATGTACTTTCATCCTTTAGTAATAAAGAGCTTAGGAAAAAGGTATCGGAGCACCCTTTGGTAAAGGGGTGTTTCAATAAACCCTTGACGAAACTGGATGTGGAGAAAATATTGGTCAACAAACAGAACTTAAATACCACGTCTGGCTAGTTCCCCTCTTTTCCTAATACCATGCACTAGAGTATATCATTGTACTAACACCAGGTTTGAGTTTAATTTGCAGGCCGGGCACCCTTAAGGATAGCCGGAAATAGATCATTGGTTTTTGGACTTATAACTTTATAAACAAATTAAAAAAGGCGCTCCAATTCCTTATACAAGGGATTGGAAGCGCCTTTTTTTTTAGTGGTTGTGTAGGGACTGCCTAGGAGCAGGATATCCCTACTTATACAAAATTATACCAATCACTGTTTTCTTGGTAGTCGGCAACCTGTACTACGGTATTCTTATTTTGGAAAGAATTCACCAAATTGGCTACGTCTCCTTTTATGACTTCCACGCAATTGGCAACAAGATCTTTACGGAATCCTTTTTCTTCCATTTCAAGCACAAAATTCAAAGAGATAATTCTAGAGAATATTTTACCTAAATCTACAAGCTTTCTTTGTTTTAAGCCTGGAGTAAAAGAGAAATCGATAATATCCTTAAAGTGAGGATGCGAACGATCGGTTAGGTTAAACTCTTTTAAAAATGCATACACATTGTAATCGTTTTTACGCTTCATTATTTTTCCTATTATTTCGGCAATTTGCGTATAAAGCATTTCGTTGGATCCTTCAAAAATCTGAAATGCCCTAGTATCCATAATTCCCCTTCCGGCTATGTTCTCCATCTTAAATCCGGTAGAGCCGTATAACTGCGTAGCTATTTGTGCCGATTCCTGCATAAGGTCGGTTACAAATGCCTTCATAGAATTGGCTTCAACACCCGCATCGGCAAGATCTTTATCAATACCGCTATGGGTACTACTTCTAAAGCACATGGCCGAAGCAATAGTAAAGGCCGATTGTACCTTTGATATTTGGTATTGAACCATGTCCAGTTCAATTAACTTGCTGTTTCCAATGATCCTAGCTTCGCAATGTTGTATACACTCATCTAGCATTCGCTTAATGAAACCAAGGGCCATCCCTGGAAATTGCATCCTACTTCTATGAAGAATATCGAGCATCATTTTCACTCCAGAGGTAGCAGGCTCCAGTTTATATTGCGAAGGAACAAGAATATCTACCTTGTTTTTACCATAAGGAATCATATAGAGCCCTAGATTGTCATAGTATTCCTCTACTATAATCTGCTGATTGGGCTGGGTTACATCACAAATGAAAAAATCGATGTCTCTATTTAGGTTCCCCTTACTATTCTTTTCACGAGAGGCAATAAGCCAATAGTCTGCCATACCCGTTAATCCTTGCCAGTGTTTGGTACCCTTAACCCTATAACTGTCGCCTTCCTTTTCATTATAGGTTTCCATTCCAAGTGCATTGCTACCATAATCTGGTTCGGTGATCATAAGACCCCCCATATTTTGTTTCTTTAGAAACCGATCAAAAATATTGGCTTTTATATCAGCATTGGCATACTTGGCTACCGGCTCCAAAAATAATGCGATGTTTATTCCAAAGGTCAGAGATAAGGAAAGGGATTCGTACGAAGCCGAGGATAAGATGCCCAAGCATTCCTTAACCTTTAGGCCTCTTCCTCCAAATTCTTCAGGAATAGCCACGGATAAAGGAGACTTCCCCATAATTTCCCTTAGGGCTACAGGGGGTATCCCTCGTTCGTTACTAAATTGATCAATATTATATCTTTCGTGAAAAACGCTCTTAAGAACCTTTTCAAATTCCTTTATATACTCTTGGAAATTTTTATGCATACTGTATTGTAATAAATAAATAATTGTTTTTGCAAATCTACTCCTTCTATACCTTATTAACCATACTTTTTTAAGTCCTTACATCAATTTTTATGTCGGAATTATAGGATTGCTATGGGAAGGAAGTCGCTTTATTCTAGAAATGTATGTAAAATGTAACTGCTCAGCCTATTAGTTTAATGAAATTAAAAAAGCTATGTGTGATCTAGTTGCCTGTAGTTGCCATTTAACTGTAGACCTTTTAGAAGTAATCAAAATTAATAAACTCTTTTATAAATATGCAAAATTAGGATAGTCAATTTATATAACTGCTGATATTAATCAGTATTCCCCCAATAAGAAGTTGCCTCCAATTGTTGGGATTTAGACTTTGCGTACCTCCACTAAAATTAAAAATCAGAATACTACTTGATTTGGTGTAGGAATATGTGTTAAAGTATTCATTATAAATAGGGTTGTTGTCCTATTTCTGTTAAGAAATATTTTGTAGGATCCTGTAATTGGGTTGGCTTTGTTTTATGCCAAAATCACACTGGTGTACCTAGGTACCTTAACCAAGGATGTTCTATGTCAGGTAAGTATGTTTCCCAAATTTATTTCAAAGGGACTTTTGATGGATTAAATACTGTAAGGCATAATTAATGATTCGCTAATGATTGTGTTATAAAATTGCTAAAAGTGCGATGTTTATTATTGTTATCAAGCTATAAGGTACTAGCTTTGCCATGAATGTTAAGTTTAGCAAAATAAAATTTTTCAAATTTTTGTTTATCCTAGTAGAAATAAATTTGAAGATTATGCTTTTCAAAAAGCACTCAAAAGATTAGCAAAGCAAAAATATTCCAGAATACTTCAAAGGATTATTTAAGATAAGCTAAGTAGCTTTTTTTATTAGAGTTATGTATTGGGTAGCGGTTAAGCTAACTCATATATAATGGTGGTCATAATAAAAAAGGATACAATTTACAACAGGAGTGGATGCAGCGTTTCCCATCACAGCTTTCCGGTGGGGAATTACAGCGTTTTTGCCTTGCTAGAGCCATTTCACCAGAAACAAAATTTATAATCGCAGATGAGATGACAACTATGCTCGATGCCATTACCCAAACACAAATATGGCAAACTGTTTTGCAGCTGGTAGAGCGCCAGCAACTTGGAATGTTGGTTATTAGTCACGAGCTTCCTTTATTGAAAAAAATCTGTGATCGTATTCTAAACTTTGAGGAATTGGCAGGAACTAACTAAGGGATGCGGACTTATAAAATGTAGCCTTGCTACTACCCATCTTACAGTATATGGCTTATCCTCTTCTTCCCGTCTTTCCCTGTAGGGTGGCTAAGATGTCCATAATTCCGAATACTTTAATTGGTAAAAAAGCATGGTGCCTATCCCTGTATATTTCTTACGCATTAACTAAACTTCAAGGAGAATAGTCCATTTTGGTTTATGGATAAGAACTTGCTATATTGGTCGGCATGAAAATAAATACACTAGCTATCGTTGGTTGTGGGAAACTTGCCCACATTGTTGTAGAAGCAATGAATTCTGGACTATTGCCCCAGTACAAGCTTATAGGATGCTATTCCCGAACATTTGAAAAAGCCGAACGAATTGTGGATATGATTTCCAGTTCACAGTCCAAAAACACCTGTACAGCCTGTAACACGATGGATGAATTACTTGCCCTTAAACCAGACTATATTGTGGAGGCAGCATCTCCTGATGCCTTTCGAGAGTTCGCCATACCTGCATTAACCAAAGGTTCTTCCATTGTAACACTTTCCATTGGTGCCCTAGCCGATACGGATTACTATGAAGCGGTAAAAAAGGCTGCCAGTGAGAATAATACTCGCGTACATTTGGTTTCTGGTGCTATTGGAGGTTTTGATGTAATGAGAACCATTTCTCTCATGGAGAAATGTACGGCATCTTTTGCTACTGAAAAAAGTCCTGATTCCTTAAAAAACACCCCCGTATACGAAGAGTCCCTACAAACCGAAAAGAAAACGGTTATGAAAGGGAACGCTCAGGAGGCCATTGCTCTTTTCCCATCCAAAGTGAATGTGTCGGTTGCAGCCTCCCTTGCCACTGTTGGTCCTGAAAATATGAAAGTATCGGTTACTTCTACACCAGGTTACATTGGTGACAGGCATCGGATAGAGGTTAAAAGTGAGCAAATAGATGCAGTAGTGGATGTCTATAGCAAAACGTCGCAGATTGCTGGGTGGAGCGTGGTGAACACCCTACGCAACATTACTTCGCCAATTGTTTTTTAAAATAGTCATCAATATTCGCTAAAACCTTTTTGCTAAGTCGGTCAAACGCCTGTCTTGTTCTCCCTACGGAAACCTGCATACAATATACATTAGGGTGACTTAAGAACTTCTTGTTTCCCAATGCGCCAAGGGTATCTGCATAGAGACGATTATCACCCTCTAGCCACTGCTGAAAGGGAGTTTCATCCCAAGCTGGAGAAAGACCAGTATTAAAAAGAATTTTACGGTTTCCTAACTGTGTAAATTCTTCTTCGTGTAATAGCACGGTGTTTTTATTAAGACAGGTGATGACTACCTCACACTCTGCAAGCAGGGTTTTTAAAGGCAAATAACGATACCCCTTTGCCTTGGCCTCCGGTTTTTCACCTCGTGAAAAATAGGCTATCTCGGCTCCAAAAAAATGAAGGGCATCTGCCACCATTCCTCCAGAGGCTCCCAAACCTACGATTCCTGCTTTTATTCCGGTTATCTCCCTTGGTACTCCATCCCAAGGTTTTTCGGGCTCTCCGTTGGGTTTTGTGCCAAAACCGTGAAGGCAACGGACAAGCTCACTAATTACGTATTCCACAACTCCTTCATCCCCATAATCGCGAATTCCCGTCACCGTAATTCCGCGTTCAGTAGCATAGGCGATATCTACGTTGGCACTTTCAGGGGAGTACAAGGAACAACACATCCCAATATATCTTACATTTAAACACTTCATTAATGTGGCTTTCCCAAGATGGGAGGTGTAACTTAATAAAACTGCATCCGCATCGCCAATTCGCATTGCCATTTCCATATCGTCTTTAGGGATGTCCCTATAGAGTACTACTTCTTTTGCGTAATTATGAAGGTCCTTTTCTGCTGATGGGATTAAATTTAACGGCTCTATGGCCACAAGTTTATTGAACATGCTACAGCGTATTTCTTTATTAGCGTATGATAACGCATCTTTTATGGAAAAACAAACGAAAGGGTAGGAAAAGTATGGAAGATATTGAGGTGAAAAAGGTTAATGAATCAAAATTTCATCAGGCTACATAGGGTGTCTTTGTAGTCCCATGCATTAGCTATAGGAAAAAATATTGCAACATAAATAGTTCCTAATTATTGTAATACACCCATCACTTTTTAAACTCTTTTCCATGTTTAAATTGATTTGGTAGTAATAATATCGGAATAGAATAATAAATGAGTCCAGCTAAAAAAAGCTATCTCCTAATCCTGAAACAAAAACTTGGCTATCCTGTACAAAAGGAGTTATGGTAATATAAAGGCCAGCTGAAGAAAGAACCTGGCCCCAAACTGGTTTAACCCAATGATGTGGTAACCGAGGGTGGTGAAATAATAGGTGAGTGGCGGTTAATGCTAATGGTATATCCCTAATAATTGGGAAGGTAAGTAGTCACTAGATACCAACATCTCCCTACTGATTTCCGCATATCTGGTCTCACTGGTTTCTTCTAAATCGTAAGAGCCAATTCTAGCTATAAGAAGTATAAATACAATGGCCGGAAATATAAGAAAATACCGAAAAGAGGTTGTTTTAGATTGTATTAATTCCTTTACAATGGTGGAGATCATAACATAGAACCTACTCCTATACTCAAGTTATAATATTATAAGTTGTCATAATCACTTGTAGAATAGACACCTACGGGGATATGAGAGATTGTGCCCTTAGTTAATAGAGGGATAAATAAAAATAATGGGGGATGACAACTATTTTATTAAACTTTATGTTTTTTATAACCCTGTTTTGGCAAGCAGTTTGATATTTTTAAAGCAACTGAAATATAATATAGAAATGAAAAAAACAATTTTAGCATTAGGACTCATGGGCCTTATAACCGTTTCCTGTAAAAATAGCGCTGATAAATACGCTTCCATAAAGAGTGAAACTACTTCCGAAATTCCGGCAGATAAAAATGAAGTTCCAGATATGCACACTTCGCAAATATCCTTGGATTGGGAAGGAACCTATGAGGGGACCCTACCTTGTGCCAGTTGTGAGGGTATACATACCAAGATTACCCTTACTGCCGATGGTAGCTATAAGTCCGAGCTAGAGTACCTAGGGAAAGAAGATGGGAAGTTTACCGATAATGGAAAATTCACCTGGAATGAGGACGGGAATACCATAACACTTCTAGAAGTCAACGGAGAAACAAAACATTACAAAGTAGTAGAGAATGCCATCATTATGTTAGATAAGGATGGGAAGGTCAATACCGGGGATCTGGCATCCCATTATGTACTATCCAAACAATAGGCTGCTTGGGCATAGCAAGTAGTTGTATTGCGGTACTAGTGAACCCGCTTGGAGGAAGGTAGAATAACCGTTAATTTTGAGCGTATACCTTTTCTAGTGGGTATTTCACTACCATAAACTTAAATAGCTGAGCAACCAATTTAAAATTGGATATAATGAATTTAACCAATAAATTTTCTGGCCTCTACACCGATCTCTATCAACTCTCCATGGCCGAAGGCTACTTTTTGTCGGGAAGGGCGGGAGATACGGTTAATTTCGATTATTTCTTTAGGAAAAATCCCTTTGGAGGGGGATATACCATCTTTTCGGGACTACAAGATCTATTAGAGCTAATACAAGATTTTAAGTTCAGTTCAGAGGCTATTGATTTTCTACACCAAAGAGGCTTCCAAAGTAGCTTTTTGGAGTATTTAAAAGACTTTCAGTTCAAAGGAACCCTATATGCTCCTAAGGAAGGGGAAGTTATTTTTCCCAATGAGCCGGTAATCACTGTGGAAGGCACAATCATAGAGGCCCAATTGTTAGAAACACTGTTGCTGAACACCATTAATTATCAGTCACTGATCGCAACAAAGGCCAACCGGCTTCGCCTTTCAGCTGGGGATAAGGCATTAATGGAATTTGGAATGCGCCGTGCCCAGGGGTGGGCCGCAATTCACGGTAGTAGAGCAGCGGTAGTAGGTGGCGTAGATGCTACCTCTAACGTACTTAGTGCTCATTTATACGGACTGGAGGCTTCCGGGACACAAGCACATTCCTGGGTGCAAAGTTTTGAAGATGAGCTAACGGCCTTTAGGGTATATGCAGAGACCAGACCCAAAAACTGTGTATTGTTGGTTGATACGTATCACACGCTAAAAAGTGGCGTTCCCAATGCTATTATTGTTGCCAAAGAAATGGCTGAAAAAGGAGAGCAACTAGCAGCCATTAGATTAGATAGCGGAGACTTGGCCTACTTATCCAAAAAAGCTAGGCAGCTATTGGATGATGCCGGATTGAAAGAGGTGAAAATTATTGCGTCTAACCAGTTGGACGAATATATCATTAAAAGCCTCATAGATCAGGGAGCTAAATTGGACGGTTTTGGGGTGGGTACCAGTCTTATTACCGGTCAAAAAGATGGAGCTTTAGACGGAGTCTATAAGCTTAGTCAGGTAAACAAGAGACCCACTATAAAACTGTCTGAAGATGTATATAAGTTGACACTTCCAGGAAAGAAAAAGATTGCGAGGTATTACACCGATGAAGATAAATTGTATGCAGATGCTATTGTATTGGCAGAAGAAAAGGTATCGGATATACACACTATTTATCACCCCCAATATCCTGATAAGCAATCTGTAATTGCCGGATTAAAGAGTGAGGTTTTGACTTCAAAAGTAGTTGAAAATGGAAATGTATTGATTCCAGAACTACAGGTGAGTGAAATCTCCGAGTATAGAAAGCATAGGGTTTCCCAGTTATCGGACGAACATAAAAGATTTGAGTTTCCCCATGTTTACAAGGTAGGTTTGAGTAATTCCTTAATTGAATTGAGAGATTCCTTATTGCTAAATATCAAAAGCAATAAATAGTGACCGTGAAATACATGGAAAAGAAGTTCGTATCCATGCATACCATAGATTTTTGGTATCTTCCTTACCCCTAAATGGCAAAGATGAGAAGCTAACCACTACCTATATAGCAGGTTGTAACGATTTAGCAAATAGGAAGCGTACTTTTTAAAATGGCTTCCTATTTGTAAAATTAAATAGTTTGGATTAAGGATGTTAGGTGTTTAAGATTCCACTGGTAGATAAATATAAAAAGTTGCCCCTACACCCAATTCTCCGGTAGCTGTTATTACGCCGTGGTGATTTTCCACTATTCTCTTAATAATGGCAAGTCCAATTCCAGTACCCGGATACTCTGACTTCCCATGGAGTCGTTGGAAAAGCTCAAAAATCTTTTTGCTGTATTGTTGGTCAAATCCTATTCCGTTATCGGAAACAGATATACGACAGTAGTTTTTGTGGTTTAACAGGGATTTATTTTCAATAGCACTTCCTGCAACCACTTCAGTATCTATGGTTATTCGTAAGGGGACACTAGGCTTGGAGAATTTTAAGGAATTGGTAATCAAATTGTGGAAGAGTTGTTTTATTTGAAAGGGAATAATAAGCAGCTCGTAATTTGATTGGAAGTCTATTACTGCCTCCTTTTTTAACAACTCTTCGGCGAGATCTTCCTCTACTTGTGCAACAATATTTCTGAGGGATGTTTTTTTCAACTCCCCTTCCTGATTATGCGTTCTAGAGTAGGCAAGCAAATCTTCAATAAGTGTTTGCATGCGTTCTGCTGAAAGTCGCATACGGGCAAAAAGATCTTTACCATAATTAGAAAGTACATGTCCTTCCTTTTCAGCAATTCGCGATGTAAAGGTCTGAATTTTTCTTAGTGGTTCCTGAAGATCATGGCTAGCGATATATGCAAAGGATTGAAGCTCTTTATTCAGCTCCTGAAGTTCATTGTTTTTTTGTTCTAGCTCAATCTTTTTTTCTTTTAAGGCATCATCGGCCTCCTTCTTTGCGGTTAAGTCGCGCGTAACCTTAGAAAACCCTATTACCTCATTGTTTTGTCCATGCACTGCGGTGATCACCACACTTGCCCAAAACAAGGTCTTATCCTTCCTTACGCGCCACCCTTCCTGTACCGCCCGATCATTTTTAATGGCTCTTTTCAATAGTTTTTGTGGAAGGCCGTTTTTCCGGTCCTCTTCGGTATAAAAATTTGAAAAGCTTTTACCAATAATCTCATCAGCCTTATACCCTTTAATTTTTTCTGCTCCTGTGTTCCAATTCTCTACAATCCCATGTCTATTGAGATATAGGATGGCATAGTCCTGTACTTCCTCTACCATTAAATGATAGCGTTGTTCGCCTTTTTTTAGGGACTCGTTTAATTGGAGTAGCTCCGAAGTTCGTTCCCTTACCTGTTTCTCCAGTTCGTAGGTAAACATTTTTTGGTCTTGAATATCCGTGCTGATTCCAACCCACATTAGTATTTCCCCGCTTTGGTTTCTTTGAGGTTTTGCCCTAGTTAGTTGCCAGCGGTATACACCGTCATGCCGTTTAAAACGATGCTCAAACAAAAAATCTTGCCCCGTTTCAATAGCCTTTTCCCAGAGTCTTATATTCTCTTCCCGGTCATCTGGATGTACCACTTGCAACCAGCCTCTGTTCTCTAGTTGCTCCGGACCTAGTCCAGAATAGTTGTAAACAGACCGGTTAAAGTAGTTTATATTCCCTTCTGGGTCTGTTAGCCAAATAAACTCGGGCATAGCGTCTGCGAGTATTTTGAATTTTCGTTCGCTTTCCTCAAGTCGTTGTTGGGCCTTATCGTGCTTGGTGGTTTCTGTAAATGTAAGTAGAACGCCTGCCACCTCGCCCTCATCATTGAACACAGCGCTACAACAGAAGGTTTTATAGATGCCTTTCTTGCCAGGCTTTTGATTAAAAGATAATTGTTGATTGTACGTAGTGATGGGTTTAGCTGTGTCTAATACCTTATTTATCTTTGGTTCTAAAAAGTCCCAAATTTCTGGCCAAGCCTCACTTCCCTTTTTTCCGATAACGGGCTGTTTTTCATTTCCTTCCAAGTGAAGCCGAAACGCATCGTTATAAAAGCAAATTTGTTCTCCTCCCCAAAAACAACACATGGGTAAGGAAGCGTGTAAAATTAAACTAAGTGTTGTGCGTAAGCTTGTGGGCCACTCAGTGATAGGTCCCAAGGAAGTTTCCTCCCATGCCATTGCGCTTATATGTGCTCCCATATCGCCTCCAGCACTGAGGAAGGGGATTCCGTTTGCTTTATGGGGTTTATTCATAGCGTTTTAATTTTCTGGTTTAATAAGAAAAGTGTCTTTTTTTGGTGGCAACCCATTGTTTGAGTCAAGTAATGTTACCACCTTATTAATCACAGTTTTGAGGTTGGTGAAGCTGGCAGGTTTTCGAATAAAGAAATCTGCGCCTTCCGCAAACAATTTATTAATAACCGTAGGATTGTTGGAGGTAGTGAAAATTACCACTGGTAAATGTCTTAATTTGTCGCAGTGCTTTATTTCGGAAAGGCATTCAAAACCTGTTTTCCGAGGCATGTTTAAGTCCAGAAAAAGCACCTTTGGAAAGTCGGTTTCCAAACCCTTAAGATAATTCATTAATTCCACCCCATTGCTCAAGGTTTTAAGACAGACAGGGAGGGAAAGTTCCTCCAAGGCATCTTTAAAAAACATGCAGTCGTCCTCATCATCATCGGCAAGTAAAATTAGAGGGTGGCTAGCTGTCATTCTGAACTATGGTTTTTTAGAGTTTTAAAGGTAAGTAAATAATGAACGTTTTCCTTATTTTTTTATGGGTCGGTGATAAAAGTATTCGGCGTTGGGAGGACTTCAGTTTATCTTAATCATTTCCGAGAGCTACTAATTTGGACTTCTGTTGATGGGAACTTAAGCAATTAATACTTATGAAGGTAGCCCAGTAAATGTGATTGTTGTTCCCCCAATTTAGGGGTTACCCAGGATAGAACATATAATAAGGATAGGTTCCGGTAAGGTCTCCCTGAAAAACATTTTAAGGGGAATTGAAGGAATAGCACTCGTAGAATTCTAACGGAAAAAGGGGAGCTATAGGGCATGGTTGCATACGCTTACCATATTGTGAATATCTATTCTGGCTTTTTCCTTATATCACTTTTATAACATATATATTTGGCAACCTAAAAATAATATTATGAGTGTAACTTGGTACGAATGCAAAGTTAAATACAGAAAAACACACGAAACTGGAGAACAAAAGGTAACCACAGAGACCTACCTCCTGGATGCTATCTCCTATACAGAAGCAGAAACAAGAATAAATGAGGAAATGGCCACTTTAACTAGTGAGGAGTTTCTAATTACCAATATTAAGGTCGCTAATTTCTCGGAAGTCCATCCCTATGAAAATTCAGATCGTTGGTTTAAATCCAAGGTTTCCCTAATTGCTTTTGATGAAGAAAGTGGCAAGGAACGAAAGACCAATTTATACATGCTGGTACAGGCTAATGACGTAAAAGAAGCCTACGATAATACCATTACCGCAATGAGAGGAACTACGGGCGACTATTCCATTCCTGCGATTACAGAGTCTCCAATTTTAGATGTGTTTCCCTATTTTACAGGCGAAGAAGAGCAGCTAGAAAAATTTAAGGTTATAGAAAAGTCCGAACAAGAAGAGGAAGAAGCACAGATAGAAGAAGAAACTGTTTAGGAATACCAATAAAAATATACTTCCTATTGCCCAGACCTACACATCGGGGCAATAGGATTTTCTACCTTAAAAAGCAGTAAGTAAAAGCCGTTTCTAGGCTTTAAAATTAGTACTAAGTGTAATGGAACAGAATGCTCACCTAGTCAGGATTACCAAAACAATGGCGTATCGCTAAGTTGTTTCCCTGTTACTGCCTCTTAGTCAATTGCCGGTACTGCTAAAAGAATCCTTGTTGAGCCTCTTCTACTCATTACAAACGCCCTTAACTTATTCGGGAAATTTATCGTTTGCTTTCCGGAGACAACCTTCCTCAGGATTTTCTTATTATACTGGGTTCAATACCAAAGCATTCCTGTCCTCCAGTAATAAGAACCTATACCAAATAGGAGTCTAACCTATGGTGACTATTTAGAAGGTTTCATGGAAAACCAAAAGATTGGCAGATTCGCAAGAAATTATGTAGCTTCCTCTGGGACCATTTCAAGGTCATTAGGATAACAGAAGTAATAATTAGAAACGATTATAAATGAATAACACAGATTCAACCCTATCGGAAATCGATTTAAAACATCTGGCTCAGTGCTTGGCCCTGGCCGAAGAAGCAGTAAAAGCGGGGGATAAACCCTTTGGGTCGCTCTTAGTAAATAAAAATAACGAGGTAATTGCCTCAGCCCGTAATAGGGTGAACGAATTAAACAATTTGGCGCATCCCGAGATTGAACTGGCCCACTGGGCGGCAGATAATTTATCTCCCGAAGATCGCAAACAGACTTGGATGTATACCAGTGGGGAGCATTGCCCCATGTGTGCTGCAGCACACGGTTGGGTTGGTCTGGGCGGTGTTGTTTACTTAAGCTCCGCAAAACAACTTAAAGAATGGCTTTCGGAAATAGATGCACCTGCCGCTCCCATTCATTTTCACCCCATTCAAGATATTGTACCCAATATTCAGGTGAAAGGCCCGGCAAGTGGTAAGTTGTTAGAAAGAATTAAGGCATTACATAGGGAGTATTATGAAGCAGCAAGCGCGAAAAAATAATTGGCAATAAATATTAAATGGTATTGAAAGGAGCTTCCTTAAAACCACCGTCCAGGAATATGGGGTAATTTCCCCTTTTTGTTACCATAGGGTAGGGGGTTAGTAATAAGCTGGCTTATTCCGTTTTATTTTTTTTTGTAACCAAGGATTATTGGACTTGGAAGCTCCACGCTATAAACCTACTTTTTTTATTGCCTTGATCCATATTAATAACCCTAACAGTGATAGGGGCGGTTTTATTGACAGCTCTTTTTATGTCTTTTAAGTTTTCTTTTTGGGAGACCAAGGAGGTAAACCATTGTATCTGGTCCTTGTAAAGGATACTTTCGGCGGCCATTTTCTTGATAAATGCGGTTTCCCCGCCCTTGTACCACAATTCATTGGAGAGGCCTCCAAAGTTTTGAGAATCCGCTTCCCTTAGACCAAGATTATTGACTTTTCGTTGGTTACGCCGTATAGCTTCTGTCTTATTCTTAAAAAATGGGGGATTGCAGACCACCACATCAAAATAATCTTCGGGAAGTACCAGATTCTCCAATATCTTATTTTTAAAGGGTTGGTGGCGTAGTTCTATATTTTCTAATACTGTGTTTTTCGCAATAATGGCTTGGGCGTTTTTTAGGGAGTCTAGGTTTACCTCGCTTCCGGTACATTCCCAGTTAAAATGGCGACAGCCTAAAATTGGATAAATAAGATTGGCACCGGTACCTATATCCAACAAACGGAGTTGCTTTTTGGGAATTAGGTCGGAAATATACAGTAGGTAATCCAAGCGCCCTGGGATAGGGGGGCATAGGTTGTTTTGGGGAATATCCCAATAGGAAAGGCCATAATAGGTTTTTAATAGGCCCGTGTTTAATGCCTTCACCGCTTCTTTATCACCAAATTTTATGGTCTTGTTTCCATAGTCGTTTATAAAAACAAATTGTTTTAAAGGGGGATGTTTGTCCACCAATCTATCAAAATCGTAATCTGATATGAACGGATTTTTTGGATGCATAGATAAAATTACTTCTTATTAACTCTGTTATAGGAATCCATAATCTCCAAAACCTTACCTATTGGAAGAGATTCTATTTGTCTCCCCTTTATCCCGCTTATACCCTCTGCTGCAAATAAGGAGTTGATGATAGCCTCCTCTGTTGCTTCTATGGTGGCCATAAACAGTGGAGTAATGGCATCATTCCTAAGGACCTTAGGCTGGTTAAAAGGGGTATCACTGGTATAAGGGATTAGATTTTCTTTGGCTGTGGATACTGCTATTATGTAATCGCCACTCCCATTGGAGGCAATTCCTCCGGTTTTTGCTAATCCTAACATGGCCCTTTTCGCCAGTCGCTCCAAATTCCTGGAATCTAAGGGAGCATCGGTAAATATAACAATCATGCAGGAGCCATCAGTATCGTAATTATAGTGTTTTGGTACGGTATTCAGTTCCTTGGCAATGGGGACACCATTAACTTCTAGCACACCACCAAAATTGGACTGTACCAAAACTCCAACGGTGTAACCTCCAAGGGAGCTAGGTATCACCCTGGAGGAAGTTCCAATACCTCCCTTAAATCCAAAGCAGATAGTCCCGGTTCCTGCACCTACATTTCCCTCCTCCACGGGGCCAGATTTTGCATTTTCTATGGCGCTTAAAACATGATGCTGTTTAATATGCCTTCCTCGAATATCATTTAACCAACCATCATTAGTTTCCCCAACAATGGAGTTTACAGAATGCACCTCTTTATTGCGGTCCAAGGTGTAGGATATAAGCGCATCAGAGGCAACAGGAACACTTAGGGTGTTGGTTAAAATTATGGGGGTTTCTATATTTCCTAGTTCCTTAACCTGACTATAGCCAGCCAATTTACCAAAGCCGTTTCCTATATAGATGGCGGCCGGCACCTTAGATTGAAAAATGTTACCGGAATGGGGGAGTAGGGCAGTTACCCCAGTTCTAACGCTATCGCCTACAATAAGGGTGGTATGGCCAACACTAACGCCCTCAACATCGGTAATAGCATTGTATTTCCCCGTTTTTAAAACGCCAATCTCTATACCGTAATCCCTTGTCCTTTTTTGTTGGGAGTAAGTATGAATGGATGTTAGGAATAAGACCAAAGCAACAATTCCAACAGGTTTCATAAGCAATAGATTTAGTATGGGTTTTAGCTTCCAAGTGACAGGCTACCATAAAAGCCGTCGCTTGTAGATAACCTCAATTATACGATAAATATGATTCTTATGTAAGGTGCAGGGCGTTTTTAGAGTGAAAATAGTAGAAAACTGATGTGGTACCAATTATGTAATCACTAGAAATGGGCGCCACTTAATAGGATATGGGGTGCCAACCCGTAGAAGCGTGTTGATAGCATTATAGAGCGAGCGCCTAAAAGAAGCTTTAGACAACCTTCTTACCCCAAAGAAAGTTCTGGCTTCTTACGGGGTTCATACCCCTGCTATTAACGGGAGGGTAAATTTTTAATAACCTAAGCAAGTAGTTAACTAACCCCAAAACATAGTTGGAAAATATAGCTTAATTTAGTATACTTCCCGATGCCAAAATTTACCAATCTTGAAAATATAATTTTATGCAATCTATTTTCTTCAGTCGATCTGAAGCAATTTATCTATTCAATCAATTCTTTTCTAAACTTTTTGCTGATAGGCAGTGTGTTACGGGCTATCATCCCTCCAAAACCCGATATCAACACAAGACATAAAATTAAACTTACGCTTTTTCAGAACCCTTCTTTAAAACAAAGGAAAGGACATAATCTATTTTATTAATTCAATAAAAAAATATGCCAATAAAAGTTTCTAGAAAAGAAAAATCCTCTAAGTTTTTAGGATTAGTCGTCAATAAAACGGTCTTCCTCGGGGCTACATTAGTGTTAATAGGAAGTATTATTTTTACTCTTGTCTTTCAACAGGAAGCCGATTATTACTTTGGAATAGCCCAAAGCTACGTGTCGGCCCACGGGGGGTGGATTTACACCCTAACAGCAAACCTGTTTATTATATTTGGCTTGTATATGGCCTTGGGCAAATTCGGGAAAATTCGGTTAGGGGGTAAAAATTCCAAACCAGAATTTAGTATCTGGGCCTGGTTCGCCATGTTGTTCAGTGCGGGTATAGGGAACGGATTAGTGTTGTTCAGTATTGCCGATCCGGTGCGCGATTTTTTGAATCCGCCACGTTTGGCGGGGGAAGAGCCAGCATTGATAGCGCAAGAAGCCATTAACTTTTCTTTTTTGCATCATGGAATACACGGTTGGGCCATATACTCCGTAGTGGGACTTTCCCTTGCATATTTCACCTTTAATAGAAAAATGCCGCTAACCCTGCGTTCCGTTTTTTATCCCCTCTTGGGGAATAGGATTTATGGGTGGATGGGAGACGTCATAGATATTATGGCGGTGATCACTACCTTGTTTGGACTGGCTACTACCATAGGTTTTGGAGTAGGGCAAATTAACTCTGGATTAACCCATGTATTTGGGATACCGAGTTCCTTGTTCTATCAGATAATTATAATTGTAGCAGTAACCCTTGCGGCCACCCTTTCTGCATTTAGTGGCGTTAATAAAGGAGTGCAAATGCTGAGTAAACTCAATGTTAGAGTAGCTTCGGCAATTTTTATCATAGTGCTACTATTGGGACCAACAACTTTTATTCTTAAATCCTATATTCAGAATATAGGTAGCTACCTTACCAATTTTGTAGATATGGCTACCTGGACGGAAGCATTAAGAGGTACCGATTGGCAAAAAACTAGAACGATAATGTACTGGGGATGGTGGATTTCCTGGTCCCCATTTGTAGGTACCTTTATTGCTCGGATTTCTAGGGGAAGAACTATTAGGGAGTTTATTCTTTGTGTCTTAATCCTTCCCGCTCTAGTTACATTTCTTTGGTTTAGTGCCTTTGGAGGAATTACTATGCGCGATATTCTTCTAGGGGATACAGCGATGATAGCCGCGGTAAACGACAATATATCCACTGCCTTGTATGTGTTTTTCGATAAATTTCCTCTAGCTATGGTACTCAAAGTACTTGGGGTAGTTTTAATCAGTAGCTTTATTATTACCTCTGCGGACTCCGGTGCCTTGGTGGTAGATAGTATTACTTCTGGTGGAAAACTTAAGACCCCTCCATTCCAACGAGTTATTTGGGCAGTTGCCACAGGAGTAATTGCCGGAGTGCTAATGTATGGAGGTGGATTAAATGCACTGCAGACCGCGGTCACCATTTCTGGGCTCCCCTTTGCTATTTTACTCGGAATGATGTGCTTCTCGCTCCATTCCGGAATGAAGGAAGATTATGAACAGAACGAACGGGAACAGAAGCTACTGGAAAGAGAAACCTATAGAAAAAATATCCTTCAATTGGTAGATAAGGAACGTGAGGCTAGGAGCCAGAATACAAAAAATGAACCTACATTAACCGATAATAAGCAGTAAATGACAAAGAATATAAATCTAGATAACGAATTAAATATTATGGTAGCACTGGATCTAACGCGGATGGATCCAATTCTACTTCAGTATGTAAGTTATTTAACTACCGTATGGAAAGTAAACCATTTATATTTTACCCATAATATAAAGCAGTCCAAACTTTATAACCTTTACGAAGATTTTCTAAAAGACGATATCACGGTCGAAGATATCGTAGAGCGCGAATTGGAGCGCTCTGTAAAAGAAAATTACAAAGGAAACGCAGCCCATACCGTTGTAATTACTTCCGATAATTATACGGAAAGTATTTTAGGGCATATGGCCAAGGAGTACGATATAGACCTAGTGGTACTGGGGAATAAGGACGAGTTTCAAGGTACCGGGGCATTGCCACAAAAATTGGTTCGTATGCTAAATACTCATTTATTGTTGGTGCCAGAGGATGCTAGACATAGATTCCAAAAGGTTTTGGTGCCCATTGATTTTAGTTCTAATTCGGCCAAAGCCTTTTCTGCCGCAAGAAGTTTGGTTCATAGTGATAAAGGGGAGATACAAGCCCTTCACGTGTACAATATTCCGTCTTTTTACTTCCCCTATATTGATACTAGAAAGGCCCACGATAAAACGCATTCTCATTTACATGCCCGATTTAATCAGTACAAGAAAAAATACCGACTTTCGGACGATGTAGAATTTAAGAATATAGATAGGGAAGATCTCTCGGTAGTGGAGGTCATAGAACGAGAGGCAGAGAAAGGGGAATTCGATATTATTCTGATGACTGCTAGGGGAGGGAATAATATTACTTCCCTCTTTATCGGAAGTATTACCAATGACCTATTGTTGGTGAATAGGACGATGCCCTTGTTGGTGGTTAAATAAATTTAGAAAGAAATAGTGTGATTAAAGGCTTTGCCAAGATGGTAAAGCCTTTTTTTATGGCTGGCTACCAGAGTAGTAGCGAAATGTTTTTCTATTGGCGTACTCTATTCGTGGGGGGGATGGCATTAAGCCCACATACTCCCTTCGTATAAATTAAGATTCGGTTTTTTGTTGAACTATTATAGGAGGAGCAATGCTATATACCTCTTTTACAATCTGATATAAATCTGGAATAACATTTCTTGCCAATTTAGAATTACTATTCAGGAGTACGCAAATGCCAAGATCGTCTTGTGGATACACCGCAATCTCATTCCGGTAATTGTTAACGCTTCCACCGTGATGCCAAACTGTTTTTTCGGTCATATTTTCCTCCTCGGTAAAGGTGTGGATCCGCCATCCAAAACCATAATAGGATTTTAAATGTCCTGGCCAACGATGGTAATACTTTCTGCTACCTCCAACCTCTACAAAAGGGGTGAAAGTTTCCTGAAGTGCAGTATAGTCCATTAATTCTGGGTGGTGTCCCAATAAAAAACGCATCCATTTTCCCATATCCAAGGCACTGGCATTAATTCCCCCAGCTGAAACTGCATTGTAGTAATTTTTATTAAGACTTAACGTTCTCCATCCGTTTCTGGTTCTAGAATGTGGTTTGGCCACATTTTCCCTATGCGCTAAGGTTTCGTAATCCATAGAGATATTATCCATCCCCAGGGGCTTAAAAAATCTATTGGTTAAACAGCTGGCTAATTCTTGACCAGTGGCCTGTAATACCATCTCCTCACATAAGGCAAACATGGCATTTTGGTAACTATACATTCTACCAGGTTTGCTAATGGGAGCCACGTCCTTAAATCGTTCTGCTATGGTGGTTAGTGGAAGTCCGGCCTCAATAAGATTGGTGTAACTATGATAGGGAGTACCAGAAGTATGAGACAATATATTGGCAAGTGTAATACTATCGGTATTGTTCTTATCCCCTAAACGGAAAGCAGGGATAAAATCACTTACCCTGTCCTCCCAATCCAATTTGCCCTCACTCTTTAGGTTAGCGGCCAAAACACCAGCAAAACCTTTGGATAGGGATCCTAGTCTAAATACAGTTTCACCGTTTACCTTATCCTTTTGGTTGAATTCCCGTTTACCAAATCCATCCGAAATTACAATGGAGTCCCCTTTTACAATACTCACTCCTGCGCCTACAATATCTCCCGCTGCAATCGCCTTTTCAAAATAAGCCTTTAATGCAATCTGCAAGTCGCGCTGATGCATTCTATACATCTTTAGCTCGTAGGGGTCTACTTCCTCTTTAATTTCGGCTAGGGCCGATTCACCAGTGCCCTGGTCGCTCTTGTGTGACCTTAGGGAGAAACCAATGGAAACAAGGATAAAAATTGAAAGTATTAAAAAAGAGCCAAGGATTACTATTTTGCTGCGCAGCATGTAAAAAATGATGTAAATTGATGAATTAATGTGGCTAAATATAGGATGAATTACGTAGATAACGGATAAAATGCACTATTTCTTATCCTAAAACCTAAATTTTATAATTTTCATACGTAACCACTGAACGATAATTTCCTTTTTCCTACAATTTGGATATTTTCATCCTTTCAAAGACTCAATTGCTTCAATATTTGTTGGTTAACTTTTTAGTTGTATCCCTTAACGGTGCCCAAGCCAAGGCTAATAGGACCTAATTTATGGATAGTGGGCAACCAGGCACCGCTTTCCGTTAACTGCCAACCTTCCCAGCTGGCTTCCAATCCCCCGATGGGGATAATGTTCACCCACATTTTAAAGCTTTGTGGAATGCCTTCACCGTTCAACAACCATAAATAGGAATCCCCAGGGGTATCCCCTCCAGTAGTGTAAGTAACTAAAAGACCTTGGGTGCCGTCGTCTAGGGTTACCAGACTTCGTTGGGTACCTGGGTCGTACACCTTATAGGGCGCCACCAACCAAAAAGAATCATTATTAAAATATTTACGGGCCTTTTTCAGGATCTTCACCATTTCGGATCCATCTATTGTATTGCCACTTTCCAGCACCTCCCCAAAATTCGTATCTTTTAAATGAAGGTTTACCGTATAGTCTTCCCATCTTACAGTTACCTGATGCTGTTCCTTATCCCACATATAGTGATGACGGTCATTGGCGAAGGACCATTCTAAGAAACGGGTATTTTTGTAGGCCTCATAATTTAGGGCCGTGAGCATTTTATTGGCCAGGGCATCCGCTTCCGTACCAACAATACCATGGGGTCGGGATTCGTGCATAATAGCAAATAGGGTTCCAAGCACCACCAATAATAATAGAACAGTGCCTAAAACCCATTTTCCAATTTTCTTTATCATTTTTAAATCTCTTAAAAACCTACGGCGGTATCATCGCCCCTATGGTCTGCGCCACCTTCTAACCTACCGTCCGGCAATACCATAATGGCATCTACTTTTCCAATAATTGGAGTGCGTTCTTCATTTATGATATATCCTTTTTCTTTTAGTTCTTGCACTAAATCTGGGGAGAAACCGTTAGGTTCAAAAACCACATTATCTGGCATCCATTGGTGATGAAATCGGGGTGCGTCTACCGCGGCCTGCATGCCCATATTAAATTCGTATCCATTAAGGATGGTCTGTGCCACCGCAGTAATTATGGTAGACCCGCCTGGGGTGCCTACTACCATCCATAACTTGCCTTCTTTTTCTACAATAGTAGGGGTCATGCTACTCAGCATTCTTTTTTCTGGCATAATGCTATTGGCCTCCGCACCAATGAGTCCAAACATATTGGGAACGCCTGGTTTGGCACTAAAATCGTCCATTTCATTATTTAGGAAAAACCCAAGTTCATCGGAAAATAATTTGGAACCATAGCCACCATTTATGGTAGTGGTTGCCGAAACTGCATTGCCATAAGAATCTATAATGGAGTAGTGGGTAGTCTCATCACTTTCCACGATAGCAACCTCACCATGGGAAACTTCGGAGGATTTGGTTGCCTTTTCAAAAGTAAAATTAGCCATTCGTTGCTGTAAGTAACTATCGCTCAATAATTCCGCCATGGGAATCTCTACAAAATCTGGGTCGCCCAAATGGTAATTCCTATCGGCATAGGCCCTTCTGGAGGCCTCTGTAAATAGCTGGATAGTCTTGGCAGAATTATGGCCAAACTTGGAGATTTCGTACGGCTCCATCATCTTTAGGATTTGCTGCATGGTAAAACCCCCACTACTGGGCGGACTCATGGAGATGATTTTTAAATCTTTATAGGTAAATGCAAGCGGATCTCTCCACTTGGCTTCGTACCTGGCCAAATCTTCCATTGTGATAAAGCCACCCTTACTTTGAATAAAAGCACTTAGTTTTTCGGCTACCTCTCCCTTGTAGAATCCGTCTTTCCCTTCTTCTGCAATTTTTCTCAAGGTGCTGGCCAACGCCTTGTACTTTATAGTGTCTCCTTGTTTAAAAGGATGGGCAAAAAAGGTGCTGTCGCCATTTACTTCAATAAAGAGATCCCGGTAACTCGCTAATCGGGCTTCTTGTTTTTTGGTGACTACTACCCCTCTTTCCGCTAAGGCGATAACTGGCTCTAGTAAATCCTTTAATGGCAGGGATCCAAATTTTGTATGTACCGCCATTACCCCAGCTACCGTCCCTGGCACTCCCACGGCCGTGGCACCTAAGGTGCTCATATTAGGGATAACATTCCCAACAGAATCTAGATACATGTCCTTATGTGCAGATAAGGGGGCTTTTTCCCGATAGTCTAGTCCACCAAATGCACCGTCGGACATTCTATACACCATAAATCCGCCTCCACCAATATTCCCTGCAAAAGGGTAGGCTACCGCAAGTGCCAATTCTGTAGCTACCATTGCATCAAAAGCATTTCCTCCTTTTTCCAGAATATCCGATCCAATTTTGGAAGCTTCTTCACGGGCAGATACCACCATGGCCTTCTCTGTAACCAATCCGGTAGGTGCGGGAACACTTTTTTTACAGGAAACGAAAGCAATGAATAGTAAAACGATAATAATTCGATGTAGTTTCATAGACGGTAAATAGTTATGTTTCTTTATTTAAATTTTTGTTTTGGTCAAGGAGATATATTCCTCCCTTGCATGGGCTTTTAGCTCCGAAAAAAATTCGGTAAATTCGTTTTCAAATTGGGCGTAATGCTTCTTTAAGTCCACAATGGCCATATTCATTCTGGATTTATTCTGGGTACGACGGTTTATTCCTTTTAAAACTGCGTCTATACCGGCTAGCTTGGAATAATTTAATAGCCAGTCATCAGTAATCATATGTGGCATCATCCGTCGTACTCTTAAAGGTAAAATCTCGTAATTATCCTCTAAAATACTATAAAAATTTGCAGTGTAATCGGCAAGCGGAACGTCTGAATAATTCGCCCAGTTTTTTGCCAAAAAGTGATCGTAATAAATGTCCACGATTACCCCGCTATAGTGACTGTAATGGGGGTGTAGACGTCTGGTGCTCTTCCTAAAGATGGGATGGGCATCCGTAAAACTATCAATAGATCTATGGAGCACAATTCCCAGCTGAACTCTTTGGGGCAAATGTTTGTAGTTATTTCCCCGAATACTGTCGGCTATAAAATTTCCGATAGTAATTTCGTCATCATTATGGGAGAGATATATATGTGCTAAAAAATTCATTTAAGCAAAAGAAAGTTATAATGAACGAATTTACAACATAGGTCCATAAGAATTAAACCTAACCAATTATATTTGTATAAACTTATACTTGTAAAAATGACATTAATTAAATCCATTTCAGGAATCCGAGGTACCATCGGAGGAAAACCTGGAGACAATTTAACACCTATAGACGCAGTAAAATTTGCCGCTGCTTACGGAATTTGGTTAAAAGACTATTCTAAAAAGGATAAGCTGAAGGTAGTGATAGGAAGGGATGCCCGATTATCGGGTGAAATGATCCAAAATTTAGTGGTATCTACCCTGGTAGGGCTGGGGATAGATGTGGTAGATTTAGATCTTTCTACTACTCCTACCGTAGAAATAGCGGTTCCCCTAGAAAATGCGGATGGCGGAATTATTCTTACCGCGAGCCACAATCCTAAGCAATGGAACGCGCTTAAGCTGTTAAATGAAAAGGGAGAGTTTTTGGATGCCAAGCAAGGTGCTAAGATATTGGAAATTGCAGAGGAAGAAGCGTTTGAGTTTGCAGGGGTCGATGACTTGGGGGCTATTACCCGAAACGATTCCTATATTGATATCCATATAGACGAAGTTTTAAATCTTTCCCTGGTTGATGCAGACGTCATTAAAGCCGCTAAATTTAAAGTGGTGGTAGACGGTGTAAATTCTACGGGAGGAATTGCCATACCAAAACTCTTAAGGGAGTTAGGGGTAGAGGTGGTAGAGCTTTATTGCGAACCTACAGGGCATTTTCCGCATAACCCAGAGCCACTAAAGGAACATTTAGGGGATATTTGCGACCTAGTAGTAAAGGAGAAAGCAGATTTTGGGGTTGTTGTAGATCCAGATGTAGATAGATTAGCATTTATTACCAATGAAGGGGAGATGTTTGGAGAAGAATATACGCTAGTTGCCTGTGCAGATTATGTGCTGAGTAAAACAAAGGGTAATACGGTCTCTAACCTATCGTCTAGTAGAGCCCTACGAGATATTACAGAAAAGCATGGGGGTACCTATGAGGCTTCCGCTGTGGGGGAAGTAAATGTAGTTTCTTTGATGAAAAAGAACAAGGCCGTAATTGGTGGTGAGGGTAATGGCGGTATTATCTATCCTGAGAGTCATTACGGAAGGGATTCCCTTGTTGGGACTGCACTATTCTTGATGCTAATGGCAGAAAGAGGGGGTACGGTAAGTGAACTTAGGGCCAGTTACCCAAGTTACTATATGAGTAAGAAAAAGATTGAATTAACCCCAGGATTGGATGTTGATGGAATTTTAACTGCTATGGCCGAGAAATATAAGGAAGAGGATATTTCCACCATTGATGGAGTTAAAATTGATTTTCCTGAGAATTGGGTGCATTTGCGAAAATCTAATACCGAACCCATTATTAGAATCTACACCGAAGCTAAGAGTCAGCCCGAAGCGGATTCCCTTGCTGATAAGATCATAGGGGAAATCAAAGAAGTTGCGGGACTTTAAGTGACCTAATAATATAATATACCGTAGTGAAATAAAAGGTGTTGGTTTACTCCAGCACCTTTATTTTGCTCCTAAATTCTTAAAAGATTAAAATGAGGATAAAACTAACTAGAATACTTCTATTTATTTGTGGAGCGTTGCTGGTGGCTATTGGTCAGGTAAATGCACAAACGGACACCCTGAGGATAATGAGTTTTAATATTCTTCATGGAGCAACGGTTAAAAACGATTTTAACTTAGACACCCTTGCAGGGGTCATTCGCAGTTATAACCCTCATTTGGTTGCCCTACAGGAGGTAGATTTTAAGACTAATAGAGCAAAAGCGTACGATCTGCCTACTGAATTGGGATATAGAACCCAAATGGCCTCCCTGTTTGGGCGTGCTATGTATTATGACGGAGGGGAATATGGCGAAGGAATACTTTCTCAATATAGTTTCCTAGAAACAGAAAATTATGCCTTGCCCCATTTGCCAAATTCTGAACCTAGAGCGGCCCTAATTGCCAAAGTGAAAACCGCACAAGGCAATATTATTCAATTTGTTGCAACTCATTTAGATCATCAAAAAGATGCTGCGGATAGGGTAATGCAAGCAAAAGCCTTGGTAGAAAAACTTAAGGGATCCCCTTATCCTACAGTGCTGGCTGGGGATTTAAATGCCGAAACTAAGGACCAGTCTATAAAATTACTGCTTAAAGAATTTACCAAACCAAATATACCTGAGGCAAATTTGCCTACCTGGCCTTCAGATAATCCACGTATTAGCATAGACCATATTTTGTACAATTTGCCCTCCAAGTGGAAGGTGACAGACTACCAAGTGCTTTGTGAAAATTATGCTTCAGATCATTGTATAGTTATGGCTACCCTGGTCTTTACTCCTTAGTTATGGAAAGCTTTTGTTGTAGGTAATTATTGCGAATTAGTTTGGCGGTCTGGTGTGCCCCGGTATGGCGCTAACTAAGGGGTATAAAGGGCTTATGATTTTGTTTTCCAGCCTTGCCCCTTCCAGCCTTGTGGAATAAAGCAACAAAGACCCTAATGTACACCTCCATAAAGCTTCCCTATTTTGCAAAACGAGTAATTCCATGTAGATACCAAACATTTTATCCCAAAAATTCAAGGGGTTGCAATAGTTAGTATTCATACATAACGGATATCAGGCTTGGTTTAAACTATAGTGGGAGGGAGAAAGAATAATATTTTTATTAAGTCTAAGGTTCCCTATTTCGTCATCCCCTCTTTTATTATAGTCAATAAACGTTGTTGGAAAAAGGTGATAGGGGTTGTCCCCAGTAGAATACACACCAAGGTCCTAAAGGTGTTTCCCTAGGGAGCTTCCATTAAAAAAAAAGGATATGTATAACTATCTAATTACTAGTTGTTTTAAGTTGTTCGCTTCTGGAAAAAAGTAACTAGCTAAACTGGGCAGGAACCTTATCCCGGTGCTTCCATCTTCTATGAGTCCATAGGTAGTAAGCCGGATTTTCCCTTATCTGTTCTTCGGTAAGTTTTAGGAACTGTTCGGTTATTTCGTGCTCGCTGGTATTTTTTCCAGATAGGGTGATAGGGATAACTTCTACTTCGTAAAACCCCCTTTTTACTTTTGATACTTTTAAAAACACCACTGCAAGGTCTAGTTTTCTAGCTAGCGCTTCCGCACCGTTGTAGATGGGGACTTTTATACCCATAAACTCACTCCAATAGTTGGCTCTGTGTGCTTGTGGGGATTGGTCGCTTACCATACCATAAATGGCTCTAACTCCTTTTCGCTCGTTGTAAAGTACAGTTTTTGGGGTTTCACTGGTGGTAATAGGGACTGTGTTCCATTTTGCTCTAATCTTTCTTACCAATCGGTCAAAATAAGGATTCCCTATCTTTTGATATACCGCGTACCCTTTTGCGTCTATATAGTTGTTAATACTAACGTTCCATTCCCAGTTGGCATAATGGGAACACACTGCTAAAACACTTTTCTCTGCCAAAATCTCCTGTAGCAATTCTATATTGGTAACGTGATATCGTTGCTTTACCTTTTTTTTGGAAATGGTCATGGTTTTCACCATTTCCAAGAACATATCGCACATATGGTGGTAGAAGTCCTTTCTAATCTGTAAGAGCTCCTTTCTGTCCATTTTTGGGAAAACAAGAGATAGGTTGTTTAATACCACCTGCTTGCGATATCCTGCTATATGGTAGACCAGAAAAAAAACCACATCGGAAAACGCATAAAAGAGTCGGTATGGAAGGATGGAAATAATCCAAAGAATGGGATAAACCAATAGAAAAACAAGAAGCTGCATGCAAAGTGGATTAGGCTAAATATAATTATATTTGGCGTCAAAGATAATCCATTTTAAATATGAATGACATCCATTTAGCTACTATTGCCATCATTGGCATTAACATAGTAACCTCCCTAAAGGGTTTTAATGACTCCCATTTTTTTGAACGCTATAAGTTTGGAGTGGGGGCCATACAAGCAGGACAGAAGGATAGGATGTTAACTTCAGGATTTTTGCACGTAGACTTTTCCCATTTGTTCTTCAATATGTTTACGCTTTTTTTCTTTGCTCCGGTAGTCATTGATTGGTTTGGGCCAGGGAAATTTTTAATCCTATATTTCATTAGCCTTGTGGCAGGTAATCTTTTGGCCTTGTTTTTCCATAAGAAAGAACCTTATTATAGCGCCGTGGGTGCTAGTGGGGCTGTTACTGGTATTCTTTACGCTGCTATCTTATTAGAGCCGGGAATGCGGTTGGGAATTATGTTTATTCCAATTCCTTTACCTGCCTATGTATTGGGGATACTTTATTTGTTCTACTCCATATACGGAATGAAAACCAGGTTGGGAAATATTGGGCATACGGCACATTTTGGAGGCGCTATTGGAGGCTTCCTAACTACTTTGTTGTTTAAGCCAGATCTGTTTATTACGGATACCTGGGTGGTAATTTTATTGGCCATCCCCATTTTGATTCTTTTTGTGCTTGGAAAATTGGATAAGCTCTAAAATAAAAAGAGGTCTTTAGTTCCTTTTTAAGGGAGTTAAAAACCTCTTACTTATTTATACTACAAATTCTTAATCAAGCAACTCGGAAATCTTCTCTTCCAAAGCAGGACCGCGTAGGTTTTTCGCAATAATCACTCCATTTTCATCCAGGATGAAAGTAGCAGGAATTGCATCTACGTTATAAAGCTTAGCAATGGCATCGTCAAAGTAATCCAAGCTAGAAATATGGTTCCAAGTTAGGTTGTCATCAGCAATGGCTTTCTTCCAATCTTCTTCCTTACGGTCTAAAGAAACACCAATGATATTTAAACCTTTCTCGTGGTACTTGTTGTAAACCCTTACTACATTTGGATTTTCTACCCTACAAGGCTTGCACCATGCGGCCCAGAAATCTATAATTGTTACCTTGCCCATAGCTTCCTTAAGGGAAATTTCACCGCCTTCAGGGGTAGGTCCCGAAAAATCTGGGGCTACAGAACCAATAGCTGTGCTCTTGCCTTTTTCTTCCCTAGCTTTTGCCGCAGCCAAACTTTTAGCAAGCTGTTTGCCAGGAGCCGTTTCCTTGATCTCTGAGGTAAGTGCATCATACATTTCCTGAGCTTCCGAACTCTCTATAATTCTTCCGTTTAGAACTTTGTCTATTAACAATGCAGAGATAAGTCCGTTTGGATGATCCTTAATAAACTGTAATTCAAATTTCTTATACTCTTCCTGTAGTTCGCCAAACTCGTCTTGAAGCGACTTTATAGTTGCTTCTTCCTTGTTCATGCTAGCCTGCTGTAAATCTCTTTGAATGGACATGGCCTTGTCAGATATGGCTCTTGACTCATCTAAATATTTAAAGAATATGTCGTTTTGAGTTGTTCCCTTCACCTCCGCAAAATTTAGGCTATCCTTGTGGGCCGTTAATTCAATGGTCCCATTTTCGGCCACTAGAGGCGTATATCCCTGTACCTGATCTATAAAAACATAGATTAAATCTGGGGAGTTAGCAGCACCGCTAACACTAAACTTCCCATTTTTAACAGTGGTAGAGTCAATATCATAGGGTTGATTGCTTTCGTTTATTTTCCGTATAAATACTTGGGTACCGTCCGCAACGTCACCAGACAACGAGCCGTTTAAGACATAGCCGTCCTGTTTATCGCTGCAAGCAACCAGACCGACTACTACGGAAAGGGATAATAATAATTTCTTCATTGTTTAAAATTTTAATTGGGGGGTAAATGTACTTATATATATGATAAATAAAAAAAGCTAAAAGTACCCCTTGGTGCTTTTGGCTTTTTTATGTGGATGATTGCTTCTTCAATTAAAATTGGTAGCGAATGCCCAAGGCTATATCGAAATCGAAGTTGTTGGAGAAATTCTTATAACCCAACACGCCAATTTCTGGTCTAAAATCTAAGGATATCAATAGGGGAATGTCAAAATTGTACTCCACACCAATATCTCCAGCAGCAAAAATGAAGAGTCCGCCATCTGGGGTGTAGGGCTCTTTGCCGCCTTCAGTCCTAGTAACAAAATCTACACTACCTAAACCTCCACCAGCACCGTAATACCAGTTGAAGTTCCCGTCTATAGGAAAAATCCATTGGTAGAGTCCGGATACTTTAAAGGCATTGAAATAGCGACTATCCCGCCATCCTAGGTTGGCTTCCAATCTGTTGTACTGGAAAAGTGATTTTTGATAGGAAATCTCAGCACCAAAACCATCACTATCCCCTAGACGAAGACCTATGGAATGATCCGATATTTCCTGCGCACTAAGAGAGTACCAAGAGCAACTCACCAACAAAAGAAATAATTTAAAGATTTTCATGGAGTTCTAAATTTGAGTATAGTTAAAAATGAAAAATTCATGCTCACCGTCAAACAATAAAGTCCTATTTTAGTGGCCAAAATTGTTTTGAGCTTTATTTAAGTATGCTAAATTATATAAAAGATCAATTAGAAGGGGAGTTGTTTGTAGATAAATTAACAACTACTTTATATGCCACAGATGCCTCGGTTTATAGAAAGTTGCCAATGGCCGTTGCCTACCCTAAAAATGAGGCCGATATTAAGAAGTTGATTTTATTCGCCAACGAACATCAAATTGGCCTTATACCCAGAACAGCAGGTACTTCCTTGGCAGGCCAATGTGTAGGAGAGGGGATTGTAGTAGACGTATCCAAACACCTTACTGGAATTGTATCGTTGGATACGGATAAGAAACAGGTTACCGTTCAACCTGGAGTAATTAGGGACGAGTTAAATCAGTACCTAGCGCCTTATGGCCTGTTTTTTGGCCCTAATACCTCTACCTCCAATCGATGTATGATAGGGGGAATGGTAGGGAATAACTCTTCAGGTACTACCTCCATACAGTACGGGGTAACTCGTGATAAGGTAGTGTCCATGACCACCTTACTTTCCGATGGGAGCAAGGTAACGTTTAACACGCTCTCCCAAAATGCATTTTTAGGGAAGTTGGAGTTAGAAACTTTGGAAGGGGATATTTACCGAAACCTTCATAAGGAGCTTATGGATAAGGAGATACAGGCAGAAATAGTAGCCGAATTCCCAAAACCACAAATTCATAGGCGTAACACGGGATATGCCGTAGATGAGTTGCTTAAAAGCAATGTTTTTGGGCAAGAAGGTGAAGGGTTAAATCTTTGTAAACTATTGAGCGGTAGCGAAGGTACTTTGGCTTTTACTACAGAAATAGTCTTGCAATTGGACGATTTACCCCCTAAGCTTTCTGCCATGGTGGTTACCCATTATAAAACCTTGGAGGATTGTTTAAGTGATGTGGCCCCGCTTATGGCGCATAACCTCCATACCTGTGAGATGATGGATAAGGTTATTTTGGATTGTACCAAGAACAACCGTACCCAATTGGAAAATCGCTTTTTTGTGGATGGGGACCCCGCTGCACTTTTAATGCTAGAGGTGAAGTCCGATACTGAGGAGGATTTGGAGCTACAGTTGCAACAATTACTAAAAACCATATCAAATGCTGGACGAAGCTATGCACATCCAGTATTGAAAAATGATGATATTAACAAAGCCATAGAACTGAGAAAGGCGGGTCTAGGGCTATTGGGGAATATTGTGGGAGACCGCAAGGCAGTGGCCTGTATAGAGGATACTGCCGTAGCCTTGGAAGATCTTAAGGATTTTATTGGGGAGTTCTCCCAAATAATGAAGGACTATGACCAAGAGGCGGTGTATTATGCACACGCAGGGGCTGGTGAATTACACCTTAGGCCTATCCTGAACCTTAAGAAGTCTGAAGATGTGGTCCTTTTTAGGTCCATTACTACGGATGTGGCTAAACTCACCAAAAAATACAAAGGATCTTTTAGCGGGGAACATGGAGATGGTATAGTTCGCGCCGAGTTTATCCCTCTGATGATCGGTGATAAAAACTACGAACTATTAAAGCGCGTAAAAAGTTATTTTGATCCCAAAAATATATTCAATCCCGGTAAAATCGTGGATGCTTATCCTATGGATGAGTCCCTGCGATACGAAGTAGATAGGGAAGAACCGGAGATTGAGACGCTAATGGATTTCTCGGACAGTGAGGGGATATTGAAAGCGGCCGAAAAATGTAATGGTAGTGGGGATTGTAGAAAAACCCACCACATGCCAGGTGCCATGTGCCCCAGTTACCATGCCACCAAGAACGAAAAAGACACCACGAGAGGTCGGGCCAATGCCTTGCGCGAATTCCTGACCACTTCGGAGAAGCCCAATAAGTTTGATAATGCCGAATTAAAAGAGGTGTTTGACTTATGCCTAAGTTGTAAGGCTTGTTCCAGTGAATGTCCTAGTAACGTAGATGTGGCCACCCTAAAGGCAGAATTTCTCTATCAATATCAGGAAGAGAATGGATATCCGCTACGTGCAAAACTGTTTGCCTATAATACGGCCCTCAATAGGATGGGGAGTACTATTGCCGGACTCACCAATGCGATCTATGATTCCAAGATATTTGGAGGGTTGTTGAAAAAATCTTTGGGGGTAGCAGCAGAAAGAAGTCTGCCCAAAGTGCATAAAGTAGATTTTGGCGCCTTGCTGCAAGCATCGCAAGCAAAGAATCCCAAAACCAAATCTAAAGTAGTCCTTTATATAGATGAGTTCACCCAATTTTTGGATGTGGATTTGGGCAAGGACGCCATTGAAGTCCTTACCCGACTAGGATATGAAGTGCAACTTTTCCTAGCGGAGAGTGGCCGTACCTTTATTTCTAAAGGATTTTTAAAGCAGGCAAAAGAACTGGCCGTAAAAAATGTAGCGCATTTAATAGAGTTTGCAAATCAAGGACTTCCCGTATTGGGACTAGAACCTTCAGCCATTTTAACTTTTAGGGATGAGTATAAGCGCTTTGGGATTAATAGTGAAAAGATGGAGGCTATTGCCAAAAACGCCTATCTCATAGAAGAGTTCTTAGCCCAGGAGATATCGAAAGGGGTGTTGACCGCCAGTGCGTTTACCTCCGAAAAGAGAACGGTTAAAATACATAACCATTGTCATCAGAAGTCTATCTCTAACCAGAAAGTAACCTTTGATTTACTGAACCTACCCGAGAATTATAGCGTTTCCATTATTAATTCCGGATGTTGTGGTATGGCTGGTTCTTTTGGTTACGAAAAGGAACACTATGAGGTAAGTATGCAGGTAGGAGAGCTAAAGCTGTTCCCTGCAGTGCGTAAAACTAGCGAAGAGGTAATCATTGCGGCTAATGGAACTAGTTGTAGGCATCAGATCTATGACGGAACCAAAAGAAAGGCATTGCACCCCATTAGTATTATTAAGGAGGCCTTACTGGACTAGATGTTGGGTAAGGGAAACAGGATTCATAATAAATAAGAAGGAAATTTATATAATTAGTATTTTAGGTCAATAAGGGCAACATCCATTTTTCTATCTCTTTTTTAAGATTTACCTTTGGATGTTTATGCCCACGCAGGGCCTATAAGTAATAAAAACAAATAGCTTTACACAGGATATGGCAGGAAATACTTTTGGCACTCTTTTTAAATTGACAACTTTTGGAGAATCTCATGGCGTAGCTATAGGTGGCGTTCTAGATGGTTGTCCAGCAGGTATTGAATTGGACTTGGAGGCTATTCAAGTAGATTTAAATAGACGTAAGCCAGGGCAGTCGGCCATAGTTACCCAACGTAAAGAGCCCGATACAGTGGAGTTCTATTCCGGTTTGTTTGAAGGGAAGACTACAGGAACCCCCATTGGCTTTGCCATTCATAACACCAATCAAAAATCCAAAGACTATTCACATATAAAAGATAGTTACCGACCTTCACATGCCGACTATGTGTACGACCAAAAATATGGTTTTAGAGACTATCGTGGTGGAGGAAGGAGTTCTGCTAGGGAAACAGCCAGTAGGGTAGTGGCTGGTGCCATTGCCAAACAGTTTCTTGGGGATATGAAGATCCACGCCTACGTTTCTCAAGTGGGCGAATTAAAACTGGATAAATCCTATCAGGAATTGGACTTCAATTTAATAGAGTCTAACCCCGTACGTTGCCCGGATCAGGAAACCGCGGCAAGAATGGAAGATTATATCAAGCAAATAAAAAAGCAGGGAGATACCATTGGGGGCGTAATTAGCTGTGTGATACAAAATGTTCCCGTAGGTCTCGGGGAACCGGTTTTTGATAAGCTCCATGCCGACTTAGGGAAGGCGATGTTATCTATTAATGCTGTAAAAGGATTTGAGTACGGCAGTGGTTTTGAGGGGGTAAAAATGAAAGGAAGTGAGCATAACGACCAGTTTAATACGGACGGGAGCACCAAGACCAATTATAGTGGAGGTATTCAGGGAGGTATTAGCAACGGAATGGATATCTACTTTAATATTGCCTTTAAACCGGTAGCAACGGTAATCCAAGCATATGAAACCATAGACAAAGAGGGGAATAAAGTGACCACACAAGGTAAAGGTAGGCACGATCCCTGTGTAGTGCCACGTGCAGTACCCATTGTAGAGGCCATGGCGGCGTTGGTGATGGCTGACTTTTCGTTGCTTAATCGGACTATAAAATTATAACTCCTTATTTTTTGGTGCTTTGTAATTCATTATAGTATCTTTCCAACCTAAATCGGCTTTTTTTATGAGAAAATTGGAGTTGCATTGGCAAATTTTATTGGGAATGGTCGTTGGAGTACTTTTCGCTCTGGCAATGGTTCAATTTGAATGGGGACCTAAATTGGTATCAGATTGGATTAAGCCCTTCGGTAATATTTTCATCAATTCTTTAAAGCTCATAGCAGTTCCGCTAATCTTGGCTTCTCTAATCAAGGGCGTATCCGATTTAAAGGATATCTCCAAACTGTCCAAAATGGGCGGTAGAACCATCAGTATTTATGTTGTTTCAACGGTAATAGCCGTGTCTATCGGACTTACCATGGTTAATATAATAAAACCTGGAGCCTCTATCAGCGAGGATACCCGCAACGAACTGGTAGCGAATTATAGTGGGGATGCAGATTCCAAGATTCAACAAGCCCAACAACAAAGGGAGGCTGGACCCTTACAGGCTCTGGAAGATTTAGTGCCGAGTAATATATTCAACGCAGCCAGTGACAATGGCAATATGCTGCAAGTTATCTTTTTCGCCATTTTTTTCGGGATAGGATTAATTTTGATTCCGGAAGAAAAATCGGCCCCAGTAAAAAAGTTTTTTGACGGATTTAATGAGGTAATCCTCAAGCTGATAGACCTTATTATGCTAGCGGCCCCCTACGGTGTTTTTGCACTATTGGCCGCCTTAGTGGTAGAAGCACCTAGTTTAGACCTGTTTAAGGCATTGGGGTGGTATGCAATCTGTATCATTATTGGACTCATTCTGATGATTGGAGTGTATGTCTCAGTGGTTTATATAGTAACCAAGCGTACTCCTTCCTTTTTTATATCGGGAATATCGCCGGCACAGCTTTTGGCCTTTTCCACCAGCTCTAGTGCGGCTACCCTGCCGGTTACCATGGAGCGGGTAGAGGAGCATTTGGGCGTAGAGGAAGAGGTAACCAGTTTTGTGTTGCCTATTGGTGCAACCATTAATATGGATGGGACTAGCCTCTACCAAGCCGTTGCAGCCGTGTTTATTGCGCAGGCCTTTGGGATGGATCTAAGCTTTACCGCCCAGTTAGGAATTATTGCTACCGCTACCTTGGCTTCTATTGGAAGTGCAGCGGTTCCAGGTGCTGGAATGGTGATGTTGGTAATCGTATTGGCACAAGCGGGTATTCCTGAAGCTGGTTTAGCCCTTATTTTTGCGGTAGATAGACCTCTGGATATGTGTAGAACAGTAGTTAATGTAACTGGCGATGCCGCCGTTTCCATGATAGTGGCTAAATCCGTAGGTAAATTAGGAGATCCAAAGATTAGGGATTGGGACGATACTTATAAAATGAGAAATAAGAATAATGCATAGGGCTATTCTATGTTCTTTAAGGCCCTATTTTGTCTTGCTGGCTAAGAATTCCAAAGAAAGGTAGCACTGCAGCAACATCGCCTACCAGAATAGGCAAGAATAGTTAATCTATCTTAAATAATTTTTGAATCACTCTTGCTATAATCATATAGATTTTGATATATTTGTAGCGTTATATCTAAACACATATCCATCATGTTTGAATTTGACCAATATTTAGGGTTTTTAGCTTTTGCAGCCATTTTATTAACAGGTTTTTGGTTGATGATTTTCCTTATGACCTTTGTAATTCCCTACTGGATTGGAGGGTCTATTATTGAAGCTTTAAAAGAGAAACGCGAAGCAAAGAAAGCGCAACGCGAAGAATAATATATATAGTGTACAAACTTTTAAAAAAAAGGGAACCAGTCGGTTCCCTTTTTTTGTTGCTTTTCAACATCGTCCGTATTACCCTATCCCCTTCTATAATACCCCCTAGAAACTTTCCTTATATAGGTAGTGGTTTGTTGTAATGAGGGCGCCAAGGTCTCCCTTGCTCACTGCTAATGCACTTATGTTCTATAACTGCCTTGTAGTGTTCTTAATAGGTGATTACCTCTAACAGATAGGTTAGCTCAATACTCACTTAAAACCAGCCCAAAACTGATCTCATAATAAACTAGGAAGCTGGTTAATAGCTGCCATAAAAAAACCTGTGAAACTTTTAAGCTTCACAGGTTTTTTATACTGTAAGAGTTAAAGGATCCAGGTTAGCTTATCCTTCAAAATCCATTTCTTCACCACCCCCGTTCATTCCGGGTCTATTGTCTCTAGATCTTTGGTTTTGAGGCTGATTAAATCGATACTGGAAGGACAGTGTTATTTGTCTTTCTCTCCATTGGAACTCACTATAGGTGAATACATTTTCTGTCCTAGTTTCGCTTTTACGCATTCTGGAGTTAAAAATATCACTCACGTTTAGGGAGATGGAGCCTTTGTCTTTAAGGATGTCCTTGCTCAACGCCAAACCGGAGCTCAACATGCCTTTTCTGGTGCTCTGCGCATCCTTGGATGGACCTCTGTAAAAGACATTGGTCTGAAAATCAATTTTCCCTGGCAATGGTAATTTGGCACTAAATCTAGTGAACCATTCAAAGTTATTGGCGTCAAAATTTTGAACAATAGTTTCGTTCTTGCTATTTACATAAGTATAGTTTCCTTCTAAATCCCTTTGGTAGGCATTTAAGTTTAAAGATAACCTCCAGTTTCTTTTCGGGGTGTATGTAGTGGTAAACTCCATTCCATACCTATCTTCGGTTGCTAAGTTAATAGGACTACGCACCTGTACCGGAACTATAATTGGGTTATTGGGGTCATCGGGATTTTCTATGGATACAAAATCGCCCGTTTCCCTAGCAACAAATTGGAATACCCCTGTAGATCTGTTGAAATACCCAGAAGTGGTAAAGGACATTTTATTCCATCGTTTTAAATACCCTAGATCATAGGCATCTGTAAAGGTGGGGTCTAAATCTGGATTACCCTGAAATAGGTTTGTGTTACTAGACCTACTGGGGAAAGGATTTATAAACCTAGACCATGGCCTTCTTAGCCTCTTACTATAGCTCAATGTGACTTGTTCGGTCTCAGAAAATTCATATCCAAAAAATACGGATGGGAACCAGTTTACATAGTCTTTATTGGTAACATCATTGCTGTTTACCAATTCTATTTCTATATCGGAAGCTTCCACCCGTAGTCCAGCCAAAATACTGAATTTGTTAATTTTGGTTCCTAACTGTGTGTAGGCAGCGTTTATATATTCCTTATAGTTTAATTCGTTGGTAAAGTTGGGGTCATTGCTAAAGCTACCATCCGGCTGCAATAATCCAAAATCGAAATCTGTATTGTTGTTGTTGAAAGTACCGCGATAACCAAATTCAAATTGAGATTGATTGTCCTTCCCAAACGGGAGTACATAATCCATTTGAAGCAATTGTGAAACCTGTGTTTGGGCATCAATGGTTCTTTCGGTATCCAAATCTATATTGTCTCCCAGGATTATTTCCGATATAAGGGAATTCTCATCATCAACCCCTTTAGAATACTGGTAGTCGAACTTAAGTTCGTGACCGTCGTCATTAAATTTCTTCTGGTAGTTTAGTGAGTACTTAACCTCTTCCTCAAATTCGTCCTCTACCGTAAATCTATTCCTTCTGATAGTGGGATTTCTATCGGCGTCAAAATTGAAGAAATCTACGTTTACGGTATTGTCTCCGTTCGATTTTCCAAATACGAAAGAGTTGGTAATACTGCTAGTTTCGTCCAAAAACAATTCGAACCCTATATTGGTATTAAAGCTTTTATCCTTTCGCTGGTAATCCCTAATCTCATCCTGAAAACTTAAGGTATTCCCATTACTGTCAAAGTTCTCTTGTTGAAACAAAGCATTTCCTGGTCCACTTCTATAGCGGTAGGTTGTATTGGTGAAAATATTAAAGTTATCCCTTCTAAGGTTTAGACTTACCGCTCCACCATAATTATCCGGATGACCTGCATAAACATTCACAGACCCATTGAGTCCGGCAGTTTTGCTTTGCTTCAGTATAATGTTCAAAATACCTGCGGTACCTTCGGCGTCATAGCGCGCAGAGGGGTTGGTGATTACCTCCACCCTTTCAATAGCATCGGAAGGTAATTGCTGCAATGCCTCCGGACTTAAGCCAGAGAGGGCAGAAGGCTTGCCGTTGATCAATATACGAACGCTTTCGTTGCCACGTAAGCTTATGTTGCCCTCCACATCTACGGAGACAGAAGGTACATTGTCTAAAACATCGGTTACGGAACCTCCCCTAACGGTTAGGTCAGACCCTACATTATAAACCTTCTTATCTAATCGTAGTTCAACGGTTGTGCGTTCACCCACTACTTCCACTTCTGATAATTGCGCTACATCCAAACTCAATTGGATAACACCAAGGTCCGAAGGGGATCTTAAACTGTAATTATCTACTTTAAATGATCTGTAGGAGATGTATTCTATACTGAGGTTGTAATTACCGGGAGCTGCCTCTACATCAAACTTTCCGGAGGCATCTGTAATTCCCCCTGTAATTTGCGATGGATTGTTAACATTCTGTAAAACCAAGGTTGCGTATTCTAAGGGTTCCTGGGTTTCCTCATCAATGACAGTACCGGTAATATTTACTGGTCTTTGGGGTTCTTTGGGGCCTTGTGAATAAGCAGTTAATGCTAAAAGTAATAAAGTTACCGGAAGTAGTTTTCTCATATTAGTTATTTGATTTTTTCTTTCTTTTTTTACGCCTCTTTTTTTCTTTTACTTTTTTAAAACCATTTTCCTGAAGGGCTACAAACGCCTCGTATTTGTCTAAAGGGAGGCCTGCTCTAAGCTCTTCATCCTGGTTCTTGGTAATTCTTTCCATTCCTTCCCTCATTTTCTCTGGGGGCAATTTCAAGATCTGCATCTCTATACGCTCTTGCAGATATTTTTTTAGGATAGAGCTTACCACGGCTTCCTCAAATCCATTAAGGCTCAATTTCTCCGTAATGGAAGGCATTTCGGCATCTACAATTTGTTCTGCCGTTAAATTCTCAGGTTCCTTTGGTTTTTCCGTCGCCTGGGGAATCGTATTTCGTTGTCTTCCATATCCGTAGCCACTGCCGTAACCATATCCGTATTGCGCACTTAAAAACGGAAATGAGAGGAGCCCAAATAAAATGCTCAGTAAAAAACTTTTGTTTGTGTTCATAACGTTAACTGCTTAGTAAGAGTCTAAAATTAATTGAAGGTTTAACCGTTGAGGGTTAAAAGTATGTTAAATCGATTGAAAGCAAAACTAGACCTCATCTCCAAGAAAGAATATATCTAGGTTTAAGGGTGTGTTTAATGGGTGAATTGGTTACTCATTAAAAAGATGGAGCTGCTTAAAGCAGCTCCTTTATTTTTTCTGGAGGTCTACCCACCACCCCTTTATTTTGGGTTATTACAATGGGGCGCTCTATCAATTTTGGATTTTCTACCATAGCTGATAGTAATTCATCATCGTTAAGTTCCTTATCCTTATATTTTTCCTTCCAAATCTTCTCGTTGGTGCGTATCAGTTCCTTGGGAGTAATCCCTAGTGTATTAATGATGGCACTCAACTCCTGTTTGGTAGGAATGTCTTCCAGATACCTTACAATCTCAAAATCTTTCCCCGATTCTGTGAGGATGGCAACCCCTTGCCTAGACTTACTGCATCTGGGGTTGTGATATATCTTAATCATAATTTATCAAGTTTAAAAATTAATGGTTCAGGTCCTTGTTTTATAAATTAGCTAAATAAGGAATAGTGTTAATCATCATCTTTTTGGCCCATTAGCATTAAATAAGCCTTGAGGAAGCGATCTATATCCCCATCCATAACTGCATCAACATTACCAGTTTCCTCGCCGGTACGCACATCCTTAACTAATTTATAAGGGTGCATTACGTAATTACGAATCTGGGATCCCCATTCAATTTTCATCTTTGACGATTCAATTTCCTGTCGGGCTTCCATTTTCTTACGCAGTTCTATCTCATATAACTGGGATTTAAGCATGTTAAGGGCGGTAGCTCTGTTATCGTGTTGCGAACGAGAATCTGAACAGGAAATTTGGATCCCCGTAGGCTTGTGAACCAACTGCACTTTAGTTTCTACCTTGTTTACATGCTGACCTCCTGCACCGCTAGATCTGGCTGTGGTAATTTCTATATCAGCCGGATTCACGTCTACCTCTATACTTTCGTCTACCATTGGGTATACGTAAACAGATGCAAAAGAGGTGTGTCTTTTAGCATTACTGTCAAAAGGCGAAATACGGACCAACCTATGAACCCCATTTTCTCCTTTTAGCCATCCAAATGCATAGTCGCCGTCTATTTCCAAAGTCACAGTCTTTATCCCTGCAACATCACCCTCCTGGTAATTGAGTTCCCTTATTTTATAGCCGTGTTTTTCACTCCACATCATATACATACGCATAAGCATGGCAGCCCAATCACAACTTTCCGTTCCCCCGGCACCAGAGGTAATTTGTATAACGGCAGATAGCTCATCCCCTTCGGAGGAAAGCATATTTTTGAATTCTAATTTCTCCAAGGCCTCCAAGGTCCTTTCGTAGTGCTCATCCACTTCCTCTTGGGACATTTCACCTTCCTTGACAAACTCCAAAAACACCTCCAAATCATTTATCAAACTTTTCGCCCGATTATATTCGTCTACCCATTGTTTTTTGGATTGAATCAATTTTAAATGAGCCTGGGCTTCTTGCGGATGATCCCAAAAGTCCGGCGCCATGGTTTTTTCTTGCTCGTTCTCTATTTCAATAAGCTTGGCATCTATGTCAAAGATACCTCCTTAACGCACCAAGGCGATCCATAAGACTCTTATAATGGTCTGTGTTTATCATATTTTTCTCATTTTTAACAAAAATAGAACTTAAGTACGGTTGTACAATCTATTTTATATAAATTTAAAATTTCAATAGAGAGAATAATGAAACACCTAATTTTAGTTTGCTTTGCATTGTTTATCGGATGTTTGGGCGCCGAGGCTCAAATTCAAGAAAACAGGAAGAATTTCACGGAATTTAATGGTTTGTTCAACTTTTTATACGACCAAAATAATGACAAGGTCTATTTAGAGGTGGCAGAACTCGATAAAGAATTTCTTTATGTTTACTCCCTTAGTAGTGGGATTGGAAGTAATGATATTGGCCTAGACCGTGGGCAGTTGGGAGGCGAGCAGGTGGTGTACTTTAAAAAGGCAGGCAATAAATTACTTTTGGTGCAGCCTAACCTAAAATTTAGAGCACTAACCGATAATGATTTGGAAAAAAAATCGGTGAAGCAGGCCTTTGCAAAATCCGTTCTTTATGGTTTTAAAATAGAGGAAGAGGATAACGGAACATATACCATAGATTTAACGGATTTTTTAATGCAGGATGTGCATGGCGTGGTAAAACGGTTAAAAAATGCCAATCAGGGGTCGTATAGCCTAGATAAATCCAAAAGTGCAATGAATTTGGAACGCACCAAAGCGTTTCCTAAAAATATTGAATTCGATGTACTATTAACTTTTAGTGGGGAGGCACAGGGAAGTCATATACGTTCCGTTGCCCCCAATTCTTCTTTAGTGACCGTTTCCCAGCATCATTCCTTTATCCAATTACCGGATAATAATTTTCAGAAAAGGGTTTTTCACCCTGGATCTGGATCTTACGCTTTCAGTTATTACGATTATGCCACCCCAATTCAAGAACCTATACTTAAGCGATATATCCCCAGACATCGGTTAATAAAAAAGGACCCTGAGGCCAAGGTGAGCGAGGCCGTAGAGCCAATAGTTTACTACTTGGATAACGGTACCCCAGAACCAGTGCGTACGGCTTTACTGGAGGGTGCTTCTTGGTGGAATGAGGCCTTTGAGGCCATTGGTTTTAAGGATGCTTTTCAAGTGAAAATGCTACCAGCAGAAGTAGATCCTATGGATGTAAGGTATAATGTAATACAATGGGTACACAGATCTACAAGGGGGTGGAGCTATGGTAGTAGTATTAAGGACCCAAGGACAGGTGAGATTTTAAAGGGGCATGTTAGTTTGGGAAGTTTAAGGATTAGGCAAGATTTCCTAATTGCACAAGCCTTAATGGATAAACCTTTTGCCAAAGACGATACTAATCATGACCCGATGTTGGAGATGGCCTTGGCCCGTATTAGACAACTTGCTGCCCACGAGATAGGACATACCTTGGGTTTTGCCCATAATTTTGCTGCCAGCGCTAGTGGTAGAACATCGGTGATGGATTATCCGCATCCTGCCGTAACACTTAAACGGGGTAAAGTAGATTTCTCCAATGCTTATGACACCGGAATAGGAGAATGGGATAAGCTTACAGTGGCCTACGCATATTCCCAACTATCACCAGAGGAGGAAGGGGAAGCCTTAAAAGAAATACTTAGGGAGGGTCATAAGAAGGGGCTGCGTTTTATTTCGGATAGGGATGCTAGGGCAATGGGAGGAGCGCATGCTTATGCCCACCTTTGGGACAATGGAGACAATGTAACCAAGGAATTAGAAAATCTTCTGAAAATAAGAAAAGTGGCCATTTCTAATTTTTCTATTGATAATATTAGAACAGATGAACCTAACTCGGTTTTGGAAGATGTTTTTGTGCCGCTATATTTCTTTCATAGATACCAAATAGAGGCCGTTTCCAAGCTTATTGGGGGGATGGATTATAATTATACGGTAAAAGGTGACGAACAGACCACGGTTAAAACTATTGATAAAAGGGTGCAGGAAGAAGCGTTAAATACCTTGCTAATAACCTTGGATGCAGATGAAATAGCCATCCCTAAGGATAAATTAGCGCTATTTCCACCTAGAAGCATGGGTTACGGACGTACCCGAGAGTCTTTCAAAGGCCGTACAGGGGTTACTTTTGATGCCTTATCTGCTCCGGAAACAGCTGCCAACCATACCTTAGAACTGCTTTTGAATCCGGAAAGAGCTTCTAGATTAATAGTGCAAAAAAGCCTTAAGGATAGTGACCTTGGGCTGGGTGAGGTGTTAGCGTCAACCATTGCCGCCACTATAGGAAAACAGCACAGGGATTCTTACCTCAATCAAGTTCAACAGAATATTAACTATAGGGTGCTTTACCATATAATGAATTTGGCGACTCATAGGTCGGTGCACCCTCAGGTAAATGCAATCGCCAATCGGAAATTAGAGGAAATTAAAGCAAGCTTAGCTGGCAATAGCGATCCCAACGCCCAGGAGATGGTAAGAAGGATCGATGGATTCTATAAGCATCCAGAACTATTTGAGATATTTCCATCCCCAGTAATTCCGGATGGTTCTCCAATAGGAATGGACTGCATCCAGTTTCATTAGTACGCTATTTAAATGTCATTACAACTCTTATGAAAATCAACCTAATCAGTGATACTGTTACCAAGCCTACGCCTGGAATGCTAAAAGCAATGATGTCTGCCCAAGTGGGGGACGATGTATTTAAAGAAGATCCCAGTGTAAACCATTTAGAGGAAAAAATAGCCGAAATGTTTGGAATGGAGGCTGCTTTATTCTTTCCTAGTGGCACCATGGCCAACCAAACGGCAATAAAGCTACATACCCAGCCTGGCGAACAATTAATCTGCGATAAATATGCCCATATCTTTAATTACGAAGGGGGAGGGGTTAGTTTTAACAGTGGCGTATCCTGTAAATTAGTAGACGGACATAGGGGAATGATGACGGCCACACAGGTGGAGGCGTCTATAAATCCCCCAGACTTCTATCATAGTCCCCTTACTACCCTGGTTTCCATAGAAAATACCACCAATAAGGGTGGCGGTGCCTGTTGGGACTTTAAGGAGTTAAAAGCTATACGAGAGGTGTGCGATCGGCATTCCCTTAAGTATCATTTGGATGGTGCTCGTTTATGGAATGCACTGGTCGCCAAAAATGAAACTACCCAACAATATGGGGAGCTGTTCCATACCATCAGTGTATGTCTCAGCAAAGGATTAGGATGTCCCGTGGGCTCTGTGCTCCTTGGGGATAAGGAGTCTATTAATAGGGCCCTTAGGATAAGAAAGATTTTTGGAGGAGGCATGAGACAAGCCGGATTTTTAGCGGCAGCCGGAATTTATGCCTTGGACAATCACAGGGAAAGATTGGAAGAAGATCATGCAAAAGCCAAGGAAATTAGCAGTTTGTTACAGTCTATACCCTATATTAAAAAAGTGGCTCCTACAGAAACGAATATTGTTATTTTCGAGATTGATGAAGAGCAAAGAAGTATAGAAGACTTCATGGAAAGTTTAAAAAAACACCACGTTCAACTCATCGGTATGGGACAGGGTAAACTTCGAATTGTTACGCATTTGGATTATACCGATGCTATGCACAAAGAGTTTATGAAAATACTACCGCGACTATAAAAATTAGGGTTGGGGGTCTGGTAAGTTGGAAATTATGTTCTTAAGGTTTTTAATTCCATTTTCCATCCCCGCCTCCGAACTGTAGAACAGGGAGTTGCCAATAAGCTTGCCATCATTGTCATTAAAGAGGAAAAAGAATTTCCCATTGTAATTGGTCTTTCGCTCAAAGGAAGCATGACGATTGCTCCACTCCTTTAATCTCGCTATGGTTTGCTCCATTAGGTGCTTATCGTTAAAGGGAACGCTGTGTAAAAGGGTCTGTCCTTCTTTGGACTGTACATTAAAGGTATAGGTGTGGTCCGACTCTTTTCTTATCTGTATCATTGGCTACATGTCTTTTTCTAAAGTTACATAAAATATGTTAATGAAGGTCATCCTAGACTTTTTGTAGCTATCCTTTCCAAGAAGGTGTTTTATGTACTTTAGTTTGGTATTGGGTTAAGGTTTAAACGGATAAAAAACACTGTTACAGGTATTTCCAATAACTTTAGAGAACCTATGGAAACACCCTTACTCCAATTTAATGAAAAAGGCCTTTATTGTAAAAAAGCCGACGTATATCTAGACCCTTGGAAACCTGTAGACCGGGCCATAATCACCCACGGACATGCAGATCATAGCCGGTGGGGGAATAAGGAATACATTACCCACCATAACAATGTTCCTATTATTAAACATCGGTTAGGGGATATTAATGTCCGGGGGGTGGAATACAATGAAAAGTTTGTGGTGAACAATGTTTCTTTTTCCCTACATCCAGCCGGACATATTATAGGTAGTTCCCAGGTAAGGGTAGCACATAAGGGAGAGGTTTGGGTTTTTTCTGGGGATTATAAACTTGAAAACGATGGGGTGTCTACCCCCTTTCAACCAGTAAAATGCCATGCTTTTATTACCGAATGTACCTTTGGTATTCCTCCTTTTAAATGGTTGCCACAAGAAGAAGTTTTTCAAGATATAAACCAATGGTGGGCCGTAAATAGGGAAGAAGGCAAAACGTCTGTCTTATTTGCATATTCCTTGGGCAAGGCGCAGCGCTTGTTAAAACATTTAGATTCCTCCATTGGCAACATTTATACCCATGGTGCCATAGAGAATATGACAGAAGTGCTAAGGGATCAAGTAGCGTTCCCACCTACCACTCTAATTACTAGGGAAACAAAGAAAAAGGACCTATTGGGAAGTTTAGTCCTGGCGCCCCCTAGTGCTCATGGAAGCTCATGGATACGAAAAATGGTTCCCTTCGTAACTGCCTCGGCAAGTGGATGGATGGCCTTTAGGGGTGCCCGCCGTAGAAGGGCCATCGATAAAGGATTTGTGCTTTCCGATCATTGTGATTGGGAGGGATTGTTAACTGCCATAAAAAGTACCGGCGCCAATAAGATCATTGCTACCCATGGCTATACGGAGATATTTTCCCGATACCTAAGGGAGCAAGGGTATGATGCTAGAACAGAACAGACGCAGTTTACAGGTGAGCTAGAAGAGTTGAACAAAGCAAAAGAGGAGGAGGAAATGCCATGAAATTATTTGCCAGCCTAATACGGAAATTAGACAGCACTAATAAAACTACTGCCAAGGTAGCGGCTTTGATAGATTATTTTAAAGTCGCCCCAGATTCCGATAAGGTGTGGGCTATTGCTATTCTTTCCCATAGGCGTCCGCCTAGACCTGTAAATACTACGCTGATTAGAAGTTGGGCGGCCCAATTGGCAGACATCCCCCTGTGGCTGTTTGAAGACTCTTATCATATTGTCGGAGATTTAGCCGAAACCATAGCCTTGATTATCCCTGCTTCTCATGAGAAGAACGAAAAAAGTTTATCCCGCTTTGTGGAGGATATTATAGCGCTTAAAAACTGGAGCGAACAAGAGAAAAAGGAATATTTGTTGGATAACTGGTCCAAGCTACCGTATTATGAGCGGTTCATCTTCACCAAACTCATAACAGGAAGCCTAAGGATAGGAATCAGTCGGAAATTAATGACTCGGGCATTATCCGTAGCTACGAATATAGAGGAAGATGTGCTGGCCTATCGCTTAATGGGAAACTGGGACCCAAGTACTACAACATTTTATAATCTTGTAATTGAACAAAGGGAGACAGACCTTGTCTCCAAACCCTATCCCTTCTACCTGGCCTATCCCTTGGAAGGGGTGGTAGAGGATCTAGGTGAGGTTTCAGATTGGTTTATAGAACATAAATGGGACGGAATCCGTGCCCAAATAATAGTTAGGAATCACGAAGTCTTTGTTTGGAGTAGGGGTGAGGAATTGGTAACGGATAAATACCCAGAATTTCACCCAATGCCCGGCATCATTCCCAACGGTACGGTGCTAGATGGGGAGATCTTGGCTTTTCCCAGGGGGAATATTGGTTCGTTCAATGACTTGCAGACCCGTATCGGTAGAAAAAACGTCACTAAAAAACTATTGAATGACACTCCTGTGATAATAAAGGCCTATGACTTATTGGAATGGCAGGGAAAAGATATCCGAAATTCACCCTTGGAGAAACGCAGGAAATTGTTAGAGGGATTATGGAATATTGATGGGATAGGGGAGCTGCCTATTCATCTTTCGGAAATAAGCCAGGTAAAGAATTGGAAGGAGGTAGCTGCTGAAAGATCTAAAGCGCGTGAAAATAGGAGTGAGGGCCTCATGCTAAAAAGGAAGTCGGCCACCTACAGGGTGGGGCGTAAAAAAGGGGACTGGTGGAAGTGGAAAGTAGACCCACTACGCATAGATGCAGTGCTTACCTATGCCATGCGTGGACATGGCAGGAGAACCAATTTGTTTACAGACTACACCTTTGCTCTCTGGGATAAAGAATTGGGGGAATTGGTCACTTTTGCAAAAGCGTACTCTGGCCTAACGGATGCCGAATTTAGAAAAGTGGATGCGTGGATTAAAAGGAACACCCTAGAACGTTTTGGACCAGTTCGTAGCGTTACCCCACAGTTGGTTTTTGAAATAGCCTTTGAAGGGGTGGCGCTTTCCAAACGACATAAAAGCGGAGTGGCAACACGGTTTCCTAGAATAGTTAGATGGCGCCAAGATAAAAAGGCCGAAGAAGCCAATACCTTGGAAGATTTAAAAAAGATGATTCCCATTCCGAACCTATCATGAATAAAAAAAACTTGTACCGTATTGCTGATAATTGGTTTAAGAACCAAGATTGGAAACCTTTTCCTTTTCAGAAACAGGCATGGGATGCTTATTTGCAGGGCAAGAATGGTTTGTTGAATGCTCCTACGGGTAGTGGAAAGACCTATGCCCTTTGGGTACCTATTGTTCTTGATTATATAAGGGAGCATCCCAACTATAAAACTCAAACCCATAAAGGCGTATGGGCAATTTGGGTGACCCCCTTGCGGGCATTATCCGTAGAGATAAAGAATGCTACACAGCGGTTTGTAGATGATATTGGGGTTCCCTTCACGGTTGGAATTAGAACCGGGGATACCAGTAAAAAGGAACGTGCTGCACAAAATAGGCGATTACCTAATTTATTGATCACTACTCCAGAGAGTCTACAGCTATTGTTGTCCTCCAAGGGGTATGATAAAAAAATGAATTCCTTGGCAGCAGTGGTTACAGATGAATGGCACGAATTACTGGGAAGTAAAAGAGGGGTACAAATGGAACTGGCACTTTCCAGAATTAAAACCGTGGCCCCAAAATTACGTATTTGGGGTATTTCTGCTACCATCGGAAACTTGGACCAGGCTAGGGAAGTTTTGTTGGGGCCAGGATCCGAATCCTTTCAAAATTCGGTGTTGATCAAGGCTAAAATCAATAAAAAGATCAGGGTTAAATCCATTATTCCCAAAAAAATGGAGCTATTCCCTTGGCGTGGGCATTTGGGACTACATTTATTGGAAGAGGTAATTCCTATCATAAAAAGCAGCAAGACTACCTTGTTATTTACCAATACCCGTTCCCAATGTGAAATTTGGTTTCAAAGAATTCTGGATAAACACCCAGAGCTAGCAGGGGAAATGGCCATGCACCATGGTAGTATCAACAAAGAAACCAGAAAGTGGGTAGAAAATGCCATCCGCGAGGCAACTTTAAAGGCAGTGGTCTGTACTTCCAGTCTAGATTTAGGGGTAGACTTTGCTCCGGTAGAGACCATTGTCCAAATTGGTGGACCCAAAGGGGTTGCACGTTTTTTACAACGGGCAGGACGTAGTGGACATCAACCGGGGAAAGAAAGTGTAATTTACTTTCTACCTACTCATGCTATGGAATTAATAGAAGCGTCAGCACTTCAAAAAGCGGTAAAGTCGCAAAAGGTAGAAGAGAGAATTCCCTATCTAAATAGTTACGATGTTTTAGTGCAATATTTAACCACCTTGGCAGTGTCGGACGGATTTTATCCAAAGGAAATATACCGGGAAGTCACTACTACATTTTGTTATAGATCCCTAACGCCTGAACAGCTGGGGTGGATCTTAAATTTTATTACCCTGGGAAGCCAGAGCCTTCAGGCCTATGACGAATTTAAAAAAGTGGAGATTGAAGAAGACGGGCGGTATAAAACAAATAATAGGGGAGTGGCTATGAGGCATCGATTGCAAATAGGAACCATAGTAAGCGATGCAGTATTAACGGTGAAATTCTTAAAAGGAGGCTATATTGGTTCCATAGAAGAGTGGTTTATATCCAAACTAAAACCGGGAGATGTATTTACCTTTGCGGGCCGAAATTTAGAACTTTTTAGAGTGAAGAACATGCAGGTTCTGGTTAAAAAAAGCAAGGAGCGCTCCTCCATTGTCCCTAGTTGGATGGGAGGAAGGATGAGCCTGTCTTCGGAAATGAGCCAGCTGCTAAGGGAAGAGCTCTATGCGGTGGCAGAACTGTTGAATAGCGACCAACATAATTATTCGGAGAATAATGGTGAAACCAAAAAACAGGGAAAACATGGGCTATCCAGGGAGCTCAGGTCCTTAATACCGATTTTTAAAAGACAGGTAAAAGAAAGTATCGTCCCGGGGCCAAAGCAACTTTTGATAGAAACCTTTAAGACCAGGGAAGGGTATCACAATGTATTTTATCCCTTTGAAGGAAGATTTGTACATGAGGCCATGGGGAGTTTATTAGCGTATCGCATCAGTCTTTTATCCTCTATTACCTTCTCTATTGCATTTAATGATTACGGATTTGAACTCCTCTCCGATCAGGAGTTGGACATGCAGCAGGTGTTAGATAATGAGCTGTTTTCCAGTAGATTTGTAAAAAGTGACTTGGAGAAAAGTCTTAATGCTACCGAGATGGCCCGACGCAAATTTAGGGATATCGCTGTCATAGCAGGTTTGGTGTTTACCGGCTTCCCTAATAAATTGGTAAAAAGTAAGCACTTGCAATCCAGTGCCCAGCTGCTCTTTAGTGTGTTTAATGATTATGAACCAGATAATCTATTGTTGAAACAGGCTTATACGGAAACTTTTGAGCATCAATTGGAGGAAGGGCGATTGCAATTGGCCCTGCAACGAATTGAAAAGCAGACTATAATTTGGAAAACCTGTACCAAGCCAACCCCTTTTTCATTTCCGATTATTACCGATAGATTAAGGGAGAAACTTTCTTCCGAAAAATTGGCGGATCGAATTAAGCGCATGTTATTACACTTGGAAAAATCGTAATTTTATAACCCTAATCGCAACGCTGTTGATGGAAATTACTATCAGGGACACCCTATTTACGCTCCACCCCAGTGGGGCATTATATTGGAAGGACCAAAACATGGTCCTAATAGCCGATGTTCACCTGGGGAAAATATCCCATTTTAGAAAATTTGGCAGTGCGGTGCCCCCATTGGCCATTAAAAGTAATTTTGAGCGGTTAAATCAGGTGGTTTCTTGGTTTAAACCTGCGAGAATCTGCTTTCTAGGAGACCTCTTTCACAGTACTCTAAATAAGGAATGGCGCTTTTTTGAAGAGTGGGTAAACGATCAGACTGCCCAAATAATACTTGTCAAAGGCAATCACGATATTATAACTCCTTCTAAGTTTACTGATTTGGGTATCCAGATAAAGGAAGAATTGCTCATCAATAATTTTCTTCTTACCCATCATCCAGCGGAAAGAGATGGGGTTTTTACTATTTCGGGCCATATTCATCCGGGAATAAAACTACGTGGCTTGGGAAAACAAACCCTAAACGTTCCCTGCTTTCATAGACAACCGAAACAGCTTACCCTTCCCGCATTTGGTGCCTTTACGGGAAAGTTTCTTATTACTCCCAAAAAGGGGGATATTATCTATGTCACAACCCAAAATGAGGTCCTTGTTATCTAGGTGATCGGCCAAAAAATAGCGGTAGCTTATGGTAGGTAGCCCAGCTGAATGTAATCTTAACGGTGTTTTTGTAGAAATTTCAGATAACGCCCTTTATCACTTTTGCTGCCGAAGCCCGAAATAGTAGCCTTTTCTTTCTCATTGGACTGTATTAGGCTCATAAAAGGGAAGATTCCCTTTTGGTTAAAGCGCGAGAGTAATTCCAAATTCTGCTCCATCTCCTCTGGGCTAATTTTGTCCTTTTTCCGGGGTATATCTATATAGAGTAAGACATAGTCCTTTGCTAAGATGGAAAATTCCTCCGTGTCTAGCACAGATTTCTTTAGGGCGCGACAGGGAGCACACCAATCACTACCCGTAAAATACATCAGCAGGTCCTTATTATAATCTTGGGCTAGCCCAAGGGCTTCCACATAATTGGTATGCCATTTAGGACTGTCTGTTTTGGCGTTGCTCTGCCCAGAGAGATAAAGGGGCAAGAGTAATAAAAGCAGGATTGGTTTCAACCTAGGTTAGTTTAAAGGAAGGTATATGGAAATATACCTCCTATTTAAGAAAAGCATCCATTCCAGGGATATTGGGCATTCCCTCTTTTGCAACGGCTGCCAATTCGTTTTCATTGATCTTAGTAGCCTTTTCAATGGCTTTGTTTAGGGTTAGTATTAAATAATCTTCCAATTGCTCCTTGTCTTCCAAAAGACTGTCATCCACTTCAATAGCCTTAATAGTTCTATTGGCAGTTATGCTTACTTTTAACAAGCCGTCTGCAGACTGCTCATCTATAAGTACCGTATTGAGTCGCTCTTTAGTGCGCTGTACTTTTTCTTGGGCTTCTTTAAGTTTTCCCATCATACCCATCATATCTCCAAACATAGTCTTCTATTTTAAGTTTACAGGATTCAAAAGTAGTAAATTGATTTCAATTTTAGCCTCAAAGCGTGGTCCATCCCACTAATATGCTGCCTAAAGGAACTGCAGCTAGGCATTGATTGGGCCTTCTCTATATCTATATGTCTCATTTATAGTACAAGAATTTATACTTATGTTATAATGAGCTAGTGAATTTTAATATTAGTTTGGGCTTATGGGATGTATTTAAATATTACTTTTGCCCATTCTTTAGAAATAAATTTCTATGCAGCAGCAATTACTTCCTCCAAAATTAAAGAAACAGCCTAAACTATTAAAGGCGCACGAGGATACCAGAGTAGATCCCTATTATTGGTTAAACGATAGGGAAGACCCAGAGGTTATTGCGTATCTAGAGCAGGAAAATGATTATTACGAATCGCTTACCGCACATACCAACGACCTAAAGGAGGAGTTGTTCCAGGAGATGAAATCCCGTATTAAGGAAGACGACTCCTCGGTGCCCTATAAATACAACGGATATTGGTATGCCACGCGTTTTGAGGTGGGGAAGGAGTATCCTATTTTTACCCGTAGGTATCAAATGGAGGACGCTCCAGAAGAAATTATGGTAGATTGCAACCTGATGGCCCAAGGTTATGACTACTTTAATCTAGGTGGTCTTTCGGTTAGTCCCAATAATAAATTGGCCGTTTTTGGTATAGATACTGTCTCTAGAAGGCAGTATACCTTGCATTTTAAGGACTTAGAAACAGGGGAGTTATTTTCTGATAAAATAGAAAACACTACCGGAAGTGCCGTATGGGCAAATGATAATAAAACCATTTATTACACCAAGAAAGATCCGGTAACCCTGCGATCTAATAATATTTACAAACATGTGCTTGGAACGCCCACAGAGGAGGACAAGTTGGTCTTCCATGAAGCGGACGAAACCTTTACCACCTTTGTTTACAAAACAAAATCGAGGAAGTTTATTGTTATTGGCTCTTCCAGTACACTAACTTCGGAATATCAGATTTTAAATGCCGATAATCCGAGTGGCGATTTTCAAATTTTCTCCAAAAGGGTAAGAGGAGTAGAGTATACCCTTGCCCATTACCAGAATGATTTCTATATCCTTACCAATAAGGATGATGCCACCAATTTTAAGGTGATGAAGACCTCGGAAACACAAACGGAGTCTAAGTACTGGCAAGAGTTTATTCCTCACCGCGATGAGGTGCTCATAGAGGATATTGAGATGTTTAAGGATTACTACGTTCTTTCTGAACGAAAAAATGGCTTAAATCTGATTAAAATTGTTCGTTGGGATGGTAGTGATAGCTATTATTTACCCTTTAAGGACGAAACCTACACTGCTTATGTAGGGACAAATCCAGATTTTGATACCGAAATAGTTAGATATGGTTATAATTCCATGACTACACCAAGCTCCGTTATAGATTTTAATATGCGCACCAAAGAAGGCGTAATAAAAAAAGAACAGGAGGTGTTGGGAGGTACTTTCAATAAAGAAAATTATGTATCGCAACGAATTTGGGCTACGGCTAGAGATGGCGTTAAGGTTCCCATTTCCTTGGTGTATCATAAAGATACGGAGCTAGATGGTAACAGTCCGTTATTACAATATGCCTACGGTGCCTATGGTTATACCATAGATCCCTATTTTTCCACAGTACGGTTAAGCTTATTGGATAGAGGGTTTATTTATGCCATTTCCCATGTTAGAGGAGGGGAGTACCTTGGAAGAAAATGGTATGAAGAGGGGCGACTATTAAATAAGAAGAACACTTTTACAGATTTTGTGGACTGTTCTAAATACCTAATAGAACAAAAATTTACCAGTCCGGCCCATCTATATGCAATGGGAGGGTCTGCAGGCGGACTTTTAATGGGTGCAGTGGTAAATATGGCACCAGAACTCTATAATGGAGTCATTGCAGCAGTACCCTTCGTAGATGTGTTAACCACCATGTTAGACGAGTCTATACCGCTCACTACAGGGGAGTACGATGAATGGGGAAACCCCAATGATAAAGAGTATTATGAATATATTAAAAGTTATTCCCCCTACGACAATGTAGCACCTAAAGAATATCCCAATATGCTGGTTACCACAGGGTTACACGATTCGCAGGTGCAGTATTTTGAGCCTGCTAAATGGGTGGCTAAAATTAGGGAGCAAAAGAAAGACAACAATTTATTACTCTTCAATATCAATATGGATGCTGGTCATGGCGGGGCTTCGGGGCGTTTTGAATCCCTACGGGAGGTCGCAAAAGAATATGCGTTTTTAATAGATTTGGAGCAAAATAAATCAATAATCGAAAAAAAAGGTTAATTTTGTGCCATATATATTGACAAATAATTACTAAGTCAATAGGCCCAAACCCTAGAAAATATCTATGGAACATAAGATAAATGCTTATAACAACGTCCTAGAACTTATAGGAAACACCCCATTAATCAAACTAAACAAAGTAGCTGAATCTCTAACTGGTAACTTTTATGCCAAGGTAGAAGGCTTTAATCCTGGGCACTCCGCCAAGGATCGTACCGCTATACACATTATTGAGGAGGCAGAACGAAGGGGGATTTTAAAGGAAGGAAGCACCATTATTGAGACAACCTCAGGTAATACCGGTTTTAGTATCGCTATGATCAGTATTATTAAGGGGTATGACTGTATTTTGGCGGTGAGCTCCAAATCTTCCAAGGATAAAATAGACATGCTACGCTCCATGGGAGCTAAAGTATATGTTTGTCCGGCTCACGTAAGTGCAGATGACCCAAGGTCTTACTATGAGGTGGCAAAGAGATTACATGAGGAAACAGAAGGCTCCATATATATTAATCAATATTTTAATGAGCTTAACGCAGATGCCCACTACCATAGTACCGGTCCCGAAATTTGGGAACAGACTAAGGGGCAAATCACCCACTTTATAGCTTGTAGCGGTACAGGAGGTACTATTTCTGGTACTGCCAAATACCTAAAAGAGAAAAATCCGGAAGTCCGAGTTATCGGAGTGGATGCTTATGGATCTGTATTAAAAAAATATCACGAAACAGGGGAGTTAGACAATAAGGAAATTTACCCCTACCGAATTGAGGGCTTAGGAAAAAATTTAATTCCTACTGCTACCAATTTTAAAGTAATTGATGAGTTTATAAAAGTCACGGATGAGGAAAGTGCACACACGGCACGAGAGATTTCCAAAACCGAAGGTCTTTTTGTAGGCTATACCAGTGGTGCTGTTTTACAAGCGGTAAAGCAATTGGACGAATTAGGGGAATTTGATGAAAATAGCAATGTGGTAGTTATTTTTCCTGATCACGGTTCCAGATATATGAGTAAAATTTATAGCGACCAATGGATGGCCGACCAAGGTTTTTTCGACTCCAAAAAGTTTGAAGAGCCACAAAAAATTGAGTTTATAAAATAAAAGGTATGTAGTTTTAATAACCAAGGGGCAACGACAGCTCAGTCGTTGCTTTTAGGTTATAAATGCTTGTTAAAAAAACATACTATTGTATTAACAATCAAACCGATCTAGATGAGAGATTTATTTGACAGGATTATTGAAGATAAGGGACCATTGGGAAAATGGGCTTCTCAAGCTGAGGGGTATTTTGTTTTTCCAAAATTGGAAGGCCCCATCTCCAATAGGATGAAGTTCCAAGGGAAAGAGGTAATTACTTGGAGTATTAATGATTATTTAGGCCTTGCTAACTTGCCAGAAGTGAAGAAAGTAGATGGCGAGGCTGCCTTGGAATATGGTGCTGCTTTCCCAATGGGAGCAAGGATGATGAGCGGACATACCGAATTTCACGAGCAATTAGAGAAAGAGTTAGCCCAATTTGTACAGAAAGAAGCTGCCTATCTTTTAAATTTTGGTTACCAAGGAATGGTTTCGGCCATTGATGCCTTAGTATCCAAAGACGATATTATTGTATATGATGTAGATTCACACGCCTGTATTATAGATGGTGTTCGTTTGCATATGGGTAAGCGTTTTACCTTTAAGCACAACGATATGGATAGCTTAGAGAAGAACTTGGAGCGCGCTGTTAAAATGGCCGAACAGACCGGAGGAGGAATCTTGGTGATTTCTGAAGGTGTTTTTGGTATGAGGGGCGAACAAGGGAAATTGAAAGAAATTGTAGCGCTGAAAGAAAAATATAACTTTAGGTTATTTGTAGACGATGCACACGGTTTTGGTACCTTGGGAGCTACAGGAGCAGGAGCCGGAGAAGAGCAGGGGGTGCAAGACGGTATTGATGTATATTTTGCCACCTTTGCTAAATCTATGGCTGGTATTGGTGCTTTCTTAGCTGCCGATGCCGAAATTATTGACTATTTAAAATACAACCTTCGTTCGCAGATGTTCGCTAAATCATTGCCTATGATTTATGTGAAAGGAGCTTTGAAGCGACTGGATATGTTACGGACACAACCAGAGTTGAAAGCGAAACTTTGGGAGAACGTAAATGCATTGCAAAACGGCCTTAAAGATAGAGGGTTCGATATTGGAACTACTAGTAGCTGTGTAACACCAGTATACCTAAATGGAAGTATTCCAGAGGCAATGGCCTTGGTGAAGGACTTAAGGGAGAACTTTGGAATATTCTGTTCCATTGTTGTATACCCCGTTATTCCAAAGGGATTGATTCTCTTAAGAATGATTCCTACCGCTACCCATACCTTGGAGGATGTTTCCGAAACTCTAGAGGCGTTTTCCGTAATTAGAGAGCGACTACAGAACGGAACCTACAAAAGATTGTCCGCTGCAGTTTCTGCTGCAATGGGAGAATAATGGATGTTTTGATACTAATAGAAAGCCAACGCTAGCAACAGCGTTGGCTTTCTTATTTAAGAACTATTTTCTAGAGTTTACAACCTTAAAAGGTGTTCACGGATCATGACTAATTGTTGTGTTTTGGTTAAATGCTAATGTTGATTTGAGCAGGACCTGCTTTCCTTATACCAGTTATTCTATACCTTTCCAATCAACCAAATTCCTTTTTATTTTACGCAAGAATTGTTGTTTGTTTTTTAATGGTTTTCGTGAATCTCCGATTTAGTTCATGCATTTCTATTTTTAACTTCAATGGTATTCATGAACCTCCTTCGTCGGTTTAGCTCAAGTGGTTTTTATTTAATTTTTAATGGTTTTCGTGAATCTCCGATTTCATTGCTTGTCCAGGGCATAGAGACAAAGGTACGGTGTACCTTTGAATAGAGGAGCCAGCGCGCCAACTGGCCCCTCGCTATAAATGCAAATCGTTGCATTTACTTCTCGGTCCTCTGCGGATAAGGATTTTCGCTTCGCGTGGACTAAGGCCACACAACTATATAGTATCCTGATTATTGAGTAGTAATGGTTTAGCCATTTAAATTGCAGATTCCTTATTTCTATAAAGATACCCAAACTTATGTTAGCTAAAGTTCTTGTTCTCGTGCTTGCCCGAGGGAGGGACCCAGTCCATAATACTTTGTACTCTATACTCAATACTATCCCACCTTCTTACAGATCCTTCCGATACGTATTTCTCCTCTTGTGAATTTTAGGATCAAAATGCTTCCATAATTGCTGGATAGCGGTATTTTCTTCCAATTCTGGGGTACGTACACAGGTTTTAATTCCTTTTTCCGAGAAGGTTTTATGGTATTCGTTAAAGATGACAGCCGTAACTCCCTTATTCTGGTACTCAGGATGAACACCAATAAGGTAAAAAATCACCTCCTTGCTATTTCTCTTTGCGTTTAGCAGGTGGTACCAACCAAAGGGAAATAATTTTCCATTTGCTTTTTGTAATGCTTTAGAAAAAGAAGGCATCACAATCCCAAATGCAATGAGCTTATCGTCTTTATCCAAAACAAACTTAATGTATTCTGGGTTTATAAAAGAGATATATTTTTCCTTATAGTATTTCTTTTGAATATCGGTCATGGGAACAAAAGAGGAGAGTTTTGCGTAGGTCTCATTGAAGAGATCGAACATCTGATCTACCATGGGCATTACCTCCTTGGTAGTGGTAAAATTGAGCTCTTTTACCCCATACCGTTTTTTTACCAAGGTATTGGCCTTTTTAAAGAACTTAGGATCGGCATTGCTAAAAGGGAATATACTCTCTATGTATCCTTTTTCCTTAACAAACCCAAAACGTTCAAAATGTTTGGCATAATAGGGGTAGTTGTACCAGGTAATCATAGTACCTATATGGTCAAAACCTTCGGTAAGTACTCCTACCTTGTCCATATTGGAAAATCCAACTGGTCCTTCCATGTACGCTAACTTATGCTCTTTACCTATCTCTGCCACCTTGTTAAACATGGCCTCGCTCACCTCGTAATCATCTATAAAATCGAACCAACCAAATCGCATTTTCTTTACGTTCTGATGGTTTATTTCTATGCCATTGACAATGGCTGCCACACGGCCCACAATCTTATTGTCTTTATATGCTAAGAAAAACCAAGCCTCGGCATCCTTAAAAACTGGATTTTTGGTTTTATCAAAAGATTCCAATTCATCCTTAATTATAGGAGGCACCCAATAGGGGGAGTCTTTATAGAGTGAAAATGGAAACTTAACGAACTCTTTTAATTCAGATTTATTTTTTACTTCTTTTAGCGTGACCATACTTTTGCGTTTGTATGTTCAATATTAGGGATATTATCCAACAGGAAAAAGTGGATGGAAGTTTTTGTTAAAAATCTATTTCACTAGAGCTTTGTTTCTTGGCTTTTCTGTTGTTTTTCCTATTCTTCTTTAACATGGAGTTTTTGTTAATGGGACCGCCGCCTCCTTGTGGATTTTGACTCTCTATTGCGATTGGTTTATCCTGGTGCATATCTATTCTATAAGACATGCCTACAGCACCAAACAGCCTACTTGGTGTATCCTTATAACTAGCTCCAACATTAAAATCCACCTGAAAATTCTCACCCAATAAATGGGCTACCCCAGTACGGAGCAAAGCATCTGCATACCGATCACTTTTAATACCTTGATTCTCCAAGAATATACTCCACTTGGGGTTTTTAAGGGTATGGGAGAGTGATAAGGTGTAATTCCACTCAGGAAACTCCGTTCCTATTCGGTCATAGGCTATGTTGGATATTAATACCCATCTAGGGTGCACTGTACTTTGTGTGGCCACCATTACTCGTGGGGATACGATGTCTTCGTTGCGATAATAAGGGTTGTCCCCAAAAACAAAATTGGCTCCTGCATACACGGAGATAGCAGGAATAAGGTTCTTAAGCAAAAATTTATTATTGGCTCTCCAACTGTATAGGTTAGGCTTATTGCGCTCTGGATCTTTAAAGGGGTCGAAAATTAAAAACTTAAGGCCAAGTCGGTTTCTGGAAAAATCAGAATTGGTGATAGTCACCCCTGTATTCAGCTGCGTTTTGTTTTGGTGATCAAAAGTTCCCTCGTAAATTATCTCCAAGGTTTCAAATATAAGTCCATAGCGCAAAGAAATATCGGTTCCAAGTATGTTAGACTCCGTAGCCAATCTGGAATGATCCCTTTGCTCTATTCCAATACCAACTTCTGCTTGTAGCACATTGGTTCCCACTGCATAGGCACTTACCGATAAACCCGGCCTGTTAGAGTTGATGATATCGGTGTATTGTGAATATCCCAACCAAGGAAGGGAAAATAAGACAATCATTATCAGCAGATTTACGTGCTTCTTGGAAACATAATATCCCATAGGTGCTTTATTTATTATTATTTTAAGACATTTGACTAATTAATACAACGCTATAATTGTATTTTTGATATAAAATTAGTTAACAATTATGTTATTGAAAACCATACTAATTATACTCTTGGTTTACTATTCGCTTAAATTTTTGGCGAAATGGTTGGGGCCCATGCTGCTTAGGTATGCCGCAAAGAAAACAGAAAAGCATTTTAGGGAGAAATTTGAAGGTTTTTCCAGCCAAAATCAACAGGAAGAGTCCCAAGTAGGGGATGTTATAATTGAGAAGAAACCAAAGAATAAACGCAAATCATCCAATAAAGTCGGCGAGTATATCGATTTTGAGGAAATTGAATAACCATTTACCATTAACTAGCCATGAGAAACGGTCTTAGCGCCTTTTTTATCCATTTTTTTGTCACCGTATTTTTTATCATTGTAGCCCTTGCCTATTTCCATCCCGTTTTACAGGGAAAGGTAATAGAACAGTCCGATATTGTCCAGTTTACCGGAATGGCAAAGGAACAGAATGATTTTAGAAAAAAAACCGGGGAAGAGCCTTATTGGACTAATAGTGCTTTTGGAGGGATGCCCACCTATCAATTAGGGGCGTATTATCCGCACGATTATATAAAAAAACTGGATCGAATCATTCGATTTCTACCCAGGCCAGCAGACTATTTGTTTATCTACCTCATTGGCTTCTATATATTATTATGTTGTCTTAAAATAGATTATAAACTTGCTGTTTTGGGCGCTCTAGCGTTTGGGTTTTCTACCTATATGATTATAATTCTAGGGGTAGGCCATAATGCAAAAGCTCACGCCATTGGGTATATGCCCATGCTTTTAGGTGGAATTATTCTGGTTTTTAGGAAAAAGTACCTATGGGGTTTTTTGCTGACCGCTATTGCCATGGCGCTGGAAGTGGGGGCCAATCACTACCAAATGACCTATTATTTTATGTTGCTGGTACTGATTCTAGGCGGGGTATATTTATGGGATGCCATTAAACAAAAACAATTAGCCCACTTTGGGAAATCGGTAGGCCTACTTTTAGTAGCCGTTTTCTTGGGGGTTGCCGCAAATGCAACCAGCCTACTGGCCACAAAGGAATATGCCGACTGGAGTACCAGGGGTGCCTCAGAACTTACTATAGATGCCCAAGGGAATCCTGTTGCAAAAGGTGCTGGACTAGATCGGGATTATATTACTCAATACAGCTATGGTATTGCAGAATCTCTAAACCTTTTTGTACCTCGACTCTTTGGAGGCTCTAATAGTGAGGACCTTGGAGCCAGCTCCAAAACCTATAGCTATTTAACGGAAAACGGGATCCCTAGATCCAAAGCCTTAGATTTTTCAAAAGCCCTGCCTTTGTATTGGGGAGATCAACCCATAGTGGCTGCACCTGCTTATATTGGGGCAGTGGTGTTTTTTCTTTTCGTTTTGGGGTTGTTTTTGGTTCGTGGCAAGGTAAAATGGTGGCTATTGGGAGGAACCCTAATGGCACTGCTTCTTTCTTGGGGTAAGAATTTTGGATTGCTAACCGATTTTATGATCGATTATTTTCCACTTTATAATAAATTTAGAGCCGTTTCCTCTATCCAGGTAATCTTGGAACTATGTGCGCCTGTATTGGCAATTTTATCACTTGCAGCACTCTTTAACACAAAAGTAGAGGCGCCTAAAAAATTAAAGGCGTTGAAATCGGCTGTTTTTATAACGGTAGGTCTGGGAATCTTTTTGTTCCTAATAAAAGGTTTTTTCACTTTTACAGGTCAAAGTGATGAAACTCTTAGGCAGTATTACGGAGATGATATTCTAGCTCTAATAAAAGCCGACCGAAAGGCTGTGTATAGCTCCGATATTTTCAGATCCCTAATCTATATTGGATTGGCAGCTTTGGTACTCTGGTTTTTCTTAAAAGGAAAAATAAAGCATCAGATCGTGATGGTGCTTCTTGGGGTTTTAATAGTATCCGATTTGGTTGGGGTGGCAAAACGCTACGTAAACGAATCACATTTTGTGGGGAAACGTAGGATGTCCGAACCCTTTCAGCAAACAGAATTTGATAAACAAATAGCCCAAGATCCTGGTATATTTAGGGTCTTTGATCCCAATGAGGGAATCAATGGAGCAAGGACTTCCTATTTCCATCAATCCATAGGTGGTTACCATGCTGCAAAACCTGCGGGCTTGGAAGATCTGTTTAAATTCCACATTTATAAAGGGAAAGTAGGGATCCTAAGCATGCTTAACGTAAAATATGTGGTGCAACAGGATGAGGAGGGCAGAAGCTATCCCGCCCTTAACCCAGATGCCAATGGCAATGCATGGTTCATAGATCGGTTGATACCGGTGCAAAATGCCAATGAGGAGATTTTGGCCTTGGATACCTTGAATACAAAGCGTAGAGCGGTGGTTAATAGTGCTAAGTTTGAGGTTGGAAAGCAGGAATTTAAGGTAGATTCTATAGCCAATATAAAGCTGACAGATTATAGCCCCAATCACTTAACCTATAGTTCGGAAAATAGCGAGGAAGGCATGGCGGTTTTCTCGGAAATGTACTATCCACATGGGTGGAATGCCTATATAGACGGACAACCAATGGAGCATTTTAGGGTGAATTATGTGCTAAGAGCCCTGCAAGTCCCGGCTGGTATTCATACTATTGAGTTTAAGTTTGAGCCGGAAATTGTAGAAATAGGATCCAAAATTACCATGGCCACCACTATAATTCTGGGATTGATTTTATTTTTTGGTGTGGGCTACGGCTTTAGGAAATCGGGAAATAAGACCACCAACTAATGCAAAAAGTACTTATCATTACATATTATTGGCCCCCTGCAGGGGGGCCTGGCGTACAGCGTTGGTTAAAATTTGTAAAGTACCTTCCCCAGTTTAATGTACAGCCAATAGTCTACGCCCCAGAAAACCCTAACTATCCCATTACGGATACTACGTTTACCCATGGAATTCCAGAAGGAGTGAAGGTTTATAAAAAGAAAATTTTTGAGCCTTATGGGCTGGCACGTATATTTTCCAAAAAAAAGACCCAGCAGATCAGCTCGGGTATTATAACAACCAAGGACCAGACCCGCATAGAAAAAATCCTCCTATGGATACGGGGCAATCTTTTTATACCTGATGCCAGGAAATTTTGGGTGAAACCCTCCGTTTCTTTTTTGTCGGGGTTAATTGAAAAGGAAAATATAAAAACCATTATTACCACCGGTCCACCACACAGTGTACATTTAATAGGGCAGCAATTAAAAAAACGCACCCAAGTACAATGGATAGCAGATTTTAGGGATCCCTGGACATCAATAGGGTATCATGATAAGTTGATGCTTACGGCCTCTTCTAAAAGGAAGCATAAAAAATTGGAGCAGTTGGTTTTAAATGAGGCCGATAAGATTGTAGTTACCAGCAACACTACCAAGGCCGAGTTTTCCCAATGGACCCCAAAGCCCATTACCGTAATAACCAATGGGTACGACACGTATGAGGGGGCAGCGGTGGCGTTGGATACTAGTTTTACCATCTCCCATATTGGCTCCTTGCTTTCCGGAAGAAATCCGCTACATCTCTGGGAAGCGCTATCCCAGCTAGTGAAGGAAAATCAGGAGTTTAGGCAGCATTTTCGGCTCCAACTTGCTGGAGTGGTAAGCAAGGAAGTCTTGACAAGTATCCAATCTTTTGGGCTAGAACCGTATTTAGAGTTACCTGGCTATCTTTCACATGGGGAAGCCCTAGAATTACAAAGAAGATCGCAAATTCTATTATTGCTGGAAATAGATGCCAAAGAAACAAGGGGGATTATTCCCGGAAAGGTGTTCGAGTATATGTCAGCTAAACGGCCTATCCTAGGAGTAGGCCCTAAGAATTGGGAAGTAGCCTCCATAATTGAAACCTCAAATTCGGGAAAATCTTTTGAATATCATCAATTTGAAGAAATTAAGGATACCTTGTGGCAGTGGTTTTTAGCATATAAAAATGAGAAATTGTCTTTGCCAAATTCCAATACGGAGGAATATCACAGGAAGGCACTTACCGAAAAACTGGCCAAGTATATAACGCAATGGGAATAGTTTTAAAACAATCTTTGAAAAATACCCTGATCACCTACTTTGGCTTTGTAATTGGGGCTATTAACCTATTGTTTCTCTATACCCGTTTCTTAACAGATGAATATTATGGCCTTGTAAACGTCATCTTATCGGCCTCAGCGGTATTAATGCCTTTAATGGCATTTGGAGTGCCTAATACCCTTGTAAAATATTTTGCAGGATTCCGAGAAGGGAAAAATAGGGATTCCTTTTTAACCCTCATGGTTCTCCTTCCCTTGGTATTGATCCTTCCCTTAGCGATAATTTCACAGGTCGCTAATGAGGCTATAGGAAACTTTTTATCCCAAGAGAATCCGGTGGTTAAGGGCTATGTATGGCATATTTTTCTAATAGGGATGGCAATGGCATATTTTGAGGTGTTCTACGCCTGGGCCAAGGTGAAAATGAGATCGGTTTTTGGGAATTTTATGAAGGAAGTATTTAGTCGTGTTGTAGTGACCTTGCTCTTACTTTTGGTGTATGCGGAGGTAATCTCGGTGATGGCTTTTTTAAATGCCCTAGTGCTCCAGTATCTGTTAAGGACATTGATTATGATGGTGTATGCGTTTAAACTACAGCAATTAAAACTGAATTTTAAACTTCCTACCAATACCAAAGCCATGGTGAGCTATAGTGCCTTGATTATTTTGGGAGGTTCGGCCGCCATTGTGTTGCTGGAAGTAGATAAGGTAATGATTAATCAGTTTATAGAAATTGAAAACGTTGCCTATTATAGTGTTGCAGGTTTTATTGCCGTTACTATTGCGGTTCCCGCAAGGTCTATGCACAATATTACGTATCCCTTAACTGCAGAAATGCTGCATAAAAAAGATATGACAGGCTTAAAAAGGCTGTATCAAAAAAGTTCCCTCACTTTATTTATTGTTTCTGGGCTTTTATTTCTGTTGATTATTCTGAATCTACATGACCTCTATGACTTTTTACCAGATAATTATCGCGAGGGATATCTAATTGTGGTTATTCTAGGATTGGCTAAAGTGTATGATGCTGTTTTAGGCAACAATAATGCAATTCTTTATAATTCCGATTATTACAAGGCCTTGTTACTGATGGGGGTGTTCTTGGCTATACTGACTATTCTTTTGAATTTATGGCTGATTCCAAAATTTGGATTGGATGGAGCGGCTATTGCTAGTTTCTTGGCATTTTTCACCTATAACTCCATAAAATTAGGTTACGTGAAGACTAAATTCCGTATGCATCCTATCACCAGGGAAACAATTAAGGTATTTATCCTGATGGTATCCATAGCCTTGGCATTTTACTGGATAGAATTCCCCTTTCATGCAGTGATAAATATAGGACTAAAAAGTATGCTTATCATTGCCATTTATTTGTTTGTCTTGTACCGTTTTAAAATATCCGAAGATGTTTACGGGGTGCTTTCTAAATACATGGCTAAAATATCGGGTAGGTAATAAGAAATAAAAAGCCCCGTAGGAACTAACTCGCTACGAGGCTTAACAACTAACCAACCTAAAAAACTATCTTTATTACTGTCTAGAACTTCTAGTTCTTGTACTTGCTGTAGTCGATTTTCTAACCGATCTGGAAGGGGCCTTTCCTACCGAATTGGATCGGGTATTTCCACGACTAACTTTAGAGCGGGTGCTTGTCGATTTTTTAACCGTATCGCTATTGTTGCTTCGTTTGCTAGTAGTTCCTCTTACCGCAGTGGAGCGGGAAGGGGAGGTGCTACGTTGCTCGCGAACTGAAGGCCTACGCTTATTTACATCACTTCTTGTACCAGAATTCCTTTGAACGGTGGTGCTCCTAGTTACAGAACTGTTTCCTTTGCCATTAGATCTCACAGTAGTACTTCTACCGATGCTGCTTTGGCCTTTCTTTGTATTGTTCTTAACCGTGGTAGTTCTATTTACCGTTCTATTCCCATTGTTGTTAGAACGACTTGTAGTACTTCTGGTTACCGATCTATTCCCGTTATTGTTAGAACGAATGCTGGTGCTTTTATTTACCGTTCCGTTCCCTCTGTGGTTAGATCTGCTCGTTGTGCTTCTAGTGACAGACCTGTTTCCATTGTCGCTAGATCGGGCAGAGGCGCCTCTGGAACTTCCCAGGTTATTTCTTAACCCATTGTTTCTATTGTTCACGGTGCGGTTAGATCTATGGTTGGCCTGACTCCTATAATCATTGCTTCTCACCGCCACACGTTTGTCGTTCCTATAAACAGATCGTCTTTTGTCGTACTTCTTATTGGGCTTGTAATAATGACCTACCTTGGCATAAGATTTTCTGTAATTATGACGATAGGGCTTGTAATAGGTATATCTAATTGGGGTATAGTACCTTCTATAAGGCTCATGATACACCATATGGAACCCAACAATAGGCCTTGCAAAATACCTGTGGAAAGGTCTGTATACATAATGACGATTATAGACATTGATGTATCCACTATGGTGGCTATAATGACCTCGGTTGTTGTAATACACATATAAACCGCCCACTCTTCTAACCCTACCATTGCGGTATTGGATATCTACATTTCCTATTTGGATAACTCTACCGTAGTAATCGTAATAGACGGGAACGTTTTCTATTTGAATTATTGCTCCATAATCGTCGTATTGGATATAGGGGCTATAATCATATCCAGAATTAAACGTGATATTGGTATGCCCAAAACTTACGTTGGCATTAACCCCAACTCTTTTGTCGATATAAAAATCGAATTCCCCATCCGGATATACCGAAAAGGTGATGCCATTTTCAACAAATATAAAGGAGTCGTTGTTCCTGTAACTGTGATAAGTTGAAACCTTCTCTTCATTAACGGACGCCATCGTACCGGCAGAACTAAAAAGAAGTGCTGAAAAAAGAAGTAGTATGTTTCTCATGATATAAGGTTTTAATATCGGGAGCAATTATTTGCTCTGCCTGATATATACCAAACAACATGCCAAACATTGAGAGGTTGTTATAGTTGCCTGTAAGTCAAGGTGTTATTTTTACAGTGAATTGCTGAGCCCCTTAATAAAAACCTGAAAACATACTATTTTGGGCCTAGGCAAACTTATTTTTCATGGTTTTCTAGAGTTGTATTCAGGGTATTTAAGTTGATTATTGGCTATCTAATTTTTCTTTTAAATACTTGGCGGTATAGGACGTTTTGTTCTCGGCAACCAGTTCGGGTACTCCTTGGGTAATTAAATGACCGCCTTTTTCTCCGCCTTCTGGTCCTAAATCAATAATATAGTCGGCACACTTTATCAAATCTATATTATGTTCTATAACCACAATAGAATGCCCTTTGGAGAGTAAGGCATCAAAAGATTTCAATAACTTCTTTATATCGTGAAAATGGAGACCTGTGGTTGGTTCATCAAATATAAAAAGGGCTTTGTCCTTGGTAGTCCCTTTTACAAGAAAGGAGGCAAGCTTAATACGTTGGGCTTCTCCACCGGAAAGGGTAGAGGAGGACTGCCCTAGGGTAACGTAGCCCAAGCCAACATCTTGTAGGGGTTTTAGTTTGGTAACTATTCTAGACTGATTGTTTTCTTCGAAAAAGTGGATGGCATCATCAATGGTCATATTAAGAACATCATCGATATTAGCATCTGCCAGTTTCACCTCCAAGACTTCCTTTTTAAATCTTTTACCGTTACAGGTTTCACATACCAAATGCACATCGGCCATAAATTGCATTTCTACCGTAATTTCGCCTTCCCCCTTGCACTTTTCACATCGTCCGCCTTCTACGTTAAAGGAGAAATGTTTGGGTTGATATCCTCTTAGCTTACTAAGCTTTTGGGACGAAAATAGGTTGCGAATATCATCATAGGCCTTAATGTAGGTAACCGGATTGGAACGGGAAGAGCGTCCTATAGGGTTTTGGTCTACATATTCTACGTTCTTAAGCGTCTCAAAATCTCCTTTGATACTGGTAAACTGTCCCGCTTTTTCTCCAAACCCGCCTATTTCCTTAAGTACTAGGGGGTATAGGAGGCGTTTCACCAATGTACTTTTACCGCTTCCGGAAACTCCGGTAATAACTGTTAGCACGTTAAGGGGAAAAGTAACATCTATATTCTTTAGGTTATTTTCTCGTGCGCCTGTAATCTCAATAAAATTATTGAAGGACCGTCGTTTCTGTGGAATGGCAATTTCCTTGCTGCCATTCAGGTAGGCGGCAGTAAGTGAATTGGATTTGCATATTTCTTCTAGAGTTCCCTGTGCAACTACCTCACCACCATGGGTACCTGCTTTAGGACCAATATCGATTACCTGGTCTGCAGCTTTCATTATATCCTCATCGTGCTCTACCACTATAACGGTATTGCCCAAATCGCGCAAGGCTTTTAAGACCTCTATAAGGTTTTCTGTATCCCTAGGGTGAAGTCCAATACTAGGTTCGTCCAAGATATACATAGACCCTACCAAGCTACTTCCCAGGGAGGTAGCCAAGTTAATACGCTGACTTTCCCCACCGGAGAGGGTGTTAGACTTTCGGTTCAGGGTTAAATAGCTTAGTCCCACGTTATCTAAGAACCCCAACCTGCTGTTTATTTCCTTTAGCAACCTAGAGGCAATCTTTTCATCCTTGGCATTTAATTGAAGTTCTTGGAAAAAATAGATCAATTTCCCAATGGGCAGGTCTACTAAATCCGAAATGGATTTATCCGCTATTTTTACATAATCTGCCTCCTTTCTAAGACGTTTGCCCTTACAGGTAGCACATCGGGTTTTACCCCTATATCTGGATAACATTACCCTATTTTGAATCTTATAGCTCTTCTCTTCCAGTTTTTCGAAAAAACGATTCAGTCCTGTAAAATAACTATTGCCTTCCCATACTAGATCTTTTTGCTCCTGACTTAGTTGATACCATGGCTTATGGATGGGAAAATCGAATTTATAGGCGGTGTTTACCAATTGATCTCTGTGCTGACCCATACGTTCCCCACGCCACGGATAGATAGCATTTTCAAAAACGGAAAGAGCCGTATTGGGAACCACCAACTCTTCGTCTATACCAATTACATCGCCATATCCTTCACAGGTGGGACAGGCGCCATAGGGGTTATTAAAGCTAAATAGATGAACGTTTGGATCTAGGAAGGTCATTCCGTCCAACTCAAATTTATTACTGAAATTGGTCCTATGACCGGTAGACAGCTCTTGAATGGCGCAGGACCCTTTGCCTTCAAAGAAAGCGGTGTCTATGGCATTGCCCAATCTATTGTAAAAATCTTCCTCATCCTTATAGATGATCCGATCCACTACTAAATCAAATTCTGGACCTATATCTTTTAAATCTTCCTCAATCCTAATTACCTCTCCTTTATATAAAATCCTTGCAAATCCCTGCTTGGAGAATAGCTGAAGCGATTTTATGGGGTCTCTGTCCTTACTAATTTTTATAGGTGCCAGTAAAAGTAGTTTTGTACCTTCCTCATAGGTTTTTACATGTTCTATAACATCTGTTACCGTATGTTTCTTTACCTCTTTTCCAGAAATAGGGGAGAAGGTCTTTCCAATTCTGGCAAATAATAATTTTAAATAGTCATAGATTTCGGTGGTAGTCCCTACGGTAGACCTAGGGTTGGTAGAGTTTACCTTTTGCTCTATAGCAATGGCTGGGGCAATTCCCTTAATATAATCTACCTTGGGTTTATCCAATCTACCTAAGAACTGCCTGGCATAGGAGGAAAGACTCTCTACATATCTACGCTGGCCCTCTGCATATAAGGTATCAAATGCTAAACTAGACTTTCCCGATCCAGATAGTCCGGTAACGACCACTAATTTATTCCTGGGGATTACTACATCGATATTCTTTAAATTGTGGAGCTTGGCTCCCTTGATAATGATGTTGTGCTTTGGATTGATATCTTTTATAGAGGTCATACGATTCTTTAAGGCCGCAAAGATACAATATGTGCAAATTATTCGCTAATGTTCCTGGAATTCCATGCCTTTCTAGACCTTATAAAGGATGGTAGCCATAAGATGACCCCTTAGAAAGGTTACTTGGTAGAAAAACATCGGGGATATATTTAATTTTTTATATATTTGGTCTTCAACAAACCCTAAATAGCCTATACGTAACACAATTACTTTTTATAAATAATTTATGTTGTCCTTTCACCTTTTATCACAAAGGGCGACACACTTATTGATCTAAATAAAAGTAATTGGTATGGAACTATTGATTGATGACTCGGTATTGGTAAAAAAATATATGCAGGGAGACGAAAGCTCACTGGAAATATTAATCAACCGACACAATAAACGCCTTAGTAGCTTTATCTACTCCAAAGTTCAGGATAGGGAAATCACGGAAGATATTTTTCAGGACACCTTTATAAAGGTTATAAAGACTTTAAAAAGAGGTAAGTATAATGAAGAGGGTAAATTTTTGCCTTGGGTCATGAGAATATCGCATAACCTCATTATAGATTATTATCGGAAGAGCCAGAGGATGCCTAAATTTGAAACCAATAACGATTATAATCTGTTTTCCGTAATTAGAGATGAGGGATTAAACGTTGAGCGACAATGGATTAAGGACCAGATAGACGCAGAGCTAAAGGTAATTATTAAGGAGTTGCCGGTAGAGCAGTTAGAGGTCCTGGAGATGCGTATCTTTAAGGATATGAGCTTTAAGGAAATCTCTGAAAATACGGGTGTAAGTATTAATACAGCCCTAGGTAGAATGCGTTATGCACTCATTAATCTGCGAAAACTCATTGATAAGTATAATATAGTTTTAACGAATTAATAAACTATAAAACAGAAATATAGGAGGCCTCCATCATTTTAATATACCTTTGGTGTCCCTAAGACATGCCCTATGGAGAAATATAACGTTGACGCCAAGGATAGCTGTAAGCTTGTAGTTACTTCCCCTTCCAAAATTGCATTTCTATTAAACTACTCCAAATCCTTGACCACTGGTGATGGTGAGGATAAGAAAACAGGTCCAAATCTTAATTAGGCTATACTACCTCTTTATTGACGGTTATAAAGGTATAGGACTACAACTGTTAGCTAAGAGGTGGTTTTATAAAATGAGCGGTAGTGTTTAAGGAAAAGTTCTCCCATGGTTCCCTTGCATTATCACATTATCTTTCTTAGTGTCTAATTAAAGCTGCTAAAGGAAAAGGGGTATTCCAACCCTTCAATTACAATTCATTAGGTGGGGTGTTATCAGTACCTCAATCACGGTATCTTATCATTCCTATAACTTTCCATTAATTAGGAGTAGTCGTTACTAAGACGCTTATGAATGGGGTTAATCACTGCTTTTTTTATAAAAAAAACAGCTTGAAATCCACAAAAACGACGTTTGACCACGCTAAAAGCTGGTTTTACAACATACTTTTCACACCACTTCATCATTTACATACATTTATCATGTTGTTAGTTTATTAGGTCGATCCCCCCTAGGCCATTTAAAACTGTTAGCATAGCAATGTAAGTCCAACCGGAAAAGGAAGGCACCTAGTTTAACCAAAAACAATAATATGTATGGAAATGCAAAAAGATGACTCAGTATTAGTAAAAGAATACATGAACGGCAGTGAAAAAGCCCTGGAGATTTTAATCAATCGACATAACCAACGCATCAGTAGCTTTATTTACTCTAAGGTTCTGGACAAGGAAATTACTGAAGATGTTTTCCAGGATACTTTTATTAAAGTGATTAAGACCTTAAAAAAGGGGTCTTATAGCGAAGAGGGTAAATTTTTGCCTTGGGTGATGAGAATTGCACACAACCTGGTGATAGACCACTTTAGAAGAAACAAGAGAATGCCGATGTTTGAGGGGAAAGATGATTTTAATATCTTTTTGGTTCTTGGGGATGACGAGTTAAATGTAGAGAAGCGACTAATAAAAGAACAAATAGATTCCGATCTTACTAGTTTAATAGAAGAATTACCAGAAGATCAAAAAGAGGTGCTTTTAATGCGTATTTATAGGGATATGAGCTTTAAAGAAATTTCGGAAAACACCGGAGTAAGCATTAATACGGCATTAGGTAGAATGCGTTATGCCCTAATCAACCTAAGAAAGATTATAGAGAAAAATAATATTGTTTTAACTAATTAAGCATTACTTTCAACTACTAGAGCAATATTTCCAATATAGTGGCGTTATCTATGCAAACAATACTATAATCTTATGGAAAAAATTTACTCTAAGAATCAAGATAAATGCAAGATTGCCACAGCCAGTCAGGAAACAGTGAGTTTTTTATTGAGTTATTCCAAGTCTCTACAGATTGTTGATTATAAGAACATCCAATTTGAAAACAATTTAAATTAGGATATATAATAAGGTGATCTAATAACCCAAGGAATAACTAATTCCTTTAGACTTAATAAACTAGGTATAAATGCCCAGTGGGGACTAGACCATAAACTGTGTAAGTAGTAAATAGAGGGTAAA
>NZ_MTAZ01000014.1 GCF_002150785.1 Arenibacter amylolyticus | reverse complement strand
AGCACCCTCTATTTTCTACTTACACAAATTGCGGGATAGTGTCGCCCAGTGCTGGTCATTTACTGGGCTTTTTACTCTTGTAATAGGCATCCAAAACAGATTTTCTACCGATAGTTTTGGTAATGATGTCTTTTTCCAAATCCCATCCTCTAGCGGGTGAATATTCTCTTCCATACCAAATAATTTGCAGGTGAAGGTCGTTCCACAGCTCCTTTGGAAACAACCGTTTCGCGTCTTTTTCGGTTTGTACCACGTTTTTGCCATTAGTAAACCCCCATCTATACATCAATCTATGGATATGCGTGTCTACTGGGAACGCTGGAATACCAAATGCTTGCGCAACCACCACACTGGCCGTCTTATGACCAACTGCCGGAAATTCCTTTAATAATTCGATATCCTGCGGGACTTCTCCATCATATTTTTCTATCAACATTTTAGACAATCCATAAATCCCATTGGCCTTCATAGGGGAAAGTCCTACAGGTTTTATAATTTCCCTAATTTCATCTACCGTCATTTTAACCATATCGTAAGGGTTATCGGCCTTTTCAAACAATAGGGGAGTAATCATATTCACCCTTACATCGGTACTTTGGGCAGATAATAGCACTGCAATGAGTAGGGTATAAGCATCCTTATGATCTAGGGGTGTTGGGATGGTTGGGTATAATTCCTGTAATGTTTTTATTGTAAAGTCTACTTTTTCTGATTTAGTCATATAATCCGTAATTTTATCAAAAATTGAAATCGACCTATCAATAGGTCGATTTCAAAAGTGATAAAAATAATCAATATTTAGCTATGAATACATTAAAAGTAGGGGATAAGGTGCCGTCGTTTTCGGCTACGGATCAAGATGGCAATACCATTAAACTGTCCGATTATGAGGGGAAAAAGCTACTTGTCTTTTTCTATCCAAAGGCAAGTACTCCAGGATGTACGGCCCAAGCGTGTAATTTAAGGGATAATTATGCCGAGCTACAGGCGCAGGGGTACGAATTGTTGGGAGTTAGTGCCGATTCCCAAAAGAGACAAACCAATTTTAAAAATAAGTATGAGTTTCCATTTCCTTTATTGGCCGATGAAGATCACAGCGTACTAAATATTTTTGGGGTATGGGGTCCAAAACAGTTTATGGGTAGAAAATATGATGGTATTCACAGAATGACCTTCCTGATAGATGAGCAGGGGGTTGTTACCAAGGTAATAGACAAAGTAAAGACCAAGGACCACGCTGCTCAAATATTAGAGTAGTATTCACCCATAAGCAATCGGGCCAAAAAATAGGATGTATCCTTTTTTTGGCCCGATTGCTTATTAGTAGAAGTATAATTAGACTTTTTCTTTCTTATCTTTTTCCTCCTGCTCTCTATTATATTCAATCTGCTCGGTTCTATTACGGGTGAACAGCTTCTTCTTTTTAATGATTTCTGCAACACCTTGAGGTAATACGGATTCCCAGCCATCCTCACCGTCCATTATTTGTTTCAGGACATCCCTAGAGAATACATGTAGAATTTCTGGATCGTAGTCAATAATATCCTTCACCTTACCATTGTACTTAAAGAACTTGTACAATTCTTTCATCCTAGGATGTACCTTAACGGTATTACTGGTCATAACCTGTCCGGTTTCCTCATTCCTCATTGGGTATAGATACACTTTTAGGTCCTTAAAGAATAACTTACCAAAGGCTTCTAGTATACCTCCGCTTAGGTGACGGTAATACTTCTCGTCAAAAATATCCACAAGATTGTTTACCCCCATGGTAAGTCCGATCTTGGCTTTGGTGTAATTGCTAAAGTATTCTACCAATTTATAATACTCCTGAAACTTAGAAATCATTACCGTATGGCCCAAAGAACAAAGTAATTCTGCCCGGTCCATAAAATCTTGCTCATCTATTTCCCCATGTGCCCTAAGGTTAGACAGGGTAATCTCGAAAATTACTACCGTATTTTTTTTCTCTACATTCTGTTCGTTAATAAATATTTCATACGATTTTTTAAACATATCCATATTTACCTTGGTCACAGGTCTAAAACTTCCTCTTAGCGCCAAAATATTCTTTTTGTATAGAATACTGGCTGGAAGAAGGTTATTGCCATCGGGACCAAACATCACGGCATCGGTCATATCGTTTTTAATAAGCTGAAGGCTCATTAACCTATTATCTACTTCCGCAAAATTAGGTCCGGAAAAATTCACCATATCAATCTCTATGGTGTCCTTGTCGATATGATCATAGAGGTATCTCAACAGTTTTTTAGGCTTATCGTACTTATAAAATGCCCCGTAAATAAGGTTTACCCCAACAATTCCTAGCGTTTCTTGCTGTAATCTGGCTTCATTTTGCTTAAAACGGACATGTAGTATAATTTCGTTGAGTTCTTTTTGACCAGGCTCTAGCTGGTATCTGATACCAATCCACCCATGTCCCTTGTAACGTTTGGTAAAGTCAATAGTGGCAACGGTGTTCGCATAAGAAAAGAATAATCTATCCGGATGCTTCTCTCGGCTGATCCTATTCTCTATATGCTCCATTTCATGGGACAACATTTTATTTAACCTAGAAAGGGTCACGTATCGGCCGTCGTCTTCCACACCATAAATAGCATCGCTAAAATCCTTGTCATAGGCGCTCATTGCCTTCGCAATGGTTCCGGAAGCACCTCCTGCCCTAAAAAAATGTGCAGAAGTTTCCTGTCCGGCCCCCACCTCGGAAAAGGTTCCATAAATATCGGGGTTCAAATTTATACGTAAGGTTTTGGCCTTGATTGACGGTACGTTGGTAAAAGCAGTTTCTTTTTTCAAAATAGACGTTATAATAGCTTAGATACAATAGCTTATTTGCGTTGTACAAAGTTAATAAGATAACACTATCTATTAAATAAATATATTATAAATTTGGATTAAACATATATGAGATTGAAAGTTACTTTTTTAGGCACCGGTACATCACAGGGCATCCCTGTTATTGGCAGTAAGCATCCTGTATGTCTTAGTGAGAATCATAAGGACAAGAGGCTTAGGGTCTCCGTATTAATATCTTGGGAATCCTATACCTATGTAATAGATTGTGGACCAGACTTTAGACAGCAGATGCTGACCAACGAAGTAACAAAGATCGATGGGATATTATTTACCCATGAACATGCAGATCATACGGCAGGGATAGACGATATACGACCTTTTTTCTTTAGGCAGGGAGATATCCCCATATATGCACACGAGCGTGTGATTGCTTCACTAAAACAACGCTTCGATTATATTTTCACCAATGAAAATCGATATCCCGGTGCGCCAGGGGTAGAAGTAAACACGGTAAAGAACAATCAGCCTTTTAAAATTGGAAATCTAATGGCCATCCCCGTAGAGGCCCAACACAACAGATTACAGGTATTTGGTTATAGGATACGGGATTTTGTTTACCTCACAGACGTAAAAAGTATGGAAAAGGTGGAAATGGAAAAAATTAAGGGAGTAAAAGTATTGGTTATCAATGCGCTTCGGATGGAACCCCACCATTCCCATTTTAACTTGGAAGAAGCTTTAAATTTTATTGAAGCTGTACAACCAGAGAAAGCATATTTAACTCATATAAGTCATTTGTTAGGTTTTCATGATGAAGTAGAAAAAACCTTGCCAAAAAATGTACATTTGGCCTTTGATAATTTAACTATAGAGTGCTAGGCGTTATATCTATTTTTAATGGGGTAAAATAAAATATCTCGTGTCAAACATTCCTAATACAGCATCGATTAAAAGCATGAAATGAGCACGACTCAAGACCGTTTGCAATCACCTAAGGGGAAATGTGAACCTAAATGCCGTAGGCATGCCCAGCTGAAGTATTACCATTTAAAAACAATTAAAACCTATATATGAAACAAAAAATTATATTTTACCTTCTGCTATTCTTTGTCTTAATTGCCTTATATCAATTTATTAGTACCAGAAACATGATACAGGCCAAAAACGGCCTAATTGAGGCGCAAGCCAAAGAAATGGTACAAATGGAAGACTCTATTAGGAACCTGCAATTTACAAACCTGGAAACGCAGTATTTTTCATTGGATAATAATGATGACGCTTTGGCCTATTATGATCATCTAAAGCTTGAATCGCCCAGCCAATATATTACCGATAAATTACTAGAAACCAATGAAACTAAAGGAGATAACCCCTTGGTTCCCTACGCGGGCATGGAAGGTGATTTTAAGATTAATAAGATTAAGGTATTGAACCACAAATGGATTTTAGCCGACTTCTCCGATGGGCAGTTTTGGGGGGAGCTGTTTATAAAATATGAGTTGAAGGATGATCTGGGGGTCGATTTCTCTCTCTTGGATCACTTCCTGTACACTCGTAGTAATTGATTAAATGGCGCTTACAGATTAAATTCTGTAAAGAATTAGCGCTCCGCCTTACACAAGTAGGCTTCATAAATAAAATAGGTAGATACGCTTAATAAAAGTATATCGACCTATTTGTTTTTTGAGAATAAGGGTTCCACTACTTGGAACCTGCATTATGATTATATCTTGTCTACTAACCAGTTTTTAAAGGAGTGAAAATTTTGCGGTGCCACTCCATGTCCTACAGGAAACTCTTCATATACGTGTTCTATTCCCAAATCGGTTATAAATTCGGGGATTTTTTGTGCCCATGACACCGGAATCACCTGATCTACACTTCCATGGGAAGCGTAAATCTTCAAATCCTTAAAATCGTTTTCCCTATAGTTGTCTGGCAACATAGAAGGACTGATATAGCCACTTAGTGCCACTACATTCTTCACTAGGTGGGGGTAGGTAAGTGCCACGGCATAACTTAGAATGGTCCCTTGACTAAAACCTAAAAGGGTAACATTGTCCTGATCTAATCCGTAGGTGCTACAAGCTTCTTCTATAAACGCTTTTATTTTATCGCGGGAAAGCATGGCTTGGGCATCATCGTTCCACTTACCCTTATCTGCATCAAAATTTATGGCATACCACATATTCCCAAATGGCTGCATAGGATAGGGCGCCCTTACCGAAATAATACATAGTTCCTTAGGCAATTCGGGAGCGAAAGAGAATAAATCTTCTTCATTACTACCATATCCGTGAAACATAAAAAGAACTGGTGCTTTACCACTCGTTATATTGGAGGGTCTTATAAGATGTTCTAAAGAAAGTGTTGCTGTTGTCATGTTAAGAAATAAAAGTAAACCATTTTTGAAAATAGGGGCCCAGAATGGGTACTTCTTGTTTTTTGTCGTTTAAGGCTCCCAAAAATCCATAGAACCATAAAACCACATAAAATACGTATAGACCGTACCAAGCGTATTCGCTATACCAATTACTCAGAAATATGGCAACCCCTAAAAACACAAGGTGTAAACCAAATGCCTGACGTGTGTGGAATCTTGCAAAATCATTTTTCGGTTCGGAGTTCATGGACATGGCGATTAAAGCCCCTACCATGGTCATATACGCAACAATTGCCGTAGTTTTCCCCTCTTTTACTGTGTTGTTCATACCGGCAAAGTAAATGTTAGCTTAGTTTATAATCACGAATAGAAACCTTTAAACAAGACCTCTATCCGTGGTTTTAATAGTGATGTTATTCTCCTATAGTACCTATTAAAGGTAGTTTCTCCAATTTGCCACTATTTGCGTTGATAACGCCTAAAATGGCAAAGCCCAAAGGTACCCAGCTCAGAATACCCAAAAACCCTATTCCCACCATGGATAAAACAAATAAGAGTACGGATATCGCTATGGAAAGGATCCAAACTCTTAGGGATTGCTCTATATGAAATTGAACAAATGCATTTTTTTTGTTACTGTTTACTATAAAGGCGATAAGTAAGCCTATTACAAATAGGTAGCTTACCATTGCCATGGTCTTACCTTCATTTATTGTTTTTTGATCCATGTGTTCTCGTTTATTTTTTCAAAAAACAAAGTTAGTGAATATATTGATTGTTGCCTATAATCCCTAAGGCTCTTCCCCTCATTTTAATGTCTAGGAAGGCGCTGTTTTTTGAACTGGAAATGATGTCTTCTTCTGTAAAAGTATATTCAATATCTGGGTCAAATAGGGTTAGTACGGCTTCCTCACCAATCTTAAGGATGGGCTGCGATATACCATAGCGTTCCCTACCTTTGGTGAGGAGTGCTATGGTGGTTTCCAAATCAAACAGTGTATTTAAAGCTCCAAATGCACTTTCCAAACCTATGGTGCCATTAGAGGCATTGTCAAATTCTATCCGTTTCAGTTCAATATCCAAGGGTCTGTGATCTGTGGTTACAAAATCGATCACCCCTTCTTTTAGCCCTTTAATCAATGCCTCCCTGTCCTTGTTGGTTCTAAGAGGGGGCATAACTTTATGCCTAGAATCGAAACTGGTTAATACCTCGTCCGTAAGGCAAAGGTTGTGTATGGCAACGCTACAACTAACGTCTAACCCCTTGTCCTTGGCTTCCCAAATAAGCTGTACGGATTTTTCCGTGGAAATGGTAGGTACGTGCAATTTTCCGCCTGTATATTCCAGGATAAATAAGTCCCTTGCCAGGTTTAGTTCCTCAGCCATATTGGGGATTCCCTTTAATCCCAGTTTAGTAGAAACTTCTCCCTCATTTACAATTCCTTTCCCTGCAATTTGCTTATCCATAGGGAAGCTATGTATTAGACCATTAAAATTATGGGCGTATTGCAAAGCCACCTTCATTAAATTAGGGTTGCCAATAGGGCGTTTATAGTCATAAAAACCAACGGCACCTGCACTCTTCATATCGTAAAGTTCGGCCAAACTTTCCCCATCAGATTGTGTGGTTAACGCCCCAAGTGGGTAAAGGTTTACCGCACTATCTTTGGCAGCAGTCTTTAAGAATACTATATCCGAACTACTATCGGGAATGGGAAGGGTGTTTGGGTTATGGATAATATCGGTAAATCCGCTTTTGGCAGCGGTAGACAGCCCGTTAGCGATAGTTTCGCGCTCTTCGTATCCTGGCTCTCCAAAACTAACGCCCGTGTCTAACCAGCCTATGGAAACATGTAGGTTATCATGCTCAATAACCTCTACCTTTTCCCGAATTTGCAAGGTAGGGGCAATATCTTTAATGGTACCATCTTTAATATGTATGTCCCACTTTTTTAAATGGTAGTCAGGGTTGGACGAATCTACTATTGTGGCGGATTTTAAGAGTATGTTCATTTTAAGTATTTTTGAATAAGAACTTCTATTAGGATAAATGCCAACGCAAAAATAACAAACCATTTCCAAAGCTCTTTTATGCCATGGTCACTTTCTAGTTGCTGAAACAAAGATTCCAATTGGTTGTTCACGGTGGTGGCAGCTAAGCTGCTAGGGTCCAAGTAATTTAAGGAACTTTCATTTCTAGGGTGATTAAAACTTAAGGTACCTATTTCTTTCCCAGCTGCGTTAATTTGAAAATTTCCGGCAATGGTTGGCAATTCCTCAAAAGTCAATACCGTTTTATTACTATAGGCTTGTTGGTAAGGGATAAATTCCATATTCTCCCCGGATACCTTTAAAACTCCGTCGCCCTCCAAAACTATAGGTATATCTACGATAGATTTTTGTCCAATTAGTTCATAAAATCTTGGAAGTTTTAAGCTATTCCACCCCATATTATAGAAGGTAGGCACCACTAAGGGCGACTGGATAAAATTGGAGTTTTCCAAATTTAAGGGCGCCGTAAATAGGTAAATCCCCTTGTCTGCCACTAAAAAGGGGGCTCCATTGTCTAGGGTGAGTAGTGAAGGAAGGTTTGATTGAATTTTATAATACTTCTGCAGGCTTGGGTATTGGAAGTTGGTAACCTTTTCTTCAAAGACGTTATGGTACAAGGGGTGCTCCATGGAAATGCTGCTAACTTTCCGTTCTGCAGTATTTCCAGAAATAACATTGACATTCAAGCCCTTATTTAGCAGGGTATTGTAATTGGAAATATCGACATCCGAATGTGGGATTATTACCAGGCTTCCATTATCTGCAACGAACGGCAATAATGCATTTTGCAATGCGGTGGGAATACTTTTAAGTTCATTGAGAACAATGAGGTTCTGAGAGTTTAATATGCCATAATTCAAAGAGTTTAATTGAAAATCGGAATATTCAAATTGGTCTTCTCGGAAAATTCGGCCTAAAAAATTGGAAGGAGCCCCACTGATGGATATTACCTTGATCTTTTCTTTTTTGTGGATGTTAAAGAACAGCTGGTTGTCGTATTCTATGCCAGAATTTGTGATAACAACGCTTCCATTGATTTTTTCATTGGAGGGTAGGGTAAAGACTACCTTGCCCTTAAGGTCTTCGTTAAAGCTTGCCGATGTTTTTGCAATTAACCGATCCCCGTTGTATAAGGACACGGGAATGGGCTCTCTGTGATTACTGGAAGTGAGCTCACAGCTAAGCTCCAGGCTTTCTGGGAATACCTCTGTCACATATAGGGTGTCTATTGCTACATTGCGTAGATCTTTGGAAAGGGCCTGCACTAGATGTAATTTTAATCCTTGTAAGGTATCCAATCTTTGTGAGGGGGAATGGGTTTGGAAATCGGAAATTAAGACCAGTTCATTTTCAGGGCTAGGATCTTTTATAAGACTTTTTGCTTTTAATAAAATCTCATCCAAGGAGCTTTGTTTTCCCGTATAGGGTAAGGATAACAACTCATTTTTGATCTCGTTAATGTGTACATCCCTAAAGGTACGTTCGTTGGTAAAAAGGGTGATAGTGCGTGTGGGCGGCACTGATCTCAACAATTCCTGTACTTTGTTTTCTAAAAGTGTCCCCCTTTCGTCCGCAGTCTGCATGCTAAAGGAATTGTCTAAGTATATGATAAATTGCCCCTGTTTTAAGGCCGACTTACCCGGAAGGAAGGGTTGTGCAAAGGAAAGAATCAAAGCCTTGAGCAGTAAAAGTCGCGTAAACAACAACAGCCATTTTTTTAGCGAATTGCTCTTTCTGGATTCTGCTACTACCTTTTGTAGCAGCTTAACATTGGTAAAGGGGGTTTTGGTAAATCTACGTAATTGAAAGAGATGGATTAAAATAGGGATGACCAATAAGAAAAGAGACCAAAGGACTTCCGGATGTTTAAACAGCATTCCCAAATTTAATTTTTCAAATATAAGAAAGTTATTAAAGGTCGCTCCAAATTTTTCTTTGATTTAAAGGTGATGGGGTTCCAAATGATACTTTGTATTTAACATTGTGCAAGGATGTTTTATTCTGATGGATTTTAGCAAAAGAAATAATAATCTTTGGAAGGTATTTTACCCAAATCACTTAAGTAATCCCTAATAAATTCTTGTGCTTCCTTATTGGCGATAGTTACTATGATTTGTGCGTCTTTATAATTCTCCAAACACTTGTAGTGCTGCATCGTTTTTCCATAAATGACTTTTCCAATTTTATTTGAATTATTACATAACCAACCAAAGCTTATGTGGCGGCTAATCAATCTTTTGGCAATTCTCTTACCTTTTTTTCCTGCTCCCCAAAGCAAGAGTGGTCTTTCTTTATGGTGATCCAGTTTAAGGAAGTAGTGGAGTTTTAGGTGAAGGAAGCTGTTTTCTGCATAATGTTCATGGGTCCTAGAGGTACGTTGCTCATAATCTCGCCAATGATGTAAAATCTCGGAAGAGGCAATACATTTTATACCGTGCTGATAAAAGCGGAAGGCTAGGTCATAATCTTCGGGGTAACGATTGGGTGTAAAGGCCCCAACAAGATCTAGGTCTGTTTTATATACCATCCAGCAGGGGGATGGTATTACACATTCTTTATAAATCTCGGTATAATTGTCTGCCTGTTCCGTTAGGCTGTTTAACCATTTCTCATAACTTTTGTATCCTTTTCCAAGTTTTTTAGCCGAGAAGTATTTTACCTTTCCTAAGGCTAGGTGTCCTGGCCCAGTGTTTTCCAGGTTTTGGACCATTACCTCCAACTTATGGGAGGCCATCCTATCATCGGAATCCATTCTGGTGATCAATGTTCCTGTTGCCATGGAAAAAGCTGTTCTTAGGGCATCTATAATCCCATTCCCTTGGTTTTTATACACTTTAATTCGCGCGTCCCCTTGGGCATAGCTTGTCAAAATATGTAAGCAAGAATCGGTTGAATGGTCGTCTACCGCCAGCACTTCCCAATACGGGAAGGTCTGATCCAGTATGGATTGAATACATTGCGCTAAATAGGCTTCCGTGTTTTTAACGGGTATTAGTATGCTTACTTTATTCACCTGCATTTCATTGGCTTCAGTAGTGTGTGGTTCACTCAGTGGTTTTAAATTCTGATTCCAATTCATTGATGGCAGCCAACATGGCTTTAAAGGAGGCCTCTTGGGTGTTTGGATTAAGGTCCTGGGATTGATGGTAGTTTTTAATAAAATCGCTAGCAGATGACCAGACGGTTTGCATTACGCCCAAATATCGATTTTGCAATTGTGGGGTGGAATTTTGTTTAAATTGATGCATCATGGCTACTTGCGCATTGGCCACAACTGGTTTTCGCCATGGGCAGCTTATAACATTAAAACCCTTAAGGGCAAATAGGGCAGGGGTTGGCAGTGCTTGCTCGTAGTGCCAATCGCAGATAACCACTGAGGTATCTATCATGTCTATCGCTCTAGCAGTATTGTTCATACTGGCTTCCCACATACCAATTCCCGAGGTGGCTCCATCAATGAGTCTATCTCCCCATATCCACAGCTGAACTCCCTTGTCTTTAAGATGTGAGTTTATAGTGTTTACTTCTTTTGCAAATAGTGTAGCTGGATCTTTCCCTTTACATCTGGGGCAATGCTCATCGGCTATATAGAATACTTCGTCCATCCCTGCATGAAAAGCTTCGGCTTCAAAAACGGCTACAATTTCATCTACAAGATCAAAGACAATATCATGTACTTCTGGATGTAAGGGACAATAACTCTTACAATAAAGTCCATCGTCATTGGGCCATTCATATTTTTCAGGAAGGTCTATATGAGGCGTCTCGTCTAGCTGAGGGTAAACTTCTAAAAGTTTGGAAATTTTTTCTGCCCAACTTTGGTGTCCCAAAAGATTTATTTGTGGGATTAGTTGTATGCCATGCTTTTTGGCCACGGTAACTATTTTTTTAACCTGACTTTTAGATAGTGGGGCATTACCTCTTAATTCTGGTCTAGACTCATAAGCATAGTTGTAATCTACCCTCAATACCATGGTGTTAATGCCGTTGGGCCCCAATTCCTTATCAATAAATCTTACAAATTCTTCAACACCATCGGAAGTAGGAGCGGCTATACACAATCCTTTTACTGAAAAAATATCTTGGGACGAAGCCAGGTGGGTTCCTAGTAATAGAATGGTTAGCAAGACGTTTTTCATAGTATTTACCGTGTATATTTTTAGAGTTCCTATCATAATTTTTCAAGTAGATATAATTACAGGAAGATAAGAATAATTAACGGCAACTTTAAAAATAATCATCTCATATTTAACACTTTGGAAATTGCTTCTTCAACCAAAGGTTCCATCACTGCATAGCCTTGGGCGGTAGGGTGGACTTCATCATGGGCATATTTTTTTGGCAATCCGTTTCTTTCATCGGCCATTGCCGAGAAATAATCCAAATAATAAAACCCATTATTTTCTGCGTATTCTTTTAATAGCTTGTTTAATGCAGGTATTTTTTCATTTGGCTTTAATCCTGGACGCCAAGGATAATCGTAGGCCGGTAGTACCGATGAAATAATAACCTTTATACCGTTTGCATTGGCTAATTGAGCCATGGATTTAATATTATCCACTATCATTTCCAAACTAGCAGGGCCTGTATTACCAGCAATATCATTGGTGCCCGCTAATATCACCACAGCCTTAGGACCTAGGTCTAGCACGTCCTGTCTAAATCTAATGAGCATCTGAGGCGTGGTCTGTCCGCTAATACCTCTATTGATATAGGGTTTTCCTTCAAAGAATTCGGGGCGAGAATTTAGCCATCCAATGGTAATGGAATTACCCATAAAAACCACCCTATTCTCATTTGCAGTAGGTGGGGAAAGGTTTTTGTTTTGTTCCGCAAAGTGTTGAAGTCCAGCCCAATCTTGAGCCAGGGTAGGCAGGGTGAAAAGCATTGCTAATGTAAAATAAATTGTGGCGGTAGATAAATTCCTCATATTTCTATGGTGTTGGTTATGGTGGTGCTATATCTCGGTTTTAGGTGCTTTTAGTATCCTAAAAAAGAATTAGACTAATAGGACTATCCCTATCGCTAATTATGCCTTTTTATCATTCGCAATAAATTGCCTTTCCTCCTCACTGTTTAAGGATAAATCTTGTACGACCTTTTTTTTATTTGGTCTAATTTTAAGCAAGTATAAAGCTAATGCGGCTGTAATTACTAGGTAAAAGATGTTGTTGTGTTTACTGTATGCAAAAATTCCAACAAGGGAAGCACCTTCCAACAACCCCATACGCAACACACTGGCTTTTAAATATACTTTAAATTTTTGATTTAAGGAAGCTTCTCGCTTAATGGGGGAAAGCATTTTATTGAATACAAACTCTCCACCAAAATAAGCGAACATGGCTGTCAGGGGTACTAGGTAGATAAATATACCATCTTTAGCAGATACACCGGAGACAATTGTTGTTCCTTGCATATAGATAAATGATCCCAATATTAGGATCCCCAATAAAAAAAGCCCGTGAATAACGGAGAGTAATTTTAAGTCCTTCTTAGGAGACCATTGCTTTTTAGGCGGTTTGTTCATAGTTAAATAATATCAATTTATAGGGCTTAAAAATAGGCAATAATTATAAGCCAATGCAAGTGCTTTAAGAGATCCCACACCTCGTAGGTTTATAGGCAGGCTGGGATGATGGCCTTTCACGGTGCCTGGGTTTTATTCGCAAATAAAACAAATAAGTGGGCATTATTGGATGGGCAAATAGTATTCTCAGCTATAAAAATAGTTTAGAACTTCTCAAACACCCCTAGTCCAAATAAGGCGAAATCGTATTTTACTGGGTCTGTGGGGTCTAGTTTACGCAGTTGCGTATCCAATTCCAATAAGGCTTTTGCATCGTTTTGTTTCCTTTGAATTAACCCCAGTTTTCTGGCTACATTACCCGAATGGACGTCCAAAGGACAGGATAATTGGGAGGGCTTTATAGTTTTCCATATCCCAAAATCTACCCCAGTGTCGTTATTTCGTACCATCCACCTCAGGAACATATTGATTCTTTTAGCCGCGGATCCCCTTAATGGGTCTGCAACGTGTTTAGTAGACCTTGGCTGGTGGGGTAGTTCAAAAAAGGTGGCTTTAAAATTGGAAATAGAGGTTTGAAGGGAGTGGGAATCACTGTGTTGGTGAAGAAGATGCTCCATCCCTCCATGATTTTTATAAATATTGTTTAAACTACGGATAAAATAGCTTAGATCTTCTCCGTTAAAAGTTCTATGCACAAAATTGTGAAACCTATCTAAATCTGCTTCCTGGTGACTCATAACAAAATCGTAGGGAGAGAAATCCAATAGCTCCATCATTTTTTCTGCATTCTTTATAATGCTCTTTCTATTGCCCCAAGTGATGGTTGCCGTTAAGAATCCGCTGATTTCTATATCTTCCTTTTTAGTAAATCTGTGGGGGATTTGTAAGGGATCGGTGTCTAGAAATTCCGGATTGTTATATTGTTGGGATTTAGCATCTAAAAATTCCTTTAATTCTTTCTTTGTCATACTAAGGGGAGCTTTGCTAGTTTCATCATCAATATAGGCACAAGGAGTACCGCATTGTGGGAGGCATGTAAAATAATGGCCCAACCCAAGCCCATTTTAACACGAACATACCCCAAAAAAGAACCTAATATCAGTTGTGGGCCTATTAAAATTGGGGATAGGATTAGAATTTCCTTAAAAAGATCGAAATTCAACAGGTGTACATATCCAAATAATATAATGGATGCGTAATAGGTATATTTAAAATAAGTTTTTTCCCTAAACCAGCTTAATGGACCTCGAAATACGAGTTCTTCTAGTACCGGTGCCATAATAACGGCGAAAAATAATAGGGTAAGGGCAGAGGATTTCTCAAAGAAGTGTTGACTGGCATGTGGACCCAAGTCTAGCTTCAGTATTTCCGTAAGCCAACCAATAATCAAGCTCATAGACATCCCCAGCACTAACCCAAGAACCAATAGGTGGAGTAGTACTTTAAGCTTTAGATCCAAGGAGGCGTGGCGCCATTGAATGCCATCTGGGGATTTAATAAAACGCCATACTCTTTTAAGCATGGCTATTTGGTTATGGATCCATCTACCATGGTCAACTTTCTATCGGCCATATTGGCGAGTTCCTCATTGTGGGTTACTATTACAAAGGTCTGCCCAAACTTATCCCTTAGGTCGAAAAACAATTTGTGGAGGTTATCCGCGCTTTCAGAATCTAGGTTTCCACTTGGTTCGTCGGCAAAAATAACTGCGGGATCATTTACCAGTGCCCTAGCTACCGCAACCCGTTGTTGTTCCCCACCTGAGAGTTCATTGGGCTTGTGGTGCAATCTATGGGATAACCCAAGGAACTTTAGAAGTTCGGTTGCTTTTTCTTCGGCCTCCTGTTTTTTGGTGCCTTTGATAAAAGCAGGTATACATACATTCTCCAGGGCTGTAAACTCTGGCAAGAGTTGATGAAATTGAAAAATAAATCCGATATGGTTGTTTCGAAATTTGGCCAAAGCCTTCTCTGATAGTTTATTTACTGCCTGACCATTGATCAGAAGATCACTTTCATTTTTATTACTTTGTACATCCAAAGTGCCCAAAATTTGTAATAAGGTGGTCTTACCAGCCCCAGAAGGGCCAACAATAGAAATTACTTCCCCCTTTTCTATGTGGAGTTCTACCTCTTTTAGTACCTGAAGGTTTCCGTAGAATTTATTTATGTTCGTAGCTCTGATCATCCTATATAAATATGGTTCTAAACTAAACATTCCCCTTGCAACTGCAAAACCTAGTTGGGTCTAGGGGACTGAAGCTTTGAAAAATCAAAATTAAGGGAAAATAAAGGAGGGTGTATTAAAAATATAATAAAATGGACTTTCATTTCCATTTGATCATTTTTCAAGGTTGGGAGGCTAGGTAGATCTAATAATTCTAAATCGGTTTCCAAGGTATTTGATTATTATATGACAATTTTACTTTAACTTAACCATGGAAAAATGAAATAATCAATACCTTAAGTGGGTTTCCTAGATAGGGGATTGACTTTACAATGAACTTAAAATAGAATAGTACGGGTATGGGACCATATAAAAATTTAGAGGAATATAACCTGGAGATTACCGATGAGGTAAAAATGCGTTATAGGTCTATAATAACGGAAATAGGAGAAGATGTAGAAAGGGAAGGTTTATTAAAAACACCAGAAAGGGCAGCAAAAGCAATGTTGTTTTTAACCCAAGGGTATAAGCAGGATGCCGTAGAAATATTGGAAGGGGCCATTTTTAAGGAGTCTTATGACGATATGGTTATTATAAAGGATATAGAACTCTATTCATTGTGCGAGCACCATATGCTGCCTTTTTTTGGAAAAGCCCATATTGCTTATATCCCAGACGGACAGATAGTAGGGCTAAGTAAAATTCCCAGAGTGGTAGATATTTTTGCTAGGCGCTTACAAGTACAGGAGCGACTAACTCACGATATTCTTGAATGTTTAAATGACACTCTTAAACCCAAAGGGGTAGCGGTGGTTATAGAAGCATCGCATATGTGTATGATGATGCGGGGCATACAGAAACAAAACTCGGTAACTACTACTTCCGGATTTAGGGGGCAATTTGAGAAAATAGAGACTAGAAGCGAATTTTTAAAACTGATCAGTTCAGACCTATCCTAATCTCATTGAATAGAATGCCTTTATGGTAGGCACACAATTTATTACACCAATCTTATTTATTAATCATGTCGATTTCCAAGAACCAAAAATTTAAAAACCTTTATTTAGGGTTGCTTTTTGATGCTATAGGGATGATTTCCTATGTAATCCCCGGAATAGGAGAGTTTTCCGATATAATTTGGGCCCCAATTGCGGGTTGGTTGATGACTAGAATGTATAAGGGAAGCATGGGCAAGGCAGCCGGATTAGTCGCATTTTTGGAAGAAATAACCCCCGGTTTAGATATTATTCCTTCTTTCACCCTAATGTGGTGTTATACCTACCTATTTAATGCTTCTAAGGTAGACAACTTCATTCAATCAAATAAATAGCGCTTTATCATAAAGAGGAAGTGATTCTACTAGTTAGGGTAGTCAGAAACACCTATCCTAAAGTTTAGTTATAGGGTTGCCTAAACTCTATATTATTATATACATTTACCGATTGCAGTGGATGGGTAGTGCGGTAAACCAACACCTTTGTAGTAAACGAATATGGTCTGGTGATATTTCTAAAGAATTTCTTATTGCACTATCTTGCCTTTACAATTTTATATTAGTAGTATCTTATGAAGAGAAGACATTTTGTTAAAAGAACGGCCTTAGGGTCTTTGGCTGGATTATTGGGCGCCGAAATTGTTTTCGGTGCTAATATGCCAGAAAATTATGATTTGTTGGGTTTACAGGATCCGGATCCATTTAAATTATTTGGTAAGGACAAGGAGATGAAGGTGTTAAACAGCAATCCATGGAACATGGAGGCGCTTGCACACCAGTTGGATGACAGGGTTACTCCCAATCCTTATATATTTGTACGTAACAACGGTAAGGTTCCCGAAAACATTAACGAGAAAGAATGGACCCTTACTTTTGATGGCGAGTCGGTTAAGGAAGAGAAAACCTTTACCTTGGAAGAGTTGAAAACCAAATTTAAACAATATACCTATCAGCTCACCTTAGAGTGTGGTGGTAATGGGAGACGGGAATTTGATCCGCCTGCGAAAGGAAATCAGTGGGATATTGGTGCGGTGTTTTGTGCCAATTGGACTGGTGTTAGGTTAGGGGATGTCTTGGACGCAGTAGGGATAAAAAGCGATGCGGTGTATATAGGATACCATGGAATAGATCAGCACCTAAGTGGCGATCCTACTAAGGCCTCCATTTCCAGAGGGGTGCCGATGGCCAAGGCCTATCAAGACGAAACCTTGTTGGCCTTCCAAATGAACGGAAAAGATATTCCCTTGGTACATGGGTTCCCATTGCGATTGGTTTGTGGTGGATGGCCCGCATCTGCCTCCGGAAAATGGGTGAATAGGATAAGTGTAAGAAACAAGGTGCACGATGGGGAAAAAATGATGGGGACGGCTTATAGAGTACCCTGTAATCCTGTAGCACCGGGAGAAAAGGTTAAGGATGAGGATATGTGTATTATAGAATCCATGCCCGTTAAATCCTTAATTACCTATCCTAAAACTGGGGCGCAATTGGCAGAGGGAAAGAAACTTACTATAAGGGGACATGCTTGGGCAGGTGAGCTAGAGGTGACTAAAGTTTACTATTCCATTGATTTTGGTGTTACCTGGTCCGAATGTAATCTGGAAAAACCTGTAAATAGATTGGCTTGGCAACATTTTAATGCAAGTATAGATTTCCCTAAAAAAGGTTATTATGAAGTATGGGCCCGTGCCGTTGATGCCAATGGGGACAGCCAGCCTATGCTAGTGCCAGGGTGGAACCCTAAGGGGTATTTGAACAATGCATGCCATAGAATTGCTGTGAAAATTGTATAAATGAAGAAGCAAGACGAATTTAGGGAAAAAGTCATGGCTATTTACAAGGTGCTAATAGTATCTTGTATCATGGTATTTCTTATAGGGGTTTTAGGGGTTATTTATATGGTATCTCCCAACTCCTTTTCATTTGAATCCAACAAGCCTACTACTAAAATGGTTAGTGTTGATGAGGAGGACGATTGGGATAAAATTGAAAATGGTATTCATATAAGAACCGGTTTAAAGGACGCCGAAGGACTAATGGCCGTGGTTAATAATTGTACTAACTGCCACTCTGCCCAATTGGTGATGGAAAATAGGATGAACGAGGAAAGGTGGATCCAGACCATAAGATGGATGCAGGAAACACAGAACCTCTGGGACCTAGGGAAAAATGAAAAAATTATTGTGGATTATTTGGTTACCAATTACCCGATAATAAATAAGGGTAGGAGGGAGAATCTCAACGAAATAGAGTGGTACTCCCTGGATGAATAAATAATTAAGGGATTATGTTTTTTGAAAAATATATAAATGCCTTTACTTCCTCATTTTTCGGGATGGTAAATTGGACCTGGAGGTCCATTACTTTTGATGTGCCTTGGTATACCAATTATTTCTGGGGCCTTATAGTGATTTCCCTCATCGTATGGGGGTTAGAAATTGCATTTCCGTGGCGTAAAAATCAGAAGATTTTTAGAAAGGATTTTTGGCTAGACGGATTTTATATGTTCTTTAATTTCTTCCTTTTTGCCATTGCAATTAGCGGATTTTATAAGGTATTGGAGGTGTTATTCAGTGATTTGGGCATTAAAACTAGCAGCTTAACCATTTTAGATTTGTCTTCCTTGCCCAATTGGTTGCAATTGGTGTTGTTTTTTCTGGTATTAGATCTTGTACAATGGTACACGCATATGCTACTCCATAAACATCCCTTTTTATGGCAGTTCCATAAGATACATCACAGTGTGAAGGAAATGGGATTTGCGGCGCACCTGCGCTTCCATTGGATGGAAAATGTATTATACAAGCCTTTAAAGACCTTTGGTGTAATGATTTTAGGAGGGTTTGAACCAGAGCAAGCCTATTTGGTCCATTTTTTTGCGATTACCATTGGGCATCTTAACCATGCCAATATTAAAATAACCTATGGGCCTTTAAAGTATTTGCTAAATAACCCCGTAATGCACTTATATCATCATGCTTACGAGTTGCCAGAAGGCAAAAAGAATGGGGTTAATTATGGTATAAGTTTAAGTGTCTGGGATTATATTTTTAAGACCAATTATATTCCTGAAGATAGTGGGAAACTTCCCTTGGGCTTTAAAGGGGATGAAGAAATTCCGAAGTCATTTTTTAAACAATTAACCTACGGCTTGCGAAAAAGCAAGCCATAGGCATTGTGTTTTAGGAGCGGATCTTAGAAAAGAATAGTTGCTCCTAGGGTTATAGATCTTCCCATATTGTACATACCGTCTGGTTTTAAGCGAGACAGATGGGCAATATATTTCTTGTCCAATATGTTATTGGCGCTAAGGTTAAATTGAACCGCCTGTTTCATAAGCGAAACTTCTCCTCCAAAACCAGCGTCTAACAGCGCATATGCCGGTGATACGGTTTCGTTTTCGGCAACTCTACTTTGCTTAAAGGTGTTGTTCAAAGTGATAAAAGCGTTGGATTTTTTTAGCCAAGAGTCTTCATTGGAGAACTCTACCCTAAAGGTATTGGTTAGCGTATTAGCCGGAATTAACGGTAGTTTAGTTCCTCCCTTTAATTCTCCCAACACCGTCTGGTAGCTACTTTCTACATGTAACCAATCATAAGGGTGTGGGTGAAAATGGAAGCCAATCTCACCTCCGTATAAGGTAGCATCTTGCTGGACATACCTGTAGACAGAGCGTCCATTAAGAAAAGTTCCGTCTGGAGCGATAAAGATGTAATCCTTAACACTATTGTGAAAACCGTTTACAAATAATTCCACATGCTCATTTTTAAACTCCAAGGCTAGGTCTAATTGAATATTCTGCTCATTTTTTAAATCAGCATTCCCAATTTCGAACCTGTTGGCCCCAGCATGGCCACCGTAGGAGGTAAGTTCAGCTAAATTGGGGGCCCTAAAACCTGTCGCGATATTAAAACGACCGGTGAGCGACTCGGAAATATTGTTTTTATACCCAAACGCACCATTAAAGCTGTTAAAGCTACGATTGATAGCTGCAATATGTCCTTCTTCCCCCATTTGTCCGTAAGGGCTGCTTTCTATCCTTCTGCGGTCAAACCGAATTCCGAATTGGAAATCGTTGTTTCTATTAACATGATAGTGGGAGGTTCCCAAAATACCAAAATCTTGGGTGGTTGCATCCGGAATCAAGACTTCTTCTCCGTAATTGGTATTGGTCTGATAAATTCCTTGTACCCCTAGAATAGTTTCAAATTTTTTCCATCTAGGAAGTTGGTATTGTACGTTATAGCTAAAAGTTTTAAGGTCCATATTAAGGGCTGCTTCCGTATGCTCTTCCTCCTCATGGCCATGTTCTTCTTCCTCGTGACCATGTTCCTCACCTTCATGATGGTGGTGTTCTTCAAACTCTTTCCTACCATTTCCAACATATCCCAACGTAACATCCAAACTAGAGTTCTCAAAGAATATTTTGGTCTTGGAGCTAAGAATATGGCTGTTTATTTCCTGATGCGGCATTTCTGGCGTTCTTGAGGTGGTTTGTAGGCCAATGGCTTCCGGGATCCCTAGATCTGATTCGTTATAGTTATACCTAACTTCCGTTCTAAAAATAGTGTTCTGAAAACCCAGTCCCATTTTTAAATCCTTCTCGTTAAATCGGGTATTGGTTACTCTAACTCCATCACCCCCGGTATAATCTATGTGACTATTGGCAGCGACCCTTGCAAGGAATCTCAATTTTTCACCAGAAGACTTAATGCCCGCGCCGGTGGTAAATCCCCTCGTATTGGTGTTGTAGTTAAAGTTTGCCTCACCTTCCGTACTTTGAGCAGGAGCAAATCTTTCAGGATTTAAATATAGTACTCCTCCCATGGCATCGGAACCATAGAGTAGGGAAGCGGGACCTTTTATGACTTCAACACTTTCTATGCCCGCTTCATTTACGCCCAAGCCGTGTTCTGCCCCAAATTGCTGATTTTCTAGACGTATTCCTTGGGTGTATACCAAAACCCTATTGGAGGTGAGTCCTCTAATGACAGGTTTTCCAATACCTACGCCGGTAGAGACTACATCTACCCCGGGAATTTTTCCAATACCTTCTACCAAAGTAGGGGCTCCTGTAGATTTTAATGCTGCTACTTTAGCATATTCTACCTTCATCACATTGTCGCGTTGAAGTTTGTGAAATGGGGTAGAGACAATAACTTCATCCATTTCAATGGCACTGGGGGCGAGGGCTATATCTAAGGTGTTTTCCCCAGGTTTAATAGTGATGTTTTGGGAGAATGTTTGAAAGCCAATGTAGGAAGCCACCAATTTATAGGTGCCAAGTGGCAAATTATTCAACTTATACTCGCCATTTACAGTGGTAATCCCTCCTTTTTCCAAATCGGGGAAATAAACAGATACTTGCTCCAAGGGTTCATTGGTAGCTTTTTCGATTATCTGTCCTCCCAAAGAATTCTGGGAATGCATGCTAAAGACTGCCATGGCGCAGAGGATGGATAATAATGTTTTTCTCATGTTTAGAATGTTGTTTTTTGGTATTTAAATCGTTGCCAAGCGTATTGTATGTCCGTTGAATACGATATGCTTAATACACTAATTGACAATAAGGGTATCACCCGTATTGGGGTGAAGTTTTTATAATTATTTAATTTTTGGATTTAAGTTGTATTGGTATTCCACCAAACCATAGCAATCACAAATAGGCTTAGGTACTACTTACTATAAAATAATTGGTCCCTAGGAGAGTTGATTGCCACAACCAAGTACATAACAGTTGGCTTATAGAACCTTACCCTTAATGGAAGCTTAGTGAATTAGGAAGGAAGCTTATTAAAAGGTATTCTCCCGCCTAAATAAATGTTGCCTCTGGCATTAAGGAATTGCTATGAGTATGGAAATGTGGAGGTGGACTAAGCCAAAGCCGGTGGTCCTCTTTCAGAAAAGTGTAGTTTTTGATATTTACTTAAAAACTGGTAATAGTCGGTGACATTCTCGGTTTTAAATGTCCAGCTATTATCATTCAGCTCAACATACTCTGGAGTAATAAAATGTGAAATGTTGTATTTATAGAACTCACATTCAACTTCTATTTCATGGTAGTGTAACTTACCTTTTTCCTTACACACAAAATTGTGGTGCTCCAATAATGCGTGTTTTGCCTTTAGAGTTCCGGGCAAGGCAAATAGCGCCACCATTAGGATGGAGAAAAAAGATAAGATATGTTCTCGGAGGTTCATCACAGCTCAAATCTATCCTTATACTTACACAAGGGGTGTTAAAGAAAGTATAATTTATTTAAAAATGAACCCAAGGCCCATTCTACTGAGCATCTTTTTCTCAAATTCCCAGAAAAATTTAAATTGCCCAAAGAGCCACCCGTATATAACCAGAAGGATTTGGTAAAAAGGGAAGATTAAAATAATCCTAAAGAAAAGATAGATGAGACCTCCCCATAGAAATTCGGGGGAAAAGCTATCGCGCTGTAAACCTACAAAATTCAAAAAGGGCTTTGCTATAAAAACCGCAGAGGAGCCAGTAATTGAGAAAACCACAAAGATTATTGCCAATTGAAAATTAGAGGTTACTCCCCATCGTTCTTTTAACTTCTTCATACATTTCGTTAATCGATGGCAAATATAAGTTTTTAAATGCGGGGAACAAAGGGGCCTAGACGCTGATTGTATTTACGCTGAAAATATATAAAGTAATTATACAGCTTATAATTTACCTCATAGCCGTAGTCAATACTGGGATTATAATCTATCTGTGCTTCGTATAGATTGGGATTATAGGTGAAAGGTTGAGTAACGCGTATGTTCCATTCGGTTACATAAATTTGATTTCTATTTTCTAGGAATGATTGAGAGTAATAACCTTCGGGTTTGGCGACGCTTTGTAACCAGAAATCGAACCCCGGTTCTATAATTAGAATCTCATACTCGGTCTCATCACTGGCAATTGCAACGGTATCTGCTTCCGTCTGCGAGAAGGCCATTTTCTCTTCCTCAGAGGCTGCCACTATTTGTTTGGTCCCTCCACATCCAATAAGAAAAGATGAGAGCAACAAAGATAGTAACATGATATAAGCTAGTATTCTTCCCATACCTTTAAGATACAAAAAGCTAGTTTATATTACAAATAGCTATATTTAAATTATGTTAAAGTGGTTATTTGCCAAAGAGTCCGCCTAGCATTCCGCCAATTCCGCCCTTCTTTTTATCGCCACCCAAGACCATGCCAGCAACATCGTCTAGCACACTGCCATCTCCATCGGCATCCAAGAGGGTGGTAATAAGGCTTTTGTTCTGATCTGGCTGTCCGCCTAACATGCTTCCCAAGAGGGTGTTTAGCCCTCCAGCATCCTTAACATCGCCTTGTTTTTTTTGCTGTCCAAGGTATGCCATGACAAGGGGAGCTGCAATTTTTAATATTTGCGCTACAGCTTCTGTATTTAAGCCTGATTTTTGACTTAGGGTGTTTTCTACAACTGTCTTTTTTCCACCAAAGATGTGATTTAAAATGCCTTCTCCATCCTTAATAACGGATGAATCTACGCCTCCACTAAATAACCCTCCTAAATTGTTTAGCATGCTCCCATCGTGTTTATTATCGGATAATGCACTTAATAGGCTGGCTGCACCTTGAGGAGAGGACGCATTCTTTTTCATTCCACCTAAGAGGAGTGGCATTGCCATACTTAAAACTTCGGCTGTTTTGTTTTCTGGTTGCCCTGTGTGGTTAGCTACACCATTAACCAATTGCTTTCCCATGGGGCTACTTAGTAAATTTAATATTCCTGACATTTTGTATTATTTTATTTTGTGATAACTGCTTAGCACAAGGTACAAAAAAATCAGTTTTAAATGGTGCTATCGTCACCTAATAGAAAGGTAGGTCCAGGCTAAATTCCATGGATCGTAGTTTAGCCTGGAACCTATTTAGGGATCCCCCTATTAATTGTGCAGAGAAATAATCTGTGATGCCAATTCACGTCCAATCCGCTCTTGTGCTTCCGAAGTAGCTGCGCCTATGTGTGGTGTAAGCGATATGTCTGGATGCATTAGGATTCTTACTTCGGGCATGGGCTCGGATTCAAAAACATCCAATCCGGCAAAGGCTACCTTACCGCTTTCCAATGCGTCTACTAAGGCTACCTCGTCTAACACCCCTCCACGGGCAGCATTTACGATTCCCACGCCATTTTTCATCATTTCAAATTCTTTTTTGCCAATGAGGTACGACTTCTGGGCGGGTACATGTAGGCTTATGAAGTGAGAATTTTTAAGGAGGTCTTCAAAAGTTGTTCCCGCTAGTTCAAATTCTATGGACCTTCCATCAAAAAAAGGAATGTTAACCGTTGCCTTGTCTAATTTTGGATCTACAAATAAAACTTTCATCCCTAATCCTAGGGCTATTTTGGCCGTTTCTTGGCCCACCCTTCCAAAACCGATAATTCCTAGGGTCTTATTGCGGAGTTCCACTCCCTTGGCATAGGCCTTCTTTAATTTGCTGAAATTGCTATCGCCTTCCAAGGGCATATTTCTATTTGCGTCATGTAAAAAACGAACTCCACTAAATAGATGGGCAAAAACCAGTTCTGCCACAGAGGAAGAAGATGCAGCTGGGGTGTTAATTACATGTATGCCTTTAGATTTCGCATACTCTACCTCAATATTATCCATGCCTACTCCTGCACGTCCTATAATCTTAAGGCTAGGACAGTTATCTATTACTTCCTTGGTTACTTGGGTGGCGCTTCTTACCACCAATACCGTAATCTCATTTTCATTGATGTAGGGAATAAGCTGCTCTTGCGCCACGCGAATGGACATTACTTGGAATCCTGCGTTTTCCAATTCGCTTTTTCCATTTTCTGATATTCCGTCGTTTGCCAGTATTTTCATATTTCTATTTCTTATCCCCGCTCTCCAACATGCGAGAGGGTATTTTGGGGGTTATCTCTTTTTTTGATTGTTAAGCTTTTTAGGAGGTAAAGGGAGAGTTTTAGCCTTTTCTCTCCAATTCGCTCATAACGTCAACAAGGGTGCCCACACTGTCCAAGGATAGGGCATTGTACATGGAGGCTCTATACCCACCAATAGATCGGTGACCGTTTATTCCGCTAATGCCAGCTTCTTTGCACAAACGATCAAAATCTTCTTTCAGCTTCTCATCCGTTAAAGTAAAGGTAGCATTCATTAAAGAGCGATCTTCTTTCTTTGCATATCCTTTAAACACTGGGTTTAAATCTATTTCCGAATAAAGGAGTCGGGCTTTTTTCTCGTTAATTTCTTCTATGGCAGCAATGCCTCCCAGTTCCTTTAACCATTCCAAAGTAAGCATGGATACATAAACCGGAAAAACTGCTGGTGTGTTAAACATACTTTCTTTATCTATATGGACTTTATAGTTCAACATAGACGGAATTTCCCTGGAAACCTTACCAAGGATTTCTTCCTTAACAATTACCAAGGTTGTTCCCGCTGGTCCCATATTCTTTTGTGCTCCCGCATAAATAAGGTCGAACTGGGAAAAATCGAGTTGTCTAGAAAAAATATCCGAACTCATATCACAGATCAAAGGTGCTGAAGCCGTGGGAAATTCCTTGAATTGGGTCCCATATATGGTGTTGTTGGAGGTGATGTGAAGGTAATCCAAGTCTGTAGGGACCTTATACCCCTTGGGAATATGGTTAAAGTTATCACTCTTGGAAGAAGCCACTTCTACGACTTCTCCAAATATTCTAGCCTCCTTAATAGCCTTATCTGCCCAAGTACCTGTATTGAGGTAACCTGCTTTTTTCTCTAAGAGGTTATAGGCCACCATTAAAAACTGCATACTGGCACCGCCTTGTAGAAATAAAGCCTGATATCCTTTTCCTTGCAAGCCCAAAAGCTCCAAGGCTAAGGAACGAGCATTTTCCATCACCTCTACAAAATCCTTGCTCCTGTGTGAGATCTCTATTAAAGACAGTCCTAGGTCGTTAAACTCCAGTACAGCTTCTGATGCTTTCTTCATTACTTCCTGAGGGAGGATGCATGGTCCAGCGCTAAAATTATGTTTTTTCATTTGTTTTACTTTTTCCAGTTTTAATTGTGCCTGTGTAAAAAAGGCGTCTAAATATCATAAATAATTTGAAACGGATGTCCTTGCTTCATGAAAAACTTCCGTTAAAGTTTCAACAGGAAATCCACCGTATCCATATTGTCTGCATATGCATTTAAGGCAGGCTTTTGTGTTTGTCCAAACGGAACTTCATCAGTGGAAAATCCATCTGAAACAATGCATTGCAACTTGTCCTTGTCTTTCTCCAACAGTTCTCTTAATTCTTCTAAGGAGTCATAGGTCTCATAAAATAAGGTTGCGATAGGGGAGGCATAGCTAGTATCCTCCTTAAGCATAAGGAATCCGTTTTCTAAAATAGGGAACAGGCTCATTAAGTACACCGCTTTATTGTAATCGTAATTATTGGCATATTTTATTTGATCCACGATGTTGTGGTAAGGGTAAATAGCCTTAAAAAAAGCATCAAAATCATAGCCTTTTGGGACAAAGAGTTTGGAAACACTTCTACATCCTAGGCCGTAATATCTAAAAACATCTTCGCCCAAGGCTTGTAGCTGTGACTCAGTTTCTTTCCCGGTTAGAACGGCTACGGAGTTCCTGTTTCTTCTAATAATATTGGGTTTCTTTTTAAAGTAGTGCTCAAAATATCGGGAAGTATTATCACTTCCGGTAGCAATAACTGCGTCAAATCCTTCTAACTTACCATCCGAGAAAACAATGGCTTCTTTTAAGCTTGGTTCCACTTCGCATAAGTAACTGCTAATAAAGGGTAGTAATACCTTATCATTGGAAGAAAGCTTAATAATAATCCTGTGGCCTGTAATAAGGGTACTCAAAAAATCGTGAAAACCTACTAGAGGAATATTTCCAGCCATAATCACCGCCACAGACTTAGAGGTTTTATTGTCTAAATGGTAATTGGATAGCCAATTGGTCAGTTTTTCTTTATCTAAAAGATCCCCCCAGGTTTCTATGCTAAAAAGTATATTTTCTGGTGTAAACCAACCATTCTTATGTCCGGCTAAGGTGATGGCTTCATCAAATGCCGTAAACCGTGGATTGGAATTCTGATTATTTTGGGGCTTATTTTTAGCATATTCGCAGTAATCTTTAAAAAAACTGCCCAGCTTAACCAAAGCATTTAATCTTGTTGCGTGCTTAGTCATTATATTTGTAAAAGATTTTATTAGGCTTTATATTTGTGCAAAAGTATCGATCCTTAATTTAATTCAGCATAAAAGAATAGAAAAATGGCAATTATAATAACAGATGAGTGTATAAATTGTGGAGCTTGTGAACCTGAGTGTCCAAATAACGCAATTTATGAGGGGGCGGACGATTGGCGATATAGTGACGGTACACTTTTGGAAGGGACCGTGAAATTGCCTGATGGTAAGGAGGTAGATGCTGATGAGTCCCAAGAGCCAATAAGTGACGAGGTCTATTATATTGTTCCTGATAAGTGTACGGAGTGTATGGGCTTCCACGATGAGCCACAATGTGCTGCTGTGTGTCCCGTAGACTGCTGTGTTCCCGATGAGGACCACGTAGAGACTGAAGAGCAGCTTCTGGCGAAACAAAGATTTATGCATCCAGAATGAGAAGTATCCTAGCTTTTTTAAGGATAACTAAACGGTAAGATTTTTAGAATTTTCACCAATAATAAAAAAGACCTGTCTTATTAATGACAGGTCTTTTTGGTTAAAGGCTAGTGTTGGAAGGGGGCTATTAAAAGCTAAAGGAAAGCCTAGCGTAGTAGTAGGCGCCTCCGAAGCCCATTTGTACCGCATCCCAGTAGCCACCACCTTCTACCCAGTCATCCTGCTGGTCCGGGTAAATATTGAATAGGTTGTTGGCCCCGATATTTAGTTTTAGCCCATCGGTAAACTGGTACCCCAAAACTAGGTCTGTTACCATTTTTGAGTCATAGGTATCCGTAGCCTGCATCACTTTATCTGCAAAACTGGCATAATCCGAAGTGGGTTCTAGCATTTGAAAATCTAATAGCTCTACCTTACTAAAATGGGTAAAGCCCAAGCCTGCATCAAATTTATCTTTACGATAGTTAACGTTTAAGGTGAGCTTACTTTTAGGGGCAGAAGCTAATAAAAAGCCTTTGTCTCTTTCGCCAAAGAAAGTTTCAGCATCCAATCCGCCATTATTAACCTTATCTATCTTCATATCATTGATGTTTCCGGTAAAGGTGGCCGATAGTCTGCTGTCCTCAAAATTCTTCATCCAGCTAAGTACGATATCTAAACCAGTGGTTTTGGTATCTACCCCATTAACGAAAAACTGGGCTGCTTCCACATTGGGAATTTGTGGGGCATCAAAATTCCCCGTAAGCACTATCCTGTCATTTACTTTAATGTAGTAACCATCTATCGTTGCAGTGAAATCCCCAAAAGTTGCCGTAAAACCTAATCCCGCGTTAAACGCTTTTTCTTCTTTTAATGGTCCAATTCCAAAAGAAGCGGTAACAGGGCTGTTATTGGGGGACAGCAACTGATCCACGGCATCGCCCCCTATAAAATTGGTGAACCGTAGGTTGTAGTAAATCTGGGCTAGGGACGGAGCTCTAAACCCTGTACTTACAGAGCCGCGAATATTAACCTTATCCGAAGCCTTAAGTCGGGCTGCCAATTTCCCGTTCAAGGTGCTGCCAAAATCGCTAAAATTCTCAAATCTTGCTGCTGCACTTAGAAGGAAAGGCTCGGAAAACTCAAACTCGCCGTCTGCATATAATGAAATGTTACTTCTGCTTCTATTTACCTCATTGGCCGGGCCATACCCTGGAAACCCTTGGGAGCCTCCTGGACGCAGTTCTCCACTCTCTGGATCTGTTGGCTGGGTTTGGGTAGAGGGATCGGTAATTAAATTGCCTTTAACGTCATAGGTTCCCCAAGTGCCTTCTTCACCCGCAAATATGATGAAGTTTTCGGTTCTGTATTCAGCCCCAAAAGCTAAGTTTACTCCTTCTAGGGTATCCTCAAAAAATTTGGAGAAATCTAGATTCACCGTATTTTGCATCAAACTATGACCACCTGCATCAAAATCTGTAGGGGAAACATCCTCTAAAGAGGCATTTAAGGTTCCTTTTATGAAATAATGAAATTTGTTCTTCCCATAGGTATTGCTCATGTCCATTTTCCAACCATTCTCCAGTACCGTCCTAAATCCTGCGGAAAGGGAATTATCAATAATATTGGAAGTGATCCGAGGATTAAATCCGTTGGGATAGATAGAAGGTATTACCCTGTTCCCGTCATTTCTCGTAAAGGCAAAGGCGTCTGTATCCCGGTAGTTCCTACCGCCAAATACGTAGAATTCTGATTGTGTTGATAAGGGGATAGAGGCATTGGCCATTAGGTTGAAACCTTCAATGGAAGCCTCTCCGAATCCTCGTCTAAAATCGAATCCAGGTCTAAGGGTCTTGTTTTTCTTAAGGTATTCCGTGGTTACATTAACATAGCCGCCATTATTTCCGATTGCGGCACCAAAGTTTACCCCTGCTTTTACAGCCCCTCCGTCTAAGCTTTTATCTTCCCCTATTACATTTCCGTCTTGCTTGGTGTCTAATCTATTGCCGTCGGTATTTGGGGTTCCGGGAGGAAAATCTCCAGGAGCATTGGTGTTATAAGCGCCATAAGACACAAATCCGCTTACCTTGTCCGTTTGATCTTTTAGTACAATATTAATTACCCCTGCAATAGCATCGGAGCCATATTGTGCGGCTGCGCCATCCCTTAAGATTTCTATTCTCTTAATGGCGGAAGTGGGAATAGCATTTAGGTCGGTGCCAGTATTACCTCGGCCCTTAGTACCAAAAATATTGATAAGGGAAGATTGATGTCTTCTCTTACCATTGATGAGTACTAGGGTCTGATCTGGACCTAGCCCTCTAAGCGTTGCCGGGTCTATATGATCTGCCCCGTCCGATCCAGATTGTTTATTAGCATTAAACGAGGGAGCTGCATACTGTAAGAGTTCATTGACCTCTATACGCCCACTTTGGGTAGCAACCTCTGCTATATCTATCACGTCTACTGGTACCGCCGTATCGGTAGCTGTGCGTTTGGGGCTTCTGGAGCCTACTAATTGAACTTCATCTAACATCATCCCTTCAGATAGGGAAATATTGATGGTTTCTCTTCCAGAGACTTCAACCGCTACGGTATTATAGCCGATATAGCTAAATACCAAAGTGGCATTGGCAAATACGGAAAGCTGATACTTTCCATCAAAATCGGTAGTGGTACCATTGGAAGTTCCTTTTTCCACAATATTCACCCCTACTAAAGGGAGTCCATCCTGGTCAGTCACAGTACCATTTACGGGAGTTTGGGAAGATACAAGAGAAAAATTAAAAACAAGGAAGCATGCTAATAGTCCTATTGGTTTCATAATGGTTGATTTATTGGTTCCTTTAAAAATAATGAATTTAATGTCTACTTAATTTATAATCGGTAAAATAGATGCTAAAAGTCCTAGAAATAGTATCTTTGCCGCTGTCAAAAAAAATGGTTGGAAAGCTATTCGGTTTTCTTACTCTTTTATAATTATTTAGAACCATGAAAGCAGGTATTGTAGGATTGCCCAATGTAGGCAAATCAACCCTTTTTAATTGTTTGTCCAACGCCAAGGCACAGAGCGCCAATTTTCCATTCTGTACCATAGAGCCCAATATAGGGGTGGTGAATGTACCGGATACTCGATTGGAAAAGCTGGAGGAGCTGGTAAAGCCAGAAAGAGTGTTGCCTGCCACTGTAGAGATCGTAGATATTGCAGGATTGGTAAAAGGTGCCAGTAAGGGAGAAGGTTTGGGGAACCAGTTTTTGGGGAATATCAGGGAAACGGATGCTATTCTTCATGTGCTTCGCTGTTTTGACAATGATAATATTGTGCATGTAGATGGTTCCATAGACCCTATAAGGGACAAGGAGACCATTGATATGGAGTTGCAGTTAAAAGACCTAGAAACCGTTGAGAAAAAGCTAGACAAGGTAAAACGTGCCGCAAAAACTGGGAATAAGGATGCTCAGAAAGAAGAGGCAGTACTTCAAGTTATAAAAGAAGGCTTGGAAACAGGTACCTCCGTGCGTGCATTGGATATATCCAAAGAAGATAGGGCAGAGTTTGTGAAGCCCTTGCAGTTTATTACGGATAAGCCAGTGATGTACGTTTGTAATGTGGATGAAGACGCTGCAACTACAGGTAATGCCTATGTAGAGCAGGTGAGGGCAGCCGTTGCCAAAGAGAATGCCGAGGTTATCTTTTTGGCGGTTGGTACAGAGGCCGATATCACCGAGTTGGAGAGTTATGAGGAGCGACAGCTGTTTTTGGAAGACTTAGGGTTAACCGAACCCGGCTCTGCAAAGCTGATACGAGGTGCTTATAAATTATTGGATTTAGAAACTTATTTCACCGCAGGCGTTAAGGAAGTCCGCGCTTGGACCATTCCTGTAGGAGCTACCGCACCACAAGCAGCTGGGGTAATTCATACTGACTTTGAGAAAGGGTTTATTAGGGCAGAGGTAATTGCTTATGAAGACTTTATCGCTTACGGTAGTGAGGCAAAGGTGAAGGAAGCGGGAAAAATGAGGGTAGAAGGTAAGGAGTATGTTGTAAAGGACGGTGATGTTGTGCACTTCCGCTTTAATGTGTAGGTAGGACTTCGATTTTATTCTTCGTAATAATCTAGTATTTTTGCTTTTGGGACATTGGTCAATCTTGATGTCCGTACTGTGAGAAATCGATTTTAACTTTCCATCGGAAGCTAGGTGGTTAGCTTTGCCTAATGCTCCCTAGGGACTAATATAGGTCTTAAGGCTGGAAAGTAGATTTTTTTTAGTATAATAGTCACGTGTTGCAGTCAAGGATTATGAGCCGATAATAATCTGGGGTATAAATTATGTATCTTGGTAGGCTTGCTATCAACAAACTTTAGCTTTTATTGTTAATTACTTTAACAGCTATGGGTTTCATCTTTTTATAACCCTTGCTATATTAGCAACACTTACATTTAAAGCCCTGAAAATGTTAGAAAATACCCAGTATACAGAAGACAATATCCGATCGCTAGATTGGAAAGAACATATTAGGATGCGTCCTGGTATGTATATAGGAAAGTTGGGGGATGGTTCCTCAGCCGATGATGGTATATACATCCTATTAAAGGAGGTCATAGACAATAGTATCGATGAGTTTGTAATGGGATCCGGAAAAACGATCGAAATCGGAATTCGGGACAATGTTGTAACTGTTAGGGATTATGGCCGTGGAATACCTTTGGGCAAAGTGGTAGACGTAGTCTCCAAAATGAATACTGGGGGTAAGTACGATTCTAGGGCCTTTAAAAAATCGGTAGGTTTAAATGGGGTGGGTACCAAAGCGGTAAACGCTTTATCCAGCTTCTTTAAAGTAGAATCTGCACGGGAGAATAAATTAAAGGTTGCCGAATTCTCAAAAGGGAATCTGGTAGAGGAAGCAGGTCCCGAAGATTCGTCTAGGCGAAAAGGAACAAAAGTAAGTTTTGTTCCGGACGAGGAGATATTCAAGAAATACAAGTATCGGAACGAGTACGTGGGGCGTATGCTGAAGTACTACGTGTACCTAAATCCAGGGCTTACAATTATTTTTAATGGCGAAAAGTATCACTCAGAAAATGGATTGAAAGACCTGTTGGAGGATAACAACAGTGTGGATGATATGGTTTACCCCATCATTCATTTGAAAGGGGACGATATTGAAATTGCCCTTAGTCATAGTAAAACACAATATAGTGAGGAGTATTACTCCTTTGTAAACGGGCAAAACACCACTCAGGGTGGAACGCATCTGGCGGCCTTCAGGGAAGCTGTGGTGCGAACGGTGCGTGATTTTTATGAAAAGAATTACGATGCTTCGGATATTAGAAAATCTATCATCGCTGCGATTGCTATTAAAGTGATGGAGCCGGTATTTGAGAGCCAGACGAAAACAAAATTGGGGTCTACGGAAATGGGGGGAGATCTTCCTACCGTAAGAACCTATATCAATGATTTTGTGGGGACTCACTTGGATAATTATCTGCATAAAAATCCTGAAACGGCAGAGTTGCTTCAAAAGAAGATTGTTCAGGCAGAGCGCGAGCGTAAGGAATTATCCGGAATCCGGAAGCTTGCCAGGGATAGAGCCAAAAAGGCGAGTCTCCACAATAAGAAGTTGCGGGACTGTAGAATACACTTGGGAGATTCCAAGAACGAGCGTTGTCTAGAAAGTACTCTTTTTATAACGGAGGGAGATTCCGCATCGGGTTCCATTACCAAATCCAGGGATGTAAATACTCAGGCTGTATTTAGTCTGAGAGGGAAGCCATTAAATTCCTATGGAATGACTAAAAAAATAGTCTATGAAAATGAGGAGTTTAATTTACTACAGGCAGCACTAAATATAGAAGACTCTATAGAGGATTTACGGTATAATAAAATTGTGATTGCGACGGATGCCGATGTGGACGGTATGCATATCCGATTACTGCTTATTACCTTTTTCCTTCAGTTCTTCCCCGAGCTAATTAAAGAGAATCACTTGTTTATCTTACAGACACCACTTTTCCGTGTTCGAAATAAAAAGAAAACCTTTTATTGCTATAGCAATGAAGAAAAGCAGGAAGCGGTGGAGAAGGTGGGTAGCAACCCGGAGATTACAAGATTTAAGGGATTGGGTGAAATTTCCCCAGATGAATTCAAACATTTCATTGGTGAGGATATAAGATTGGAGCCTGTGATGTTAGATAAATCCATGTCCATAGAAAGCCTACTGGAATTTTATATGGGAAAGAATACTCCGGACCGCCAAGAATTCATCATTAAAAACCTTAGAGCAGAGGTTGATCTTATAGAGGACAACCAATTATAAACCAAGCTAATACGAGTTTTTCTGAATGGAGGAAAATGAAGATCTAAACCAACTATCACAAGATAATAACGAACAACCTCAAGATGCCCTGACCAAAGTAACAGGGATGTATAAAGACTGGTTTCTGGACTACGCATCCTATGTAATTTTGGAGCGTGCGGTCCCAGCAATAGAGGATGGCTTTAAGCCGGTGCAACGACGAATTATGCATGCCTTAAAGGAGCTAGACGATGGTAGGTATAACAAAGTAGCGAATGTAGTAGGGCACACCATGCAGTATCATCCGCATGGGGATGCTAGTATAGCAGATGCAATGGTCCAAATTGGCCAAAAAGACCTGTTGATAGACACACAGGGGAACTGGGGAAATATTCTAACAGGGGATAGTGCGGCGGCTTCTAGGTATATTGAAGCGCGACTCACAAAATTTGCTTTGGAGGTGCTTTTTAGTCCAAAAATCACCGAATGGCAACTATCTTATGACGGTAGAAAAAAAGAACCGGTAAACCTGCCGGTTAAGTTCCCGTTATTATTGGCCCAGGGGGCAGAGGGAATTGCAGTGGGATTATCCACCAAAGTCCTGCCTCATAATTTTATAGAATTAATAGACGGTTCTATAAAACACCTAAAAGGGCAGCGTTTTACGATATATCCAGATTTTCCTACTGCGGGTATCATAGACGTGAGTAATTACAACGATGGGATGCGTGGAGGAAGAATAAGAGTCCGCGCTCGCATTCGGCAATTAGATAAGAACACGCTGGTTATAAATGAGATACCCTACGGCACTAACACTTCTTCTTTAATAGATTCTATCCTTAAAGCAAACGAAAAAGGGAAGATTAGAATCCGTAAAATAGAAGATAATACGGCAGAAAATGTAGAGATATTGGTGCACTTGCCTAACGGTATCTCACCAGATAAGACAATAGATGCACTTTACGCTTTCACCTCCTGCGAGTCTTCCATTTCACCCTTAGGTTGTGTGATAGAAGACCACAAACCTCTTTTTGTTGGGGTAACGGAAATGCTAAAGCACTCTACCGATAATACGGTAGCCTTGTTAAAGGCAGAATTGGAGATTAAGCTGGGAGAATTGGAGGAGCAGTGGCACTTTGCTTCTTTGGAGCGGATTTTTATTGAGAAGAGGATTTATCGTGATATTGAAGAGGAGGAGACTTGGGAAGGGGTGATAGAGGCAATCGATAAAGGTTTGGCTCCTTATACCAAACATCTTAAAAGAGCAGTAACCAAGGAAGACATTGGTCGACTAACAGAAATTAGGATTAAAAGGATTTCTAAATTCGACCTGGACAAGGCTCAGGAGCATTTGGATAACTTAGAGAAGAGTATTGAAGAGGTGAAGCATCATTTGGCTAATCTAATCGATTATGCCATTGCTTATTTTAGATCCCTTAAAGAAAAATACGGGAAGGGCAAGGAGCGTAAATCGGAAATCCGAATATTTGATGATATTGAAGCTACTAAGGTGGTGATCAGAAATACGAAACTTTATGTAAATAGGGAAGAAGGGTTTGTGGGCACCTCCTTGAGGCGTGATGAGTATGTGACCGACTGTAGTGATATTGATGATATTATAGTGTTCACCCGGGATGGAAAGATGATGGTCACCAAGGTGGACAGTAAAACCTTTGTGGGGAAAAATATTATTCACGTTGCGGTCTTTAAGAAAAAGGACAAACGAACTATCTATAACCTAATTTACAAGGATGGTAAGGGAGGTTCCAGTTTTATAAAAAGGTTTAATGTGACCAGTGTAACTAGGGATAGGGAGTACGATCTAACGCAAGGTAAGCCTCAGTCAGCGGTATTGTACTTCTCTGCCAACCCAAACGGGGAGGCAGAGGTGATTTCTGTGCAACTGCGACAGGTGGGAAGTATTAAGAAATTGAAATGGGATATAGATTTTGCCGATGTATTGATTAAAGGTCGTGGTGCAAAAGGAAACTTGGTTACCAAATACTCTGTAAAGCGAATTGAACTGAAGGAGAAAGGCGTTTCAACTCTAAAGCCAAGAAAGATTTGGTTTGACAAGGTTGTGCGTAGGCTGAATGTGGATGGTCGTGGGGAATTACTGGGTGAGTTTAAAGGGGACGATCTGCTATTGGTGGTAACCCGGAAAGGGATCGCAAAAACGTTTACCCCTAATCTATCCACGCACTTTAATGACGATATGTTGATCTTGGAAAAATGGAATCCAGACAAGCCTGTTTCGGTAGTGTATTATGAAGGGGAGAAAGAGCGATTTCATGTAAAGCGCTTTTTGATTGAGAGCGAAAATAGGGAGGATTTAATAATTACCGAGCATCCAAAATCTTATTTGGAATATGTGAGTACGGATTGGAAACCGGTGATAGAAGTGGAGTTTGTTAAACCTCGAGGTAAAGATGCGAAGCCTAATCAAGTGGTTGAGCTGGAGGAGTTTATATCCATTAAGGGAATTAAAGCTTTAGGCAATCAGCTCACTCCGGATAGGGTGAGGAAAATAAATATTCTAGATCCCATCCCTTACGAGGAGCCTAAGGAGCTTGAGCCAAGTGAAATAGAGGTGGTAGACGAGGAAAAGGTAGCTGGATTGGATTCATCTGCGGAAGGCGCTAATAAGAAAGGCGCAGATAGCAAGAATCTAGATGATGATGAAGGTCAAACCAAACTATTTTAAGATTATAAACCGAGTTCATGGGAAAGTTTTTTAAAGATTTTAGAGAGTTTGCTGTAAAAGGCAATATGATAGACATGGCGGTGGGAGTTATTATAGGAACTGCCTTTAATAAGGTGGTTAGCACGCTGGTGAATCAAGTGTTAATGCCTCCCCTATCCCTTTTAACGGATGATGTACATTTCGCCGATAAGGAATACGTTTTAAGGCCAGGTGCCGAGGGGGTAGAGGAAATAGCAATTGGTTACGGAGCGCTAATTGAAGTGTTGGTGGATTTTCTTATAATCTCCTTAACCATCTTTGTGATTGTTAAGTTTATCAATAGGTTTAAGGCGAAGGCAGAAGATCCTAAGAATAAGGAAGTGGCCACGCCAAGAAATATAGAGCTGTTGTCTAATATGGAGAAGTTGATGCAAGAGCAGAATGAGTTGCTGAGACGGCAATCCAAATAAAAGATGGTTCCCTGGAAGTTGTTCTCAGCTATGATATTTTATTAATGTTAAATAAGAGGGATTCTTAGGTTTCCCTTTGTGTTGTTATATATTTACCCCAAACTAGTTTAAATATGGATTTTACCAACCCCCTAGTATATGGAGTGCCTTGTTTTATCGCTTTTATATTGCTGGAGCTTACATATAGCAAAACGCATGGCGATGATAAGTTGTATGATTGGAAAGATTTTGCAGCAAGCGGCTTTATGGGAGTAGGGTCTGCTATTATTGCCCCGCTGATTAAGGTGGTATCTGCTATAGTTATTTTTGAGTTCGCTTACGAGCTATTTAATCCTATTACTGATGGGGTGCGGACCAATATTTTGGGGTATGCCTCCTTTAGTTATGCTTGGTATGTGTGGATACTGTGTCAGCTTGCCGACGATTTTACCTATTATTGGTTTCATAGGGCTAATCATGAAATACGTATTCTATGGGCAGCTCATATAGTACATCATTCTTCCGACAACTACAACCTGGGAACCGCTGTGAGAAATGGTTGGTTCACCATCCTTTATAAGCCTTTATTTTACATGTGGATGCCTATGATTGGATTTCCGCCGGAAATGGTTGTGGTGTGCTTAGGAATAGAAGCGTTGTGGCAATTTCAATTGCATACGGTTTACGTACCTAAATTAGGGTTCTTGGAAAAGATTTTTAATACCCACACCATGCATCAGGTGCATCACGCGCAAAATGTGGAGTATTTGGATAAAAACCACGGTGGATTTTTAAACATATTCGATAAGATGTTTGGTACTTGGAAGGAGTACGATGAGGATATAGATGTGAAGTTTGGTGTTACCAACGCTCCAAACTCCCACAATCCCTTGATTATTTTAACGCATGAGTATAAGGATATCTATAAGGATGTGAAGAGCGCTAAGAAACTCTCTCATGCGCTTATGTATATCTTTGGTCCGCCAGGATGGAGTCCGGATGGAAGCACCTTAACTGTGAAGCAGCAGCAGCGTTTGTACGAGGGGCAAAAGAAGTTAAATCCCGAGGTGGCTTTTAGTAGGCCAAATTAAATACTGATTATTAGCAACAAAAAAACCGTCATAATGGCGGTTTTTTTTTGTAGTGTTTTTTAGAGGCTCTTTCTTGTGTGTGAGTCCGATAAGTGATGGTTGCTTAATCTACTTTAATGGCGGTTCCGGTAGATCTGTTGGGGCTGCCTACTAATCGGTATTCAAAAGTGTAGGAGTCCTTTGTAGTGGATAAAATCTTCATGTGGATAGACTTTTCCTCGGCCATGTTTTTGGGGTGAAGTTTCCTCACTACGTATTCGCAAGGGTTGATCCACCTAACGGAAGAGGTATCAGACTTTCCTCCAAAGTGTTCTATTTCGATATCTCCTCTTCTTTCAAAGATGGTGGTGTGTTCTTCCCCGTCAATTGTTGCGGTAAAGGAGAATTTACCGTCTTTAAAATCTGCGCAATTTCGCTCGGGTTGATAGCATGCACTCAAGCTTAATAAGGCTACTAAAACAAGGGGTATTCTTTTGATCATAATTCAAAATATAAAAATTAGAGGGTATGAAACGTCAAAAATACCACATTATAACGGTAATATAAAAGGGATTTCAATGCTTTATGTCTGGGATATGCAAGGGTGAAATCTAATTATCCGTGTAGGCTTTAAAACTGCCGTCCGTATAGAAAATAATTATTTTTTCAATTTTTGAGGCAGGCTCGGGGCTCGCTTCAAAAGTTTCTTTGGGAAGGGGAGCTTGAGTTGCGGTAGGTGCTTCGGATTCTGATCTCTTGGGAAAACTTCCCTTACCATACAGTAGCCAGTATAAATCTACCTCTGGAAAAGAGGATACCACTCGCATCACAAAATCTAAGCTAGGTTTGTTTCTTCCAGACAAGAGGTGGGAGATGCTAGATCTTTGCACTCCAATTTTATCGGCAAACACAAAGGCGGGGAGGTCGTAATATTTTAAGACTTGCTCGAGTCTTTTTGTAAATTCCTGGTTGTTTATCATTGTAAATTCATTGATTCAAAGCTAATGAAATATAATTATATATTAATATAAATTCTCAGTTAGGTCGTCAAATGAGTTTAACTTAACGTTTAAGTATTATTACGTAAGTAGTTGAAATTGAGTGAAATAAGTCTCAACTATAGTTTTTGCATATAGGTCCTGAAGGTTGGGTTACAAAAGTAAACTACCGCATCCACCCCCTCTTCATGTTAATTTACAAATGTAAATTAAGAATTGACAAGTGTAAATTATTTTGAAAGTATATTTGTGCTTCATTCCATACTATCAAGTCAGATGTTTAAATACAATTACAATGCAATAAAGGTTAAGGAGGTTCAAGGAAGATATGTTACCCTAAAGGATATTGCTCCTTTTATGGATGCAGTAGCTGCCAATTTTTCAGTTTCTCAAGTAGGGAAATCCGTTCAAAAGAGGGATATAGAATCTATTGATTTGGGTTCTGGAAATACGCGTATTCTCATGTGGTCTCAAATGCATGGAAACGAGTCTACCACCACCAAGGCAGTTTTGGATCTTATTAGTTTCTTAAATGCAGGATCAGATCTTGCGGTCCTAATTTTAGAAGCCTGTACTATAAGAATACTACCTATGTTGAATCCGGATGGCGCTTTAGCGTATACTCGGGTAAATGCCAATAAGGTAGATTTAAATAGGGATGCTCAAGAAAGGACTCAGCCAGAAAGTGAGGTGTTAAGGGAGGCTTATCAAAATTTTAAGCCTCATTTTTGTTTTAATCTACACGACCAACGTACTATATTTAATGTAGGGGATACGAACAAACCAGCTACCGTTTCCTTTTTGGCTCCAGCTAGTGACCCAGAAAGGAGTGTTTCTAAGAATAGGGCGGTAGCCATGAAATTAATCGTAGCAATGAATAATGAGCTGCAAGACTTTATTCCGGGACAAGTAGGGAGGTATGATGATGGGTTTAACAAAAATTGTGTGGGGGATACCTTTCAAATGCTTAACACGCCTACCATCCTCTTTGAAGCGGGACATTATCCGGACGATTATGAACGCGAACAAACCAGGTATTATATATTTTTAGCGTTGATGAAAGCTTTACAGGTAGTCGCCAACGATGAAACGGATGCCTATTCATTGGATTCTTACTTGGATATTCCAGAAAACAACAAGCTTTTTCTGGATGTGATTATCCATCATTTGGAAACCATAAACCCTAGTTATAAGGCTGGAGACAGCGCAGGAATTTTATATGTGGAAACCTTGGTGGAAAATAAAATTGAATTTGTTCCAAAATTGGAAAAAATTGGGGATTTAAGTGGTTTTTTTGGTCATAAAACCTATAATTGCTTAAGTGTTAATGATTTAGCGGATGTGCAAGCTACCCCAAAACTGTCTAATCTTTTAAAATAAATGGAAATACGTTCCCTAATTCCAAAATCATTACACAATTCATATAAAAATGACACTTTCATTACATTTAATTCGATATTTTGTTATTTTTGCATTTAAATTTAACACTGATGGGTAAAGTAAAATTAGACGAAATAGACCACCAAATCTTAGACATGTTAATTGATAACACTAGGACACCTTTTACGGATATTGCTAAGAAACTATTGATTTCTGCAGGTACCGTGCATGTGCGAGTAAAGAAAATGGAGGAAGCGGGAATCATAAGAGGGTCTTCCCTTACGCTAGATTATATAAAGTTGGGATACTCATTTATTGCCTATGTGGGAATTTTTCTTGAAAAGACGCATCAAACAAAATTTGTATTGGAGCGCTTAAATCAGATTCCGAACGTTACCGTAGCACATATTACAACTGGAAAATTCAATATTTTCTGTAAAATTAGAGCCAAGGATACCAATCACGCTAAAAACATCATCTTTAAAATAGATGATATCGATGGAATAAGTAGAACTGAAACCATGATTTCCCTAGAGGAAAGCATAAACGATAAAAAGCGATTGATGCACACTATATTTAATGAGCTGTAGATTGGTTCTTAAAATATAAAATCCCATTCAAGTTTTTTTGAATGGGATTTTTTTTGGTCTTAATTCTAGGGGTAGAATAAGCGGTATATCTCCTGTTTCCGATTTCTTAACATCAACAAAATGCTTAGCCGCTAAAGGTTAAGTTTCTTAGTGTCTGGCTTCCGTCATTCAGTTGAAATCAATAGGTCCTCTTTCCTTCGCCCATCATTCGGAAACCTCTATAAATCCAGGATCCTTATAGTGTAGCTAGAGGTATTTAGTTGGCGTAATAATCAAAAGCTTCCAACATTAGTTCCGGGCTCACTTTAATATCGATGGCAGGTTCCCCAATGGCGTGTAGTAGCACAAAGTTAATGTTCCCGTGAGAGTTTTTCTTGTCAAACTTCAATAAGGAGAGAATAGATTCAATGTCGGCCTTTGTAAAGGAAACTTTCTTGTATCTGCTTAAAAAAGTTTCTTTTATGTCTTCCAATTCAGCTAGTGGCAGTCCTGTTAATTTATGGGACAGGTAGGCTTCCAGAATCATTCCAACTGCAATTGCTTCTCCATGCAATAGTAATTCGTAGTCTGGGTGCTCCAGAAAATAGGACTCCACCGCGTGGCCTAGGGTGTGCCCATAATTCAATATTTTTCTTAAATGTTGCTCCGTAGGATCTTTAACTACCACCTCATTTTTTATAGAAACCGATGTGTGGATTAAGGAGTCTATCTCCTTAAATCCAGCGACATTTTTTAGGGTGCTCCAATAGTTGGCATCAGAGATTAATCCATGCTTTAGCATTTCGGCAAACCCACTTTGTAGTTGTCTTTCGTCCAGGGTGTTTAAAAACAGGGGATCAACCAACACTAATTCTGGCTGATTAATTACGCCAATTTGGTTTTTTAGGGATCCCAGATCTACTCCGGTTTTGCCTCCAACTGATGCATCTACCATAGCGAGGAGGGTAGTTGGGACATTAATAAAGTCTATTCCTCTCTTAAAACAAGAGGCCACAAATCCACCGAGATCGGTTACTACACCGCCACCCAAATTAATCATGGCGCTCTTGCGATCTGCATCCAATTCTGAGAGCACTTCCCAGACCTGCGTACAGGTCTCAATATTTTTGTTTATTTCCCCGGCTTCTATCTCAATAATCTCAAAATCGTAATCCCCTTCAATGTTTCCCATAAATCTGGGAAGGCAATGGTTATGGGTGTTTTCGTCTACTAGAATAAACAGTTTGGAGTAGTTTTTACTGGCCAACTGATCATTGATAACTTTGTAGCCGTTTTCATTAAAATGTACCGCGTAGGTGTCGGTAATAATGGAGTCCATAATCGCAATAGTTTGATGCAAAATAAAGACTATTTATTGTGATTGAATACAAATTCTGTACTTATCTTTGGATCCTTAATAAATACGTATAAATGAGGGATCTTTTTGAGGATACTGCAACGGCTTTTGCTTTAAAAACCGACTCAGAACTAGAAAGGGCATATTTTTTATTCAAGTTAATAGGAAATGAACCTTTAGTAAGAATAGGTACCGCAGTTACCAACTTCGCCATTAAGGCCAATTTACCGGTAGAGCGCTTAATTAGGGCAACCGTTTTTGACCATTTTTGTGGTGGAACCAATGAAGAGGAATGTCTTGTGGTAGCCAACAGGATGTTCGAAAAGGGAGTTAGTACTATTTTGGACTACTCTGTGGAAGGTCAGCAAGTGGAAAATCAGTTGGATTATTGCTTTGAGAAAACCATGCAGACGCTAGATTTTGTAAAGGAGAAAGAAGCAATTCCCTTTGCGGTATTTAAGCCAACCGGATTTGGTCGATTTAAGTTGTATCAAAAAATTACTGCAGGGGAGGAGTTAACCACCCTGGAGGAGGAAGAATGGCAACGAGTGGTTAATAGGTTTAATAGCGTGTGTAAAAAAGCGCATGACCTAGATGTGGCCCTGCTTATTGATGCTGAAGAGAGTTATATCCAAGGAGCAGCAGATGCATTGGTGGAGCAAATGATGCAGAAATACAACATAAACAAAGCAATTGTTTTCAACACCCTGCAAACCTATAGGTGGGATCGCTTAGAGTACCTGAAAAAAATTCACGAACATGCCAAGAGTGAGGGGTATTTTATTGGAGTGAAGGTGGTAAGAGGGGCCTATATGGAAAAGGAAAACGAAAGAGCCGAAGAAATGGGGTATGCTACTCCAATATGCTCTTCCAAAAAAGCTACAGATGAAAACTTTGACGAGGTAGCTGCCTATATTTTAGATCATTTGGATAGAATTTCTCTTTTTGCTGGTACCCATAACGAAAATAGCACGTATCTGGTTATGGAGAAGATGGAAGAAAAAGGTATTGAGGTGAACGATCCAAGGGTTTGGTTTGGGCAGCTATATGGGATGAGCGATCATATTTCCTATAATCTATCTGCAAAAGGATATAATGTTGCAAAATACCTACCCTTTGGCCCTGTAAGGGATGTGATGCCATATTTGATTAGAAGGGCTGAGGAGAACACCTCTGTAGCCGGACAAACCAGTAGGGAGCTAACACTATTGAAGAAGGAGCGAAAAAGAAGAAAAATTTAAGTGGTTCTGGTAGCTACTATAGTTTGCTGAACCTATTTTAATATTATAATAAAAGGCGGGCTCGGAAATATTCCAAGCCTGCCTTTTGCTTTTATTGTATTTGTAGGTAATCCCTAAAAGCTTATATCTTCCAAAATACTTTTCTCTGGGCAATTACTAACCCTTAGAATGGCCTTTTTGTCGTTTATTGGTGCTTCTATCAAATAGGTTTTGCATGGGGTGGATTTGGTGTCACTATTCCTGAAATCTACATTGCCATTTCTTAAAAAATGGTTGATATCCGTACTGTCTAGTTTATTTTCCTCTAGTAGTTTATTGATCGCATCGGAATAGGTAACTTCCTTGGACCTAATATCTTTTAAAGTCCGGCAGTTGGGAAAATAACAGAACTCCGTATCGGTTCCTTCAGTTTTTTTCTTGAAAAAAACAGTTAAAAAAACAATGCCAATGGCTAGCCCTATTAGGTAAAAGCCCAAGCGTTTTAAAAAAGCCATAAATTAAAAAATAAGAAAATTAATATCGCTGTAGGAAAGGTCAAACCATTCCCCAACGGATTTATTGGTCAATATGCCGTGGTAAAGATACAATCCACTACGAAGTCCTTTGTCAAAACGCAGCGCATTTTCAAATCCGCCATCTTCCCCGATCTTTAACAAATAAGGGGTAAAGATATTGCTAATGGATATAGAGGCTGTCTTGGGGTATCTAGACGGGATATTAGGAACCCCATAATGCAGCACGCCATTTTTTTCAATAGTGGGTTTGTCGTGCGAGGTTAGTTCGCTAGATTCGAAACATCCACCGGTATCAATACTTACATCTATGACTACGGCGCCCTTCTTCATGTGTTCTACCATGGTATTGGAAACCACCACCGGGGAGCGATCTTTACCTCTGGTTGCTCCTATGGCTACATCACAACGCTTTAAGGCCTTTAAAAGGTTTTTTGGTTGTATGGTAGAGGTGTATACCGTTTGTCTGAGATTGGTCTGAATGCTTCGCAACTTACTTATAGAATTATCAAAAATCTTGATGTTGGCACCTAAGCCCAAGGCAGATCTTGCTGCAAATTCACCAACCGTCCCGGCACCAATGATCACAACTTCTACCGGGGGTACTCCGCTGATATTTCCAAACATCAATCCATTCCCATTATTGGTAGCAGCCATAATTTCGGAGGCAATTAAGACCGAAGCGGTTCCTGCAATTTCACTTAAGGATCGTACTGCGGGAAACTTGCCTTCATCGTCCCTAATATATTCGAATGCAATGGCTGTTATTCGTTTTTTTGCTAGCTCCTGAAAATATTTCTTGCTAGTGGTTTTAATTTGCAAGGCAGATATAATGGTGGACTGCGGGTTAATTAATTGAATTTCTTCTAGGGTAGGGGGTTCTACCTTCAAGATAATAGGGCAGCCAAAAACTTTTTTAGCATCCCTGGTAATCTCTGCGCCCGCATTAGTGTATTCTACGTCTAGGTAATTGGCGCCCAATCCTGCTCCAGATTCTATAAGAATTCGATGTCCATTAGCCGTAATGGCGTTTACCGCGTCGGGAGTGAGGCAAATGCGCTTTTCCTGAAATTGGTTTTCCTTGGGAATTCCAATAAAAAGTTCTCCTTTTTGTTTTAGGATTTCCAAGGTTTCTTCCTGCGGAAGCAATTGCTGCTTACTAAATGGTGAGGATTGTGGGTTCATAGGTTGTAGTGCTGTCTTGGTAGGCGCAGAATTGCTTTGAAACTTTGTGCCCCAAAATTACAATATTTTTTCTTTAGGTGATTTCACTTTATTAGTGACTTCTTTTCTGGTCTCGCCTTTTTACCTTGCCTATTTCAACTTGCCTGTACAGTGTGGATTCTCCGAGTGTAAATGCATAGCTAAACTGCATAGTTAAAGGGGGTGATAAGTACTAAGCACTATATGATTAATGCTTAGGGACGTACTGCTTCTAGGATGTCTCGTCCTTGGAAATTTTTAGGCTTCTGGTATTTTCATCAATTAGATTAATATGTATATGGGTGGCGTGTTCTGGTATTAACGACTGAATTTTTTCTGGCCACTCCATAAAAATCCAGCTGTCCGTATATAAGTAATCCTCCAAACCTAAGTCCAAGGCCTCGCTTTCATCCTCTAAACGGTAAAAATCAAAATGGTATCCTAATACCTCTCCATCCTTGTTGTGGTATTCATTAACAATGCCAAAAGTGGGGCTACTACTGGTATTTCCCCCGCCCAGTTCCTTAACCAAGGCTTTGATTAAGGTTGTTTTTCCAGTCCCCATATCTCCGTGGAAGCAGAGCGTCTTGGAGTTAGTCTCCTTTATTATGTATTGCACAATAGACTCCAATTGTGCCAAGGTATAGGTTTTATTCATATTGAAAATCCATATTATTTAGGTTCTAATACAACAAATGGTATCACCATCTCCTCTAAAGATACTCCTCCATGTTGATAGGTATTGCGATAATAACTAACGTAATGGTTGTAGTTGTTGGGATAGGCGAAGAATAAATCATTTTTTGCAAATATAAAAGAACTGCTTACGTTGATGGAAGGCAAATATATTTTGTTTGGATCTTTTGCCATTAAAACGTCTTTCTCATCATAAGTAAGGCTTTTTCCTGTTTTATACCTTAAATTGAGGCTGGTCTCTTTGTCCCCAATTACTTTTGAAGGTTGCTTAACGTTTATAGTGCCGTGATCCGTGGTTAAAATTAGTTTTAATCCCATGGCCTGGGCCTGTTGGATGATTTCCAATAAGGGAGAATTCTTAAACCAGCTTAAGGCAAGGGACCTATAGGCCTTGTCATTGGAAGCTAACTCTTTTACAACCTCCATTTCCGTTTTGGAATGGGAGAGCATATCTACAAAATTGTAAACAATTATAGTGAGGTCATTGTCTTTTTGGGACCTGAGGTTTTGAGCCATGTGCTTGCCCTGCTTTAGGCTACTGATTTTGTGATATTCCCATTTAATATCCAATCCCGTCCGTTTCAGTTGAGCCTCGAAAAACTGGGATTCATGTAGATTCTTTCCTCCTTCGTCGGTGTCGTTTTTCCACCACTGGGGGTGCTTTTTTTCCATATCAAGAGGTGTTAGCCCAGAAAACATGGCATTTCTTGCATACTGGGTGGCTGTGGGGAGGATGCTGTAATAAGGAGTTTCACTTTCTTTTCTATAGTAGGTATTTAAGGTGTCCTCAAACGCCATCCATTGATCATATCGAAGGTTATCGATAATTAACAGCAAGGTTTTTCGGTCCTTTATTTCCGGTTTAATCAATTTATTGAACAGGGTGTGAGACATGATGGGGGCGTCTTGGTCTTGGAACCATTGTGGATAATGTTGGTCTATGAATTTTCCAAAATGTCTATTGGCTTCTGTTTTTTGGGATTCCAAGATTTCGAACATTCCCGAATCTTCAATTTCCTCCAATTGCAATTCCCAGTAAATCAGTTTCCTGTAAAGGTCGGTCCATTCTTCATGGCTATTAACCATGCTTAGGTCCATGGCTATTTTCCGAAACTCCTGTTGGTAGTTAGAAGTGGTTTTTTCCGATACCAGTCGGGAGTGATCTAAATTCTTTTTTAAGGAAAGTAATATTTGATTGGGGTTTACGGGCTTTATGAGATAATCGGCAATCTTAGCACCAATAGCCTCTTCCATAATCATCTCTTCCTCGCTTTTGGTAATCATCACCACGGGAAGGGAGCCATGGGTGGCTTTTATCTCATTAAGTGTCTCTAGTCCGGAAATCCCCGGCATATTTTCATCTAAAAAAACAATGTCTACTCGTTGCTCTTTTAGTACTTCCAACGCTTCGCGACCACTTAAACAGCTAACAACTTCATAGTTTTTATTTTCTAAGAAAAGAATGTGTGGTTTTAACAAATCTATTTCATCATCTACCCAAAGTATTGTTATCTTGTTCATTATATTTGTCGGCGTAAAAGTATTGTGATATTGATCAAATCAAAGAAACTAAAAATTTTCAATGATCCAATTTACGGATTTATTGGAATACCCAGTGCACTTATTTTTAATCTGATCGAGGAACCCTATTTTCAACGGCTCCGGAGGATTTCGCAAATGGGTCTTTCCTATTTAGTGTATCCAGGTGCTCATCACACGCGCTTTCCACATGCATTGGGAAGTATGCATCTAATGCAGCAATCCATTCAAAGTTTACGATTTAAGGGAGTTTCCATTACCAAAGAGGAGGAAGAAGGGTTACTGTGTGCTATTCTGCTGCACGACATTGGTCATGGGCCTTTTTCCCATGCTATGGAGCATTCCATTGTGGAAGGGGTTAGCCATGAGTATATTTCCTTGATGTTTATGGAGGAGCTAAATCGTAAATACAAAGGCAAACTGTCCGTAGCTATCTCTATATTTAAGGGGCAGTATCCCAAAAAGTATTTAAACCAACTAGTATCTAGTCAGATTGATATGGATCGTATGGATTATTTGAAGAGGGATAGCTTCTATACGGGAGTGGCAGAAGGGAACATAAACTCCGAACGACTACTTACCATGTTGAATGTTTACAATGGGGAATTGGTAGTAGAGGAAAAGGGGATTTATTCCGTAGAGAAGTTTCTAATGGCCAGGCGCTTTATGTATTGGCAGGTTTATTTGCACAAAACCGGTTTGGTGGCAGAACAACTTTTGATACGTATTTTAAAAAGGGCTAAAGAACTATTGGAAGCGGGAGAGCAATTACCTTGTAGTGGTGCTTTACGATTTTTTATGGAGCATAAAATATCTAAAGAGGATTTTAATCAGGCGGTGTTGGATCAGTTTGCCAAATTGGACGATGTGGATATCATGTGGGCTATTAAATGTTGGCAAGATGAGGATGATTTTGTACTTTCAACCTTGTGTAAAATGATCGTTAACAGGCGATTGCTCCATGTTAAGCTGAAAAATAAACCAATCAATCAGGAAAGACTTCAAAAACATTTTTTAAAATTTAAAAACAAATATAGCCTAACGGATAAAGAGACGGCTTATTTTGTGTTTTCCGGGGAAACCCATAATCAAGCCTATGACGCAGAAGGTCAGCATATAGGTATATTGCGGTCTAACGGGAAGATAACGGATATAGCTAAGGCATCGGATCAGCGGTACTTGAAAGCGCTTTCAAAAACGGTGGTCAAATATTATATATGTTATCCTAAAGTGGCGGTTTAACTATTTTTCTTACTTTTGTGCCCATGATATTTACAGCTAGCCAAATTGCAGGTATTTTAGAAGGGGATGTGGAGGGTAATCCGGATGTCGCTGTTCATAAATTGTCTAAGATTGAAGAGGGAGAGGAAGGATCATTAACCTTTCTGGCTAACCCTAAGTATACCTCTTATATATATACTACCAAAGCATCTGTGACAATAGTGAATCGAGATTTCGTTCCGGAGCATGAAATCACAACCACGCTCATCAAAGTAGATGATGCCTACAATTCTTTTTCCAAACTGTTGGAGTATTACAATCAGGTAAAAAATAATAAAGTTGGCATTGAAAGTCCGGTTTTCTTATCGGATACCGCAGAACATGGGGAGGATTTCTATTTGGGAGCCTTCGCTTATGTGGGTAACAATGTGAAGATTGGAAACAATGTTAAAATTTATCCTAACGTATATATAGGGGATAATGTAGAGATAGACGACAATGTGGTGTTGTTTGCTGGTGCCAAAATATATTCTGAAACCATTATAGGTAAGAATTGTGTAGTGCACAGCGGAGTAATCCTGGGGGCAGATGGCTTTGGATTTACACCCAATGAACATAATGAATACTCAAAAGTTCCACAGACCGGAAATGTTATCTTGGAAGATAACGTGGAGGTAGGTGCCGGTACAACTATAGATAGAGCTACTTTGGGATCTACCATCTTAAGGAAAGGGGTAAAGTTGGATAATCAGATCCAGATTGCCCATAACGTGGAAATAGGTGAACATACCGTAATTGCCGCGCAAACTGGCATCGCCGGATCTACTAAGATTGGTAAGTATTGCCAAATAGGTGGACAGGTAGGCATAGTGGGGCATATTACTATAGGTGACTATGTGAAAGTACAGGCCCAGTCCGGTGTCGGTAGAAATGTAGACGACAATGAAACCCTTCAGGGGTCACCGGCATTGAGTTATGGCGATTTTAACAAGTCGTACGTCCACTTTAAAAATTTACCTAAAATTATTAATAGATTAGAACATATCGAAAAAAAGGATTGACGGTGGGTAAAACAGAGATTAAACAACGGACAATTGCAAAAGAAGTAACGCTAACAGGCGTTGGTTTGCATACAGGGGAAAATGTTACATTGAAATTTGTACCTGCCCCAGAGAATTACGGGTACGCGTTTAAACGTGTAGATTTGGAAGGGGAGCCCTTGATTGAGGCAAATGCCAATTTTGTGGTTAATACCCAAAGAGGGACCAACCTGGAAAAACGCGGCGTTAAAATTCATACCTCAGAGCATGTTCTTGCTGCATTGGTGGGTATGGAGATCGATAACGTCATTATTGAATTGGATGCCCCAGAACCTCCAATTATGGACGGTTCTTCAAAATATTTTGTGGAAGCATTGGAAAGTGCTGGCATAAAAGAGCAAGAGGCAGCCAGAGAAGAATACATCGTTAAAGATGTTATATCTTATAAGGACGAAGAAACGGGAAGCGAGATTACGATTATTCCGTCAGATAGCTATCAAATAACTACTATGGTAGATTTTGGCACTAAAGTCTTAGGTACTCAAAACGCCACCTTGGAAAAGCTAAGTGATTTTAAAACAGAAATCGCAAATGCCAGGACCTTTAGTTTCTTGCATGAATTAGAGATGTTATTGGATCACGGGCTAATTAAGGGCGGTGACCTTAATAATGCCATCGTTTATGTAGACAAGGAGATTTCCGAGGACACCATGAAAAAATTGGAGAAGTCCTTTAATAAGGAAAAATTGTCCATTAAGCCTAATGGGATTCTAGACAACTTAACCCTGCATCATCCTAACGAGGCAGCCAGACATAAATTGTTGGATGTGATTGGGGATTTGGCTTTAACGGGAACAAGAATCAGGGGAAAGGTAATAGCCAATAAGCCTGGACACTTTGTAAATACCCAGTTTGCTAAAAAACTATCCAAGATCATTAGATTGGAAAAAAGGAATGCCGTTCCTCAATACGATCTTAGTCAGCCTCCATTGATGGATATTCATAAAATTATGGATATGTTGCCGCACAGGCCTCCGTTCTTGTTGATTGATAGGATATTGGAGCTTTCGGATCAGCATGTTGTTGGGATGAAGAATGTTACGATGAACGAGCAGTTCTTTGTTGGGCATTTCCCGGGTGCCCCTGTAATGCCTGGGGTACTTCAGGTAGAGGCTATGGCACAAACAGGAGGTATTCTAGTCTTGAGTACGGTTCCAGATCCAGAGAACTACCTAACTTTCTTTATGAAGATCGATAATGTGAAGTTTAAGCAAAAAGTATTGCCAGGAGATACTTTGGTTTTCCATTGCAGTCTTATTTCGCCCATTCGTAGAGGAATATGTCACATGCAGGCGTACGCGTATGCCAACAATAAATTAGTGTGCGAAGCAGAAATGATGGCGCAAATAGTTAAAAAGAAAGAATAGATGAACCAACCGCTGGCTTATATACACCCAGGCGCTAAAATCGCTAAAAATGTAGTGGTAGACCCGTTTACCACCATCCATAATAATGTAGTTATTGGAGAGGGAACTTGGATAGGATCTAATGTAACCATAATGGACGGGGCTAGAATTGGGAAAAACTGTAATATCTTTCCCGGTGCGGTTATCTCTGCACCTCCACAGGACCTAAAGTACGATGGGGAGGAAACAACCGTTGTAATTGGGGATAATACTACCATTAGAGAGTGTGCCACTATCCATAAGGGTACCGTTGATAGAATGAGAACGGTAATTGGAAAAAATTGCCTAATTATGGCATATTGCCATGTTGCCCACGATTGCCTTGTTGGGGATAATTGTATTTTTTCCAACAATTCTACGCTTGCAGGACATGTGAGTATTGGAGACAATGTTATTCTTGCCGGTCTGGTGGCCGTGCATCAATTTGTGTCCATAGGTAACCATGCCTTTGTTACCGGTGGGTCCTTGGTAAGGAAAGATGTTCCTCCTTTTGTAAAGGCCGCTAGGGAACCATTATCTTACGTAGGAATCAATTCCGTTGGCTTAAGGAGACGTGGATTTACCTCGGAAAAGATTAGGGAGATACAGAACATCTATAGAATATTATATCAGAAAAACTACAATAATAGCCAGGCCTTACAAATCATAGAGGCCGAGATGGAGGCCACTCCAGAAAGGGACGAGATCTTGCAATTTATCAGGGACTCGCAAAGAGGAATTATGAAAGGATACTTTAGTAATAATTAGAATTTATGGCAAATACATCAGACATAAGAAAAGGTTTGTGCATTAGGTACAACAACGACATTTATAAAATAGTTGAATTTCTCCATGTAAAACCAGGGAAGGGTCCAGCTTTTGTTAGAACTAAACTAAAAAGCGTTAGTACTGGGAAAGTTTTGGAGAACACCTTTGCTGCCGGTCATAAATTGGATGATGTGCGAGTAGAAACTCGTTCATACCAATTTTTATACGCCGAAGGGGAGATGTATCATTTTATGAATACAGACGATTACAATCAGATTTCCCTTCAGGAAAGTACTTTGGATGCACCCAACCTACTTAAGGAAGGGGAAGTGGTTACCATTCTCTTTAATACGGAAGACAGTATGCCCTTATCTGTGGATATGCCCGCAAGTGTTATTCTAGAAGTCGCCTATACGGAGCCTGGAGTTAAAGGAAATACCGCTACCAATGCAACTAAGCCTGCAACTTTGGAAACTGGGGCTACCGTAAATGTCCCGCTATTCATCAACGAAGGTGATAAGGTTAAAATAGATACAGAAAAAGGAGCTTATTTAGAGCGGGTTAAATAATATTCCGCCTTCCAGTATAAAGTATTGTATATATGAGATTTCCGTCCCCATATACCCTAAAACAAATTGCAACCATAATCAACTCGGAATATGTGGGGCCTGATGAATTTCCCGTATTGGGAATGAACGAGATCCATGTAGTTCAAAAGGGAGAGATTGTATTTGTAGATCATCCAAAATATTACGAAAAGGCATTGAATTGTAATGCAACCGTAATATTGATCAATAAAAAAGTGGACTGTCCCCCGGGAAAGGCTCTTTTAATTTCCGAAGACCCGTTTAGGGATTTTAATGCCCTAACCCTTTTTTTTAAGCCCTTTGCAAAGTCGGATTCTGCCATTTCCAATACTGCAATAATTGGGGAGAATACGGTGATACAGCCCAATTGTTTTATTGGAAACAATGTAGTAATTGGCAAAAATTGCCTAATCCACTCCAATGTTTCTATTTATGACGACACGGTTATTGGGGATAATGTAGTGATCCATGCAGGTTCTATCCTAGGTTCGGATGCGTTTTATTACAAAAAGAGACCTGAAGGCTTCGATAAGCTGATATCGGGAGGTAGGGTAGTAGTACAGGATAATGTGGATATAGGTGCCCTTTGTACTATAGATAAAGGGGTAACGGGAGATACCTTAATTAAAAAAGGCACCAAGCTAGATAACCAAGTACATGTGGGGCACGATACGGTCATTGGAGAAAACTGTTTAATTGCCTCCCAGACCGGTATTGCGGGTTGTGTTATTATAGAGGATGAAGTTACCCTTTGGGGTCAAGTTGGGGTCACCAGCGCAGCTACCATAGGAAAGAAAGCAGTCGTTTTAGCCCAAACCGGAGTATCCAAATCCTTGGAAGGAGGTAAAAACTACTTCGGGAGTCCGGTAGAGGAAGCTAGGGAAAAGTTAAAGCAATTGGCTTATATAAAACAGCTTCCAGACCTGCTGAGAAAATTAGATAAATAAATAAGCAAGGGAATAGTTTAGTATATCTATTCAAATCTATATTTTTGCTTTAATCAATTTAACGAAAAATAATATAATGAGCGTTTTAGTAAATAAGGATTCCAAGATTATTGTTCAGGGTTTTACAGGTAGCGAAGGTACTTTTCACGCCGAACAAATGATTGAATATGGTACCAATGTTGTTGGAGGTGTAACTCCTGGCAAAGGAGGACAAGAACATTTGGGAAGACCTGTGTTCAACACCGTTGAGGAAGCCGTGCAACAAGTGGGAGCAGATACTTCCATTATATTTGTACCTCCAGCTTTTGCAGCTGATGCTATTATGGAAGCGGCTAGTGCCGGTATTAAGGTGATTATTACTATTACAGAAGGTATTCCAGTTGCCGATATGGTGATGGCATATGATTATATTAAGCATATGGATTGCCGATTGATTGGACCTAACTGTCCTGGAGTAATTACTCCAGGCGAAGCCAAGGTAGGTATTATGCCTGGTTTTGTGTTTAAAAAAGGATCTGTCGGGATTGTTTCCAAATCTGGAACTTTAACCTATGAGGCCGCAGATCAGGTGGTTCGTCAAGGATTGGGTATTACCACGGCTATCGGAATTGGAGGAGATCCTATCATTGGAACCTCTACTAAAGAAGCAGTAGAATTGTTGATTAATGACCCCGAAACGGAATGTGTGGTTATGATCGGTGAGATTGGTGGCCAATTGGAGGCTGATGCCGCTAAATGGTATAAGGCCAGTGGAAGCAAGAAACCAATTGTTGGTTTTATTGCTGGTGAAACTGCCCCTGCAGGAAGAACCATGGGTCACGCAGGAGCTATAGTTGGTGGTAGTGATGATACTGCCCAGGCTAAAAAAGCTATTATGAGGGAATGTGGTATCCACGTGGTAGACTCTCCCGCAGAAATAGGATTAAAAGTTAAGGAAGTAATGGGATAATCCCATTTTAACGATATGAAATTCCGTTTGTGCTGCGTTTTTCCATTCCTATGGAAAGTCTCAGTATAAACGGATTTTTTTGTCCATAGGGACTGGTTTGTAGAAACCTAAACGCATTTTGGACAAATATTTCCAATCTGGAAAAACAAAACTTATATTTGATACATAACTAAGAAATTATAAAAATGAAGCTACTAGAAGGAAAAAATGCAATTATTACAGGTGCCAGTAGGGGGATAGGAATGGGAATAGCACAGGTTTTCGCTCAACATGGAGCAAACGTGGCCTTCACCTATAGTTCCAGTGAAGCCCCAGCACTAGCCTTGGAAAAGGAACTTACGGCCTTGGGTGTTAAAGCCAAAGCGTATAAGAGTAACGCAGCAAGTTTTGAAGATTCCGAAAAATTGGTAGCCCAAGTATTGGAGGATTTTGACGGGGTAATCGATATTTTGATTAACAATGCCGGTATCACCAAAGATAACCTTCTTATGAGAATGGGGGAGGACGATTTTGATTCTGTGATTGAAATTAACCTTAAGTCGGTCTTTAACATGACCAAAGCCGTACAACGCACCATGTTAAAACAACGAAAAGGCTCTATTGTAAATATGAGTAGCGTGGTTGGGGTAAAAGGAAATGCCGGACAAGCCAACTATGCAGCTTCCAAAGCAGGAATGATCGGATTTACCAAATCTATTGCCTTAGAGTTGGGGTCTAGAAATATCCGTTGTAATGCCATTGCTCCAGGATTTATAGAAACGGAAATGACCGATAAATTGGATGAAAAGGTTGTTCAGGGATGGAGAGACGGAATTCCTTTAAAGCGTGGTGGTGCTCCTGAAGATGTTGCCAATGCTTGTTTATTCTTAGCCTCAGATCTATCGGCCTATATCACAGGACAGGTGCTGAATGTGGATGGAGGTATGCTTACTTAGGTCTGTTTGGGCTATGAATAGTTGCCCTTCAGTATAACGCAGTTATATTCAATTAAAAAGCATCGTTTTATTCCGTAAACGTTTTAAAACGATGCTTAAACTTCTTTTTTAATGCAAACAGCTACAGTTCTATACATATTGCTTGCAGCAATTGCTTCGTTAGCACTTGTACTGTTTCAATACAAATACAGGGTTAAGGGAGATAAAAAAATCCTCTGGGGGCTTTCCCTGCTTCGTTTTATAGCTGTATTTGGTATTTTATTATTATTCTTAAACCCTAAATTTGAACGGAGAAGCCTTACTACCGAAAAACCAAATTTAGTGGTCTTGGCAGATAATTCCTCCTCCATACATCCAGGGGAAGGCGATAAGATCAAAACTGTAATATCCCATCTTCAGGCTGCCAAGAACAGCTTACAGGAACAGTTTAGCGTATTCACCTATACGTTTGGAAACCAGCTAAAGGAAGGGGATAGCCTTACCTTTAGTGAAAACAACACCAATATATCCCAAGCCCTGTCCGCAATAAATGGGGTCTTTGGTAAAACTAACACCGCAGTACTTCTCCTTACTGATGGCAATCAAACCTTGGGGGAAGACTATGAGTTTTATGGGCAAAGGCAAAATCTCCCTATTTATCCCATGGTGGTTGGCGATACCACTACCTATGAAGACCTAGCCATAACCCGAGTCAACAACAATCGTTACGGTTTTCTCAACAGTAAATTTCCTTTAGAAATCTTTGTAACCTATAAGGGAAGGAATTCGGTAACCTCCCAATTGCAAATTTTTCTAAATAACGGATTAGTACATCAAGAGCGTATATCCCTTTCCAATACCAATAGTGCTAAAACCGTACAGGTACAACTACAGGCCAAAAGTGTGGGGGTAAAGGATATTAGGGTTAAAATAGCTCCCCTTTCCAATGAGAAAAACACAGGGAACAATGAAAGACGTGTGGCTATGGAGGTTTTGGATGAAGGCACTAAAATTGCCCTGATATCCAATATGTTGCATCCAGATCTTGGGGCCCTTAAAAAAATAGTGGAAAGCAATGAACAACGCTCCCTTGAACATTATAAATCTTCCATAGATATATCAGAACTTGATAAGGTAGATCTTTTTATTCTTTATCAACCGGATGCGTCCTTTGAAGAGATTTATAAACAGCTAGCCTTGCGAAAAGCCAATTACCTGACTATCGGTGGCAACCAAACCAATTGGCGAGTACTAACTAGAAACCAAGAAGGGGTACAAGTGGAAAGCGGTTATCCTATTCAGGAGCTTTTTGCTATTTCCAATCCAGGGTTCACCAAGTATGATATCGCCAATTTTTCTTTTGATGGGTTCCCTCCCTTGGAAAGTTCTGCAGGTCCTGTTAGCATCTCATTAGAACAGGAAGGTTTGTTAACGATGAGCAGTAAGGGGATAGTGTTAGAAAGTCCGCTGCTTACCGTAATGGAAGATCAAGGTGTAAGATCTGCCCTGTTGTTAGGGGAGAACCTCTGGAAATGGCGGTTGCACGCTTATAGAGAAGAAGGTAGTTTTAAAAATTTTGACGATTTTTTCGGGAAGTTAATTTTTTACTTATCCACCAATACTGCAAAGGAAAGGTTTAGCCTGAACTTTTCCCCCATTTATAACCATAGTAATGAGGCAATAATACAGGCCACCTATTACGATAAAGCATTTAGGTTAGATCCTAACGCATCGATTAACATTAAAGTGAAGGATAGCGTCACTAACCAACAGCATGAGGCGCCAATGCTGCTAAAAGGCAACTATTTTGAGGCCGACTTAAGGAGTTTAGGGCCCGGAACCTATAGTTTTACCACTACTGTAGAAAATGAAAATATAAATGAAAAAGGAAGTTTTACCATCCTGGATTTTGAGGTAGAAAAGCAATTTACTTCCAGTAACTATTTAAAGCTGCAGCGATTGGCAGACCACACAGGAGGGAAGCTTTTCTTTCCCGAACAGTTAGACAGTTTGGTGCAAACACTAGCGGCAGACCAAAGCTATGTCCCTACTCAGATAAGCAAACTAATTATTGTATCTTTGGTCGATTTCAGAATAATTTTGGGAATCATTGTGTTGGCATTGACACTGGAATGGATCATTAGAAAATTTAATGGATTAACTTAATATATAACTTGAATGGACAAATTACCAAAAATTACATTACCAATAGTATTCGTTTTAATCGTTGCTGTAATATTAGTTTCTAAATCTGCCGTTACCATCGGTTCCGGAGAAGCAGGAGTACTTTACAAAACATTCGGAGGCGGTGTTGTTACCGATCAACCACCCTTGGGAGAGGGCTTTCACCTAGTTGCTCCCTGGAACAATATTACTATTTACGAAGTGCGTCAACAAGAAGCCTTTGAAAAAATGAACGTATTGTCTTCCAATGGTTTGGATATTAAACTGGAAGCTTCTATTTGGTTTGAGCCCAAGCGAAACCAATTGGGGAAGTTACACCAGGAAAAAGGGGAAGATTATGTACGTAGGGTACTATTGCCCGCGGTTTTCTCTGCTGCGCGGTCAGTGGTGGGAAGGTATACCCCAGAGCAACTATATTCCAGCAAAAGGGACGCTATTCAGCATGAGATTTTTGAGGAGTCTAAGAAAATAGTAGAAAACCAATACATACAGTTAAACGATATCTTGGTTAGGGATGTAACCTTGCCAGCTACTATTAAAGAGGCTATTGAGCGTAAATTGAAGCAAGAGCAAGAATCCTTGGAATACGAGTTTAGGCTGGTTACAGCTCAGAAGGAGGCCGAAAAGGTAAGGATTGAAGCGCAAGGTAAGGCAGATGCTAACCAGATTTTAAGTGCATCTCTGAATGATAGAATTCTTCAAGACAAAGGGATAGATGCCACTATAAAGTTGTCCGAATCCCCTAATGCAAAAGTAATTGTTATTGGCAGTGGTGAATCTGGACTGCCTATCATTCTTGGAAATCAGTAAATCATGGCAAAAGGTGATAATATAACAATATTGGAGCAATTTGTTTAGCATAAATTCTTTAAGGTTGAAAATTAATTTTTACTTTTGTAGCACTATGTTAAACAACAAGGCACATCATCATCATTTCATTACTTGCGTTCAAGCGAGCTAGGAATGTATTGTTGTACCTAAACTATATTCTAACCCGTTTGAGCAATCAAACGGGTTTTGCATTTAAATAAGCCTGTTTGATCTGTTCAGACCAAAAAAATTAAAGAGCCAGAATGAAAAAAATTAAAATTGCTATTCAAAAAAGTGGTCGGTTAAATGAAGATTCCTTAAAAATTTTAAAGGACTGCGGAATTTCCATCGACAATGGAAAAGACCAATTAAAGGCTAGTTCGAGAAACTTCCCCTTAGAGGTCTTTTTTCTTAGGAACGGGGATATTCCTCAATATTTAAGGGATGGGGTTGTAGATATTGCAATTATTGGGGAAAATGTTTTAGTAGAGAAGGGGCACGATATCTCTGTTATTGAGAAATTGGGGTTTTCCAAATGCAAAGTTTCCTTGGCCATTCCTAAAACCATGAAATATAATTCCGTAGAAGATTTTCAAGGAAAACGAATAGCCACCTCCTATCCCAATACTGTAGAGAAATACTTAAAAAGTAAAGGGGTTCAGGCCGATCTTCATATTATTAATGGATCGGTGGAGATTGCACCAAATATTGGTTTGGCAGATGCTGTTTGTGATATTGTTTCTAGCGGAAGTACCTTATTTAAAAACAACCTAAAAGAGGTAGAGGTGATGCATACCAGTGAGGCGGTTTTGGCTGTATCGCCCAAAATATCTGCAGAAAGTACCGAGTTATTGGAAAAACTACACTTTAGAATTCAATCGGTCTTACTTGCCAGAAAAAGTAAATATGTGCTGTTGAATGCCCCCAACAATAAACTGGACGAGATCATAGATTTGTTGCCGGGAATGCGTAGCCCCACGGTACTTCCCTTGGCCGAGGAAGGTTGGAGTTCTGTACATACCGTAATTAACAAGGATAAATTTTGGGAAGTAATACAGGAGCTTAAAGAGGCAGGGGCCGAAGGGATTTTAGTGTGTCCTATAGAAAAGATGGTACTCTAATAAATCCCATTAATTTTTGCCTTTCAATTATAAAGAACATTAGTATACGCATCGGATGAAAAAAATATACAATCCCCAAAAAGTAGATTGGGCTTCCCTATTAAAGAGACCTACACAATCGGTTGCAGACATAGAGGAATTGGTAAACAACATCTTCCTAGATGTACAAAAGGAGGGAGACAAGGCCATTGAAAGCTATACCAATAAATTTGATGGGGTTTTATTGGACAATATTTCCGTTTCCAAAGAAGAAATGGAAGCAGCAGAAGTACAGGTGCCACAGGCATTAAGGTCTGCTATAGAGCTGGCTAAGGGCAATATAGAAAAGTTTCATGCCGCCCAACGTACGCATCGGGTGGAAGTAGAAACTACTGAAGGAGTTAAATGTTGGCAGGAAAAAAGACCTATTCAAAAAGTAGGCCTTTACATTCCTGGAGGTACGGCGCCGTTGTTTTCTACCATTTTAATGCTGGCCATCCCAGCTACCTTGGCCGGATGTAAGGAAATTGTACTGTGTTCGCCACCCAATAAGGAAGGGAAGTTACACCCAGCTATCCTGTATACCGCCAAACTCTGTGGGGTTAATAAAATATTTAAGGTGGGAGGCGTGCAAGCTATTGCTGGTATGACTTTTGGCACGGGAACAATCCCTCAGGTATATAAAATATTCGGACCAGGAAACCAATATGTTACGGTGGCTAAGCAAATTGCTACCAAATATGGCATTGCTATTGATATGCCTGCTGGTCCCAGTGAATTATTGGTAATGGCAGATAACTCCGCCAACGCTGCCTTTGTAGCTTCCGACCTATTAAGTCAGGCAGAACACGGAATAGATAGCCAGGTAATTTTAGTATCTACCTCCAAACAATTTATTAATGAGGTAGAAGAGGAGGTGGAATCTCAATTAGAGGCATTGCCACGAAAGGAAATTGCTCAAAAATCCATCGCAAATAGCAAACTAATCTATGTATCGGACCAAGAAACCGCCGCAGCACTCATTAATGAATATGGTCCGGAGCATTATATACTCTGTGTAGAAGACGAAAAGTTTTTCTTAGACAGGACCTATAATGCGGGCTCTGTGTTTATAGGCAACTATACCCCGGAAAGTGCTGGGGACTACGCCTCCGGAACCAATCATACCTTGCCAACCAATGGATTCGCTAAACAATATAGTGGGGTGAACTTAGATAGCTTTATGAAAGCCATAACCTTTCAGAAAATATCGGAGCAAGGAATCCAAAACATTGGAAATACTATAGAGTTGATGGCCGAAGCCGAAGGATTGTTTGCCCATAAAAATGCGGTAACGTTAAGATTAAAGAGTTTATAGATATTGGAAGGGATTAGAAGGGCAGGTAAAAAATGAAATACCGCTTCCCCTTCGTATTAACAAATAGAAATGAATTACAATACTTTTGATATTACGAGGCTGGTCCGTGAGAATGTAAAGGCGCTAAGCCCTTATTCTTCAGCAAGGGACGAATATGTCTCCGATGGATCCCAAATGGTCTTTTTGGATGCCAATGAAAATCCATTTGAGAGTGGGGTAAATAGATACCCAGACCCCCATCAAAGAACCCTTAAGGCAGCTTTGGCTTCCCATAAAGGAATACATGTAGATCAAATCCTTTTGGGAAATGGCAGTGACGAGGTTTTGGATCTTTTGTTCCGTGCCTTTTGTGAACCAAAGGAAGACCACATCATAACACTGCCCCCTACCTACGGAATGTATAAGGTATTGGCAGGTATTAATAACGTAGGGAATAAGCAAATTTTGCTAAAGGAGGATTTTGAGCCCAATGTAGAGGGAATTCTAAAGGAAGCAAATGAGAACACCAAATTGCTGTTCCTATGCTCTCCCAACAATCCAACCGCCAATAGTTTTAACAGAGGGCTGGTAGAGGAGCTATTAGTGAAATTCAATGGCTTGGTGGTCGTTGATGAGGCTTATATAGACTTTTCCAAAGAAGCGAGTTGGATGAAGGAATTAGATAACTATCCAAATCTAGTAGTTACCCAAACCTTATCTAAGGCCTATGGCATGGCAGGGGTGCGATTAGGGATCTGTTACGCTTCTAAGGATATTATTGATGTTCTCAATAAAATAAAAGCGCCCTATAATGTAAATGAATTAAGCCAGAAGCGGGCCTTACAACGCATCTTGGACGAGGAGACGGTGAATAGGGAGATTCAGGATATTTTATCTGAAAGAGCTGCTTTATCCAGAATATTGGGGCAATTGAGCTTTGTGGAAAAGGTATACGCCTCGGATGCAAACTTTATTTTGGCGAAGGTAGATAATGCCAACAAAAGATATAATCAATTATTGGCAAACGGAATTGTAGTAAGGAATAGAACAACAGATCCTCTCTGTGAAAACACCTTGCGTTTTACCGTGGGAACCAAAGAAGAGAATTTAAAGTTAATAACAGTATTACAAAATATAACAACCGCTTAATTATGAGTATTGAAATAAGTAAAGATGCTGCCCAAATTGGCGAGACAGGGAAAAAGGTGCTTTTTATTGATCGTGACGGTACCATGATCAAAGAACCTGCAGATGAGCAGATAGATGCTTTTGAGAAATTGGAGTTTTATCCGAAGGCAATTACCTATTTGGCTAAGATAGCCAAGGAGCTAGATTATGAATTGGTGATGGTTACCAATCAGGACGGACTGGGGACAGAATCTTACCCCGAAAATACCTTTTGGCCCATCCACAATTTCATAATGGAGACCTTTAAAGGGGAGGGCGTTGTTTTCGATAAGGTATTTATGGATAGGAGTTTCCCACATGAGAATTTGGAAACCCGTAAACCTCGTACAGGGCTATTGACCGAATATTTCACAGAGGCCTACGACCTCACTAACTCCTTTGTGATTGGAGATCGTTTAACGGATATAGAACTAGCCAAAAACCTTGGTGCAAAGGGTATTTTCATAAATGACGAAACTAATTTTGGGGTGGGAGAGATAAGCGTGCAACGTAAAGATCTAGACCCTTATATCGCGTTAGAAAGCAATGACTGGGAAAAGATATATGAGTTTTTAAAATTAGAAAACAGGGTTTCTGAAACTTATAGAAAAACCCATGAAACCGATATTTATATAAAATTGAACCTAGACGGTACCGGGAAAAGCAATATTGATACCGGACTACCTTTCTTTGATCATATGTTGGATCAATTGGCTAGACACGGTCATATGGATCTAGATATAAAGGTAAAGGGGGACCTGGAAATAGATGAGCACCATACCATTGAAGATACTGGAATTGCTTTGGGGGAGGTATTCCACAAAGCATTGGGTAATAAATTAGGAATGGAGCGCTATGGCTTCTGTTTACCTATGGACGATTGCTTGGCTCAGGTAGCTATAGATTTTGGTGGTCGCAATTGGTTGGTATGGGAGGCCGATTTTAAGCGGGAAATGATAGGTAAAATGCCTACGGAAATGTTTCACCATTTCTTTAAGTCGTTTACGGACGGGGCAAAGGCTAACCTAAATATTAAGGCAGAGGGAACCAATGAACACCACAAGATAGAAGCTATTTTTAAGGCATTTGCCAAGGCCATAAAGATGGCATTGAAGCGCGATGTGGAGAAACTGGTACTTCCAAGTACCAAAGGCGTACTGTAAGCCATAAAACCAAGCATCTAAAGAATAGCAGAATGAAAATTGTAATAATAGACTACGGGGCTGGGAATATTCAAAGCATTAAATTTGCTATTCAACGCCTGGGGTACCAGGCGGTACTTAGTTCCGATGTAGAAGAAATTGTGGCAGCAGACAAAGTTATTTTTCCAGGTGTTGGGGAGGCTAGTAGTGCCATGAATAAATTACGGGAAAGTAAATTGGATGGCTTAATTCCACAATTAAAGCAACCTGTGTTGGGTATCTGTTTGGGTATGCAGCTAATGTGTAACCATTCTCAAGAAGGCGATACTAAGGGACTAGGAATTTTTGACGTAGAAGTATCCCAATTTCCTAATTCGGTAAAAGTTCCCCAAATTGGTTGGAATCAGATTAGTCAACTTAAGTCGGACCTATTCAGTGAGGTGAGGGAAGACGAACACGTTTATATGGTCCATAGCTTTTATGCAGCAGTTTGTGAAGCAACTATTGCCCAGTCTAACTATGGACTGGATTATAGCGCGGCTCTGCAAAAAGATAACTTTTATGGAACTCAATTTCATCCCGAAAAAAGTAGCGTGGTGGGTGAGCGGATATTGAAAAACTTTCTTGTAAATATCAATTAGTGAATAAAACAATAACATGAGAATTATACCGGCAATAGATATAATAGACGGAAAATGTGTTCGTCTTTCCAAAGGGGATTACGATACCAAGAAAATTTACAATGAATATCCATTGGAAGTGGCCAAGGAATTTGAGGCCCATGGGATAAAACACCTCCACTTGGTAGATTTAGACGGTGCCAAGGCAAATCATATTGTCAACTATAAGGTGTTAGAGCGGATCGCTTCCAAAACCAGCTTGAAAATCGATTTCGGTGGTGGACTAAAAGCCAATGAGGATCTAAGGATTGCTTTTGAAAGTGGGGCCGATCAAATTACAGGGGGAAGTATCGCTGTGAAGGATCCCGAAACATTTAAAACATGGATTACGACCTATGGGGGCGATAAAATTATTTTAGGTGCCGATGCTAAGGATGAAATGGTGGCTGTTTCTGGATGGACCGAAGAGTCCAACGAGGAATTAATCCCGTTTATACAAAGCTATCAGAAGGAAGGAATAAAGTCGGTTATCTGTACAGATATCAGTAAGGATGGTATGTTGCAAGGGCCTTCTTTTGAGCTGTACGAAAGAATAATTTCAATTTGTGGGCCACAACTACAACTTATTGCGAGCGGTGGCATCGCTACCTTTGAGGAACTACCCAAATTGGCTGAATTGGGATGCGAAGGCACCATCATTGGAAAGGCAATTTATGAAAACAAGATTTCGCTAAAACAATTGGAAGAATTTATTTTGGCCAATTAGTACGTATAATAAAAAGCTATGGCCATATTCACCCTAAAAAGTTATAATGGGTAGGCCAACCATAATATTTTAAAATGCTGACAAAAAGAATCATACCCTGTTTAGATATCAAAAATGGGAGGACCGTTAAAGGGGTTAACTTTGTAGACCTACGTGATGCTGGAGATCCGGTAGAATTGGCAGAGATTTATGCCAAGACCGGTGCAGATGAACTGGTATTCTTAGATATCTCTGCAACAGAAGAAGGTAGGCGCACCATGGCAGACCTTGTTTTACGGGTTGCCGAAAAAGTGAATATACCCTTTACTGTCGGTGGGGGAATCTCTTCCGTAGCAGATGTGGACATCCTACTGCAGAATGGTGCCGATAAAGTATCCATCAATTCCTCCGCTGTGAAAAATCCACAGTTAATCAATGATTTGGTGGCTAAGTTTGGTTCACAATGTATTGTAGTGGCCATTGATGCAAAAGAGGTAGATGGGGAGTGGATTGTGCATTTAGTAGGAGGAAAGGTCCCTACCGAGCTTAATCTTTTTGATTGGGCTAAGGAAGTGGAAGCGCGTGGTGCAGGTGAAATTTTATTCACTAGTATGAATCACGACGGAACCAAAAACGGATTTGCCAATGAGGCTTTGGCAAAATTGTCCACGGAATTAAACATCCCGATAATTGCCTCTGGAGGAGCGGGTACAATTGCCCATTTCACCGACGCGTTCACCAAAGGGAAAGCAGACGCCGCTTTGGCAGCAAGTGTATTTCATTTTAAGGAAATAGCCATAAAAGAATTAAAGGAAGAATTGCATAGCAAAGACATTCCCGTTAGATTATAAATCGTAAAGGGGCAATGCCATAAAGGGATATACAAGTACGTGTACTCTTTATCGTTATCTCCACTACAACAAGCATAGAACAATGACCATAGATTTCAATAAAAACAAGGACGGATTGGTGCCAGCCGTCATACAAGACGCGAAGACAAAGAATGTACTTATGCTGGGCTATATGAACCAAGAAGCCTATGCGCACACCATAGAGACCAAAAAAGTCACCTTCTTTAGTCGCACTAAAAATAGACTGTGGACCAAGGGAGAGGAAAGCGGTAATTTCCTAAACTTGGTAACCATAAAGTCAGACTGCGACAATGATACGCTTTTAGTGACTGTAGAACCAGTGGGGCCTACTTGTCATAAGGGGACGGACACCTGTTGGGGTGAGGAGAATTTGGAGCGCTATGGATTTTTGAGTGAGTTAGAGGGAGTTATCGCAGATAGAAAGGCACAAGCAGAAGGGAAGGAACCTAATCCTGAGTATAAAGCTAGTTATGTTTCCTCCCTATATCAAAGCGGCATCAATAAAATAGCCCAAAAAGTGGGTGAGGAAGCCGTGGAAGTGGTGATAGAGGCCATGGATAAAAACGACTCACTCTTCCTGGATGAAAGTGCCGATCTGCTTTTTCATTATCTCATATTGCTGCAGGCAAAAGGCTACCAATTGAAAGATATTGTAAAAGTATTGGAGACACGCCACTAGCAATATCCAAAGGGGGCCATACACGGTCTAGGTTTGGCTAACGCTATAATCCTTCAATAGTCCACACCCTAGGGGTATTAATATTTAAAAGACTCTAAAGCTCATCTTGGAGGCCCATCTGGACTAGTTATAATTCTTAAGTCTTATCAAAAACCTGTTATAAATTGTTTAATTTATAACAGGATAAATTTTAAATTAAAAATTAATACTATCTTGAGCACTTGGAATTTTGGAATAATTAACAACATAAATAGGAAATGAAGTCAAATAGGAGAGATTTTATAAGAAAATCATCCATTGCTGGTATGGGATTGGCAATGGCACAAGGATGGGCAAGCTCTTTGTCTAATAAAAATTTTAATGAAGCACCTACGCCAAGTTTAGGTGCTAAGTATATGGGTGGTTTTTCTGCTCCTAAATTGGATACAGTTAAATGTGCTTTTATTGGAGTAGGTGCTCGTGGTTCTAGTCACGCACATCAAATTGCTTCTATAGAAGGTACTGAGGTGGTTGCTATTTCCGATCTTTATGAGGATAACGCTCAAAGATCTGCAGATAAATGCAAGGAGAATGGTAAAGGTACCCGTCACCAAAAGATTAAATTATATACCAAAGGAGAAAACGACTGGAAGAAAATGCTGAAAAGGGAAAAGCCCGATGCAGTTTTCGTAAGTACTCCTTGGAAATTACACGCCCCTATGGCCATTGAGGCTATGAAAAGTGGAGCGCACGTTTTTGTAGAAGTCCCACTTGCCCTGACCATTGAGGAGATGTGGGAGATTGTAGATACTTCCGAAAAGACTCAGAAGCACTGTATGATGATGGAAAACGTTAACTACGGTAGGGAGGAGCTTTTATATCTAAATATGTGTAGGCAAGGCGTTCTTGGAGAACTTTTACATGGGGAAGCTTCCTATATCCATGAACTTCGTTTTCAAATGAATGAGGTAGAGCGTGGAACCGGTTCTTGGCGTACACCACACTATGCACATCGTAATGGTAATTTATATCCTACACATGGTTTAGGGCCAGTTGCCCAATACATGAATTTAGCAAGAGGCGAGGACAACTTTAAATTTATAAACTCCTTTTCCTCACCAGCGAAAGGCCGACAATTGTATGCTGCCAAAAATTTCCCAGCTGATCATAAATGGAATCAGTTAGATTATAAGGGAGGAGATATTAACACGTCTATTGTAAAGACCCACCTAGGTAGGACCATTATGGTACAGTGGGATGAGACTAGCCCTAGACCGTATACCAGACATAATTTAATACAAGGTACAAAAGGTACTATGCAAGGGTTCCCAACAAGAATTGCCTTAGAAGGCGGATTTGAAGGAGGTCCAAAGGACCACCACTCTTGGGGACAAGGTGAGCAGCTCGCAAAGATTTATGAGAAGTATGAGCATCCTTTATACCTTAGATTAGGAGAATTATCTAGGAAAATGGGCGGACACGGTGGAATGGATTTTATGATGCTCTACCGAATTGTAGAGTGTCTACGTAATGGCCAGCCATTAGACCAAAACGTATACGAAGGTTGTTATTGGAGTGCCGTAGGTACTTTGAGTGAGGCCTCTGTAGCTCAAAATGGAGCACCGCAAGAGTTTCCAGATTTCACAAGAGGAAGATGGGAAACTACGGCGCCCTTAGATATTATAAGTTAATAGTTTAAGTGTTTTTTTTTAGTATAAGCCGTTTATTTCCTAAGGGAAGTAAACGGCTTTTTTATTTCCAATACCTATAAAGTCCGCCAGCAGTGCACCCTGTTTATGGGGATATCTAGGGAGTACGCCAAAGAATAAAAATCTTAGACAATTCCATGGCGCTTTTTTTAACCCATAACATGGGCGCACTGTTATTTTCCAAACGGGGTAAAATGCTATCCAATATATCTTTATAGGAACACCATTCCACCTCATTATAGGGTGGTAAAAGCCATTCTATTTTGGTGGGTAAATAATACTGATAGGATGTAAACTCTTCCCTTTCAAAATCCACATTGCTAATCCAGCTGCCCCTTATACAGTCGGAGTTAAATGGGGTTACATCCATCTTTGTACTATAGTAAGGAGTGAATAATTGAGATTTAAAACATACCAGCTTACTTAAGTCTTTGGCATCAATTCCATATTCCTTTAAGGTGTTTCTCCCTTCCTTATGGGAAGATAAAGGTAATTGGTGACTTATTATTCTTTCCTTCTTTTGCATGTAGGTATCCCTAAAATTAGGGCCAAGCAGTTGTTCTTCCATGGGAGTGTTTTGGACTCCCGTTACTATATAAAACTTGTAGGTGAGCTCTAAGTGAATAGGTTTTCCCGTAATCAAATCCCGGAGAATGAAGTCGAACTCCCCAAGCGTTATTTTATTCTTCCTAACGGGCACATTGGTAGCAAGTACCTTATACCTGTGATTATGCAATAGCAATTGATGAAATACAAACTCCAATTGATGACCTAGCCTAAGCTGCTTCGGAATGGGAAGCGGGGAAAAGTCCTGAAGATTGATCCCTGGAAAAACAAATTGCTCCAACCCCTCGTAGTTATCATACCACAAAGGAGGAGTTTTTTGAAAAGCATCATAAATAGAAAGTGTTTTCATGCTTGTTACCTTCTTAGCTTCTAAAAATAAGTTGGTATAATGGGCCTGCAAAACATTTTGTACCTAAACCAATCTGAGCTCACTAAAATTACTAAACGCCCCGTGGAGGCCTGGGTTCCCGCAAAAAGGTTCAATAAAACTACCTAACAAAATGGAACTCTTTTATTAAATAAAGGTAGCCCCTAGGTTTTGTCCACTAAACTAAGGGCTACCTTGTATGCAGAAATGAATCCAATCCAAAGTCAAAAGAACTGGCCGTTAAAACGTTTTCTTAAAAATCGGATTCGTCTTTTTTAGATGGTTCATCACTACCCCTAAAGCGTTTATAAGGTATTGGGTTCCATGTTCTATATTTCAAGTCTTTAGCTTTTACCGGATAGGGAATGTCTTTTAATATTCTTTGGGCTACCTCCAATTCGCGAACAGCTTCCTCTTTATCTTGATACATAAATTCATCGGACGCCACGGGCGGGGCTTGCTCTAACTTTTCCTCCAGGTCTTGTATCACCATATTTTGTTGAGATCGTGCTGCTTCCCGGGCCTCTGTAATCCAAGCAGGCTGTAAGTTGCGATTGCTGTCCCCAAGACTGCTGTATTCATTAAATATGTCCCTATAGATTCGGTCTGCATTTAATCGGATATCCAAATTAACCTATTCCAGATCCCTTTTGGTTAAAGAATCCCAATCTAGAGGCTCACTTCGTTTTAACCCCCCTAAATTCTTCCTCTCAGAATAAAATGGAAATATGGCTTTAATGGTTTGCCCCACAGGGGAAATAGATTGGTCATTTTCGTCCAGTCCCTTGGATTGTATACCCTGTATGGCGATACGTGCCGATTCTGGCCTTATAATTTCCTTTGGCGGCAATATTCCATGACGCAGCATTTCCCTAATTCCTGTTCCGGATATATGTACTCGGTATTTTTCGTCATGTGGACAGGATTGGCCTGTTGCCAAATTACTACATCGGGTACAATGAAAAACTTCATGGAATAGTCTTATAGCTATCCCTAATTCCTTCGGGTCAAATTCATCGAAGACGGTATGACTGGCATACTTGTCATAGAATTCACCTATTCCGGCATGGTCCCGTCCAATTAACGCATGGGTACAGCCATAGTTTTTCATAATTAGTGCATGCAATACCGTTTCCCGGGGTCCGGCAAAAATATAGGTTACCCGTAAGGGAGAAAGCATGGATCTACCTTTAGGGTAATAAGTGTCCAAGACACTTCTATAGGATAACATCCTAAATTCGTGACGCGTATATTCCCTTTTCGCCATTTCCACGAGAGGTTGTATAAGTAGGCCATCAATTTCCTCCAAAGCATTCTTATGGATAAACTCGTGCCCTCTATGAAGCGGATTGGCACCGGTTATAAATCCGGCTACAGACCGGAAATTTTTCCCTTCATAAAACATCTTCCAAGTATCCTTGGGTTCTAGTCGTAATTTTTCAAAGGGACCCCAATCCATTCGTCCTAACAATTTAAGGGAACCTCCTAAAGCCGTATCGCCCATTCTACGGTAGATGGCATCTACCCCCGGATGGTTTCTATCCGTGGTGCCAAAAAGCTGTGAAGCCCTATACTCCCTATCATAGGAGAATATATCGTTTAGGGTAAGAATGGCAATTGGGTTCCTTTTCTCGTCAATTAGGGTTACTTCTTCCCCTATGGCCAAAGATTTCACTACACTCGGTTTCGTTCGCCTGTAGGGGCAAAACTAAGGGGTACAGGCCAGATAAGACCATTCGTTAATCGACCTTTACTGAGGACCGACATATAGTTGGCTTCATCCATAAAACCCTCATTGGGAGATAAAACCCCGGTTGCGATCATCTCTACAGTAATCACCGCCTCCATGTCGATCATTATAGCAGGTAACTGTGCAGCTCTTTTAAGTGCCTCATCTAATTCCGCTCCTTTTAATACTAAATCGACCAATTTACCTCCATGTGGCTGCTGGGGATAGTTACCAAGCATGCCTTTCTTTGTTAGCATCATTTCTTGCTCCATTTGATATTTGATTTTAGAAGGTGATTCCCTGCCTTGTATTAGTGCTATTTTTTGCTGAAAAACACTAGGGAATCCACCAATAAATTAATAGCTGAGATCAATAGTTACCATAAGCTTAGTTGTAGTCCATAATAGCTTACGATAATTAAAAGATGAAGATACCCTATTTACTGTAGATCCCAAATTTCTCAATTTTTATGGCAGGAAACCTAGTGGGTTAGTGCAAAGAAGTTTACCTCGTGGAGGGCGAAGGTAGAAGGTTTTTAACAAGACAATCGTGAGCAAAGAAAGCCAACGGAATATTTAAAAGTTAGGGTGATCATTGTGGCCAAAGCGCCTTAATAGTTAAGTTTTCTTAAAATAGCAATGGATGTATCCCAAATGTATTAAATTTATGATATGTCAATAGAAAAAAGAAGAGGCTTTCGTTTTTCCAATTATGTTGCACCAGATCTAAGTCCGTTCGAAAAACTCTTTGAGATTTTCAAGGAATTAATCACCCATACTTCCGGGGATGTAGATGAGGCCTTAGATTGGTTACGCGAATTGGATAAGGAATATAGCCTAACCGATGAGAATTATACAATAGAAGACTTTATAGAAGACCTTAAAGCCAAGGGTTATTTACGTGAGGAGTTTGAGCTTGGGGACACAGACGGCACTGGAGAAGGCACTTCTAAGGCAGACTTGGCCATTACCGCTAAAATGGAGCGTGTAATCCGTCAAGCCGCCCTAGATCAGATTTTCGGTAAAATTAAACGCAGTGGCTCTGGAAACCATAAAACGGGAAAACCGGGTAGGGGAGATGAGCATACCGGGGAATATAGAGAATTTCGCTTTGGGGATAGTTTAGAACGTATCTCCATGACCGAAAGTCTAAAGAATGCCCAAATAAACCACGGTATCGGGAATTTTAATTTGTCGGAGGAGGACTTGGTTGTGGAAGACACGCAATACAAAGCCCAGATGAGTACGGTCCTGATGATCGATATAAGCCACAGTATGATCCTCTATGGGGAAGATCGGATTACGCCTGCTAAAAAAGTAGCCATGGCGCTTGCCGAACTAATTACCACTCGCTATCCCAAGGATACGTTAGATGTGTTGGTTTTTGGGAACGATGCATGGCCTATTTCCATAAAGGAATTACCCTATTTAAGAGTTGGTCCTTTCCATACCAACACCGTTGCCGGATTACAGTTGGCTATGGATATGCTCCGTAGAAAACGAAATACCAATAAACAGATTTTTATGATAACCGATGGTAAGCCAAGTTGCATTAAATTGCCTGATGGCACCTATTATAAAAACAGTGTTGGACTGGACGATTATATTGTGGAAAGGTGCTATAATATGGCGCAACAAGCCAGAAAATTACATATTCCCATCACTACCTTTATGATTGCCAAAGATCCATATTTAACGCAATTTGTTAGGCATTTTACAGAGGCAAATAGAGGCAAGGCGTTCTTCACAGGATTAAAGGGTCTGGGGGAAATGATATTTGAGGATTATGAACAGAATAGAAGAAAAAGATTAAAAGGTTAAATATTCTTAGAAAACCAATCTGGATAATAAAAGGATTTATTTAAACCAATAAAATAATTACTTAAACATATGAAATTGAATCACCAGGAAATTCTAACCTTAGGAGATCTTAAAAAATCGGGTTATAAAACAAAATCCATCAAGGATGAATTAAGGGATAACCTATTACAAAAAATTAAATCGGACGAAAATGCTTTTCCAGGGGTATGGGGCTATGAAAACTCCGTAATTCCCGAACTAGAGAGCGCCATCCTATCTCGGCATAACATCAATTTACTTGGACTTAGGGGGCAGGCGAAAACCCGTTTAGCGCGACTAATGGTTGGATTACTAGACGAATATATTCCCATAGTTTCGGGTTCTGAAATCAATGATGACCCTTTAAAACCAATATCGCGATACGCTTTAGAACAAATTAAAGAGCATGGGGAAGATACTCCCATCAGCTGGATTCACCGTAGTGAACGTTTTTTTGAAAAATTGGCCACCCCGGATGTAACCGTTGCCGATTTAATTGGGGATGTAGATCCTATAAAAGCAGCAAATTTAAGGTTGTCCTATGCAGATGAAAGGGTAATCCATTATGGAATGATCCCAAGGGCTAATAGAAGTATTTTTGTAATCAATGAATTGCCAGATTTACAAGCCAGGATACAAGTGTCGCTATTTAACATTTTACAGGAAGGAGATATACAAATCCGAGGATTTAAGGTGCGTTTACCCCTAGATCTGCAGTTTGTGTTTACTGCAAATCCAGAGGATTATACCAATAGAGGTAGTATTGTAACTCCATTGAAAGATAGGATAGGGTCACAGATTCTTACCCATTATCCAGAGGATTTGGAAACCGCACGTAAGATTACCGAACAAGAAGCTAAACTGGACGAACAACAGAAAGAAATGGTGTATGTTCCCGATATGGCAAAGGACCTATTAGAGCAAATTAGTATAGAAGCCCGTAAAAGCGAGTATGTAGATCCCAAAAGCGGAATTAGTGCCAGGATGAGCATCACGGCATTGGAAAATTTATTAAGTACAGCTGAGCGAAGAACCTTAAAAAATGGCGATGGTTATACCCAAGTCCGATTGATGGATTTTATGGGAATTATTCCAGCTATAACCGGTAAAATCGAGCTGGTATATGAAGGCGAACAGGAGGGCGCCGGCAAGGTTGCAGAAATCTTGATAGAAGAGGCCATTAAAACCCTTTTTGCGCAGTACTTCCCTATAATCCAAAAACTAGAACACAAGGATGAAGAAGGACCCTACGACCAGCTAGTTAGCTGGTTCTTTGATGGTGATGGATTTGAGTTGATGGATGACGACAAGGATCATGTTTATAAAGAGAAATTGGATAGCATTCCCGCTCTAAACCAATTAATACAGCAATACCAACCAGAAATGGAAGAAAAAGATATCTATTTCCTTAAAGAACTACTGCTTTGGGGGCTGGTGGGTTATAAGAAGCTAAGCAAACAGCGCTTTGTAAAAGGATATCAAATTAAGGATGTATACGGAAGTTTTATTCGCGGACTTTAGAGGAAAATAAAATCTTAATGGTCCGAATGCTCGTTTAGGTAGTCAAAATTATAGTTGCCTACTTTCTTTTTCCTGATGGAAAAAGACCAAATAGTACATACAGGAAGAAGAATTTGAAGGCTAATCTTAATAATTCCCAAGGGTAAAAAGGTAGTTGGAATTATATAGCCTTCAAATTTAGTGTATGTACCCAAGAGTAATGCTGTTTCAATTATTTTAAAGATATAGAATAACACTACCCCGTACATTGTATACTCTATATTTCTCATTATCGTATCTGGATATTCGTTTTCCGATACTTTAAACCATAGAATATAGAGATAGATAAAATGAATCACGGATATTATAGGAAATAAAAAGCGCTCTAATTGATTGAAATGAAAGTGGTTGCTGTACAAACCATAAAAACTAAATATCATCAATACAAATAAAATACTAATCGATATAATGAGATTTTGCCTTATAGCCCCTATTTTTATTTTAACTCCCATATAGGTGTAATGCTTGTTAGAATATTTTAGGCATAGTTACGGTATAATTATGGCTGACAGTTAAAATATCGACATAATGACGAAAATTAAAGTCAGAATATTCCCTTTTCCCAGCTACTCTATTCATATTTCTTCCTACAAAATAGGTAATTTAATTAATATGCTAGTTAAGAAATATCTACAAACCACTGGATAGATGATAAAAGAATATTGTAACAATGTCTTAGTCTAAGAACTGCCTTTACGAATGAGGAGGAGAGCTCACCGTTTAAATGTGTAAAATTTTTGATTGAAAGTAGTTCTTACTAAAGGTTTTTCCTTTATTATATAGGTTTCCTTAGATTGATTAGTAGTAATATTGTAATCTGGCCCTATGGAATATTACCCATAGGAATTGGACAAGAGTTTATTTAAAGGTTAATATGCATACTAAGAGATATTATTACCTAATTCGCATACAGTATTTAGGATTTAGGTTTAGTGGGTGGCAAAAACAACCCCAACATAAGACAGTAGAAGGGATGCTGACTAAAACGTTGAAATTTATTTTACCGGATACCAAGTTTAAAATTTTGGGGGCTGGGAGAACGGATGCCAAGGTTTCGGCCTTGGATATGGCCTTTGAGTTGTTTTTGTACGATGCCCCAATTGACAATGAGGAGGATTTCATTAAGGACTTTAATAGAAATCTGCCTTCCGATATTCGAGTAGTTGCTCTTAAAGAGGTAGACAAAGAGTTTAATATAATTAAGGATGGGACCCACAAGGAGTATGTTTATCTCTTTTCGTTTGGTGATAAAAACCACCCTTATTGCGCCCCATATCTCACCAATATTATAGAGGATCTAGATATTGAATTGATGAAGAAATGCGCTGAGATGTTTATTGGCACCCATGATTTCTCTGCCTTTACCGCTAGATTACAGCCCCATACCAAGGTGGTTAGGACTATTGACAGCTGTGTAATAAAAGAAAACACCATTTTAAAGGCTAACTTTTTTCCAGAGATAAGCTACGCCTTACATATTACCGGAGCTGGATTCATGCGATACCAGATTAGGATGATTATGGGAGCCTTAATCCAATTAGGTAAAGGGGAACTTCTCCCATCAGATTTGGAAGAGGCGCTCCAAAACAAGCATTCAAAACCCTTAACTTTCGTAGCTCCAGGCTCGGGATTAATGCTTTACAATTTGGATTTCACTTAATAGCCCCATCCAAATACTTAGCTTATTATGAGGAGCCTTGAAAGATGTGTAAGCCTTAATACGTACCATCTCGCTGTAGTACTTCGGTCATTAATGTCGTATTTATAATCGAATTCCTATATTGAAATGCTTACATTAGTAATCCAAAGACCCGCATAAGCTAGGTTATATACTAAGGAATTTTATGAGTAAAAAGAAAAAGCAGCAAAAGGCACCACCAAAACGAACCTCCAAACGCTCAAAAAAGATGGGGAAAGCTCCTGGAAGCGTCATCTATATGGGAAATAGGGAAGGGGCAAAAAGCAGTGTCCATGTGTTGGAATACAATGAAAATCAAATTGAGGAGCTAGATTTAGATGTGTATCAAGAGAAGGAATACAATAAAATTATAGCGCTCAAAGATAGTCCCTCCATTTCATGGATAGATGTTATTGGTATTAGCGATGAAGCGCTGATAGAGAATCTTGGAAAATCCTTTGATCTTAATATGCTTTCTATTGAAGATGCCGTGAATACCAATCAACGACCTAAGGTAGACGAGTACGATAATTACATTTTTAGTGTGTTTAACATGCTCTATTTAGATCATAACAATGAATTGGTTCAAGAACATGTGGCCATTATCTTAATGGAAAATACCGTACTCGTTTTACAAGAACTTAAGGACGATGTTTTTGATGGTGTCTATAATAGGTTAAAAAATAAGATGGGTAGGATTAGGGCAAGGGGAGCCGATTATTTATTCTTTGCGCTGTTAGACGCCATTATAGATAGCTATTTTGTGGTTTTAGAGAATTTAAACGCGAAAATTGAAATATTAGAAGACGAGGTTTATGAACATCCTAGGCCCGATCACGGTAAGAATATCTTAGAATTAAAAAAGGAAGTTCTTAAAATAAGGAGGTGGATCTTCCCAGTAAAGGAAATGGTAAGTAAACTCATAGATTCAGAACACCCGCTAATCACTAAAGACACCAAGCTATTTCTAAGGGATGCCATGGACCATAGTACCGAAATAAACGAAACGCTTCAAGTATACCGGGAAATGTCCATGAGCCTTATGGATATGTACATAAGTAATATCAGTAATAAAATGAACGAGGTGATGAAGGTACTTACCATTATGGCCTCTATTTTTATCCCTATTACGTTTATAGCAGGTGTTTATGGTATGAATTTCGACTATATGCCAGAATTACAATTTAAATATGGCTACTTCTATGTATGGGGGTTAATGCTTCTGGTTTTTGTTGGCTTACTAGTTTTTTTTAAAAGAAAGCGGTGGTTGTAATAATATGCAGCCACCTAATGTTTATTAATTTACAGGAAAAGATCCGAAGATAGATAACGGTCTCCTCTATCACAGACTATGGAAACAATGACCCCACTATCTAATGTTTCTGCCAATCGTATGGCAGCTGCGGCGGCGCCTCCACTGCTCATTCCAGCGAAAATTCCTTCCTCTTTAGCTAAGCGTTTGGTTACGTCTATAGCTTCCAATTCACTTACCTCCAGTACGGTATCTACCTTATTAGGGTCAAATATTTTAGGCAGATAGGCTTCCGGCCATTTTCGTATTCCTGGTATTTTGGCCTCATCAGTGGGCTGTACACCTACAATTTGGATTTTAGAATTCTGCTCTTTTAAATAGGTAGACGTCCCCATAATGGTTCCCGTAGTCCCCATAGATGATACAAAATGTGTGATTTTACCCTGGGTAGCATCCCAAATCTCTGGTCCGGTACTATTATAATGAGCTCTCCAATTGTCATGATTAGAAAATTGGTTGATCATATGGTAACCTTCCTCTTTTACTTTTAACTCTGCATAATCCCTTGCTCCTTCAATACCTACCTCTGCTGGGGTAAGGGTTACCTTGGCTCCATAGGCCCTCATTGTTTGAATTCGTTCTTTCGTAGAGTTTTCTGGCATCACCAACTCTATATTTAATCCATAGAGTCCGGCAATCATAGCCAAGGCTATCCCAGTATTTCCACTAGTGGCTTCAATTAATTTGGAAGTAGGGTTAAAATCGCCCCTTTCCAAACCAGCTTTTATCATGTTAAAAGCGGGCCGGTCCTTTACGCTGCCACCAGGGTTATGGCTTTCCATTTTAAAATATAGGGACACGTTGGGATTGGGATTGATATTTTTGGACAATACCAAAGGGGTATTCCCAATGGTGTCCAACAAGCTATGAGACATGTGGTGTAGTTTTTATTTTAATTTCTGGTGTGTGAAATACGGTGGAGTTGGCGGGTACAGAGTCGGTTATCCATGCGTTACCTCCAATTATAGAGTTTTTCCCTATAACCGTTTCCCCTCCGAGAATAGTGGCATTCGCATAGATGGTAACGTTATCCTCTATGGTGGGATGACGCTTCGTTTTTTGAAGATTCTTGGCTACATATAAAGCACCTAAGGTTACCCCCTGATAAATCTTAACGTTATCCATAATAACAGCGGTTTCCCCAATAACCACGCCTGTTGCGTGATCAATGAAAAATGACTTTCCTATTTTTGCCCCGGGATTTATATCCACTCCTGTTATTTTATGCGCATATTCCGTCATTAATCTGGGGACCAACGGAAATCCCTTCTTGTATAACTCATGGGCTAACCTATAGATGGCAACGGCATGGAAACCAGGATAGGCCAAATATACTTCCTCAATGGATAAGGAGGCGGGATCGCAATCTACGGTTGCTTGGGCGTCCAAATTTAATTTTTCAAGGACTTCTGGTAGTCGTTTAACGTAATGTTCCCAGACTTCCTTACATGGTTTATCTGTCTTCCAGCAAGCCAACTCTACCAATTCCTTAAAATCCTGCTCTAGAAGATCTAGGTTCTTTTCTACAGGAGTGTCAATATCGAACAAGGTATAAAACAGCCGATCCGTAAACTCTTCGGTTTTCTCCTTTAGAACAAAACGTAGGTTGGGTTGCTTTTTGTGTTGTTTAATATTTTTTATGATTACTGCTTTATCCATTTGCTAGTTTGATTGTAGAAACTCAAAATTAACTATTATTTCAAAACCCTTTGATGCCAAAAAGGTTAACTTTAGCACAAAGTTAACATCAAATGAGTCGTACACAACAGGCCGTAATTACGAAAGAAGTATTTCAATTTTTAGAAGACCTTACAAATAATAATTCTAGAGAGTGGTTTGCCGAACACAAAATAGTATTTAAAAAGCAGGAAGCTGTGGCCAAGGAGTTTTTCGCGCTCCTTAAAAATAGATTGGAACAACACGATGATATTGAAAAACTAAAGATGTTCCGTATTTATAGGGATGTGCGTTTTTCCAAAGATAAAACCCCCTATAAGACCCATTTTGCAGCCTCTTATTCACGTGCTGGACTCCATTTACGAGGGGGGTATTACGTACAGCTTACTCCAGGAAATTCTTTTTTGGCAGTTGGCTTCTGGAATCCCAATAAAGAGGATCTACTTCGAATAAGAAAGGAATTTGAACAAGATAGTTCAGAAATTAGGGCTATTATTAATCAGCCTACCTTAAAAGAGGTTTGGGGGCCCCTGCAAGGGGAAGCTTTAAAAACAGCCCCAATGGGTTTTGACAGGGAGCATGAAAACATCGATTTAATAAAAAGAAAGCAGTTTATCTTCCTTAGAAAGATAGAGGATAAGGAAGTTTTCTCCGATAACTTTATGAATCTCATTGATGATTCCTTCCAAAAAATACGGCCCTTCTTCAACTATATGAGCGAGGTTTTAACCACTAATCTCAATGGGGAATCCTTAATAGACCAAAATCATTAGACATAAGGTAAAGGCTGATGGTCAAATTGTTGTATCTGATCCTGCAATCGGGCAATGACCATATTCATCATCCTTTTATTTAGAGCAGATGAGTTTTGGATATATAACTCGTATTCCTCCTCTGTAAATTGCCCTATTAGGATGCCTTTTAGGGAATTTCTGAATTTAATGTCCTTTTGAATGGAATTTTCTATAAAAAGGAGTCGTTTCTCCGGACTTAGGTCATAAAAACCGTTCTTGTGTTTGGCAATGTAATTTTTAAGAACCAATACCAGCAAGGGGTTTTGCAATTTAAGGATTGGACGTAAGGTTTTATTTTGAAATTTCTCGCCCATACTCATATTTTCGGTTACTACAGCGTTGGGGAGTACTGGTCTAATCTCCAAAAGATAATGCGATCTATACTTCATAGCAAGGGTGTTTTTTATAAAGATAGGGTTAAACCTTGATGGGAAAAGGGTAGGAGCGTTATAGTTTTTAACGAGGTTGTAAACATTTAGGATAGGATAACTATCTAAAGCTTAACAAGCTTATTATTTTCTTAGTTATGTTCCCGACAAATCTTCATTACCAATAAAATAAGGAGGTGTAATTGAGCTATTTCTAAATCTCCATACTTTTCTTCCTTGCACTTCTCTTAAACTAATTACTTTACCTATTTTTAATAAAAAATTTGAAAAAATGAGATTTCACACAAGAAAATGGGTTAAACCAGAAGATTTAAATGCTAATAATACCTTATTTGGAGGGAGGCTTTTGGCGTGGATAGATGAAGAAGCCGCTCTATATAGTATTATTCAATTAGAGAATAAGCGGGTAGTAACCAAATATATGTCAGAAATTAACTTCACTAGTACCGCTTTAACGGGCGACATTGTTGAAATAGGTATAGAAGTGGTTAAATTTGGAAAAACTTCCTTAACTCTAAAATGTGAAGTCCGAAATAAGATGAACAGGGAAACTATAATTACTGTAGAAAATATTATTATGGTAAATTTAGGGGATGATGGGAAACCCAAACCACATGGAAAAACCAAAGTAGAATATGTAAGGGATCGTTTATCCTCTTAACAATAAATTTTATTCTGATGCTGTAAATAATACATAAGGATGAGGCTTAACGCTCACCTTCATCTGAAATGAGTTTTTTATATATCGATGTATAAAAAGGGTTGAACTTTTACTTAAAGTCCAACCCTTTTTATTTTATTCTTCCACCTTTTATGGTATAATGCTATTTAATTATTAGAGCTAGCTTCAGCCACTTTCTGAACCTCATCCATTACCCTTAGTAGGTTTTCTCCCCAGAGTTTAGCAATTTCTTCTTTGGTATATCCTCTTTTCACCAATTCTAGCGTCACATTTTTGGTTTCCGAGGCGTCGGCCCACCCAATGATTCCTCCGCCACCATCAAAGTCAGAACTAATACCTACATGGTCTATTCCTATTAAATCTACCATATAATCTACATGGTCTACAAAATCGGCCACACTAACACCTTCAGGAGCATTTGGATCCTTGGCGGCCTTAGCCTTGGCAATTTCTACTACTGTGGGATAGTGTTTTCTATAATTGGCTCGCTCTTCTTCCGATAAGCCAGACAATTGCCATCTCTCATACCAATTTACACCTAGAGAATCTGCTACCTGTCTATTTAGATTTCTGGTATAGTCACGGTGTGCTTCGTTCTTTTCCGTATGAAGGTAGGCGCTAAAAGCAACGGTTTGTACCACCCCGCCATTTTCTTTTATCATTAATAACTGCTCGTCATCTAGGTTTCTACTATGATCACATAGTGCCCTAGCGGAAGAATGTGAAGCAATTAGTGGAGCCTTGGACAAGGCTATCATTTGTTTCATGGCCTCCGCGGAAGGATGTGATACATCTATCATTATCCCCAACCTGTTCATTTCTGCCACCGCTTGCTTGCCTAGTTCGCTTAAGCCATTATGGAGCCATACGTTGTCTGATTCCCCAGTATTAGAATCACAAAACTGACTGTGTCCGTTGTGGGAAAGGGATATATATCTAGCCCCCATATTGTAATAATTTTCAAATTCGGATAGATCCTCCCCTATGGGATAGGCATTTTCTACCCCAATCATGGCCACTTTTTTTCCCGAAGCAACAATTCTTCTTACATCCTCGGTATTGTAGGCCAGCTCTATTTCATCTGGTGCAATTTCGTTGCAAAGCTTATGAATAGCATCAAATTTTGACAGGGCGTTCTCCTTTGCCTTGGCATAGCCTTCAGCATTTAATTCTCCTTGACCGGTATATACAATTAACCAAGAAACATCTACGCCTCCTTCTTTCAATTTTGGTAGGTTTACCTGATTGTCTAACCGCTGCGTATAGTTAACGGTGTCTGTAAAATTGGCAACATTGATATCTATATGGGTATCAATGGTAATTACCTCGTCATGAATTTTCAAGGCTTTTTCTTCCAGGGAAACTTCTTTTTCCACTTGTTTCTCCTTACAGCCTACTATAGCCAGTAAGCATAATAGTCCGATTGTTTTTTTCATAATAATTTGGTTTAAGACCTACAAATAACGCCAATTGAAAACACAAAACGAAACCTAGGGAACATTTAATTGGGAGCATAAAGGGCTCCTAGAGTTTTAATTTTTCTTCCTTTGCAACCTGGGGCAACAATAGGACTAGTTCTAGGGAAAACCCCATAATGAGAACCTAAATAGAATGGGGTTAATTTACGAGTAGTAGGCAATACATGGTGTGGAGTAATAGGATGAAAAGGTTGCATATTCCCATTGTTAGAAGCTGTTTTGATGGCTAAAATGAGGCCCTAATACCTTAATGGGGATCGGTTACCTTGGAGATAATGTATAAGGGAAGTACAATTGACAACAGAAAATGGCATTTTCACCACATTTCAATTGAAGTATTGTGGAATAGTGATATGTTTACTATAGTAATAATCAACCTAAACCTAGTATTAACAAAAACCTGTCTTACCATGCTCTATGACACCTACGGAGAAGAATACCTAGCATTTCTTCAGGATTTAAATGAAATTTTAAGCTTAAATGAGTTGGTAGAACTAGACTATATGTAGTTTAGCGCCACATTAAATCTAAAACCCCCTTATTATGGCAAATCAACATTATGACAATGCAGCCTATATGGACTTTATTGATGATTTAAACCAAATTTTATCGGATTTCAATATCAGAAACTTAACCAACCTGTAGTTGAAAAAAAAGACTATCTAAAAAAGAGCTAGTGGTACCTTGAGGGGGAGCGCCGTTGGAAGATACATTCTTCACTGGCATAAATTAAATCCTCTTTTAAACCGTAGTAATAGCTTATCTTCTTTAGATAGTCTTTTGTATTAAAGCATTATCCTAGGTAGGCTTTCAGCATTTTGTTTCTTGAGTTATGGCGTAGTTTTCTAATTGCCTTTTCCCTAATCTGCCGTACTCTTTCCCTTGTAAGATCAAATGTAAGACCAATTTCAGCTAAGGTCATGGATTGTTGATCTCCAATACCGTAATACAATTTAATAACATCCGCTTCCCTAGGGGAGAGGGTATCTAATGCTCTATTGATTTCGATATTTAGGGATTGTAACAATAATTTCTTGTCTGGCTTTGGCGATTCCCCAGATCGCAATACGTCGTATAGATTAGAGGTTTCACCTTCCTTCAACGGAGCGTCCATAGATACGTGTCTTCCAGAAATTTTTATGGACTGTTCCACTTCGGCGATAGTCATATCCAATTCCTTAGCAATTTCGTCTGCAGATGGTGGACGTTCATGGGCTTGTTCCAAATAGGAAAAAGTCCTTTTAATTTTATTGATAGAGCCAATTCTGTTTAACGGCAGTCTTACCACTCGCGACTGTTCTGCCAGTGCTTGTAGAATTGCCTGTCTAATCCACCAAACAGCATAGGAAATAAATTTAAATCCACGGGTTTCATCAAACCTTTTAGCCGCTTTCACTAATCCTAAATTTCCCTCGTTGATCAAGTCGGGCAAGGTTAGCCCTTGATTCTGATATTGTTTTGCCACCGAAACAACAAACCTTAGGTTTGCAGTGGTCAATTTTTCCAACGCCAATTGATCCCCATTTCTGATTCTTTGAGCCAATTCTACCTCTTCATCGGCCGTAATTAAATCAATCTTACTGATATCCTGCAGATACTTATCCAATGATTTTGACTCCCTATTGGTAACCTGCTTGATAATCTTTAGTTGCCTCATATATATCTGTCTTAAAAATTAAGCTGTTAATCTCTCATGATACGTTATTATTACCTATTTTCCAAGTATTTAGGGGGTGTATATGCTAATTTGTGACAACTTTAAGAGTTTGATGCGTTATATCATCAATTTTTTTGCTAATTTCCTTTCTTGTGCAGTTTACAATACCAAAAAGATTCTCTTAATTTGTACGAAATCAATTTGTGATTAATGAGCAAAAGAGCATTGACAAAGTATTTGTCTGAATTAAATAAAGAGGAGCTAGAGCTGCAGGTGATGGATTTATACACTAGGTTTCCCATCGTTAAGGAATATTACAACTTTGTATTTAATCCTAGGGAAGATAAGTTGTTGCAGGACGCTAAAATAAAAATCTCTAATGAGTACTTCCCTCAGAAGAGAAGGCGGGCCAAGGCAAGGAGGTCTGTAGCCCATAAATTCATCAAACACTTTATCACTTTAGGCGTAGATCCGCCTATTACTGCCGATCTTATGTTGTATAATTTGGAAATTGCACAAACCTTTTCCATGCAAAACAATTTGCCATTGGCTTTCTATAAGAGTATGGAGAAATCTTTTAACGAATTGGTTCAGTATATCTCTATCAATGGGTTGTTACCCGAATTTAAAGAGCGCATTGTGGGGTGCTATCGTTTTGTTGAGGAAAATGAATGGCCCTTATTAGAAGATTTTTCCAAAAGCTTAGACATTCTAGATTAAATAATTAGGGCCGTTGGCCATGATGGAAAGAGCAATCTGCTTACCGTTTCCATCAAATCATAATTAAGTCATGCCCCAGTTTTATAAGGTATCAACCTTACCTCCATTCCTTCTCCTTTCTTAAATTAGATGATTTAGGAATCATTTTTTTGAGTAACTTCTATTTTTTCTAGGTTAAAATCGACCTCATTACGGATGTTTTGCCTCAATAATTTCATACAAGGTCAAAAAACGCTTAATTTTGGAAGATTTGAGTTTTTTCAACAATAAAATTACATGCCAATTTGGAGATTGCTAAAAAGAATATAGATAAAACACTTTATGATTACCAAGAGGAGGATCTTGAAAAGATATTTGACTGTCTAGATGCCTCCCCGCCAGATTTCAACCTCCTGTACCAGTTGCCAACGGGTGGGGGGAAAACCGTTATTTTTTCCGAAATAGCGAAAAGATATATTCAGAAACACCACAAGAAAGTGGTGGTTCTTACCCATAGAATAGAGTTGAGCAATCAAACTTCAAGGATGCTGCATGGCTTTGGGGTTAAGAACAAGATTATTAACAGTGAGGTAAAGGAACTGCAAGATCAAGATCAATTTATGTGTTTTGTAGCCATGGTGGAAACCCTTAACAATAGGCTACAAGAAGATAAGGTGAAAATAAATGATATTGGATTGGTTATTATAGATGAGGCCCACTACAATTCGTTTAGAAAACTTTTTAAGTACTTTAAAAACTCCATTATCTTAGGGGTTACTGCTACACCGCTGAGTTCTAATATAAAACTACCTATGAAGGACCACTATCAGAAATTGATTGTGGGAGAATCTATTCCTTCTCTAATTGAAAAGCAGTTTTTGGCTAAGGCCAATATGTATAATTATGACGTAAGCCTTAAAAGTTTAAAACTAGGGATTAATGGCGATTATACCGTAAAATCCTCAGATGAACTTTATGGGAACCACAATATGCTTTCTAAATTGGTGAACGCCTATGAGGAAATTGCCAAGGGTACCAAAACACTTATTTTTAACAACGGTATTAGCTCCTCTATTTACGTATATGAAACCTTTAAAAAAGCGGGCTATAATATTCGGCACCTAGACAATAAATGTAGTGCTTCGGAGAGAAAGGAGATCCTTAAATGGTTTTCCAAGACCCCAGATGCCATTTTAACCTCGGTAAGTATTCTTACCACTGGTTTTGATGAGCCTACTGTAGAGACCATTATATTGAACCGAGCTACAAAATCGCTCACCTTATATTTCCAAATGATCGGTAGGGGGTCTAGGGTACTGCCTAACAAAAACGAATTTAACGTGATAGATATGGGGAATAACGTTGCAAGGTTTGGCCTTTGGAATGCCCCTATAGATTGGCAGGAGATATTTCATTTTCCCGATTTCTATTTAGAAAACATTAAGAATGATGAGGAAATAGAGCGTGATTTTGTGTATGAAATGCCGCCCGAAATAAAAAAGCTTTTTAGAAACTCTAAAAACATCGATTTTGATGTTAAGGCAGAATACAAACGCATCTTTGCCCAAGGGAAAAAGTCCAAGACCGTGCTAGAAAATAGTATAGAGCAACACGCTACCATTTGTGTGGAAAATAGTGAAGATGTATTCGATGCCCGTATGCTGGCCAAGGAACTAAAGGAGGAGATTGCCTATAGGGTGAGGCAATATTCGTATTGTATTATGAACAATACAAAGAACTATAAGGAATGGCTAGAAGAGGATTACCAACGTAAACTGCGTTCTCGCATTTCTCAGAAATTTGCCCAAAAAATATAGAGCACCTCTAGTTAAATGAAAAAAGACTTATTGATTATTGGGTATGTTTGGCCAGAGCCAAACACTACCGCTGCCGGCGGTAGAATGCTCCAGTTAATTCACTTTTTTTTGAAAGAGGGGTATAAAATTACCTTTGCCAGTACGGCCGCTAAAAGTGAATACTCCTTTAATTTGGAATCTTTAGGGATAGATAGGGAGGAAATACAACTGAACGATCCCAGTTTCGAAACATTTATAACAACTCTTAATCCTAACATTGTCCTTTTTGATCGCTTTATTACCGAAGAACAATTTGGTTGGAAAGTAGCCCAACAGCTGCCCAATGCCTTAAGGATCTTAGATACGGAAGATTTACATTCTTTACGAGCGGCTAGGGAGCATGCTCATAAGAAAAAGCGAGCCTTCTCGGAAGAGGATTGGTTAGAAATGGAAATCACCAAAAGGGAAATAGCTAGTATATACAGGTCCGATCTCAGTCTCATTATCTCTCACTATGAAATGGAGCTTCTAGAAGAAGTAGTTAAGGTGAGTGCAGACATCCTTCTTCATCTACCCATGATGTTTCAGACCATAGAAAATCAAGATCGTGCCCAGTGGCTGGATTTCAATGATAGGTCAGACTTTATTTGTTTGGGAAATGGAAAGCACGCTCCAAATGTTGATGCAATTAAACGGCTAAAGAAGGAAATATGGCCTTTAATACGTAAAAAACTTCCCAATACCAGTCTATATATCTACGGAGCCTACATGCCTATAGGAATTTCGCAATTGCACAAACCTAAAGAGGGGTTTTATATTATGGGACATGCCAAAGACAGTAGGGAGGTGGTATCTAAATCCCGACTAAATCTGGCTCCCATTAGTTTTGGTGCTGGTATTAAAGGAAAGCTTTTAGAGGGAATGCGCTGTGGTACTCCAAGCATCACCACTTCCATTGGTGCCGAAGGAATTTGCAAGGATTTACCCTGGAGCGGAACAATCGCCAAGGATGATCTTTCATTTGCCGAGGCTGCTATTGACCTATATAGCAATAAATTGAAATGGGAGGAGGCGCAGGAGAATGGGGTGGCTATAATTAATACGTTTTATGATAAAAAACTCCTTCAAAAGCGATTGTTAACAAGGATTTGTCAAATAGAGCTGAATTTAAAGAATCATCGGGCACAGAATTTTATTGGGTCTATGTTATGTCATCATAGTATGGCCAGCACCAAATATCTTTCCAAATGGATAGCGGAGAAAAATAAAAAGGTTTAAATAGGGATCAAGCTATCCTTATTACCGCCTAGTGGTTTGTGAAAGTGTATTATCTTTGAAAAATATTAAACCAATGTAATCATGCAAAATAAAATCGACTGGAAAGTCGCAAAGGAATTTGAGGATATCACCTATAAAAAATGTGGCGCGGTAGCAAGAATAGCATTTAACAGACCTAATGTAAGGAATGCATTTAGGCCTAAAACTACCAGTGAGCTATATCAAGCTTTTTATGATGCTCAGGAAGACGCTAGTATCGGGGTAGTTCTTCTTTCGGCCGAAGGTCCGTCTACCAAGGACGGAGTTTATTCTTTCTGTAGCGGTGGAGATCAAAAGGCAAGGGGACACAAGGGCTACGTAGGAGAGGATGGAATGCATCGTTTAAATATATTGGAAGTACAACGGTTAATTCGTTTTATGCCAAAAGTAGTTATAGCCGTTGTCCCAGGTTGGGCAGTTGGAGGCGGACATAGTTTGCATGTTGTGTGCGATTTAACCTTGGCTAGTAAGGAACATGCCATCTTTAAACAGACCGATGCCGATGTTACCAGTTTCGATGGAGGGTATGGATCGGCTTATTTGGCAAAAATGGTGGGACAGAAAAAGGCTAGGGAAATATTTTTCTTAGGACGCAACTACTCCGCGCAGGAAGCCTACGAGATGGGAATGGTAAACGCTGTGATTCCTCACGACGAATTGGAGGATACCGCCTATGAATGGGCCTTAGAAATCTTGGAGAAATCACCCACTTCTATAAAGATGCTGAAGTTTGCTATGAACCTTACCGATGATGGAATGGTAGGGCAACAGGTATTTGCAGGTGAGGCTACTAGATTGGCTTATATGACAGAGGAGGCCAAAGAAGGAAGGGATGCATTTTTGGAAAAAAGAAAACCCAATTTCGGAAAAGATAATTGGATTCCATAACCCTTGAGGTTTAGTTAATTACAATAAAAAAAGAGCCCCTCCCTTAGGAGTAGGCTCTTTTCCGAGAACACTACATGAAAATGAAAGCTGCTTATCGTTAGCTTCCCTACCAAAGTAGGCTACAATTCCACTTTTTGAAAGAAATTGTTGTCAAAAGGTGAAAGTCTGTGGTGTAATGAGAGAAAACTGATAGTTCACAAAAAATAAAGGAAAATGGCATTTAAAAAATTACTGCCCCCATTAAACGAAGCCTTGGAGCGCTTAGAGGTTACCTCCCCAACGGAATTTCAAAAAAAAGTACTCCCTAAAATTAAGGGAGGGGCCAATTTCTTTGGGATTGCGCCAGACGGAGCAGGGAAAACTACCGCCATGATCATTGGAACATTGCAAAAACTTAACTGCGCTCAATTTGAGGATGCTCCTCGTGCCTTAATACTTGTAAAGGATAAAGCTGCTGTTCTGGCGTTGCAAGAGGCGTTTGAGCGGTTTACTTTTCGGATGGATCTGAGGGTTTACTCCGTGTATGAAGAAATGCACATAGATACGCAGCGAAGCGAAATTTTTGCAGGTACCGATATTGTAATTGCAACTCCAAAGAGATTAAACAAGCTGTTTTATCTCAACGGTATTAACCTGGGTAGTTTAAAACTATTCATGGTAGACGATGCTGAATTTTTATCGAATCCCAAGGAGTTTTCTTTTATGGCACGTATTCCGGAAAGCTTAAATCGATGTCAATATGCTATTTTCTCCTCTGAACGACATAAGCGTATGGAACGGATGCAGGAGCTATTTATGCCAAACGCCCAATTTATTGAACAAAAAAGTTAGAGGGAAGCAGAGGTCTCAATAGAAGCCCTTATTATATATAGTGAATAACTAAAAAGAGCCTTATCTGTAAAGACAAGGCTCTTTTACGAGAACACTATATGAAAATGAAAAATCTTATTTTTTAACTACATTGTGAATATAGGTTTCAATCCCATCTATATTGAAATAATGTTGCGTAAGCACCTAAAATGATGGTGAAAATGCCATTTGCTGTGGTGAGTGATTCTAAAACAGGCGTAAGCACTCAACATTTTCCATCTTTTTTAAGTAGGTTGTTTCTAATTATACCCTGCCTTCAGAGCGAAACTCCCCAATACCATTAACAATTTTTATTCTATTAAGGACCATTTTGACCTAGAAATAAATAGAGGTGCTAGTGCAACGGCTACCTCCTTCTCTATTTAAAAGCGGTTTCTAGCTAATAGGACTTTTTGTAGTCTGAAATAACTATAAACTACTTTGATTTTTAATGAGTTAAGAAAGATTCCCTAAAACTGGAATGATTTTGTAGTTTTAACCACAGCAAAATGATAAATACTATGCGATATATAATTTTGAGTATTGGGGCTCTGCTAATGATGTCCTGTGCAGTAAAAAGGGAAATTGTAGACACGCCCATTATTTTTAACGATGAACGCAAAGCCCTTAGCTTGGAGTATTTATCCGAAAGGTATGGATTGGATCAGAATGAACCTACCATAGTCCCCAAAATGGTAGTGCTACATTGGACGGTAATCCCTACGCTGGAAAAATCGTTTCAGGCTTTCAACAACCCTAAATTACCCAATTGGCGGCCCGAAATTGCTTCGGCAGGTGCCTTAAATGTATCTGCCCATTTTTTGGTAGATCAGGATGGTACTATTTATCGGTTAATGCCAGAAACGGTAATGGCAAGGCATGTGATAGGGCTTAACCACTGTGCTATAGGGGTAGAAAATGTAGGAGGAACCAAGGAGAAAAAACTAACTAAGGCGCAGTTGAAATCTAACATATGGTTGGTTCAATATTTAAAAGAAAAATACGACATCGATTATGTAATCGGGCATTTAGAATACACTCTTTTTGAAGAAACTCCGCTCTGGTTGGAGAAAAATGCCGACTATCGCACCATTAAAACAGACCCTGGTGACAAATTTATGAAAAGAGTAAGAAGAGGCACAAAATCACTTAATCTAAAATCATTACCCAACACTAAATAATACCATGAAAAAAAAATTCTACTGTATCAGTATCTTGACGATTTTTACTTTTTTTTCTGTCCTGGGGCAGGAAAGAGATATTACTGATAAGCTCTTCTCTAGCTATGAAAATTATAAGGAACCTTCCCTAGGCGAAAGACGTATAAAACATGCGGACATTCAGCCTCTTATCGCCAAGATAGGGGAGGACCCAAGGTTTGAAGTCCGTAAAGTAGGGAAGTCCATAGAGGGTAGAAGTCTTTCCTTGATAAGTGTAGGGACAGGTAGTACTAATGTCTTCTTATGGTCGCAAATGCATGGAAACGAACCAACGGCAACCCAAGCTATATTTGACATCCTTAATTTTTTGGCCAGTGACGACCTACGGTCCGAAAAAGAGGAGATTCTTAAGAATTTAAAACTTCATTTTTTGCCCATGTTAAACCCTGATGGAGCTGAAAAATATAATCGCAGAAATGCCTTGGGGATAGATATTAATAGGGACGCCTTAATGCTACAGTCCCCGGAAGGAGAGACCTTAAAAAGGGTTCGCGACAGTTTAGATGCTAGATTTGGCTTTAATTTGCACGATCAAAGTACTTATTACAATGCAGAGCGTACCGATAAGCCTGCTACGATATCCTATTTAGCACCAGCATTTAATTATGAAAAGGATATTAACCAGGTACGGGGAGACGCCATGAAGGTAATTGTCTTTATGAATCGCATTATCCAAAAATATGCCCCTGGACAGGTAGGTAGGTACAATGATGATTTTGAGCCTAGAGCCTTTGGGGATAATATCCAGAAATGGGGAACCAGTGCTATTTTAATCGAATCTGGAGGCTTTAAGGACGATGTGGAGAAACAGTTTATAAGGAAGTTAAATTATGTTTCCATCCTTTCAGCAATTTATACCATAGCCAAAGAAACCTACAGGGAAATTCCCCTAGCGGAGTATGAGGAGATTCCGCAGAACGATAGAAAGTTATTCGATCTTAAGTTAAGAGGGGTTAGCTATGAGTTATTGGGTAGGAAATATACCCTGGATATTGGTATCCATCGCTTAGAAGTGGATAACGCCAGCAATAGTGATTTTTATTACAGCAGTAGGGTAGCAGACCAGGGGGACCTCTCCACCTTCTATGGTTACGATGTTTTGGAAGCGGAAGGCTATACTATTAAACCAGGTAAAGTATATACGGACACCCTGCAGCACATCAAAGAACTGGACCAATTAAAAGTTAAGGATCTTTTAAAAGCGGGATATACCTACGTTCGCGTCAATAGCATCCCAAAAGACAAACCCTTTGGGCAATGGCCAATTCATATTCTAGGTCCCAAGTACCAGCTGCCAAATTTTAATTTGCAAGTGGGAATTAACCCCACCTTTTTATTGGAAAAGAATGGAAATATAGATTATGCGGTGATCAATGGCTTCCTAATAGATCTAAATACTGGGGAAGGAGAGGTCAAAAATGCCTTGATATATAGATAGGTTACTACTTTTATTTCCCTCAGGCTTGTAAGAGAACCTATGATCTAGAAAATAATTCTGGAAAAGCATAAAAAAAGGGAGGATGCGCAAAGCGTCCTCCCTACTTAATTTGGTATAATTTAATTTAGATACTTTCTGAGTCCAACAAGGCAAAGAATTTGTCTAAATTAGGAATGATAACTATTCTAGTGCGTCTGTTTTTAGCTCTATTTTCTTTGGTGTCGTTATCTACCAAAGGCAAATAACTACTTCTCCCTGCAGCAATTAAATTAGCCGGATTCACTTTGTATTTATCCTGCAACAATCTTACTACGGAAGTGGCTCTTTTTACACTAAGATCCCAGTTGTCCTGAAACATAGCCGTATTAATGGATCTAGAATCGGTATGACCTTCTACCATAACTTCCATACTGGGTTCGGAGTTGATCACTTCTGCAAGCTTCCCTAAAATAGAATGGGCTTTGTTGCTTACTCTGTAGCTCCCTGTATTAAACAATAGCTTATCGGAGATATTGATCATCACTACCGTTTTGTTGATATCCACTACCACATCGTCTTCCTCATCGGAGATAGATTGTTTTAGGTTGTAGGAAATTGCAAGGTTAATAGAGTCTTCCAACGTTTTTGCTTCAGCCAATAAGCTTGGATCTACCTTGGCTAGGGTAGCTCTCATTTTAGCTTTGGTATTGTTGCTCATTACAGCAACATCACCAACGGGTGTAAGTTGCGCATCGTTTAGTTCTTGTAAAGAATTTATTTTTTCGTTGTATTCGGTAACCCTTGCTTCAATTTTGGCCATTTTAGATTGTAGCTCCTCTTTTTCCACCTGTGTTTTCATTAAAACACTTTTTGTATTGGAAAGGTCACTTTCCAAGGCTACATACTTTTTTTTGGATACACAGGAAGCTAGTACTGCTGTTCCCAATACACCTACTAAGATCGTCTTTTTCATTTTACTTAATTAAATTTTACAAATTGTTCTCTGTCTAGTTATACGTACACTTTGCCAAAATAGTTGTTGGACTTGGCGTAAAATCGGACAAAAAAATAGGGCATCGTTCTAATTACGTGCCCTATTTCTTGAGTATCAGTAAACTAATGCGCTATTATTTGCAACCTCCGGTAAAGCCTTTTGCGTTAAATTTTGTCTGTACCGCTCCATGTCTGTTACCACTTTCCACTTTTATGGCCAAATTATTCTCTCCACTTCCATCTCGTTTTGGACTACAGTACTCAAAAAGATAGAAGCTATTGGCCCTTTCGGAAACACGATCTGATATTTCGTTAAAGGTAGTTTCCAGCTCCTCTTTATCCCTGGCAAATACACTATAGGTCTTTCCAATACTTTTAAGAACGGTAGGTTCTATCTCATCCCCAAGACCAATACTGAAAAACGCGATGTTTTTATTAGCACCATTCACCTTTTGAAGTGCCGCGTTTTGGGTGTAACGTGCCGCTTGGTCCGATCCATCCGTGAATATAACTACGGAAGCTGCTCCAATCTTATTGTTGGTATTGCTATCCTTTAAAAGTTTTTCGGCAATGTCCGTCGATTTTATTACTGCGCCATAAAGATCGGTGGATGGATCCTTACTAATGTCTTTGGTAATACCATCGATAGAACTGATCAAGTCTTGCCTCACATGGGTCAAAGGAGTTAGGGAATGAAGCTTATCCTCTCCATTAAACCAATAGATAGCCATTTTAATAGCCTCAGAATCTTCAGTAGGCATTGTATTATTGATAAAGCTGATGGAGGCTTGCTTCAACTCTTCCAAACTATTATCCAATACACTATTACTTAAATCGAGCACCAAAACAGTATTATTGGAAAAAATCTGTGTGTTAGGGGAGATCCGAGCAAAAGATTCGGAGGTAGAAATGGTATTGAAACAAGCATCGTTCCTTCCTTGTTCGTAAATAGTAAACTGATTGGCCTCTAAGCCTGCCACCGGTTTTCCTTCAGTATCGGATACCCTGAAGAAAATAGAGATCTTTCCTGGGAGGGTAGTGTATTGATCCTGAATTGATAGCACCAATTCCCCATCCTCTAGATTTAAACAATCATCTACGGGCTTCCCCAGGCCTAGGTCACCACTAACCTCATCTTCTCCCGGGTTTACTCCGTATCTAACATCATCATCCGCATTTCCGCAGGATATAAACAAGGCTATAATAAAGCTTATAGCAGCAATTTTAGTGTAAAATTTCATTTTCAAATACGTATTAGGTTCATCTAGCACAACGATCAAAATTATTTAAAATTATAATCGAATAAAAATACGGTGTTAATAATTGTTAAGACGATTATTCGCATAATTTTTTGTAGCTTACATACACAATGGCGGTATGTCTTAACTACAAGGCCATACTTTCTGTAGCGATAAGCAAAAGCTAAATAATTGATCAACCTGTCCTTATGATGTAACGGAAGACTATTTTTAATGATTGGGGTAATTTCACCAGTACATTGCTGGACATTAAATCATGGACCAACTATGGAAATACATTATTGTACCGACTATGATGAAATGAGTCAACGCGCCTGCGACCGATTAATAACTGTACTAAAAGATAAACCGAATACCCTTCTTTGTCCCACAAAGGGAGCTTCTCCCATGGGATTCTACCGCCAACTAGTAGCCCATTACAAAAAGGATCCGCATATATTTAAGGAATTAGCCATTATTAAACAAGACGAATGGGGCGGTATTCCAGCTTCCGATCCCAATTCCTGTGAAACCTATCTAAAGACCCTTCTTATAGAGCCTTTAGGGATTTCTGAGGATAGGTACATCTCGTTTGAAAGCAGTCCTGTAGATGCCAAAAAGGAATCGAACCGGATGGATAATGAAATACAGGAAAGGGGCCCTATAGACGTGTGTATTTTGGGGATGGGAAAAAATGGTCATCTAGGGTTTAATGAACCAGCAAAACATCTTATTCCACATTGTCATATTGCAGAACTAAGTCCCACCTCCCTTATGGGCAGCATGACAAAAAACATGACCCACCCACCAAATTATGGACTTACATTGGGAATGGCAGCAATTCTGCAATCCAAGGAAATCATATTTCTGCTCAGCGGTGAAGGCAAAAAAGAAGCCATTAAAGAGCTATTAAAAAAAGAAGTTACGCCATACTTGCCAGCCTCCTTTTTATGGCTGCATCCCAACGTACATTGTTATTTGGATAGGGATAGCGTACAATGGGAGGGAACACCTTACAACAATAAGTAGAAATTATGCCATATATAAGAATCTGTTAAATTGGTTATTTTTATTTTTAAATTTGGTAACTTGTAAGGTATTGATGAAAACTAACTAAAAGCTATGCCAACTATCAACATAACAGTAAACGGAACCCCCCAGAGTATAAATGTAGCAGGTGACACCCCTTTACTTTGGGTGCTACGGGATCATTTAAATTTAGTAGGCACAAAGTTTGGTTGCGGAATAGCCCAATGTGGTGCTTGTACTGTTCATATGGACGGGAATGCCGTTAGGAGTTGTTCCCTGCCCATATCTAGTTTAGACGGAAAAGAAATAACTACTATAGAAGGCTTGTCCCAAAATGGCGATCATCCGGTTCAATTGGCTTGGAAAGAAGTTGATGTACCCCAATGTGGCTACTGTCAGGCTGGACAGATTATGACCGCCTCTGCATTTTTAGGTAAAAACTCGAGTCCGGACGAAGAAGAAATAAAAACTGCAATGCACGGAAACATTTGTAGATGTGCCGCTTATAGCAGAATTCTAAAGGCGGTAGCACTAGCAGCCAGTAAAATGGGTTAAAATCAAGATACGGCAATTGTTAATTCTTGCGCAATCAATAACTTCAAAATCATAGATCCTTTTTAACCAGGGGATATAAATCTAAGCACTATGTCAAAATCTGCAATATCATTTAATAGAAGGGACTTTATTAGAACGTCTTCCCTAGCTAGTGGCGGACTCCTAATAGGTTTCAACCTTTTTACGGCCTGTAAGCCTAAAGTAAAACCGCCCATAGACATATCACAACTTAATTTCAATGATTTTAATGCCTATATAAAAATTGCAGACAATGGTGCCGTAACCATTTTTGCTCCCAATCCAGAAATTGGGCAGGGGGTAAAAACGGCTATGCCTATGCTAATTGCGGAGGAATTGGATGTGGCATGGAAAAATGTATACGTACAACAGGGAATATTGGATACTGAAAACTATACCCGCCAACTCGCTGGAGGGAGTCAATCTATCCGACTTGGTTGGGATCCCTTAAGACAGACAGGGGCCACAGCAAGACAAATGTTGGTAAATGCCGCTGCTGCTAGATGGGGAGTAGATCCATCCACTTGTACAACCTCCGAAGGAGTAATTACCAATAGCCAAGGGGAAACCTTGGGATATGGCGACGTAGTAAAAGACGCAGCCCTGTTGGAGGTGCCAGAAAACGTTACCCTAAAAGATTATAAGGACTTCAAAATTATTGGAACCGATGCTCCTAATGTGGACCTAGACGCCATTATTACCGGGAAACCACTGTTTGGTCTAGACTATAAGGTAGATGGGATGGTATATGCAGCAGTGTTAAGACCACCTGCTTTTGGTCAGCAATTGGAATCCTTTGATGATACAGCTGCAAGAGCAATGCCGGGAGTTATAGATGTAATCAGAATAGGAGAGAAGGCGAAACAATTAACTTCTGGCGAAAGTAATAACTGGACCGTGGCCTTAGCAAATAGCGACAAAGTGGTTGTTATTGCAAAAACTACTTGGGAAGCCCTTAAGGCCAAGGAAGCTATAAAAGCAAAATGGATTGAAAACACCCCTTTGGAAAGTACGGAATATCAGGACAAACAACTTCTGGGATTGTTAGATGGGAAAAAATTTGAGACCTTAAGGAAAGACGGCGATATAAATAAAGCATTTGCCCAAGCCGATCAGATTCTTGAGCGTACCTACGAGTCTCCTTTCTTGCCCCATAACTGTATGGAGCCTATGAATTACTTTGCCAATGTTACCGATGAAAAAATTCATTTGGTGGGTCCGGTACAAACCCCTGAGTTCGCTGCCACCGCTGTAGCTGGTATGCTGGGAAGGGATGTAAAGGATGTGCATCTAGAAATGACCCGTATGGGAGGCGGATTTGGAAGAAGGCTGTATGGCGATTTCGTTTATGAAGCAGCAGAAATTTCCAATGCTATTAAGAAACCGGTTAAGTTGATCTATTCTAGGGAAGATGATATGACAGCCGGAACCTATCGCCCTGCAATAAAATATAGAATAAAGGCGGCTATTAAAGATGGAGCGGTTACTGCCTATTATTTAAAGGAAGCTGCTATCAATGCAAATATGTACGGATTAATTCCCAATTTCTTTCCTGCAGGGGCCATAGATAATTACCAGGTAGATGTTGCCAATTATAAGAGTAATATTACTACGGGGGCATGGAGGGCGCCTTACACCAATTTCTTGGCGTTTGCAGAGCAAAGCTTCTTTGATGAATTGGCAGAAACCATGGAGGTAGACCCTATACAATTGCGATTAGATCTTTTGCAAAAAGTAAAGGGGACTACCGACCAGCGTATAGAGTATTCGCCGGAACGCTTAGCAAATGTGATTAATGTAGCCGTTGAGAAATCCGGTTGGGGAAAAAAAGAAGCTGGAATCTATCAAGGATTTGCCTCCTATTATTGCCATAATTCACATGTTGCCGAGGTGGCAGATGTAGCAATAGAAAATGGAATTCCCGTTGTAAAGAAAGTAACCTGTGTAGTAGATTGCGGGATAGTGGTAAATCCACTAGGGGCCATTAACCAGATTGAAGGTGGCGTAATAGATGGTGTTGGCCATGCAATGTACGGGGATTTGGAGTTTTTGGATGGGAAACCTAATTCACAAAACTATGATAGTTACCGTTTAATAAGAATGAAAGAAGTGCCTATAGTAGAAACACATATGATTAAAAGTGATGTGGCGCCCACAGGGTTGGGAGAGCCTACTTTACCACCAGCTGGAGCTGCAGTAGCTAACGCTTTAAAGGCTGCAACAGGTAATAGATTTACCGCGCAGCCATTTTCAAAATTCCCGGAACTAATGAAAGTCCCGGAAAAATCAATTATTGGTTAAAATGACGATATTACTTTTTGGAATTACCAAGGACATCGTAGGTAGTGCTACTTTATCCATGCCTAGTTCCAGTGAATTTGGTGCAAAAGACACCAAAACCGTTAAAGAATTAAAAGATTATTTGGGTAAAATGTACCCGGAATTAAATAAATTATCCTCTTTGGCCGTTGCGGTAAATAATTCCTATGCGGATGATGATACTATTATCAATAGTTTTGATGAAATTGCCCTCATTCCGCCAGTAAGTGGGGGATAAGAAAAAAGCAAATACATGTTAATAGATAATCATAATAGGAAAATCAATTATTTACGGCTGGCAGTTACAGACCGTTGTAACTTGCGTTGTAATTATTGTATGCCTTCCGAAGGAATAAATTTTGCCCAGAAAGATCACCTTTTCACCATTGCGGAATTATGCCAATTATGTGAAATTATGGTAGCTCAGGGCATAGATAAAATTCGAATTACGGGAGGGGAGCCATTTGTACGGAAAGATTTAATGGTGCTGTTGCGTAAGCTTTCACAATTAAAGGGGCTAAACGATATCTCTATCACCACCAATGCCACTTTGATTGGGCCTTATATTGAAGAGCTAAAGACCCTGGGTATTCTTAATGTAAACGTTAGCCTAGATGCTATAGATAAGGATACTTTTGAAAAGGTTACGCGTAGAAATCAATATGATACGGTTTATAATAACCTTACCAGGTTAATTGCCGAGGGTTTTAACGTACGCATCAATTTTATAGCGCTTGAGGGACAGAATACACAAGATATTATTCCAATGTTAAATTTGATGCGGCATTATCCGGTATCCGTTCGATTTTTGGAAGAAATGCCTTTTAACGGGGGGAGTAAATCCTTTAATACCATTGCATGGGATTATAAAAAAATACTGGCCCATATAGAAACGGAATTTCCTGAGATCACTAAATTGGAATCGCCAAAAACTTCTACCTCCATCAATTATCAAATTAAAGGGCATAAAAGCACCTTCGGACTCATTCCTTCTTTTTCTAGAACTTTCTGTGGGAGTTGTAACCGACTAAGGATATCAGCTACCGGGGATGTAATTACCTGTCTTTACGGAAAACCTCGACTTAATTTAAGGGATATAATGAGAGGCGACAATGTGGAGGAGAAAATTAAAGAACACATCCTAAAGGCTATTGGAAGCAGGTCTAAGACGGGCTTTGAAGAACAGGAAAGATACACTGGAATATTCCAAAATTCCATGACCTCCATTGGGGGGTAATTATTGAATAAGAATACTATGTTAAAAGTCGATAAAATTTACGGACTTGTACTTTCCGGAGGTAAAAGTACTAGAATGGGTGTGGATAAGGGTATGATAGATTATCATGGGATGCCACAACGCGAATATCTCTACAACTTACTAAAACCACTGTGTACTTCTACTTATATGAGTGTTAGGGAGGAGCAAGTACCCGAATTCTCTGAAGAATATAAACTAATTGTAGATAGAGATGAATATAAGGGACCTTATAATGGGCTCCTAAGTGCTTATCATATGGATCCTACGGCAAGTTGGTTGGTCTTGGCCTGCGACTTGCCATTAATGGACCAAAATGCATTGAAATACTTAATCCAAGAAAGAGATTCCAATAAACTGGCTACTGCTTTTGCTACCAGAGATAGCGGTTTGCCCGAACCACTTTGCGCCATTTGGGAACCTACAGGATTAGAAAAATCCATAGCCTACTTAAACGCTGGGAATGGATCTTGTCCGCGTAAATTTTTAATCAACGAGGACATCCTTTTGCTATACCCTGAAAATGAGGAGGTGTTATTAAATGCCAATTACAAGGATGATTACGAAAAAGTAATGACAAAATTATCACAGATTCCAACCGATAAATAATCAATTCGGATAATGGGAAAAAGAATGAAAATTGAGCAGTAACTATGCTATTCTCCTTCCCATTTCGCCCATTAAAACACCACAAGTATTGCTATAAATGGAATTCAAAAGATATCTAAGGCAGACCAATTTAGCGGATTTTGGTCCCCAAGCGCAACAAAAATTAAAAGATGCCCGTATTTTGGTCATTGGGGCTGGCGGACTGGGAACTCCGGTTCTGTCTTACCTCAATGCCATGGGAGTGGGAACCCTAGGTATTATTGAAGAGGATGTCATAGAACTTACCAATCTACAGCGACAAGTACTGTATACAGAAGCAGATGTAGGGAAGTCTAAAATAGCAACCTTGGTAGCCCATTTGAAATCCCAGAATTCTGCAACCCATTTTATAACCTTTGAAACTTTTCTCAGCAAGGATAACGCCTTGGAAATTATTTCAAAATTTGATTTTGTAATAGACGGTTCGGATAATTTTTCTACAAGATATTTAGTTAATGACGCCTGTGTTATTCTTAAAAAACCCTTTGTCTCTGGCGCTATTCAGGGTTTTGAGGGACAGCTTAGCGTATACAACTATCTGGGCGGACCTACTTATAGATGTTTGTTTCCCAATATGCCGTCCCCAAATGAAATCCCTAACTGTAATGTAAATGGGGTGCTTGGGGTTATTCCAGGAATTATCGGGTCGCTCCAAGCCTTGGAAGCCGTCAAGATAGTTACACAGATAGGTGAGGTTATGGCAGGTAAGCTGCTATTGTTCAATGGGTTGATGCATAGCTTTCAAACTGTAAAATTTAAAGCAAATCCGGAAAACATCAACATCACCGAATTAAAAGCCAGTTACGGAAACGAAAGTTGTGATGCTATACCCACCATAAGTAGTGAAGCCTTTTTGAAATTGATGGAAGCCAACAGCAAAATTCAACTTATAGATGTAAGGACAAAGGAGGAGTTTAAGAATGATAAACAGGCTGTAGTCAGGGCGATAAACATTCCCTTGGATGAACTGTTGGAGGTTCCATTGGGTATGGATCCTAATACACCCATTTACCTGGTCTGTCAATCAGGGAAAAGAAGTAGAATTGCCTTGAAACTCCTAGATAAAAAATATGAAAATCTTTCCTTCTATAATGTAGAAGGGGGAATGAATAAAATATGGATGCATCAGGAATAATATGGGGGTAAAGCCTTGGATAAGAAGCTGTGAATTCTCTAAGGGCATACCCAGGAGGTATTAGGTAGGAGTTAGTGATAATATTCAATCCGCCGCCCTGATAGGACGGGCAGGCCTGCCTGAACGGAACGGGCAGGTGTAGAACAATCAAAATTCATTTAGTGAGTAAATTGCAACTATGATTTCATTTAAAGAAGCCCTCAAAAAAGTACTAGATCATAAACAAGATTATGGAACAGAGGAAATCCCACTAAAAAACGCCATGGGAAGGGTTCTTGCCCAAGAAATTACTGCCGATAGGGATTTCCCACCATTTAACCGGGCAACCAAGGACGGCATTGCCATAAATTACGAAGCTATTGCTAGTGGGCAGACCACCTTTAAATTAGAAGGAATACTTCCAGCGGGCGTGGCACCAAAGTTATTGAGCAACGAGGAGCAGGCAATAGAAATTATGACTGGTGCCGTTGTTCCGGATAATGCCGACACCGTAGTAATGTATGAGCATTTGGTTATTGAAAACGGTTGGGCATCCTTAATTAAAAATCCAACTAAAGGCCAGGATATCCACAGACAAGGCAGCGATCGAAAAATGGGTGAGACAGTGTTGCAAAAAAACACCAAGATTTCCGCTTCGGAGATAGGAGTTTTGGCCTCTGTGGGGAAATCTACCGTTGTGGTGAAAAAGCTTCCTAAAACTGCGATTATATCTACTGGGAACGAATTGGTAGAGGTAGGGGAGCAGCCCTTGCCATATCAAATACGGAAGTCCAATATACATACACTTTATAGCGCCTTGTCGCAGGAGGGCATTGTTCCGGGTGAATTTCACCTTAGGGATGATAAAGATATAATTAGGAAGGAGCTCAACATTGTCCTAAATAATTTTGATGTGGTACTGCTTAGTGGTGGGGTGTCTAGGGGTAAGTACGATTATATTCCAGAAGTGTTAGCGGAGTTGGGAGTAGAAAAAGTGTTCCATAGGGTGCTGCAAAGACCAGGAAAGCCCTTTTGGTTTGGTAAACAGCCTAAAAAGGAAACGTTGGTGTTTTCTTTTCCTGGGAATCCGGCATCTACCTTTGCCAATTATCAGGTGTATTTTAAAGAATGGCTGAAAAGTTCTTTAGGTCTTCCCAATCAAATATTCACTGTGGTTTTGGAAGAGGATATACCTTTAAAGGGCGATTTAACTCTCCTATTAAGGGTGAAAGTAAATTGTATAGACGGACAACTATTGGCTTCCGAGGTTAGGGAGAATGGCTCTGGAGACCTCACAAGTTTAGCGCTTACGGATGGTTTTATTATTTTAGATCCAGAGCAGGAAGTTTACAAAGCTGGAACACCAGTTTTGTTTGTCCCAACAAAACAACTTTGGTGATTATGACACACGAACTCAAAAATATTATTAAGGAGTATCAGCAAGCCACTTTAAAGGGGCAAGAGTGCGTATTGGCAACGGTAGTGGCCTTAGACGGTTCTTCTTACCGCAGACCAGGGGTTAGAATGTTAATTCTACAAGATGGCCATATGGTAGGGGCTGTTAGTGGTGGGTGTGTAGAAAAGGAGGTGGTAAGACAGGCACAATCGGTGTTTAACGATCATACGGCCAAAATTATGACGTATGATGGCCGATATCGACTGGGATGTGAAGGGGTTCTTTATATTTTATTGGAACCTTTTCGCCCTGACCTAAAATATTTAGAAGCCTTTACAGGAATCCTAAAACAACGTCGAGGAATTAAGGTAACCTCCTATTTTGAGAAGAAGGAAGCTTCCAATAAGCAGTTTGGCTCTACGATAGATTTTGGGGATACGGTGCTGCCAATGCATCCTAATTTTGAACCAGGGGAGGGATTGGAATTATTTAAACAGGAAATGGAACCCTGTTTTAAGCTTTTTATTATTGGTGCAGAGCACGATGCCGTGCAGCTAAATGCCTTGGCCTCTCAAATTGGTTGGGAAGTCACTATAATTGCTCCTCCCGCTGAAGAAAAGAATATTCTTGATTTTAAGGGTGCTCATGAATTTTTAGGAATAGTCCCCGAACAATTTCCCATCCATAGTATTGATGACCGCACCGCAATTGTTTTAATGAACCATAGCTACTCCAAGGACCTAAACTATCTTATGGTCTTAAAAGAGACACAGCCCATATATCTTGGCCTTTTAGGACCACATAGCCGTAGGGAGAAGCTTTTTAACGAATTATTGGAGCGCAGTCCCGAACTTTCTTTTGAGTTTTTGGATAGTATCCACGGTCCGGCCGGACTCAATTTAGGGGCAGAAACACCCCAAGAAATAGCAGTTGCTATAATCGCCGAAATATTGTCGGTGAAAAGAAAACAAGATCCGATTCCTTTAAAGGATAAAAAAACAGGGATTCACGACTAATGGAACAGGATAAATCCAAAATTGCTATAATGATTATGGCTGCCGGGGCATCCTCCCGTATGGGAAGGACAAAACAGCTCTTGCCTTGGGGGACGACTACCTTAATAGGAAACGCCATTAAAAATGCCAAAGCTTCCGATGCATGCGAGGTGTTTGTAGTGTTGGGCGCGTATGCCGATGTCATTAAAAAAAGCATCGGACTAAAGGAAAAAGACCTTATTTATAATAAGGACTGGGAATCTGGATTGGGCAGTTCCATATCGCATGCCACCAAAGCTATTTTGACACAATCGGAGGATTATGATGGAGTTTTAGTGATGTTAGCAGACCAACCATTGATTGATGCGTCCTATCTAAACCAAATGATTACCGAATTTTATTATTCGGACTTTAGTATAATAGCTACCAAATACAAACAGGGAAATGGCGTTCCTGCCATTTTTGGAGCCTCACATTTTCTAGAACTACAACAATTAAATTCCGAACATGGGGCAAAGGACATTATTAGACTTAATAAAAACAAACTCCTAAGCCTAGACCCCAAGGGGAAGACTGCCGATGTGGACACCTATGAGGAATATCTAAGGATGGGGGGAAAGAGTATATAGTACAACGTATTAAGTAGTTAGTATTGTGTATGAACTTCCCTGATTAGCGTTGACCGATTTCTGTTAATTGCTAATTGTAATCACCTTAATCAGGGGAGTTCATTGTGGCCATTATCCTAACTTTTCCTTCTCTATTACGCTTAGAGCCAATCGGATGGTGGAATACTCCATTTTCTCCTCAAAATATTCATAATAAGGCTTTAAGGCATCCGGACTTTCCAAATCTTTTTTTGCCTTGGCCACTTTTTTTACTTCCTCCTTATCCACAAACTGGTAGATGTCTACCTCCTTCCCATCGGTATATAATTTTGCAAGGTGAGAAAATATAGTGGTCGACTTCAATTTTCTGATTTTTGAAATTTCTGCGATACTTTTCCCTTGTTTATACAACTCAAAAGTCTCGTTCACGGTATTGGATTTACGCTGCTTCTTTTTGGTCTTCTCAGCTTGGAAATCCCTTATTTCCTGAAGAAAGAGATCCCCATACACTTCCAGTTTTCGTTGGCCCACCCCATTAATCTGTTTAAACTCTTCTTCCGAGCTAGGGCGTTCTGCCTCCATTTCCTTTAAAGTAGCATCGTTAAATACCAGGTAGGCTGGAATATTTTCCTCCAAGGAAATTTGAAACCTCAATTTTCGCAAACGCTCAAACAAGGAGTTCTCCCCAATTGGTTTAGCTTTTTTGGTTCTATCAATTACTGTTCTAGCTTCTTTCTCCATGGGTTTGCTAAGTTGTAATTTAGCCTTACCAAATAATATTGGCTTGGAGAAAGAAGTTAGTCGCAGCGCATTGTTTTGATGAAAGGCTATTTCGGCAAATCCCTGATTAATCACTTGAATAATATAATGCTGCCAATGATTCCATGAAATATCCTTACCAATTCCAAAAGTGCTTAGTAGATGATAATTCTTGTCCAAGATGGCTGCATTTTGTGCTCCCCGCAATACGTCAATGATAGTACCCGTAGGCTCTGATTGTTTTAAGCGTGCAATGGTAGATAATATTTTTTGGCCCAGAATAGTACCGTCAAAGAACTGAGGTGGATTTTCACAGACATCACAATTGCCACAATCTTCTTGTAAAAATTCACCAAAGTAGCTTAGCAAAATTTTTCTTCTACAGGTAGGTGCTTCCGAAAACTGTTTCATTCGTTCTAACTTCGCTATCTGAACCTCTTCATTGCTGGCCCCTTCGGCAAATTTTCGAAGCTGTATCACGTCGGCATAGCTATGGAAAAGTAGGGCGTGCGCCGGTAATCCGTCCCTCCCAGACCTACCAATTTCCTGGTAATAGCCTTCAATATTTTTAGGCATATTATAGTGTATTACCCATCTCACATTAGATTTGTCTATTCCCATCCCAAAGGCTATGGTAGCACATACCACCTGTACCTTATCAAAAATAAAGTCTTCCTGCACCTTGTTTCTACTATCAAAATCGAGTCCCGCGTGATAAGCACTGGCCTTTATGCCACTATTCTTCAATTTAGCAACTAAGTTTTCTGTCGATTTTCTGCTTAAACAATAGATAATCCCAGATTGGTTAGGACGCCTTTGTATAAAACGCAATATATTAGACACCCTATCGTGTGCTGCCCGTACCTCTAGGGATATATTTTTTCGGTCGAAGGAAGAAAGGAATTGTTGGGCCTCTGGAATACTAAGTTGTTCCAAAATATCTTGTCGAGTTGCCTTGTCTGCCGTAGCAGTCAGCGCTATAATCGGGGTTTCTGGCAAGCTCTTCTTTAAAAAACCCAACTGTTGGTAAGACGGTCTAAAATCGTGTCCCCAAGAAGAAATACAGTGTGCTTCATCTACTGCAATGGCACTGATATAGGACTGATTAAGAACAGGGGAGAGTCCGGCTAAACTTTCTGGAGCCACATACAGCAATTTCAATTCTTTTTTAGCTACCTGATCTAAAATTTTCTGCTGCTCTTCGGCAGATTGGCTACTATTGAAAAAGGCGGCAGGAATACCATTGGCACGCAATCCATCTACCTGGTCTTTCATAAGTGCTATTAAAGGTGAAATTACTAAAGTAGCACCTTCAAATAACAAGGAAGGCAATTGGAAACAGATGGATTTACCCCCACCTGTGGGCATAATCACCAAGCAATCACGCTTTTCCAAAAGAGTGGTTATTATGGCTTCTTGCTGGCTTCTAAAATGGTCGAAACCAAAATATTTTTTTAAATGGGAATGCAAAACGTCCTTGGATGGGGTAATAGACATCATATAAAGTTTAGAAATGGACAAGTGGACAAAAATATAAATTATATAAGCTTATAGCCCTAATAAAAGAGGGGATTTAATTTATAGGAGTTGCTACCCCATTATCATTTACAAAGGGTTGGTTGGGAACAAGCTTCCGCTGTGTTAGGAATGTTGTAATTGCAAAAAATTGTATGTTTAGATACTTTTATAATAATCCTCACTTAATCGATGAAAATAATGAAGTTAATTCACTCCGGTTCCCTGCTGTTTTTGGCAATACTCTTTGTTTTTCAATCTGCCCTAGGGCAAGAATCCTACGCTCCTCCAAAATTGTCACATCCAGACTCCTGGTCCATTATTTTACTTCCAGATACCCAAACGTATGTGAAATTTAAAAGAAACCATGGAATTTTGGAGAGCATGACTGGGTGGATAAGTGAAAATATTGATGAACTAAATATTAAAATGGTCTTGTGTACGGGCGACCTTGTAGAGCAAAATGAATTACTGGTTCCCGATGGAAAAAATGGGAACCTTCCAAGTAGGGACCAATGGCGGGCGATATCCCGAGCCTTTGAAAACCTAGATGGGAGAGTTCCTTATATTTTAGCTGCTGGAAATCACGATTACGGATATAAAAATGTGGAAAATAGAAATACTAACTATAACAAATATTTCCCAGCCCATAGAAATTTATTAAATGAGAAAGCCCTAAGGGTGGTTGGCAAAAACAAGGATGAAATGCCTTCCGTGGAGAATGCTGCCTACGAGTTTGTTTCTCCACACAATCGTAAATTTTTGTTTTTGAACTTAGAATTTGCCCCTCGTGATACCATCTTGGGATGGGCTAAGGAAGTGCTTGCACAAGATCGCTTTCAAGAGCATACTGCAGTGGTATTAACCCATTCCTATTTAAATGCAGAACACCAACATATAGAAAAAGAAAACTATCCTATACAGGATGGAAATTATGGAAAAGCTATTTGGAAAAAATTGGTAGCACCTTCCAAGAATGTGCAAATGGTTTTTTCTGGACATATTGGAGCGGTGGATGATTTTAAGGCTCATACCGCCTACAGGTTGGATAGGAATGCAGCTGGAAAAAAGGTGAATCAGATTACCTTTAATGCCCAAGCGATGGGCGGAGGATGGCATGGGAACGGCGGAGATGGATGGCTGCGAATTATGGAATTTTTGCCCGATGGAAAAACAGTGATTATGCGCACCTTTTCTCCGCATTTTGCCCTGTCGCCCAGCACCCAAAAGCTGTCATATAGTAAAGAGGCTTATAATAATTTTGAAATTCAACTCGACTAACATTTATAGCCCGTCACTTTTATTGAATAAATGGAGCGTAGGCTAGGGGATAACTGGCACTCCGTAAACCCAAGTAGGAATTACTCTATTTGTACCAGGGATGCCTACAAAAGAACCAAGTATAGCGAATTGTTTTGCAGGTATAATCGGACAAAATAACGCATTAGGTCGAATATCTTTAGTTTTTGACAGAAGATTTATAATTCATTTTATTTTCACACGTTTAAAGAAGTATAAAACCAAAAAGCAATGAAAAAATATTCTAGTTTACTTCTGGGATTAGGGATACTCTTATTTATTGGTTGTAGCAAAGATGCTATGAACGACCCAAATAATGAAAGTCTATCTTCCCAGGAGGTACAGGCTCAAATGAAAGTAAATGAAACTACCGAAGGGTTAGATGAAATGCTTGCCCAACTATTGATTAACAACAAATCTGGGTCTACTAATAAAACCAGTTCCGAATGTGTTAGTATTACTTTTACCGAAAACAACATTTCTGTAGTCTACGATCAATGTGTTATTGACGGCAAGACCCTTAATGGCAGTATAATACTCACCGCCATGGAAGGTGATGAGGAAGGAACTACGGGGCGTTTCGCCATTAGCTTTAAGGCCTTTACCTATAATAATTATGTATTGGAAGGTACCAAAAGTATGGTATTTGATTTTTCTGAACCTAGAAAACCTACTATCACTATAGATACCGATATGGCCTTTGTAGACCAAGACGAAGTGGTTACTACACATAAAGGAAGTAAGATATTTACCTGGCATATGGATAATTTTAACACAGAGGAGCCAGATTTTACCTGTGTGGGAGCATGGGACATTATGCATAAAGACATTACTTATCAATTTGAGGTTACTTCCCCGTTAGGAGGGAAATTGCACTGCCCCTACATTATAAGTGGTGTAGTTGCCTTGGAGGTACACGGATTGAAAGCTTCTTTAGACTTTGGAACGGGAGAATGTGACCAAGCAGGCACCATTATTTTCCCCAATGGAGATACCAAGGATGTAAGCTGGTAAATTCAAAATGTAAGCGAATTTATAACCCGAGCATTGCCTCGGGTTTTTTTATTTATTTAACCAAAATTCTCTCTATGCCCACTAAGCATAGCAAGGGAAGAGGGTACCAAAAACATGGGATTTTGTGTAATTGCCTCAATTCTTAAAAATCATATTAAATACCAAAATGGGATAAAAAATAGGGGGTGAGTGACAAAAATCACGGTTTTTAGAATTGAATGGTTAATTTTTAGGGGGTTAATGGTGACAATGTTTGTAATTGTGAATTTTCAAAATGAATGTTAAAAGGCGGTGTGAACTCATGGTAATGAAATTTTTATCGTATATTATATAGCATTTGTAATGGTTTATCCTTATGAATATGAATCATGTTTAACTTCAATATTCTTCCCTATGAAAACGACGCAGGCTACCTACATAAACCTATCCACTAGATACACAAAAAACTACTGTATTAAAAAACTGGAAAAGAACTATAAGGCCTTACAGGAAATGGAAAGGCAGTTTTCCTCTTATATATATGAACCAAATACGTATAGCCTATTTACTAAACTGGAGACTATAAGAACCAGTTTGAGTAATTTAAAAAAAGGGAATGCTGAGTTATTGGCTAATTTGCAAAAGAAAAAAGCATTAAAAATTCAACAAATTCATAAAACAAAGGAACAGATCTATTCTTTTATGGAGCTTAAAAAACTGTTTGACGATTACACCAAGCAATTAAGGTATTAAGAGGGGTACAGGGATAACCAAGTTCTTCATAGTAACGAGTATTGATTAGTTATAAAAAAAGTGAGCCTTGAATCCAGCTGGATTCAAGGCTCATTAATTAATGGGAGGGAGGGGACTTATTCTACATTTACACCCACATTTCCTTGGGCTATTATAGTTCCCAGATCGTCGGTACTTAAGTGCACATTTATATACCCATCTATGGCTAACATTGCTTCGTAATCCAAAGCATCACCTCCATTAAGTTGGGTTACATTTGTATGGCTCACTCCTGTTTCTCCTACAACAGAGTTTAAGGTAACCATAATTGCTCCTGGAGCATCGGCAACACTTCCCATATGGATATGCGCCGGGTGAACTGCACCAGTAGTGGTACCAGTTAACTCCAAGGTAACCAAGGTTTCCTTATTAACCCTTTCATAAAAGGTAGCGGTCCCAGAAATAGCAGTATTGCTTACGCTTGCCAAGTCGTAGGATTTTTTATTCCCAGTAAGAGCATTTGCACCAATATCACCTTGAGCTACAATCACCCCAAGTTCTTCGGCCGATAAGTGTACGTTTATATACCCGTCGTACTCCAACAACTCTTCATAGGTAAGGGCCGTACCGTCATCGGAAGCCTCTATATGAGTCCAGCTTTTCCCAGTTTCTCCAATTACAGAGGCTAGGGAGATGGCAATATCACCACCTTCGGCGGCCGTATTGGCATGGATATGGGCAGGGTGCACCCCTTCTATGGGAGTTCCTTCTAATGCGATCTCCAAAAGGGCAGCCCCGCTTACGCGTTGGTGAAAAGTAGCGGTACCATTAATAGAGGGAAGGGCTACGCTGTTAAGAGCATATTCCTTAGATTCTCCGGTTAGTGCATTAGTTCCTATATCACCTTGAGCTACAATCACCCCAAGTTCTTCGGCCGATAAGTGTACGTTAATATAGCCGTCAAATTCCAACAAGTCCTCATAGGTAAGCGCGGTACCGTCATCTGAGGCTTCAATATGGGTATAACTTTTCCCGTTTGTACCATTTACGGAATTAAGGGAGATAGCAATATCGCCACTTTCTGCGGCTGTATTGACATGGATATGTGCAGGATGCTCACCAGCATTAGGAGTACCTTCCAATTCAATCTCTAAAAGGGTAGCACCACTAACACGCTTATAGAAGGTGGCAGATCCTTTAATAGAAGGTGATGCCACGCTATTAAGATCGTATTCCTTGGATTCACCAGAAAGCTCGTTAACACCTATATCACCTTGAGCTACAATCACCCCAAGTTCTTCGGCAGATAAATGAACGTTTATATAACCGTCAAACTCCAACAAATCCTCATAGGTAAGCGCGGTACCATCATTTGAAGCTTCAATATGGGTATAACTTTTCCCATCGTCACCATTTACGGAACTAAGGGAGATAGCAATATCACCACCTTCAGCAGCAGAATTGACGTGAATATGCGCAGGATGTTCACCACCTTCGGGAGTACCTTCCAGGTTAATTTCTAAAAGAGCTGCTCCGCTGACTCGCTTACGTAGGGTAGCAGTCCCTTCAATATCGGAATCATCCCCGCCGTCTATTTCATATTCCTTGGACTCACCAGAAAGCTCGTTAATACCAATGTCACCTTGGGCGATAAGTGTACCCAAATCGCTAGAGCTTTGATGCACGTTTATATAGGCGTCTAGTTCCAAAATCTGGGCAAAAGTTATGTTACTACCATCCTTCCTGGTAGAAACTGTGGTAGAACTTTCTCCTGTAGCTCCATCTACTGGATTTAGATCTACAATAATATCTCCGCCTTCCGCAGCAGAATTAGCATGGATATGTGCTGGGTGGCTACCAGAAGTAGTACCATTAAGCTTTAGGTTAATAGTAGCGGTACCATCTGAGTTTTCAACTACAGTTGCGGTCCCGGTGATAGAAGAATTAGAACGGGCTTCTAATTGGTATACTTTGTTATCACCATTAAAATCCTCTGGGATAACGTCATCATCGTTGCTACAACTTGTGGCAAAAATTGCCGTAGCTGTCATAAATAAATAAAGAATCTTTCTCATAATTGGGGTTTTACGTTAATTAATGAAGTAAAGCTACTCTTAATGAATTCCCCGGATTAGTTGAGAAAAAAGAATTATTAACGCAAATCATGTACGTGTACTGGAGTCGGCGAAACGATGCGGTTACCAATCTTGGAAATAAGGTAGTTAGCTGTTTTGTTCATTTTCTATTTTACATACGCAATCCATTAAGATTATCCTATGGATAATTTTAAGGGGCGGCGAGATGAAGCGGCGGACAATGTAGCTAGAAGGTAATAATCAACTCTATTTAACATAATGTAAATTATAGTGCAAATATGTTTATGGCGTAAAACGGCGTATGCTTGCATTTTACATAATTGCAGATATAGTGACACGCCAGTGTTCTATATCGTCAGCCATTATGTAAAAGCCGTTTTACTAGAGTGTTCGTTTCCATTAAACATTTTGTATACTAGGCCAACGGCATCAACCCGCCGAAAAAATTAATCACCCACAGGGTCATCAATTTTTATCGCGTATGTAAAAGCCGTTTTACTAGAATGTTCTTTTGCCAGCACGCCGTCTCGCCGTCAAATAAAATCATCCGCCGGATAATTTTATTTAACACGTGTTAGCTATAATTCCATGAAACATCACCTCAGATCTTTTAAGAATCCTTAAATAAGACGCTGCTCATAATTCTCTTATTCCGTACCAACGCCCATAATTTTTCAAATACGCGATTCTCAGGAAGGCAAAAATTTGGAGGATCTATAAAATTTAGGATTTTGAATGAGATTATTTTGATGGCAATTAATAGGATAAATTTATCCTCAGAAAGAAATTATCCAAAGATCGACATCCTGCTCGTACATTAAAACAACATTCTAGCGGGCGCCAAAATAATAGTTAGCTTTTTATATTCTATTTATATATCAGTCGCTTTAAACGTTTAATAATATAATCTAAAATCAAGTAATTTGCAGATATTGTAATGTCTTTGATGCAATTCTTCTACAACATCCAACATATTGTCATCTTCTTTAAATAAGTTAAAGAATGCTATATCAAGATTTGAGCTGCTTATTCCATTAAATTCATTTCCATAGCCAGAAACACCTTTTGCGCCTGTGATATCTAAAAAATATTGTGATTCCTCTTCGTCTAAATCTAGAATTTTTGCATTTGAAAAATGTAAAATCTTTCCTTTTAACCTTCCTTCAAAAATTTCTGCAATTTCCTGTAAACTATAATAGTAGTCATTTAAACAAATACTATTTGATTCACCTGTTATAACCAAGTAGATTATTTCATAGTCTTTAAAATTATGATCATCCAGAATTAGTGCATTTAAGCTATCTTCCAGCCCTTCTATGGTGTCGCATGTTTTATATATACTAGCTATTCCATATTTCATGGCCAATTGTTCCAAGTTTTTTTGGGCTTCGGTAACCTTGTCTGTTTCTATTTCATGAACCCCTTCTAAACAATAAATGAAATACTCTGCATCCGTAAATTGTTCTTGGGGTAATTGTTGTCTTTTCTCTAACAAGTTTCTGATTTTATGTAAAATATACGAAATACAAAATTAATGTAACTCTTCTATTCTTTTCTGTGTTTTTCATATAAAGAAGAAAAACATCTGTATCCTTTTTTAGCACTCTCCTTTGTATCAACACATTCTAGATACGCATCTATTATTATGTCAAATAGGAAGTAAACCTCAAAGATTAAGTCTGGCTGAATCTTTGCCCGTTTTCAAGCATTGGCTACTAGTGCCATAATTTTAGTAAATGGTTATATTCTTTAAACGAATTAACGAGGCTGAGTAAAAAATATAAAGGCTAAAGCTAAATATTAGCATAAGTGATCCTCTTTTGGGGTTCACTCCCCTCCTACTGTGATCTAGGTAAGTTGACTTACCCCATAGTAAAAAAGCCCATCTAAATAAATAGATGGGCTTTATAAAACTTGAAGTATATGTATTAGATAACTTTTACGTTTACTGCGTTTAAGCCTTTGTTACCCTCTTGAAGATCAAACTCAACTTCGTCGCCTTCGCGTACTTCGTCAATTAATCCTGAGATGTGTACAAAGTGATCTTTTTCAACTCCTTCTTCAGTGATAAATCCAAATCCTTTAGTGTCATTGAAAAATTTTACTGTTCCTTTATTCATCTTAATATTTATTAAATTATAGTGCAAAGGTGATGCGATTTTTTCAATAAACAAGCTTTTATTTTAAGTTTTTTTAAAATAATTCAGATTCGCTTTTCAACCACTAAATATTGGCGGTTTATTTGCATCTAATTATTATAGATAGTATCAAAACTACTACGGGGACCAGAGGCGTCATAAGTTCTTTAGAATCTTTCAAATAAATGAAATTCATATGTTGCATTTACTCCGAACCTAGCTCCAAATCTTTTACCGTTATGTTGGCTGGGTTTATTATAACTTCTTGGGTGGATGTTGTTCTAAATCCTTCTTTTTCAATTTTAAGGGTGTAATTGCTAGCCTCCAAGCCCATCATCATATAACTACCACCTACATCGGAACTAGTGGAAGCATGGATCGTATCGGCAGCATAAACCGATATTTTAGCTTCCCTAACACCTACTTGTACTCCGTTCCGGTTTTCTGTGATTACCCCCATGAGTGGGCCCGAAGTAGTTCTATTACTTGCTTTTATTTCTGGATTAAAATTAAATCCTGTAATGCTATCTAGGTTCCTGGAATTATATTTAGGAACAAACGAACTTTTTAGGTCAAAATCCAGTAAAAGATCAGCTGTAAGTCCGTCCTTAATTCTTAAGCCAGGTGTAACGGCTACGTTAATTCCGGTATGTATGCCGTTGGGAACTTCTAGATTGAAGACTGTACCGTCCGTAAGTACCACCTTAACCCCGGCAACAAATACCCGGATCATATCATAATAGCCTGCCATCACCTCAGTATTTACAAGTGGTTTGGTAATACCATTGGTAAACTCTAACAAGTTTATGGGTATTTCCTCGGTCATCAGTATTACAAAATTATCAACTTGATCCTTAGCCATTATTTGCTCCCCTTTCCCACTGTCTTCCTTGTACCTGGCATCTACCTTAAAAATGGTTATATTAACTTCAGATACTAAATGATGGGGAAACGGGGCATCCGTTAATTGAATGTTAAGTTGACCATAACCTACTTTTTCTTGAGGGTTCTCTGAGCATCCTATGTAAAAGAGGTTTAAAGTAACTAATACGATTGACCATATGATGAAATTGGTTGGTTTAGTTTCCATAAGGTTTATAGTGTAGTGTTACACCCTAAACAACTAGGAGTAATTAAACCCTACTCAGTTTTGGTTTTATTCGATAAGTAACATATAGGAAATAGTACTTATAATTCAGAAAAATCCTTGTTATGCTAGATGTTTATAGAATCTTTTTTATGTGTAGTATTATACAGCATGTAAGAAGATGCTCCCTATGGCTTATAGCATCAAACCGATTTTAAGTAAGCTTCAATTTCCCTTGCCGTGTCCCTGGCTGTTTTTCCCACACCATAAATGGTAGCAGAGGCAAAGCCGGTCCAATTGCCATAGCCAACCAACCAGAGGCTAGGTTCTATTACGGAGCGGGTTTTTTGGGTTCTTACGCGATTATTTTCCATAACATTTAATCCTTTTAAATGCGGTAGGAATGGTCTAAATCCAGTGCACCAGATGACCGCATCAAATTTCTCTTTTTCCCCGTTTTCCCATACTACTCCCTCTTTATAAAAAACTTTAAATGGTCTTACCGACTGGTAAACGCCTCTATTTAATCCGTCTTTTACGCTTTCTACTTGAACAATATCGCTTAGAGATACTTGTTGCCTAAACGTATCCGTATCCTTGTTAAGGTAGCTATGGGTGGCTTGGTTAAATAGGTGGTGGCCATCAATATCTGCAGGAAGAAAATGTGGCGGTTGCAAGCTTACCCATTTCGTTTCTGCTACCTTGGATACTTCCGCCAATATTTGAGCTCCCGAATTTCCCCCTCCTACCACCAAAACTTTTTTTCCTATAAAGGGTTGCGTATTTCTATAATCCACTGAATGGATTTGCAGTCCGTTAAAATCAGTCTGTCCTGGATACTGGGGGATTAATGGGTTTTGGGCTGTTCCGGTTGCACTTACCACCGTTTTAGCATAAAAGTGCCCTTTTTGGGTATGTAGTTTAAAGGTGCCTTCTTCCTTTTCAATCAACCTCACTTTATTAGGTCTTTCTACTGGAAACTTATAGCGCTCCTCGTAGGCCGTAAGATAATTGATAAACTCATTTCTAGTGGGGTATTCCCGTTTTCCCATAGGCATTTGCCATCCAGATAATGAGTTGTATTGGGTAGGAGAAAATAACACCAAACGCTCCCAGGTCTGCAACCAAGCCCCTCCTGGTTTTTCTTGATCGTCCAAAATGAGATAGTTTAGACCGCTCCTTCTTAAAAAGTAAGCCACCGAAAGTCCGGCCTGCCCCCCACCAATGATAATGGTATCATAGATTTTCAAGCTTGTTGTATTGTTTAAATATTTTGAAATATTGTTTTAGTGAATGTACGGATGGTAAGGTGTATGTGAAGCTAGGAGGCATCTACCTACCCTACCGTATTACAAAACCGAGATACGTACCTTTTTATTTTTTAATCGGGTATTATTTAGTTTTGTCACTAATTCCCTGGCCATAGATACGGGTACAGCAACAAAAGCACAGTCTTGTTTTAATTCTATAGTTCCCAATTCTTCTTTTTTCAAGCCTCCCCGTTTAAGGAATAAACCTGCAATATCCCCTTTGGAGATTTTATCCTTTCTCCCACCAGAAATAAATAACGTTTCCCAAAACGGAGGGATGTACGCAGTCTTATTGGATATATCAATACCGGTGGACGCTTTAATAAATAGTGGTAACAACTGGTTTTTCCACTTTAACACATAGGCTGTTCCTTTGGAATTAACCCTTGCTGTTCTTCCATTCCTATGCGTAAATTCTTCCTCATGCACCGGTAGTTCATAGTGGATAATAAAGTCTAACTCCGGAATATCCAATCCCCTAGCAGCTAAATCTGTGGCAATTAGTAACTGAACAGTTCCGTTTCTAAATTTTATAAGCGTCCGTTCCCGTTCTTTTTGCTCTAACCCACCGGAAAAACAAGCATGATCAATGTTGTGTTGGTTTAAAAAGCTACTCACCAAATCTATGCTATCCCTGAAATTACAAAATACTATTCCGGATTTATTTCCGATATGTTGTAGCAAAGTTACCAAGGTTTGTAATTTGTCCTTGTCTGGGGATACTACCGTGCTAATTGATAATTTTGAGGGAGTACCTACTGTTAAATAGTTTATTGTGCTCGGCTTATCAAAGTTTACAAAACCTGGGATTTTAACTGCCTGTGTGGCAGATGTTAATATTCTTTTTTCTATATGAGGCAATTGATTGATAATAGCTCTCATCTCCTCTTCAAAACCATCTTCAAGCGACTTGTCAAACTCGTCTAAAGCAAGGGTTGAAATAGATTTTTTGGAAAATCTATTGGCGTCAAAATGGTCTAAAACCCTACCTGGGGTACCAATTAATATTGCAGGGAGATGCTTTAACTCTATCTTGTCCTTAGACATGGGTCTTCCCCCATATACTGCGTTAACCTTATACCCAGACCCCATGGAACGGATTACCTGTTCCAATTGTATGGCCAACTCCCTAGAAGGAACCAGTATCAAGGCTTGGATCTCTTGTGCTTCCGGCTTTAAACCCTTTAATAAAGGCAACAAAAAAGCGATTGTTTTCCCTGTTCCTGTGGGAGATAATAACAGCGTGTTAGCGGTTGAATCAATTACTGAAATCGTTTCTAGCTGCATAGGGTTCAAGGCAGGTATATTTAATTTCGATAAAATTTCTTGTTGTGTCTTTTGGTTAATTAGCATACTGCTTATTTATATTAAATTTCTGGGAGGACTTTTTAAATTATTAAATTACCAACTTGCCCATAGGTTACAGGCTCCCTCCCCTCTTAGTTGTTCCCACGCTTCTTCCCATTAAAAGGATAACTAGGGAATCTAACTTAAGTTTATACTCTTACTAATTTAGGACATGGAAGATATCCAATTTTCATAGCGTCAACCAAACCCTATTGAGCATCTAGATAAACGGAAGTTCTACTAATCTGACCAACCTAATGATTATTTTTACAAGAACTAAATTTAGTCAAAGATATACTCCCCGCCCGAGCTAACTTGAATAATATGGAAAATATTAAAATAAGTGCTGTACCCTAGTCGAGGTCAGACTATTATTAATTCATCACTTCTACCCGGAATCTGTTAAAATTCCCTATATTTAACATAATTAAGTGCTTAATTCAGGAGGTACCTGAAGAATTTATTACTAAAACTTAAATGTTATGAGCCAGTTAAAAAAATTTAAATCCTACCTTTTGGTAATGCTCTTATTCACTTTTGTTGCTGCAGTATCCTTAAGCTCTTGCAGAGACCAAAAGAAGAAGGAAAACACGGAAGTGCAGTCAGATCACCCTGAAGGTGAAGAGCAGCACATGGAGGACGAACACCCCGCCAAAAAAGCTGATGAGCATCCCGCAAAAGATAGTACAGATCATCCTACCAAAGAGGAAGGAGAGCATCCAGAAGGTTAGGAAAACCCCATCCTGATTTATTATCTTAGGCTTAATGTTTTGGCCGTGGCATCTGGCACCACTTTCCTATAAAATGAGAAAAACGTTTTAGGGAAAGCGGGGCTATTGCCTATCTCCATAACTGGATATGCCAAAAAATTAATGGGGCCAGAAGAAGGTCCAGGTTCCAAAAGAAGGTCCCGTCCCTTACTGAATTCGATTCTATTGGCTGGGTGTCGGCCAAAGTAGTAGGTGGCAAGTGCTGTGTATTTATTAGCTTCACTAATATCTACAGGCCACCATTTTCCTTCCGCAAAAAATTCTGCCCAACAATGATACCCGTCTATTCCTCCTTCATCCCGATCTGATGGAATGGAAGCTCCTACAGCAAATCTAGATGGAATTCCTGCAGAGCGTGCCAAGGATATAAATAAGGAGTGAAACTCTGTACAATTTCCACTAAGGGCGTCACAGGCATATACGGCATCCCCAGTACCATAGGTGCCCGACTTCATATAACGCATATTATCTATAACATAGTCGTACAATGCTCTGGCCTGCATTATTTTGCCCTCCGTACGTTTGCTTCCAATAATAGAATCGGCCAAGATTTGGAATCGGTCACCCACCGGCATCAATAAACTTGGATTTAAATATCTAGAGGGAGACGCACTCTCTTCATAAGGCATTTTCTCTAGCCTTTCTACCTCATAGACTATTTTCATCGTCTTTCCGCTATGCTCCGGGGACAAGGCTAAAAAAAGCACGGAGTTGTCGTACTGTTTATCACGCAATTGCTGGGGTTCTACTGGAGTATCTATACGTAGCAATTTTACCGTTTGAAAGCGATCTGTCTGGGGCATAGGTACCCATATTCTAGCAGCCTCCTTAATCTCTGGAAATGTTACTTCGTAATGAAATTCAAATTGATCTTTACCTTCCTTTACACCCAATAAATCTGGAGAGGCATCTTGCACCGGAACCCTGTACCAAGTTTTATCCTCCCGCTGTTTCCAACTGTAAAATGGTTTTCCATTTAGTTTGTGTAAGGTGGTTTCTGTTACTGACATATTTCCCGGATCCCCGTCCAAAAAGAAGTCAACATCGTATACATCCCCGTTAATATCGGCTAGATCTACACAAGCAAAATGCCGCTGGGGACCTAAATTAGAAAGATATTCCGTATGTACACGTACCAATTGTAGGCGTAACTCCTTATCCTCTGTAGACATATGAAAATAGCCATCCCCTTCGGCCACTTTTTTAGCAATATTCGCTTTAATTCCTTCTTCTATATCTGCTGTAACCACCTTGGGAGCCTCCCTTACTACTGTCGGATTATCGCCTTTTTTTTGTTTTTCGGAGGAATTACAAGCAGTGAAAATGGCAAGGAACAATGCCCAAAATAGTGGATGACGTTTCATAAGCGATAGATATTTGTCTGAATTTACAATAATTCTACGGTTCTCCCAATAGAAATAGGTTACAACCGCTTCATTTGCTGGCGCTATTCATAAACCGCTGAATTTGAAGGTGGGTACGATGAAGTTTAGCAGAAGTATTTTGTGAAGTTTTGTTTATTATAACTACCGAAAAATGAATTATTTGAATGGATTAATCAAGATATAAACTACAATAAAGGTCCTCTAAAATTGGTAGAAGGTCTTTACTCTATCCTGTAATAAACTAATTCTATGGCATCACAACCGCGTCTAGTTCATGGATTCCCCTTGCGATGGTAATACTTTATATTTAAATCTCTTTTTAGAACAGCTAGTGGGCATACAGCAATATTTTCTCAATTTCCAGTGAGAAGGACTCCTCAATTTTATTACCGATTAAAATTGAAATCGCTTGCATTTCCTTTCCGGAATATTTAGGAATGTCTAATCGGTTTCCCCTAAAACCCGGATAAAATTCAGAGAAAGGGATAGTAATAGTTTCCCATTCTCCAGAGGTGATAAAGTTTTGGATATAGGAATATCGTTGGGAGCTTTTTTCCTTTATCCGGAACTGAAAGGATTTTCCATCTCCCTTAATTCTAAGTTTAACCCCCTTAAAGTTAGAAGCTTCCGTTAAGGTAAACTCATAACGCATAGAGGAGAATCCGCCATTATTTTCTAAGCGAACCGTACCTGTAAAAATTGCATTCCCCGCAGCACTCATTTTTATTGACCCCTGCGACAATCCGCCCATAACCCCATCATCTACTACAACCCAATTTGAAAGATCCTTGGTGTTCTTAAAATCAAAGATAAGCATGGAGGTTACTTGAGACATGATACTAACCATTAGAACTATTAAAATTTTCATCTGAACTTTGATTAGTTTAATATATTGATTACTAGAAAGATATCATAACATATTTACTTGAATAATGCGTCTATATGTGCATTTAAAGTTTCTACCGTACGGGTAAGGGTCAAATGCATTAATTTTAGGGCGAATTTAAAATATAGCTACTTTACCATTTTACTTATCAAATGAACAAAATGCGTTGGACCGAAGATTTATATGATTACTTGAATAACGAGGAGGATGCACGATCTTGTAAAGAGATCAATGAGGAAGCTTGTCAATACACGCCCAAAAATTATTTTTTAATAATGCTCAGCAATACCTTTACCAAACTTGGTGATACCCTAAGCAATCCCAAAACGGTCTTAACTTGGGTAATGAGCTATGTGAATGCCCCGGTTTATCTAATCAGTTTTATTGTACCAGTACGTGAATCGGGTTCTATGCTTCCTCAGATTGTGATTGCAAGTTATATTAGAACCAAAGAAAGAAGAAAGTGGGTCTATGTGATGGGTAGTATTTTGCAATGTCTTAGTGTAACGGCTATTGGTTTAGTTACACTTTATACTACGGGTAGCAAGGCCGGTTGGATAATTATGTTGTTTCTAATCCTTTTCAGTTTGTCCAGGGGACTGTGTTCTGTTGCCTCCAAAGATGTATTGGGAAAGACCATTCCGAAACAAAAAAGAGGGAAGCTAAAGGGATATACCGCTTCCGCCTCTGGGATTTTGGTATTGTTGGCCGGACTCTATTTAATGTATCAATCCGAAAATGGCGCAGACATTACCTTTTATAGCTACACCCTATTTTTCGCAGCTAGTATGTGGTTGATTGCTGCAATAATCTATGCCATGATCAGGGAGTTTCCCGGAGAAACTTCAGGAGGGAAAAACGGATGGAAAGAAGCTATGGAAAGATTGAATATTGTACGCAGCGATAAAAACTTCAGAAACTTTATCATTGCAAGATCGCTTTTACTTTGTTCTGCGCTAACCGCGCCCTTTTATGTGTTGCTTGCACAAGAAATATTGGGAAAGGAAGGCTATTTATTGGGGTTATTTATCTTGGTAAATGGACTAGCTTCCATATTAAGTGCTCCTATCTGGGGAAGGATGGCCGATGTTTCCAGTAAGAATGTAATGGTGGTTTCTGCCATAATTGCTTCCATGCTAGGAGTAATAATGTTCTTCCTAATCTCTTATGTTCCCTTCCTAAGAAATGCCTCTTGGCTATATCCTACGGCATTTTTTTTATTGGGAATAGCACATAGTGGAGTACGCCTGGGACGTAAGACCTATATTGTGGACATGGCAGGAGGAAATAAACGTACCGACTATGTATCAGTAAGTAATACCATTATAGGCCTTATTCTCTTGGTAACAGGGGGAATTAGTGCTTTAGCATCTATAATTTCCACAGAAGGAGTGGTTTTAGTTCTTTCCTTGTTCGGAATTTTAGGCGCCTATAAAAGTTATAAACTTCCAAACGTAGAATAAGTGAAGTCAGCTAACTTGTTTATTTAAGGAATGACCTATGTTAACCTTATCCCTTCCCTTAACATTGATGGGTGCACCTGATCTTCCTAAGGAATAGGTGCAATTAATCAGATGCCCAAAAATGTCTTTGAATGTTTATCCCCAGTTTGAGACTCAATATTTTGGATGGAATCTAATTGAGCCCCATATCTTTTCATGAATTGACGCTGCAAAGTCTCCATACGCTCCCTAACCCTATCCAAGTCCATGAAATCTTTACCAAATTCGCTTTCAAAGAACCCTTCGTTAAAGAATTGATTGGTAAAGAGGGAATCTTCAACAAATAGGTTTCCAAATCCCTCCCACTCTTTAAAGCTCCTATTGAACTTGGAACGGAAAGACTGTAATATACTATCCGGATGGGTTTGGGGCCAGCCTCCATAATTATCTATGGACGACCAAGAATAAATGGAATCGTATCGTATTAGGTTTCCATGTTCATCAAATTCCTTATCTACCCTCCAAGTTCCTTTTGGTTGTTCAGTAATTTTTTCGATTTGTTCTTTTTTGTGGTCGGCAATTTTGTTTTTCTCTTGTCCTTTACAAGCTGTAGTTAACAATGCGAATACTATTAGTACGATTAATTTTTTCATAATAAATTATTTTAGCATTACGTATCAAAGGGGTCTTTTCGATATACTTTTAAACGAGTGAAGCAGGTGGACTAAACTCCCCAATTACTTCCTTGTCACCTTTAAAATTAGTACCGATTAGGGTAAAACATTTTATAAAAGAGGGAAAGGGAGCTTCAGTAGCTCCCTTGAATCCTCTCTTCTTAGGAGATTTTGATAGTTCTTACAGGTTTTTGTTTTGCCTCTTCCTTTTTTGGGAGATGAACGCTTAAGATTCCCTCGTTATACTTAGCCTCTATATGTTCTTCGTTTACAGTTTCGGGCAAGTTAAAACTTCGCTTAAAGGAGGAGTAACCAAATTCACGACGGGTGTAATTCTCTTGTTTATCCTCACTCTCCTCTTCTAGTTCAGCGGAAATGGAAAGTACTTGATTATCGATGTCTATTTTAAAATCGGATTTATTTAGACCAGGTACGGCCATCTCAACAAAATATGCTTCAGCAGTTTCTTTGATGTTTACCATAGGAAGACTTATACCCGAATTGAAATTTTGGGAAAGTACTGAAGGTAACCCACCGTTAAAAAATTCGTCGATCCAAGAAGACCAGACTGGAAGGTTTGAAGTTTTAGATGAATTTCTGCTTGTCAAACCTCCGTTCTTAGGAACATTAACTAAAGTGCTCATAATAATTAAGATTTAAGTTAAACAATAAATTCATTACTATTACAAGCAAAATAAATACCAAATTGGCATAGGACGGAAACGGATACGGATTTTAATATTTCTTTAGAGTTGAGCTGACTTAATTGCAGAAAACACCGGTGTAATTAAGGCATAAAAACCTCGTAACACTGTCATTTTGACGCCTTTACAGTTTCTTCCTCTAAACAATTTGCCTATTTGAGATATTGTCGTATACCTAACCTTTCTAGGCTAAACTTCTTTGAATGATAGGATTAAAAAAGCCATCTACCTTAATAGAGAAGATGGCTTTATATTAGTATAGAATCACAGTTTTTCCGATACTTTTACCAGATTCCTGTAGTTGATGTGCTTTTTTTAGATTAGCAACAGTAAAACCTGTTAGGGTAGTATTTAAGGTGGGCTTTAATTTACCAGCATCTAATAGTCGGCCAATTTTATTAAGAATCCGATGCTGCTTGTCCATATCATCGGTGTGGTACATAGAGCGGGTGTACATAAACTCATAAGAGAAAGTAACACTTTTATTTTTCAGCAGATTTAAATGCAAGGGTTCAGTACTACCGGTAATGGACACTATATGTCCCTGAGGCTTAATAATTTCTGCGGCCACTTCCCAATAGGCTTTTAGATCAACAAAATCTAAAATATAATCTACTTGGCTATGCCCTAATTTGTCCAACTCTTCCTGTAACGAGCGGTGATCTACTACATGATTAGCGCCTAGAGCTGTACACCACTGTGCAGACTCGGGCCTAGATGCGGTAGCAACTACGGTTAAATTTCCCACCTTTCTGGCTAATTGTATACAAATAGACCCTACGCCACCGGCACCTCCTATTATCAATACAGTTTTCCCCTGATCGGTTATTGGGTCTACCCTTATACGGTCAAATAGCGTTTCCCATGCCGTTAATCCGGTTAATGGGATTGCAGCAGCTTCTGCAAGGCTTAGCTTTTGTGGTTTAAAACCAGTAATTCTCTCATCTACCAATTGATAAGTAGCATTGCTTCCACTTCTGGTTAGGTCCCCCGCATAATACACCTGGTCCCCTACCTTAAACTTGGATACCTTATCACCGACTTCTTCTACCGTACCAACAGCATCCCAGCCAATAATCTTGGGAGTATCTAAGACCGTATTCTTGGCAGCACTCTGCCTAATCTTAAAGTCGACCGGGTTCACAGAGATAGCAGCTATTTTCACCAATAGATCGTGTCCTTTTGGCTTAGGCTTTTCTATTTCGAACTCTATAAAACTATTTGGATCGGATATGGGTAACGATTGTTTAAATCCTATTGCCTTCATTTATCAGTTGTTTAATTGTTAACCATTACAACTCCAAAAAAAATGGAGCTGTTTAGGTAGTTGAGCCATTAAGTGTTTCGGGATACATTAAATTACTACAGATATAGGAATTAGCAAAATGTTGGGTCCATTAAATCCATTGTTTTATTCCTTGAATTAAAAAACGTTTAAATCTCTACTTCCTTAAAGGCTAGCAACAACCTAATTACTAGCTATTTAATCAATTAAATGGTTATGTAGGTGATTTACAGAAATGGGGAAAGCAGGCGTACGATTCGCTCCCATAAATGGACATACTTTGGCCGTTGCAACCAGTTAAGGGCATTTATCTCCATGGAATGTTTTAAATCTTCCATAAAAGCATCTTGCATTTTAGTTGCAAAATGATCGCTGTAAAGCATGGCGTTCACTTCAAAATTAAGGTCGAAGCTTCTATAATCCATATTTGCCCAACCCACAATTGCCAATTCCCCATCTATCACCATAGTTTTTGCATGGACAAATCCTTTGTTGTACTGGTATATCCGTACCCCATGTTGCAATAACTCGGTATAATAAGACGTAGCGGCTGTATTCACCATTTTGGAGTCCGAAATACCAGGGACCAATATTTTTACCACTACCCCACTTTTTGCAGCTATAATAAGTGCATCCATTAAACTCTCTCCAGGAATGAAATAGGGACTGGTAATTAATATTTGCTCTTTTGCAGCCCCAATTGCCTGAATTAAGGAGTAATAAATAACGGGCAAGGTAGAATCGGGCCCAGATGGCACAATTTGCACCAATTTTTGCGCAATCTCCCCCTCCTCTACTATGGGTGGGAAATATTTGTGCATAAATTCCAACTTGTTTTCACTGCAAAAATTCCAATCACACAGAAATACGTATTGTAAGTATAGTGTAGCATTGCCTTGAATCATCAAATGAGTATCTCGCCAATACAATCCCTTACCTTCTTTAGTGTCGTTTCTGTATTTATCACTGATATTGATCCCCCCTATGAAGGAGGTTTTACCATCTATTACTATGATTTTTCGGTGGTTGCGGTAGTTAAGGCGACTGGCCAAGGCGTACCATTTTATTTTATAGAAGGGGGCTGTCTCTACACCAGCATCGGTTAATCTTCTTAGAAACTGGGTCCCTAGGTTATGACTTCCAAAATCGTCGTACAAGAAACGGACTTCCACCCCCTCTTGTGCTTTTTTAATCAATACCTGTGCTATGGCATTCCCTGTTGCATCGTTCTCATAAATATAATATTCTATGTGAATGTGAGACTGGGCAGCCTCTAAAGCTTTAAGGAGTTGTGGAAATTTCTCCTCTCCATTAAATAAAAGCTTCACTGTATTGTTGCCGGTTAAAGGGCTGTAGCTAGACTTGCGGATAAATTCTACTAGGTTCCGATGCTTATCTGGGATGAGTCCAGAATTCAATATTCCGGAAGAATAGGTGAAAATCCTATTTTTTATCCCTGCACGCCATTTATCGTTCTGTACTATTTTTTTGGTATAGAGCTTTCTTTTCCGATAGTTGACCCCAAACCAGAAATAGAACAATATACCCACAATCGGAATGAGGCCAATGAATAGGATATACGCAAGTGCCTTTGCCCCACTTCGGGTGTCATACAGCACGCGGAGGACCACCAAAAATACTAAGAGTAGGTAGGCAAATTCCACGATTAATATCCAATTCATAAATAGCTTCTAATAGATTTATATAGTTTTGCACTATCGTCACCTGAAACGAACGGAGATCTGTGCATAATACATGGTTTGTATGAGGTCCATTACCCATATTTATCATTTATCTTTCCCTGCCATAGACAAATATTCTAAAGTGAAACCTTGTCTCCTGATAGAATAAATATAGGCATAACCCAACGATTAATAGAGGGTAGCAGCTATATTTAATCGATACCAGTGATTAGGGCAAAGTGTAAACTGCTTATATCCTTTTTCAATAAATAAATTAAAAGCTTTGAAGTGGATAATGATGGTCTTGGGTCATAATTTATTAAATTTATAGGGGTCTCTATAAAATGAAACCCGCTAGTGCTGCACTTCCCCCTCTAAAAGACCCAATTAGTATGAAGCCATATTATTCATATCTACCATTCTCAATACTGGTGAAAAAAGGGAGTATCCTTTTCCTCTCTATTGTTTTATTGGTGGGCTGTAGAGCTTACAAGAATTCTTATGCGGTTAAAGGAGAGGAAGTGGAGCTGATACTTCTGAAAGCAGAAGATTCCTTGGTAACAGAGGAAAACCAAGGGTTAATGACTCCTATTTTTGGCTTACTTATACCCCAGGTTATTAAGTGGGGAGTTAGCGGTACAAAAACATTGATCCATAAGGAAGCGCAAAAATATACGGCTTCGTATGCCGAAAGTAGATCTGGGAATGACTTTTATATCCCTGGGAGTGGAGAGAATATTTTACTTCCAAAATACAGGGGTTTTGAATTGAGAAGATACGCAAGGATTTCCCACAAAGAGGAAAATACTACCACGTCTGAACTTGCCAGTAATTTTATTTTTCACTTCGATTTAAATCCCGAAAAAACTTTTATGTCCTTAAACCCAACGGAGGTTGCCGTGTATTTTGCGAAAGCCAAATTAAACCAAGGCGATGAAAATTTGGATGTATTGCTCACTGTACGTTTGGTTTCTACCTGGGTAGATGCCGGTCAATCATTCAATAAAAAAGAAATTGCCAGTTTTGAATATCGTTTCTCCAATATGGAGATAGGCAATCCATACGATGAAAACAGTCCTATGCTAGCAAAACATCAAAATAATTGGTTCCCCTTGCTCCCAGTGTCTGTAGACCGCCATAACAAGGTAAGGGATTACGGTTATTTTGACATCCATGTAACCGTTGTGGAGACCGATGATTTTGGAAAAAGACTGGAGAAGTATAGCACAACCATCTCTACCAATAGCGATTTAATTGAGGCGCTACTTAATAGATTGGTAGAGTGAGGTAGATGCTGACGACTACTGCTTTGAAGCTTTCTTACTTCCTATAAATTACATTCATCTACAAAATACATGCGGATCTTCCCGTGATTTTTCACCTGGATTTCCCCTCGATAGTCACTTTTACAATCCGATTTTACAAAATCGTAGGTGTTTTGTGAAATATTGATTTTCCCCGGGACGGACATAGATTCCATTCTAGAGGCTACATTTACCGTATCTCCCCAAATATCATAAGAGAATTTTTTGGTCCCTACGATTCCTGCAACAACAGGTCCCGTATGAATCCCTATTCGGATATTAAACCTAGCTTCCGATTCTTGTTGGGCATTTTTGGCATTTATAACAAAATCGCGAATTTCAAAAGCAGCCCGTATCATTCTACAGGCGTGATCCTCGGAGGGAAAAGGGAGTCCGCCTGCACACATATAGGCATCCCCTACGGTTTTTATCTTCTCCAACCCATATTTTTCCATAATCTCATCGAACCTGGTAAAATAAAAATCTATACTTTCTACCAGTTTTTCGGGAGGTAAATTTTCGGCATAATGGGTAAACCCTACGAAATCTGTGAACAATACAGTAACGGATTCAAACTTTTTGGCTTCTACACTTCCATTTAGCTTTAATTCTGCGGCAGTTTCTTCGGGGAGTATATTGAGAAGTAGCTTTTCCGATCGGTCCCTCTCACGCTCTATGATCTGTTTTGTTTTTCTTATATATCTATAACGCCTATAGAGTCCGAAAGCCAAAAGCCCAATTAAAAATAAGGCGATGGCCGTTGCAATAACAATTACCTGTTGGGTTTTTTGACGCTGGTTTAAGAGGTCTACTTCTATTTGCTTTTGAGATACCTCATATTTGGTGCGCATATCGGCCATTTGTTGAACGGCTGTTATGTTCTTTACACTATCCCGGTAAACAATATGTTGTTTGTAATAATCAAAGGCCTCACTAGGCATCCCTTTTTTGTCGTATAAATCTGAAAGTTGTAAATAGGCAGCACTTATTTGATCTTTTAGCTCGTATTGTTCAGCAAGTTTTAGGCTATTAAGGGCATAACCCAAGGCAGCATCCCAATCGTTTCGTTCCATGTAGATGTCAGACATATAGGTGAGATAAACACAAATAGGATAGTAATCGCCCAGGGTTTCCAAAAGGGTAATGGCCTCGGAGATTTTCTTTTCCGCAATGATAGGTTCTCCTAATTGGGCGTAGGCCAATCCAATATTCCCTAAGTTATATGCCAAGCCAGTTTTGTAATCCAAGGCTTTAAAAATAGCTCCAGATTCCTTAAAAAATATTAAGGCTGAATCTGGCTTAGCCATATTCACGTTGTATTCATCTCCTAGATTTTCCAAGGCTACGGCATAATTCAAGGAATCTTTCAGTTCCTTCATTATTTCAATGGCATTCTTGTAATTTAAAATGGTGTTGCTGTGATTCCCCATAATGGAATACACATTGGCAATGGCGATATACATCAAGCCCAGTTCTTGGATTAAATTTTCCTTCTTTGCAAGTTCTACCCCCTTGAAGTAACTGGCCAATCCCTCACTAAGATCTCCCTTTAGTCTAAGTGAATTTCCCTTTTCTTTATAAGCAGTAAATATATACCGCGTGCTATCAAGTTCTAAGGCTGTTTTTAGGAGTTCTTCACTATAGAGTAAGGACTTTTCAGGGATAGGGTGATATTTTGCCAAATCGGCTAAAATCTGTAGGCGATCATGAGGGCCATAGTTACCAGAAAGATAGATGGACTCAAGACTATCGGCAATAATTTGATTCTGGCCATAGCTAATGGAAGAACATGCTAGGCATAGGCTAAAGTAGAAAATCCTTAATTTAAGACAAAGCCATAGGTTCCCATAGACGGAGGAAGTACACCAACCAATAGGAGAATTAGACTTACACCCTAATTTTCGGATCAATTTCATAGGTATTACCCTCTAGACTAAATTGAATGATGTATTTATACGTGTTGCCCTTAGTGTTCTTTTTTACCTTCCCTTTCACCTTTTTTCTAGGGTGATCTTGCCCCCTTCTACCGTTAAGCTTTCTACTTCTAAATATATTTCTTCGGTGGGGATTGTCAACATCATCTTCTATGATTATTGCTTCTATATCTATAGCCTCTCCCTCTTTGGTAACACCTTCCCAAGCAATTTCATCCTCTTCATTTACAATAATAGTGAAGGTCTCAGGATCATCTTCATTTTCTGTTTCAGTTTCATCGCTTACTGTAAAGGAATAAGCTTTCTTGTTGTTGCCCTGGTCCAAATACTCCGGATCTACGTGCAGGGTTACAACATGTGTAATTTGTGCATAGGTAATACCTTGGAACATCAGCAATGCCATTACTAATAAAACGAAATAGTTCTTAGAGGTACACATAGTCGGACATATTTATACATTATTCTCCTTAAAGTAGTATACAAATACTTTGGTAGGTCTAAAATTAGGACGAATCACCCCTTTTAATGTCCGGAAGGGAGTTATTAATTATCCAATGTAACAAATTGGCTCAAAACAACTCATTAAGTCTATGAAAAAAATGAGGAAAGGAGAATCTGTAAAACAATTTAATGAAGGGTATTTAGTATCTTGTAGTAGTTCTTGCATAAAGGTGTTGGAGCAATACCCCCTTAATAGATATATAAGCTTTGATTTATGGACCAACCACAGCAACCACCAAAAGAATTACATACAGAAAAACTAATGCCACCCTATAGAAGAGGAAGCCATACGGAAGACTTGGTAGATCATTATTGGGGAAGTATCAATTATGTCTTTGGACTCATTAAAGCCTCGGAAATAAAGGCCGGACTCATTCTCTCTTTTTATGGTATTTTGTTTAATATTATTTATCTAAATCATGCTCACATTTTGTCTACAGCCAAGGAGTATACCTATATCTACCTATTAATGGCAGTATGGACCTGCCTTACCATAGCGTCTATTTATTTTAGTATTCGCTGTTTTATGCCCAAGATTGAGGGGAAATTTGATAAGAATATGTTTTTTTTCGAAGATGTAATTACCAAGTATGGTGGGATAAAAGAATTTTCAAAAACCTTTTATAAGGTTAGTTTGGATGAGGTGGAGCTTTTTGATCAATTGGGACAGCAAATTTATGTTAATTCTAAAATCGCCGATGCAAAATTTAAACTTGTAAATAGAGCTATTCGCTTCTTGGCTTTTAGCCTCCTGTTATTGTTTCTTTTACTAGTTTCCGGAATTTTTATTTCGGTTCTATCTGAATAAGGCTTCCCAAAAAGCCAATCCCCGATTAAAAGGCAAAAAAAAAGCCTGTCACATTACGTGACAGGCTTTTATAAACATTCAAATATATCTTAGTCGATTACTTTTACGTTTACTGCGTTCAATCCTTTTTTACCTTCCTGAAGATCAAAAGAAACTTCATCGCCTTCGCGAATCTCGTCAATTAATCCAGAGATGTGTACAAAATGATCTTTTTCTACGCCTTCTTCAGTGATAAAACCAAAACCTTTAGTGTCATTGAAGAATTTTACTGTTCCTTTGTTCATTGTAATAATAATTAAATTGTAAATACTTTAAGTATGCAAATGTGGTGACAATAATTTAGAATTCAGTAATTTATTTGATTTATTTCATTTTTTTTTCAAATTTGCCCTATTTTTTAGAGCAGGAATCTCAGCCCTTATCCTTTTTTTTGCTACAAAATATCCTCTGTAAATCTTAGTAGCTACCCCACCTAAAGCCTTCTTTCCCTAAGACTCCCACTGTTTTTAACCTTTAGCCACCGTAGCTAAGATGAAACCTATGAACCCATAAAATAAAAATCCCATTTTTAGAGACCTGTTGTAAGGTAAAGGGTTATTTTTGCCCACTTAATTATCAAGAATCTCCAAAAAGGGATAGCAACCTGCATTAACGAGCAAGGTGCTAAAGGGATAAGCCAAATGGATTTGGAACCAATGTTACCCCTATTTCCATGGCCAACCCGCTTCTTTTTGAAATTCCATTAAACATATCAAATGGCATCCCTAAAACAGCCCAGCCCCAATTTTTCAGCCTTAATTCCTCTATTGGTTTTTGTATTTACTTTCTTAGGCGCTGGGATCTACCTAAATGATTTTTACGCTTTACCTTCCCCTATAGCGGTTATTGCCGGAATTATAGTTGCCTTTTTAATTTTTAAACGGTCTATAAATTCTAAAATTGGGACGCTGCTGAAAGGATGTGGAGATGATAAGATACTGACCATGTGCCTTATTTATCTCTTGGCCGGGGCTTTTGCCGCTATCACCGAAGCTACAGGTAGTGTAGATGCCATTGTTAATTTTGGATTACATTATATAGACCTCCAATATATTTATTTTGGAATTTTCATTATAGCCTCCTTTTTATCCATATCCACTGGGACCTCCGTAGGCTCTATAGTCGCTTTGGCGCCAATAGTAGTAGGCTTTGCCGATGCTGGTAATGTTTCCCTCCCAATTATGTGCGGTGCCTTATTGGGGGGCGCCATGTTTGGAGATAACCTATCATTAATTTCCGATACCACAATTGCAGCTACCCAATCTCTTGGCTGTAAGATGAGTGATAAGTTTAAACAGAATATTAAAATTGCCCTACCGGCTGCACTTTTCACTATCCTAATCCTCATTATTCAAGGATTGGGGGTCCAGGACCAAGATGCCGAAGTGGTTTCCCAAAACTATTCCGCTATAAAAATTATGCCTTATTTATTGGTTATTGCCCTATCTGTTTTAGGGGTTAATGTTTTTGTAGTGCTGCTTTTAGGTGTTCTGTCCGGTGGCGCACTAGGAATCCTGTATGGGGATTTCACGCTACTGGAATCGACTAAGATTGCTTATGTTGGATTTACCAATATGACGGAAATATTCTTGTTGTCTCTTCTTTCAGGTGGTTTGGCTGCTTTGGTAGCAAAAAATGGGGGGATTGCCTATATTCTTGAAAAGATAAAGGGCCTAATAAAAGGTAAAGCTTCTGCACAGTATGGCATTGGAGCCTTGGTAGCAAGCGTTAATATGGCGATCGCAAACAATACGGTATCTATTATAATTGTAGGATCTATTGCCAAAAAAATAAACGATGACTACGGGTTAGACAATAAGAAAACTGCTTCTATCTTGGATATTTTCTCTTGTATATCACAAGGACTACTACCTTATGGTGCACAGGTATTGATGATTTTAAGCCTTTCGAAAGGAAGATTGGATTATTTAGAACTCATCTCTAACAGCTGGTACCTTTATATTCTTTTAATTTGGACGCTACTTTTTATCGGTATTAGGCCATTATTCGGCAAAAGACAAGCCCTTGTTAATTAGATACCTGCAATTGGGAGCTGTATTTTATAGTGATTTTATCCTTCGATAATATAAACTATTCTTTCGGACACCAATAGGCTCCCTTCGTCCCGAACCTCTTGGATTTTAGTTGGATAATGCTTTATATAAGCGCTTCAGTCTATGGGAGGCTATGCCTGTATAATTATGAGAATAAAAAAAGCTAAAAAGACTGTGAGGTCATTATTATCTGAACGTTAAAAAACGATGCGACCATGAAAAACAACAGATTCCACTGGTCTAAAACAGAATTGAAAATTTATATTTTGCTGCTTTGTGCCAATGCAGACGCTAGGGTGTCGGCCGAAGAATTGGAATTTATAAAATCTAAAATTGACGGGGGAACCTTTGATCGCGTGTATGCCGAATTTTTAAATGATGATGAGGACAGTTGTATAGAGAAAATTGAAAATGGTATTGCTGTATTCGATTATTCCTATAAAGAACTAAGCCAAATTAAACAGGAGGTTATGACGGTGTTTAAAACGGATAAGAACTTTCTTTTAAGTGAAGATAGATTGCGTCAGCACCTTGATAATATATTATACTAACACGCACTATAAACACAAGGCGCATAATTTTATCTTATCCTTATTCATTATCTTTAAACAGCTAAAATTTCATCCAAAAATTTAAATACCCATCCTACTTGTTTTGAAGAGATATAAGTTTAATCTCCCCCAACAGTTATTCCCCCAGTTTATTTTGCACAATCGCATACTATAGTCCCCTTTTACCAAGGCTTCACACGGTACTAATTTCCTGTTAAAGTCGGATTAGAAAAATGAATGTTCATTCAGTTTTGCTACTTTCGCAATACCTTTGGTTTTATATCTCCAATATATGGATGGTAAACCACCTTAATCCAATATGTTATGGTAAAACTTAAAAAAAGTATTGATAAACGGAATGCTTTAATGGAAGCGACTATCAGTTTAGTAAACAACAATGGCTTTCATGCTGCCCCAATGTCCAAAATTGCAAAAATGGCCAATGTGTCCCCAGCTACTATTTACCTATACTTTGAAAACAAGCAAGATTTAGTAAACAAGGTATACTTGGAAGTAAAATCGCAATTTACTTCCTATGCCTTTGAAAACTATGATCCTAAATTACCGGTAGAAGCCGGATTTGAAATTATCTGGAGGCGGATTGCCGATTTCAAGCTAAAGGAAACAGAAGAAGCTTTGTTTTTAGCCCAATGCGACAATACCCCTATGATTTCGGAGGATAGTAGACAAAAAGGATTGGTGCATTTGCAGCCGCTATTAGATTTATGGGAGCGCGGACAAAAGGAAGGTATTATTAAACCCATTTCCCCCTACCTACTCTACGCATATACTATAAACCCATTGTCTTTTCTTATGGTGATGCAAAACCGAGGTGCCTTTAAAATAGATGAGGTAGATTTGGAACAAGCGTACCGGGCAGCATGGAACAGTATATCGGTTCCAAATAGATTTAAATGAGTTAAGCTAAAAACTCCTTATTAAGTATAATAATCAGTATTCAATAATAATTGAATTAAAATAGAACATTATGACAAAAACAATACTATTAAACCAGCGCCCTGTGGGCACCCCCACTTTATCGGATTTTAAACTTATAAGCACAGAGGAAGAACTGCAACCCCAGGAGGGAGAAATGATTTTGGAAACCACTTATATATCCGTAGACCCCTATTTACGGGGTAGAATGAGCGATGCCAAATCGTATATCCCTCCTTTTGAATTGGGGAAACCTATCACTTCTGGCGTGGTTGCCAAAGTAGTGGATTCCAAAAACGATCAGTTTAAAGAAGGGGAATTTGTATCTGGGATGTTAGAATGGAAAACGAGTCAAATTTCCACAGGAGAGGGCTTATTAAAAATAGACGGAAATAAGGCTCCCCTTAGTGCTTATTTGGGCATATTGGGTATGACGGGACTTACCGCCTATCTCGGCCTTACACAAATTGGAAAACCAAAAGCGGGAGAAACCTTAGTGGTTTCGGGAGCTGCAGGGGCCGTTGGAAGCGTTGTGGGACAGATTGGAAAAATATTAGGTCTCAAAGTAGTGGGTATAGCAGGTACGGATGAGAAGGTAGCAATGCTGGAATCCGATTTTGGATTTGATGTCGCTATAAATTACAACAGTACCGAAGATATGACTGCCGCGCTGAAAAAAGCCTGTCCCAATGGAATTGATATTTATTTTGACAATGTAGGCGGACCCATATCCGATGCAGTACTCTTTAACATTAACCGATTTGCACGGATGATTATTTGCGGTGCTATTTCCGTATATAATAATACCGAACTACCGAAAAGTATAAGTGTACAGCCCTTCCTAATTAAAAATAGTGCCTTAATGCAAGGGTTTATCGTCTCTAATTACGCTGACAAATTCCCTGAAGCAATAGAACAATTAGCAACATGGCTAGCAGAGGGTAAGTTATCCTATACGGAAACTATTGTAGAGGGATTTGAAAGTACGCCCCAAGCATTTCTAGACCTTTTTAAAGGAAAGAACAAAGGGAAAATGATTGTTAAAGCATAATGATTTTAATAATCGATAAATGAATTACTAATCTAAAAAATTAAGAAGATGAACATATTATTTGTATTAACATCCCATGATAAATTGGGCGACACTGGCAAGAAAACGGGTTTTTGGATCGAGGAATTTGCCAATCCCTACTATACCTTATTGGATAAGGGCGCAACCATAACCTTGGCTACCCCCAAAGGTGGCCCTGCCCCTATTGATCCCAGCAGTGACACTCCAGATGCGCGTACGGAGGATACGGAGCGTTTCAAGAAGGATCCGGAGGCGCAGGAAAAAATTAAAAACACCCATAAATTAGCCGATATAAAAGCTAGTGATTATGACGCCGTTTTTTATCCAGGTGGTCACGGTCCCTTATGGGATTTGGCAACGGATAGTACGTCTGTTCAACTTATTGAAAGTTTTAATAATCAAAAGAAACCTATTGCTTTTGTCTGTCACGCACCAGCCGCACTAAAAGAGGTTACTAGCAGTGAAGGCAGTCCTTTGGTAAAAGGAAAAAAAGTAACGGGATTTACCAATTCTGAGGAAGCTGCGGTTCAACTTAAGGATGTGGTTCCATTTTTGGTAGAGGATATGCTAAAGGAAAAGGGAGGTATCTATTCCAAAGCGGGAGATTGGGAGGCTTATGCGCTTCAAGATGGAAATTTAATTACAGGGCAAAATCCCGCTTCCTCCAAATTAGTGGCAGAAAAGCTACTAGAGGCCTTAAGTAAATAGGTTATTACAATTATATTACGCTATAATGGGTAATTAGCAGGTTTAGCCTCTATTTCACTTGGGAAAAATAGAGGCTAAACCACTACTTATAGTCAAACTCTTCCTTTTTTAACTACCTGAGTAAATTCTGGAACGTAACTCTACAATGCTTATATTAATAAGATCAATTCTTATGGTTTTATGTTTTGATTGACCTTAAACAAGTTAGTGGGATCGTATTTTTGCTTCATTTTTACCAGTCGATCATAGTTGTGTCGGTAGCTAGTTTTTACCCGATCTTGTCCCTCATTCATCATAAAATTTGAATAGGCTCCTCCTGCCGAATACGGATGAAGGGCTTTCCAATAATTTTTACACCAATCTGTGATGAGCTCCCTATTTTCTGGATTAGGGTCTACCCCCACAATAACACCCGCATAGCTAGCATCCCTATAGGCCCAGGCAGTATCCTCTGGCCCAACTCTACTGGCAGCACCTAGTATTGGGTATAAATGCATCTGGGATAAAACGGTCGGAATTTTAGAACCATATTCCAAATGAGCCTCCCGTATTTCCTGCCCTAATTCATTAAAAAAGTCGGCCCTCCAATACCATTCCAGGCCTGGAGGAAGCATGTTATCAAATAAAGTTTGAATAGAAGGATACGGCATTTCTCCAACATGTTGAAATATGGGGTTAAGATCCAAAACCTCTTTAAAGAGCGCGTCAAATTTATCGGGATCCCCAGTATAACACCACACAATTCCACAAAACTGTTTATTGTGTAGGAATTCTGGAAAAGGAGGTCCAGGTATAACCATCGTAGCTATAAATCCATTTAGATCATCCGGAGCACTCCTGATAAATTTATCGTACCACGCCATAATTTCCGCTACCTGTTCTATTGGCCATAGGGTTGGCCCACCAATTACAGTTTTAATGGGATGAGCCTGAAATTTAAAGGAGGTTACCACCCCAAAGTTTCCTCCACCCCCACGGATGGCCCAGAATAAATCTGAGTGTTGATCTTTGTTTGTCGTTACAAAACTACCATCCGCCAAGACCATATCGGCCTCCAACAAGTTATCAATGGTAAGTCCAAATTTCTTGGAAAGATGTCCTACTCCTCCACCAAGTGTTAGGCCCCCAACGCCAGTGGTAGATATTATTCCTGAGGGAATAGCCAATCCAAAGGCATGGATAGCATGGTCTACCTCGCCCCATAGGTTGCCCCCGCCTACCCGTACCGTATTATTGGAGGTATCCACGCGGACATTTTTGAGACCCGATAAATCTATAACCAGGCCATCATCACATATTCCCAAACCACCTCCATTGTGTCCCCCAGATCTCACGGCAATCAATAAGTTGTTTTCTCGCCCAAAGTTAACGGAGGCTATTACATCGGCTACATCAACACATTTTACTATCATTCCAGGACTTTTATCTATCATCCCGTTATATACCTTTCTGCTACGATGATAATCTTCGTGAGACGGCATAATTACCTCCCCCTTTATTTGCTCCGTAAAGGAGGCTACAATACCCGTATCCATATCTACAACCATTTCCATAATTCAATAATTTAACTGTTCGTTTTTATTATTCTTTTTCTATTAGCATTATTGATGAATTAATGCTTAGTGACCTTTGGAAAAGCATCCAAGGGTTCTTCAAATGCAATAAAAAGCACACATGGATCTTTCCCGAGACATTTTGCGGTATGTAGTTTATTGGCAGGTCCATATGCATAGGTGCCAACTTTCATTATTTTCTCCTTCTCGCCTTCATAGGTAACTTGTAATTCACCTGAAACAAGAATCATTCGCTCTGCAGAACTGTGATAATGTGCGGGAATGTCATAGTTTGGCGGAACTTTAAAGAAAATATCCACATTTTTTTTGGACGGATCTCCATGCAAAACTGCTATGGTACAACCAACTGGCATAAAATCTGGACAGGGTCCCCACTGCAGCTCCTTGTCCTCATGGGTTCTTAACTGCGAGGATTCTTCCCCCATTTTCATTTCCTCCTGTCCGTAAACTTCACATCCAATTAAAAAGATGGATAGCAGCAAGACTGTTTTAATTTTTAAAAAATTGATCTTGTAATTCATGACTTGGAATTTAGAGGTTAATACAATAATTAACTAGTTGATTCCCTCCAACTCTACAGTCTTCCAAAAGTATAGATTGGAGGAATTGTGCAACCATTTTATCATTCCCGCTCATAATATTCTACGAGGTGTGGGAAGTGTCGAATCAGTAAAACAAGGGCGGTTGGTTTTTTATTTTATACGAGGGGGAGTATTACATCGTAGCAGTTTTATAACGGCACCACTACAAGTTTCTTTAAAAAGAACACTAGCTGTTTTTGGGTGATAAACACTGCTTTAATGTAAAAATATTGATAATATAAGGCAGGAGCAGCTAATTTTGGTTCAAAAAACAACAAAATGTAAGCAACCTAATATTATGGGTGTCAACAACTAAACGGTGTAATTTTGAATGTAGCTGGAAGGAAGGATGCCAAACCTATCCATAAAACATTTTGAAAAATAGGCTGGACTATTAAAGCCAGTGGTAAAGGCGGTCTCCGAAATATTCTTATTGTTTTTTCTTAACAGCTCCAGTGCCCTTTCCAAGCGGTACTCCTTTATAAAGCTATTGGGCGACTTTCCGCATAGGGCTTGCATTTTCCTATATAATTGGGACTTACTGTATCCTAAGTTCTTACTGAAATTATTGGAACTGAAGCTTGCATTATGCCATTCCTTCTCAGTATAATCCATAATGCGATCCACTAATTTTTCCTCTCCTGTTGTGAGCGTCTTTATATACTTATGGGTTAGTTTTACATTTAAGTTTTCACTTTCGTATAACTCCCCTACCTCCGGAGATAGCACAACTTTATCATGAATAAGAGCGCTAAATCGCTCTGCTAGTTTAATAGTGTCCTCAAAAATACTTTCTTTCTCAGTAACAGGTACTCCCGCATGCAGTCCGATGCTCAATTGGGCATCTTTACCTCCATTAGAGGCCAGTGGCGTAAGCTGAGTGTAAATTCCCTGGGCACAATGCACGGCTTTGCTGACGGAAGAAAAGGAGGCTAGAAAATAATCTGATTTTTGTTTAACTATACGCCCTTTTAATTTAGCTATGGAGGTTAAAATGGACGTAATGTTTGATTGTATCTTTTGTTGAAATTGTTTAGAATGTGCGGAATTGAATTTAACCACGCGTAATCGTATCACCATTATGGTTCTAAAAGCGGGGTCGTTGATGATATTTAACGTGGTGTTTTGAGATTTCTTAGGATCTTCAATCCGCCCCAAAAAAGATTCTACAATGCTTCCGTCCACTTCAATAATTCTATGGGGAACATCACCGTGTGCATGGTTATGCATGTCTTGGATGGCCTTTTTATTGGGTGCTTTTATCAAACAAAAGGCGGTACGTCTTTTCTCATCGCACCAATAGGTCATTCCCTTGCAATTATAAAGGTGTTCGATTTTTAAATCTTCCCTATGCATTTTTGCCACGTGTTCTGCGGTAATGGATTCGGGAATGTCATGACGATCCATGTAAATTGGCATAGGCATATTTTTATACAAGTTAGTGATTTTAATTAAATTATAAGACTAATTAGGTGTTTTTGAGTTCCTAAAATCGGATATTCTATTTAAAACAAAAAAATCCCTTTTTAAAAGGGATTCTAGAGAGCCTAACTTGTTTAAATTAGGTTAATTGCTTATGATTATTCTTTAATTTTAAAAATGCCTCCTGAAGCTTTTTAGTGATTTCCCCCACGTTTTCTCCGTGGTAATAAAAATGGTCGTCCAGTTGCCTTATAGATGCTATCTGGGTGGTAGTCCCTGTTAAGAATGCTTCGTCCATTTTCAATAGTTCTTTTTGAGGAACTCCTTCTTCCCGTACTTCCAGACCTAATTGCTGGCAAAGCTCCAGGACTAATTGCCTAGTAATACCATTCAAGATAAATCTATCGGCCGGATGGGTGTAAACCACCCCCTCCTTTACAAAAAAGACATTACAGTGGGAAGCTTCTGTTACCACCCCATTTCTGATAAGTATATTTTCAAAACAGCCTTGTTGCATCGCATGTTCATTGGCCATCACATTGCCTAATAAAGAAGTCATCTTTATATCGCATCTGCCCCATCTAACATCCTCAGAAGTCACTACGGAAGCCTTCATCGTATTAATTTCTGGCAAGATCCTTGGTGTGGCATACATCATTACGGTAGGAGTTATAGCCTTAGGGTAATTATGCTGCCTGGGAGCAACTCCCCTACTCACATGCATGTACAACAAGCAGTCTTTATCCGCTAAATCTGATGCCCTAAGCAAGCGGTTAATTTCCGCTACTAGGTTGCTGGTATCAAAGTCGATTTTTATGGTGCGCAGATTCTCAGCCAAACGCTTAAGATGGGCATCTCTATAAAAAAACTGTCCATTAATCTTTACCATCACCTCATAAATTCCATCCCCGAATAAAAATCCCCTATCAAAAATGGAAATTTTGGCAGATTGGGAATCTAGAATGTCCCCATTTAGGTAAACTTTTTTAGGATATGAATTATTCATAGGATACATACATTTAGGCTGGCACTAAATTAGCGCGATTAATCTATTAATGCCATAAATATATTATAATAAAGCTCTTGTTGGGTACCCTAGATTTATTTAAAAAGTAGGGGGTAGCAATACTGTCTTACATTCCAAAGAAATGAAACGTTATTTTATGGAACTCCCTACAACAGGTATCTGGCAGTATCTCACTTTTAAAGTATAAAAAAGGGACCTTATTCAGGTCCCTTTTACGCACTATGTAAGATTTAAATACCCTCCGTTCCATAGAGACGGAGAGCTGAAAATTATAGGTTTTTTTTCATCCAGCACCTCATGGGCTTGTCCTGAGTTAATAGAAGAACCTATTTTAAATTAATTATTGTACGCCCCTTGCTTTTAGCATAGGTGTAATTTTAGGCGCTCCACCTCTCCAATCCTCGTACATTTTTTCCAATGGTAAGGTGTTTCCTCTAGAAAGGATCATATCCCTAAATCGCTGTCCATTTTCACGTGTAAGTCCGCCATTGTTCTCAAACCAATCAAAAGCGTCGTGGTGCAGCATTTCCGTCCATAGGTAAGAATAATAACCAGCAGCATAACCACTAGAGAAAATATGAGCGAAATAGGTAGACCTATAACGTGGTGGTACTGCTTTTACCACATCGAGTTTTGTTTTACTCAAGGCCTCTTTTTCAAAGGCATTGGCATCCTCAATTGTGGTATCTGCTGATATGGTGTGCCATTGCATATCCAAATTGGAAGCAGCTAAATTTTCAGTTAGGCTATATCCTTGATTAAAGGTGCCAGATTTTTTAATCTTGTCTATCAACGCTTGCGGAATAGTCTCTCCAGTTTGGTAATGAAGGGCATAATTCTTCAATATTTCTGGATATAAGGCCCAATTCTCATTAAACTGAGACGGGAACTCAACAAAATCCCTAGATACTGATGTCCCAGAAAGTGAAGGATACTGCTGATCTGCAAAAAAGCCGTGAAGGGCATGTCCAAATTCATGGAACATGGTGCTCACTTCATCATAGGTCAAAAGTGCTGGTTCTCCCGCAGCTGGTTTTGGGTAATTACACACGTTGTAGATTACCGGCTTTTTGTTGTACAATTTGGATTGGGTAACAAAATTACTCATCCAAGCCCCTCCCCGCTTACTAGGACGAGAAAAGAAATCTGCATAGAAAAGGCCTAGTGGATCCCCATTCTCTTCAAACAATTCGTAAACCATCACATCTTCATGATAGGTTGGAATATCTGTCCTTTCCTTGAAGGTAATACCGTATAATTTTTCGGCCGCATAGAAAACGCCTTTTTCCAAAACGGTCTTCAACTCAAAATAGGGCTTGATCTGATTTTCGTCCAAGTCATATTTTGCAATCCTCACCATTTCTGCATAGTGGTTCCAATCCCAAGCTTCTAAGGTGAAATCGCCCCCTTTTTGCTTCACCATTTGTTGTATCTCCGCAGCTTCAGCCTTTGCTTTGGCGGTTGCAGCAGGAACCAGACCATTAAAGAATTCCATCACATTTTCAGAATTTTTGGCCATGGTATTCTGCAAGCTCCATTCGGCATAGTTAGCGAAACCAAGCAAAGCCCCTTTTTTAGCGCGTAATTCGGCTATTTCAATAATAAGCGCTTTCGTATCATAGTCTGAACCATCGGCCCTATGCCAAGCAGCAGAAAAAAGCTTTTCCCTACTTTCCCTGTTTTCCATGGCTTGCAATAAGGGCTGCTGAGTAGTGTTTTGAAGAGGAACCTTCCATCCTTCCCCGTCTTCATTTTCTAAACCCTTTAGTTGCGCCTCCGAAAGACCTGCTAAATCGGATTTATCGGTAAAAATCACCGCTCCTGCATTATTGGCCTCTAATAAGGTTTTATTGAATTTTGTGGTTAAAGTGGCCAATCTGGAGTTATAAGATCTTAGGGTTTCTTTTTTATCGGCAGGCAGATTCGCGCCGGCAATTTCAAAATCTTCAAAGTAGTTTTCCAATAACTTTAACGACTCTGCATCCAATTTCAAACTTTCCCTGGTTTCGTAAAGGGACTTTACTCTTTGGAAGAGTTTATCGTTTAGGTAAATTGCATCACGTAATTCTGCAAATTTAGGGGCCATCTCTACTTGAACCGCCTGGATGGTGTCATTGGTATGGGCACTTGTGAGGGCGTAGAATACATTTCGCACCCTATTTAAAGTAGCATCACTCTTTTCCAATGCCAATATAGTATTGTCAAAAGTTGCTGCTTCCGGGTTGTTAGCAATTTTTTCCAAGGCCTCCTTTTGCTCTGCTATCCCTTGTAATAATGCAGGCTTAAAGTGGCTGTTTTTAATTTGTGTAAAATCGGGGGCGTAATAAGGTAGGTTAGATTCTACCAACAACGGATTCTCAGAAGGATCTGAGAGCGTCCCCTTGCTTTTGTCTTTAGAGTTGTTACACGCAGTAAACAAGACGGTTAACATTAAAATTGTAGATGCTTTTTTCATTTACTCTTCGTTTTAAATCGTAATTACCAAAGATAGTCAAAATGCAATGATTGGTCCTAGTAATATCGAGGATACCAATTTTTAAGGAATCAAAGATCTGCAGTGACTATTACCCTTTCATACTGAACTAAAAATGGATTAGGGAAATCTACTACTATTACAAGATGGTGTACCGCTACAGTGGGAATATTTTTGAATAGCGTTTAGGAAAGGATTATTTATATTTACCCAGACTATATAAAGATTTACCGATCCATTAAAACATAGCTGTATTATTGGCTTGGTAGCTTAATAGTTCAATAAAATAAAAGAATTCCTATCTTTTCTTCTGTCAATGATAAACGGTTAAAATAGGGAATGTAATAGTATATGGAACTAATTGGAACAGCTAAGTTTTATTACTTAAAGCCACTACTTATCACGCTTATATACTTCCTATCTAATGGTGTAAATGCGCAGTTGGTGAACATAGAATCCAAAAGGATGCAAAGTGATTCTGTCCGGTTTGCATTAAAGAGCGATTTATTGTTTAATTATACCGATAATAACGGGGATTATTTATTTCAGATAGGCTCTAACTTAACCACTCAATTTAAAACAAAAGACCTACAAAAAATATTTTTCTTTATTGGAAATTATAAGCTTATTAGAAGTAACGAAAAGGATTTTCAAAACTCCTGGTTCTTTCACCTGCGGTACAATCAGAAACTAACCTCCTTGTTTCGTGTTGAAGCTTTTATCCAAAACCAGAACAATACTAAGCTTACCATAACTTCTAGAAACCTCGTTGGCGCTGGAATCCGATTAAAATTGATTTCTTCAGAAATGACTCGGGTATATTTTGGCAATGCATATATGTATGAAATAGAGAAAATAGCAGATACGGGGCAGCAGTTTTACAACCACCGAAACAGTAGCTACCTTTCTGCAACGCATTCCTTTAAAGAAACTTCTTTAAATCTAACGGAAACCATATACTTTCAGCCATTGTACAACGACTTTGGAAACCATCGAATCCTATTACAGATGAAAGCAGAATTACCCTTGTCCAAAGTTATAAGCCTTTCTGCACTCTATAATTATTTTTACAGTAGTTTTTCTGCGGTAAACGATATTGACCGGTCCTCCAATTTAAGTTTAGGAATTACATTTACCTACTAAATAAGATGTGAATGTTCCCCGTAACAACCAGACAGGGGTGCCAATGTTATGGGGGGTGTTGTCCTATGCCTCCTTGGCCTGCCTTGAGGTTATTGATTTTTAAACTTCCGAAAACGGTTGAGGATAAATCCGGTAAAGATTTAATCTTTAAGGGATTCCATGTCTATAACAAACCGATACTTTACATCGGAATTAATAACTCGTTCATAGGCGGTATTAATATCCTGCATTTTAATAAGCTCAATATCCGATACAATCTGGTGCTCTCCACAAAAATCGAGCATCTCTTGGGTTTCTTTAATTCCACCTATCAAGGATCCCGCTATGCGCTTTCTTCCCATTATAATACCTCCACCGTGAAAAGGTTTTAAGGGCTCTACCGCCCCCACCAATACCATGGTAGCGTCAATTTTTAAGAGGGATATATATGGATCCATCTCATGACCTACCGGGATAGTATTTAAAATAAAGTCGAAACTATTTCTATGAGCATCCATTTCTTCTTGGTCTTTAGATATCAGTACCTTGTGGGCTCCCAGAGCTTTGGCATCCTTGGCTTTATTTGGGGAGGTGGTAATCATAACCACTTCGGCTCCAAGTGCATTTGCAAATTTCACCCCCATATGCCCTAAACCACCCAAACCAACGACTCCCACTTTATCACCTTTTCCCACCTTCCAATGACGGAGGGGAGACCATGTGGTAATACCGGCACACAAAAGGGGCGCGGCCGCGGCGGGGTCAATTTGTTCGGGGATCCGCAACACAAATTGCTCGTCTACCACCACCGATGTGGAGTATCCCCCATAGGTCTGTTGTCCCTTAAGGTGTTTATCTTTACTATTATAAGTAAACGTAGGGCCATTTTCACAGAATTGTTCCAAATGATCCTGACAAGGCGGACAGTGGTGACAAGAATCTACCAAACACCCCACACCAACCAAGTCGCCCTGCTTAAAATTTTTCACATCACTCCCCACTTCTACGATACGTCCAATTATTTCATGTCCCGGCACCACAGGGTAGGTGGTGTTTTTCCACTCATTTCGGGCCGTATGAATATCACTATGGCAAACTCCACAATGGGTAATGTCTATTTTAATATCCTTGTTGCCAACATCCCTTCGCTTAATAGATAGCGGTTTTAAATCTTCAGCGGCAGCGTTGGTTCCATAAGCTTTTATTGTTCCCATCTTCTCTTTTTTTTAGTATAAACCAAGGATTGTGAAAGAGCCTTTTCTACCGTCCTCCCTTATCCTTAATTAGGCCTACTTAAGGTACAAATTATTCGCATAATAACTTATAGGAGAATCAATTAAAAATGACGATTTAAAGATTTACTGCCAATACGAAATTCCCGAAACTACCAGTGTATCTAGTCTATTCCTCCAGATCGTAACGAAGTAGCCTAAGGGCATTTAAAACCACCACAAGGGTAGAACCTTCATGGATTGCTACGGCAACACCAATATTGGCGAATCCGAAAATAGTAGCGGGCACCAATAAAGCGACAACCCCCATACTCATCCATAGATTTTGTTTAATTATTTGTCTAGACTTTCTCCCTAGTCCAATTACAAAGGGAAGGCTTTCTATTTTATCGGACATAAGGGCTACATCTGCTGTTTCTAGGGCCACATCACTACCAGCAGCTCCCATTGCAATCCCCACGGTACTAATAGCCATAGCAGGCGCATCATTTACCCCATCCCCTACCATGGCAACCTTTTTGTTAAGCTTTTTTAGCTCTTCAATGGCTTTAACCTTATCTTCTGGTAGTAAATTGCCTTTGGCGTCGGTTAATCCAATTTGCTTGGCTATGGAAGCGGCTACCCGTTGATGATCTCCAGTCAGCATTATCATTTGCTTAATGCCTATCCTTTTCAAACGTTCTAAAGTTGAGGCTGCAGTTTTTCTGGGGACATCCATTACACTAATTAGACCAATTAAGGTATTCTGGTAACCCACCAGCATCACCGTATTTCCATTTTGCAGCAGCTCATCCATTTGTCCGTGCGTTTTTGCATCTACTGTTATCTGGGCATCCTCCATCATTGGTACATTTCCAATAGAAACCTGACTCCCATTGTATTGAGCTGTTACCCCTTTCCCTTGAATCGCTTGTAGATTGGAGGATTTGTGTTTATTTTCAATCCTGTACTCCCCTTTTATATCCTTGGCGATGGCCCTGGCTAGGGGGTGGTTGCTTAAACTCTCTACATCTAACACCAGTTCTAAAAACTGCTCCTTATTGAAACCGTTTAGAGGTAGTAGATTGGTTACCCTTGGTTTTCCTTCCGTAAGTGTTCCTGTTTTATCAAAGGCAATTATTTTAAGGGTACCCATATCCTCCAAGGCGCGACCACCTTTGATAAGGACTCCTTTTTTAGCCCCTCTGGCAATAGCGCTCAATACAGCACTGGGAGTAGAAATGGCCAATGCACAAGGACTGGAGGCTACCAATACGCTAATGGCCCTGTATAAACTTTCCCTAACCGTTTCATCTATAACCAAATGGGCAAAACACAAGGTGGTTACTAAACTAATGACTGCGGGCACAAACCATTTTTCAAACTTTTTGGTTTGCAGCTGAGTGGGCGACTTCTTAGTTTCTACCTCGCTCACCATTTTAATTAATCTAGAAATGGTGGTGTCCTTACTTAGTTTTAATACCCGTACCTCTATCAGGTTATCCCCATTTAGAGTCCCCGTAAAAACTACATGGGAGGCCTCTATTTTGTCAAAATCGGGTAATTTTCTTTCTGGATCGATAGCAGTTTTGTCTACAGGAATACTTTCTCCGGTAATGGAAGATTGATCTATACTACTACTCCCCTTTACTATAACACCATCTGCCGATATTTGACTATTGGGCTTTACAACTATAATATCGTCTATTTTTAAGTCTTCTACAGCTATTTCCACTGTAGTATTTCCTTTTCTTACTAAAGCGGTTTTTGGAGATAGCTCTCCCAACGCTTCTATAGATTTTGTTGCTTTGTTTAATGCGTGGTGCTCCAAAGCATGCCCCAAACTAAAAAGGAATAGTAGTAATGCCCCTTCGGCCCAACTGTCAATATAAGCAGCTCCCAAGGCGGCAGCTATCATTAGAAAATCAATCTCGAACTCCCCTTTCCTTATTTTAACTACCGCTCCTAGTAAGGTATAGTAACCTCCAAAAAGATAGGCAATTATGTAGCTGCTGAGGGAGGTCCATTCTGGAAGTTGGGTTAGTTTGGATAGAATAATTCCTAAAAAGAAAAATACACCGCTTAAAATAGCAAAATACAATTCAGTTTTTTCTCCAAAAACTCCTCCATGGTGATGTTCGTTGCAGGCGGGGCTTTTAATAATTTGCACTTTTTTCGTTTCCATTTATTAAAATAATTCTACCCCAAAAATACCACTTATGTACGTGCAATGGCAGTGCATTTAATGATTACAATTATCGCAAATACCTTTAACCAACATATTTATGTCTTCAGGGACAAATCCGTCCGGAAGGTGAATGGTTGGAATTCTATGCTCAGTTAAGCAAATGGTTTGGTTGCATTCCGTGCAATGAAAATGTAAATGAAGATCTGCATGTTTTCCTTCATCCCTATCGTGATTACAAAGTGCGTATTTTGGAATACCCGTGCCATCATCTATTTGGTGGACCATACATTTTTCCTCAAATGTTTTAAGGGTGCGGTAGAGGGTGGTTCTATCCGATTTTTCAAAATTATCTTCCACAGCAGAGAGACTCACGGCCGACGTTTGACCGCTCATAAATTGATGGACCAAAATTCGCATAGCCGTTGGCCGAATACCAAATTCTTTTAATTGTCTTTCAGATTCTTTCATACCTTAATATACTGCAAACTTTCAGTTTCCTATAGCAATATATTAAATTGGATAGGTATTGCTTACAGGAAACATTTTTCACAATATTAGGTAGAAAATCTCACTAAGCATAAGGTTTCAGCATTCCCTGAGGGAATAGCAGTACTAATAGGAATAAACACTTTACAAGGGTCATAATAATGGGGTTGATATACCTGTTTTCCATCCCTTAAAAACTCCTTCATCACTACAATGTAGGCTGATTTTAATTAAGCATATCAGCGTAGCTTAATGCCTTACGCTCCCTATTTGGATGGAAAGTCCGCATGCGCCATTATCTCTTCTATTTGAAGCGTATGTCTTTCCGTATGTCCAGACATAAAGAGTATAAGCTGATAGGCATCTATAGTACCAAAGGGAAATTCGGCATATCGGTTTCGAAGGTCTTCTTGCGTTTTCTTAATGAATTTTATGTTATCCTTCCTTTTACTCTTAAATGCTTTTAGCGCTGCTTCATGAGTTCCGTATTTTCCGGACGGTTCAAAGGGCTTTTGGGTCTTAATCTTATTGCTTCTATCAGTGATTATGCCTAACACTGCGTCATCTGATAAATTAACTTCCGAACGTCTGTTTGAATTTGAAGGTTCCTTTAATAGGTTTTCCAACATTTCAAATATGATGCTTTCAGAAAGTGCAATATGTTCCGTGTTTTCAGCTATAGACCAGGAGTTCGGATTCATTTTAAAATTTAATTGCGCCTCACTAAGTCCTCTTACCGTCTTAGTTAAATGCTGAGAGCTCTTGTTCATTTCCTTAATTGCACGGGTCCGTTCTGCCTTTGTTAATGGGGAATCCGCAAGATTAAATCCAACTAACAGCAAGGCAAAAATTGGGATGATAATTTTTTTCATGGTACATAGATTTTAGTTCAAAAAACAAGATATATAATAATCAGGGAGGGAGTGAAAAAAAATGGGAGGGGATGACTTCGTCTGTTCTCCCTTTTACTAAATAGCCTGCTCTTTTAATTACTTGGAGCATTCATGGTGAATTCCAGTTTGCTGAACATGAAAATCATCATGGGGATACAAGTAAATTTACCAAACTTCCTGGTATTGTGCAAGTAAGTCCCTCATTATAACAGGATAAAGAGTATCTAATTATCCCATGATTTTATGTCTACCTTAATAGATAACGTTACTCCCATGTACATCTTCCTTGTACTACCCTTGGTTTCCTTGCGTCTTTAATTTAGCTTTGTCTTTCATTTTATTTCAAAATCCCGATTCTAAACTTCCGATGATGGTAGATTCCCATGTTCACTTTAAAATACACAAACCTTTTGGCGTCCTTAGTCAGTTTACCTCCAATGACTCCAAGGAGGCCAGAAAAAAGCGATTTCTTGGGGAGTTTTATCCCTTCCCTCCTCTAATTATGCCCATTGGAAGATTAGACGAAAAATCTGAGGGACTCCTTCTCCTTACTACCGATGGGAAACTAAGTGACCAGGTTAATCGTATGGGGGTAGAAAAAGAATACTATGTACAATTAGATGGTGATATCACTACCAATGCATTGGAAGCGCTACAAAATGGGGTGGAAATTGGGTTTCATGGAAAAAGATATACTACCAAACCAGCAGAAATCTCCTTATTAAATGAGCCTCCTAATCTAGTTGAACCAAACTCCAAACTTAGAATTGGCCGGCACCGGCCCACTTCCTGGATAAGTATAATCCTTACCGAAGGAAAGTTTAGACAGGTGCGTAAGATGACGGCAGCAGTGGGTTTTCCCACAGTGAGGTTAGTAAGGGTGCGAATTGGAAATATTGGATTGTGGGATCTAGAACCTGGCGAAGTGGCTCCCCTAGCAGCAATTACTAACTTAATTTAAATGATGCTCCTATTTAAGAGAGCCCCCGCCTTAGTACCATATCCAAAACAAGCAACTAATGATCCCTTTTATCCCTTGTGAAGGGGACAAATCGTACCGGAGCCAGAATCTTCTTCTTAAGTTTATTAGCTTTTTTAGTGATTTTTATTAAATAAGTTCCGTCCCTATCATCCACAGGTATCACCATACGCCCACCTACTTTTAATTGGGAAATTAAAGGTTCGGGAATTTCTTCGGCACCGGCCGTAACCATAATCCCGTCAAAGGGGCCATTTTCTGGCCATCCGTGATAGCCGTCTCCCCATTTAACGGTAACGTTGTTGTACCCCAAGGAATCTAACCGCTCTTTAGCCGATTGAGCTAGGTCTTGAATAATCTCTATGGTATATACCGAATTTACAATTTCGCCCAATACCGCCGCTTGGTAGCCAGACCCGGTGCCAACCTCCAGTACCTTGTCTGTTGAACCCAACGCTAGTGCTTCGGTCATTAATGCTACAATATACGGTTGGGAAATGGTCTGCTCATTGCCTATGGGAAGGGCATAATCGCTATACGCCTGCTTTGCAATCTTTTTAGGCACAAATTTATGCCTAGGCACTTGTTTCATTGCCTCTAAGGTGGAAGGGTCTTTGATACCCCTCGCTATAAGTTGTCTTTCTACCATGATTTTTCTTTCTAAAGCCCTGTCTTCTTGTGCCACAGAATTAGTTAGCATACAAAAAATGGAGCTCACTACTAAAAGATACGAAATACGCATTTTATATAAAGTTTAGGAAAGTGGCTGTTATACCCTATAAGATACAATATAATTTTCAATAGAAGAAAATGGACCCTATTTAAAGTAACCTCCAAAATTTAATCATAGTACAATGAAGCGTCATCCCCTACTGAAGGGATAGCTTGAAAACACCAAGGATCCGCAAATCTACATAACACACAAAAACACCGACCCCCTATTTAATAGGATTCAACAACCAAAGGTGTTAATTAAATCATAAAAAGGTACCTTTTTATACATAGTACTGTAACAAAAATATTCATCCTTCGTCTTAATCGTGTAAACCATCAAAAAACATACAACATGGAAACGGTATACCCACATTTAAGAAGACCTAAAATATATTTTAAAAGCAAACTTGGTTGGGTTACTGACAGGTGGTACGACCAAAGAAATGGAACCAAAAGAATAAATATTCACATAAACATATAGTAATCATGAGAGCATCCAGTTCAAAAACAGCAACCGAGTCTAAAACCTTTAACTACTTTTCTTCCTTTAGGGATTGTAAAAGAGTGCAATGGGCACAATACAGAAATTTTAATCGTTAAGTAAAATCACTATCCACCTAAAAAAATATAATAATCATGAGAGCATCCAGTTCAAAAACAGCAACCGAGTCTAAAACCTTTAACTACTTTTCCTCCTTTAGGGACTGTAAAAGAGTGCAATGGGCACAATACAGAAATTTTAATCGTTAAGTAAAATCACTATCCACCTAAAAACATCAAAAATCATGAGAGCATCCAGTTCAAAAACAGCAACCGAGTCTAAAACCTTTAACTACTTCTCCTCCTTTAGGGACTGTAAAAGAGTACAATGGGCACAATACAGAAATTTTAATCGTTAATTTTTATGAGTATTTATGTAGTAAAAAGAAATCCTTCAATAAAAAAGGATTGATCCAATTAGGGGCCAATCCTTTTTAAAATTTAAAATAACCTGCATTTACTGAGGTTCTTGCATACTTAACTCTTTAATAGGTGTAAGGGTTATTTTTCGAAATTCGACTTCTGCTCCCTCCGCCTGTACCGCTATCTGTCCACTACTGGCCGTAGCATTATACCCGTGATTTACTAAATCACCATTTAGCCAGACCTTTATTTCATTGTTAAGACACTCTATGGTCATATAGTTCCACTCTCCTAAGGCATTTTCCGAGCCCTCAGTTAAGTTTTTTATCCTTCGCAATTTTCCTTCGGTGATGCCCCAATCTGCCTTAGGTCCCCTTCTTTCCTCCATATTGTCTGTAGTAATATCTTCAACAATGCACCAGAAATCGCCCGCATTTTCATGCATCATTTGCACCTCAATAGATTTAGGGAACATACCATAAAGGGCCCTTGGGGTTGAGGCAAAGACCAATACTCCACAATTTCCTGGTTTCCCCGGAAATCGATATTCTACATTCAACCTAAAATCGGCATACTGCTTGTCCGTAATTAAGTGACCACGAGGTTCACCAAGACTTACCAGTTGTTGATTACGTACTATAAACGGTGTTATCGCCTTTGGATTATTATCCATATCGGGTATGTCTATATGCCAACCAGACAGGTCTTTACCATTAAAAAGTTCAATGGATTTTTGGGCATGGCATACCACTACCGCTAATAAAAAGGAACAAACAAGGGAAGTACGTCTCATATTTTATCTTTAAGAAAATCTTTTAAATTTAATAAATCCATTGCAAAAACCTAGTCATTCCATAAAAGCTAGTGATAAACAGAACCTCCTGGCACCACCTCTGTCTTTTTAAAGATATGCTATTACTAATTACCTCAAATTTGAAAAAACATAGTATAGTTCTGTGGCAATTTGGGTACTTCGTTCCAAATATTTTTCCTCTTGCAGTGAAGTGTCGTCAAACAATTTTGGATCTTCATAGGTCAATGAAATCCGATTCTCTGTACCTGTAATTACTGGACAGGCTTCGTTGGCTTCAGAACAGGTCATGACTGCTGTAAATTGGCTAATAGGATTAAAACTATGATCGAAAGCTTTGGAGAACCCGATTATTGGCAGCTGGTTAGGCGCATATTTAATAGCATATATGGGATTAGTACCTTCCGACAATTTATTGATGACAAAGCCGGTGTTCTCCAAGGTGTTAATTACCATGGGAAAAATGGCAGTGGCCTCTGTCCCCCCAGAGTAACATTGGATTTTATTGTATTGGAAGTGGTAGGCCATCACTTGTGCCCAAACCTGTGATAAGTGACTCCTTCTTGAATTGTGGGTGCAGATAAAGTTTAGATTAATGATTTCCGCATGGGGCATTTGAGACTTTAAATGATCTATTAAAGATTGTAGTCTCATTTTTCTATCTTCTGGGATGGACTTTAGGTCCACGCATTCCAAAAATGCTTTAATTTTATTAAATACCATATAGAATTTTATTAGCAACAACCCGATCCAGGAGCACAGGCATTCTGCTGATTGGCACCCAATTCCTCTAACTTAATCTTCTGTTTGGTCTCTGGGACTCCACAATTGTCCTTTGCCAAACAATCTGTTTGCCTATTGGTAAGTATAAAGTGGCTGCCGTTAAATTCTAACCCATACTTCCCTATGGTATCTCCTTGATATTCCACCTCAATCTCATGGTTTTTTAAATTCAAGGTTTTTTCCGATAGCGCGATGATCTGACTCAATTTTTCTGGATGAATTCGATGATCGTAATCATTTGCTTCCCAGAGCTGAAAATTAATAACCTCTTCTTCCCTCACGGTACCCCCGCAATCTATAAAGTGTTTGTGCACTTTTCCAACCTCTGTTACGTGAAAATGGCTGGGTACAAATTGGCCGTTGGGCAGTTGGAAAGCAATAGTATCCAAAGACTGTAAATGCGATTTTATTTCTCTCAGTGTCATAATAATATTTTTTAGTTTTTTAATTTGAATTAAATAAGTCAACCATTACTAACAACAGGTATCGTTAACTGGATTTTGTTTTAGAAAGTCTTGGAACATTACTTTTATCTCCTCCCATTTATCTTGATCTATGCAATAACATATACGGGTTCCTTCTATGGTTCCCTTTATAAGTCCCAGATTTCTCAATTCCTTAAGATGCTGGGAAATGGTAGGCTGGGCTAAGCCAATTTCCTCTACCAAATCACCACAAATACAAGATTCCATTTTAAACATATGCTGTAGAATTGCAATTCTTGCAGGATGTCCAAAAGCCTTGGCTACCAATGCGATGGCATTCTGATGGTCGGTAAATTTCTCTGATTTGGTAAGTCCCATTCCTTTGTATCTCTTTATTGCAATATTACGATAAACGAAAAAAAACCAGCTTATTTCCTGTGTTAAATTTTTCACTATTTACTGATTATTAAAGATTATAATAATTTAACCGTCCTATATTAAAGATGTTTGTACATGGAAACTAAAGTAAAATACGGGGAAGTTTACTGAAAACTTGATACTTAGGAAAGCATTAGCCATTCGGTGAAAATTGAGTATTTTGCACCCACTAAAAATAGAAACAAACGTGAAGGTCTGTATTGCTGAAAAACCTAGTGTAGCTAGAGAGATTGCCCAAGTTTTAGGTGCCAACACCAAACATGATGGGTATTTTGAAGGCAACGGCTATGCGGTAACCTATACCTTTGGACATCTATGTACTTTATTGGAACCCAAGGATTATAAGCCACATTGGAAAAGTTGGGATCTTAATAATTTACCGATGCTCCCAGACAAGTTTAAGACCAAGGTAGCAGATAACCCAGGAATTCAAAAACAATTTAATATTGTAAAGGAGCTTTTTAAAAAGGCAGAGTTGGTAATCAACTGCGGGGATGCTGGGCAAGAGGGAGAGCTCATCCAACGATGGGTTATCAATCAGGCCAATTATACGGGGGAGGTAAAACGACTGTGGATCTCTTCCCTAACTACCGAAGCAATAAAAGAAGGATTCTCCCAACTAAAACCCTCGGAAGATTATGACCAGCTTTACTATGCCGGATTCTCCCGAGCCATTGGGGATTGGTTGTTGGGGATGAATGCAACCCGACTCTATACTGTGAAACATGGGGGATACAAACAAATGCTATCGGTGGGCAGGGTACAGACCCCTACCCTAGCCATGGTAGTAAACAGGTATAAGGAGATTGAAGATTTTAAACCCCAACCCTATTGGGAACTACAAACCTTATACCGGGAAACTACATTTAGTTATGAGGAAGGCCGGTTTCTAAAGAAAGAGGAAGGGGAAGCCGTAGCGGCCAAGGTAAAGGAGCACGATTTTGAGATTGTGTCCATCAAGAAAAAAAAGGGAAAGGAATATGCTCCAAAATTATTCGACCTTACTGGATTACAGGTGTATTGTAATACTAAATTTGGTTTTTCGGCCGATGAAACCCTAAAAATCGTTCAAAAACTATACGAGCAAAAAGCAGTAACCTATCCAAGGGTAGATACCACCTTTCTTCCCAATGATATGTATCCCAAAATAGAGGGGATTCTACGCAATCTAAGCATGTATGAAGAATTATGTACTCCTCTATTAGGTAAGAAGATAAAAAAATCTCCCAAGGTATTTAATGATAAAAAGGTTACAGACCACCATGCCATTATTCCGACTGGGGTGGAAATTAACATGAATCCTGCCCAAAAACAGGTATATGATATTATTGTAAGGCGATTTATTGCTGCATTTTATACGGATTGCGAAGTTTCCAATACCACGGTCATAGGAAAAGTGACCACCATTAATTTTAAGGCTACGGGAAAAGAAATCCTAAAAAAGGGATGGAGAATTGTTTTTGATACACCCGATGGCAAGGGGAAAAGGGAAGCGGGAGTCTTACCCAGTTTTGTGAAGGGGGAAAAAGGACCCCACGAACCTTCCTTTATGGAGAAAGAGACCAAGCCACCCAAACAATTTACTGAAGCCACTTTATTACGGGCTATGGAAACCGCGGGGAAACAAGTGGATGATGAAGAAATGCGCGAATTAATGAAGGAAAATGGGATTGGCCGGCCCTCTACCAGGGCAAGTATTATTGAGACCCTTTTTAAGCGCAAGTATATAAAACGAAATAAAAAACAGGTATTACCTACCACTACAGGGATTCAACTTATAGATACCATACAGAACGAACTACTTAAATCGGCCGAACTAACAGGTCTATGGGAGAAGCAATTAAAAGATATAGAGAAAGGTGAGTTTAGTGCTGCTGTTTTTATTAAGAATATGAAACGCATGGTAGATCAATTGGTCTACGAAGTGCGGAGTGAAACCAAGCGCGCCAATATCTCCCATACCACTGCTGTTCCAAAATCCGACCAAAAAAAATCGGTAAAAAAGAAAAAAGAGGTACAAGGAACTAGCTGCCCCAAATGTAAGGAGGGCAAACTTCTAAAGGGGAAGTCGGCCTACGGCTGCAGCGCCTATAAATCTGGTTGTGATTTTTTGTTGCCGTTTGCTATTCACGGAAAGACCATCTCCGAAAATCAATTCCTAAGGCTATTAACAAAGGGATGTACCGTAAATCTCAAAGGGTTTAAACACAATAACGAGCAGGAAGTTGAAGGTTTGCTTCGTTTTGATGAAGCGTTTAAGTTGTGTTTAGAACCCAAGGTAGCGCCTAGTCCGAAAAAGGAAGTCCCCCTTTGCCCCAAATGCAAGTCGGGAGAAATTGTAAAAGGGAAATCGGCATACGGCTGTAGTAATTTCCGTGAGGGATGTGATTTTAGATTTTCTTTTGAAGATTTAAAGATCAAGGCCAATGGAAAACAGCTGACCAAAGATTTAGTTCTTAAAATTCTAAAGGAGTCCCAATAATAGTTGGAACTAGGACCATAATAGAAAAGCCCGACTAATTATCTAGTCGGGCTTTTCTATGGTAAGGTAAAATAACCTCTATACTATTTCAACCAATTCTAATTCAAAGGTCAGGTCTTGACCAGCAAGTATGTGGTTAGCGTCTAGTACTACGGTGTTTTCTTTGACATCCGTAATGCGCAAGTGATTTTTGGTCCCGTCTTCACCTTCGGCCATCAGGGCCATCCCAATTTCTGGTTCAATTTCTGGGGGAAGTTGATTGAGCCCAACTTCGTGAAACAATTCATTAATAATATCCCCATAAGCCTCTTCCTTAGGAACACTGATGGTTTTCTTTTCCTTCTCCTTCATATTTAGCAATCCCTTCTCAAATCCCGGAATCAACAATCCTTTTCCTAGGGTGATTTCCAAGGGGTCTCCTTGTAAAGAACTATCGAAAACCTGTCCATTTTTTAATTTGCCGGTGTAATGAACCTTCACCGTGTCGTCTTCTTTTACTCTACTCATAAAATTTAAATCTCCTAATTTTTACGGTTATCATGTGTAACAAAACTATGGGATTTTACATTTTTAAAAGAATAATGGGTAAAAAATTCTAGATAGTTTGCAGAAGCTTAACAATTTACTCCTAATCACTGGCAGAATTTACACTGAGTTTAATAAATAGATTAAACATTAATCCTAATTAAGGTTATGCGTACGATCTAATTTTCGTATCCAATCCATACTATATTTGACGCAGCTAACAACTTATTCTACAATTGCCTGATATACTAGGTTTCTCAATTTGGCGTGATCATCCACCCCATTAGTAGGGATAAGTTGTTTAAAGTACACCACAACCAATTCCTCCACGGGATCTACCCAATAAGTGGATCCATACGCACCGCCCCATTCAAAAGTTCCTACGGAACCCGGTTCTCCACGCATTCCAATATCCTTAGTAATGGAAAACCCAAGGCCAAATCCGGTTCCACTTCTACCAGAATAGGGAATATCTCTAGATACCACGTGATCCGAAATCATTAATTCTACAGTCTTAGGGGATAAGATTTGTTTGCCATTATAGGCTCCGTCGTTGAGCATCATCTGCAAGAATTTAGCATAATCCAAGGAGGTTGAGAGGAGCCCTGCTCCACCAGAAAAACTTTTCCGTGGCCCTTTTACATAATGCCCCTGCCCCACCCCCAGCCCAGGGTTTGGTGCTCGTTCTAAAGCTTTACCACTATGTGCCATATAGGAGGTAGCCAATTTATCTTCCTTGTTTTCAGGTAGGTAAAAATAGGTGTCCGCCATTCCTAAAGGGTCTAAAATACGGTCTTTAAGAAATTGATCTAGGGACTGTCCAGAAACCTTTTCAACAATCACCCCTAGAATATCAGTGCTATATCCATATACAAACCGTTCTCCCGGTTGGGCATCCATGGGTAATTTGGCCATGCGGGCAACCGTTGCTGAAATGGGTTCGTCCCTGTCGGCAAAATACCAGTTTTGGATTTCTGCAGCTTTCCATTGCTCTTTCGCTAAACCATGTCCGTATCCAATCCCCGCAGTATGTGTAAGCAGATCTCTAATAGTAATTTCTCTTTTGGCGGGTACAAGCTCATACCCTCCATTATCGGTTTTCTGTGCCACGGTAGTCGATTTCCATTCAGGTAAATAATTACCAATAGGATCGGCAATTAAAAGTTTTCCCTCCTCCTGAAGAATCATAATGGCCACACTAACGATTGCCTTGGTTTGGGATGCAATTCTAAAAATAGCATCCGTTTTCATTTCCCTATCAGCCTCTATATCGGCATGTCCAAAGGCCTTATGATAAACAATCTTGCCTTTCCTGGCGACCAAGGTAACATTCCCTGCCATTTTCCCATCTTTTACATACTGCTCCATCACCGTGGAAAGTAGGTTTAACCTCTGGGTAGACATCCCTACTTCTTCTGGGAGGGAAGAAGCAAGATTTTGGGTCTGTCCAAAAGACACCCATAGCAGGAATATTAATAATACATTTAAGTTGAATAATTTCTTCATAATGTCTCAATATTTAGCGGTTATTTCAGGTAATCATAAAGTGAGACAAAAGATAAAAGTTATTTGGGAGTATGCACAATAAAAGCCCTAAGAATGTGAAAAATAACCCTTTGCCCCACCAATTCGTTATAAAAGGTATAAGGCAGTTTTCTGAAAGTAAGAAGTGTAGAATACAGCATAAAAAGATGCTGTCATTTAATGAGTTAAATTTCAACGGTAGATTCAACTCAAAGCGTAATAATAAGCCTCTTTATGTTTATTTAAAAAATGTAAAACCTCTATTTAGAGAGCGAGAGAGAGAGAGAGAGCAGGTATTGCAGAAAGGAAGGCTGGCTAGTTGGCTAAATCCTAGAATGACAAACCGTTTAATTTAGTAACCTTCCCAAAAAAAAAAATCGGAATAACACTAAAACTACATTTTGATGTAATTTATATGCTATTCCGATGGTACTAATATGTTGAAGTATAAATTTCGAAAATTAAATCTTCTTTACTCGGACCGCGTTCATTCCCTTCATCCCTTTTTCTAATTCGAAGGATACCTTGTCGTTTTCCGTTATTTCGTCAATAATACCGCTAATATGGGTAAAGTACTTTTCGTTATTTTCAGAATCGATAATAAATCCGAATCCTTTAGAGTGATCAAAAAAGGACACTTTCCCGTTTCTTAGCGGATCAAATTCCTCATCTCCCTCTTCCTTCTTTGGAATCCCTATTTCTATGGTAGAAGCATCAATCTCTACCTTTTCAGATGGATCTGGTGGCGTATCAGTTAAATTGCCATCATGGTCTACATAGGCAAATTGAATTCCTGGATTATCTTTAGCCTCCGCCTTTCTGGCCAATTTCCTCTTTTGCTTTTCTTCTCTCTTCTTTAAACGCTTTTTTTCTTTTTCGCTTTTATTATACGTTTGTTGCGATTTTGCCATTCCTTGATTTAATTGTTAATATAATATTCCATGAGGGTAGTCGTCTAAAAAACACCAATCGATATTTCGCTTTTCCCATGGCCCTTGTAAAGACCATTCCAAGTAATAATTAGGTTTTATAAACCTACCTCTACTCATGTGACTTTTACAAAGATAAGCTATGTATTTCAATTTATGAAGTTGAATAAATGTATTTTTACTTTATCCAAAATTTCTAAACTAAATTTACTCTAAATTTTCAGCAAAATTGAAATTACCATTCATTTTTATCAAAAATATTCATCGTATGAAGCTCCTCTTATTTTAATAAGTAAATAAGTTTTATATGCCCTCTCCCATGTGCTTTTTACACTTTTCCCGAGAAGCAATTTCACCAAATTAACATCCTAACATATTGATTGTCATCTAAAAATTCTTAACTTCTAGCATTAATAACTAAAAACCACCAAGTATGAAAAAGCACTATTTAGTTTTGATTGCATTTGTTATGGGGGCAATTGGCCTAACCAATGCCCAGGTCACCGGAACGGTTACCGAAGAGGGTGGAGGGCCGCTACCAGGTGCATCCATTGTAATTGTTGGTACCACCATAGGTGCAACCACCGATTTTGATGGTAATTTCACCATAGAAGCTGCTATTGGAGACCTTCTTAAGGTTTCTTATATAGGCTATGAAACTAAGGAGGTTAGGGTTAGCCAGTCCGTAATGAATATTACATTAACCTCTGGGGTAGCTCTATCTGAGGTAATTATTGTAGGATCTAGGAATCCCAATAGGACGGCTACAGAAAGTACGGTCCCAGTAGACGTAATCTCTATGAAAGAGCTGAATAATGTGGCACCCCAGGTAAATTTAAATCAGATATTAAATTATGTTGCCCCTTCATTCACCTCCAATACACAAACCATATCCGATGGTACAGACCATATAGACCCTGCCTCCCTAAGAGGCTTGGGCCCGGATCAAGTTTTAGTGCTTATCAATGGCAAAAGAAGACACACCTCTTCCTTAATTAACGTGAACGGTACTTTTGGTCGTGGAAGTGTTGGTACGGATTTAAATGCTATCCCTGCAGCGGCCATTCAGCGTATAGAGGTATTGCGCGATGGAGCAGCAGCACAATATGGTTCTGATGCAATTGCTGGGGTTATCAATATCATCCTGAATAAAAATGTGAACGAACTTACCACCACTGTAACTACTGGGGCTAATTTCACCAAAGAGGCTAATGACCAAACTGGAGGGGTAGATGGCGAAACTACCAATGTGGCCGCCAGCTATGGAATACCATTGGGAGATAATGGTGGTTTTATAACCCTTTCTGGAGATTTTGACGTGCGAAAAGAGTACAGCAGGATGAAAGAATGGGAAGGAGAAATCTTTAACCTGTATAATACGGTAGAACGGGTGGCCAATGCCGATGGCTATGATATTACTAAGTTATTGGACGACGATGTAAACGATGTAATTCAGTATGCAGATCAGGCAGGTATCAATAGAAACGGTGCCACCACCAAAGAAGAATTGAGAACTGTATTGAGTGCCGATGCAACCACTGCCGAACTAGCTGCCAGAGGTTTGCAAAGAAGTGATTTTAATATGAGAGTTGGTCAATCCTCGTTACGAGGGGGCCGTTTATTTGCAAACTTCTCCATGCCTTTAGATAACAATGGTACTGAATTGTACTCATTTGCAGGAATTAGCGCTAGAACCGGAAATTCTGCCGGATTTTACAGGCTGCCCAATCAGAGTAGAACCTTTACCCCTGCCTATATTAACGGGTTTCTACCAGAGATAAACTCACATATTAAAGACCAATCGTTTTCCCTAGGAATAAAAGGAATGATTGGGGACTGGAATGTGGACTTAAGCAACACCTATGGTAAAAATGCCTTTTTATACACCATTGGGAATACCTTTAATGCCTCGCTGCAGAATGCTTCCCCTACCCTGTTTGATGCTGGTGGATTCTCATTCGCACAAAACACCTCCAATTTAGACATCACCCAATTTTTTGACGATGTCATGTCTGGCCTCAATATCGCCTTTGGAGCGGAATACAGGGTAGAAAATTACGACATTATAGCTGGGGAGGAAGCTTCTTACTCGCAATATACCGCCGATGGTCAACGAATTACCCTAGCTTCCCAACAGCCTTCAAAAGATTTCTTTGGAAATTCCAGACCAGGTGGATCCCAGGTATTCCCCGGATTTGCTCCTCAAAACGAATTATCTAGGGAGCGCAGTAGTGTTGCTGGGTATTTTGATGTGGAGGCCGACTTCTCCGAGGCATTTCTTGCTAGTTTTGCGACCCGATATGAGAATTACAGCGATTTTGGCTCCACGATTAATTTTAAATTGGCCGGGAGATATAAAGCTACCGATAACCTAAATATTCGAGGTGCATTAAATACGGGATTCAGAGCCCCCTCCTTACACCAAATTAACTTTAACTCCACCTCCACTATTTTTGACAATGAGGGTAATCCTCAGGAAGTGGGAACCTTTGCCAATGACAGTAGGGCGGCTAAGCTTTTGGGAATTCCTCAGCTAAAGGAGGAAACTTCCCAAAGTATAAGTCTTGGACTAACCGCTAAATTCCCGGATGCCAAGATTACGGTAACCGTAGACGGCTACTTTGTATCTATAGATGACCGCGTGGTTTATACAGGGCAGTTTGCCCCTACGGCCGATGCGGGTACAGGAAGCGGTGGCGTTCCTGCAACCTATTCCGGTGCACAACTGGAATTGTTCAACTTGTTGCGACAAGCCAATGCCACTGCAGCTTCTTTCTTTGCCAACGCAATTGATACGGAATCTAAAGGGTTGGATATAGTGGTAACCCATGATACCAATTTGGGAGCCAATTGGAAGTTGAAATCCGACCTTGCAGGTACCTTTTCAAAAACTAAACAAGTAGGGCCAATCAATGCTTCCAAAATTTTGAGTGATGCAGGCTTGGTAGGCACCTATTTCCCTGAGGATAGTAGGGTGTATTTAGAGGAAGCGGTTCCCCGAACCAAGTTTAACCTCTCCAACAACCTTACCTCCGATAAGTTTGTAATCTTCCTAAGGAATGTGTATTTCGGGGAGGTAACGGAAGCAACCACCACGGTGGCCAATCAGCAAGTATTTAGTGAAAAGTTAGTAACCGATCTTTCTGTAGGCTACAAGGCCACAGAATCTATCACCCTAACACTTGGTGCCAATAACCTATTTGATGTATACCCGGACAGGGCCAAAGAAGAGTTTGGCAATAGGAGTGACGGCCGATTTGATTGGTCTAGAAGAGCACAACAATTTGGAATAGGCGGTAGATTCCTATTTGCCAGATTGAATTTTACTCTTAATTAGTTTAAATCAACTCCATAAAAGAAGAGGCCACTTAAATAAGTGGCCTCTTCTCTTTAAATCCTATACTATATTGCAATACGTACTAATACGTATTATAGATTGATTATCCTATGCTAACAAGTTCTAACTCAAAAGTTAAATCTTGACCAGCCAATGGGTGATTAGCATCAATGATGATGTGATCTTCATGCACTTCAGCTACCCTTAATTGGTTTTCCACACCGTCTGGACTAGTAGCTACTAGGCCCATACCTACCTCAGGTTTTACGTCTGCAGGTAATTCCTCTTTCTTTACAGGGTGGAACATATCTTTTCTAACTTCACCATACGCTTCTTCTTTGGGGATAGTGATGGTTTTCTTCTCGTTGGGGGCCATATCTATCAACCCCTTTTCAAATCCTGGGATAAGACTTCCTTGACCCAAGGTGACATTAATGGGTTCCCTTTCCAAAGAACTATCAAAAACTGTCCCGTCGCTCAACTTACCAGTGTAATGTACCTTTACCGTATCGTTCGCTTTTACTTTACTCATAACCAAAAATTGTAATAATAATTCAATTAATAATATGCAAACTTATAGGTTCTTAAATGCCTTGGGCAAAGCTGCGGGGGGAAATATCTAAGAATTTAGAAACCAATACCATTTTAAGATAATTGCTATGGATTTGTTAATTTTTCACCCAAATAGCAATGTATTACATATCGCTTGTTTTTGGAAAAAATTGAAAATCAGTACCTTTTCTCCTATCTACTCATATTCAAGGGATTTGGAATTTAGAATAATCCTAAAAAGATAAACAGCTTTAAATGCGAGTTTTTTATGGATGGCTGATGCAATATCAAGAGAGTTTGCCTAAGAATATTAATTTTTAGAGGAAAACCGACTAAACAGCACTAATTTCTTCTTGGTATTAATAAAATAGACTCCGGTTAATAAAACAAGGGCCGCAATGGCCGACTGTGTAGTTATTTGCTCCTCCAAATACAACCACCCCAAAAGCAGGGCAATGATAGGATTTACATAGGTGGAGGTGGCCACTTTTTCTGGGGAAACGATCTTTAGCAGGTAATTAAAAGCCGTAAAGGCCAGAATACTGCCAAATAGTATTAAGAATCCCAAGGAATATAGCACAGTACTACTCCATTGGGAAGGTAGACTCCATGGCTCACCAATAACTAGACTTCCAATCATTAAAATTATCCCTCCAGAGAACATCTGAAAGCCTGTATTCACAAAGTAATTGGTAGGGAGGTCTGCTCTGGCTACAAATAGACTGGAAAAAGCCCAACTTAACATACACATAAATATCATGGCCATTCCCACTAAGGTATTCTCGTTACTTACTATCTGATTTTGGCTTACAAGAAGGAAAATACCCAAAATCCCTAAAGCCACCCCCAAGAGGGACATGGGCATAATTTTTTTACCCTGTAAAATACGCATCAATAACAAGACTACTAAGGGTTGGGCTGCAATCTCCAAGGCTGCCAATCCACTATCTACATATTGCAAGGACCACACTACAAAACCATTACCTACCGATAAAAATAGGAATCCCGCTATAATACAGTTTTTCAACTGCTTTCTAGTTATGGTCAGTGGAATTCCCAATATCTTACATAGCAGAAATATCAGGAGGCCAGCTACGGTAAATCGCACCGAGGCCAGCATAAAAGGGGGTAATTCCTGTACCGCGATTTTATTGAATAAATAGGTGGAACCCCAAATTACATAGATGGCAAAGAATGCCAATATAACCATAAAGGGGTGCTTGGTTTTAGTCATTACAATAATAGATGCTGTTTAAAAGAAGCAGCAAAGGTAACCATAAGAACCTATAACCAAGTCCTTATTCTAAGCTTAGTTTTGGACAATATTACCAACTGCCACCACCGCCACCGCCAAATCCCCCACCGGAAGAACCGCCACCGGAAGAACCCCCTCCCGAACTGGAAGGAATGCTTACCATATTGGATTGCGCCTGAGACATAGAACTGGAAAAGGATTTGGAGAATCCGTGCATACTCATTCCACTTTGGCCAATATACCAATTTGGGGGAGGTAAATTTAAAGCATCAAATTTTTTGGCCCATCTAGAAAACATACCGAATGCCAATGCGTACCCCATGGTGCTTTCAAAATAATGGGGATCCTCTTCCAACAACATCTTTAACTTGTTTTCTTCAGCTACTTTTACAAACCGCTTAAACCCTTTTAATTCGGATAGAAGCCTATTTCCCTTGTCATTTTTCTTAATCATATACTTATTAAGATAAATCAGCACCAAACAAGTGATTATCATAGCCGCCGCTCCCATAAAACCCCATACAAACAATCCAATCGCAGTGAGTGCTAGGGCCAATAATATTAATACCACATAAAGTATGCCCTGCACCTTTTTGGACTCTCCCTCATAAAATGGTTGGGCCTTTTCGTTGAGTAACTCCTTTGCACTGTTCATTTTTGTATAAAAGCTGTTTTTAAGGCTACTTATCAATACTTCATCCTTTTCTTCCTTGGTGGTTGTATCAGTGAACAATCCGTTAAATATTTCTCGTTCATACACAGTGGCATCCGCTGGCAAGGGCTTTAATTTTATTATTTTGGTATCCTTGGATCCAAAAATGCCTTTTTTGGAAATCTCTTCTATCCTAATTAGTCCTTTCATACCCCAATAAGGGAACAGCGCAATTAAATCTGAATAATCTTCCCTATCGTTAATAAGAAATCCTGCCATGGCCGGATCTATATTATCGGGAGGGTAATAGGTAGTTGTAGCAATTACCCGCTCATCTCTGCCAAAGATGCGCCACACCCAAAAAAAGGCTACTATCATCATACCTACTGGAAAGACATAGCCGTAATTGGTCCAAAATGGCCACCACGGCTTATATTCGGCAATGGCTCCAACGGGCATTTTAATCAATACGGTAACGCTTTGTCCAGGATAAGAAATAGATCCCAATTTGCTGCTACCAGAAAATTGGCTATTTGTAAAATAGGTCTGAAAATCAGTACTCACCCCAGTAGTTCCTGTTTTCCCAGAATATAAGAAGGTGTTTTCCTTACTTAAATACACATCTTGGGGAACGTTAATAGTAAAACTGATCTGATTGAAATTGGCGTCCCATCCATCGGGCTTAATATTCCAATAAAATTGAATATTTGCTTCGTCAAAAATGAATGCATTGTATACCCTGTACCTAATTTCGTAATGCTGTGGCCCCAAGAGCGTAATGTCTTTATCCCCTATCTTGATATCTAGATTCTCTTGATATTTCTGCATAAAATTGAAGGGAATATCAAACTTGTGATTAGGAACTTCTATATCTTTAATTTGTATTCTTCTTTTGGAAATGGCCCCAGTGGAATCTTGTACTTCATATAAGGTTTGGATGGTTCTGTAGATCCCGTGCTTGGGCTCCTCAAAATTTACATCGTAATTTTCTACCACGTCAAAATATCCCTCTTTATGGATGGTGATATCTACCTTAAAATTATTTACGGTAAAGCCCTGAGCATGGCCAAAAGACCAACACAAGAACGCTAAGAGTAGTACAATCCTATAGACCATTATTGAAAGCTTACTTTTACATTACCTCTAGCTTCTTCTTCTACCTCGTAATAATCATATTTCTGGTAATTAAACATACCGGCCACTAAAACGCCCGGAAAACTCTCGCCATACGTATTGTTCTCTCGGACGGTACCGTTATAATACCTTCTGGCACGTTCTAAATTCTCCTCTATATGATTTAACTTTTCTTGTAAATCCAAAAAATTGGTATTTGCCTTTAGATCTGGATAGGCTTCCACTAAAGCAAAAATTCCGCCTAAACTGCGTTTCAATTGTTGTTCGGCCTTTATTTGGGTATTGATGTCTCCCGCAGGCACTGCTAGTGCCTCATTACGCGCTTGGATAACGGCATCAAAGGTAGACTTCTCATGGGAGGCATAGCCTTTAACCGTTTCTACTAAATTGGGAATTAAATCGTAACGACGTTTCAAAGCAACATCTATATTGCTCCATGCATCCTTCACTAAATTTCTAAATCGGACAAACTTATTGTAAACATGAACCAAGAAAAAGGCTAATAGGACAATAAAAATCAATAAAATAATAATGGTAGTCATAGGTTGGTTTTTTTTTACGTATGTAGCTAATTTACCCAAATTTTTGAATACTTGGCCATTCAACCTAATTTTTATAAATAGATGATTTACAAGTTTCTTGGAATGACCTAGAATTTGAAACTAATGGATTAGTAGTCTATAATGATATAAAGAGATACGCTATTTTGTAGGCATTGCAATCCATTTTCAATACTGATATTAAAGCCATTACTTATCAACCGGCGAGGGGATTAATTATTCTAGTTGTAGTTTTGTCCTGTTAAATTTTATGAAGTATGAAAACAGTAGTACATAAAGCGTCTAGCAGAGGCCATGCCAACCATGGCTGGTTAAATTCTTACCACACGTTTAGTTTTGCCAACTATTATGACCAAGATCGAATGAATTTTGGAATGCTAAGGGTGTTAAATGATGACAAGGTAGCGGCCGGACAAGGCTTTGGTGAGCACCCTCACAAAAACATGGAAATCATCTCCATTCCTCTTAAAGGAGATTTGGAACATAAGGACAGTATGGGCAATACCACCCTTATAAGAGAGGGCGATATTCAGGTAATGAGTGCAGGGACTGGAGTATACCACAGCGAATACAACGCTAGCCAAACTGAGGAGGTACAGTTTTTACAGATATGGGTACTTCCCCATTCCCCCAACGTAACTCCCAGGTACGATCAAATTAAGATTAGTGACCTGGCCGTTGAGAATGAATTCTATCAGATTTTATCTCCAAACCCAAAAGATCAAGGGGTTTGGATACATCAAGATGCCTGGTTTAGTATGGGAAATTTTGAGAAGGATAAAAGCACTACCTATACTTTAAACAAAAGAGATAACGGAGTATATTTATTTGTATTGGAGGGGGCAATATTAGTGGAGGACTTACCATTGGAAAGAAGGGACGGACTTGGTATTATGGAGGTGGAAAAAATTAATATTACCGCAACAGCCCCCAGTAAGGTCCTTTTAATGGAGGTGCCAATGTCTAATTAGGATATCCTGTCTAATTTTAGATACTAAGGAAGTGCAGGGGGGATACCCGCTGTATAGTAGCACTTTATGGGGCACAAAAAAATTGGTTCATCAACTCCCTAAAATCGGGTTCATAAGGCACCGGACAATAACCACCGATAATATTTAGACCACCCAGAGAACGGAAGGCACGCTAATTGGTAGGATTGAATTTATGGACATCCCTTATCCCCGGAAGTTCTCCCCTATAATTAGGTGGGGCTATTGGCTGGTCCTTGACTCCTATTTATTAAAATAAGGTTGAGTTTTTCACGCCTAAAACCAATAAAAAACCCTCACCGTTATGGCGAGGGTTTATATTAAATGAGGATGAGCCCCATTATTATATTACTTACAATTTCTAAAATTAGTCTTCGAGAGGGTACCCGTGAATGTCTTCATAAATAGTGTCGAAATTCTGACGTATGTACGAATGCAATTTTTTGCGGTAATCGTCCTTCAGCCACTTAAGGAAGTTAAAGGTACTTTTACTAATACATTTGGCATACCGTTGTATTCTATCCTCTATATCGGGTCCTAACATTTTGGCCAGGCCAAGGGCGTCATAAACGTCCTCACTATTTTCTACGCATATTCTGGCATGTTGCTCTATGGAACGCTCCAATACTACTTTGGACGATTCTCCATTCTTTACCGAGTTTACATAGGTTTCCTTAATATCGAAATAAACGTCCTCTGTATTAGCAAACTCTGCGCGCAATGCCTCTGGCATTTCCCATTTAAAAGTACTTTCCAGCTCTTCATCACTAATAATCCTATCCCAATAGAAGTTTGGTGCGGTAAAGATAGCTTGCCAGTCCAAATCTGCTCCCCAAGGTCCAAAACGGTGGTAATTGTTTCCTAAATCTATTACCGAGAAGGTAGATTTATTTTGCAATATCCTAGAACCCCTACCTATCATTTGATAATACAGGGTAAGCGATTTGGTTGCCCTGTTCAATATAATGGTATCTATCGTAGGTTCATCAAAACCTGTGGTCAATATACTTACCGAGGTTAAAATGGCATCAGGCGTGTTTTTAAACCACTTTAAAATTTGTTTTCGTTGTTTTTTGGTAGCTGTATTATCCAAATGGGCAATAGGTAATCCTGCCGCCCTAAAGGTTTCATATACGTGTAACGAGGTATTAATACCGTTGTTAAAAATCAATGTTTTCTTTCCTTTGGAATGCTTTTCATACGCCTCCAAAAGTTTCCCCAGCATCTGACTGTTGTTGTACAGATCCTCGGATGATTTTACGGTATAGTCCCCATTAGAACCAACTTCCAAAGAAGTTAGTCCCATATTGTATGAATAGAACTCTGCCTTGGCCAAGAACTCGTTATCTATCAAGGATTGAATACTTTCCCCAACAATCAACTCATCATAGTTATTCTTCATTGGCAAGTTCTTATTGGAACTCAAGGGGGTTGCCGTTACCCCTAAAATAAAGGAGCTCTCAAAGAACTTAAATAGTTTGGTGAAGGAATTATAGTGCGCCTCATCAATAATTACAAGACCTACATCGGAAATATCCAATTTATCGTCCTGAAGCCTATTATTTAAGGTTTCCACCATGGCCACAAAACAGCTATACTGATCTTGGTCGTCCAAATTAGCCTTACTGTCTACCACCTTATTGGTAACCCCAAAACTATCCAACATATTGGAGGTTTGCCTGCAAAGTTCCAGACGGTGGGTCATAATTAACACCTTCTTTTGATGGTGCTTAAGGTATTGCCTAACAATTTCAGAGAAAATAACGGTCTTTCCACCGCCGGTTGGTAACTGATATAAAAGATGATAATCATCAGGAGCAGTTTCAAATTTATCAAAAATCTTATCTATCGCCCCTTTTTGGTAACTGTATAATTCCTTATCTGTTTTTTTATCAACAATAGCATCTGCAATCGAAATCTCCGACATAATTTCCTTTTCTTAATTATAGCGTTGCAAAACTACGCACTTTAAGGGGTGTTTAACGAATGATTTCTCAAAAAAATAAGCGCTATTATCTTAAAATTAAATTAAATTCAGGTTTTTATATTTAGTTCCTAGTCAGTTTTCTCAAGGTTGCCCATTGCTTTAACATTTCCCTAGCGTCCGTTGCTGGGTACCCCAAAACAGTTTTCCCGGAAGATACATCATTCATTACACCAGATCCGGCACCTACTACTGCACCTGCGTTTATAGTGGTATGGTCTTTTATTGAAGCACTGCCTCCTATAATTACCCCATCCCCCAAAGTTACAGAGCCTGCAAGGCCACTATTCCCGGCCATGATACAAGATCTACCCAAAATACAGTTGTGGGCAATCTGCACCAAATTATCTATTTTACATCCGTCTCCAATGATAGTTGCACTAAACTTCCCTCTATCTACACAGGAGTTAGCTCCAATTTCTACGTAATTTCCAATAATCACATTTCCAATTTGTGGTACTTTAACCAATCCCCTACCGTCTTCACTAGGTCTATAGCCAAAACCATCTGCACCAATACTCACGTTGTTGTGAAAAATACAATGGGCACCAATTACACTACGTTCCCTGACTACCGTTCCAGACCAAATTACCGTATGGTCTCCGATGGTAGAATCGTCAAAGACAGAAACGTTGGGGTACAAAATCACCCCATCTCCCAAGCTTACGTTTTTACCTATATAACATCCTGCACCAACCTTACATCCATTACCAAGAACAGCAGTGGGGTGAACCGATGCCATAGGATGAATTTCATCTTCCAACAAAGGGCCCTCAGGCTCCAAGGCCTCCAATAATTTAGCCATTGCCAAGTCCGGATTCCCCACCCTGATAAAAGCTCTATTTTCTCCGGGTAATATAGATATGTTTTCACCTACAATGGCTGCGCTAGCCTGCGAACTTTCCCAGATTCGGGCATATTTGGCGGTACTTATAAAAGTGATTTGTTAACTTTGGGCACGTTCTAATTGTTCTGCGCCAGTTATGGGTTTGTCATAGCTTCCCTGAAGCTCTCCTCCTAATAATTGGCAAACTTCTTCTACTCTAAGTGTTTTCATTATATATTTTGGTTGAAATAATATTAGGGCTGTAAGTAAATAGGAATTTTTTAATATAGGCCTATAGTTGATAATATAATAAACAATTAGGGATGAGTTTACTTGAAATACCCTCCTAGAAATCACAATATCAACATATAGAACGGCTCGTTTTATTTATCCTGTTACTTAAATAAGTTGTATGGAAGGAGTAGCCGAAAATCGACATTTTCCACTCGCTTGCATTAAGATATGCAGTCTTTTAATCAGGGATGCTGACTCTTAACGGTTTTTAGGTAAAGTTGCTCTACCTTTTGTCGCGCCCAAGGTGTTCTTCTCAAAAAGGTAAGACTAGACTTAATGGAAGGGTCGTGATTAAAACATCTAATATTTATCTTGGTTCCCAAGGCTTCCCATCCGTAGTGATCTACGAGGGATTCTAGGATCACCGCTAATGTTTTTCCATGCAATGGATCGTTACTACTCATGGGGTTGTTATTTTATGACTATTTTACCTAAAGGGAAGCACAGACTACCTTCTGTTTTTGTTTCTTTTGGCCGCGTTCTTATCCCCCCTAGTCAGAGGTTTTTTATATTTTCTAGCTATAGTTCGTTTGTAGGATCCTCCCAAATTAACCTTTTGATTCTTTTCCAATTTCTCATGAAAGGCACCCCCACCTTCTTGGTCGTTGGCAGCTCTGTTGGCCTTGGCAAGTTCCATATCTATAGGACGTTCTTCAGGAGCCAATTTTTCGGAAATTTCTACTTCCTTAGGGAACTCTAGTACGGGAATTGAAAAATCCATTAAAGCTTCTATACTGGATTTAAAATCCTCTTCCATCTCTGTAAACAATAAGATGGATTTCCCTTTTTGCTTGGCCCTTCCGGTTCTTCCAATTCGGTGAATGTAATTTTCAGGAAACTTTGGGGTGTCAAAGTTAATGACGTGACTCACTCTATCTAGGTCAATTCCCCTAGCCATAATGTCCGTAGAGATTAAAATCCTATTCTGCCCTTCATCAAACCGATCAATGGAACGCAACCTATAATTCTGGGTCTTATTAGAGTGTATCACATCAATTTCAGCACCAAACACCTCATTCATTGCTTCATATAATCGGTCGGCACTTCTTTTGCTTGAAATAAAAATCAAAACCTTGTTATATAGCGTCTTGTCCTTTAATAAATAACACAATAAGTTTATTTTGGTGTAAAAATTTTCAACGGCATAGGAAGTCTGATCAATATTGGCCAAGGGAGTACCGCTAATGGCGATGGATACCTTAACCGGACTGATAAAGAAGTCCTCTATAAGCTTGGCTACATCCTCTGTCATGGTAGCCGAGAACATAATATTTTGCCTTTTTGAGGGAAGCAATTCCAAAATATTGGTAATCTGAAATCGGAAGCCAAGGTCTAACATAACATCTACCTCGTCTATCACCAGCTTTTTCACATCTCGCAACTTAACCGTCCGGTCTAAACAAAGATCGTACAACCGTCCGGGAGTGGCCACTAAAATATCGCAACCCTGGGCTACCGCTTGTCGCTGTGTATTTATATTGGCTCCTCCATAAATTCCACATACCCTACTACTCGTATAGGTGGCAAAAGAGTTTATATTCTCTACCACTTGAACTACCAGCTCTCTTGTGGGCACTAAAATTAAAACACGGGGATTTATTTGCTTGGAGAATTTTAATTCTTGTAGGATTGGGAGGATATAGGCCAAGGTCTTACCAGTCCCTGTCTGGGCTATTCCTACCATGTCTTTTCCGGATCGGATTACCGAAAATGATTGTTCTTGAATGGGGGTTGGGGAATCAAATCCCAAATCCTCAATTCCGTACAATATTTGTTTTGATAGATTTAAATCCTGAAAAGTGGTCATTTCTTATATTTTGGCCAAAGGTAAAACTAAATTTAACCACATTATTCCTATAATACCAATAATCCTGCAAAAACCCACCTTCCACCCTATATCCACCAACTAATTAGCAGCTAGTTTGCAGTTTTATTCCCTAAAACTATAAAACTCCCAAGTAAGCATGTCTTTAAACCCAAGTACTTATCTAGTAGTAAAGCCTCTAGAGCAATAATAAAGGTTAATTGGTAAGGAAAATTATATGTAGGTGAAAAAATGTTGGTAAATTGTAGCTATAACCTTTAATCCAGCATCTTATGTGCCAAAAATTTAAATGCAGCATTGTTCCCCCCTATATCTTGGAACAATTAGCCAAGCGGGGCAGCAGCAGTTGCAAGAAGACCCTTTTGGAAACTCAACGGATTGCCCTAAGCAGAAACCTGGCCATTAACAACCTTCTTCAACGAATAGATTTGGAAGGCGCTGGAGAGCGGTTTGTTTACGATTGTTTAAATGAATATCGGCAACAGGTGAAAATTTCGCGAAGTGAGGGAGAAGCCCCAGTAGCGGATAAAACAACTAACTACGCCTATGATTATTCTGGTTATGTAAGGGATTATTTTAAGGAAGCCTTTATGTTAAATTCTATAGATGGAAAAGGCATGGCCATTCGGTCCAATGTACATTATGGTAAGGATTATAACAATGCATTTTGGGATGGAGATGAAATTACTTACGGTGATGGCGATGGGGTACAATTCTCCAATTTTGCAGCTGGTATAGATGTGGTTGCCCATGAACTCACCCATGGTATAACCCAATTTTTAGGGAATTTGGAATACAAGGGACAGTCTGGCGCCCTGAACGAGCATTTTTCCGATGTTTTTGCAACTATTATAAAACAACGTTTTTATGCACAAGACATCACCGAGGCAGATTGGCTTATTGGGGATACAGTGGTAGGCAGGGATTTTCCCGGAAAAGCAATACGATCCATGAAAGCTCCTGGCACAGCCAACCAATTTGATAGTCAGCCTAATCATATGGATAACTATTATACAGGAGCTTCCGATAATTATGGGGTGCATATTAACTCTGGAATCCCAAACAAGGCGTTTTATTTAAGCTGTATGGCCATAGGCATTGATGACTGTTCCCTAATATGGTTTAGTACCTTACGTAAACTTTGGCGTACTGCCAATTTTCAAGATATGTTGGGGGTAATTACGGAGGTTGCAAATCAATTAATGAAAGAGGAAAAGGTGTGCAACACTGCCTCTACCGCCATTATGGAAAGTTTTTCCGCGGTGGGTATAATTCCCCTTACAGTATGAAATACAAAATGACTATAGAAGGTGGCTTTGTCGGTATCCCAAAGACTTACCAGGGGGAACATAGGATGGATAATAAGGAAAAATCCCAATTGATTCACCACCTACAAAAGACATCTCCCAAAAGAAACACCAACGCCAGAGATGCACTTACTTACCATCTAGAACTAACGGACCTGGATAGGGTATATAATTTTGAGTTTGATGAGTTTAATATTCCTAAAGAAGTTCGTATGTTTATCAATTCGATTATTAAAAAATAAACTGCACGGTATATAAAGACCTTTCTAACCCTGTTCCCAAGGGAGCAAATGTTGTTAGGTAGCATTGTTGTGTGAGGATTTTCTTAAGAATCGACTTTTTTCGAATGCCTATTGATCCCTAATTTCAACCGGTATTTTTTTATTAGTAACTCAAAATCAATTAATACCTTAAAAATGAAGAGAATTAAATTATTTATTACGGTGGTTGGCCTTGCCATAGGTCAACTTACTTTCGCTCAAGTAGACAAGGAAATTATCCAACAAATGGTAAAGGAGGCCAATGAAAACTCGCAATTGGAGTTGTTGGCGCATGAAATGCTAGATGTTATTGGTCCTCGATTGGTAGGAACACCACAGATGCAGCAGGCTGGAGATTGGGCAGTAGAAAAATACAAGGAATGGGGAATTCCGGCCGAAAATGAACAGTGGGGAGAATGGCGTGGATGGGACCGTGGTATAACCCATATAGATATGGTTCACCCTAGAATACAAAGCTTAAACGGAACCCAGTTAGCCTGGAGTCCAAGCACGGGTAAGAGAGGAGTTACTGGCGAATTAATAACCTTACCCATGGTGGAAAATGCTGCACAATTTGAAGCTTGGCTACCCAATGTAAAAGGAAAGCTAGTAATGATTAATATGAAGGAACTTACCGGGCGCCCAGATTATAACTGGGAGGAATTTGCAACGGAAGAGTCTTTTGAAAAAATGAAGGAAAAGCGCCAACTACAAAGAGAAGAGTGGGCAGAAAACATGAGGCGTATTGGTCATAACAGACGTACCCTACCTACGGTTTTGGAAGAAGCAGGTGCCATAGGAATTGTTACCTCCTACTGGTCTAGGGGATTTGGGGCCAATAAGATTTTTAGCGCTAGCACCAAAAAAATTCCCACGGTAGATATTTCCTTGGAAGATTATACCATGCTATACCGCTTGGTAGAACACGGTAGTAAACCTCAATTAAAAATTGTTGCTCAATCCAAAGACTTAGGAATGATGCCCAGTTTTAATACCATTGCTACTATTAAAGGAACTGAAAAGCCTGAAGAGTACGTAATTCTATCGGCACATTTCGATTCTTGGGATGGTGGTACTGGTGCAACGGATAATGGTACGGGTGTTTTAGTAATGATGGAAGCTGCCAGAATCCTAAAGAAATATTATCCCAATCCTAAGAGAACCATCCTTGTAGGCCTATGGGGCAGCGAAGAGCAAGGTTTAAACGGGTCTAGAGCATTTGTAGAGGACCATCCTGAGATTGTCAATAATATTCAGGCCGTTTTTAACCAGGACAACGGTACGGGAAGAGTAGTGAATATTAACGGAGCGGGATTTTTACATTCCTATGATTTCATATCTAACTGGTTATCTGCCGTACCCGAAGAAATCACTGGACATATTGAGACTAATTTCCCAGGAAGTCCTGCCACAGGTGGTTCGGATAATGCATCGTTTATTGCAGCAGGTGCACCTGCCTTTAACTTAACCGCTTTAAACTGGGCATATTGGAATTATACTTGGCATACCAATTTGGATACCTATGATAAAATTGTTTTTGACGATGTTAGGAACAACGTAATTCTAACAGCAATTTTGACCTATATGGCAAGTGAGGACCCCAATACCACCTCCAAGGAAAAAATTGTACTTCCAACAGATTTTAAGACTGGAATACAGAGATCTTGGCCAACACCACGTGCCCCTAACAGAAAGGGAGGATTGTAAAAGCATAGAAGTCTTTTTTTCTTGGGTTTGATGAAAATAAGTACTATATTAATGTTTGAGAATTAGAGATTAATAAATTAAGTGAAACTAATTATTAAACTAGATATATATGAATATCAATTTTGAGTATGTTGATGTAAAAGCCAGTGCTCGCTTAGAGGAGATGGTAACAAAAAGACTAGAGAAATTAGAAGACAAATATGATTTTATAGTTCGTGCCGATGTGTTCTTCAAAAAAGAAAATTCCGCCTCAAATAAGGGGTTTATTTGTAGTGTTAAACTAAGTGCCCCAGGACCGTTATTGTTTGCAGAATCCAACAACGAAAAGTTTGAGATGTCTATTGCTGAATCCATTGATGACTTGGAAAGGCAATTGCAAAAAAGGAAGGGAAAAATGAAAACACATTAGTATAAAGAACTTTCCTAAGAACACCCCGAAAACCAAAAATGAGTTTTCGGGGTGTTTTTTTTCATCTAATTGCTACAAATAAAAACCAATAGATACTCTCGTATCCAGTCTCCTCCCCAACAGATTTCGTCAGAAGAAAGACTAATAGCGTCACTCTTAATTTTAAAAATGATTATTCTTTGTCCGATATTTTTTGAGTCAGAATCCTAAGGGCATCTTTAACAGTTTCCATCCGGGCCATATCCTCATTTTCAAAAGTAATCCCATAAGCATCTTCTACATCAAGGACAATATCTACCAAATTGGCCGAATTAATATTTAGTTCTGTTATAAAATTACTGTTTTCCTTAATTTCTGAGGTAGCTACATCTTCGGGTAAATAATCCTCGATAATTTTTTTCAGCCTTTCATAATGGGTTTTATTGTTCATGGTTGGTCTGGTTTATATGCTTTAAAGATAATGCAGGCATTAACGTCCCCAAAACCAAAACTGGCTTTTGCAATAATATGGGGATTATACGAAAAGGTTTGTAAGGGGATTTTGGATGCATCCACAATTTCTAAAATTGCTGGATTTAGGTCACTACAATTTATATTGCCAAACACCAGCTTTTCCTTGAACTGCAATATACTAGCAACGGCTTCCACACTTCCCGAAGCCGCCAGGCAATGACCCACTAGCCCCTTAGTAGTATTGATAAAGGGGAAATCCTTCCCACTTCGCCCCAAGGCCTTACTCCAATTGCTAATTTCTTCTACGTCCTTAGCGGTTGCTGTAAGATGTCCATTTATTACATCTACCTCGTTTTTGCCAATATCAGCATCTTCCAAAGCGGTTAAAATACATCGTTGTACTGCCTCACTATTGGGAGCGGTCATACTTCCACCTCCCCTTTGTCCGCCACTATTTACGACACCGCCCAGGAGTTCGGCATATATTTTTGCCCCCCTAGCCAGAGCGTCCTCCAAGGACTCTAGGACCAATGCCCCTGCCCCGCTCCCAGGTACAAAGCCAGCTGCAGAGGCACTCATTGGTCTACTGCCCCGTTCCGGATTATCGTTGTAACGCACTGGAAGGATGCGCATAGCATCAAATCCGCCCCAAATATAAGGACCGCTATCACTACAACTACCCACTAACATCCTTTTGGCTTTTCCTGCCCTAATCCGTTCCATGCCCAAAATAATAGCCTCCGTTCCAGTGGCGCAGGCAGAGGAATTTGTGGTTACCTGGTTCCCTAACCCCAGTACCCCTCCTAATTGGGCGCTTATACCGCTGGCCATGGTCTGCATTACCGAGGTACTTCCCAATCTGCGGGTTTGTTTATTGTCTATAAGATGTATGGCCTCCCTAAACTTATTGGTCCCCAGTATCCCAGTGCCAAATACAATTCCGCTATCCCAGTCTGGATGGTCTTTGGCGGTGGACTTTAGCCCTGCATCTGCCCAAGCATCCATCCCAGCGATTACCCCATAAACCAACCCGCTGCTATTTAACCCTTTGCGTTGTAGGGGTGTAAAGTAAGCATTCATATGTTCCTCTTTAATTGCTGGCTTGCCGGCAATTTGGCATCCAAAGCCCAAATCTGCCAATTCTTGGTGGAAGGTAATACCACTCTTCCCCAAAGCAAGGCTGTTTGTGAAATTGGTGAGTCCAATTCCATTGGGCGCGCAAACCCCTAATCCCGAAACTACTACCCTAGTCTTCATTGTATATTATTTTTAAACATTCCGGACAAAGTTCCACTACAGACTAGATCGCCTTCGGAATTATACATTTTTACGGAGCATTTTAATTTCTGGAATCGGAAGTATAATTTTTGAGAGCTCACTATTACCTTTTCCAAAGGGTATACTGGCAAGAAAAATTTCATTTCGCTACCACTCATGGCTATTTGTGGGTGGGTTAAATTATAATTTTCCTCGTCTAGCAAATAGATCCCCAATGCTACCAATCCTATTTGGGCGCAACACTCTGTTAATATTACCCCTGGGGTTACCGGATTCCCGCTAAAATGTCCTTTATAGAAATATTCGTTTTCCTTAAAGGTGTAGCTTCCCTTAACAGATTGTTCATTAATCTCCATAATTGAATCGACAAATAAAAAGGGAGCTTCGTATGGGAGTTTCATTAAAATATGATGTACATCCATAGGCACAATTGAATCGTTAATTTCATATCCGGTTAGTCTGTTTTGTTCAGAATATTGGACTTAAGGGTAATTAAAAGTACCTCTCTCCTCCAGTATTAGGGATTATTAATTGAGTAATCTACCACTCTAATAGTATCCGTTGCGCAGAGAATCCAGGACCAAAACTCAACATAAGCCCTTGTTCTCCCTTAGGAATATTCTTTTCCATAAATCGCTCTAACACATAGAGCACCGTTGCGCTACTCATATTTCCGTATAAGCGTAGCGTTTCCCTAGTGTGGTCCACGTTTTTCCCCATTTTTCCAAATAACTGCTCCACTGTCTCCACTATTTTCTTTCCGCCAGGATGAAAAATTAAATGATCTATCGCTTCAATATCAGTCCCAAATTTGGCAAGGAAAGGATGGATTATAGCTGGAAAATGGGTCGCGATGGTTCCGGGAACCCCAGGGTCCAAAATCATCTTTAATCCATGATTGCTTAGGTGAAATCCCATTAGTTGGGTGGTATCTTTAAAATGGTACATCGCATCCCCTATAATTTTGGGTCCCACAGCATCCTCATCGGAGGATAACAATACACAGGCTGCTCCATCCCCAAAAATGGCAGCACTTACCATATTTGCCATGGAATAATCCGAAAGTTGGAAAGTGGCGGTGGGACTCTCCACAGCTACCACGGCGGCCCTTTTACCAGGATTCGCTTTCAAAAAGTTATTGGCATAGATTAATCCAGAAATGCCAGCAGCGCAACCCATTTCCGTTACTGGCAACCGCACCACATCTTTTCTGAGTGATAGTGAATTAATTAAATAAGCATCTAGGGAAGGAATCATAATCCCGGTGCAACTAACCGTTATGATGTAATCCAAGCTTTGAGCCTCCCAGTTACTTTTTTCAAGCGCATTTGAAAGTACCCTACTCCCTAGTTTTTTTACCTCGCGCACATAAATATCATTCTTTTCCTCGAAGGAGGTGGCAGTAAAGACGTCCTCTGGACTCATTATACTATACCGTTTATCTACGGCTGCTCCCTCAAATATTTTTATTACTTTTCGTCTATACCGGTCCGGCTGACCGCTCAACCAATTTTCAACAAGAGGCAATATTTCCTTCGTAGCCCTACTAAAAGCAGGGGTTTCCTTGGTGACGGTTACTATTCTTGTGTGAATCATGGATCGGTTATTCTCTTTTTAATCGGATTACCCAAAGATACCTGAAGGCCCATTTCCAACTTAAATTATGCTGTGCCGTTGGGAGCTGTCTGGCATATTTCCGTAATTCGGATCTGGTAAAAGCGCTTTTTATGGAAACTAGTCCATCGTGCTTTGCAACCTCGGTTGTCATGAAAATTGCACTATACAACCTAAACAGCTGATAAGCGATTCTGCTTCTTTGTAAATCGTTTATCACCACCCCAACCCGGGCCAACCCCAAAGTCTTCTTAAGAAATATTGGAATCTCTTGGTTATTAAAATGGTGCATGGTAAGGGTGCACAAAACAATATCTGCTTGCATCTCCTCCTCTTTCATTAACAGCACATTCTGATTTATATAGGAGATGTTGGGATAATCCAACGAATTTCTTTTTGCAATTTCCAACGACTTTTCATTGAGATCTACTCCTATCAGGACTAAGCCTATCCCCGTATCCTTATAAAATCTGGCCACTTCCCTTAGCATTTGTCCATCTCCGCAGCCGATATCCATAATGCTATACGCGCTTTTTGGATATTCCCTAATCAATTTCCGTATAGCGTTAAGGGTGATAGCAGTCCCATGTAACAGCTTGTTCACCCTATTGATGTCTAGCAATACTTTTTCTAAAGAGGCCACATCTAAAGTATGATCGTCCATTAGTTCCCTTCCTGTAAATCGATGGGTGAAATTCATACCGTATCTATTTGTTTTCCATGGGTGGCTTGGACCAACTTACTAACAATATAAGGAGAATAGTTCAAAAACTGCATGGTCCTTTGGAAAATTGCGGGACTCAGTAAAAGGGACTGTAATTGTCTTCCCATCCATAATCGTTTCTCGTAGGTGGCTTGCCATTGGGTAGTATAATCTTTTTCCAAGTCCTGCCTTTTATAATTGGAATCCGTAAAGTAGCGATGAATCAATTGCGAGGCTATTTTTGCACTATGTACCGCCATTGCCATCCCGTTTCCACAAAAGGGATGAATTAGTCCCGCAGTGTCACCACATAGTATAATATGGTTGGTTATGGCGCTCTTTTTACCAAATGCAATTTGTCCTATGGTCATAGGTTTATCAAATAGCATTTGAGACCTTTCAAAAAAATCTTTTAAATACGGGTTTTTGCAAAGTACATTCTGCTGAAAGCTCTCCAAATCTTTTTCCCTCTTAAAACTGTCGTACGAAACCAAATAACAGAAATTAATTGCTCCGGTTTCTGTCTTTGATAGCCCACCATAACCTCCTCTAAAATTATGAACGGCTACTAAATTACTGGGAAAGGAAGTTGATTTATAATGAGCTTTAACCCCTAGCCAAGGCGATTTCCCTTTAATAAAGCTGCGCTGCAGATTTTTATCTAGCCCATCCCGTTTTCCATAAGCCCCCACCACAAACTTAGCAGAGTATTGCGCTCCCTTGGAGTCCAAAACCGTAAATTTGGAATTTGAATATTCAATGGAGGTTATAGTTCTTTGGAGGACGGGTACACCTGTTGATACCGCTTGAGAGTACAGGGCGTGATCTAAATGAACCCTACTAATTCCCAATCCACCTAAGGGCAACTTTGTGGTAATAGACCTTCCATTTTCAGTACTCAATAGCATCCGGTCAATATTATTAAGCTTGGGTAAGCAGACGCCTAAGCTTTCCAAATAGGGAACCACCTCCTTGGAGAGATATTCCCCACAAACCTTATGATGGGGGTATTTCTGCCTTTCAAAAACAGCCACATGAACCTTTTTTAATTGCAAATGCAGGGCAGCGGTTAATCCGGCCAGGCCCCCACCCACTACAATAACATCATAATTCCCCATCTGAAAAAGATACAGAATTAAATCGAGTAGGAAGGTAGCCATTATTTGGCTACCTGTCCTCT
>NZ_MTAZ01000013.1 GCF_002150785.1 Arenibacter amylolyticus | reverse complement strand
GTACTTTATGTTGGGTGTTGCAAAAAAGTGACGAAGACAGGAGTTGGATTGGAGTTTTGAGCCGCAGAATGAGAGCGATGCCTTTTTGGTTTCTGGTAGGTTGCTCAATATGAAGGCCAATAGTATTAACCCTTTTCTAAGTCCCAACCTTAGGGCAGAGGCCAAGGGGGCGGTAGAAGAGCTATACTTTACTTTTAGTGGGGATGAAGTTAGTGCTAGCGGGGATATGAAAATGAAGTACCGGGATTTTAAATTTGTGATCTTGCAGAAAGATAGAACGGGGGTAAATAAGTTGCTCACCGCCATAGGCAATATATTTACCAACGACGGTTCTAATGCAGACCCAAAAGGTTACCGGTACGGGACCATCTATGCCCAGCGAGATCCTACCAAATCCTTCTTTAATTATTTATGGCAAAATGTTAAGGAAGGGGTGATAAGTACGCTTACGGGAAATGGTGAAAAAGATTAACAAGGCAACTACTAATTGCGTCAATATTAAAATGGAAAAAGATCCCATGATCCCTAAGGCTAACTTACCTTTTCGGTAAAAATAAAAATGGGGGTACTAATGAAGGACGACCGACAAATAACACTCTACTATCATTCTGGGACTTCCCTGGGAAAACAGACCTATGCGTATGTGACTACTTCCGAGAAAAAGCTCTTGGCAATAGACATTGCAAAGAATAAAGTAACCGGTACACAGTGGGCAGAAATGGCCGATAATTTAGGAATAACAGTGTGTGAGCTTATCGATATGGATCATCCAGATTTTGTTGCACTTTATGGGCGCGATAAACGCGATCTGGATTGGGAGGATTGCTTAAAAATCCTTGATAAAAATCCAATTGTACTCGCATATCCCATTGTAATTAATGGAGGTTCCTATAAAATGATTAAAACCCCTTCAGAATTTGTGAATTATCTAAGTGCGGATAGTTCGGGAATCCAAAGTGGGGAAGGGGCAGCTGGTATTAAGGAGTCCGACTAAAGTATGCTATAGGGGTACTTTTTATCAACTAGGGTTTGGGGCAATATTTTATTTTTCCAGATCAAAGGACTCTTTGTCTTGGATTTACCTTGCCATTATAACTAAAACAAAATTAAAAAGTAATAAAAATGGATTCAGCACAAACATCTATAGGTATCAATAAGGATAATAGAAAATCGGTGGTAGATATGTTGCGAAAACTTCTGGCCGATGAATATTTACTGTATACCAAATTAAGGAATGCACATTGGAATGTGGAAGGAATAGACTTCCATACCAAGCATGTGTTTTTTGAGGAAGAATACAATAAAATAGAGACTATTGTAGATGAGGTGGCCGAAAGGATACGGATGTTGGGCTTTTATTCTCCCGGTACCCTGGGAGAATTTCTAGAACTATCGCATTTAAAGGACGAGCGGCCCGAGAAAACCGATAGTGTTACCCTAATGGCTGCACTCCTTGAAGATCATACCACTATTATAAAATTTATTAGAAAAAGTATAGGGGAAAATGCGGAAGCGCATAATGATGAAGGTACTGCAGATTTTATTACGGGAATTTTACAGGTACACGAACAAATGTCCTGGATGTTACGAGCTTCCTTAAAATAAATTAGGGGAATACCATTATCCTCTTCCTACAATTCCACAGAAAACTATCTGTGGAATTGTTTTTTAACCCTATCCTACTGGAAGTTAGTTAGGAGCATAATGCGAAAAAGGTAATAAACATTGCTGCAATTATAGTGAGGCTTCATCAAAATTGGTTTTCTGTAATCTAGGAATGATGAATGCTAAAAAGCATCAACTTAGTGTTACTATGGAATTTGGAGCAGGGAGGTGCCAACGTCTGTGATATAAGGACAAAAAAACCGATCTTAAAGAGATCGGTTTTTTCAGTTTTTATTACCAAAGTGGTTCCTATGCGGTTACCGCCATGGATTTTTGATGGTCCTGGTAAAATTTGGGGCTACAGTTATAGCGCTCTTTAAATATTTTGGAGAAATAGCTTCTACTGGTAAGTCCTACACTGTAAACTATTTCGGAAATATTTAAGTCGGTAGTTTTTATCATATGCTCCGCAGTTTCCACTCGTACATTCCTAATATAATCTGTAACGGTCCTATTGTGGAGTAGCTTAAACCCTTCCTGAAGCTTTGCGGGCGATAGGCCAGATTTGGAACTTAAGTATTTTAGGTTATACTGAATTTCCGGGTAGTTTCGTATAAATTTAGAAAGCTCCCTTATATCGTCCATTTCGTCTTTGGTTAAAGAACCAAAGTTGTTTTTTGCATTTTTTTGATCTTCCTTGTGTTGTTGTATTTCTTGGGCTAATATTAAATGAATGGTTCCTTGAATCAATAAATGGCGTACCAGCCCTTTTTGAGTGATAGCGGCCAATTGCTGCATCTGCTCTGCAATTTTTAAATTATAGGATCCCGTGTAGGTATAGGTCTCCTTGCCATCTTTAGGCATAAAAGTTTTCAAAAGATTATCCCTTAATTGATCCATGCTTTCATCCTTGGAGTCTTGGTGGTTGCTTGCTACCATAATATTGGCAACTCTTACCTGCTCATCCTTTTCAAAAAAGAGGAGGGATTTCTTAGCGGGAACACTGGAGAAAATTCCTGTCTGAAATTGATTCAACCTATGTTTGTCAGATTCATTTTCAAACCTAAGGGTTATTTTCCCTTTTGCACAATACATAAAGTGTATCGGATTGGTGTCTGGGGCATAGCTGTTAATCAAGGTGTCTTCCTTGAAAGTTACATCGTACTCCAAAAAACATATTCGACTTTTAAAACAGACACCTGTTATTACACCCCGCGCCATGGCGTTGTCCAAAACCAAATTATATTCCTGCGGGCGAACTTTTAAGGTGCCTCCCAAAGTTTGTTGTAACTGATCAAAAATATCTTTTAAATTGCTGGTGGATATGTGTATAGTGTTCATAGTTGTATGTTTAAAGGTTCTTAATCTTACTTATCCCTTACCACTTTTATTATCATCGCTAATACGGCCAGTAGTAAGAAAAAATGTATTAACATGCCTATATGGAGTACAAATAAGCCTATTGCCCAAATGACAAGCATTATAACTGCTATTAGGAATAATATTCTGGACAATTGGAACGCTGTTCTATTTGTACAAGTTTGGTGCCCTCGTCAAAGCAATTATGCTAGTTGGAATTATAATCTGTGGTTTGATTGGTCATGCCCATAATAAAATTATCCGTTATAAAAGTATCTTTCTCTACTCTGGAAGCGAGGGTCCAACGCTTCCCAACTTTTGAATTTAAGGATGGCTTTTCTTTAGATTTCTTCATGGTCCGTATAGTTTTAAAGGGTTAGTATCTATTAACTATTCACAAAGTTCGACAAAAGGGGAGGCGATGGTGTTATAGAATTATAGACTTCTGTTATATAATTATGCTAAAACACCTATTTTTCACCTATAAGCGCATAAAAAAGATGAAATGAGGTAGTTTTTTCGATTTTTATGAAAAGTACTAGGGGGATGTAAATAAACTGTTAGCTGAGCCGATTTTCAGTTAAGCAGGGAGGTAAATACGGAAAATGGCGCCTTTGTTTAAAGTGCCATCCGCTACAATATGACCACGGTGGTTCTCAACAATTTTTTTGCAGATGGCAAGGCCTATTCCCGTCCCGGAATATTCGTTTTTTTGATGAAGTCGTTGAAACAGCCCAAATATTTTCTCTGCGTTTGTAGGGTCAAAACCAATTCCATTGTCCTTTACTGTAATACAGTAATAGTTGGCCGCCTTTTTTTGAAAGTCGTCCTCAATATTTTTGCGCTTTATCTTTTGGCAGCCGATTTCTATCCTCGGCGGTTCCAATACGCTGGTATATTTAATGGAATTGGAGAGGAGGTTGCTAAATAATTGTTCTATTTGAAATGGGATGCCATTTATATCTGGAAGGGGATGGAGAAGAATGTTAATTTTCTTTTCATTGATTGGAGCTTCATAATCTTCTAGGATTTTTTCTACCAATTCATTTAAATCTATTAGGGTACGATCCTTTTTGTTTTTTTTCAGTCTGGAATAAGCCAAGAGATGCTTAATAAGGTTTTGCATACGGTTGGCAGAAGAGCTTATCTTGTGCAAATACTCTAAGTTTCTTTCCGAGTTTTTTTCTAAATTCCCCTCGGTAATCCTGGATATAAAAATTTGTATTTTTCTCAGTGGTTCTTGTAAATCGTGACTTGCCACCCGGTTAAAGGATTCCAATTCCTTATTAGACCTTTTAAGTTCTAGATTTCTTTCTTGTAGTTTTTGAGCATCTTTGAGTTCCTTGGTGATATCCTTTACCACCCCTACAAATTTGTCTTGTACAAAATGTCCGGAATGTTGGAAGTGCTTTATTTTCCCTGTTTTGGTTACAATCCTATAGACAAATACATTGTCGTGCTTTTTGTCCAAGGTATATTGTAGTTTTTCCTCAAACATACGTTGGTCCTTGGGATGCACATAGGGGCGATAATTATCAAATGTGGGTACAAACTCATCTATTTCACATTCCAATAATCGGTAAAAATTGTCAGACATGCTAGCTTCGCCGGTTGCCACATCCCAACGGTAGCTGCCAATTTTGGCCACCGATTCGGCATCCTTAAGGATGGAGTTTTGTATGGTTAACTGTTCGTTGAGTTCCAGAAGTTCCTGTTGGGCTTTAACAATAGCTGTGGTATCGTATGAGGTGACCGTAATCCCAGTATTTAATTTATTGATGGTGGTATGGATCCACTTCCACTTTCCCATGAGGTGGTATTGGGTTTCCAAGGTTTCCACGCTGCCTTCCGTAGCGCATTTTACCATGAGATCAAATAACCCGTTGCTATGGATTAGGGGAAAAACTTCTGAAATGGATTTTCCAATTAACGAATTAGGGGAAATACCGGTAAGGTTTTCAATCTCCTTATTGGAAAATAGATATTTAAAATCGATGATATTTCCAGATTCGTCCTTTACGGATTCTAAATGACTTACCGTGTTACTGGCACTCTCCAAGATATTGTTAAGAAAGGCCTTGGTTTGCCCCAGGTCTTTGTTGCGTTCCTCCAGCCTTTTATTGAGATGCTTTAGGTTTTTGGTGTACACTTTTTCGGTGGTGCTATCCGTGGTAGTGGTAAGCACGCCCTCATCCATTAAAGTGGCGGTTGTTTTAAACCATCGCGTACTACCATTTTGCTTCAGAAAAGACTCAAATTTCCTGGGAGCACCCTCTTTCATTACGTGCACAAGTTCTTGGAAAACCTTATCCCTTAGATAGGCAGGCACTACTTCAGATACTTTGGTGTTGGCTAATTCTTCTGGGTTTTTTCCTAAAACAGACTCTATTTTTTCATTAGTAAAAGCAATTTTAAAATCCGTGATTCGGTCCCCTGTATTATTATAAATAGGCAGTAAATAACCGATGATATTATCCGATCCGGCTAGGATACTTTTTAGGAATTCTTCTGCCCTAGTGGTTTTCTTTCTAAGAATATTTATTTGAATAAAGGAAACCACAAAAATACATAAGGCGAAAAAGCTCAGAAATAGCGTGGTGAGCGGCGTGAGAGTTATTTGCGTAGCATATTGGGCTTTTCGCTTTTCCAATTCGGACTGTTCTGCCCTTTGCAATTGATTTCTCAGTAAATTTAACTGGGTCATGGTAGCGGATACCTTGCCAATCTTTTCCTTCTCTTGCGGATCGTTTACAGGATTCTTTAGAGGGCGCGCTGTTAATTGATTTAATGCTAGAAAGAGGCTGTCTTGCCAAACACTGATGCTTTCAAGAATTTTTTGCTGATTAGGCCTATTCTTGGTCAGTTCTTCCAAGGTTATAATAGCATCCATGGCCTTGTCCCTATATACTCTGTAAGATGATAGGCGGGTGGAATCTTGAAGAAGGTGGTTTTTTAATTCCGCAGCCTGCATCTGGCTGTAAGCGGTGAATAATTGGTTAATATGTATCTCTACCTCAATAATCCGGGAGACCGCTTCCGCAGATTTGTTCAACCTATCTATTTGCTTATAGCTAATACCTCCTATAAAAATTAAAAGCGCGGTAGCTACGATAAGCATTATTACATAAAACTTGGGTGAAGAGACCAATCTTTTTAGCGCCATACCCCTTTAATTAAATCCGCAGTAAAAAATTATCCCTGTTTAGAGCAGAAGTGTGGTATTGCCAATTTAGTTGTAAGACCTTTTCAATGGCATCTTTTAAGGCAGCAAAACTATTGGGTTTGTTGATGTAAATATTAGCTCCCTTTACAAAAGTCTCTTCAATATCCGCTTCCGAGGAGGAAGTGGAGTATATGGCAACCAGTAAATCTTTTAGCTTGTCGTGATTCCTTATCTCACTAAGACATTGCATCCCGTTTTTTATAGGCATGTTTAGATCTAAAAAAACAATTTCGGGCAATATCACGTTGGGAAGTACTAAATAATCCATTAGTTCCTTCCCATCCTTAAATAGTGAAAGCTTTGTTTTGATCTTTATTTCCTCGATGGCTTCCTTAAACAAAATACGATCGTCCTGATCGTCATCGGCGAGGGCAATATTTAGCGTGTTAAGAGGCATAGTTTATTGGATTTATAGCATTATTGCCCGTTCCTTCCTTTTCCGAATTATCTTTTGGAAGGAGGAAGGGGTTAGTCCCGTAGTCTTTTTAAATTGGGCGGATAGATGCGCCACACTGCTATAATTAAGTTTATAGGCGATTTCTGTTAAGGTGTGCTCAGAGTTTATCATTAAACTCTTGGCATAATCTATTTTCTTTAGGATAATAAAATTTTCTATAGAAGAATAGGTTGTTTCCGAAAATAGGGATGATAAGTGGGTATAGGAATAGTCCAGTTTCTCCGAAAGATAGGTGGAGAAATTATAGCGTTTCGGATTTTCTCCATCATACACCCATTCGGTGATAGCGTCTTTAATACGTTGTACTAGCGCAATTTGTTGGTCGTTTACGACCTCTATACCATAAGGATCCAAAGTATCGGCAATCTTTTGCATCTCTACTTGGGTGGGTGCGCTTTTAAACGAGATTTCCCCAACCCCTTGAAGCTCATATTCAACTCCAATGGCATCTAGTTGCTCTCGCAAAACTACTTTGCATATTTTGTTGAAATCGAACTTTACATAGACTCTCATATTGGCCAATAGATAATAGATTAGTTGGATGCATAACAAATATAACACCTATTCTAACAAAGATGATTATTTTTTATTTAATGTAACCTTCTTTTTACCGTAATTATCCGTGCGATGCGAGCTCACAACGCTTTTTTGAGATTGATGGGGATTTAAGTTGCAGTTAAAGTTTATAGCTGAAATTAATAAGCACGCTATTTAGGATGAAATAGGAAGGGAGGAATGTGGAAAAATTTTCCCATCCAATGAAATTATTGATCGTAGGAAGGTGCAATTTTTCCTAGTTGATGGTTGTTGGCATTACAATAGAGCGGTAGGAGGTAGTTAGATTGAGAATGGGAGTTATGCTTGATCGCGATAATTTTCCTTAGGAATTTCCTTGAAAAATAAAGCCATCTCGGTGCTTTTTGAGGGATTGTAATTAACCAAAACAGTTCCTTTGCCTTCATTCTTGGTTTCCACTACGTAGAGGATGGACATGTCCGAGGGATTGGTCATACCTTCAAAGCGGTGTTCGGCAATAATATGTACATCCTTGGGGGCATATTTTTTCTTGGACTCCAAGTCCATCAATTGTCCGTTTGTTAAAGAGTAACTCTGAGTGTATCCCTTCTTTTCATACCGGTCAATTATTTCTTTTTCGTTTTGGGCAAATTCGTTTTTCATAACTTTTATAGGACTTAAGAAAGAGGAACCGTCCTAGTGGCTCCTCTTATAATTAATATTACTAAATGCTAGTTTTATCGTGATTGTAGAGGACTAAAACAAAAACGGACAAATTTCTTATAGAAGGTTGCCCGTTAATGGTATTTTTTTAGACGTTAGTGGATAGAAATTAATCTATTTCATCTTCAATTTCATCCACACCTTCTTCTATGCCATCTCCAACCTCTTCTATGCCTTCTTCAATTTTTTCTCCGGGTTTCTTTTCTTCTCTGCATCCGGTAAAAGTAGCTAGGGACGAAGCGAAAAATAGTGCAAACAGAAAGTAAATGATTGATTTTCTCATCGTATTAAAATTAAGATTAATTAAATTATATTTTTACAAATGGTCCAATTCCAATTTCTAGGTCAACCTAAAAGTTTAAAATGTGATTAAACTTTTCTTCTTCCCGTGAATAATGAAATCACAAAGAGGATAAGAAAAATAAAGAATAAGACTTTCGCGATGCTGGCCGCTCCTGCGGCTATTCCGCCAAATCCAAAAATTGCGGCAATTATTGCCAGTATAACAAAGGTGACTGTCCAACGTAACATAGTATGATGTGTTTTTAGGTTTATAACTACGAGCACGATTCTCACGCCCTTTCCTTACAAATTTCATTGTTATTTAACATTTCTATTGATCCCATCGCTTTAATAATTAACTCAGATAGAGGGAGGTAGCCTGTTTTTTAATGAATGGAGGGAGGGCCTAGGGAAGAATTAATTCCTTGTTTTTCGTAAGAATAATAGTTGTAGGAGCAGCTTTATAGTAGACTGGGGCAAGCATGGATGTGTACGATATTTGGTTTTTAAACAGCTCTCTGGATATAGGGTGTCCCACAAGATTAAAGTCTGGCGTAGCTTCTAATAAGGAGGCTAAGATATTATCCTTTAGGTGGGGGTCTAACCACCTTTGGTGCTGGTCCCTAGGGAGCATCAAAGGGACCGTGCCATTTAGGTTGTGTACTTGCTTCAACTCTTCCCGTGCGGTAGTTGTAAGTACCGTACAGGTTAAAAAACCATCTAGGGTTCTATTATAAATGCCAGTGAGACAAAAGGGGAGGTTCGATTTTTTATGAAAAAAATAGGGATATAATTCCCCATCAATAAGATAGGAGGTGTAAAATCCGGTAACAGGGATTAGGCATCTTCTTTGAATTAAAGCCTCGGTACACCAAGAGAGGTTATCTAAGGAGGGGACGGCAATATTGAGGGAATTAAATGTTTCCTGAAACACACTCCACTCATCCTCATAATTTTCCGGTAGCATGCCCCACATTGCCGGAACCATATAATTCCTTTCTTCCATCGCAATAATGGGAATGGTTACTTCCTCTATCCCGTTTATCATTAATTGTTTTTGATAGAGGTGGGGGTATTTAAATAGCGTGTGGAAGGTTTCGTTTAATGTAGTGCTGCTGGCTGTATTGGATATCTTGTAATACATAGTTCTTTTGGGTGAGGGATAGCACTTGTGGTTTTGCTTAATTACCATAGAAAAGGTGTTTAATAACCCTATTCCATGCTCTTTTAATAATTCACTAACAGGGGGCAAGCACCCTGTTAGTGAATTAGGAATGCTGAATTGGTTTAGCTACTCTATCGCAGGTCTTCCAAGCGCTTAATCCTATTTAAATCTGCTTTTATTTGGTGCATTTGATCTGTTAGAATTTTGGAGGTGCTAGAAGGAAGACTCGTATCTGAAAGTACGTCCTCATATTCCTCTACCGCTGCTTTTTCACCTCTAATGGCTTCTTCCAACATGGCTTCGGGACTGTCTGCAGAAAAGAATGCTTTTATATCCATCCATGTTCTATGTGCTGCTCCAGTAATACTTCCTCCTTTTTCAGCTTGCTGTCCAAAGCCGTGGATTTCAGTCTTTAGGGTGTTGCCAAAATTCTTTCTTTCCTTGCTCTTTCTTTCAAAAAAAGCTTTTAAGAGGGCGTGGTCTGTATTTTCGGCTGCCTTGCTATACCCTTTTTCCGCATCATAGGTTTTCTCCAATAGGTCGTTTAATTTTTCTCCTACTTTCTCTGTGTATGTACTCATAATCTTCGATTTTAATTAGTATTGAATAACTTGGATGCCCCTTCTTTTCCTTGCATCCATACCCTAAAGTTAAGTTCTTCACCAAGAGTAGTTTAACGCTATAGGATTAATTTTTGACCCATTGCCATGTTTAAAAAATAATAGGTATAACGCCTGCATTTCTGTACTGTTGCTTTATATTTAAAGGTAGTTGCAATCTATAAGTAAGTGTGGTGCTAGAGCATTGAATATGCATTGAAAGACCGGAAAAGATACTTCCAAAGGTATTGGGGTAGGTAGAGGATAATGGTAAAAGGAAACTTTATCTTTTTAACCTTAGACCTATAAAGTATTTGCTTTAGCTCCCCGACTGTTAGCCGGGGATTAAGCTATTTAAGTAGTGTCTTAGGCTGATAACCCAGCTGGCATTTTATTGTACATGGCAATAAAGGAATTAGCTGGGGTAAATAATTGTGGAAGCCTAGGAATCCTGTTTTGGCATTCTAAAGTCCTTAGGGAAATCCAAGGTTCTAATGGGGAATGGGATTTCGATACCGTTTTGGTCAAAAGCCTTTTTAATGGCGATCATGGCCTCTGTCTTTGCCTTTTTAGTTTGTAGGGCAGAGGTAGAGTCGATCCAAAACCTGGTTTCGAAGTTTATGGAACTATCCCCAAATTCCGTGTAGAGAAAGATAACATCTTCCGGTTCAACGGATTTAAAATGCTCCCCAAGGGTTTTTTTAACCAGGCTGCGAACAAATTCCAAATCCGAAGAATAACCTACCCCGCAGCTAAGGATTACCTTGGATCGCGGGTTGGTGGTATAGTTCTTTATAGGGTTTTCAAGGACCATTTTATTGGGGATAAATACAACGTTGTTGTCCGACTGTCTTAGGGTTACTGCTCGTAAATCTATGTTGGTAACCTCTCCCGCATAGTCATTGGTTTCTATCCAATCCCCAAATTTTATTTGCTCAATATAGGATAGTACTATCCCAGAATACGTATTGGCCAAAGCCCCTTGTAAGGCAAGACCAACAGCCAAACCTGCAACCCCTGCACCTGCTAAGATGGTGTTAAGGGTTTTGCTGAGGTCTAAGATGCCCAATATTAAGAAGAGCCCGCCTAAAATCACTAAAACGGAAACTATTTTAGCGATGACAGCCTTCATGGATTTTTGCATACTGCTTCTTTCTAGCAGTTTAAGGATGAGTTTTGAAATGTATTTGGAAAGGAATATAGCAATGACAAAAACAACAATAGCTATAATAAAGTTAGGTAGATTAATGATGAGGCTATCTACCCAAGACTCCAGTCTGTTCAACATTTCACTCCAAGCTTCTCCCAATTTAAGTTTCATAAAGTATTAGTATTTGATGTACAATATAGGTTTCGGTAATAGGTGTTTTATAAGTTCTCTAAGGTTTGGAAGGAATAAGATAATTATTGTAAAGCATTTTTTAATAGAAATGGCTCCGAAATTTTTGGATAACGGAACCATTTTCAAACAACCAACCAAAATATTATTCAATTTTTTATGTTAATCCGCAATGAAAATAGGTGCGGTGAATTACTCCTAGTAGCTTAACTTTTTGGTTTAAAGAGACTCGCAAAATCAATACGACCTTAATTGTTGCAAATCTAATTTTCCTAATTCAATATTAAAGGTAAAATCGGTTTTATAAGTGCTTTATTCCACTATATATTACCTCTTATGAGTAAGGCGGTAACCGCTATTAGGGAGAGAGACCTATAGGTGAAACCTATTGTTAGTGTTAGCATTTTGCTGAAACGGGCCACGAAACCCTATTATATTCCCTATCTTTAAGAGATCTAATTCAGCCAATACTATGTTCCGGTCTATTATAAAATTTACCAAGGAAGTCTATGGGAGGGTGGTGCAGAGTATCGCATTTTACCCGGTGATTATCAGTTTGGGATTTCTAGTGTTTGCCATAGCTGTCTTAGAAGTGGAAAACTTGGAGCTGGCCCATTCCATAAAGGAAAAAATCCCCTATCTTTTTATTTCAGACTACGAGACTGCCCGTGCTATTTTAACTACCTTGGTAGGAGGGGTGCTTTCCCTTACTGTGTTTAGCTTTACTATGGTGATGGTAGTGCTCAGTCAGGCTTCCTCCAATTTTTCCCCACGACTTTTGCCTAGCTTGGTTTCCAATAAAAAGCATCAGTTTATTTTAGGGATCTATATTGGGACCTTATTGTATTGTATAATTCTCTTAATTGTTTTGGGGGCACAAGGGATCGATTCCGCTTCCATGGGGTTTTCCACTATGTTGGCCGCTATTTGGGGTGTTACCTGTGTTGCATTATTTGTGTACTTTATTCATAGTATATCTACTTCCATCCAAATTCAGAATATTATTGAGAATATTTATAATTCTAGCAATAGGCAAATCGATAAGGAGATAGCACGTGCCAAAGATGCTCAGGTGGCCTTGCAAATGGTCCAAACAGATGATTTTACAACCATACCCGCCCCTAAGACAGGATATTTTAGGGGGTTTGACTCTTCCCTATTACCTGCATCTTTTGTATCCCAGGGAAACCAAATAGAGGTTATCCCTTATTTGGGTGCCCATATCTGGGAAGGGACGCCCATGTTAAGGATTAAGGAAAAGGTAGAGGGTAAAGAGTTGGATGACCTGCTGTTTTGTTGCCTGCTGTCTATGAACAGGGACGACCATAACGATGGTGTTGGGGGGATGGTAAAATTAATGGAGATAGCGGTGAAGGCTATGTCTCCGGGTATAAACGATCCCGGAACTGCCATAGATGCTATAACAAAACTTACCCCTTTATTACATCGGACTTTACGCCTGCCTAAGATCACCTCCGTAACTTTGGAGGAGGGGAAAATAGTCCTAATAAAAAATAATATTACAGCCTCGGAATTGATGCAGGTATTAATACAACCTATACGGTTGTATGCCAAAAAAGATAATTCTGTAGTTTCTACCCTTATTGGGGCATTGGGACTTTTAGAGCGCGATACACAAATATCCCAAGAAAACCGGGAAGGGATAAGAATGGAGATCCAAGCTTTAAAAAAGGATGTGCAAGATTCTATTGACAATGCCTTGGATCGGGAGCGAATTTTAAAGATTTTCCAAGACATGGACGCTACCTAGGGCCTACATTAGATAAATGTTCATATTAAAACCATGTTAAAGCAAATTTAAATTTAAAATTATGGCGAATATAGATTCAGTTAATCCTTATAACAATCAAGTTTTGGAGAAATACAAGCAGTTCTCTGACTCCGACATTGAGGCGGTATTAAAAAAGTCTAGTGCTGCCTTCCAAAAATGGAAAAAGGAGAGTTTGGAAAACAGGGTAGCGCTTCTTCATAAATTGGGAGATCTGTTATTAGAGAATAAGGATCGTTATAGTGAATTGATGGCCAAAGAGATGGGGAAACCGGTAAGTCAGGCCAAAGCAGAGGTTGAAAAATGTGCATGGGTATGCGAGTTCTATGCAGAAAATGCGGAAGACTTTCTATCGGATGATCTGATAGAGACCGAAGCGGGGGAAAGTTTTATTAGTTACGATCCCATTGGGAGTGTATTAGCTATAATGCCTTGGAATTTTCCCTTTTGGCAGGTATTGCGTTGTGCGGTCCCAACCCTTACCGCTGGGAACACCTTAATATTAAAGCATGCCAGTAATGTTCCCGGATGTGCTATGGCCATAGAAGGATTGTTCCAAGATGCAGGCTATCCAGCGGGCTGCTTTCAAGTAGTTTTGGCAAACCACAAACAGTTAGAGATGGTGTTGGAGAGCGATATTGTACAAGGGGTAAGTCTTACAGGAAGCGAAAAAGCAGGTAGATCTATCGCTGGAATCGCAGGAAAGAACCTAAAACAATCCGTCATGGAACTTGGCGGCAACAATGCCTGTGTGGTGTGGGAGGATGCCAATCTGGATAAATATTTGGAAACTATGGTCAATGCCCGCATGCAAAACAACGGGCAGAGCTGTATTGCGGCCAAGCGATTTATTGTAGTGGAAGAAATATACGAGGAGTTTTTATCCAGATTCATGGATAAAATCAAATCCTTAAAATCGGGCGACCCCATGGATAAGAAGACGGATATTGGCGTTCTGGCCAGGGAAGATTTGGCAGAGGAGCTCGCAGGGCAAGTATCAAAGTCCATAGAAATGGGAGCAGAAATCGCCTTGGGAAATACCAGGGACGGAGCCTATTACGAGCCAACCGTTCTTACTGGAGTGAGACCTGGAATGCCCGCCTTTGACGAGGAGCTTTTTGGTCCTGTGGCAGCAGTTATCAAAGCCAAGGATAGGGCAGATTCCATCGCGCTGGCTACTAATTCCAGATTTGGATTGGGGACTATGTTGTTTACCCAAGATTTAGATGACGCCCGTAAACTTATTGGAGACATTCCAGATGGGGCCTTTTTTATTAATGAACTTGTAAAATCAGACCCAAGACTTCCTTTTGGAGGGACTAAAGCTTCTGGTTACGGCCGAGAATTGTCCTTGGAAGGTATATTGGAGTTTGTCAATAAAAAGACCGTGTATATTGGGAAGTAGGTTTACTTTATGATGCTGTCTCTAGTATAAGGAACGAGTCTGTCTATAGCCATATCCTTATATTCCAACCCTACCTTACCAGCTCCTTGAATTTAAGGGGGTGTGGTATGTAGGGTTGTTTTATAGTTGATATGGTAGCGGCTTTATCTGCTCTTCACCGTTTCCAATAACTGCCTATTTGGTGCTGCCCCAGCTTCCTTCAAAAGCGAATTCGGTTTGGGGGATGCGCTTTCTAGTAGCTACTTCCTTATCGCGTAAGTCGGTAGGCAAATCGTCCAAATCGCCCCCATAATGTCCTATGGCAACTGCGGTGGTCACGTGAAATCCCTCTGGGATATCGAACTTTTTATGGGCCTTTTTCCAATCCACTCCGGCCATATGGTGTACACCAATCCCCATGTATTGGGCTTGTACTGTCATTCCGCCCAAGCAAAGCCCTAAATCGTGCAGGGCATGGAAATTTTCTTTCCCTTGGTCTGTTCTTTCCTTATAGGCGGTCAACATCAATAAGGGGGCATTGGAAGCCCATTGCTTATTAAAATCGCTTAAGCAATCCAGAATGTCGTTATAGGTGTCCGTATTTTTTTCGGCGTATAAAAAACGCCATGGCTGTAAGTTATTAGAACTCGCAGACCATCGTGCGGCTTCGAAAAGTTGCTGTAATTGGTTTTTGGATATTTTTTTATCCTTAAAAATTCTTGGGCTATAACGCTGTTTAAGTAAAGCAAATATCTCATGTTCTACATCTGCTATCTTCTCTAATTGTATCTTCTCGGTGGTAGTCATGTTTTTTATGATTTAAATAAAATTAAAGGCTATTTGATTTACGGAAAACCCATAGGTCAAACTTTTGAAGACCTTTTGGTTCCCATGATGAAAAATATGTTGGGTAGTTACCTAGTGGGGAGCATTGGGAATGCTAGTTTTGAGTATGGTTATTAAGGTGCTTTATTCTTTATAGTTGTTCCCACTGGTGCATTGTAATCTACCAACCTTATGGTATCGCAATAGTATAAACTATTAAAGTGTTGGGTTGTCTTAAATCAGCAATATATTAATGCATTTGCTATGGCTTTCCTGTCTTTAGTAGGGTGTCAGTACCAATAAAAAAATAAGGCTCTATATAATCCCGTCTTTAAGGGGCAGCTATCATGCTGCTAGCCAGGTTCGCCATTTAAGAGGTGGACTTTATTTTTTTTGCGACACTGCTGGGAGTGATGCCTTGCCCGTAACGTCTGGCGTATATATAGGTGAACTGCGCCCCAAAGAAGAGGATGAGGCAAGAATAGGATACCCATAAGAGTATAAGCACTACGGTACCGGCCGCACCATAGGTAGATCCTGGTGCTGCTTCGGCAAAATAGAGGCCTAATAAGGTTTTGCCCACCACGAAAAGAACGGAGGTAAGAATGGCACCCTTCCAAACCGTTTTCCATTTAATTTTTACGTCCGGTAGGTATTTAAACATCAGCGCAAACAATACGGAAATGATACCTACAGAGATGAGGATGTCCATCAGATAGGCTATATATAGGACCAGATCTGGGAATAGTTTTTTTATATAGCTGTTAAGGGCACTAATGGCCGCAGTAAGAATAAAGCTGGTCAACAATAGAAAGCCAATAACTAAAATAAAGGCAAAGCTTCGGGCACGGTCGGTAATTAGTTTCCATACTCTGGCATTGGGGTCTGGACGTACTTGCCAAATCTGGTTGAGGGATATTTTTAATTGATAGAAAACTCCTGTGGCACCAAAAAGCAAGGTTCCTATCCCTATGATGGTGGAAATAAGATTTTTCTTCTCGTGCTGAGTTTCGGAAATGATACCTTCAATAGCGGTTGCCGCCTCCCTACCCAGGGCAGAAGAAAACTCATCTGTTAGCCGACCTTGAACAATATCCACCCCCCAAATAGATCCAACAATATTGATAATGATTACCAAGAGTGCGGGGAGGGATAATACGGCATAATAGGCTACCACTGCACTTAAGCGCCACGGGTCATTGGCCATCCATGCCTTGTACGTATCTACTATAAGGGATGGGATGTCTTTTAGTTTAAATTTGCTGCGGTCTTCTGTCATATGAAGGGTATAAATATCATCGGGCTAGCATATTTTTTGAAATAGCACGGACAAAATAATAGAAGGCAACCATTTATCTTGTCCTCATTGCATTTTATATTGATTCTATAAAAGGTGCGACTAGCTGTCTAGGGGGCTTATTCTTTAAAAACAAAAATGGCTTCTGGGAAATCCCGGAAGCCATTTTGTAGCTACATTTAATCAGTTTATCGTTAATAAACCATTTCAAGATCCCATTCCAGGCCACTAATATCTATTAGCCTTAAGGTGTAGGATTCCCCTTTATTTAGGGGGGGGTCTCCTAAGTCCATAGAGAGGTCGGCCTTTGCGCCCAGAGGGATGACAAGGCTGTGCTTACCTGGTTTTATCTTGGCCACATAGTGATTTCGGATATTCTCTGTAGGGAAAAGGGCTAAATCGGACCCGTTCTTATGCAAGAGAATATTGCCATTTTGGTCTAGCAGTTGTATGCCAATCAGGAACGATCCGTACACATCGGCTCCTTCTACCCGGAATACCTCAAATTGCAAGGAATCCTTAGAAAGGTGGGAATTACTGATTTCCAACTTTGGCCTCACCGATTTGTTGTGAAGCGTCCCAAAAATGCCCCCGTGGAAGTATTGATTGGTAAATAGGGTCAAAGCAAATATGGCCAATGCCCCGGTTAATACAATAGGCTTAATATTAGTAATGGGAAAGTTGCCAGATCCCAACCAGGCAAACCATTTAGGTCGGGTAAACCTTGCTTTCCTGTTTATAAAATACTGGTCTAGAGAGTAAGCTCCACTCCCACTAAGGAATAGGGTAAATCCGGTGGCAATACCGAGCACTCCAATCTGCCATTCGTCCAAACAGGTGGTGCCAATCCAACCAGCACCTAATAAGATTCCCATTGCCAGTTTAAAGACGCCAATACTCATTAACCTAGTAAAAAGGCCCAGCATAATAAATAAGCCTACAATTCCTTCAATAATGGTAAAGGTCACCATGGCCCACCAAAGGGTATCTGGATTTGTCACCAAGTATTCTATTAGGGGGCCAATGCCTAGTGCATTAGGCAAAAAGTGGTTGAATTTCTCCCCTATATAACCTGCTTCTTCGGGGTTTAGTTTGTTATCTATTACCAATCTGCGCCAAAACGCGGAAAAGTAAGTCCAGCCCACAACTAAGCGAATAGCCAATGTAAAGAGACCAGCCATACTTTGTGACTGATCATTTTTATTCTGATTCATGAAAAAGATATTATTTAAACGATTGTATTAAAAATTTGAATAGCGAAAGAAGTGTTTAGGCTATGTCAGATCTCAATCGTTTATATAATATGTAGAGGGGTGGGCTGTTGCCCGTAGTTCTTTTAGCATATTGTTTTAGGGCTACTTTTTTACAGCCTGCTAAAATAATAGGGGAAGTGATTGCGGTTTTTGGAATTAGAATATCCGCTGCTGGGGTATTGCTTTCCAAAAGGGTAGGCGCACTTAGGATACTCAGCTCGCAAACCGTATTGCTAGCTTGTACTGTTCTGGTCTTGTTAAGGGGTCGCTCAAAAGCAACATCCAAGTAACCAAAAATGGTTTCTTTTATAGAACAGGGGGTTAAGGCCACATAAACGGCCAATAGGAAAATAACCCGTTGTAGATTTTTAATATGCAAACCTGTCCCTTTCATTTAAGTCACCTGCAAAAATACACAAACAATTGGAAGGGCCTTATTTTTGGGCGTGTAAGGCTGCGTTTTGCACGCTAAAGCTTTGTTAAAAGACAGGGGTGCTCCTTAAAGTTAGAGGGCGATTCCAATAGTGGTGTCGTGGGAAGGATGGATATGGGATTATTTTTATACTTTTAAGAGACCTAGAGTGTTTTCCATAGGCGTATGGAACCTTATTAATTTCAGAACCCTTTTTTATGAATCAGAAAATCGTTTTATTGTTACTAGTAGTGTTTTCAATAGAGACTAGTATATCCCAAACTATTGATCGTGATAAGTTGGATGATTACTACAGCGCCTTAGCGATTAACAATAAGTTTATGGGGAGCGTAGCCCTTATGAAAGATGGGCAGATCATTTACACCAAACAAATTGGTTTCTCCGATATTGAAACAATGAAAAAGCCAGATGATAATACAAAGTATAGAATTGGGTCTATTTCAAAAACGTTTACGGCTGCCCTTGTTTTTAAAGCGATTGAAGAAGATAGGATAACATTGGATCAAAGGTTGGCAACCTATTTTCCAACAATAAAAAATAGTAATGTCATTACGATTGCCGATCTGCTGAACCACAGAAGCGGAATCTATAATTTCACCAATGACCCAGCCTATTTAAGCTATCGTACCGTGCCTAAAAGCGAAGCGGAATTGCTATCGATTATTTCAGAATATGAAAGTGTATTTGAGCCAAATACCAGATCCGAGTATAGTAATTCAAATTATGTACTCCTCTCTTTTATTCTGGAAAAACTGTACAATAAATCGTTCGCAGCTATTTTATCCGAAAAAATAACAGCCCCTTTGGGACTAAAAAACACCTATCTCGGGGGTAAGATCGATATCAGTAATAACGAAACCAACTCCTATAGTGGGGAATGGAATAAGGAAACGGAAACAGATATGTCCATTCCTTTGGGAGCGGGAGGTATCGTATCTACCCCAACCGATATCCTAGTCTTTGCAGAAGCGCTATTTACCTTCAAAATTATTTCTGAGAAAAATGTGGCCAAAATGCAGACCTTAAAAGACAACTATGGATTGGGTCTTTTTAAAATGCCTTTTTATGAGCGATATAGTTTTGGTCATACTGGGGGAATAGATGGGTTTAGTTCTATGTTTGGGTATTTTCCAGAAGAGAAAAGTGCTTTTGCTTTAACCTCCAATGGTTCTAATTTTAACAATAATGATATAGCTATAGCCTTATTAAGCGCTCTTTTTAATCAAAATTTTGAGGTTCCCACATTTAGTACCTACGAACTAAGCTCCGAAGATCTAGACCAGTATCTAGGGGTGTACTCTAGTGATGGTTTCCCCTTGAAGGTAACGATAACAAAATCGGAAGGTACTTTAGTGGCACAAGCTACGGGTCAGCCGTCATTCCCCTTAGACGCAACCGATAAGGATACCTTTAAATTCGATCAAGCAGGGATCGTTATGGAATTTGAACCTGCAACCAATCAAATGACCCTGAAACAAGCTGGAGGCGTTTTTATGCTCACTAAAGAATAACTAGCGGAAATGAGCACCATCTAATCGGGATTATCCATAAATAATACAAAAAGGCCTTCCTAATAGCTTGTCGTAAGCAGTATCTTTGTTAGGAAGGCCATTTCTCTATTTTATTTATAGGACCATAAGGTCACTGATCCAATCTACATCATTTTGTTTTTACTTCTTCATAGGTAACCTCTTCCGCATTGGAACTACTTTCCTTCGTTGGTGAAATGGCACAGTTTCCGATGGCACTGCAGCCAATGTTCAGTAGGGGCATTACAGTAAACGCAACTCCTATTGCAATTAATAGTCACATTCCTGTCTTTAGTCCGTCTACCAAGAGGTAGAGGCCAATTGCCAATCTAAGGAGGCGAAACAGACTCCAATTATTACGTATATTGCATATCATTTCTAATAACTCCGTTTTCACAGGTTTTTATTAAACTACATTGTTCCCTTCTTCCTTCCATTCCATCATTCCGCCCGAATAGTTTTTCACCTTGTCGAAGCCATTTTTTCGCAGTAAGGAGTAGGCAACGGTAGCTCTATCTCCACTTTGGCAGTGAATTACTACTTGTTTGTCCTTATTTATTTTATCTAGGTTGTCTTGCAGAGTCCCTACAAAAACATTATCGGCCCCTTTTACATGCTCTGTTTCGTATTCGCTTACTCCACGCACATCTACAATCTGTGCCTGCGCTTCTTCCACGTAAGATTTAAAGGCCTCGATGCCTATTACATCGGCGGTTTGTAATTCCAATCCTAAATCATCTACATCAGAAATAAAGCCGTAGATATTATCTAACCCGATACGCATTAGTTTTCTGGTGAGGTCTTCCATCTGATTGTCCTCTGCAACAAGTATAAACTGTTCTTGGTAGTTTAATACCCAACCGGCCCAGGTAGAAAACGAGTTGTTCCCTTGTATATTGATACTGCCTGGAATAAATCCAGTGGAAAAATCTGTTTTATTCCGCGTATCTATCACGGTTAATCCATGATTATAGGCAGTTAAAAACTCCTCTTTATTCAGTTTAGGATGTTTTGGGACTTCTACCAATAGAGGGCGATTAACTTTGTTCAGATGCTTCATCATGCCAAAATACTTGGGAGGCTCTGGTTGGCCTTCCAAGAGGTAGTCGGTAAAACCTTTTTCATCACGCTCATATTGGAAGGCCCAATTGCGAATTTTTTCATATCCTACGGTAGAGCTTGGAACGGCCCCTAAGGCTTTCCCGCAAGCTGATCCCGCTCCGTGACCTGGCCAAACTTGAATGTGGGCAGGCAGTTCTGCAAATCGCTGGATAGATTCGTACATTTGTTTGGCTCCCTGTTCTTGTGTCCCTTTTAGTCCAGCAGCCTTATCCAATAAATCTGGACGGCCAATATCTCCCACAAAAACAAAATCGCCCGTGAAAACCATTACCGGTTCATCTGTTGCTGGGTGGTCGGTTAGTAAAAAACTGATGCTTTCTGGGGTATGTCCAGGGGTATGCAATACCTCTAGGCTTAAATTCCCCAGCTTAATGATCTCTCCATGCTTCAATCCTATATGGGGGAACTCGTATTGCCAATCCTCTCCACCTTCATCGGATAGGTATAAGGAGGCTCCTGTCACTGCTGCCAGTTCCCTAGATCCACTAAGGAAATCTGCATGAATATGGGTTTCGGCAATATGTGTTATCTTTAAGTTATTCTCTTCAGCTATACGAAGGTATACATCTACATCCCGTTGCGGATCTATAACGATGGCTACTCCTTTTGCTTGACATCCAACCACATAACTGGCTTGCGCTAAACTTTTATCATATACGTGTTTAAAAAACATATCTCGTTATTTTTTATCGATTGATCAAAATTTTAATACTCATTGCTGCCTACTTAAACCCAGGGGAACCTTATATTGGGCTATGGCGAACTACCTAAGGAGGTGTGTTGCCGTAGTAAGCACGGAACCTCTAAATTGTTTAGTAAAAATACGACGAGATCCCATGGTAATATGTAACCTAAGTTACAGGGCCTATGGTAGTCGGAAACGATTTGGCCATTTGATAGCGCGATGGGATAATAACTCCTCCGGAATTTTAGGAGTCAAAAAAGCTCCTTCCCGTAGGTAGGGGAAGGAGCTGAATGTGTTGCTTCTTAGCGGATTTTCATCCTCAATTTCAATTGAGTTAAATCATATTAACAGCGACGGCAATACCCATTAATGGGGTAGTTTATGCTTTAACATGCCATAGAACCAGGTGCCTAAAAGAGCTCCTAGTATAACAATAAAGATGGGCAAGTAACCTGCTCCGGCTAAAACATACATGGGACCTGGGCAAGCGCCTGCCAATGCCCAGCCTAAACCAAATAAGATGCCTCCAATTAAATACCGGGAGATACTTTTATCCTTATCCGCTATAATGATAGGATTTCCATTTACGTCTTTTATATTTTTTCTCTTGATGTATTGTACAATAATGATACCCAATACTAGGGCAGATCCCATTATACCATACATGTGAAACGACTGAAAGTTGAACATTTCATAGATCCGGAACCAAGATGCCGCTTCGGACTTAAAAAGGACGATTCCGAAGAATATGCCGATGATGGGATAAATTATATTTTTCATTGTTCTTATGCTTTTTTTAGAATAGTATCATATTTTAATGATCACTAGGGTGATTGATGTCTTGTTTAACTACCCTTAGAATAAAATGGGGAATATAAGATGTACCATAATCAATCCGCCTATAAAGAAACCAACGGTGGCAATAAGGGACGGTAATTGTAAGTTACTAATGCCCGATATAGAATGACCGGAAGTACAGCCTCCAGCATACCGGGCTCCAAAACCAACCAGTAATCCGCCCAATAGCAATAGCACTAAGGTAGTTGGAGAAGAGAATGCTTCTTCACCAAATAATTCAGTAGGAACGTAGGCACTACCTGCACTTTCAAAACCTGAATTGTGTAGTTGTTCAATCGTTTTTGGGTTGAGGTCCGGTACTTGATTGTTAGATAGGTAATGGGATCCTATAAATCCGCCAATAACCGCTCCGATCATAACCAAGAGGTTCCATTTTTGAGTTCTCCAGTCGAAACGAAAAAAGTTGCTGGTTTTCCCGGCCCCACCAATCGTACACAAAGTTCTTAGGTTAGCAGACATACCAAAGTTTCTACCTACATATAACAATGTAAACATGGTAGCAGCAATCAAAGGGCCGCCTACATACCACGGCCAAGGTTCTAAAATCCATTCCATAACTAATATTACTTTTATTTAGGACTGCAAATATGGTCCTTTTTAGATAGTTGTTCTGTTACAAAGGTTACATATCAATCCCAAAATTGCCCCTAATCTATTCCTTTTTATTTCCCCGATCTACCCTTTTAATAAAATCAAGGACCCCCCTGAAATAATTTTCGGCATCGTCGTGCATCGCAAAATGACTTCCATTGGGGCAATGGAGGTATTGTCCGTTTTGAACCTCCGTAGCTATCCAAGCCATGTGGGTTGGATCCATAGTGTCGTATTCACCACCAATTGTAAGGGTGGGGACGGTTATTTTGGAAAGTTCCGAGGTAATGTCCCAATCCTTTAACTTAGCATCGCCCACAACTCCAAATTCGCTAGGTCCCTGCATGGTGACGTAAAGATCCTGGTTGATGTTAGACATGGATTTATTAACATCCTCTGGCCATTCATCTAAAGGTAGGCGTAGCACATGTTTTGGATAATAATGGGTATGTATCAGTTCTGTATATCGAGGATTGGCATAATCTTCCGCAGCCTCCAAGGCCCTTATTTCCTGCAAGATACTTGGGTCTAATTGAGGGGCAAGTACTTTATTGGCATAGGTAATATAGGCAGGAATGGAAGCCATCATATTTGAAACAATGAGTCCCTTTAGGTTTTCCTGATGTTTTAGGGCGTATTCCATTGCAAGGAGGCCTCCCCAGGAACTACCCAAAAGGTAGAAATTGTCCTTGTTTAACCCTAAGGCTTGCCGTACCTGCTCCACTTCGTCCACATACCTGTCCACGGTCCAAAGTGCCTTATTATTGGGCTGATCTGAGTGGGCCGACTCCAATTGGTCGTAGTAGTAATATTCAATGTTTGCTTCTGGAAAGTATTCGTCAAAAATTTTAAAATACTCATGGGTGGCACCAGGTCCCCCATGTAATAACAAAACTTTCTTAGTGGGATTGTCGCCCATTTTCTTGGTCCAGACTTTAAATTCTCCTACGGAAGTTTTAATGGGGATCATTCTTATTCCTTCTTCATTCCTGCTGCTAAGTTCTTGGGAATCCAGTTCTGGTGGCGCCCCTTTAGTGGCTTTATTGTTTCTACAACTGCTGAGTCCAATTAACAGAAGGAAAAGTAACATTGCGTTTCTCATGGTATTGAAGATTTATTTGGTTGGTTTAAACTAGATAGTCAGAGGATGGCCATTCTTTATTGGTATTAATATCACGGGATATGGTACTGCTTAAAATCCCACGTGAAAATTGGTCTTAGTAAATATAACAAAAAAGCAGAGGCTTTTTAGCCTTGGTGAGCTAGGGGGTAGGTCTGCAGAGGAAATATGCGGAAAAGAAAAGGATTCAAAGAGACTGATTTGAAATTCTCTTTGAATCCTTATAACGATGTTCCACTTATACTATTTTGGGATATTTAGAGGTTTACCATCGTAAAAGATGTGTGGTTGTCTCTAGTTTAAGGTATCCGCTTCACAGGAACAACCAGTGGTGGTTATTTCATGCCAGTCAAAAGCAGGGGCATAGTCGTTCATTTCCCAATAGAAGGCACCTCTATTTTTTCCCTCATTCCCCACCTCATTCATGGTTGCTGTATCGTATAACCTACCGTTGATCATGGTGTAGATAACGGAGTTAGAATTTTTAATGTCTTCCAAAGGATTCTCCTCCAAGACAATTAAATCTGCTAACATCCCGGTTTTTAAGGAGCCTAAATAACTATCCATTCCTAGGTAATGTGCCCCATTGATAGTAGCGGCTTTTAGCGCTTCCATGTTAGACATTCCGCCCTGTGCTAGCATCCAAAGTTCCCAATGTGCGCCAATACCTTGTATTTGGCCATGTGCACCCAAATTAACTTTAACGCCTGCATCGGCCAATTTCTTTACACTTTGGGATACCAAGATGTGTCCATTATCATATTCCTTTAATGGCGCCATGGTACGGTGCCTAGAGCGAGCGTCTATAATTCCCCTTGGAGTGTATTTTAACAGCTTTTCATCTTCCCACACATTCGTAGTCTGATACCAGTAGTACTCCCCATTTAAACCGCCATAATTAACGATAAGGGTAGGGGTGTAGCCCGTCTGGCTTGCCCCCCATAACTGTATCACATCCTTGTGTACATCAGCTACTGGGATGTTGTGCTCTATCCCTGTATGGCCGTCTAAAATCATGGACATATTGTGGAAGAAGGTAGAGCCTCCCTCTGGGAATACTTTAATTTCCTGTTGCTTAGAGGCTTTGATTATTTGTTGTCTTTGATCCCTTCTAGGTTGGTTATAGCTCTTCACGGAAAAAGCGCCAAAGGCTTTTGTTCTGTGAATGGCAGACCGTGCATCGTCGAAACTGTTGACAGGTGCTTTAAAATCGCCGTCCGCACCATACAAAATGGCCCCGGTGGAAAAGATCCTGGGACCAACCATGGTTCCGGCCTTTACCATCTCCGACTGAGAGAATACCATTTCGGTATTTGCAGAGGGGTCGTGGGTAGTTGTAACTCCAAAGGCAAGATTAGCATAGTATTGCCATTGTTTTTGAGGGCTTAGTCCAAACCTAAAATGTCCTAAATGCGCGTGCACATCTATTAATCCTGGCATAATGGTCTTGCCACTCACATCCATGATTTTTGCATCGGCAGGTATTTGTACGGAATTCTGAGGGCCTACCGCTACAATTTTGTTCTCCTTAATTAGGATAGTTCCGTTTTCTATCACCTCCTCATTATCCATAGTAATGATTCTAGCTCCGGTAAAAGCAATAGCCCCTTGGGGTTTATCGGTAGGGAGTGTTAGGTTGATTTTAATCCCCACAGTATCCATTTCTGTGGTGGATTCCGGAGCCCCATCCAAAAAGGTGAACTTTTCGTTGAGGTTGGTGCTGAAATACGCATCACCCAATGTCCACCTAAGCTGGTCACTATTGGCAGACCAGTGTAAGTTAATGCCAGCATCACGGGCTACTTGGGCTACTGGAACGTTGGAAGCTTTACCATCTATTTCTAGCGCTTTTCCGGTCATAGGCAATGCGGCAATGTATACCTTGTAAAGGTTACTAAAGGCTACCCAGTTATCGTCCGGGCTAGGAATAATCCGTTGTGCATATTTAGATTTCACCAATTCCCGGGCTTCTTTACCGTTTAGGTTTACAGATTTGAGGGTTTTGGTTAGAGAACCAAATAAATAGCCACCGGTTTGGTAGTAAATTCTACTTCCGTCTTTATTAAATGATGGGAATTGGCCCTCTTTGGTAACCAATTTCTTGGTAGACGTATATCCCTGTTTACGGCTAAACGTTACCTCTAACAGGTAAATTCCCGCTTCCTTGGTGTTAACATACCCCTGATGTCCATTCCCTGATTCTTCTCTATAAACTATTTTGTTGATGTCTGTAGGAGAGAAAGCGGGTTCCCTATAAATCGCTTTCTCTTTGGTCAACGAAATAGGTTTGCTTTTGGATGAGGTTATATCCAACCTTTTAATGGTTCCCATAGTTTCATCATTCCAAGTAACATATACTAGGTGCTTACCGTCCTTGGAAAAGGAAGGCTCATACTCCAAGTCGGTTCCCGTAGTAAGACGTTGGGGAGTGCCATTTGGTAGTGTTTTCTTCCATAGATAACCCGCAGCGTTAAAGATTAAAGTCTTCCCGTCTGGAGAGGTAATTGCATTGCGAATAGTTTTTGGGTTGAAGGTCTCTGGGGACGGATTGTTCTGGAACCGCAATGCATCTACAATTTTATGTTCTGCAGTAGCCTTAAAAGGAATCTCGGTAACCTCTAGGCTGTTGATGTCAATTTTTTTAATTTTTCCCTGAGCCCATATAACGATGGCGCTATCATCTGGAGTGAAGTTGAAACCGGTGTAGGGTCCAAAAATAGCCCAGGTTTCCTGATGGTCTTTACTAAGTTGATCGTAGATAGGCCATTCTTTCCCAGACTTTAGGTCGTGTAAATAGAGTACGGTCTTTTCCCTAACTCTTTTAACGAACGCCATGATGTCTCCGTTGCGGGAAATAACTGGACGGATGGCACCCCCTGGGCCTCCAGTAACTCTTTCTATTTCCCCATTTTCCAAATTATAACGGTTGATGGCGTATATCTGACCATTGGGGTCCCTATTGTATTGAAAAGATCCTCCGGGAGATACATCTTCACTGTAATAAACGAACTTACCGTCTGGTGAAGTAAAAGGTTCTCCTAAGTCTTGTTGATCGTTCTTTCTTTTGGTAAGCTGAATCCCCTTTCCGCCCGATGTGTGGTACATCCAAATTTCACCGGCTCCTAGAGAACGCGTTGCGGTAAAGTGCTTTCGGGCGAATAAATAGTTGCCATCTGCAGACCATACGGCGTTGTTTAGGAGTCTAAAATCCTCCTTGGTTACCTGTTTTGCATGGGAACCATCGGTATTCATTATCCAAATATTGTCCCCACCACCTGCATCACTGGTAAAGCTAATTTTAGTGCCGTCGGGGCTAAATCTAGGCTGCACTTCATAGGCGTGCCCACCTCGGATAAGGGTTGCCTCTCCTCCGGTAATTGGTAAGGTGTATATATCTCCCAACATGTCGAAGACAATTTGGTTGCCATCCGGACTCACATCCAGGCTCATCCAGGAACCTTCGTCCGAGCTGATATTGACCGTTTTAAAAGGGAGGGCAGGGATGGTAACATCCCAACTTTCCTTCTTGGAATCTTCTTTTTCCTGAGCATAGGAGACTAGTCCATTGAATAAAAACAGGGCTAATAGGAAGTAGTTTTTCATTGTATAAAAGATCATTTTAAAATAGAAGGTTCAAATGTACTCAATAGAACTGTTATTATGAATTTTAAATATTTTGATTTATGCCCCTAATATTCCAAGGTAGCGTTGTTTTTCCATTAGGCGGTTTTCATCCAATAGACATGGAATTTTAATGGTGATTTAGTAGCTTGTAATTGGAAATATACCGCAGGTATTTAGTGTTTCTTGAGCGGTGGTAGGGGCATTTTATGGGATTTGTATAAACACAACCCAAGCTCAAGCGATGATTTTAATATCGATGGAAACCTATTTCCGACTTATTTATTGTTCTATGGTATTATAGTATTAAAACAGGGTAAGGTCTCCCTACCGGGCTAAAAACAGGCTGTGGAGGCCTCACACTATTTTTTGGGCCTATTTGGGAATCTCCTTTAAAGCCGCTATATCCAAACCTTCGAGTAGTGCCTTTAACTTTTCAACCTACGTATGAAAGGTCTGTACCGATGAAACGCTGGCCTGCTATGATAATATGATAAAGGGATTCTCACTGCCTAGCTAAATGCTCATAGACCAGTACATCGCCCTGCGAGCGTTGTTGTGGTTGTTTGTCTTAAGTCGATGCCGATTTCAGAAGGTGTCGTGTTAATGATTTATTGTTGGGGTGGTGTCCATGTTAAACACAGTGAATCCCCCAGGGAGGTAGCCTTCCATTAAAGCCTCCAGGTAGAAGGAGTTTCCACTGGGGGTGTTTTCTATCCTGTTATACGTCCAAATTCATGGGAACCTCCATAAGTAGAATTTCCGTATCGCTATCGGCTTTAATATCCAGCGTTTCTATCTCCCAGATGCCTAAACCATCTCTTATGTTGAGTTCTTGACCGTTGATGGTGGCGTCCCCATTTAGGACAAAGGCGTATACCCCGTTGTTTTTAGCGTCGTTAAGGCTGTAGGTTACTTCCTTGCCTTTGTCCAGGTTGGTCATATTGAACCAAGCATTTTGATGTATCCAGACGCCTGCATCATCGGCATTGGGCGATAAAACCTGTTGCAGTTTATTTTTTCGGTCTGCCGTATCCAGTGTTATCTGGTCGTAGCGCGGTTCAACATTCTGTTTGTTGGGGAATACCCAAATCTGCAAGAATTTCACAGGTTTATCCGGATTGTTGTTGTATTCGGAATGCATTACCCCAGTACCAGCACTCATCACCTGAATATCTCCAGCCTGGATAACAGTCGTATTTCCCATATTATCCTGGTGCTTAAGATCGCCTTCCAAGGGAATAGAGATAATCTCCATATCCCTATGAGGGTGGGTTCCAAAACCTCTGTTTCCTGATACGATATCATCATTCAGCACCCTCAAAACGCCAAAATTCATGCGCTCTGGATCGTGGTAATTAGCGAAGCTGAACGTGTGTCTAGAGTGTAGCCATCCGTGGTTTGCATCTCCTCTTGTTTCTGCTTTGTGTAATACTGTCTTCATAGTTGTAGCCATTTATAAAATTATATATTCTGCAATGAATTTAGGTGATTTGTATTGTATGCTAGATTATCATTGCAGCGTGTTCAATGCTTGTTTAGGCTTAATATACCTATACAATTTGTTCTATTCAATTCTTTACAATCATTTTGACCGGTGTATTAGGCTAATCTCGTATAAAATCCATAACACCAATATGGTGAGTGGTTTTGAAGGGTGGGTATTGGTGCTATCTTATCAATATTTAGACAATTCCTATATACAGGGGATTTTTAAATGTTTTAAAGCCAAAGTTAGGAGTATGATGTCTAAAAAAGAAGAAGCTGCAAGAAAATAATGGTTGGTTTTGGCCAAACTGGGTAAGGCCGTCACTTCCTTGATTTATAATGTTCCGGTCTTCGATCAATAATAAGCGCCGGTCATGGACTCCCTACTGATAATAGAAATTTTTGAGGGGTGCCGGTCCATAATTCCAGGGCTAGCTAGGGGAAAAATGGCGGCGACAAACCAATTTTATCGATTTCAAAATAAAATTTTCAAAATAACTGATTAATAGATTTTTCCGGTCGATAGCGGAGCAATAGTCGAAACGAATGTGTGTTCAAATTCAATTTGAACACCCTAATTTGTGTACTTACTAAGCGTTAACGTTTTATTTGGATTTTTTTTGCCCTCAAAATGTTCTAAACCGTGTTTGCAGTTTTTGGGGGCATTCTTAAAAATTCAATTGTAATGTCGAGCGGAATAAAAAACAACATCAGACTATTAACCTACTACCATGAGGTGTGCACCTTTTGCTAATATTTATTTCTTCGGTGATCGCTACCAATAAGGATTTTACACCTAGAAAGTGGTGGCTCCTGTATACTATTAATATATCAATCAAACTTTATTATTAAATCCATTTTCCCGAATCTATTTATGCTTATGAAAAAAACTACTATTTCCAAAGTTTCAGTTTTATTTTTTATTTTCTTGTTACTGCACTCTCTGAATGTTTTTGCAAACAGTGTTTTTAAGCTGGACTACCTTTCATCATCTGGATCCAATATGGCTTTATCATCACAATTGGAAAATTTTTCGTGGTCTGCGGATAATTTGACCGCTGGTGCGACTGGGGTTACTTATACTTTCTCTTATACTACAGTAACTACGATGAGTGGGGCTAATGATGCAATTTTATATGCCTTACAATCTGTTAGTAGTGGTTGGAATACTGAAAATGTTTCAGTAGAGGATGTTTCTGTAACTATTGATGGGATTAAACGATTAGTTTCAGAGGTTTGGACAGGGTCCGGGTCTCCTAGAAATAGGGTTTTTATTAGGCTGATAGATCCATTGGTTCCAGCAGGATCTGAGGTAAGTGTTACAATTGGTGATGTTATAAATAATTCTACAGTTTCCTCATATCCATGGCAATGGATCACGACTGCTACTGGTGGAGGGCATCAAATTGATAAAGCCGAAAGTCCTGTCCCGATTGTTTTGACTGCTCCAACGGCAAAAGGAGCGATAACCATTACCGATGCTCCAAGCGACCCTTCTTCTGATTGGTTGTTAAGTGAAGGTAAGTTAATTCCCCTGGTGGATGGTGCCAAAGTAAATGTTGATGTAGTGAACAATGCGCTCGCTTCAGGAAATCTTACTATCGAAGCTGAGGTAGATGTGTTTATTGATGCGAATGTAACTCCTGTTTTATCGGCAGATAGAACATTGACGCTAAAAGCAAATAGGGACATTAATCTAGAGGCTTATAGTTCAATTGCAGCTAGTGGTTTTTCTCTCAATACTATAATATGGTCAGATGCTGATGCCTTAGATGGAGGCATTGCATATATTAAAAACCAGGCTGAAATTTTAACGAACGGTGGCCATCTTTGGATTGGGGGAGGTAGCAGTAGTGGTTTATGGAATGGACTAACTGTAGGAAATGGGACCTCCACTGGGAATACTACCAATTCAAATGGAATTACGTTGGTTAAAACCAATATTCAAACAGCTGGCGGAAACATCGCGTTTTACGGAAAAGGATTGTCAGGTAATAATGTAGGGATGCCGACTCCCATTTCGACAGGTAATTCAACAAATGCTAATGGTATTCGTTTGCACGATGGAAACCTGATAGATGCAGGGGTTGGTACTATTTATATGTATGGTTTTGCAGATAACCAATATCCAACATCCAATTCAAATGGAGTAGAATTGAGTCAAACTGTAGGAGCCCCTGATTTGATTACCTCTTCAAATAATACGAAAGATGCTATCTTTATAGAAGGACATGCCAAGGGGCCTTCTACTGTAGCTAATTCATGGGGGTTTTATTCACATCTTTCCACCGTTGAAAATACAGGGGGTGGTACTGTTCATATAAAGGGTAGTGCCGTGAAGAATTCAGGAGTTACCGTGGCCAAGGACGGGGCGATTTTAGCTGCTAGTGGCAAAATAATACTAGAAGGAACCGCAGCTGGTGCGACAAGCCCCAGTGTACTAGTGCAAGGAGCTGTAGGGCAGAAAGAGAATACCAATGTAACGTTCTCGGATGCAGATATAGAAATCATCGGGGATAGATTTTCTGTTTCGGGCAACGCACCCAATGGTCAACTTAAATCATCAGGAAAATTGTCTATACACCCTTATACAAACGGGATGGATATAGGGTTAGGTAGTGCGTTGGCTACACTACAATTACCCGCTTCTTATTTTATAACAAACATTGCAGATGGTTTCTCAACAATATTAATAGGTGATGCCAATACAGGAGCAATAAACATAGACGGTACGTTAATTTATCAAGATCCCTTATCCCTTATCACTGGTAATAATATCGTATTTAGCACTCAGGCAGATGTTAGAAGTGAAAGTGCTAATGCCCTTACACTTTGGACACGGGCTAAAGGAGACAATGAGGCCAATGATACTAATTATGGAGCGATATGGATGCAGCAAGGTTCATCAATCCACACCGCAGGTGGCAACCTAACCATGGGTGGCGGATCTGATCCTTACATAGGTTATGCTATGGGTGATCCATCAGTACCTTCGCTCGAGAATAATGCCATATATCGTGGTGTTGCCATGAATGGTTCTATAAATGTAGCAGGGGGTAACATTATTATCAATGGTAGGGGGAGCAGTGCTAGTATCGTTGGGCATGCTAGAGGTGTTAATATTGCGGGGACTATAGAAACGACAGGTTCGGGTAATATCACTATCAGAGGAATAGGTAAAGGTGCTTCGGATGCAATTGCTTTAGGGGACAGTTATTTTTATCCCGATGCTGTAGGTGCATTGAAAACAGAAAATGGTAATATAACCATAGATGGAAAGCCATCCGGTCCTAATAGAAATGGTCTAAATATTTCTACTTCTGGATCATATATCCAAACAAACGGAAATTTTTCAGCTACTACTACCGGAAGAATTACTGCCACGGTTGGGGGATTGGACATTGGTGGCAGTACTTATTTAGAAGCTTTAGATAATGTTATGCTACCTCATGGAAATAATGATTTTGTGGGTAGTATAACGGTAAAATCAGCCTCTAATCTTCATATAACAGGTAAAAACGAATTGACCTTAGCGGAGATTAGTGCCAAAGGAACGATATTAATTGCCACCCAGAATGGGGATGTAACGATTGCTGAAGGTGTTTCCACCTCCAATGCCACAGTGGATGCCATACGGATTTATGCCAGTAAAGATAAAAATGCAGGGGATTCAGCTGGAGGGAATATAATAATTAACGGAACACCTGTTATAAGCACTGGTGCCGGTGGACAGGCTAAATTTTACAGCGGCTCTATTTTGGGAAGTGCAAATTTAATTGCATTAATCGGTGAAAAAAATACCCGATATAACGTAGATGCCAATACTTCAGTATTTGAACCGGAGTTAAATTCTGGCCTTTACGCATTAATTAGAGAAAAAGAAAATTTACTTCCAACAGCAGTAAATGTTAGTTTCTCAGGTGTTTTAACGACCAAGCAAGAATTGACTGGCGCCTATGTTTATAATGATCCCGAAAATGATCCTGAAACCGAAACAACCTACCAATGGTACCGTGCAGATGATTCTAACGGAACAGGAAGGTTGGTAATAGAAAGTGCCAATGCAATTACTTATACACTTTCACAGGAGGATATAGGTAAATTTATCAGTTTTGAAGTAACACCAAAAAATGGAGCTGGTGCAGGTGTTCCAGTTGAAAGTATCTTTAAAGGGCCAATTGCTGATGTTTTTAGTGCCCGTATATCTGCTTATAGAAGCGTAAGTTGTAATGGCGGAAGTGATGGCTCGGCCGCTGTTGAAATAAGTGGAGGTGTGGGGCCGTACAGCTACAGTTGGAATGATCCCTCTCTGTCTACTACTGCTGAAGTAGAAAATCTTGCGGCAGGGACCTATGTAGCTACAATTACGGATAGTAGAAATCAGAATACTACGATCTCAGTAACTATTGTAGAACCACCAATATATTTAGTAGAGGCTCCAGATGATGTAGTTGCCTGTGGAAGTTATAGTCTTCCAGTATTAACAGAAGGACATTACTTTACACAGCCTGGTGGTAATGGAAGCGTACTTTATGCCGAAGATCTAATCACAAGTTCCCAAACTTTATATGTTTATGGGGAAAATGAAAATGGTTGTACAGATGAAAAAAGCTTCAATATTACCATTAATGAGAATGATATTGCAGGAGTAACATTTTCAGATAGTGAAGTAGTGTATAATGGAGAAGAGCATACGCTCGCCGTTGTTGGATTGCCTGCTGGAGCCTCAGTCGATTATAATGTGAGTAATACTTATACCAATGCTGGTAGCTATAATATTACTGCAAGAGTAACCTCAGCACATGCAAGCTGTGCCGACCGGGTACTAACAGCCACCCTTACCATCAACAAGGCGGAAGCGGTCATCACAGCCGATGACACCCAGACTTTCACCTATGATGGCAGCGTGAAGTATGTAACGGCAAGCCTCAACCATTCGGAAGCCGAACTGACCTATGTTGAACAGCAGGGGTATACCAATGCAGGTACCTATCAAGTAATCATCTCCGCTGAAGAAACTGCCAATTACCA
>NZ_MTAZ01000012.1 GCF_002150785.1 Arenibacter amylolyticus | reverse complement strand
AGTGGACTTTCACCACCTAGCGAATTACCATGCACGGCACACAAAAAAGAAGCCATTCCAATTGTTGGAATGGCTTCTTTCATTTAAAGACTTTACTGCTCTGCAGGGAATTAGTACCCAGGATTTTGTTTTAGGGTAGGCTCCCCATCTGCACCTACACTCAAGTCTATTTGAGCTTGTGGAATGGGATAATATTCACTTTTTCCAGGAATAAATCTTCCACCTCTCACATCAGTGGTTATATTTCCCTGATAATCAAAATAGGTGTTAAGGGTTTCTTCTGCAATACCCCATCTAACCAAGTCGAAGAATCGGTGCCCTTCCATAGCAAGCTCCAATTTTCTTTCGAAATAGATTCTCTCCAACGCCATTTCTTTAGATGCAAAGTCGGCCAAGGTATAATCTGCTATCACGTAATTGGCTGCATTACTGTTCTCGTCAAATCCAGCCATTGGGTCATCTTCATCCACATACTGCTTTAAATAGCCATCTGGATTTGCGGCTCTTTGACGAACTCGATTTACATAATCTAAAGCTACATCCAAACTACCAGCCTGTGCTTCTGCCTCAGCTGCCATCAGCAAGACATCTGCAAATCGGATCACACGAACATTAATAGCTGTACCCGGCGCCCAAGAGCTTTGATCCGCATACTGATCTTGCGTAGCCTGCCAATAGATATTCTTTTTTGGCGCATAAGGACCTCCATAGGTCTGCTCCCTTATCCAAGCCATACCAGGATGCTTGCCCCAATCATGAAAAGGTATACCTCTTCTTCCTACTGTCCAGTCTAGCCTTGGATCCAATGTCCTCGTATCGGGACTAAAGGGCTCGCTACTGGTAATCCCCATATCGCTTTTCACTGGATCTGAGTTGTAATTTGAAATATCGGGAAGTCCGGTTACCGGATCCGTCTTATAGGAATTAACCAAATCCTGTGAAGGCTGAAAGAATCCACAACATCTGAATGGACTATTATAAGGGAAGTTTAGCATGCCACCTTGATTAGCATTGGCAATGGAACCGGTCCCATCGTTAGCTACCATTTGAATATCGAAAACTGTTTCAGAATTATTTTCAGTAGCTGCATCAAAATTATCCCTGAATCGTTCAACCAAAGCATACTTAACTCCTCCTGAATTAACGCCATTATTGATCACATCGGTAAAGACAGTTTTAGCTTCGTTAAACTTCTTTTGATATAAATATGTCTTTCCTAAATAGGCCGCTGCTGCCCATTTATTTGCTCTTCCAAAATCGTCCTGTGCTGCAGGTAAGTTATCAAATGCAAATTGGAAATCTGCTTCAATGTTAGGCCATATATCTACATCATTTGGCTGCTTGGGATCTTCAGTTGTTTCATCGATCCAAGGAACCATATTCCACATTTTCTTCAGCTCAAAATAAAAGTGCCCTCTTAAGAATCGAGCTTGAGCAGCAATATTTTTGCTGTCCTCCTCTGAGATATCTGTGGCCTTAGCTAATAATTTCAAGGTGTTATTCGCTCGGGTAACTCCTCCATATAGCGCTCTCCATTTGCTATTGTAATAACCGTTGGATGGATTGGAAATAAACTTTACAATTTGATCAATAGCAGGTTGGTCACCTCCGAAACTTCCTTTACTTGCTTCACCACCCGCTACAGTACCGTAAACCCAATTATCAGGCGCTGCTTCCCAAGCTGCACCTCCAAATCCAACCCCATCCAGGGCCGCGTAAGCACCGGTCAGCAAATTATCTACACCATCCTTATTGGCAATTACATCCTCACTTAAAGCTCCTAAGGCAGGTTGCTCTAGGAAATTATCACTACAACCTACAATTAACAGCGATGTTAGTATAGGTATATATAGTCTACTTAGTTGTTTTATAATTTTCATATACTTTATTTTATCGTTCATCCTCATTAAAAAATTACGTTTACCCCAAATAGAAGTTGTCTCTGATTGGGATAAGCACCTTCATCTATTCCAAAATTAACGGTACCACCAGAAATTTCCGGATCTATTCCTGAATAGGAGGTAATTGTAAAGGCATTTACCATTTGAGCATACAACCTCAACTTGGAAATATTGGCTCTGTTCATTAATTCTGTAGGGAAGGTGTACCCTAACTGAATGTGTTTTGCCCTTAGGTAGGAACCGTCCTCAACAAAATAGGAGTTAGGAACATCTGCTACACTAAACGATCCCGTAGTTTCCTGAATGGGGGCTTTAGCATCCATATTTTGCGGAGTCCAGGAGTTGTAGAGTGCTGTATGACTCTTAGCCCCTGTAAATGAACTATAAAAATCTGTCCACCATTTCACATTATTCCAAATATCGTTTCCTTGGGATCCATATAGAAACATGCTCAAATCCCAATTTTTGTATATCAATTCTAAGTTTAACCCATAAGTGAAGTCGGGATTTGGATTTCCTAGGAAAACCCGATCATCAGCGGTTATTCTGCCGTCACCATCACTGTCTGCATACCTAAATCTACCTACGGCAACATCTGGTTGATAAGTAGCATTCGGATCGCCAGTTACTGCAATTGCTTCCGCATTAGCATCGGCAATCTCATCTTCTGAATTCCAAAATCCTACAATTTTGTATCCATAAAACTCACTCACAGATCGCCCCACCGCATTTCTAATAATTGTACTACCGTTAAATCGTCTGCCTTCCCGGTCAAAGTAGCTATAACCATCGGCAATCTTTTTAATTTCGTTATTGTAAGTAGTTAAGGTTAGCGTAGTGTTTAAACGCAAATCGTCAGTTAGGTTAAAAAAGGTAGATACATCCATATCCAACCCATTGTTTGCCATTTCCGCAACGTTTACGAAGGGAACAGTAGCATTCCCAACAGTGGCCGGTAAGCTAGGATTAAAAAGTAAGTCTTTAATCTCCTTTTTGTAGTAATCTAAACTTAACTGTACACTGCTATTAAACAAACTTGCATCCAATCCTATGTTAGAATTGATATTCTTTTCCCAAGTTGCATCTGGGTTTCCAATTCGTTGTTGTTGGAAACCTTCTGAAATTGTTTGATTACTTCCTGAAATCGCATAGTATGAATTCTGCTGATTTCCACCAAAGGTGGTAAACGAGTTTGCAGGATCTACGTTCAATTGATTCCCCATTACTCCATAACCACCACGGATTTTAAGATCATTTAACCAATCCATTTCTGGCATAAAAGCTTCATTGCTAATGTTCCACCCTGCACTGACTGCCGGAAACCATCCATACTGATTATTTAAAAACCTAGAGGACCCATCGCGGCGAATAGTAGCACTCAATAAATATTTGTCATCATAGTTATAATCTAATCTACCTATCAAGGAAGATAATGCATCTTGTCTTTTCCAGCTGTAATTGGTCTGTGTTCCCGAACCAGTCTCCAAGGTTACATAATCTGGATCAAAAGAGAAATAACTTTGCATAGACCCACCTACTTCTCTCGCTCTGTTCTTATAGGCTTCCGTCCCCACCAAAACATTCAGGTTATGAACATCATTAAAAGTGTTTTGATACTGAAGGGTATTCGTCCAAGTATAATTGAAGCTCGTATGTGCGGCTTCCCTATAGGTGTTTACCGAACTATTTTCGGCATTTTCATATTCTGGGAAAGAGAACGAGTTAAAGCTATTAGAGTAATACTGCCCTCCAAAACTTGTTCTAAACGTAAAGTTCTCCATAAAGTCAACTTCAGCAAACATGTTTCCGAAAATTCGGTTAGACACTCCCCTGTTATTTCTAGTACGATCCATTATAGCAACTGGATTCCTCGCGTTTCCTAAATCGGAACCAAACGATCCAGCATAATTCCCTTTAATATCCCTAACAGGTATAATTGGTTGCTGTCTGATGGCCATTCCAATGGCACTACCCTCGCTCAACGCGCTAATTTGAGGATTTTCTCTAATACTGAAGCTAAGATTCTGTCCTATCCTAATATTGTCAGAAATATTGAATACCGTATTAGATCGCATTGTATAGCGCTTTAAATAAGTGTTTTTCAGAGTTCCCTCTTGGTCAAAATAGTTTAACGAGAATAAATAACTTCCTTTTTCATTTCCATTACTAACGGACAAGTTATGACTGGTTATACTAGCCGGACTAAAGATTTCTTGGAACCAATTAGTTCCTTGCTTATTAGCCTTTACAATCCTATAGAAATTATCCAAATCTGAACTACTGGTATAATTAGGATTTACGTTGTACAACGACTCATCAACGGTATCTGCACCAACAGGAGCAATATAATTTGGAAGTACCGGAGTGGCTCCATTACCGTATTGGCTATGGTTAATGGGATCCCCTGGATTGGTATTCCTCAAGGCCATAAATGTTAAGTCGGCCATTTCTTGTGAAGAAAGAATATTCCATGGGTTACCGCTCTGTACCATCTGGGTACCATAATACGCGTCATAAGTCACCCTCATTTTTCCCTTTCCTTTTTTGGTTGTAATAACAACTACACCATTAGCAGCTCTAGATCCATAAATGGAAGCAGAACCAGCATCCTTTAAAACCTGCATGGATGCCACATCGTTAGGGTTTAGATCGCTAATATTATCGGTTGGAATACCATCTACCACGTATAGTGGATTGTTGTTTCCAAAAGTGTTAGACCCCCTAATTTTTACTTGAGGTGCCTCGCCAGGCTGTCCTCCTCCTGTAATGGTAACTCCAGAAGCCCTTCCTTGCAATTGATTGGTCACCTGTCCCGAGGGTTGCTTTTGCAGATCATCAGTTTTTACCACTGATACTGCCCCTGTAAGATCTTGTTTCCGCTGGGTTCCATACCCAACTACCACAATTTCCTCCAAGGCAGTAACATCGGTTTCCATACTAACATCAATAGTGTTTTGCCCATTTACAGCAACCTCTACATTACTATAACCAATGTAGGAAAATACTAAAACTGCATCCGAAGCAACATTTATACTATAATTACCATCAAAATCAGTTACGGTTCCGTTAGTAGTTCCCTTTTCCAAGACATTGGCGCCAGGAATGGGCATTCCAGTTTCATCTAACACAACCCCTTTTACGGTGCTTTGATATTCACCGATTATTTCGTTGGATTCATAATTGTTCGCCCATAAAGAATTTGGAAGAACAAGCCCGAGCACTACAAGGATAAAACCTGCCCAATAGGGAAAAAATTTCTGCCAGAGCTTAAAAAACAATAGTGTTCTTTTAATCATAATTTAAATAGTTTAGTTAAGTAATTTATTGTCGACCATTCAATAGGAATAATCCTATTTTTTTTTGTGCGACCACCAATATACAAATATTAACAAAACTTTAAAATTTACAAGAACACCCAATTATGCAATATAAACGTAGCTTATGCGACGATCGTCTAAAATACAACAAGCATAAAACACCCACCTAATTTACTATTAATCAGCAGGCAAAACAATCATCACCGTAAAGTAAGGGTAATTTAAAATTTGAATTCCTCCTACACAAAAGCAGTCACAGCAGACACCAAAGATCACCTTATGAATCCCTTACAAGGTTAACTTTAAAAGTATGTTTACGACAGGCTCTAGTTTATGCGAAGATACGGGTTTAAAAATAGGAATAAAATCTATAAATGTAAGTCGAGCTTGGTAAAACCAGGCTCGACTGTGACGAACAATTTGCCGCACACTTATATGAAAAATAATCTAAACTAGAAAAAGATAAAAAGCATCTCCACTAATATGGCTATACCCCTTCTACTTCCTCCTTAACTTCTTCCAGGTCTAATCCCCCGTAATTGCCAGAGCTCATCAGGAGGAGGGCCGAGTTGGCGTACTGCTGTTTAAATACAAACTCCCTAAAAGCTTCTGCATTGGTGAACACCTGTAAATCTTCACGCCCAAAAGCTTCTTTAATTTGTTCTGGGGTAACTTCTTGAAGACCTTTAATTTTCACCGATTCTGGCAAATAGAAAACCGCTGCAGTGGTAGCATCTTCCAACGCCCCTTTATAACCTTTTAAAAACTCTGGATTAAAACTACTGTAGGTATGCAGTTCCAAACATGCTATCAGATTCCTATTCGGGTATTGCTCGCGCACCGCTGCAGTACTTGCCTTTACCTTACTAGGCGCATGGGCAAAATCTTTAAAAGCAACGCTTAATTTCCCCTCAGCCATCTTTTCTAGCCGTTTTGAAGCCCCCGTAAATGTAGCTATAGCCTCATAAAAATCTTCCTCATCCAAGCCCATGTTTTGGCAAATCCACTTAGCACCTGCCAAATTGCTTAAATTGTGTTTTCCGAAGATGGGAATTGGCATAGGGCCATCTGGCGTTTCTAGAATAGTCTCCCCATTTTCCACGGAATATTCTGGAGTACGATAAGCGAGTTTTCTAATAGTATTTTCCGAAGCCTCCACTATTTTAACAACATTCTCGTCTTCCTCATTATAAGTGATACTCCCGCCTTTTACAATACTATCTACAAAACCTTTAAATTGCTCCAAATAGTATTCATAGGTAGGAAACACGTTAACATGGTCCCATGAAATGCCACTTAGCAACGCTATATTAGGACGATACAAGTGAAATTTAGGTCGTCTGTCCAAGGCAGAGGATAGATATTCATCCCCTTCCAATACGATAAAGTCATTCTCCTCACTAAGGGATACCATTTGATCAAAACCATCTAATTGGGCGCCTATTAAATAATCAACAGGACGATCATGATAATTCATAACATGAAGTACCATTGCCGTAATAGTCGTTTTCCCATGACTCCCACCAATGACCACTCTAGTTTTATACTTGGATTGTTCATATATAAATTCTGGATACGAATAGATTTTAAGCCCTAATTCCTGTGCTCGCAATAGCTCGGGATTATCCGCTTTGGCATGCATACCCAATATAACTGCATCCAAAGATGAATGCACCTTCTCTGGAAACCAGCCATAAGAAGCTGGCAGCAACCCCTTTGCCTTCAACCTGGTTTTGGATGGCTCGTAAATTATGTCATCACTACCGGTAACCGTATGTCCTTTATCCTGTAGGGCTAGCGCCAAATTGTGCATAACGCTCCCACCTATTGCTATAAAATGAATTTGCATTAAAATCGAACTTTAAAAACCGTAAAGATATGAATTGTAATAGCCTTATTCACCTTCCAAATAAAATTTTGCAATCATAATAGCTACGAAATATTCATCCCCACGCTATGTGAAAAACATCAAGACTAATTCGGCCACCTGCCACTTCCTTCATTTCCTTATCTTAGCACTAAAATCCATTAAAAATGAACATTAAACTATCCGAACTTACCTCCAAAGAAATTATGCCGGGATATCACGGTAAATTAATCCATACGCAACATATGAGTCTTGCTTTTTGGGAGGTAGAAAAAAATGCCATTGTTCCAGAACACAGCCATAAAAACGAGCAGGTAATGCAGGTACTAGAAGGAGAATTCCAATTTACACTTAATGGAGCAACCAACACCTATATTCCGGGAGATTTAGTTGTAATCCCTCCTATGGTCCCTCACAGCGGCAAGGCCCTAACAGCTTGTAAACTGATGGACGTTTTTAGTCCCACCAGAGAAGAATATCGCTAAATTAATCCCTTATACTTAGAGAAATCACACCACTGGAACTATGGAAATATCACTTAAAAACAAAAAGGCCCTTATAGGAGGAAGCAGCCAGGGAATTGGCAAGGCCATTGCACAACAATTGGCTAAAAGCGGTGCCAGCGTAACCATAATGGCGAGGAGTGAAGACAAACTAAAATCCATTATTTCCCAACTCCCTACCAATCAAGGGCAAACCCATCAATATTTAGTGGTGGACTATACCAACTATGACAGCTATAAAAAAATTATAGAGACGTATTTCACCCAAAATTCGGTGGACATTTTAGTTAACAACACCCAAGGCCCGTCCGCAGGAAATGCACTAGAGAAGGATGTACCTGATTACCAAAACGCCTTTGATCTCTTGTTCAAAACAACCGTATTTACTACGCAGCTAGCCCTTAAAGGTATGAAGGCTAAAAACTATGGACGCATTATAAATATTGCCTCCGTAACCGTGAAAGAACCAATTTCTAACCTAGTACTTTCCAACTCTATAAGGGCAGCCGTAGTTACCTGGGGCAAATCTTTGGCCATTGAAGTGGGTAAATTCAACATTACCGTCAACAATACATTGACAGGATTTTTTAACACAGAACGACTAAAAAGCCTAAATGAAAACAAGGCAAAATCAATAAATATTCCGTTGGAAGAAGTGGAAGAAGATATGATTTCCCATGTCCCAATGGGTAGAATTGGCCATCCAGAGGAGTATGGATTTTTGGTAACCTTCTTAGCTTCGGAGCAAGCTTCTTTTATAACAGGGGCTAATATCCCCATAGACGGCGGAATGCTTAAATCTATATAAGAATAGCGTACACTAAGGTTATTGTTCATTTTTTTAGGTGTAATATTACAATTACGACCAGAAGCGAGAAAGTCCTCCTATTTCTCAACCAATAATAAAAAGCAAGGGTTCTAAGCATCGTTGTACGGTAGGTATCTGAAGCCTTTTTAGATTAATTTCCCCACTCCTAGGCAACAGTGGTATCTTTTTTGCATCTAAGGATTATAGTTCGTTTTTCTTCAAATGAAAATCAACCAATATTCAATAAAGACCTCCTATGAAAAAAATAACCGCCTTAGTTATCATATTTCTTTCCATACAGCTTGCTCAATCCCAAGCAACCCCAGCTTATTATGACAGCATGTGGAAACGGGTGCAGCAATTGGAAAAAGAATCCATGACCAAATCGGCCATGGAGTTGGTTGCCCAAATTTCCGCTAAAGCAAAAAAGGACCATCAGGAGCCCCAGGTTATTAAATCCCTCTTATACGCTTCCAAATATAGTATGGTCCTGGAAGAGGACGCGCAATTGGAAATTATTGAGGATTTTAAAGATAAGATAGCAGAAAACCAGGTGCCTGTAAAAAATATTCTGGAAGGGTATTTGGCCAACTTATATTGGCAGTATTTTCAACAAAATAGATATCGATTTTACGATCGAACCAAAACGGAAACAAAAATAGATAGCGCCGATTTCAGGACTTGGGATTTAACCACCTTGTTTTATGAGGTAGGAAAACATTTTGATGCATCTCTAAATAATAAGTCCCACTTGCAACAAACACCGGTTGATCACTATAATGAAATTCTGGTAAAACAAGACGATTCGGAAATTTACAGACCTACTCTATTTGATCTTTTGGCACATAACGCTTTGGACTTTTATACCAGTTCCGAAAATAGCATCACCCGTCCAGCCGATAAATTTGAACTAAACAACCCAAGTATATTTTGCAATGCAAAGGAGTTTGTTCAGCAAAATATTACTACTAACGATAAAACATCATCACACTTTAAAGCACTTCAACTCTATCAACAATTAGTGTTGTTCCATCTATCCGATCCTTCTCTTGAAGCCTTGGTTGACGTGGATATAGCCCGATTGAAATTCATCTGGGAAAATGCCGTGTTCCCCAATAAGGATCAGCAATATATTGAGGTACTCCAAAATTCTGCCGAAACTTTTAAAGAGAACGAACACAGTGCGCTGTATCGCTATGAAATTGCATATGCACATCATCAGAGCGGAAACACCTATCACCCTACCATTAATCCAACCCCAAGATGGAAACACAAGGAAGCCTTGGATATCTGCGATTCTATAATTGAACAATTCCCGAGTAGCCGTGCAGCTGAACGATGTACCTCCCTAAAATCTCAAATTCTCACTAGCAACCTACGTCTCACCACAGAACAACATATCCCGGTACACACCCCTTCCAAGATTCTGGTTACGTATAAGAATCTTTCACACTTACAACTGGCCGCCCACCAAATTTCAGCCAGTGAACTTAAAACATTAAACACACTATATCCTCAGGAGAAAAAACTCGCTTTCATAAAAAAGCTAGCTTTGGAAAAGCAATGGGAATCCACTTTAAAAAATGAAAACGACCATCAAGAACACCAAACAGAAGTGCTGTTGCCAGAACTCCCAAATGGCAATTACATCCTTTTGGCCACTCCAAAAGACGCCACCTACACCAGCTCCTCGTTCACCCCTATCCAGGTCACAGACCTGGCCCTCGTGGAATCTAGAACAAATGAACTGCTCAACTTCCAAATAATAAATAGAACTAACGGGGCACCTAAGATAGGTGCTAAGCTTAAGATCTCGTATCGGCCCAGCTACCAAAGTCCTACAGAAACTAAGGTATTTACATCCGATAAATTGGGGAGGGTTTCCTTACCCCTAAATGCAAAATCTCCAAATAACATCACCGCAGAGGTCAGCCACGAGGGACAAATAGCCTATTTTAAAGACATCTATGTTCCTAAAAAAACAATGTTAGAGGGAAAGGACACCAGCTATCCCTGTTTTCTTTTTACGGATCGCAGTATCTACAGACCAGGTCAAACCTTATTTTTTAAGGGAATTGCCTTGCAAAGAACAGAAAACACCTCTGAGATATTAACCGAGACAGAAATTGAAGTGACCTTAAAGGATGGCAACCAACAAGTGGTATCGGTTCAGGAATTTAAAACCAATAATTACGGCTCCTTTTCTGGGGAATTTACCATTCCAAACAATACCCTTACAGGCAACTTCTCCTTAGAGGCCACCTCTACGGAATTTAACCTCCACGGATATCAAACTATTTCTGTGGAAGAATATAAACGCCCACGATTTGAAACTACGTTTCAGCCCATCACAGAAACTTATCCGCTCAACGACAGTGTTTTGGTCCAAGGAAAGGCCGTGGCATATGCGGGGAGTACTATAACACATGCCCCTGTAAAATACACCGTAAAAAGAATAGTAAGATCCATAATTTGGCACGGCCAACACCTTCCATATTACCAGGCAACTCCACAAATCATTGCACAGGGCACCACTACCACGGATGCCAAGGGGCAGTTCGGCATAAACTTTATGGCCATACCAGACCTAACGGTTCCCAAAGAGCAGTTACCGGTTTTTAACTACGAGGTCACTGCAGATGTAACGGATTTGAACGGTGAAACAAGGAGCGCCACCACAAACATAAAAGTAGGATACCATGCCCTTACCGCTAATATTGAAATTGCAGAACTCATTAACCAGAAGAATAAAAAGCATAAAATTACAATTAGCACCCAAAACCTTAACGGACAAGCAACTCCTACCCAAGGAACTATAAAAATGTATAAACTAAAGGGTCCAGACCGCGTACTGCGACCACGACCCTGGGCCGCACCGGATTATCCTGGTTTTGACAAAAAAGAGTTTAAAAAACGCTTTCCCCACGATTCCTTTGAAGATGAGTCCGATCCTTCCCAATGGCCAAATGGAGAATTGGTTTGGGAAGCTCCTTTTAATACTGAAAACGGCAAGACCATTGAATTGAATCTCTCTAAGAAATGGGCCTCTGGCAAATATCGCTTGGAGTTAAGCACCTCCGATATTTTTGGTCAGGACGTAAAGGATATTGCTTACACCACCCTCTATAACCCTTCCGATAAAACCCTAGCGGACCAGCAACTTTTTCAGATAAAATACGATAAACCCTCCTACACTATTGAAGACCAGGTTACACTAAAGGTGAGCTCTGCTGCCAAGGACCTATCGGTTACCCTGTTAGTAGAAAAAGAGCGAAAGATTGTTGCAACCCACCTGTTAAAACTTAACAACACCACTAAAACCTTAAGAATTCCAGTTACACCAGGCGATTTGGGAGGATTTGTAATTCATTACTCCTTTTCCTTCCATAATGCTTTTCATACAGATAAGCTGTCCATTCCCGTACCCCACCCAGATAGGGACATCCAAATTGAAACAGTAAGTTTCCGAGATAAAATTGAACCTGGCACGGAGGAAACTTGGTCATTTAAAGTAACAGGACCAAAGGGAAACGGATTAAACGCTGAAATAATGGCCAATATGTACGACGCTTCCCTAGATGCCTTTAAACCCCATGCTTGGTATTTTAATCCCAATTCACATGGAGACTACTATTCCAACATTCACCTTAGCGCTTCCAAAAGCTTCCAAATAACTTCCTTTAGGACAATTACCGATTATGCACCAGGAGATGGTTATATCCCACAACGCTACGATAGTTTTAATTGGTTTGGATTACATTTTGGAAACGGCCACCTTCAGCGGAACCGTATCATGATAAAGGGCGCCGCCCCAAGTGAATTGATGGAAGAAGCAGTGGAATCTTCGGACCAAGTTCTCACCATGGCCAATGAAGCCCAGACACCTGGTGAAAAGACAGGAGATACACCAGTAGCTATGGAGGAAGACAAAAACATAATTGGATTTGAAAACATCCAGATTCGGAAAAACCTTCAAGAAACTGCTTTTTTCCTCCCTCAGCTCCACACGGATAAAGATGGGAATGTTTCTTTTTCTTTCACCACCCCAGAAGCACTTACCCAGTGGAAGGTACAGTTATTGGCACACACTAAATCCCTAAAAAGTGCCATTTCTACCCTTACCACTGTCACTCAAAAAGAATTAATGGTAACTCCCAATGCACCTCGATTCTTACGGGAGGGCGATCAGGTTACCTTTAGCAGTAAAATTTCGAACCAAACAGACCTGCTACTAGCGGGGAAAGCAAAGCTAGAATTGATTGATGCTGTCACTGGAAAAGATATTGGGAAGGAGCTACTTATTGCCTATTCCGATTCCTCTGCAGCCTTAAGCACACGAGAATTTAAGGTAGATGGCAATGGGAATACCGAGGTCTCTTGGGTCTTAACCATTCCAAAGGGAATCCAGGCGATACAATACAAAGTGATGGCTACGGCTAATAACTATAGCGATGGCGAGCAAAACATCCTACCAGTACTTAGCAATCGCACCTTAGTAACCGAAACCCTCCCCATGTGGATAAATGGCAATCAGACCAAAAGTTTCACCATGGAGAAACTCAAGAATCCCCTCTCCCCCACCTTAAGACACCATCGGTTAAGCTTGGAAATCACCTCCAATCCGGTTTGGTATGCCGTACAGGCCTTGCCCTATTTAATGGAATACCCCTCCGAAAACAACGAACAGGTTTTCTCCAGATATTATGCCAATACGCTTGGAGCACATATCGCGCAATCCAATGCAAGAATTCAGGAGGTCTTTAGCCAATGGGCCAATTCTGATGCATTATTGAGCAACTTGGAGAAAAATCAAGAACTAAAATCAATTCTAATAGCGGAAACCCCTTGGCTTAGGGACGCCCAGTCCGAAAGCGAACAAAAGAAGCGAATCGCCCTGTTGTTCAACCTAAACAAATTAAAAAATGAGCAAAACAACAGCTGGCAAAGGCTACAACAAAACCAAATGCCCTCCGGTGGATGGGCTTGGTTTAACGGAGGACCAGAAAACAGGTTTATAACCCAACATATACTTATAGGTCTTGGTCATCTTCAAAAACTCACCTCAGCTTCCCCTTCCGGTATAACATCGCCTAATCCTGAGAACGAGGAGCAGCGACCACTGATTACCAAAGCCTTTGAATATTTGGACGCCCAATTTCTTTCGGAATACGAGCGGTTGAAAAAATACCATACGGACCTCAGCAAAGACCACCTAAGCACAACCCAATTGCACTACCTCTATTTGCGTAGTTTATTCCCTAACCATGCCATGAGTGAAGAAGTAGCTAGCATCAAGGAATACTATCTAAAACAGGCTCTACAATATTGGACAAATAAAAGCCTCTATAGCAAAGGACTACTGTCGCTAATCCTCTATAGGAACAACCATAAGGAGGCCGCTAAAAAAATTATCAAGTCACTTGATGAAAATAGCATCATTAGCGAAGAAATGGGAATGTATTGGAAACAGAATACGGCTTCATGGGATTGGAACCAGGCTCCTGTAGAAACTCAATCCCTATTAATAGAAGCCTTCTCCGAAATTAACAACAACCCCAAGCAGATAGACTTGTTAAAGTTATGGTTATTAAAAAACAAACAGACCCATCATTGGACTACTACCAAAGCGACCACCAAGGCAATTTACTCACTTCTTTTACAGGGAAGTGATTGGCTAGTAGACTCTGAAGCTATAGAAGTCCAAATTGGGGATCAACATATCAATCCAGCAACCTTAGACAATGTAAAGATTGAAGCTGGAACGGGCTATTACAAAACCTCTTGGGATAGGTCCGAAATTAAACCTGCTATGGCTACTGTACAACTCAACAAAAAATTGGAGGGGAGTGCTTGGGGCACTTTAACCTGGCAATATTTTGAAGACTTGGACAAGATATCCTTCGCAGACACCCCATTAAAGCTAAGGAAAAAGGTTTTTCTTAGGAACCACATCCCAACTGGAGAGGAACTAAGCGAAGTTTCGGACACCAAACCACTTAAGATAGGAGATCTTGTACGGATACGGATAGAATTACAGGTAGATAGAGGAATGGAATTTGTACACATGAAAGATATGAGGGCTTCTGGATTAGAACCCACAACAGTACTTTCTAGTTACCAATGGCAAGATGGACTTGGTTATTACCAAAGCGTAAAAGATGCAAGCGTTAATTTCTTCTTCGACTACCTACCCAAAGGAGTTTATATTTTTGAATACGACCTTAGGGTAAACCATTCTGGCGATTTTAGCAATGGCATCACAACTATACAAAGTATGTATGCACCAGAATTTAGCAGTCACACTGAAGGCCTTAGACTACAGGTAGATTAACAAAAACCTTAGTAAATATCTGGATAACATGGAATTTTTTATTAATTTAACATAACCAATATAAAATCCATAATCATGAACTCTACATTTTTCATAGGACTAAGAATAGTCTTCGGACTTTTTCTCATTGTTTTTGGGGCTAATAAATTTCTACATTTTATGCCAGCCGGTGAAATGTCAGAGGCCGCCATGAACTATTTTTCGGCCTTAATGAGCACCAACACCCTATACATTGTTGCCATTGTTGAAATACTTGCAGGAGTTTCTTTGTTGCTCGACAAGTTTGCACCATTAATGATGCTTATTCTGATGATAATCTCTGTAAATGCAATGTTATTTCACGCTTTTCTAGAGCCAAGTTCCATAGGAGGAGCCCTAGTCCTTATAATATTGAATATCGTTATGCTCTATGCTTATAAGGAGAGATACAAAGATATTTTAAGACCCTAAAACAATAAGGATTGAATATGACCATAAACAGCAGCTGGCCAATACCAGCTGCTATTTTTTTTTAAAACCAAAAAGGTCTAATGAAAGTTAAACAGGAATGCTTGCGACTTACTTTTCTTTGGGCGGGTATTTTACAAATGCTTTCTCTACCATAGCCCTCAGTATCTCCTCTCTTTTTTGCGGACCACTGTTTGGATTAAAAGAACGCGTGGCAACAGCTTGCCAAAATAGCTCATCTTTATACCTATCTACAAAATCAAATTGTATTTCCCATTCCATCTTAGAAGCACCTACAGGAATGCCAACAGACAATCCGCCCCCTACACTTCTCCCTGTACCACCAACACCAACACCTACGGTATTTCGTGGAGTGGCATGAAGGGTGCGCCCTAAGATAGCCACATAAAAATCTGGCTCCTCAGACAATAGAAATCCTTTGTTCCTCAAGGTAGAATCGATGGCTCTCATAAGCCTACGGGTATCCAGCTCACTTAGACCGGTCTCCATATCCGGATAGTAGTTATAGGTGGTATAGGCAGAAAAAACAGTTGCCTTATCGTAGTCGTATTGTACATTAATAGCACTACAGGAAACTATCGAAACAAGGATAAAAATGGATAATACCGTTTTCATGGAAGACGTTTTTATAAAAATAGTGAAAATTACACTTCCCTATTTTATAATGCATGGAAAATTAACCAACCCAAGACCAGGCATATCCGTACAAAAAAATCCTAATTGCTCGGTTTGGAATTAATCGTTCAGCATGGCCCAGAGCTTATCTTTAAGCTCTACTAGACCTAACTGCGCCACGGAAGATATAAACATATAGGGTATATCCTTAAAGTCCTTATCTAGCTCCGTTTTCATTTCGGCCATGAGTTCGTCATCCAACATATCGGATTTTGAAATGACCAAAAGTCGTGATTTTTCTAAAAGGTCTGGGTTATACCTTCGGAGTTCATCCAATAAAATTTCGTATTCCTTGGATATATCCTTACTGTCTGCAGGGATCAAAAACAACAAGGTAGAATTTCGTTCAATATGCCGTAAAAAGTAATGACCAAGTCCCCTTCCTTCAGCAGCACCTTCTATAATTCCTGGAATATCGGCTATAACAAAACTTTTAAAGTCCCTGTACTCCACAATCCCCAAGTTAGGCTTGAGGGTGGTAAATTCGTAATCGGCAATTTTTGGTTTTGCGGAAGTAAGTACGGATAGCAAGGTAGATTTTCCAGCATTGGGAAACCCTACAAGCCCAACATCGGCAAGCACTTTCAATTCCATGATAACATCTAACTCCTCCCCTTCCATTCCTGGCTGAGCATATCTTGGAGTTTGATTGGTAGAGGTTTTAAAATGCCAGTTACCACGACCTCCCAATCCACCTTTGGCCAGAATTACCTCCTCTTGGTCCTCGGTGATTTCCAGCAATACTTCTTGGGATTCTGCATCTTTTATCACCGTTCCCAAGGGCACTTCTATATATACATCTTTCCCATCTGCACCAGTACTCCTATTCTTGCTTCCATGCTCACCATGTCCGGCCCTAAAAGTACGGGTATATTTAAAGCTCAATAAGGTCCAAAGGTTTTTGTTTCCACGAACAATTACATGTCCACCTCTACCTCCATCGCCCCCATCGGGACCACCTTTAGTAATAAACTTTTCCCTATGTAAGTGTACAGATCCCTTTCCCCCTTTACCAGATTCTAGGTGTACTTTTACATAATCAACAAAATTTCCCTCAGTCATTTAATTAGTTTAATATTTCAAATCACAAGCTAGAAAAAAGCACTTTAATAAACTTTACGACCTCCTAGAGATTAGTCTGCCACGAACAAAGGTCATATCACCCATAATTACAGGCGTTAACAATGCATTGGGCCTTGTTTATGGAAGTTTAGGCCTCCTGTAATTCTTCAATTACTTTGGCCAAACGGCTGGTTATATCCTCTATGGAGCCTATCCCGTTTACACTATGAAACTTCCCTTGAGCGTCGTAGTAATCTTTTAAGGGTGCAGTTTTCTCGTTATATTCCTCAAATCTGTAACGGATTTTATCCTCATCCTGGTCATCAGACCTTCCGCTTACCTTGCCACGTTCTAGCAATCGCTGGATTAACACCTCATCATTTGCCTCCAAAGCAATAGTAGCATCAATTTTCATTTGTTTGGATACCAAGAAATCATCCAAGGCTTTTGCCTGTGCAGTAGTTCTTGGAAAACCATCAAAAATAAAGCCACTGGCATCGGCATTTTTCTCCACCTCGTCTTGCAACATATTTATGGTTACCTCATCTGGGACCAGTTCTCCTTTGTCTATATAAGACTTGGCAAGTTTACCTAATTCGGTACCATTCTTTATGTTGAACCTAAAAACATCCCCGGTGGAAATGTGTTTAAGGTTATATTTTTCTTTTAAAAACGAGGCCTGCGTACCCTTACCTGCTCCCGGTTTCCCGAACAAAACGAGATTAATCATGTGTCTTTGGTTAATTTGATAAACTTCCTTTAAATTTCTTCCCAATTCATTATAATCCAATCCGTAGCCCACAATAAACTTATCCTCAATCTTCATCCCGAAATAATCAATATCATACTCCCCACTGTAGACGTCGGATTTGTAAAACATGGTAGCAATTTTGAAGTCCTTTACGTTGGTTTCCGAAAATATATCGATCAATTTCCTCACTGTCCGCCCCGTATCGATAATGTCTTCCAAAATAATTACACTACGCCCCTCAATATTTTCCGGGACGTCCAATAGGGTTTCCACAATTCCCGTGGAGGTGAGCCCTTGGTAAGAACTCAATCGCACAAAAGAAACCTCACATGGATGCTGATACGCTTTCAGAAAATCGGACACAAACATAAATGACCCATTTAGCACACCTACAAAGATGGGAACTTCCCCTTTATAGTCTTCTGCAATGGTGTCTGCCATCTTTTTTACCGCGGCCAAAATTTCGCCCTCGCTTATAAATGGCTTAAAGTATTTGTCGTGAAGCTTTATCAATGCCACTGATTTTTATAACAAATTCAAGTTGGCAAATATAGCACTTTGATTTCTCTTTTTTACCCGATCGGGTCCAGTTTCTAAGATTTAAGCGTATTTTTGTGCTTAAAACACCACATTTCATAAATATTTAATAGCAATCATTTCTAATGAACTATTTTTCTTCTGATTTTAAATTGGGAATTCTCGGCGGCGGACAATTGGGAAAAATGATGTTGTACGAGACCCGAAAATACGATATCCACACCAAGGTAATGGACCCATCGTCCGATGCACCCTCCAGAATCGCTTGCAACGAGTTTATCCATGGGGACTTAATGGATTACGATGCTGTTTACAACCTAGGAAAGAAGGTAGATATCCTTACTATAGAAATTGAAAATGTAAACTTAGACGCCCTTGCCAAACTAGAGGAAGAGGGAGTAAAAGTATACCCTCCCACCCAGGCCTTACGCATTATTCAGAACAAGGCCAAACAGAAGTTATTTTATGTGGACAATGGCATTCCCACTGCAGATTTTCAGCGTTTTGCCTATAAAAGTGAAATTGAGGACAGCATCGCAAATGGAGGATTAAAATTCCCTTTTATATGGAAAGCCACCCTATTTGGGTATGACGGTCAAGGGGTTAAGGTAGTCCGAAAGCTTCAAGACTTGGAAGACTTGCCAGCGGGGGAATGTATTACCGAAGAGCTAGTCCCCTTTAAGAATGAACTTGCTGTGATTGTTGCCCGCAGTGCCAGTGGGGAGGTAAAGACCTATCCGGTGGTAGAAATGGAGTTTCACCCAGAGGCCAATCAGGTAGAATACGTCCTTTGTCCGGCTCGAATTTCAGAATCTGTGGCCAAAAAAGCCAATGAAATTGCCCTAAAAGTCTCCGACAAACTAAAGCAGGTGGGGATTTTGGCTGTAGAAATGTTTCAGACCGAAGATGATCAAATCTTGGTTAACGAGGTGGCCCCAAGACCACACAACAGTGGACATTATAGTATAGAGGCCAGTTATACCAATCAATTTGAGCAGCATATCCGCGCTATTTTAGACCTGCCTTTGGGCAGTACGGAAAGCAAGGTGGCTGGTATAATGGTAAACCTGGTGGGAGCAGAAGGACACACCGGCGATGTGGTATACCAGCACATTGAAGATATAATGAAGCTGGAAGGGGTTACCCCCCACATCTACGGGAAAAGACAGACCAGACCTTTCCGAAAAATGGGACACGTTACCATTGTTAACCCAGATATTAGTGAAGCCAGGAAAACAGCGGAACTGGTAAAAAACACCATTAAAGTGATTAGTAAATAATATTTGCAATAAAGAAATTTACAATATATTATGAGTAAAGTAGCGGTAGTAATGGGAAGTACCAGCGACCTCCCAATAATGCAGGAAGCCATTGACATATTAAAAGGCTTTGACATTGAAGTTGAGGTAGACATCGTATCTGCCCATCGCACCCCGGAAAAGCTATTCGATTTTAGCAAAAATGCCCATCTTAAAGGAATTTCAGTAATCATTGCAGGTGCAGGAGGAGCCGCCCACCTACCGGGAATGGTGGCGTCTATGTCTCCCCTACCCGTAATTGGGGTTCCGGTTAAGAGTCGAAATTCTATAGACGGCTGGGATTCCGTACTCTCCATACTACAAATGCCGGGCGGAGTTCCAGTGGCCACCGTAGCCCTAGATGGGGCCAAAAATGCGGGAATTTTGGCCGCCCAAATAATTGGAGCTTCAGACAAATGTGTTCTGGACAAGATTATCCTTTACAAGGAAGGTTTGAAGCAAAAGGTAATCGAGGGCGCAAAATCGGTCCACGAAAAACAGTAATACTAAGGTAGCTCTTCCCAGGATTAGGTAATTCAACTATTTTTACCTGTTAGTCTTGGGAAGTCAAGTGATGGTTGCTAACCAAAATAGAGGCCAAGCCTACTAGGGTCCCCTTCTGCTATCTTTGGGACTATCCCTATGGTCCACGTTAAAAACCATTATTTTTTACAACTTCAAAAAAATAACGCATGAACAATCCATTATTAACCCCCTTTGATACGGCTCCGTTTTCCAAAATAAAAAACGAGCACTTTAAACCTGCCATCTTGCAGGCTATTGAAGATGCCAAAAAGGAGATTGACGCCATTGCCCAAAATACAGAGGAGCCCACCTTTGAGAATACCATTGCCGCTCTGGATTTCTCTGGACAGCAATTAGATAGAGTCACCAGTGTTTTCTTCAATCTCAATTCGGCAGAGACCAACGAAGAGATCCAGAAGATTGCGCAAGAGGTTTCGCCTTTACTTTCCGAGTTCAGCAATGATATTACTTTAAACGAAACCTTATTCAAAAGGGTTAAGGCGGTTTTTAATCAAAAAGATCAGCTCTCATTAACCCCAGAAGAACAAACCTTATTAGAAAAGAAATATAAGGGCTTTAGCCGAAACGGAGCTAATTTACCCGAAGAAAAAAAGAAACGCTTACGGGAAATAGATGCGGAACTTTCCAAACTAACATTGAAATTTGGAGAAAATGTACTGGCAGAGACCAACCGATATGAAATGCACCTCACCAAGGAATCCGATTTGGACGGACTCCCAGAAGGAGAAAAGGAGGCCGCGGCAGATTTAGCGGAATCTAGAGGCAAAACCGGCTGGCTAATCACTTTAGATTATCCCAGCTACATACCTTTTATGAAATATGCTTCCAACAGAGAACTACGCAAGGAGCTTTCCATCGCCTTCGGCAGCAAGGGTTTTCACAAGGACGAACTAGACAACCAGGAAAACATCCTCAACATCACCAGGCTAAGACATGAACGGGCCACCCTGTTGGGGTACAAAACACATGCCCATTTTGTGCTGGAAGAACGCATGGCCCAAACCCCGCAAAAGGTAGAGGAATTCCTCAATGAGCTCCTGGCCATGGCTAAACCTGCCGCTATACGAGAATACAAACAATTGGAAGCGTTTGCAAAAGAACTAGACAATATAGACCGTTTGGAAAAATGGGACAGCGCCTATTACTCGGAGAAGTTAAAGCAAAAACTTTTTGATCTGGACGATGAAAAGTTAAAGCCCTATTTTAAACTAGAGAATGTAATTGACGGGGTCTTTAAAATTTCCGAAAAATTATTTGGCTTGCGATTTAAGGAAGTATTTGATGTTGATAAGTACCATCCAGATGTAAAAACCTATCACATATATGACAGAGACAACAATTTGATCTCTTTATTCTATGCCGATTTCCATCCCAGGGCCGGTAAAAGAGGCGGTGCTTGGATGACTTCCTATAAACCCCAATACATACGAAATGGAGAAAATATACGTCCACATATCTCCAATGTATGCAATTTCACCAAACCCACGGCTTCTAAACCCTCCCTCCTAACTTTTAATGAGGTAACCACCCTATTCCATGAATTTGGACATGGCTTGCACGGGATGCTGGCCAATACGGTTTACCCAGGACTTTCCGGGACATCCGTTTATTGGGATTTTGTAGAGCTACCAAGTCAGGTTATGGAAAACTGGTGTTATGAAAAAGAAGCCTTGGAATTATTCGCTACTCACTACAAAACCGGCGAACCTATTCCTATGGAATATGTATCCAAAATTAAGGAGTCAGCAACCTTCCAAGAGGGAATGGCTACCCTAAGGCAATTGAGCTTTGGCCTACTAGACATGTCATGGCACGCTGCAGACCCCACCGGCATTACCGATGTAAAGGCTCAAGAGCAAAAAGCTTTTAAGGAAACGGATCTTTTCCCAGACGTAGCACAAACCTGCATGAGCACCTCTTTCTCCCATATTTTTCAAGGGGGATACTCCTCGGGCTATTACAGTTATAAATGGGCAGAAGTTTTGGACGCCGATGCCTTTGCGTATTTTAAAGAGCATGGGATTTTTAACCAGGAAATTGCCAATAAATTTAAAGACAACATCCTTTCCCTAGGGGGCACAGAAAACCCTATGGAATTATACAAGAGGTTTAGGGGTAGGGAGCCAAAATTGGAACCACTTTTGGAACGAGCTGGATTATTAGCGAAATAGACCAAACAGCAACTAGACTAGTTTAGTTTAATGTAAACCATCTACACCCAGATTGGTAATACGGACACCCCCTATTGCTGATCTGGGTTTTTTAGTTGCTCATTCTTCCATGCGTCAAAGCCACCGGTGAGGTTCACCACTCTAGTATAGCCCATTGCCTGTAGTTTTTTCTGGGCCAAGGCACTTCGCCCTCCCACTTTACAGTACAGATAAATGGTTTTATCTTTATCTACCCCCTCAAAATTAGTGGCAAAATCTGCATCGGACCAGTTTATATTTTGAGCATTTTCTAGGTGCCCACTATTAAACTCGGCAGGAGTCCTTACATCCACCAAAATAGCATCGGCAAGCAACTTTTGATTAAATTCTACTATAGGCATTTCACCATTTACCTCCTGTTTGCAGCTCGCAATAAGAGGCAGAATCAACATAAAGCAATAAAAGGCTATTCTCATAATAAAAAAGATTGAATCCAAAATTAAACAATCCAAGTCAAAAAAAATCAATTACTTTTGAATATACAACGCGTATGACGAAGCAATTATTAAATCCGGACACTTGGGTAGATCGCTATTCGGACTACCTCTTTAATTATGCTATTTCCCGTGTAAACGATGCTGAAATAGCGAAGGATTTGGTCCAAGAAACCTTTTTTGCGGGGTTAAAATCGGCCAAAAATTTTAAAGGGGAAGCGGCAGAGCGTACATGGCTTATTTCCATCCTCAAGAGAAAGGTAATTGACCACTATCGAAAAATAAACTCCCAAAAAGCAAAATCCATGGTCCGCATAACCCAAACTAGGGACACTGAGCAGCGTGGAGATTTTATGGAGCAACAAGTAGCAGACCCTACCAGTCTTTTAGAGAACAGCGCTTTGGAAAATGAGGAATTAGGCATAGCCATCCAGGAGTGCATCAATAAACTACCTAAAAAACACGCATTGGCTTTTACGCTAAAAACAATTAATGGCTTAAGCACCGAAGAAGTGTGTAAGGAGCTCAATATAAACCCGTCTAATCTTTGGGTTATTATCCATAGGGCTAGGACCGCTCTAATGGATTGCCTAAATACTAATTGGTTCAAAATATGAGGAATTGCAGACAAGCTGAAATTATATGCACAAAAATCCAATACAAGGAAGCTACATTTCTAGAAAAACTACAGATACGATTGCACTTACTTCTGTGTAGAACTTGCAGAGCTTTTGTTAAAAAGAACAGCAGACTCACCGCACTCTGCGACAAGGCCAACTTAAAGACATTAGGCTTGGAAGAAAAGGAAAGGCTAAAGAAAAAACTATCTGGCAAACAACAATAAACGGTCCATCAGCAAGTAAATCAACCACCATAAAATAGGAATCCCCTCTACCCAAAACGAGGAGAAGTACTTAGACTGTATCCTTGTTGTTCTAAAGATCATTAACCATAATATTAATACCACAATCCCTTTTCCCAGAACCTCCAAATCCGTATAACTCCCCTTTAAAAAGGTTACTAAAAAAAACAGTACGGCACCAAAAGCCCCAAATATTTTAGAATTAATTAGCCCAAAACGCTGTGGCAAGGTTTGCAACTGCCTATCGTCGTACTTCAGATCTCTAATCTCGAAAGGAATCATTAGCACTATAACCAATATAAAACGCTGAATAGTTTCAACTAGCACATCCCAGCCAACGGGTAGGCTAGCCGACATCACCGGCAAAATTACGGTAACCCCTGCCCAAACTAAAGCCACCACCACTATTTTAAATCCGGCCAAACTCCTAAGGTTCCTAGCTCTGGGAAGCAAGGGAATGGCATACAACAAGGTCAATAATAACAGTATACCAATACCCAGCCAGGCACTTAACGTTATATGGGAGGCATGATACAAGGCCAAGGCACCGGCCACAAAACTAACTACCTGTATGTAGACATGGTAGGTAGTAGCCACCCTGATATATTTCCTGGCCAGCACCCCGTATTTCACAAAATTGTAACACACCATGGTCCCAAAAAACATCAATAAGGCAAAATGACGCCCTCCTGGAATTCCAAAGAGCATTCCCGTGACCTCTATAAGGGCAAAAACCGCCCATGCCGTATGTATACTGGCATCGAGATAAAAATGGAACAAGCGTCTTAAATAAAACATAGGGCAAGGTAACAACCAACTGTTTACAACTTGTGCAATTGGTTAAAAACTTTAATAGTGATCCATAATAAACCTACAAAATAGTTGTAAATAATGAGTACTTTTGCAGACCATTATTTTAGATAAAATATTCAAAATATGAGGACAGATGTATTTGCCCTACGGCACATCGGCATTGGAGAAAAGGATCTTCAACAAATGTTGAATACCATTAATGTTGCATCTTTAGACGAGTTGATCAAAGAGACTATCCCCGATGACATCCGGTTAAAACAACCTTTAGATCTAGATTCGCCTATGAGCGAACACGAATATTTATCCCATATTCAAGATCTTTCCGAAAAGAACAAAGTATTTAAGTCCTACATTGGCCTTGGATACCATGAAGGCTTAACCCCTTCGGTAATCAAAAGAAACATTCTGGAAAACCCGGGTTGGTATACCGCATACACCCCATACCAAGCAGAAATTGCCCAAGGGCGATTAGAAGCTTTGTTAAACTTCCAGACTATGTTGGTAGATTTAACCGGAATGGAGTTGGCAAACGCCTCCTTATTGGACGAAAGTACTGCGGCAGCTGAGGCCATGACGATGCTCTATGAGGTGCGTAGCCGAGCTAAAAAGAAGAACAAAGCACAGAAGTTCTTTGTTTCCGAAGAGATTTTACCACAGACACTGTCCGTACTAAAAACAAGATCTGCACCTTTAGACATTGAATTGGTTGTCGGGAATCACGAGGATTTTGATTTTGGCGATGATTTTTACGGGGTGCTTCTACAATATCCTGGTAAAAACGGTCAAGTACACGATTTCTCCTCATTTGCTGCTAATGCTGCAGAAAGGGATATAAAAATCGCTGTAGCAGCAGATATCTTGAGCTTGGTAATGCTTACCCCTCCCGGTGAGTTTGGTGCCGATGTAGTGGTAGGTACCACACAGCGTTTCGGAATCCCATTGGGTTATGGGGGGCCACATGCCGCCTATTTCGCCACCAAAGAGGCCTATAAAAGAAGCATCCCAGGAAGAATTATAGGCGTTACCAAAGACGTAGACGGGAAGCATGCACTTAGAATGGCCTTGCAAACAAGGGAGCAACATATAAAAAGAGACCGAGCCACCTCTAACATTTGTACTGCCCAAGTGCTTTTAGCAGTTATGGCAGGAATGTATGCGGTATATCACGGCCCCAAAGGATTGCAATACATTGCCAATAAAGTACATAGCTCTGCAACTACCTTGGCAAATAGCTTGGAAAAGTTGGGGGCAACCCAACTGAACACCTCCTATTTTGACACCTTAATGGTAAAGGCGGATGCCGTAAAAGTAAAACCGATTGCTGAAAGACAGGAAGTGAACTTCCGTTATATTGATGATACTACCATAGGAATCTCCCTAAATGAGGCCACCTCGCTAAACGACCTGCAAAAAATTACAGACATTTTTGCAGAGGCGCTGAGCAAAGAAACAAACACTCTCCAAGAATTGGATACCAACTGTAACATCACCCCTGCAGCTAGGAGAAACTCCCCGTTTTTGGAAAATGAGGTCTTTAATTCCTATCATTCTGAAACAGAGTTGATGCGCTACATCAAACGACTGGAAAGAAAAGATTTGGCCCTAAACCACTCCATGATTTCCTTGGGATCTTGCACCATGAAGCTGAATGCAGCCTCGGAAATGCTCCCCATAAGCATGGCACGTTGGGGCAACATACATCCTTTTGCCCCTATAGACCAAGCGGAAGGATATCAAATAGTCCTTAAAGAACTAGAGCGATACCTCACTATTATTACAGGTTTTGCCGGGACCTCCCTTCAGCCTAATTCGGGTGCACAAGGGGAATATGCAGGATTAATGGTTATTAGGGCTTATCACGAATCTCAGGGCGAAGGTCACAGAAACATATGTTTAATTCCCGCTTCTGCCCACGGAACCAACCCTGCATCTGCAGTGATGGCCGGAATGAAAGTGGTAGTGACAAAAACCGATGAAAATGGGAATATTGACGTAACCGATTTAACCGAAAAAGCAATTTTACACAAGGATAACCTTGCTGCTTTAATGGTTACCTACCCTTCTACCCATGGTGTTTTTGAATCATCTATTAAGGAAATCACCCAAGTGATCCATGACAATGGAGGACAGGTGTATATGGATGGTGCCAATATGAACGCTCAGGTAGGACTTACCAACCCAGCAACGATTGGAGCAGACGTTTGTCATCTTAACCTACACAAAACCTTTGCTATTCCTCACGGAGGAGGCGGACCTGGTGTGGGCCCAATTTGTGTAGCAGAGCAATTAGTTCCCTTTTTACCGGGCAACCCAGTAATAACCACTGGTGGAGAAAAAGCCATTACTGCCATCTCTGCTGCCCCATGGGGAAGCTCATTGGTATGCCTAATATCCTATGGCTACATTAAGATGCTAGGTGAAAGTGGACTCACCCAAGCAACTAGAACCGCTATTTTAAATGCCAATTACATAAAGAATAGGCTAAGTGGCAGGTTTGAAGTACTTTACACAGGAGAACAGGGAAGGGCAGCCCATGAATTGATCATAGACTGTAGACCCTTTAAAGAGAAAGGCATTGAGGTTTCCGATATTGCCAAAAGACTAATGGATTATGGTTTTCATGCCCCTACAGTTTCCTTCCCCGTAGCAGGGACTTTAATGATTGAGCCCACGGAAAGTGAAAGTTTAGCAGAATTAGATCGTTTCTGTAACGCGATGATTTCTATTAGAGAAGAAATAGACGAGGCAACATTGGAGGATAGCAATAATCCGCTTAAAAACGCTCCACACACCTTGGAAATGATAACCTCGGACCAATGGCAATTTCCTTATAGTAGAGAGAAAGCGGCTTTTCCATTACCTTATATTATGGAAAATAAGTTTTGGCCTTCTGTTAGGCGAGTAGATGAAGCCTATGGAGACCGTAATTTAATCTGTACCTGCGCTCCTATAGACGCCTATATGGAAGCATAGAAACGACAGACAATCAACAAGATAGCAGCCCTTCAACATTATTTGAAAGGCTGTTTTCTTTTGCACTAGCGCAGAAAAATGGCTATTGAACATCGTAAGAACTGTCTGCACAGTAAAAACTTACCATGTATTATTATATATTTATACTAAAATGAGCACCTTATTATGAAAATTGGAATTACAGGCACTGGCTCTTATTTGCCAACAGAAGTAACCAAAAACACGGATTTCATAAACCACGAATTTTTAAATGACGATGGAACTCCTTTTGAGCATCCCAACGATGTCATTATCCAAAAGTTTAAGCACATTACAGGTATAGAAGAGCGCCGTTATGCCACGGAAGACTTAAACACCTCCAATTTGGCCTTCTTTGCCGCAGAAAAGGCAATCGCCGATGCAGGTATTGATAAGGAAGATCTGGATTATATTATTGTGGCCCATAATTTTGGCGATGTATCCAAGGGTAAACCACAAGGAGACACCTTGCCCAGTTTAGCCACAAGGGTAAAACACCAGCTACAAATTAAAAATCCCAAATGCGTGGCATACGACCTAATGTTCGGCTGCCCTGGCTGGGTAGAAGGAGTAATACAGGCCAATGCATTTATAAAAAGTGGCATTGCAAGAAAGTGCCTGGTAATTGGTGCAGAAACACTATCCAGGGTAGTAGATAGGCACGACCGTGACTCCATGATCTATTCGGACGGAGCTGGCGCTGCCATAGTGGAAGCTAAGGAAGACCATGGCGAGATATTAGCCCATAATAGCGCCACCTTTGCCAATGGGGAAGCTTATTTTCTCTTCTTTGGCGAGTCGTACTCCCAAGAAACCGAAGAAGATCATCGGTACATTAAAATGTATGGCCGAAAAATTTATGAATTTGCAGTCACCAATGTCCCTAAGGCCATGAAAGAGTGCTTGGACGAGAGTGGGGTGGATATTTCTGAGATCAAAAAGATTTTTATCCACCAAGCAAACGAAAAAATGGATGAGGCCATTGTAAAACGTTTCTACAAGCAATACAATCGTGAAATGCCAGAAGGCATTATGCCCATGAATATTGCGAAGTTAGGAAATAGCTCGGTTGCTACCATCCCCACATTATATGATATGGTAAAAAAAGGAAAAGTAGAAAACCAATCCATTTCCAAGGGAGATGTTGTTATCTTTGCGAGCGTTGGCGCTGGTATGAATATAAACGCCATAGTTTACAGAGTATAACTGTCACTAACCCATGTACGAGAAAACTTTTCCGAACAAACGATTTAAAAACACCTTAGCTTTTCTACAGAAACACGTATCTCCGGATCAGCCTATCCTAGATCTTGGTGTAGAAAACCCCTTCTCTAAAATCATGAAAGAGAACGGATATACGGTATCCAACACCAAGGGAGAGGACCTAGACTTAGATTTTACCTCGGTACAGCAAAGCGATGCAGAGGTAGTAACCGCCTTCGAGATATTTGAACATTTAGTTGCCCCCTATAATATTCTCAGGGAAATTAAAAGCAATAAATTAGTGGCAAGCATTCCCTTACGACTATGGTTTTCCCCTGCGTATCGCAGTAAAACAGATCCTTGGGACCGACATTACCACGAATTTGAGCCTTGGCAGTTCGATTGGCTATTGGAAAAATCGGGTTGGGAAATAAAAGACAGGGCCAAATGGACCAACCCTGTAAATAAGTTAGGAATAAGACCACTATTAAGAAGTTTTACCCCCCGATATTACATCGTGTATGCAGAACGCACTACCACTTCTAAGGACAATCTAAAGGAAAACTAACAGTAGCAATCAACAGCCCTGGGCATTCCATAGTTGCTTTTCGTATTTTAGTCGCTGTTTACGTCGAGCCATGAAATATCAAATCATTATTCCCGCCCATAATGAGGGCAACTTTTTATCTGCCCATTTGCAATCTGTGGTAGACCAAAGCTTACTACCGGCAAAGGTAGTGGTTGTTAATGACCATTCTACAGACAATACGGAAGATATCATAGACCGGTTCACCTCCCAATACAATTTCATTACCAAGCTTAACACCACTTCTTCCACGGAACATATGCCTGGCAGCAAAGTGATTAACGCCTTTAACAAAGGTCTGGAGCAAATTGACCCCGACTATGATTTTCTGGTAAAATTGGATGCAGATACCATACTTCCACCAAATTACTTTGAAACCATCTCCCAGATTTTCCGTCAGCACCCCAAGGTGGGCATAGCGGGCGGCTTTATTTACGAGCAAGACCAGGATGGAACGTGGACCTTGAACCACCCTATGGACCGAGATCACGTTCGCGGAGCCTTCAAGGCCTACTCCAGAAACTGTTTTAAGGCTATTGGTGGACTTAAAAACGCTATGGGATGGGATACGGTAGATGAGCTGCTAGCACAGTACCACGCGTTCGCTATTCACACCGAGGAGAGCTTGGCCGTTAAGCACCTACGCCCCTTGGGAAAGGCGTATAACCAAAAAGCAAGGTTGCTGCAGGGAAAAGCGATGTATACCATGCGCTACGGATTTATAATAACTTTAATTGCCTCCATAAAAATGGCTGTAAAACACAAAAAGCCACTCGTTTTCTGGGATAATATGCGGGGTTATTATTTAGCAAAAAAGAGCAAATCGCCCTTCTTAGTCAATGCGTCAGAGGGTAGGTTTATTCGTCATTTGCGATGGAAAAAAATAAGGGCCAAACTTTTCTAAGAAGAAAAGCTTGGCCCTTTTAAAACCCTTGTTGGTACTATTCGCTACTCCAACACCTCCGAAATAGGCTCTCCAGTAGCCCCAGATGGAAATGCAATCCCTAAAAGAGCAGAGATGGTGGGCGCAATATCAGGAATTTCTGTTCTGATCACTGTACTCCCCGTTTTAATCCCTTTTCCGTAAAACAATAAAGGCGAATGGGTGTCATACATCCATGGAGATCCATGTGTAGAACCAGTTTTTGCATAACTAATGGTTGCCGGATCATTCACTATCAGGATATCTCCGGAACGCTTCTGGTTGTAGCCGTTCTGAAGGATATGGGAAACTCCTTTGCTATAATCGTTTTTCCACATTTGCTCTGCAGTGTATACTTTATAGATTCCTTTGTAGCCCATCAATTCCCTTGCAATGCCATTTTGCACCGCAACAGGATCAAGCTCCAAGCTCTTAACAACCTCATGGTCTAGAAAAATTTGATTATTGCTAACGTTCTTAACAATATCCTTGGACCCAAAGGAAAACTCCAAGAAATCATCAAAGGTTTTTCTGTGCTCCCTAAAAGAAAGGTAATTTGCAGGGATTCTTTGATCCTTCAAATACGCAGGCACATGTACCGCTGCATGATCTGCTGTAAGGAAGACGGTATATTCCCCTTCTCCTACTTTCTCATCCAAGGTATTGAAAAGTCTTTCCAAATCTAGATCTAGACGCATATAGGTATCTTGGACTTCCTTAGAATTTACCCCCCATTTGTGCCCTACATAATCCGTACTGGAATAACTAATTGCTAAAAAGTCCGTTATATCATCCGTTCCCAAGCCCTCATTTTCCAATGCAGCCAAGGCAAAATCCGTAGTCATACTATTACCATATGGGGTAGAGGCCAGAATACCATACTTCCCATTATCGTCCCATAAGGCCTTTAAGTTGTATGGAAAAGTTGCTGTAGACTTTCCTTTAAACAAGCCTTCATAATTATTTTCATCCGTTCCACTCTCCACATAGGTATCAATATCCTTTAGTGTATCCCACGTCTTTTTGTACTTATCAACACTTTTTTTGCGGTTATATTTTTGCACCCATTTAGGCAATTCTTCCATATAATAGGTACTTGTTATCCAGTTACCTTCATCTCCACCTTTAAACCAGTAGGCCGCATTGGCGGTATGCCCTCCCGGAAGAACTGCACCTCTGTCTTTAATAGCAACCGCAATTACCTTCCCCTGCATTTGGGTATGCAACCTCAATTGATCCGTAACGGTGGTAGACAGCATTCGGTGGGGCGACATTTGACCAGAAGTAGACGCTGTACCAACGGAGTGATAGGTATCGTCTCCAGCACAGTAAACACTTTTATCTTCATACTTATCATACCAGTCATTGCCAATCACTCCGTGTATGGAAGGCGTAGCCCCGGTATAAACCGACGCATGACCGGGTCCGGTATAGGTAGGCGCATAGTTAAAATGATTGTTTTTACAATTGAAACCATCATTTACCATACGCTTAAAGCCACCTTCCCCATACTGATCCCAAAATCGGGTCAGGTAATCGTACCTCATCTGATCTACTACGATCCCTACAACTAATTTTGGACTTACAGCAATCTCTGTAGCTTCCTTTACTTCTATTTTTTTCTTAGATTTTCGCTGTGCCTGCACAGGAGCACCAAGATGGCCAAGAAACACCAATAAAAACAAGACTAAAGCACTTCTATTTATCATTTTTTTTTCAGTTTAAACAATCTCAAAAATATAGAAATAAAACCTTTATCCCGTAATTGAAGGTTAAATGATTCTTAATATTGTTATTTTTACCGCTCAAGCTTATTTTTATTGAATGAACTACTTAGCATCCATAGGCAGTTACTTTATTATGATTACCGAGGTTTTTAAAAAACCCACCAAATGGTCCATAATGAAGAAGCTTATTTTAAAGGAAATTGACGAGCTTATTTACGGATCTCTCGGCATAATTATCTTCATATCGTTTTTTATAGGAGGTGTTGTGGCTATACAGACCGCCTTAAACATCACTAGCCCGCTTATTCCGAGAAACCTCATCGGTTTTGCCACTAGGCAATCGGTAATACTGGAATTTGCCCCAACCTTCACCTCCATTATTATGGCCGGAAAGGTAGGTTCCTATATAACTTCCAGTATTGGCACCATGCGGGTTACGGAGCAGATTGATGCCTTGGAGATCATGGGGGTAAACTCCCTAAACTATTTAATTTTCCCCAAAATTATTGCCATGCTGTTCTACCCCTTTGTAATTGCCATTGCCATGTACGTAGGGATTTTTGGAGGATGGGTAGCCGGTGTGTTTGGCGGATTTAGTTCCAGCGCCGATTTCTCGGAAGGTCTACAATTAGATTTCATCCCCTTCCATATTACTTACTCCTTTATAAAGTCGATTGTATTTGCGCTACTCATAGCCACCATCCCTTCTTACCACGGGTATTATATGCGAGGGGGTGCTTTAGAAGTTGGTAAGGCGAGCACTACCTCCTTTGTTTGGACCAGTGTGGTCATTATTATTGTAAACTACGTGTTAACACAATTACTATTGGGCTAATGATTGAAGTTAAAAACATACACAAATCTTTTGGTGACTCCCATGTTTTAAAAGGGATCGACTGTTATTTTGAAAAGGGAAAAACCAACCTCATCATTGGTCAAAGTGGTTCGGGAAAAACCGTATTCCTTAAGTGTCTCCTAGGCCTCTTTAAACCAGAACAAGGAACCATTAGCTATGATGGTAAAATATATTCCGAACTCACTGGAGCAGAACAGCGAGACCTGAGGCAGGAAATGGGAATGGTATTTCAGGGAAGTGCTCTTTTTGATTCCATGACCGTAGAAGGCAACGTAATGTTTCCACTGGGCATGTTTACCAAACAATCCAAATCCGAGATGCAAGATCGGGTAGACTTTGTACTAAAACGGGTAAACCTAGTAGATGCGCATAATAAATTTCCATCCGAAATATCTGGGGGAATGCAAAAAAGGGTCGCCATAGCCCGGGCCATTGTTATGAATCCCAAATACCTTTTCTGCGATGAGCCCAATTCCGGTTTAGATCCCAAAACGGCAATACTCATAGATAATCTGATCCATGAAATAACCCAGGAGTACGATATCACAACTATCATTAACACCCATGATATGAACTCCGTAATGGAAATAGGTGAGAAAATCATCTTCCTAAAAAACGGTCACAAAGAATGGGAAGGCAGCAATAAGGAAATCTTTAAGACAGACAACGAGGCGGTGACAGATTTTGTATACTCCTCCGAACTGTTCAAAAAGGTGCGTCAAATGTATATAGAGGAAAGAAATTAAATTTCATCCTCTCGCACCTGAATCTTAGGGTTTTTCAACCTCAACCGCAGCCAACTGGCCAATTTCTCGGTGTCTTTCACCTTTTGATTGGCAGATAATTCCTTATCCCACTTTACAGTGAACATAGGAATGGTATCCAGTTTATTAAAATCTGTAGTGAGGATATAGGCAAATCCCAGATTGCTTAAGTTCTCATAATTGGTCTTGGCTTCTGCACTGATTTCTTTAAAGGGGATCTGCTGGGCTGCAAGGTCACTCATTTTCTCCACGGCTTCTTTTAAAACCCGTATCTGCTCTTCCTTACTTAGGAGCTCTGCCTTCTTGGATTCGTACAATTCGTTTACATACTTCATCTGATCCAACTCCAGGTTTTTGGAGCCTTGGACAATTTTCAGATCCACGTTGCGCAACTTTACATAATCGTCTTTTTGGGCGTTCCAGGTAGCTATAATATTATCGGGGATAGGCTCACTTCCCATAAACACCAATTCTATATGGCCATTTTTTCCACGTCCGTAGTCTATTTCCGTTAGGTTATCTAGATAGCGTCCTTCCCCTGGCAATTTATAAGGAATAATATTATTGGCTATAAACTGACTGGCTTCCTTTCTAAAAAGGGATTCTTGGAAGACATTGTAAAAAGTGACTCCAGCCGGAATCATAACCAATACTGCCACTATGGAAGCCATTCTAGAGATAAATCTTCTTCGCTGAGAATTGGCATATCGCACCATGGGAAAGCGCAATAACTTTAATACCAAAAATGTAGCCAATCCAATAAAAATGGTATTGATAATAAAGAGATACATGGCTCCGGTGGCATATCCAAAATTACCAATAGCCAAACCAAAGCCAACCGTACACAAAGGCGGCATTAAAGCGGTTGCAATAGCCACCCCAAAGATAACACTAGCAATAGTCCCCTTTTTTGCCCTTGCAATTACCAAAGCCAGACCTCCAAAAAAGGCAATTAGCACATCCCTAATATCCGGAGCGGTACGGGCTAATAATTCGGATGATTCATCGCGTAAGGGGAAAAAATAAAAAAACAGGAAAGCGGTAAACACACTAAGCACCACCATTACCGCAAAATTCTTCAAAGATCTCCTTAAGGTATCAATATCATTGGTCGCCAAGGAAAGCCCCATTCCCAATATGGGTCCCATTAGCGGCGAGATTAACATCGCACCGATTACTACTGCCGTAGAGTTGGCATTAAGACCTATAGATGCTATAAAAATAGAACAGATCAAAATCCATGAGGTATGCCCCTTAAACGGTATATCTGCGATAATAGACTCCTTGGTGGCCTCTTGATCGGTGTTGTCCCTAATATCCAATAGGTCCTTTAGGAATACACCCACTCCTCCCAAGAGCCCCTTAAAATCTTTCTTTATATTCTCCGGGTTCCCATTGGCAAATTCTTGCCCTCCATTATTTTTTAACTTTTCTTCCATAATTAGCCAAACTGATCACCATATTGATCTTTAACTTTTGCACGTATATTTTTTATGTCCTGTTCTTTGGATTTGGGGTAAATTAACAATACTTCTTCCTTATCCACAATTATATAATCTGACAAACCATCTACCACCACTATTTTGCCTTTGGGGGTGCGAATCATATTGCCATTGGCATCCTCAGTTAATACGGATGCATTAACCACAGCATTGTTATCCTTATCTTTCTCCAACTTATCGTAGAGGGAACCCCAAGTCCCCAAGTCGTTCCAATCAAAAGAGGCAGGAAGGACAAAGATATTATTAGCGGGCTCCAATATGGCGTAATCTATGGAAATATTCCCAGCCTTAGGATAATGCTCTTGGATAAACGCCCCTTCTTCCGCTGTATTGTAATAGGGTAGGCCTTTTTGAAATAATTGGTACTGATCCGGGCAATACTTTTTAAATGCCTTTACGATGGTGGCCACGCTCCACATAAATATACCTGCATTCCATAAAAAATTTCCTTGAAGAAGAAATTCCTTGGCAGTATCATAGTTAGGTTTCTCCCTAAACTGCACCACTTTCTTTAAAAGATCCGCATCGTCCTTTCCATATTCTATGTATCCAAAACCTGTATTGGGAAAGCTAGGCTTCACCCCCAAGGTACATAACACCTCTTCCTTTTCACATTTCTCAAAACAAGTCACCACATCGTTGGAAAAGGCAGCCTCATCTTCTATCCAATGGTCGCTAGGAGCAACAATCATTACCGCCTCGGGATCCATTTTCTGTATTTTTAAGGCGGCATAGAGAATACAGGGCGCTGTATTTCTCATGGCAGGCTCCAATACCACCTGTTCCTGATCTACCACCGGTAATTGCTCTAGCACCAAGCTGTTATACCTCTCATTGGTGAGAATCAATATATTCTCTGTGGGAACAAATTTATTTAAACGTTTAAACGTCCTTTGTATAAGAGTATCCCCAGTACCCAACATATCGTGAAACTGTTTGGGATAATCGGAAGTACTTACAGGCCAAAATCTAGATCCTACCCCTCCAGCCATTAAAACGGCATAATACTTTTTGCTCATCCTTCTTTCTTAAGTTTTAATCAACTCTACCTCGGCGTTTGGTTGAAAGAGATATACCTTTCCCGTTGTTACTTCAACACATTCGTACCGCTTTACCCTTCTATTTTTCTTTTGGAACATTTTACCATTATAGATTCGGAAGATACTTCCATGCGGCAGCTCAAACACATAATTCTTACCTTTCTCCCGCTGATCATATTCTTTAAGTGCTATGGATAATCTTGCATCGGTATCACTACTAGCCCTAGGATTCTTAAAATGATTGGCCAATAAGGGCAACAACTTTGCTGGAAATACCTCTGGCCTAAGAAATGGCAGCATTAGTAGCTGAAATGTTCTTTTCCATTCTACCCCATGTGGCTTTATAGTTCTTCCATATTTTTCAAAAGCTATCAGATGCGCAATTTCATGCACCAAGGTAATTAAAAATCGATATTTATTGAGGCTTACGTTTACTGTAATCACATGCTTTCCATTAGCCAGCCTGCGATAATCCCCATGACGGGTAACCCGTTCGTTTACAATTTTTAAATTTATATGATTTTCCTTTATCAACTGCATGCATAAACCTACAGCTCTTTCTGGAATATATTTCCCTAACGTTTCCTGCATACAGGCAAAATTAGAAATTTTATACTGGTACGGGCATATTCCCCTTAGTTTATATGTAGTTGGAGCTTTTTGAGTTCTCCTATTCCCTTGGCCTTCTTACCGGCACATGTTTTTTTTTGCAGCTAGTCCACTTCTACACCATCCATTTCCTTATTTGCTCCTATATATTATTGACAACCGTCCTAATTCCATGGAAGGGTTCACAAGATAAGATACTGGATCTAATAATCTTTGGAGAAACTTATAAAAATAAGAAAGCAAATCCATTCGGTTCTCAAGAATTAACATCCCCATTTGCAGGTAAATCACAGAATTTACACCCTTACAGGAAATAGCAAATCTACCCCAACTAGGTACTTTAGGGGTCTAAATTGAAGCCAAATGATGCAAATCATGCATTTTTACACTATTATTAACGCTTAAAAGCCAACTCTTTGCCCTAACTTTGCAGTTTATTAAACTAGAGACTGGGTAAAGTATTAGCTCCACTATATTTGAAGGCACCCACATCCTAGCAATATCAATAAAACTTTACGGTTATCTACAACATGAACGATTTAAGAACTACCAATAGATTACTGCTGATCATAGTGATTCCTCTAGTATTTTATTTACTAAAATTACTATCGTTTATCTTTATACCTTTAATTTTTTCCATGTTCATCGCCCTGTTATTTTTACCCTTGATGCGATGGCTCAACAAAAAAAAGGTATCCAAACCTATTAGCATATTCATAGTGGCCTTGATTATTTTGATGGCCTTAAAGGTCTTGGGCGGACTCATACAGCTTTCTAGTCAGGAATTGCTATCTCCAGACAACCAATTCTTAGGAAAAGCAGAAGCTAAATTAGAATTGTTATTTATAGGGTTAGAAGAGAACTTTGGACTTCCCTATTCCCAGGATAAGAACATCCTGAACAATATTTTTCCTCATGAAAACATGATGAAAAATTTTGGTGCCACTTTGGACTTCCTAGGCAATACGATTACCATGATCTTAATGACCGTCTTTTTTGTGGTTTTATGGCTAGCAGAATCCATCAACGTTCAAAAGTTAATGAACAATACCATTTTAAAACAAAAGCACACCTCGGTAAAAACCTTTCTCAAAATTGAAAAGGACCTTATAAAGTTTATTAAGGTGAAGTTTCTAGTAAGTCTTTTTACGGGAATTGGAATTGGATTGGCCTGCGTATTCTTTGACGTTAGCTTCCCGATATTCTGGGGCTTATTTGCTTTTGCCATCAACTTTGTACAGATGGTAGGATCCTTTGTGTCCGTTATTCTTTTAAGTTTGTTTGCCTTTGTAGAATTGGAGACCACCAGTATCCTACTTTTCTTCATCCTGTCTATAACGGCAGTCCAAGTACTATTTGGCTCTATTTTAGAGCCCGTATTCATGGGAAAATCCTTCTCCATAAACATTATTACCGTATTGGTGGTATTAATGCTGTGGGGCTATATCTGGGGTGTTCCAGGACTGATCATGGCAATACCTATCACGGTATTCATGAAAATTATCCTAGAACAATTTCCACAGACCAAGGTAGTGGCCAACCTAATATCTGGGAATGGGGCAACGGTACCGCTGCCCAAACCCAAGAACAAATAAAATTAGAATTACTCCAAGGTCTCCCAAGTCTTGATCTAAGGAGTAGAATTAGAAACCTGAAGCAGCTTTCCGTTAAAGAACTTACTTCCGTTAAGAGAAAAATCCTTGATATAGGTAGCCATGTCTAAGGGAGTTGTATCTACCTTATAACCGGGAAAGGCTTCCTGAAGCATTTCTGTCTGCACAGCTCCCAAGGCCAATACATTAAATATAGGACCACTCTCCTTAAACTCCTCTGCCCAAAGCTCGGTCATGGTAATTACAGCGGCTTTGCTAGAACTATAGGCGGTAAGTCCGGGAAACTTAACACTCCCCTGTACTCCACCCATGGTACTTATAGAGACTACATGCCCCGTAGGGGGCATAAGCGGAATTATTCTCTGAGTCAATTTTGCCACTCCAAAAACATTTACCCTGTAAACCTCCTCCAACTCTTCCATAGAAGTTTCCAAAAATGGTTTATTCACCAGTTTTCCGGCATTGTTTATCAGAATGTCCACTTGCTTCCAATTTTTTTCCAGGAAGGAATCCAATTTCTCAAAATCTTCCTCCTTGGCCAAATCGAATGAAAAACTACTGATATTTTTATGTTTCAATGCCGCTACGGGAGCATCGTTTCTAGAAAGTGCCAGCACCTGATGCCCTTCATTGGCAAATAATTGCGCCAATTGAAATCCAATTCCCCTACTACTTCCTGTAATAATAATATTTGCCATTAGTGATATGTTATTTCCTTCATTGGGGCATTAACGATTTGCTCCAAAACCGGAATTGTTTTATTTACTAGGTTCGCCATATGATCCAAATCCATCAAATAAGCTTCGTCCCCCACGTGGTGATAATAGTCGTAATTGGTAAAATCGAACGTACAAAAGGTCTGTGATGGTATTCCAAATTCTAAATGGAAGGGATAATTATCCGAACGCATAAACAAGTTATATTCTTTGGCGGTAGGTAAAAATCCAACCAAATTCTCCTTGGCATAGGCATTACTGACTTCTGCTAAATTAGACTCTTCGTATCCAGTAAGGTACATTAAATAATCCTTGTCTTTCATAGGCACGCCCACCATTTCAAAATTAAGCATTAGATATAGATTCAACTCCTCCTGCTTTAATTTCTGGGCTAAATGCTTGGACCCTAAGAGTCCTTTCTCCTCTGCGCTGAACAGGGCAAAAATGAGGCTGCGCTTATTGGCCCTGGTTTCCCCAAAATAACGAGCTATTCCCATTACCGTTGTGGTCCCTGAAGCATTGTCATTGGCACCATTTGCGATACTATCTCCAGCCACTGGAGAAACTATACCTATGTGATCGTAATGGGCCCCAACAATCACAAATTCGTCTTTAAGGGTCTCATCGGTCCCTTCTAAATACCCTACAATATTATAGGTAGGCACTTCAAAATTAGACAACGTATCCTTATAACTAGTGAAATAGGGAGCAACACCATAGCTTTTTAGCAAGTTTTCTAAATGCTGAGCCGCCTTGTTTATTCCTTCCGTACCTGCATCCCTACCCATCAGTTTATCCGAAGCCAGATAATTAATAATTTCTCCTACTTCCTCACTACTGGAGAAGGACTCCCAATTGGCAGTTTCCGATGCGGATGAATGCCTCGGCTTCTGACGCTCCTTTGTACGAGCTTCCTTTCCAAGAAGCACCGTCTGATCTACTTTAGCTCCTCCGCAAGCCATCATTAAGCCTGCAAATCCTACTACAAATATTTTTTTCATAACCATGGTTTTATTTTGGTGTGATTAAAAATCATCCCACAAATAACTGTCGGATGCATAATTTTCTTGATTGCGAACGGTTTAAATCTAAAAAAGCACCCTGAAAGACAGGATGCTTTTTTTATTGATTTTTGCCCTTCAAAAGTCCCCAATATACAAATTGGAGTGGACTGGCCCTAGAAAACCGGGACCAATTATCCTTTTTAGGCGAGCATGGTTACCGGATTCTCCAGATAAGCCCTTAAGGTCTGTAAAAACTGAGCTCCCGTAGCCCCGTCAACGGTTCTATGGTCGCACGCCAAGGTAACTTTCATAGTACTACCTACAACGATCTCCCCATTCTTTACAACCGGTTTCTCCTCAATAGCCCCTACCGATAGAATAGCGGAATTAGGCTGATTGATGATAGAGGTAAACTCGGATATACCGAACATTCCGAGATTGGAAACGGTGAAGGTGCTTCCTTCCATTTCCGCCGGACTGATTTTTTTATTACGTGCCTTTCCAGCAAGATCTTTTACAGAAGCTCCAATTTGCGTCAAGGTCATTTGATCTGCAAATTTTAATACCGGAACCAAAAGCCCATCCTCTACCGCTACAGCAACCCCAATATGCACATGGTGGTTTATTAGCGTAGTATCGTTGTTCCAAGTGGTATTTACCTGCGGATGTTTTTTCAATGCCATGGCACATGCTTTCACTACCATATCATTAAAGGAAACCTTGGTATCTGGAAGACTATTGATCTGTACTCTAGACGCTTTGGCATGATCCATATCTACCTCAATGGTAAGGTAATAATGAGGTGCAGAGAACTTAGACTCTCCAAGACGCTTGGCAATAACCTTGCGCATTTGCGAGTTCTTAACCTCTTCTACCATCTCTTCCCCTACTGGCAAATTAATTGGAGCGGGAGCAGCTGCTTGCGCTACACCGGCCTTCTCTTGAGGAGCTGCGGCCTTTTCAGCGGCTTTTTGCACTGGCTTATACTCCTCTATATCTCTTTTAATGATCCTACCTTGATCACCACTACCTTTTACATTTCTTAGGTCTATCCCTTTCTCCTCTGCCATTTTCTTGGCCAAAGGTGAGGCTAAAATACGCTGACCATCCTGAGCTACGGCTGTTTCCGTTGCTGAAGAAGAAGTAGCAGTCGTTTGACTAGCTTCTTCTTTGGAGGCTTCTTCTTTAACCGGTGCGGGCTTACCATCACTGGCCAATACAGCGTCTACATCCGTACCTTCTGGGCCAATTACAGCAAGGACAGCATCAACTGGCGCCGTCTCCCCTTCCTGGATTCCTATATGCAAGAGCGTACCAGAATAAAAGGATTCGAATTCCATAGTTGCCTTATCGGTTTCTATTTCGGCCAAGATATCTCCTTCTTCCACCTCATCACCAACTTTTTTCAACCAAGTGGCTACGGTCCCTTCTTCCATGGTATCGCTTAAGCGAGGCATTTTCACCACTTCAACCCCTTCAGGTATCTCCACAGCTGCACTAGCGCTCTCTACATTGGCGTTTTCTTCTGCTTCCACAGTTTCTTCTTCCTTTTTCTCTTCTTCCTTAGCTTCTGGAGAAGAATTGATCAGTGAAGAAATATCCTCTCCCTCATCACCTATAATAGCAAGTAGAGAATCTACAGGAGCCGTATCGCCTTCTTCGATACCGATATACAATAAGGTACCCTCGTTAAAGGATTCGAACTCCATAGTGGCCTTATCGGTTTCTATTTCCGCCAATATATCTCCTTCTTCTACCTTATCACCTACCTGTTTTAGCCACTTAGCAACAGTCCCCTCTTCCATGGTATCGCTAAGTCTTGGCATATTTATTACTTCTGCCATTTACTTAAATTTTATGTTGTACAAATGGATAATCCTCTTGTTCGTAGACCATATCATAAATCTGGCTAATTGGAGGATAATCCGACTCATCGGCGAATTTTTCACATTCCTTAACCAAATCCTTAACTCTCGTATCTATTTCCTTGATTTCCTCATCCGAAGCGTACTTATTCTCCTTGATTACCTCTAACACTTGGGTAATAGGATCTATTTTCTTGTACTCTTCCACCTCTTCCTTGGTTCTATAGCTCTGTGCATCGGACATGGAATGACCTCTATAACGGTACGTTTTCATTTCCAAAAAGGTAGGACCTTCTCCAGATCTTGCGCGCTCTATTGCTTTGCTCATTTCTTGAGCTACGGTAACAGGATCCATTCCATCTACAGGACCACATGGCATTTCGTAACCGAGGCCAAGCTTCCATATTTCGGTGGAATGAGATGTTCTTTCCACGGAGGTTCCCATGGCATACCCGTTGTTTTCACATACAAAAACTACTGGTAATTTCCACAGCATCGCTAGGTTAAAGCTTTCGTGTAGTGACCCCTGTCTTACTGCACCATCTCCCATATAACAAATGGTAACAGAATCGCGCTTAAAATACTTGTCTGCAAAGGCTAGGCCAGCTCCCAAAGGAATTTGCCCCCCTACAATACCGTGACCTCCGTAAAATCGGTGCTCTTTAGAGAAAATATGCATAGACCCACCCATACCTTTAGAGGTACCGGTAACCTTACCATAGAGTTCTGCCATCACTTTTTTAGGATCCTCGCCCATCCCTATTGGCTGAACGTGATTTCTATAAGCGGTAATCATTCTATCCTTTGTTAGATCCATGGCGTGCAATGCACCGGCCAGGACCGCTTCCTGCCCATTGTAAAGATGTAAAAATCCACGAACTTTCTGTTGAATGTAGGCCGCAGCTAGCTTATCCTCAAATTTCCTCCAGAACAACATGTCCTCATACCACTTAAGGTAGACCTCTTTGGTTATTTTTTCCATTAATTATCAATTTTTGAAGTATATCGCATTATTTAAAAGTCCTGCTTAAAATAAAAACGGAGAACAAAAATACATATATAAATCAATAGGAAAAAAATATTATTTAAAAGGTTTAGACAAAGAACCGCTATAAGCCGCATCCTAAGAACTATGGAAGCCACTAAATAGTAAAAAACCTCTATCTATTTTAGCCTAAAAAGCTACTATTAAAAGGAAGGGGAAGAATATCTGCAACGGAGTGACATTTTAGGACTTCCCCAGTTTCACCGGTCATAATAAGTGAAATAGGAGTCTTTTGTTTGATTTCGTATTCCGAAATGGACTGTCGGCAATTTCCACAAGGTGCAGCGGGGGTATCCATTACATAGGTAGTAGATGTAGCACTGATGGCAATGCTAAGAATAGGAACGTTGGGATATTTTGCAGCTGCGTAATAAATAGCCACCCTTTCTGCACACAATCCTGCTGGGTAGCAGGCATTTTCTTGGTTATTTCCCTGAACTACCTCACCGTTAGCCAAGAGGATGGCCGCCCCTACCTTAAAATTGGAATAGGGAGCGTAGGCTTTTTTCCGAGCCTCAACGGCTATTTTCAGCAATTCCCTGTCCTTTTCCCCCAGGTCTTCACTGGATGGATACACCAACAACTCAAAACTTATATTCTTCTTTATCATGATACATACCTATATAAAATACCAACAAAAATAAACAAAACCTGCACAAGGGCAGGTTTCGGATACTTATCAAATAAAGTATCGCTTATTTAATTATTGTAAAATTCATCCCCTAAATTAAAGGTCAAGGAGAACCGCAAGGTATTTTCTAGCGGATTTCTCACCTTGGAGGTAGAGAACAAATAAGAAAGGTCTATCTGAGCCGTTCTATATTTGAATCCGGCACCTAAGGTGAAAAACTTCCTAGAGCCTTTTTGATCGTTCTCATTAAAATACCCTGTCCGCAACATAAAGGACTCCTGATATACATATTCTGCACCCAAAGCCCATGTTAACTCTTTAAGCTCCTCATTAAACCCTCCGGGAGCATCGCCGAAGGACTTAAAAACCCCTTCAAAAAAAGAAATCTGCTGATACACATCGTTATCGGCAGCATTAATTACTCCATCATCATTAAAATCTTTAGGTGTAGGCACCAACAATTTATTGAATTCCGTGGTGAGCCCTATTACGTTATCTTGATCTAAAATAAAATCGAACCCTACCCCAGCCTTTAAATTTGTGGGCAAGAAATTCTCTTGTCCCCCATCATCATATTTCATCTTCCCACCTAGGTTAGAAATATTGAAACCGGCCCTCCATCGACCATCAAAATTCTCATAGATCCTTTCTCTAGACCTATAATAACCGGAAACATCAACCGCAAAGGAACTTGCCGCCTTAGAATCTTCACTCCCGTTGTCTGGCAGCTTAAGATTGGAGCTTATAAAGCGCCCTGCAACGGACATGGAAAAAGTCTGACTTAACTTTAAGGAATAGGATCCATCAAAAGCCACTTCATTAGGCTTGGCCAATCTCCCTGGATCTCCAGCAAATTGCCGCAGCTCTATTTCTCCTAAGGTAAAATAGCGGATACCAATAGCAAACGCACTCCTATCATTTATTTTATTGTGAAAACTTGCACTGAGCAATGAAATATCTGTAATTATACTTTCAAGATAGGGGGTATAACTAAGTCCGAAACCCATTTTTCGATCTGCAAAGGCAAATTTAGCGGGATTCCACTGTTGTGAAAAAGCATCCATAGAGGTTGCCACGCCCATATCCCCCATACCAGAAGCCCTAGCATCGGCTGCTATAGTCAGGAAAGGGACAGCAGTGGTTATAACCCTGTCTTCTTGTGCCGACACTTTAATTACCACACAAAACAGACATAGTATTACAAAATTTTTCATTTTTTAAAAGTCTAGTTAATACGATTGGCGTAAAACTGGTCAATTATAATTAAATAAAATATAATTATAGTCCTACTACCATATTAAACGTCTATTTTAATATTATCTTGTAGAAAGCTAATTTTTTTTTTGCCAAAATAGTTTAATATTCGCGATTAATGACCAACCTTGGGTGTCAATCGCACCTGATTAAAATATTTTTTATATTTTTCGCGAAAGAAGTAACCACCACCCATACTAGATTAAATTATCAGCCGTTATTTATATGTAACTATGGTTGACTGCGTAAATCATTTTCGGGATAAATTAATTTTGACCCCTATAAAATATTATGCCTCAATCATCGTTTTATATGCCAAAAGCGACACAAATTATTAAAGAATAAAAATAACAGACTTCTATTTGGAGGTTTGTTTTTGAACTCAAGTCCTAATTATGAAAAAAGAATTCATCAAAGTTGTACTCTCCTGTGCAATTGTAGCGGGTGGTTTTACAAGTTGCAAAAATGCATCGTCCAAAAACACCTCGCGAGCCACAGGCTGGAAAATTAACGCCAAGGAGGGAGGATTTCAATATAATTCAGACTTTAAGGAACAGGAAACCGCCCCAGGGCTCGTTTTTATAGAAGGGGGAACTTTCACCAAAGGGCAGGTTCAAGATGACGTGATGAAGGATTGGAATAATACGCCAACCTCCCAACACGTACAGTCCTTTTATATGGATGAAACAGAGGTTACCAATGTGATGTACCTGGAATACCTAGACTACCTTAAAAGCGTATATCCTCCAGAAGACCCAAGATACGTTCACATTTATACTGGAGCACTACCGGATACTCTGGTATGGAGAAACAGGTTGGGCTATAATGAAACCATGACCAATAATTACTTAAGACACCCTGCCTATGCAGAATATCCCGTGGTGGGAGTAAACTGGATACAAGCCACCCAATTTGCCGCTTGGAGAACAGACCGTGTAAATGAAGTAATGCTAGAACGGGAAGGCTACCTTTCCAAGGACGCAAAATACAAAGTAGTCACAGGAGAAATAGATGGCAGCTTTAGCACCGAAGCCTATCTTAACCGACCAGAATCTGTTTACAATGGACAGATAGATTCCCTGCAAGGGAAACGCAAGAGGGATTCCGTTTCTGTATTTGCAAAACGAAGCAGCGGCGTAATTTTACCTGAATACAGACTTCCCACCGAAACCGAATGGGAATATGCTGCCCAAGCCCAAATAGGTAGTAGAGAGTACAATAACTATAGGGGACGAAAGAAGTATCCATGGGAAGGAAACTACACCAGAAATGGACAGCGCGTAGGAAGAGGGGACCAATTGGCCAACTTTAAACAAGGGAAAGGAGATTATGGCGGAATTGCAGGATGGTCCGATGACGGTGCCGATATTACTGCGGAAGTAAAATCGTATAAGCCCAATGATTTTGGTCTGTATGATATGGCTGGTAACGTGGCCGAATGGGTAGCGGATGTGTACCGACCCATCGTAGATGATGAAGTAAGCGACTTCAACTATTTTAGAGGGAACGTATTTATGAAAACCGCCATTGGAGAGGACGGAAAAGTGAAAGTAATAAGGGACTCCGTTGTTTACGACACCATGCCCAATGGGAAAATCTTAGCTAGAAATCTACCGGGAGAAATTAAAATGGTCCCCGTTGGAGAGGAAGAGACCTTCCTAAGAACCAATTTCTCTACTAGCGACAACCGCGGATATAGAGATGGGGAACCAGGATCTACCCGCTACTACGACAGATTTACTAGTGGAGATACAGATGACAATAATGCAAAGAAAATGTACAATTCCCCAGTGAGCAAGGTTCAGGTAAATGAGGATGGGGAGTTAGTAAGAGCTTACGATACCTCTAACAACAGAACTACTTTGATAAATGACGAAGTTAGGGTATATAAAGGAGGTTCTTGGAGAGACAGAGCCTATTGGCTAGATCCGGCCCAAAGAAGGTACCTACCTCAATATATGGCAACGGATTATATTGGATTTAGATGTGCCATGTCTAGGGTAGGTTCCAAATCCAAAACAAATAACAAAACACCTAGAAGCAAGAAAGTGCGAAAATAAGACACTCTCCCACCTAAATAATTATAGAAAAAAAGCCCTTTACATAAAAGGGCTTTTTTTCTATCTTCGACCAATGACAATAGAACAACTGCACAGCCTTTTTTTAAAGTATCCGGATATATGTACGGACACTAGAAAAGTATCCCAAAACTGCTTATTCTTTGCACTAAAGGGTGATAATTTTGATGGAAACGACTACGCATCGGAAGCCTTGGAAAAAGGGGCCTCCTATGCTCTTGTAGATAAACGCGAATTGGCAGGTTCGGAGCGCTTCATTTTAGTTGATGATGTTCTAGACACCCTACAACAGTTAGCGCAATATCACAGGCAATTTTGCAGCGCAAAGATCATAGGGCTAACCGGTAGCAATGGAAAGACCACTACCAAGGAGCTTATCACAGCAGTACTTTCAGAAAAATACAAGACCATTGCTACCAAAGGGAACCTAAACAACCATATTGGAGTTCCGCTAACCCTTCTTTCCATAACGTCCGATACGGAAATCGCCATAGTGGAAATGGGTGCCAACCACCCTAATGAAATCGGTTTCCTTTGCCAATTGGCCCAACCAGATTACGGCTATATCACCAATTTTGGAAAAGCACATCTAGAGGGATTTGGTAGCGAGGAAGGGGTTATTGCAGCCAAGAGCGAACTCTATGACTACCTGCTGACAAACAATAATCTTGTCTTTTTTAATGCCGATGATCCAATACAGGTTCAACGACTTGCAAATACCGACAATAAATTAGGGTATAGCCAGCACCCACAAAACCACCTGCCTATAATATTCCAGGGGTGCAACCCCTATGTCACTTTAAAAGTAAAGGAAGTAACCATAGAAAGCAGGTTAATTGGCAGCTATAACTTCACCAACTGTTGTGCAGCAATACTTATGGGCCACTATTTTAAGGTACCTCTATCAGCAATTAAGTCAGCCTTGGAGAATTACAACCCAAAAAACAATCGTTCACAAGTAATAGAAAAAAACGGCACTCAGATTATCTTGGACGCCTACAATGCCAATCCCACTAGCATGAAGGCCGCCTTGGAAAACCTCCATTCAATAAAAGCAACGCGTAAGATTGCTTTTTTAGGGGATATGTTTGAGCTGGGTAGTTCAGCAAAAAAAGAGCATCAAGCCATTGCAGACCTTGCCGCAGAAATGAATTTTGATACGGTAGTATTGATTGGTGAAAACTTCCATCAAACTACAACTTCCCTACACAAATATTCATCCTTTGAAGTACTTAAAGAACACATAGGGAATATTTCCACGGAGGGAGCTACAATACTAATAAAGGGATCTAGAGGAATGGCTTTGGAAAGATTAACAGACCTTCTCTAAGCGCTACAAGCGGCGCTTTAAAGTGTTTTGTGGGACATACTGGATTCGAACCAGTGACCTCTGCCCTGTCAAGGCAGCGCTCTAAACCAACTGAGCTAATACCCCGTTTTATCCTTTTCTTCAAGTGAAAAAACAGCTGGACAAACTTACATTAAATTAACACAAGAGTCCAACAAAATTATGAAGAAATTTAAATCATGGCATGTATTGCAAATTCATTAGCAATACATGCCATATTTCTTTAAGAAGCCCCAAAGGTAAAGACCTCTGAGGGAGTTCTAGCCTCTTTTAAGATCTTCTCCATTTCCTTCACTATTGCTGGATGGTCTTCCGCAATATTATGCTCCTCTCCAATGTCGGTTGAAAGATTGTACAATTCCAATTTTGCATTCGGGTCTTTTAGAACGTTGTACTTTACACTTTTCCAATCCCCCATTCTAACCGCTTGTCTTCCTCCCAACTCGTGAAACTCCCAGTAGAGATAGGGATGATTTTGTTGTTTTTCCTCATCTCCCAGTAGGGTAGGTAAAAATGAAATCCCATCCAGATTGGACAGCTTCTCCCCGCCTAACATATCTATCAAAGTAGGAAAAACGTCCCAAAATGCAGAAACATGATCTGTAGCAACCCCCTCCTCTATAACCTTAGGCCATTTAACTGCCATGGGAACGCGGATACCACCTTCGTACAAATCGCGCTTATAACCTTTAAAAGGACCATTGCTATTGAAGTAATCTGGGTCTGCCCCGCCTTCCTTGTGCGGACCATTATCAGAAGTGAATATTATTATAGTATTTTCTGCTATTCCCAACTCCTCTACCTTTTCAACAATTTCACCCACCTGCTGATCTAGGAGTCGCACCATACCAACAAAGGCTGCGTGTGGCTCTGCTTGGGAGCCATACCCCCCATAACCTTTAGCCTTGCTTCTATCTACCCCTCTATAGGGAGTTTCGGGCTCAAACTTACCACTGTATTGCTCATGGATTTCTTCGGGTACCACCAATTCTGCATGAGGGATAATAGTAGGCACATAGGCAAAGAAAGGCCCATCCTTATTTTCCTCTATAAACTGAAGGGTCTTATCATGAATAAGATCAGGAGCATACTCCCCTCTCTGATGTTCAGCATTCCCAGCCAACACAATAGAATCTTGATTAGCCCATAGATGCTGGGGATAGTAATTATGTCCCACCCGCTGGCAGTTATACCCATAGAAAGTATCGAACCCCTGGTAATTGGGATCTCCTTCAGAACCGGGGTAACCAAGTCCCCATTTACCAAAAGCCCCCGTGGTATAGCCAGCATCTTTAAGGAATTTTGCAAGTGTATTTGTGCCTTTAGGAAGTGGATACTGCCCCTCTGGCTGAATCTCGTAATTACCTCTAATCACTGTGTTCCCTGTGTGCATACCAGTCATCAATGCAGAGCGGGAAGGAGCACAAACCGTACTCCCGGAATAATGCTGTGTAAACAACATCCCTTGCGCAACCAACTTATCTATATTGGGAGTGGTAAATTTTTCCTGCCCCAAAACACTGAGATCCCCATACCCCAAATCATCGGCAAGAATATATATGATATTGGGTTTCCCTAAAGAAGAAACTGATTCTTGGTTAACGGCCTCCTCCTTGGAAGAAGACGATTTTCCGTTAGTTTTACAAGAGATTACACTAACAACAACAAACAATAAAAATCCAAATCGATATAATAAATGCATAGTACTCAAAAAAATTAATGACAGAGGAAGATTACAACCAATCCCCAAAAAGGTTTCGCCTCAAAAATAACTAATCTTTATAATTTTAGTTACTCAATAGAACATATTTAATCCCAACACCTATTAGCAATAGCACCTTATTCCAATAACTAAAACTTAACTGATTGAAAAAGCGCACCCTTACCAACCACCCCCTGGGACCTATAAAAGCAGCTGCGCACACTTACAAACCGACACACCACCATCCATATAGGGGAAAAGACGTTTCAAATATCATCTAGCCACCTGGGGAATCATTTTTACACAGTCTAGTTAAAATAGGATCAAGCTCAAAAGTTGTGTGTAGTCAAAATTATCAGGTAAG
>NZ_MTAZ01000011.1 GCF_002150785.1 Arenibacter amylolyticus | reverse complement strand
AGCTCAGGGGACGATAGTAGGTAGTCCTGCATTTTCGTTGAAAGAGCGACCGTTACTTTATATTTGGAATAAAGAGAACCTACCCAGAGTTTTCCTCCCTGCTCTTCAAAATAAAAGCCCCTGGCGTTGAAAAAACCGATATAGTCCCTTGGGGATTTCTCAAAGGGCGCCTGCATCCGTTCGGCGTACCGATGGTAGGCCCGTAGGGCCAAGGTATCGAACCGTTCCCTAAAGGATGGGGCCATAGCGTGATAGAGCTTCGGGAATATCATGGGCAGAAATAGAGCGGTGGGCCCCGGTTTTATCTCTTTGGCGGATCTGTCGTGCAGCAGCCCTTCCAATAGCTTTTCGTTTTCACGTGCAAAACCAGGAGGGGTATACGGGTTTGCGCTTGTCTGTAATAAATAACTGCCCAGATCCACTGGTACTTGGTGGAACTTGGAATTCGTATAGGTCAGTATTCCCTCATTATATCGAACGCCCAGACTTTGGACAAGTGCACCGAGGACCTCCCTTTGGTCTAGGGTACTGGTGAACAACTGGTCCCTGGCCCGTTGAATAAGGTTGGCCTTCTTTTGCAATTCCTGTTTCTCCTTGTTATAGGCGGAGGTACATAGCTCCTCGCTAAAAGGATGGTAGTGGGAGTCGATCAACTTCCATAAGGTTTGATCATCGGTATGCAGGTATTTCTTAAGGAAGAGAAAGCGCTCCGATTTCATCATTTCCCTAACCAAAACATCTAGGAACGTCCTCAAGATATGTTCCGAGAACAGAGGCTTGTACCTCAAATCTCGATAGATCTTTTGGTAAGCTTCCCGTAGGCAACGTTGGAACTCCAGTTCCAATTGCTTGCTATCCATATACATTTGGGTGTGTTCGGTTTGGAACAAGTCAGGGTTCTCCTGGATACCAAGACCCCTCCCAATCTCGTCGCTGCGCAGCACATAGCCCGATTTATCATAGATGGTGAAGTCCACCACCTGTCCCTGATCGCTGTAGTTTAGCCTACAATCGAGCTTTTGATGGGAGCCCAGAACATCTGGGAAGTGCTCGGGGCGGAGGGTTCTAAATAGTTTATAGGTAGTTTGTATTTGTTTTTCTAAACGCTTTTTTACCATGGGCAATAGGGCCGATTCCTTATTGCGCTCGAAGACTTGTTGGAGTTTGGGACCGGAGAATTGAGGATGCACGCTGTAGCCGCCAATAAAACGGGATCGGTATCCTGCCTTGGTGGCAATGCCATAAGCTACCCCTACCCTACCGGAACGCTCCACTACCTTCAGTTGGATATGGTATTCTTTGAGAAGTAAGGCAAGTTCCTCAAAGCTCCGCACCTTGTATTTCTGCAGGGTATTGTTCAGGATGTCCTGCATATAATAGCGGACCCCGTTACCCTCCTGGGGGTTCAGCTGGGGCGTTTGCTGTTTGGGAAGCTCTCGGACCGTCCTCTTATTTGGCGAGGGAGAAAGCCCAAATTGTTTCTCCAGGTGTTTCTGGGCAGCCATACTCCTTCTATAGTCAAAGGAAAGGTTGATCTGGGTACAGTTTTCCCTAATGGTACTGGAGACAATGTGGACGTGCTCGTGCTCGGTATCGTGGTGCCGTACCACAATAAAAGGCTGCTCCCCATAGCCCATGTATTCCATATAGGCTTTGGAAAGGGCCAAAAAGGTAGTATCGTCCAGATGTTCACCTCGAGGAAGGTTCAGGGTGGCATGTACATAGCGTTTTTCGGAGGCATGGCGAAAGCCCAGAAAGACAAGCACCTGTTCGAAGACCTTAAGGTTGGTATCCGTATCGGAATAGGTATTGTGGAAGCCGAGAATGGTAGATTCCGGTTTCCCAAGGACGTATTTCAGTATGCCCTGCACTTTGTTACGATATAGGAGTCGTGCAATCATGGTAGGTTCGTATTGTTAATAATGGCATTCAAGGTAGCGACCAGTTCATTGGCCTTTTGCATCTCATGCACAAGGCTTGCATTGGGACTCCTTAAGTTCTTGTAATGGGCCACTTTTACCAATTGATTAAGGTTGTTCCCTATTTTGTTCAGTTGATAATTAACTTTCGGCGTACTAACCAGTCGTTTTTCCGTTTTCTCTACCTCCTTGCTTAGAATGAGGCTTCTTAAGAAAGGGCCCACCGTTCCTCTTTTCTGGAAATCGACCTGGTAGGACCGTAAAAGCGTCTTCACTTTTTCCAGTTCTAGAGTATTGAACCGAAGCATAATAGTATGCTTTCGTTTGCTCTCTCCTAACCGTTTCCTACCGATGTTGCCAGTTGCCATTGTTTTTCTTGTTTTTTACTGCCGAAGGCAGCTTTTCACTTCGCTAGAAGTAGGAGTTTTGCGTTACGCAAAACATAACTTGCTATCCGTTAAAAACGGATATTTCTATATAAATATAAGACATCAAAAACAATCCTAAAAGACTTATTTACAGCATTTTACACCTCAAAACCATATAAAGCCATATGAGACCATATAAGACCAGCACTGGTTTAATATGGTCTTATATTTTATTTGAAAAAATGGTATGAAAAGATGAAAATAGCTCGATTTCATAGCCAGGGAGAAAAAGGGCAAGGGGTTTTTCACCCCTTGTGCTTTGGTGCGGGCCCGAGGCGTTCGGGAATGACTGCGGGCGAAATCCTTCCTTAACAGATTAGAGGAAAGATGGCTAGGGACAAGAATAGGTTCGAAAGGTTGGCCCGATGGCCGCAGGGGCATGCATAGATGGAACCTTATGGGCGGAATCCTATCCCATTTCTAAGCGTCTACCATAATTTATCAGTAATCTATCCGCAGAAACTGCTGGCGCCACAAAAAAACCGTACACCTAAAATCTTATGGATTAAACAATTAAATATTTATATTTAGATATCACGATATACAGATATACGGATATCCAGATATCACGATATACAAATATCCAGATATCAACATATTCAGATATACGGATATACAGATATCACGATATACGGATATCACGATATATAGATATCATGATATCGGCATATTAATAGGCTCCTATATTTATAGAAAATAATCTCCCAAAAAAAATAAAGGAACTCGACCTACATAATTCTTTTTATAGCACTTATATTTTGGAAACAAGAATAATCAGTATCGTTGGGGAGAAAGGGGGAATAGGAAAAACCACCTTAAACTTAATCCTTGCTTCCAACTTTTATTATGCCCATGGAAAAAAAGTGGTCCTCCTGGATGGAGACGATCCACAGTATTCCATCTATCGGAAAAGGCAGCGCGAACTTGTCCTCCTGGGTGAAACGGCTGCTAACGAATTGGACGTATACCCAATAGAGAGGGTAACGGTAGATTCCCTAAGGGACACCATTTTAAAGTATTATGGACTGGTAGATTATATTATTTTGGATCTACCGGGAAGCCTAAATGTAGAAATGGTAAAGGGCCTCTTATATGTTGAACATATTTTTATTCCCTGTAGTCACGATGAATTGGAAATAGACAGTACCTCCAATTTTTACTTTACCTTAAAAAGTAACTTCCTGGAAAATGATCAGCGGGTACTTAAAAGCGTGCACCTATTTTTCAACAAATACCAGTTGATACGAAAAAACAAGTTCAGCTTACTAAGGCAACAATTTCTAAATGCCGGTATCCCCATGATGGAAAGTGTGGTCAAGGACAAAACTATCTATAAGGAACAATACCGCAATACCCTACAAGCAATCCCCGAAAACAAAGAAGAAGGCGAATTGGGTATCAAGAGCTTCCTAAGGGAAGTAGCGCACTTATCAAATCTAAAAACACAAACGTAATGGGAAAAAAGAAAAAAGTCAGCACCATGGACCTGCTCCAGCAATTAGCCGATAAAAACCATGAGACCAATAGCACCTTAAAACGACTCCGGCAAGACCGAACGGAAAACAAGTCTACTGAAAGATCAGGTACCTTAAATAGCACAGATGCCGCAGCAGATCCACCGGGGAACCAAGCAACAGTAAAACGCACAAAAACCAAGGGAAGGGCTAAAAATCAACTAGACCTACTGCTGCAGGTAGACACAACTAAAAGTGAAAATGAACGCATCTTATTGGCAATTGACAAGGATTGTATTGTCAAATTCGAAAAAATGGCGCTCGGGATCTCTTATAAAATGGGCATCAAAACGACTAGAAACGACCTTATCCGCAAAGTCCTGTTGGACTATACGAATAAAAATTACGATAAATTGATTACACTTATCGAACACCATTAATAATAACGAAGTGAACATAACTTGGTACATATTCATAGGTCTTTGCCTACTCTGGTATGGATATCTCCTTTGGATATTCGTATTAAAAAAGGAAGACACCTCAAAAAAACTTGTAAAAAATATTGATAATTTGCATATAAATAGTAAATTAGTATATAATTCAGATAATGATCCTACTAATGTAGATGCTGTACTCAACCAATTACACGAAGCGGAGGACGCTTCAGAACTATTGGAAGCTTTTAGAAAAGGGTCATTGGAAGAAGATTCGAATTCCTTAACTCACAGAAAGCATGAAAAACTCACCGTCATCCGCACCAGGAAATCCCTCGGGAAATCACCCCCGGATTCCAAACCTTGAAATCTATATTTTCTTACTAGTCTACCTTCTCATTGTCATGAGCACCTATGGTCAATTCGACCAACTCCTGCAGGAAGCACAGGATTTCAAAAACGACTCAAAAACCCTTTCCAAAGAGATAGTCGATATCATAAAAATCATTGCAGGAGTGGCCATTGCCATTACGGGCTTGACCTATCTCTATATCCGGGACCAGCAAACGGACCTGGCCAATAAACTTGGAAAGATCATCATCGGCATTGCCATCTTCTTTGCCTTGATTGCCATCGGGGAGGAAATCGCCAATATTTAAACTCCTTCGCCATGAGCAACTCTCACCTACCCATCAGGAAAGGCTTGCAAAAAGAAGCCTCTTTTTGGGGGCTCAAAGCCAGATACATCTATTACTTTGTATACTTTTCCGTTGCCGCCATTGTACATGGACTACTACTGTCCCTATTCCTCCCCGCGTTTATCGCCATGCTGATTTCCGCTGTCCTTATGGGGATCACCTTCCTTATCATCCTATTTTACTCCCGCACCTATGGCGCCAACGGATTTATCAAAAAAGTGGCGGATACCTCCAGACCTAATGCAATCAAACTAGTCCATAACTTTAAAAACCTACTCCTATGGCAAATCAAGTAGCACTTTGGGATGTATTCCCCATTTACGGGTATGAACGACAAGCATTGATAGCCAAGGAAAAAGGCTGCTTGACCATTCCATTACAGCTCACCCTCCCAGAGGTTTTTACCCTGGATGCCCAGGATTACAACACGCTCCATAGCCTGTTCACCAATATCCTGACCATCTTGGGGCCCAACAGGCTTGTACATAAACAGGACCTTTTTTTCCAACAGAACTACTCGCCTATTCCAGAAAGGCTGCAGGGGGATATGATGGAAAGGGCAAATGAGAACCATTTTACCCACCGTACATTTTTGGAGGGTACCCATTACCTGTACCTCAGTTTGGTGCCGGAAAATTACATAAAGTTCAATCCCAAAAGGGTCAATGCTTTTTTAGATAAAAACAGGGAGTTTTACCTAACCAATCCCATTCCAAGGGAGTTTTTGGACACGAAGGTTATGATGGACTTTGAAGCTCAGGTCCAGGAGGTAAACAAGCTTATCAATTCCTCGGAATTGATGAAATCGCGAATTCTGGACTACGACGATCTCTTTTCCCAAAATGGACTATATGCCAAGTACTTTGGACTTAGCACACAAAACCTATCGTTGAAGGATATCGATTTTAAAGGGAACGACCTTCGCATCGGAGACAAACGCGGCGCGTTTTACACCCTTGAAAACCTGGACCAATTTAGCAAGGACCATATCAGCACCTATGAATTCTATGGCAAATTCACCTCCAAAGTACAACCCTTCCCCATTGGCAACCTTTTTCCACTGGGTTTCAAGATTCCCCAGGAACATATCATCAATCAATACCTCTATATACCCGATCAGGATAAGGTCTTGTCCGGGTTTCGAAAAAAGGCCCGAAACCTTAGGCGTTTTAGCAATGGCAGAAAAGATGATCGCAATACCATTTATTCGGATCAGATGTATGACTATACCAAGGCTTGCATAGAGAACCATCAGGGAACGGTCTTTTACCATCTCAATGTCTTGGGCATCGAGGGGCCTAGGGATCTACCCAATGACCTTCATACCAGCCTCTCGGGAGCCTTCAAGAAATTAAGGATACATCCCAAACACAATACCATAGATAGAAAGAACCTGTTCTTTGCCGGGGTTGCCGGGAACGCCATTGGGATCTCTGCGGATATGTATGTCCCCATGCCCTTGGAAATGGCCGCTTCCCTACTCTATTTTGAAGGCGGTTACAGGGATGCAACAAGGGCCGTGAACGGGCTACGGTTGGTCGACCGGATTACGGGCCGACCACTTTCGGTATCCGTGTACAGAGAGCCGGAAAGTAAGCACTGGATATTCAATCGCGGGATGTTGGTCGCCTCAGGGTCCGGTGGCGGTAAATCCTACTTTACCAATCACTATCTGGCCTCGGAATTGCGACAAGGCGCAGAGGTCATTATCATGGAAGACGGGAACTCCTACGATCGGTTGATTGAAGTTTTTGGGGGGATCACCCTCCAGCATCAGGACTCCGATCCATTTACCTTCAACCCCTTTGTTTTGGACCGATTCGACTATTTGGAGGTCAAGGGTAAGGGCAAGGTCCTCACAGAGAGTAAGCGCACCTACCTAATCACCTTGTTAAAACTTATTACGGGTACCCAGGAAAATGTAGGGACACCAGAGGTAATAAATACGGTACTGGAATATCTAATTACGTCCTATTACCAATGGATGTGGCAAAACAAGAAGGGTAATTTTAAATTTGACACCTTTTTTGATTTCTGTGCGAATCATCTAAAGACCTATGTTGCTTCGAAAAAAATCCCCAAGAACAAATTTGACCCTCATGTATTCATTTTCCTATTGGAAAAATACCATGGCAGCAATCCTAGGGGAGATCTGTTAAACAAAGTGGACGACCGGATCGCTAAATTGGGCCATGAAAAAATGGTTTACTTCAAGCTGGGCAAACTGATCGACAATGAGCTGTTGTTCCCCATTACCTCGCTGATGATCATGGAGGTTTTCACCAAGAAAATGAACGATCCCACAAAACTGTCCATCAATAAAATATTGGCGGTGGATGAAGCCTGGAAAGCGTTGGCAAGACCAGCATTGGCGCATTACTTCAATAGTCAATCCAGAATGGCCAGAAAATTGGGCGGACAGCCGATCTTCATTTCACAAAAGGTAGATGACTTTACCGCTTCGGACATTATAAAAAATGCCATTGTGGTAAACTCCCACATCAAGGTTTTTTTGGATATGCGCGACTTTGCCCAATCCTTCGATAGCATTCAAGCCCTTCTTGGATTGGGAGAAAAACAAAAACAGCTGATCCTGTCTTTGAACAAGGATTTGCCCAGGAACAGGAAGTATCGCGAGGTGGCCATTTGTTGGATGGACAAAGCAAAGGTCTACGGGGTAGAGACCTCCTTGGAAGAGAAATGCATCTATGAAACCAATCCCACGGAGAGTGATCGGATCAAGGCCTTGCACCAAAAAAACCATGGCAACTGGGAGCTAACAGCCAAGGCATATGCCCACGGGATCACAACACGGAAAACAATCGCACCATGAAACGGATAGTAACCTTTTGGAGCCTGCTGGCACACCTAGCCCTTTCTTCACAAATTCCCGTGACGGATGTGGCCACCAACGCCAGTATTGGGATGTCCAATAGTCAGCTAATGAATATCAACACCCAGTTGCAAGCGGTAAACACCAAATTGTCCCGGTTGATCAACCTCATGGAAAAAAACAATAGGGAAGCTATTAAATCCAGCAACATCCTAAAGGAAGAACTCGAGGCCAAGAAAACCGCTCCTAATTATGTACGGTTATCGACGGACGTCAATAGGGCCATCGATTTAAAATCCAAAATTTTGAAAGTCTATCACAGTTCCAAACAAACTGTTACTGCACTGGAGTTTTTGAACAAAGGGGAAACCGATGAATTCTTAACCTATACCACCGATGCCCTAGTGGAGACTGGGGGCCTAATTAAGCAATGTAATGATATCCTTCACACCAAAGCCATCCTTCTTCCCGAAGAGCGCTTAAAGATGGTTTCAGGAATTAACCGAAAGCTGGAGGATATTCTCGATAATTTGATTGCCTACAACCATAAGCTTTCACAAATAAATTCCCTTCGCAAAGCACGGAGCACCTTGATCAACCTTAACATAAAACAGCCATGATATGAATCCAACCAATAAAGGAATACGGGAATCGGTCAACGAACTTTTCGACCAGTATATTTTGGATGCCTACGAATTGGTAGCACCCATGCTAGAAATAGGTCAGGTTTTTGCCTGCATCGGCATAAGTATCATTGGACTCCTTAACTTGTTGAACAAGGACAAAAGAGCCAACCTATTCTCCTATTTAAATTGGGTTCCCCTCGCCTTCGTGCTATTTAATTACCGGGCGCTTACACTCACCATCCTGGAGTTCTACCAAAGCATCGGCATGTCGTTAAGGGCGAACGACATATCCTGGGATGTGCTCCATATCAAGATACTGGTTGCCCAAACAAAATCCATGGCAGATTACGGGGTATCCTATCTGATGTTACAGGGAGATCCAGAGGCCTTGCAGGCCTTGGTCCTTGGAGCCATCACCTCAGGGGTTACGGCGGTTGCCTCCGTGATATCCGCGGTGGTTTTCATTGGGATCAAGGCCATGTCCGTAGTATATCTCTTTGTACTCATCATTTTTGGCCCCTTGAACATTGGGCTGTCGTTCATCCCTATTTTCTCTGGAATGTGGAAGGCCTGGTTGCAAAAATTCATGAGTGTATGTCTGTGGATCCCGATGCTCTACCTAATCGATAACTTTATGCTCCATGTGCTGGATAAATTGATCACCTCCCTCTTATCCAACGAGGAAGCCAACCTTGGTTTGGTGCTTACCAGCGGCCTACTGATGCTCATGAACGTATTCGTTTATCTAAAAGCCCCCAACCTGGCTAATTTCATTGTTCAGGGAATGAATATAAGTGCCAACCACCTAAAAGATCGAACCAAACACTATATCAAAAAAGTAGCACAGACCACCGTTGATACAAAAACGGGTGGAGCTACAAAAGGAGTAAGAACCCTAATACAGTAATCCGTTCAACGATGAAATTTTGTTTTGAGCGAAATCAAAAATACAAATGGACGATAAATATAAGATTTTCAACGATTTAAACAGGGTTAATGCTAGGAGCAACCGGGTGGTATATGTATCTTTAATAGTAACATTTATTACCACCCTCCTCAATATCTTCTACACCTACAAAACCAGCGAAAACGCAAAAAATAATTTTTACCTGCTCGATAATGGCCAGAAATTGGCTACTGTTAGGATCAAGGACTACAAGCGGGCGGTGGACATATTATGCGAGGGGCATATTACCAACTTTCACCAGTTGTTTTTTGCCATGGAACCAGATCTGCAACATATAAAAAGAAATATTGAAACCAAGGCGCTCTATATGGCCGACCACTCGGTTCAACGTCTGTATAATCGTCTTATAGACCAGAATTATTACGAAGATATCGCCAAGAGCGGCTACTCGATAGAGGTGGAGACGGATTCGATGGAAGTGGACTATTCCAGCTATCCGTTCGCATTTAAATACTATGGCAAACAACGAATTCTAAAAAACGGGAATGCGGAATACCGAAGCCTGGTCACCCAGGGGTATTTGATGGAGACCAGTGCTACCCTAAATAATTTAAACGGACTAAAGATCACAAAATTCGATGTCCTAAAGAATCGAGACTTGCAATAAACCAACCTATGAACCACAACATGGAGAAATTCAACCTTTGGTTAAAACGGCATAAGCTATTCGCTTTTACCGCTCCTATCATCGTATTTCTTGCGGTATTCTTTGTCATGTCCAGCATCAGCTCCATCCATAGGGAACTACCTGCACAGGTCACAAAGGACGGTTACAATAACAGCCTACCCAACCACGACCAGCAACTCAATATTTCTGGGCCAAACGATATCTATAACAAATCCCGATTAGACTCCTTGAACCTTTTAAGACCCCCAGGCCAATTAAAAAGCATGGAAAGGGAAAAATCGGAGAACGACTCCTTAGAACGGATTTTAGAGGAACTCCAGAATTTCTCATTCGGTGAAAGAGAACCGAAGCATCAGCAAAATGGCACTACCGCCTTCCCTTCCGTACCTTCTCTTAAAAAAGATAGTTCGAAGGTTTCAGAGGCCCAAAAAAAATTGGCCTATAGAAATATGCTCCTTCAGGCAAGGGAACAACGCTTGGCCCGAAATCAGGATTATTCGGCCCCTTATATAGAATCCTCTTCCACGATCAATACCCCTAGCCCCTTATTTAGTGCAGCAATCTACCGTGATCAGTTTATTTTGCCTGGAAATCGGGTCACCCTAATTTTAAGGGAGGACATCCAGGTCAACGGTAGGCGCTTTCCAAAAAATACGTTTGTTTATGCCACCGCGAATATCCAAGGATCCAGAATATTGCTGGAGGTATCCAACATAGCCAATATACCCATGGATTTGACGGCCATTGACCAAGAAGATGGCATGGTGGGGCTACACAACGAACGCGCAGGTCAATTATTAGAGGAATTCAAAGCCGACATTCAGTATCAGGGCATCGATGAATTATCCAATACCGTAGACGAAGCTACCGACATCCCATTGGCACAGCATCTTATTCGTTCTTTTGGCAGTTTCTTTCGAAAGAAAAAATACAAGCAACGGGACAAAATCCTTTTGGTAAATGGGGACCGTGTATTTCTAACACCTAAACAACGTTTACGATGAGAAAGATATGGATCCTCCTATCGGCCTTTATGGCTGCTTGTACATTACCTGCTCAAACATATAGCGATACCCTGGAAATATCGAAGCACTTTAAGACGATTCTAATTTTCTCCGAGAATATTGCTGAAAGCAGCATCGGGAACGATTTTGGCTTTATCGTGGACTTACCAAAGCCCGAAGGGGGAAAATATAGTGGACGGATCGTTAAACTATCTTACGATGAACTAGCCTCCGAGAATAAAGGAACCACCAACTACTTGGTGATCACCGACTCCGGGGATGTCTATGACTTTATAATAAAGCTTGTACCCGTTCCCCAGAAAACCACTTGGTTCATTGATAAAAAGACCGCTGTGGCCAATATTGGCAACAAGCCCGAAATGGAAGGAAAATCCACGGAAAAACCATTTTCCAATAGCAACATGGAAGTCCAAAGAGAAAGGATCGGGCCGATGGAGGGCACACCCGCTGAAGCAAATAAAAGTGAGATTGAAAAAGCGACTTCGGAAAAATTATACCAAACCGACCCCTTGGAATACTTTCGACTTAGGTGCTATTATATGCAATTTGACAAACCGAAGGTCCGACGGTATTTTTCCAGATCGGGGAATGTGTTTATTTGGCTCAAAGGGATCTACTACAATCAGGACGAATTGTATTTTCAGTACCGCATCGAAAACAAGGAGGGAGTGGATATGGACATCAATTTTATCAAGCACCAAATCGCCACCAACTATAAAAACAGCAGTAGCAATCAGAAAATGGAGCTGGCACCAATATACACCTATAAACAACCAAAAAGGGTGGCGGCAAAAAGTGAGAATCACTTCGTGGTGGTTTTTAAAAAGTTTGCTTTGGACGAAAAAAAAGAAGTAGTGGTAGAATTGGACGAGGAATATGGCAATCGCAATTTTTCCTTACGCATTGGCCATGAAATTATCAATAATCCCATACAGTTTTAATTATGAGGAATTCCATATCCATACTAGCCCTTTTTATCTCCAGCCTGCTATTTTCACAAGGCAACAATTATGCTTCATCCATTGGTTTCAGCGGAGGTTATGCCGAAGATGGTTATGGGATAAAGGGCACCTTTAATTACCATTTAAACCGAAATAGATATGCACAATTGAGCATATTTGCTGCCATAGCCGAAGACAAGGGGTCCTTTGATATTCCCTACAACATATTCACCGTACAGCCCGGGTACTTCCTCAAGGTATGGGAGCAAAAGAACTTTAAACGCTATGCCATCCACTTCGGAGGAGGGGGCGTTTTCGGGTATGAGATCATCAATAACGGCAACAGCACCTTGTCCAACGGGGCTATTTTGGACGCCAAAAGCCAATTTATATATGGCGTGTTTTTGGGATTGGAAGGGGAAGTAACCTTGAACAATGATTTTTCCCTTTTGGTGAAGGCCAATGAATATTTCCATATCAACAGTGACGTCGGGCAATTCTATCCCTATGCTGGTCTAGGGATCCGGTATTTCCTGTTCTAAATCCTAATGAGATGAAAAAAAATGATTCAAATACGTATTTCACTATTGTCTTTATACTATCTCTTCTAATCCTTGTTTTTTCCTGTAGCAAGGATTTTGAATCACTGGTCCTAGATAGTTTCGATTTTTCGTTTACAGGGGAACATCCTACGGAAACCTACCTATTTGAAAATACGAGGACCTCGTTTACGATTACGCCGGAAAAGGAAATTTCCACGGTAGCGTATTTTGTAAAATACCTGCCCAGCAATAAGAAGGGGTACTTCACCACATTGGAAAACGATACCATCCGACCCCATGATACCATACAGGTGAAAAATAGGCAATGGAACTATAACTATGTTGCCATTGATACGGGAACCCATAGAGTAAATTTTATGGCATGGGACACCAATGAAAATAAAAAAGAACTCACCCTGGTCTACAAGGCCCAATATGCCAGTTTTAGCTTCTTATTGAACAAGGGGGTAAACGAGTTCATTATAAATTCCAAAAACCCGATCAATGCCACCTTATTGCGCGATAAGGAAACCTTGGACCCCAACAATAAGAATGATTTTGAGGTGACCTATCAAATCCAAAATGGAACTGGAAAGCTCTATAAGGACGACCAAGCTTTCGACCCTGGCACTTCCTTTTTTCTAGCGAAAGGAATTACAGAACTACGGTATCTTCCTGAAACCTTGGGGGAACATAAACTCAGTCTGACCGCCACAGCCCCGGATGGAGCAACCAAAACAGAAGAATTGTTGTTTACCGTGGTAAACCTGGATTTTACCATTAACACCACGGCAGCTTCCACCGTAGTGGAATTAGACACGAATCTGGCCATCGCCGTAGATCTTACCACTCAGGACGAGGAATCCAAGGTAGACTATGAAATTACGCATTCATTCTCCGCTTCCAGTGAAGGGGCAGGAACGGTAAGGGACCAAAATGGAGGCGTTATGGAGCCCGGGCAGTATAGGACGATATCACCAGGCTCTTATAATTATACCTTTATGAGCACAGAATTGGGAAACCGAATGATCTATTTTTCGGTTAGGGATTCCAATGGACAAACCAAAAGGGACAGTGTAGCGATTGAAGTAGCGAATATCCCCTTTTCGTTCACTGGAAATTCGGGGAGCAATTCCGTATTTATAAACGAGCGCACCCAATTGAACTTCAATTTAAAATCGAACGGCAACACGGAAAACATTCAATATAGGCTATCGCATCAAATCCTGGAAGGAAACGGAAGGGTTGAAAAAGGAGACGGCACCCTTTTGCAAAACTCAAAAGAATACGATGTGGAAATAGGCGACTTCTCTCTATTCTATTACCCAGAATCCTTGGGATCCCATCAAATTGCATTTATGGTCACCGATAATTACGGTCAGGAGGTGGGTCCAGTATTGATTGATCTGGAAACCAAGCAGAACGATTTCACCTTAAACATTACCCCCTCCAAGACCTCGGAGTTTGTCAGCACCCCCATCAACACCATAATAGATATCGATGAAATTCCGGAAGGAACCAATGATGTGTACGAGGCCTTTTATTCATCAGGAAAAAATAGTTCGCTGCAGGTGAACGGAACTACCTACGGTCCAGGGGAAAAATTCCAATTGGGGCCCAATAATAACAACGTGGTTTACATTGGGGCTGAACCAGGACAACACAATCTAGTGATTAGCGTCGAGTCCAGTGGGAATGTCACCCATACAGCCAGTACTACAATTGAGTACAAACAAATAGACTTTCTTTTTACTGCGGGAAGCCAGAAATCGGATATTTCCGTTGGAGAAACAACCTCCTTAAACTTCAATATTTCCGAGAATGTGGGGACCTCCAACTATAAGATGCGCTACAGCCTAAATGGAAATGCCCTGATTAAGGATGAAAATGGTATTCAGGTAAGAGCAGGAAACATTTATGAGGTACCCAAAGGTAATTTCAATTGGAGTTTGGAGGGGACCGATGAAAGCAATGCAGAATTGGTCTTCTATGTCCAAAACGATACTGGTTTGGAAAAATCCGTTGCTTTAACCGTTACGGTAACGCCAAAGGATTATAATTTCTCGGCAAATGCGACACAATCCAAAACGTATACTAAAACCCCTGTACCGGTAAACTTCAACATCTCTGAAATAGGCATTGGAGGAGATACTTACACCATGTATTTCTCCTCTGCGAACAACAACGGGACTTTCGAGTATAACGGAAAAACATATTCGGCAGGTGAGAGCTTCATTGTTCCCGTTGGCTCATTCCAAGGGATGTACACTGGTATCACAGAAGCTACCCATCAAATCGCTTTTACCGTACGGTCCTCATCTCAGGTGGAGAAAACCGCCGACGTTACTATCGATTTCGAAAAATATGAGGAGTTTTTTGATCTGACCGTAAGCCAGTCGACCCAAGACAAATTTGAAGATCAACCATTTTTGATCAATGTTGTCACCAATGCACCTTCGGGACATGATTCCGCTGTAACCTATGAAATGACGTTCCAATTCTCTGGTATGAACGGGGGGTACATTAACCATCAAGGGATAATATATAAAGAAGGGGAAGTGATTCCTTTGGAGTACGGTTCGGTAGCCATGCAATTTCACCCAGAAATCGATGATAGTTTCACCATAAATTTCCGGGTGGAAAATTCAACTGGAATATCCCAAACTACGAGTGAATCCATAGAAATGTTGAAAAAACCGACCGTAGCGGTTAAAGGTGAGAAACACAATATAAGTTGTGGGGGACTTAACGGCTGTGACTATGTCATCCGGATTTACACTTGTTTTACCGCCAATTGCTCTGAGGCATATAACGGAGCAACATTGCAACAGGTAGAGGTGCGTGTTTATAACAGAAAAGATAAGCGTTGGGATACCATGTTATTCAATTATAATGACGCCAAGGGCTCTGGTGTGGAACGCTATTTTGAACTTGAAGAGGAGCCGAAGGAAAGTAAACTACGATACCTTGACCAAGATTACGAGATACGCGTACAAGACAGTAATGGCCAATGGAGCGACGTCATTAGGGGAACAATTGTACGAGTTTAAAATTGAGTGATTAACTTTTCTTAAAAGTTATGGTCACTAAGACATCTGTACCTCCAAGATTGTCTTGAGTTTCTACCACTAATTTGTCTTTTTCAAATTTCATTATTTTCATCTCTCTACGAGAACCAAAAACAATACGATTATTATTGACTAGTTGATAGGTATCCGACTCAATTGTGGTAAAGGCTTGATTCCCCTCACATGCCAATCCATTCTCATTTATACTGAAAGATCCATCCTCTCCCTCCCCTCTTTCGGCAAAAAATGTCAGGTTGTCCTTTATACATTGTTTTATTTCCTGAGTGTTGAATAAGTCAATATTAGAGGTTCCATCACCATTAATATCCACGGCTCTATCGGTCATAATGGCCGTATATTCCCATTGGCCTAACAAGGCTTTGGCCCGATCCTTTTCGGAGACATCGGCGTCATCTTTACTGCAGGAGAATATTAGGATTAAGGGGCAGACAAAGAAAATCACTTGGTTTATTTTCATAACTAACTGTATTAGAACACTATAAATATAAAAATTTTGATTGCCAATATCATACCTAAAAGCCGGTTTATGGATTCTAGCGATGGGAGATGCAAGGCAAATAGCACTTTTTCAGTGCTGTTTGCTTTTATGCGCGGTTTCGAGGAGGTTGATAATCAGTGTCTATCATCCTCTAAAAGGTCACTTTAGAGATTCTTTCTTTTTCGGACTTTAGTGATTCAATGGCCTTCAACTTCCGCAGAAACATGGGGAACAATAGTTAGATCATCTTATAGGGATTGGCTCCACCCTTTTTCTTCTCCATTGCTTGAATTAAGGTTCTTTCCTGGAGCTTTACCCATTGAATGGTCATAGCTGTTGCTCTTGACTTTTTGCAATTCGTTATTATATTCAGCCATTCCCGCTTGAAGGGCATTCAGTTTAATGTCCTCTGAATCTAGCCCCTTGAACATAGGGGTGGATAAATTAAGCTCTTTGGCCAATTCATATCCCAAATTAAAGGCCTGCAAATAATCCCTATCTACTTTTATTTCTTCTTTCATCCTTTAAAATGTTTCGCGAGCGTGTTTCTCTATATATTCATGAAGGGAATCCCGATCGTAAAGGATAACTTTTCGATAGGGCTGAGAAAATCTGATCTTTCCTTCGTCCCTTAATTTCTGTAAAGTACTGGTAGATTTGATGCTTAAAACTTGCATTGCTTCCTCACCGTCTATCCATTTGGCCGGTTGATTCTTTCTAGTGGACTCAATATGCTCCACTACCTTATCAAATAAGGCATAAAACGCCTCTTCCTGAAGACAAACGACTTGCATAGCATAAAGTTTAAACGGTATACGATATATACAACTGTTCCTATCGCAAATAAAAAGATAAGAAATTTGCCGCTCTACTGCTAATTTTATTGGTTGAACCACCGTTTATCTAGACAAATAGAAAACAGTCCAAAAAAGGAATTCCCAAGGACGCAATGAATGCTTCCAAGGGAATCCCTAAATTCATCTTCAATATTGTTGGGCTTATAGAGCAGTCGCTGTATAAGTAACTGTTTGTGTGTATGTACCCGCTGGTTTTCCTAAGATATCAGAGGAAGAAGATTTCTCCGCAGGGATCTCATAGTTGAAGTCGATCGTAAGCTCACTTCCCAATTCTGCGTCACCTACCAAAATCTGATCCTTTTCGGACAATTCAATCTTGCTTTTTGATCCAACCATTGTTCCTCCGGTCGCTTCGATGGTTAGTACGCTTACAGGAATTTTGTTTCCACCATCCTTAAAATCTTTTCCTCCGGCCTTTACCGTTACGTTAAAATTCTTGGTAGAGGTCACGATTAAAGCACTCTCTTGGGTTTTGGCAGGCAGCCCGTTGTTGTAGTGTTCGGCGGTAGTATATTCAAAGTTTACGACTCCATTATTAGCGACACTGGAAGCGTCGATGGAGATAACGTCGGCCAAAGTGATGTTTACTGTAGTAGTTGCCTCTTCTTGCGCCTGGGCTTGGTTAGTTCCGAATACGAATGCTACAAGAGCGAAGGCGGCGATGATTATTGAATTTTTCATTTTGTTTGATTTAGGGATTATTATTTTTCTTAACCCTTTGTTTAAAAGGACACTGCAAAGATACCAGGGACCTGTAGTTATCTCTGTAGTAGATAAAGGAAAGGCGTGTCATAAATAAACGACAAGAAATAATCGAGACACAATAGAACAAGCTTGTTTACATATTTGCTACATGGTTACGATAGGATTTTCACTCCTTATGCTATTGGTGAGGCCTCCAGGCTGTCGGACAAGACTATAGGCGAAATCTTACCTTAACGGAATAGTTGAAATATGGTTAGGGAAAAGAATAGGTTTGTAAGGTAGGGCCGATTGCGCAAGGGCTTGACATATCCTATAAAATTAATTTCTACAGAAAGTTTAATTAAACCTGGGGTAAGTAAATTTTATAGGATTGGCACACACCTACCATCGAATAGAAAGGTCGGAAAGTCTAAGAAGAAATTGTAATATTGTCATTGACTTATCTTTTAACCAAAATCCTTAGGGGGCAACTATCACCATAATATCCAACGTCTTGCCAAATAGAAGTTAATCCCTCTAATGATATGGTCCTATCATTATTAGAGTCTTTATTTTTTATGTTATACAATTTGTTTTTCTTAACGATTTGGGAAAATGGGTTAGGCCTCTCTGTATTTAATTTAGCAATAAATACATTTGGCAATAACTCGATTTCAGGACTACTAACAAATAGGACGCCATTATTAATTCGGAAGAATTTCAATGTGTCACTTACCGCAAGTAAAGACGGATAGTCTGGATGTGACTTACATAGAAAAGCGAATTCATTTTTGTCGATTTTTATTTTTTGCGTGGCCAAATAGCCTATAGTTGTTTGTATTATATCTGGCATGTGTCTTGTGAGGATTACCTTAAAACCTCAATATTTAGAGAAGGTTAATTGAACCTACTGATCTAATTTAAATTTTGTATAAATAGTTTAAATTTTTTATCCTAGGAGGCGATAATGTCTTTTACTTTCCCCTTCGAACCATAAAATTTCCAAGTAAATTTTTCCACCTTCTTTCAACTTTCCCAATGTCAACCTTGGTTTTATAATAGAAGAATTGTTTTTGGATTTTCCAAGCCATTGAAACCCTTTCCATGGACTTTTAAATCCATTTTTATTATCGGAAATTGCTACTTGCTTTGTCAGACATATTTGAGCTTTATTAAAAAGTGCTTCCCCAGATTTCAGATTAATTTTTATTGATGGATAGTAAGTATTATCAACAGACCTAATTGTTAAAATGGAGTCATTATATTGGATATTTAATAAAATTGAACCAGAACTTTTAAGTGCAACATTTGGCCCGTCATCAATTTGTTCTATGTTTACTTTTGGATAAATTATTTTACCATTTTCATCAAGTAAAAGTGGTTCCTCATTAACTCTAGTAGTTACATGGGTGGTCATGAGCTCAAATTTGTAATTACCAGCTGTTAATTCAGTTTTAACGAAATTATATAATGCAGTTTCTTGTGCCAATCCACTTTGAAAACTGCACATATAGATTAGAACGAAATAAAATCCATTTTTCATAATATTCATTTTTTCTCAAGGATAATATTATTCCATCAGAGATTTTTGAAATTTTTAAATTCTTAAAAGTTTTCAATATTTTAATTGGAATTGTTCAGATTGAAAAGGAATTAAGTTAATGAATTATTTTAACTTTAAAAAATCTGCAGAACCTTCGGAAATAGGTGTCTTTCCGCAGAGCAGAATATATACAGGGGTAAATCCTAATGATGTAATTAACGTTTGGAATGTTAAACCATTTGAATTTCCAGATTTCTTGCCAAATCTAGAATTGGAAATGCTGCCAAGAGCTAATTTAACAGATATGATATCATCTGTTGCCATTAGTAATGGATTTATAGTTAATGACAAATTAATGTCAATACTAAAAGGACAAAATTTGCCAAATCATGCCTTCTATCCAGGAAAATTATATACCAATGGCTTCATTTTAAATTATAATTGGTTTCACTTTATGAGTGACGGATTTTGGGATTGGATCGATAAAAATAAATCAAAGCTTTCCCGGCGTAGTATAATTCCTGATCATAGGGAAAAAATTTTAGATGAAGTAAATCTTTTTAAAACGAATTTTGAGTTTGTTTCTATAGCCAATTCGGCACCATCCTTACAGGATATTATTGGGATAAGCTGGTTTTTAATGAAGATTTTCCAAAATTCGATATTTTCTCAACGCCAGCTCCTAGTTTTCATACACTTATAAGTTAGAATTTATATAAATGTCTTTTGGAGAATAATATTACAGGGTATAATGTAAATGAATTATGTGAGATTGTGATGCCGGATGAACCGTAATATTGTATCTAAAATTTAACCCTTGTAGTAAACGATTTGGGGATTTTTTGAAAGTCTAATTGTAGGTGGGGTTTAGTAAACTGTAACCATTTATTTTATGTGATCAGTAATAATCTTTACAATTCAATGTTTTATTAGTTGAAAAGAAGGTAAAAAAAGTAAAAAACAGCCTCATCAAAGAATATGGCAATAACAGCGATGAAGACGGTTACTATAGTTATAATACCTAAAATTTTATCTTTTTTAGGGTTGGTATTTACAGTAGTTTTTCCTTTTTTATTCTTTACTCTTCTATTTCTACGATTTTGCGACATCATCCTTATTTCCACTTCATATTCTGCAACCTAACAGCATTCAAAATTGCCAATAAAGCCACTCCCACGTCAGCAAAAACTGCCTCCCACATCGTAGCAACGCCACCAGCGCCCAAAATCAGAACCACTGCTTTCACCCCAAATGCCAAACCAATGTTTTGCCAAACGATGCGCCGTGTGGAACGGCCAATTTTAACAGCTTTTGCAAATTTACTGGGTTGGTCCGTTTGAATAATAACGTCTGCTGTTTCAATAGCTACATCGCTGCCCAATCCGCCCATTGCAACACCTACATCACTTGCAGCTAATACTGGCGCATCATTTATACCATCACCTATAAAGGCCAACTTATTGTTGTTTGCAGACATCAATTTTTCGACTTCGTTCAATTTATCTTCCGGAAGCAGACCACCTTTCGCCCAATCCATTCCCAATTCTTTGGCAACTTGTTGGGTAATGGAATCCTTGTCCCCTGAAAGCATTATGATTTTTGAAATTCCCGACTCTCTAATTTGTTTAATGGCCTGGTGCGCATCGTCCTTCAACTCGTCCGCAATGGTTACATATCCGGCCAATTTCCCTTCAATGGAAATCATTACGATCGACTCTACGATGTTGTCGGCCTCAACTGGCACTTCCAAATTGTTTGAGGTCATCAATGCCTTATTCCCGACCAAAACTGTTTTGCCGTTTACTGTTCCTTTCAATCCTTTTCCTGCTATTTCACTTACTTCGGAAGCTTGAAAACTGTCGCCATCGGCTTTATGTTCCATAATGGCCCTGGCAATGGGATGGGTGGATTGTTCTTCCATAGCCATTAAGTATTTCATCATTTCGGGTTCGCTCAATGACCCACTGCTTATAACGACATCCTTAATTTTAAAAACACCTTTGGTCACGGTGCCGGTCTTGTCCATCACTACGGTGGTTACCCTTGTCATTTCATCTAAAAAGGACGCCCCTTTAAAAAGGATCCCATTTTTTGAAGCTGCCCCCAAACCGCCAAAATAGCCCAACGGGATTGAGATTACTAGAGCACAGGGACAGGAGATGACCAAGAAGATCAATGCTCTGTACAACCATTCGCGAAAAACATAATCGGATACAAAAAAGTAGGGCAAAATAGTCAATGCAATTGCCAAGAATACTACGATGGGGGTATAGATCCTTGCAAACTTTCTGATAAACAATTCGGTTTTTGATTTACGTGCGGTGGCGTTTTGGACCATATCCAGAATTCGGGCAATCGAACTATCCTTAAATTCTTTGGTGGTCTCGATTTCAATTACGCCATCCAGGTTGATGGTTCCTGAAAATACTTTTTCCCCCTTCACAATCGTATCGGGTTTGCTTTCCCCTGTTAATGCTGCAGTATTAAATGAACCTTTTTCAGATAGTAAAATACCGTCCAAAGGGATTTTTTCGCCAACGCGTACCTGTACTTTTTCGCCAATAGCAACGGTCTCCGGACTTACTGAAATATAGTCGTTATTCCGATATACCCGAGCTTCATTGGGTCGCACATCGAGCAATGCTTTTATATTGCCTTTAGCACGATTGACCGCGGCATTTTGGAAGAGCTCGCCAACCGCATAAAAAAGCATTACTGCCACACCTTCAGGATATTCGCCAATGGCGAATGCACCTATGGTGGCAATGGACATCAATAAAAACTCAGTAAACACATCTCCTTTTTTGATGCTTTCCCATCCTGCTTTTACTACTGGAAGACCAACTGGCAAATAAGCAATTCCATACCAAGTAATGCGAATCCAATCCTTGAAAAAGGTAACATCAAAATAATCTAACCCAATACCAATAATTAGCATTGTAAAACTTATGATTGCTGGAATATAGGCTTTGATTTGACTTGAATTGCCACTGTGATCTTGAGCACCATCCTGACTCTGTGGCTCTTTTGAATTTGGTTTTAGATCCCTTAAATTGACTTTCTTTTTTTTCATTTTACTTGAATAAATTTTTAATATCAATTGGAATAGGCTTCGCTTTTAATGGTGGTACATTTGCACCTCCAGTATTGCCAAGTGGGACGTGATTTATAAAAGATTTCCAACCACCATCAACTAACCTTATTATTAGTCCAAATACCTCTTTGTTGTCTTTTTGCATTAAACCAAACTTTAGCATTAACCAATGCGAACAGGTGTGCTTGATTGGGTAAGATTGACCTATAATATGGCTTCTTTCTAAATGATACCAAGCATCGCTATACTGCTTTTTACTTAAATAATAGCGGTAGTGCCCCAATTCTTTACTATATCCCTGTTTAAGATGTTTAGGTGTTTTTATATAAAACTTCATATCCATTAATTTTGGAGAAAATAGTTTAATAGTTAGTGCAATGGAAGTGCATTTATCGTCCATTGCATTTATCGCAAATGCCCTTTACCACCAAATTCACATTCTCTGCCCTAAAACCTTCGGGCAAATTGATGTGTGGGATTTTATGCTCTGTTAAACAAACTGTTTCATTACAATTTGCACAATGAAAATGCAGGTGTAGATCAGTATCCACTTCACAGTTACAATTCTCTTCACAAATAGCATATTTGGTACTACCGGTACCATCATCTATTTGATGGGCGACACCATTTTCAACAAAGGTTTTTAGGGTGCGGTACAATGTTGTCCTATCCGAATTATGAAAGTGCGCTTCAATATCGATCAAACTGACCGTTACTTTTTTGCTTAGGAGATATTGTAGGACCAACAAACGCATTGCAGTGGGTCTTACGTTATTATTCTCCAGTATTTGCTCTAAATCAGACATTTTGTTATAAATCAAACCGTTTTAAAGAATCTCCTGTTTTTATCTGAAAGGCATCCACTATATCCGCTATATAGATAATCCCATCTCCAGGTTCTTCCGTTCTTCCGTTTTTTACAATTATTGCAATTGCCGACTGGGCTTCCTCGTTCTGGCAGACCAATTCCAGCTTTACCACTGGACTATCGGTAATATGAAAATCCAATGACGGCCTTGCACCTTTAGCCTTAAAGGCTCCTGTGCCCTCGGCCTGCGATAAGGTCATACTTTTAAACCCATTGTCTGTCAGTGCTTCTATAATTCTTTGTATCCTGTTTGGTTTTACAAATGCTTTTATTTCTTTCATAGTATGAATCTTTAAAATGATAATCGATTTTGAACCGAGCCTGCTTTCTGATTTTTAACTAACAAATTAAGACAATCCACAAACCCGGAACCAAAATCGTTGTTTGTTATTGGATTAATGGTCGTGATCCAGTTCGTCCTTGACCATTTCCGAGGATAGGTTATAGGCTCCCTTTATCACGACTTTAGCTTCTTTTGGAACTTCGGTAGGAAGATTCACTCCAACAAAGCCTAAATCAGTAATACCAACCGTTACGGGTATCATTTTGAATCTCATTTTGTTTGCTTCCATTTTTTCATCTTCATCGAGAATAAAAATAAAGGAATGCTCGCCTTCTTTTATAATGGCAGCTTCGGGTATGGCAAAACCTTTTTTCTCGCCCTGGACTATGCGCCCTTGCACGTACATACCCGGCAATAGATTTTTATCCTTGTTTTGGATATCTGCCAGAACTTCTAAAGCTTTTGGCTCGGTGTTAAAGGTCTGTCCAATAGAGCGAACGGATGCCTTAAACAATTCATCTGGACGGGAAGCGGTTGAAAAATGTATCTGTTGCCCTTTTTCGATTTGCCTTATGTCCTTCTCATATACCTTCAGATTGACATAAATCTTCGAGTTATCGCTTATTGAGAACATTCTGGATTGTGGTGCCACATAATCGCCAAGGCTAATCAGTACTTCATCCACGTAGCCACTTATAGGTGTGGTAATGGGAGCCGCGGAATATATTTGGCCTTCAGCCACTTTGTTGGGATTAATGCCCAACAGTTTTAACTGGGACCGCAAACCATTGACACTGGATGATGTGGAACGATATTTTGACTGCGCCATCTGAAATTCCTTCCCTGAAGACACGCCTTTATCATAAAGGGTCTGCTTGCGCTCAAAATCCTGTTTCAAAAAGACCAGTTCGTCTATTTTCTCCTGATACTCCTGTTGCATTGCAATGATATCCGGGTGTTCGATAAATGCCAATACCTGACCTTTATTTACGTTATCCCCGGGTATTACTTTTATGGAACTCACATTCCCGCCAACAAACGGACTGATGTTCGCCTTGTCCTGTGGAAAAAGCTCCAGCGTTCCTGTTACTTTAATGTTGTTCCCTAAATTCCGTTCCTCTAAAGGATTCATTTCCAATCCGATGGTTTCGGCCTGTTGCGTCGTAAGTTCGACAACGCTTTCTTTCTTATCCTGTCCTTCTTCGGCCTTTGCCAGTTCCGTAGCGGTGCCTTTCTCCTTATTATCGGACCCTGAACCTACTTTATTATTACAACCTATCAATAAAGAGGTTACAAACACTAAACTAATTATAGATATATATTTCATTATTTGTTTCATTTTGAATTATAGGTTGCCCAATTGATATTGCATATCGATGGTCTGCTGGTTATACTGATTGATATATTGTAAATGATTTTGTTTAATACGGATGGCGCTGTTGAGAATCGTTATGTAAGTGATATAGTCTATTTCACCTTCTTTTGATGCCAATTGTGCGGTGGCTATTTGTTCCTCTGCCAAAAGCAATGCGCCTTCTTGATAATATTGCAATACCTTTCGAGTTTTCTCAAGTGATTTTAGCAATTGCGACACCCTGCTTTCAGTTGTTGCCTTTTGCTCCAGATATTGGTTCTCTGCTACCATTGCATCGGCCTTGGCTGCCTTGATCCTCGACTTCTGCGGAAAAAACCATAACGGGATACTAATACCTGCCTGATAGGTATTAAATCCAGGGACATCCTCCACATCCTGTCTGCCGTACGACAAACTGAATTTCGGCAGGAACTGGGATTTCTCCACACCCACATTTGCTTTACTTACTTCGGCATTTTGTAACGCATATTGCAGCATTGGGTTGTTTGCCACCGAGGTTGAATCCAAAGTTGCCATAAAATCCAAAGGCTCGTAAAAACCGTCAACCGTTTCGATGTTTTCATCCGTTCTCAAATATTGCTTTAGGGCACGTTTGGCAATTTCAATATCATCATAGGCTTGTTGCCTTAACACTTGTATCTGTTGAAATTCGGAAGAGGCCGCAATAAACTCCAACTTGCCTGTTTCCCCCGTGTCATAACGAAGTTGGGCGGTGGCCTGAAAATTGGCATAAACACTGTCCAATTGGTCTGCAAAACGCAACTGTGCCTTGTAATAATTAATTTGGTCATAGGCTTGCATCACATTGCGCACCAACTGTTGTTCATTGGCCACATAAAATTTTTCTCCCAAGGCAATACGCTCTTTGTAAAACTTGGATCTTGAAAATCCGGAAAGCAAATCAATGTTGCCCTGTTGCACACCAATAGTTGTCTGTACTCCGGGAATATTATTGCCATATTCTTCCTTTCCTGTGAAAACTTGGGTGCTGCCAAGGTCAAAGCTCGTTCCTTTCATGGCTTGTTCTCGTTCTATAAACGCCCTACTTTCCTTAAGCGATGGATAATTCTTTTTTGCAATTGCAATGGCTTCATTTACCGTCAAGGTCTTTGAAATTGAACCAACTTGATTGCTATCTTGTGCAAACGCATTACCAGAAGCCATCAAACCACCAACCATCAACAATACGGTTACAATGTTCGTTGATTTGTTGACATAGCTTACACTCCCATTGTTATTGTTTCGTTCCTTTCTCGATTCAAGCCAGTAATAAAGAATAGGAATAACCACCAAGGTCAGAAAGGTTGCAGTAAGCATTCCTCCAATCACTACTGTTGCCAATGGTCGTTGTACTTCGGCACCTCCAGAGGTGGAAACCGCCATTGGGATAAAGCCCATAATTGTTGTAATGGCTGTTAATAAAATTGGACGTAATCGTTCGTGCGTAGCTTCGTATATACGTTTTTTTAAATTGGTCATTCCACTATCTTTTAGTTCATTGAATTTGTTTATGAGTATTAGTCCGTTTAATACGGCAACGCCAAACAGCACGATAAACCCAACTCCCGCCGAAATACTGAAAGGCATTCCACGGATCAACAAAACGAAAACCCCACCAATGGCTGCTAAAGGCACCGCCATATAGATCATCAAGGCCTGTGAAAATGAATTCAAAGCAAAGTAAAGCAGAACAAATATTGTTAATAGAACGATCGGGACTACAATCATCAATCGGTCTGATGCACGTTGAAGGTTTTCAAATGATCCTCCGTAAGTAACATAATATCCCGGTGGCAGTTTCACTTCCGTTTCCAGTTTTTGCTGAATCTCCTCGACCATCGATTTTACATCGCGACCACGAACGTTTACTCCTACTGAAATACGACGCATAGTGTTATCTCTTGAAATTTGCATCGGCCCGGGTTTATAGCTGATATCAGCCACTTCCTTTAGAGGAACTTGTGCACCGTTTGGCAGATCTATATAAAGATTTTTTAAGCTATTGATATCTTGCCTAAAATCTTCCGCCAAACGAATGACCACATCAAACCGCCTTTCGCCTTCAAATATGACCCCTGCTTTTTCTCCAGCAAAGGCAGCACTTACATAATCATTCAATTTATTGACAGTAACACCATATTGTGCCATTTTTGCACGGTTATACACCACCGTCATTTGTGGCAGACCGCTTGTAGCCTCTACGTTAAGGTCTGCTGCACCCGGAACTTTCCGTATTACCGCAGCAATTTCCTGAACCTTGTCTGCCAACACGTCCAAATCTTCTCCATATAATTTGATTGCCACGTCCTCACGGACGCCGGTAAGCAATTCATTAAAACGCAGTTCTACAGGCTGGGTAAACACAAAGTTTACGCCGGGGACAACTGAAATTTTTTCTTGAATTTTCTCTATGAGTTCTTCTTTACTATCTGCGGAAGTCCATTTACCCTTATCTTTTTCAAGAATAATGTAACTATCGGCAATATCCATAGGCATTGGGTCTGTTGGGATTTCGGCCACGCCAATCCTTGAAACTACCGTTTTTACTTCTGGAAATTCATTAATCAGATTCTGAAGTTTTTCTGAAGCCTCAATGGATTCTGTTAGACTGCTCCCTGGTTTTATCAAGGCCTGAAAGGCAATATCGCCTTCATCAAATTTAGGGACAAATTCTGCTCCCATATTACTGAAAACAAATCCGGCAATCAAGAATAGCGCAACCGCTCCAATAATGACTCCTGCTTTAAAACGAAGTGAAAAATTCAACAGGGGAAGATAGGCACGATTCAAAGCACCCATAATTTTATCACTGATCCTATCAATCTTGTTTTCAAATTTGGCAAACCAACTATTTTGATTTTTAGCAGGTTTTAAAAATAAGGACGACATCATTGGCACGTATGTAAGGCAAAGAATAATTGCTCCTAAAACGGCAAATCCAAAAGTAAATGCCATTGGTCGGAACATTTTTCCTTCTATACCTGTCAAAAACAGAATCGGTGTAAAAACAATAAGAACAATTAGCTGACCAAAAAAGGCAGAATTCATCATTTTACTTGAAGAATCGTAGGCTATTTCATCCATCTCGGATTGTCCTATTATGGCATTGGATTTCTTTATTCGTCGATGTATGTGGAAAACCGTACCCTCCACTATAATTACCGCACCGTCAACAATAATCCCAAAATCAATTGCCCCCAAAGACATTAGGTTTGCCCAAATGCCAAATTGTTTCATTAAAATAAATGCAAATAATAAGCATAAGGGAATGATCGAAGCAGCTATCAAACCGCCACGAAAACTTCCCAAAAGAAGTACCAAAACAAAAATGACTATAAGCGCCCCTTCAATTAGATTTGTTTTTACGGTACTTGTGGTTCTTTCAATAAGCTCGCTTTGGCTTAAAAATGTATCTATATAAACCCCTTCCGGCAAGGATTTTTGAATTTCGGTTATACGCTTTTCAACATTGTCTATAACGGTGCTCGGGCTTTGTCCTTTTAACATCAATATTTGTCCCCCTACAGTTTCGTGGCCATCCTGTGTAAAAGCACCATAACGCACCTGGCTCCCATAGCCAACCTTTTCGGCCACATCACGGATTAGAATAGGGTTACCATTTTGTGTAGTGACCACTGTATTTTCCAAATCTGAAATGCTACGCGCCAAGCCTTCGCCACGTATAAAATTGGCCTGATGGTTTTTTTCAATATACGCCCCTCCCGTGTTTGCGTTATTTTCGCTTAATGCTTCAAAGACCTGGCTCATAGTAAGGCCAAAGCTTTTAAGTTTATCGGGGTTTAGAGCAACCTCATATTGTTTTACATATCCACCAAAAGCGTTTACTTCCACAACTCCTGGGACTAATGCCATTTGACGTTTAACGATCCAATCCTGGATGGTACGAAGCTCTGTTGCATCGTATTTATCTTCATAGCCTTCTTTTACTTTTAGGGTGTATTGGTAGATTTCGCCCAGACCTGTGGTTATGGGTGCCATAAATGGCGTACCAAAACCTTCAGGAATTTCTCCCTTCACTTCGGCTAATTTTTCTTGTACCAATTGCCGGGGAAGGTAGGTACCCGCTTGATCTTTAAAGACAATGGTTACTACGGACAGACCAAACCGAGAGATCGAACGCAGCTCGATAACATCAGGAAGGTTTGCCATTGCCAATTCTACGGGAAAGGTTACAAATTGCTCAATGTCCTCAGTACCTAAATTTGGTGCAACGGTAATAACCTGTACTTGGTTGTTGGTAATATCGGGTACAGAACCCAAGTTTATAGTGGCCATAGACCAAATGCCCGTACCGACAAGCACTACTATAAAGAGCCCAATAATAAATTTATTATTAATGGAAAAAGAAATGATCTTGTTAATCATAAATAAGTATTAATTCAATTGAAAACTTACGATGCGAACAGATGCATCATATTTATAAAGCGATGCCTATATTGAAAAGCATCACGTTAGGATATAGCTATCCTTAAAAAACTGAATTATACTTTAGGGGGTTGGAAAAGCGATTCCAGATATCTGGAAGTGAAGTTTACTTTATGTAAGTTAAACTGTTTTTTCTCTTCAAACTTTAATTGATTGGTTAAAGCCGAATTGTTGTTAGCAATAATTAATACTAAAGGGTGACAACATTGATTATGGGAATGGACTGGTGTATTCTCCCTATTCGGATTATTATGATGCCCTTCATTTTTTGCATCGTGGTCAATGTAATCTTCAACAACATATTCAAGGAAAGAGTCGCCATAAACTTTATGGTCTTGATAATGGTTAATAATGCTTGAAATTTCTTTAATTGGCCCACAAAAGTCCATATCTAGGCTAATTCCTTGAAAAAGGAATAAAATAGACATTGATATTGAAACCAGTGTTTTCATAAAGTTTTACAAAATTACGGATTAATGAGTGCAACTGTATTGCAAAGGGAGGAATATCTTAGTCCCCTAAAAGTCCGTTTTGGAGTACTGTTCAGATGTCATATGAGAAATTCTGTTCCCTGTTCCATTTGTTATTCTTTTTAGTAGTTTCTATTAATTCCCCTTTTACGTAATTAGGAAAGTATATTTAAACGACCATATAATCTACAACAATAAAAGTCAAGTACTTTTTTGATGCTCAGAATGAACATAGTTTATTTTTCCCGTATCCTTAATTAGTTTACACTTTTAACCTTTAAATGCCCAAGATGGATTTTGGATATGTTAGGGTAAGTTCCAAAACACAAAAATTGGATTTGCAAGTTGATGCTCTATTAAAAGCATAGGTTCTCCGTAAGGATATTTTTTCAGATATATCTTCAGGAGTAAAGGCCGAGCAAAAAGGTCTTGATGAATTACTACCAAGATTAAGAGAGAGATGCTTTAATTGTCTGGAAAATGGATCGCGTGGCCAAGAGTCCCAAATCCCAAAAATGTTTTAACATTGTTTTACCAATACGAAAAAAGCCGACTCTTAAAAGTCGGCTTTCCCTTTGTGCAGGCGGAGAGACTCGAACTCTCACACCTCGCGGCACTAGATCCTAAGTCTAGCGTGTCTACCAATTCCACCACGCCTGCAATAAAAATATATAAAAAAGAACTTAAACACTACTCTTTACTGACATTGCGCTAGACTTCTAGCGTGCCAGCCCGTACCGAAAAGGTACGTTCGGGCGGGTCTACCAATTCCACCACGCCTGCAAATAAATATTTAATTATAAAGAACTTAACCTTTCCGTTGATTATCGGGATGCAAATATAAAGCAATTTTTCAATTCTGAAATACTTATGCAAAAAAAATTTCTTTTTTGTATTTTTATCGTTTATTCAAATTTTACAATGCAACAAATAACAGAGTACCTCAACAAGAACCAGGACCGCTTTATCAACGAACTAATAGAGCTCCTAAAAATTCCTTCCGTAAGTGCAGACCCCGCTTTTTCACAGGATGTGTTAAATACCGCCGATGCGGTAAAAACCGCTCTTTTGGAGGCTGGCTGCGATACCGTGGAAATTTGTGAAACCAAAGGGTATCCCATTGTCTACGGTGAAAAAATAATTGATCCAACCTTACCTACCGTATTGGTCTATGGTCATTATGATGTACAACCGGCAGACCCCATTGACTTGTGGGACTCCCCTCCTTTTGAGCCTGTCATCAAAAAAACGGACCTCCATCCAGAAGGCGCTATTTTCGCCAGAGGAGCCTGTGACGACAAAGGTCAAATGTACATGCACGTAAAGGCATTGGAATTTATGGTGAAAACCAATCAATTGCCCTGTAACGTGAAGTTTATGATAGAAGGGGAAGAAGAAGTGGGCAGTGAGAACCTAGGTGAGTTTGTGGCCAATAACAAGGAAAAGCTTACCAATGACATTATCCTTATCTCCGATACGGGAATGATTGCCAAAGACGTTCCCTCTATCACCACAGGGTTACGCGGCCTTAGCTATGTAGAGGTAGAGGTTACAGGTCCTAATCGAGATCTGCATTCCGGACTCTATGGTGGTGCCGTAGCCAATCCTATTAATGTGCTCACTAAAATGATTGCTTCCCTACACGATGAAAATAACCGGATCACCATCCCTGGGTTTTACGACAAGGTGGAAGAGCTCTCCCAAGAGGAACGAAGCCAAATGGCAAAAGCGCCCTTTAATTTGGAAGATTATAAGGATGCACTAGACATCAACGACGTCTACGGTGAAAAAGGATACACCACCAATGAGCGTAACTCCATTAGACCCACTTTGGATGTGAACGGAATCTGGGGCGGTTATATTGGAGCAGGTGCTAAAACGGTCATCGCCAGTAAGGCCTATGCAAAAATTTCCATGCGATTGGTACCTCACCAGGAGTGGGAGGAAATTACAGCACTCTTTAAAACCCATTTTGAAAGTATTGCGCCTGCAGGGGTAACCGTTAAGGTGAGTCCCCATCACGGCGGTCAAGGCTATGTTACGCCTATTGACAATGATGGCTATAAAGCGGCTTCCAAGGCCTACGAAACCACCTTTGGCAAAACTCCCATACCACAACGCAGTGGAGGAAGTATTCCTATTGTATCCCTGTTTGAGAAAGAGCTTAACAGCAAGACCATCCTAATGGGCTTTGGCTTGGATAGCGATGCTATACACTCGCCCAACGAACACTTTGGCGTTTGGAATTACCTAAAGGGGATTGAAACTATCCCGTACTTCTATAAATACTTTACAGAGTTAACCAAGTAATACATTTTAAAAATCCGTTCTTTTTAGAGCGGATTTTTTTTTTGGGCGTTCCCCTATCGGGTCGCTCTTTCCGCTATATCTTTTTTAGGCGCTCCTGCCCCTTAAAAAAGGATGCCGCTTCAATAGCTAACGCAGGGTTCTGTTCTACAACTAGCAATAAACACTTAAAGAATTGCACCTTAGTCAATAAGAAGTGAACAGTACCGCACGTATTGGTGAACGACCAAAACTGACTACAGTCAACCCTTTACCTCTCCCAAAATACCTTCATTACTACATTTTTAATTTGCTACTCATCTTAAAAAAACACCTCTACATTTGTAGAGTTAAAATTAATGTTCTATGTTTGTAGAACATCAAAATGCACTGCATATGAAACTGTCTAAATCCGAAGAGGAATTAATGAACCATCTGTGGCAACTGAAAAAAGGGTTCATGAAAGATCTTTTGCAAGCCTACCCAGAACCCAAACCCGCCACCACCACCGTTGCCACCTTATTAAAACGAATGACGGACAAAGGTTTTATAGGTTACAAACTTCTAGGAAATGCAAGGGAATATTTTCCACTTGTAGAAAAGAAGGATTATTTCTCCAAACATTTAAACGGACTCATTAAAAAATTCTTTGACAATAGCGCTTCTCAATTTGCCTCCTTCTTTACTCAAGAAACCAACCTGAGCAAGGAAGAGTTGGAGGACTTAAGGGCCCTAATAGATACCAAACTCAAAAACAAATAGCTATGTGGATGTATCTTTTAAAATTTAGTACCTCTCTTCTTATTCTACTCCTGTTCTATAAACTGGTGTTAGAGAAGCTACACATTCACCATTTTAAAAGGTACTATCTCTTGGCGGCATTTGTCATCGCCCTAGGCATTCCCTTAATCACCTTCACCCAATACGTTCCCCTAAGCGCAGCGTCATTCTCTCAGTCATCTCTAATTGCATCCAATGTACATCCACAGCTAGCTACTACGAATAACATCAATTTTATTCCCTTTTTATTATGGGGCATCTACACCTTGGGAGTAGTAGTTTTCACAATAAAATTCCTGAGAAATCTAAGGTCCCTAATTAATAATATCCATCACAATCCTACGTTGCGATCTGGCAAGTTCCTTCACGTACTTCTCCAAGAAAAAGTTGCCCCACACACCTTTTTCAGCTACCTTTTTTTCAACCTAAAAAATTATAAATCCAATAAAATACCACAGGAAGTTTTTTGGCATGAAGAAGCCCATGCCGCGCAAAAACACAGTTTGGATGTGCTATTATTAGAATTGCTTCAAATAGTATTATGGTTTAACCCACTTATCTATTGGGCTAAAAACTTAGTAAAACTTAACCACGAATTTCTTGCGGACCAAGCCGTATTGAAGAAAGGTGCAGTAGTCCCTGATTATCAAAAGCTAGTACTGGCATTCTCCTCAAATCCTGAAACACCTTTGGCAAATGCCATTCATTATTCATCAATCAAAAAACGAATCGTCATCATGAAAACACAAACATCCCAAAAAGCCATTTGGCTAAAAAGTTTACTATTATTGCCTCTAATGGCCCTTCTACTGTATAGTTTTAGCACTAAGGAGATTCTTCCCATACCTACGGTAATGGATAAAACTATCCTTCCAGATTATCAAAATGAACAGCCTTCATCTGATGACCTGCTTAACGATACCAGAACCCAAAGAATCACAGATCAAGAGATAATACTATCCATAAACAAATTTGGACAGCTTATGGTAAAGGACGATTTGGTAAAGTTGGAAAACTTAAAATCGCACCTACTTAATTACAATCAAAACCTTAGCAAAGAACAAAGAAGCAAGCTCCTAAGAGCTGTAATAAGGGTGGATAAGGAAACTCCCAAAAGTATCATTAGGAAAGCTGAAAGCATTTTAATGGAGTATGGGGTAGCGACCATTGACATCAAAGAACACATAATACCCGAAATCCAAGAAGGTGCTACTAAAAAGGAGATCAAGGAATACAACGAACTTGCTAAAAACTACAATGCCCAGCCCATTAACGAGGTGGTTGTAAAGTATAAAGAGGTACAACGAATGAAATACCTCTATAACCGTATGAGCGACACCCAAAGGAAAAGCGCTCAACCTTTTCCAAACTTTCCTCCTCCACCAACCCCAAGCGCTCCAAAATCATCCAAGGCAGAAAAAGGAACTAAGGTGCCGCCTCCACCCCCACCTGCCCCAGCACCGATGGTAAAAAAAGGGGAGAAAGGCAATATTCCGCCCCCACCACCACCTCTTAGAAACCCCAATCAAGGAAATTATTCCGACGCACTATTAACAGCTTATAAGAAATTCAACAATAAGGCCGATATTTACGTGCAAGCAATAGGTGCTTATAATAGGAAAGGAGAGGGAACCATCTTAAACCTACAAACCCTGTACGAAGAAACATTGGTATTGCATGATAGCTTTGTGGAATTGGCAAAAAAAGAAGGTCTAATGAGTCCGACAAAGGCCACCCCCAAGGATCATGAATAATGGAAATTTAGAAAATAGATATCCTTTACGGCAAGAGCCATAACATACAATAAATTTAAGAAGGATATACGTTTAAAGTGGATCCTTAGAGAAATACCAGAACTAGCAAAATCCATAGATGAGGTCTTCATTTATGGATTTTTATAATTTATAAGCTATCGTTTAGTATTGCTCCAATAAATAGTTGAGCAAATCCGTTGTGGTTACAATCCCTACCAATTTCCCTTTATCTACCACCGGCAAGGCATGAAATTCTTGCTTGGATAAAATTTCGGTCACCTCCTTAATCGTTTTGTCTGCTGACACATGTACGGGGTCTTTCACCATTACCTGTTCTATACTTAACATATTATAGATAGGCGTATCTTCTATGGAATCTTCTTCCCCAAAGGAGTCAACAAAACTGATTCGCAACAAATCCGTTAAACTCAACATCCCCACAATCTTATTGTTATTTACCACCGGTATGTGGCGAATTTTATTCTTTTTGAAAAGTCGCTCTGCATCCAATAAGCTATTGGTAAAATTGATGGTAATTACATCTGTCGACATTATTTTTGATACCAATTCCCCTTTATTCATCTCGTTTCTTTTTTATGCTGTTAATTACCTAAAGGTCGTTAACAAAAGGCATAGCACATATGATATAGATCAGGAATTGCAGAATATCTGTGTATAGCACCCCCTAATTATTGTACGTGAATCTTATTTTTAACCATACGTACGTAGAAACCATTGGAAGGCAGGTACTATTTCTTTATTGAGTTGGGATAGTTCTTTACTAATCCTTAGAACAAGCATTAAACTCCCCACATACGTGCCCAGAGGGCAGATAATAGCAATTTGGCATCTCGTTTCAGCTTAGGTGTCTCCTCTACCAACACATCGTCTTCCAAAGGTGTTAACTTATAGCTAAACGCAAAACGCTCTTCCTCTGCTTCCAAACTCATTAATCCAAAGCGGAGATCGTTAAAGAAAAGCTCCCCGTTGTTGTCTACAATGGTAAACCAACCCTCGGTGATGTTTTGGAGTCGGCCAATCTTATCCTGCGATGCCAGGTCCCCAAGTAGTTCGTGGTTTTTTGGGTATCTACTGAATTGTATTGGTTGTTGGTCAAAGAAGGAATAATTTCCGATTAGGTAGGCATCACCCACATCAATATTGGCTGCCCATAGTATTGTGTTGAACGGGGCAGGCCTAACGGTCATTTGCTCATACGCGATCCCCTGGTCTTCTAAGTTCTGGGTAATCTTCATATACGCCATTCCTTTTAAAAGCAGCGTAATTCCTAAGTAAGTCGTACTCACCATTAGCCCCAACCTATTATATCTCGCTCGCTTGGGTGAATCCTTTTTCTGCACCATAGCCATAATAAGAAAAACCAAAAACGGTAGGGTGTATAAAGGGTCTATCACAAAGATGCTCTGAAACGCCACTTTGTAATTAAACGGCCAAAACAACTGGGTACCCCAGGTAGTAAATGCATCGAGCAATGGATGGGTAAACAAGCCCCAAAACATTAATCGGGACCAATCTTTCCAAGAAGCAGCTTGTTTTCTCTCCAGCTTATAAATCAGCCATCCAAAAACTGGGGCAAACAACAATGAAAAGAAGACAGAATGACTAATTCCACGGTGCCATTCAATGGCGCTTACCGTATCTGTAAAATGATTGGCCAATATATCCAAATCTGGGATAGTCCCTGCGATCGCCCCATAAAGCATCGCCTTATTACCAACCTTCTTCCCCAAAACCGCTTCTCCTACGGCGGCACCCAATACTATCTGTGTAAGTGAATCCATGTATATCCTTTAGCTACCTAACCTACAGTCCAATGACCTCCCATATGGTTGTGGTTACTCTACAATTTCCATTTTCTTTAATAAGAAGGAGGCATTCATATTTTGGCACACCCCTTCTTTAAAAGTATAATCAAAATAAAGTTCGTTATCAATAATTTCCGCATCAAAATAATGGTTCCTAATCTGCGGCAGATCTGCAGAGGCTTCGCATAAGCTTAAATCATGGGTTGCAATGATACCCGTAGATTTGGACCCCACCAATTTCTCTACAAATTTCCTAGATCCAATAGCCTTATCCAGGCTGTTGGTCCCTTTTAAGATTTCGTCCAGAACGATAAAATAACGATCCTTTTTTATTTCGTTTACAATAAATTTAAGCCGCTTTAATTCGGAGAAAAAATAAGACTCATCATCCGTTAGGGAATCGGTGGTCCGCATACTGGTGATCAATTTTATAGGATGATATTTCATCTCTTCCGCACATACGGGAAGCCCCATATTGGCCATCACCAGCTGCAAGGAGACGGTGCGTAAAAATGTACTTTTCCCTGCCATATTAGCCCCAGTGATAATAAAGAACTCTTCCTGGCGAATATCAATATCGTTAGGAACGGCTTTTTTAGGATCTAATAGAGGATGGGAGGCGCCCTTGGCTTTTAAGACGGATTTATCCTCCACCAATTTTGGAAAAGCATAACTAGGATGATTATAGGCGAAATTCCCCATGCTATTATAGGCATCAAAAAAAGCGATGGCAGCAAACCATTGCTCCACCTCAGCCCCATGCTGGGCAATCCACCGCTCCAATTTATATCCCTGACGCAGGTCCCAAAGGAGAAAACCATTCCCAAAAAAGCCGAAAATAAAATTATTACGTTGATCCAGGGCATTTAACTTGGAAGAAAACTCCTTTAATAATTGAGAGGCTGGATGGTTCTGAGTGAGGATGTTATTTCTTTGAGCCTTTAGTAAACTGGCACTAAATTCTTGTTGTTCTAACTTTAAGACCAATCTTTGGTACTGTTGAAAAGTACTTTGCACCTTATTGGCATCGGAGGCCAATTTACCGGTTTTCTTCATGTAGAAGCTACTGAGCATCATGCCCACCAAAAAGGCGATAAGGATAGGGAAGCCTGGAAGAAAGCCAACAAAATACCCGCCAAGAAGCAATAGAGAGCAAAAGGCAAATAAATTAGGCAACCATCGCATCAATTTTGGAACGTACGCCGTATATCCCTTCAACCAAGAAACAATGGTCTTAGTACTCGCCTCGGCCTTTACCAAGGTAGCCACCGCAGAAAAATCTTGTCGCCAATCGGTCAATTGAGAGAGTTCTTTCACGGCTTCCTGTCTGTCTAAAATACCTTGAACGGAGTTAGACAAAAATAGTTCTGCCAGATAATCGCTCCCATCCGGTAAAGCGGTACGATTGCTATACTGATAAAAGGATCCCTTCCCAAAGAGGTCTATATCCTGAGCAAAGTAGTGACTATCGTCCTTATACTCTTTACCATCCGGAAGGTGGTGGTAATTGCGATTCAGGACCTGTATCTCAGTTTCGTTTATACGGATTAAAGCCAGTATTTTATCCCTTTTGTATTGTAGGTCTGTGTGCTTGCTCACCAAAAACAGGAACAGCGCTATGGCGACAATAATTATGGCCAATACCATTTTTGCATTCCCAAAAAAGAAATACACCCCAAAGCTCCCCAGTAAAAAAACTATTAAGCGCAGGATGCTAGAAATTAGCAATTGTCTTTTTACCGCATGTAGCAACTTTGTTTGGGCAGCTATCCGTTTCGTATAAAATGATATTAATTGATCCATAGGGGAAGATAAATTAGCTTAGGGTTCACAACCTTAGCTGTCTTGTAATTGTGCTTGTAATTTCTTGCTTAGTTTAGCCACCACCAGTGCATAGGAATGGTCTATTAATTGCTGTACCAAGTTGGGAGGCAAGCGCTCCAAATATAGGGTATTCCAATGCACCTTACTCATATGGTATCCGGGAATAATTACTCCCTCGTGGACTTCTCTTAACTCCAGCGCCTTTTCCGGATCGCATTTAAGGTTTGCTTGAAAAGGGTGCCTTTCCAAGGCTACCAAGGCAAACATTTTCCCCATTACTTTAAAGACCAAGGTATCCGGACCAAAAGGAAGCTCTTCCGTAACCCCCTTTTTACCGAGGCAATACCATCTAAATTCCTCAATATTCATAACTTTCCTAAATTAGGGGGTGATCCTTCATCTCCAAGGACTCCAAGGAATTCCAAACCATCCGGCATTTCCGTATTTCCCTATCACCGATGTCGTTACCTACTACCGTTTCATAATTAACGCCTCCTAAGCGTTCATAGAACCTGATAGCACTTACATTGTTTTCTAACACCCACAGATACATTTTGGCATTGGGCAGCGTTTGCTTAATTTCATTCGCCAATAGGCTAATCAAGCGCTTCCCTATCCCCTGCCCTATGGACGCTTTAGATACATGTAAATTATCTAAAAGGGTTCCATACTGACTATCCTCCTCCTTAAAGGCACAGGCAAAACCGCATATTTCTCCATTTTGTGTAGCTACCCATAGAAACTGATTGGGAGCGGGCCGTGTTAACCTTTCCTCCCACACCTTCATCCGGTCTGCCAGCGCTTCCTCATCTAAAAAACGATCACTAAAGTTCCCTCTATAGTTCTCTTGCCAACTACGGGTATGCAAGTGGGCAATACTTCTATAATCTTCCAACTGTGCCGGTCTATAGGTAATCATGCTGAGACTCTAAATTCCGGTGGAATCATAAACAATTACCTTGGTCCACAAATCGCTAGACTCCTTAACGAACAATAAGTGAGGCTCCTCGTTCTGATACTTTTCCTGGGCTTCGGCAGAATCAAAGGTAACCACCAGGGAATAGGTGAACGAACCGTCTACCACCTCCCGGGATGCCTTGGGAGGCACGCCAATAAAGTTGGTCTTGGCATATTGGGAGTTTGCCAAAAACTTTTTGAGCGAGGTTTCAAATGCCTTTCTATCGTCCTTATCGGTAGGGTTTTTTAACCAAAAATAGACGGTATGTACAAAGTTGGAATCAAAATCTTGCATGGTTTCTTCGGTTTGGGCGTTGACAATGACGGTTGTTAAAAATAATAATCCAAAAAATATAGTTCTCATAACTTCCTATGCGTAAGGGGATTTTAATATTAATTAATCTAATAATTGCTTCTTTTTATCGGCCAATTCCAAGGCAGAGTAATCCAGTTTCCAACCAATGGTCTCCACAATACTCTCTATTAGGAGCACAGCTTCCAAGGCTTCCCTATTTGCCGTATCCATTAATCCGCTGGCGGGTATCTTATCCTCTATATGTTTTTTGGCCTCTAGGTTAAGGGAGGTGAGATCCGACGGGGTGAAGACATTGAACAGCCCATTTTTAATATCGTAAAATTGCAAATCTGGTGAAATGGACAAAATTTCGGGTTCTGGGAAATTGGTCAGAACAATCTTTTTATGCTCCTTATCCGCATGCATCCGCAACTTTTTTAGATCGAACCCAATATGCACTTTGGCATTTATGACAATGAGGGCCTTTTTCTTACTACTAACCAAACTTAGAAAGGACTCCCTGGTATTCTCATAACGATATATTTCGGCAAAATCGCCCTCTACCGTAATCAGTTTACAGACGCTCTTGATCTTATCCAGCAAAATGGTGGACTGATGATCTGTAAGTTCCTTGTTCCGTTTTTTTCGGAATAGGGAAAATACCCAATACATGGCGATGGCTCCAAGAATAAGCCCTAAAAAAAGTTCTACTATTTCATTCATTTGCGTTGCCTATTTCGCCTAAATGGGTATATTTAAATCCCTTGTCAAACTTTAAGCCATAACCAAAAATCCTATCCAAAGAGGCGTGGGAGAATACAATTATTCCAATCAGCTGACACAAAGGTAAGGAAAGATAGCTACCCATTAAATAAATTGCAATAGCCCATCCCTTGTGATGAAAAAGGTTGTACCCTATGGCTCCGACCTTCTTTCCCCACAAATAGCCCAACATACCAATGTCTGGGGTAAGAATTAGTCCTAGAAACCACCACCAACTATAGTCTAGAAGACTAAAGAGGTATATTCCCAGAAGGAACATAAACAACTCTTCCAGTTTTAAAAGTGTAGCCATCCACGCATTTTTTAGTCTTCAATTTTATATAGTACCGGTCTGCTGGGACTTGCATCGTTTTCAAAAGGGGCCAACTGTAGGTTTAGGAAGTATTTTCCATCTTCAATACTATTGGCCACAAAGATCAGCTCGGTTATGGTGGCGTCATGCCTAATTTTGCCATCGTAATCCCAAAATGCTTTATGGGCCAAGAGGAGTCCGCCATCTTTCTCCTTGTCCACGCTAGGCAGATCTATTAATAAATGCGATATCCCTTTCTCCAATAATAGTTTGGCGGCATCCTCCAATAAATAGGGCGGATTGGTATTGGAGTATTGTCTGGATTTTTTTTCCGATAAATTAGGAAGCGTTCTAATAACCACCGCCTCCCTATTTTTATTTCCCAAGGCATATTGCAATTGCTTCTTGGAAATCACAAAATCGTCTCCCATTTTTTCAGGGGCTATCGTTATCACCTCAGTCATAAAGAAAAACTTGGAAAGACTCTGGTTAACCGATCTAAATTCCTCCGTAATATGCCCCACACACTCTGTATGCGTCCCGTGGGAATGAGGATTAAAGTAGATATCATTAAAATTGGTGGACCCCCCTTCGGTAACCTTCCCTACAAATTCGCCCTCACTATGAGGCTCTATTTTTGGCGGGGGAAGGTACCACGAATTCACATTGGAATCTCCCCCTTTTATAGGGATGGAAATATCCAAGGGATCGGAAAGGTCTATAGTATAGTTAATGGTGTTGTGTTTAATAATTGTCTTCATGTATAAAATTCTTGTATTAGTTCTTCTAGTAATCGGATAATAATCGAGATTCCTCTTCTAGAGCCACTAGGCTATTTGAAGGCTTTAAAATTTACATAAAATAAATGTATTAAGGCCCGTAGATGGTTGCTTAACCTAAATAAATTACTTCTAAAACCTTCAATATGCACTGGATCACCCCTTAAAAGGGAGGTCTTGTGCTGGGACAAACCACCCACAAATAGTACTTTTCGGACTAAACTTTGGGTAAAAGACATAAAATCGAGAGAAATTAGGGTGCAGTATTAACCGACCATAAAAAGGTCCGAAGCTATGCCATCGCACAAAAACTTTCCTTTTGGGGTTACCAAAAGGTGTTCATTATCTACGACCAACAGTCCTTTATCTAATTTAACCGCAGCTTCTTTTAGCAGGTGTGAATAGTAATCCTCTCCAAATTCGGTCCTTATACGCTGCAAGGAAACCCCCCATATGGTGCGCATTCCCGTCATCATATATTCGTTAAAGCGATCTGTTGTAGAAAGCACCTCTGTTTCCATTGGGAGGATGCCTTGGGCAATGCTTTTTATGTATTTCGTATTATTCTCTACATTCCAACCCCTTCGGATTCCGTCAAAGGAATGAGCGGAAGGTCCAATTCCCAAATACTTTTTCCCTTTCCAGTAGGCGGTATTATTCTGGGAAAAATAATCCTGCTTCCCAAAATTTGAAAACTCATATTGGATAAAGCCCGCAGCTGAGAGTTTTTCAATTAGGATCTGAAAATGCCCTTCGGCCAACTCATCTTCTACCGGGGCTATAACCCCCTTTTCTATAAAGGCTTTCAGGGCCGTTTTGGGCTCAACGGTAAGCGCATAGCTAGAGATATGGGGAATCTGGAACGATAGCGCTTTTTCAATATTGGCCGCCCAGCGTTCATTGCTCATCCCTGGTGTGCCATAAATTAGATCGATGGAAATATTGTTGAAATAGGTACAGGCCAGTTTAATGCAGTCTTCCGCCTCTTTGGCATTGTGGGCCCTATTCATCAGCTTTAGGTCTTCCTCAAAAAATGATTGCACTCCTATGCTCAACCTATTGATGGCGGTACTGGACAGTTCTTTGATCGTATATTCAGAAAGGTCATCGGGATTTGCTTCCAGCGTGATTTCTGGATTTGCTGCCACCCTATAGTTTTGATATACTGCGTCCAGGAGCTGTTCTATTTCCGATGCATTCAAGACCGAGGGCGTACCTCCCCCAAAATAAATGGTATACAATTCATCCTCAGCGAATTCCCCTTTTCTCAACTCCAATTCCCGGATCAGCGCACCAATCATCTCCTCCTTTTTCTTCATATTGGTGGAGAAGTGGAAATTACAATAGTGGCAAGCCTGCTTGCAAAAAGGGATATGGATGTAGATGCCGCTCATTTTTACAATTAACAGTTAGCAATTAGCAATAAACAATTATTCAATTTTAGTCTTGGTAGTTTTTAGGATGGTGAACATAATTTTCGACAATTCATCTGCATCCGTAATTAATTCCCCTGCTGTTATTTTAGAGACATGGTTTATATGTATTTAGATCCAGCTCATTTGAACAATTAACAATTATCAGTTAGCAATAAACAATTAAATTCTATTATTAATTCTGGTGGTTTTAAGGATGGCGAACATAATTTTTGACAATTCATCAGCATCTGAAATTAATTCCTCAGCTTTTGATTTAGAGATATAGTCTGAATCCCTTAATAATTTAAGCCAATATTTTGTTTCAAGACTTTCCTTATACGCTATGGAAATTTTAGAGGAAAAATCAGATTTTGAAATGGCACCGTTAGCTTCTGCAATATTTGCCCCGATAGAGGTGCCAGACTTCAAGAATTGCTTAGATAGCACATACTCTTTTTCTAGTTTTATTACATCTTTGTAAAGGGTCACTACCTTCAGTGCAAAATTAAAAGACTTAATAGATAAAGGATTATTCTTACTATCCATAATTACCGTTTTAAAGCATTGTTAACTGCTAATTAATTATTGCTTATTGAATTAATCACTTCTTCACCCGTTTCTCATTTTGCTTTACAAAGGCTTCCCATCCGCTGTAGTTTTTGCCGACTTCTATACGGCCTTCGTTATAGAAATGGCATACCGCTGCGGCGAGTCCGTCCGTGCTGTCCAGGTTTTTGGGAAGTGATTTTAGTTTAAGGACACTCTGAAGCATTTTGGCCACCTGCTCCTTACTGGCATTTCCGTTACCGGTTATGGACATTTTTATTTTTTTAGGTAGGTATTCCGTTATGGGAATTTCTCGTGATAATCCTGCGGCCATGGCCACCCCTTGGGCTCTACCTAGTTTTAGCATGGATTGTACGTTCTTCCCAAAAAAGGGAGCCTCAATGGCAATCTCATCAGGGTGATAGGTATCTATCAGCTCTATGGTGCGTTCAAAAATAAGTTTCAGTTTGGTATAGGGATCGCTATATTTTTGCAAAAGCAGTTCGTTCATTTGGAGGAACTCCATTTTCTTGTCCACCACCTTTATTAGACCGAATCCCATGATGGTGGTTCCGGGATCTATTCCCAATATTATCTTTTCGTGTTTCAAAAACTATGTATTAATTACTGTTGAGTACTATAGGAATGCGGAATTTGGCATTTACGGGAATCCCCCTTTTTAGTGCGGGTTCTATTTTGGGCATGCTCTTTAGGCTCTGGGTAATAATCCCATTAAACTCGGGCATTTCATCATCAATACTCATGTTCTTTTCTATCCCCAAAACAGAGATCGCCCCGTTTTTGTCCATCAGAAAGTCCACATAAATGGTATCATTGACCTCGGTTTCAATGACGAAATCGAAATCTTGCAAGGTCTTGGAAAAATGCATTAGCAGGGTCTTCTCAAAGCATAATTTCTGCGCTGGTTTAGAAACCATTTCGTCACAACCTGCGAACAGCGGATACCGGTCTACCTCGTTAAAATTTATATTCTGCATTTCCTCCTGCACCAATTCCTGGGTTTTCTCTTCTTTGGAAGTAAACCAATCACAAGAGGTAAAAAGACAAATACAAGCCAAAACCACAACTTTCCTCATGAATGCCATATTCTAGGGGGAAAATTACGATAATTTGGTCAATTTAGTAGGCATTCCTATGAATTTCCTCCTTTATCTTGGATATTCGTTTTGAAGCAAATTCTGAGAAATAGTCGTTTTGATGTCCAAATTTCCGTTGGTATTCCCTATAACATTTTAAAGCCTGTTGTGGGTTTCTAAAGTATTGTTCGGATAATAAACATATCTCATACTTGTAAAGGTAGCCTTCGGGATTCTCCAAGTATGCCTTTTTATAATGATCAATGGCCAATTTTAAATCATTCTGCTCCATTGCTAATCGGGCTAAAGCATTGTATTCCTTATCCAGCGCAACCTGTTGCACATCGATGGATTTTAGAAAATATATTTTTGCGCTGTCCAATTCCTGCAATTTCCAAAGGGAAGTTTCCACCCAATATAGGGCTTTTGGATTTTCAATATTAAACGCTAACCATTTAAGATAGGCGTCTTTTGCTTTGGCATACTCCCGCATACTTAGGTATGCCTGCCCCATCCTTTCATGAATATATTCCTTATCCTCCCCTAATTCCACTAATTTTTCAAATAAAGGAATAGCTCGACTAAAATAGCGGTCATTATAATAGGCCAGTGCCTTTAGATGGATTAAACCTACATCGTTCCTGTAGAATTGAAGTCCTTTATCCACATATTTCAATACGGAATCGCGTTCCCTTTTAAAAACATAATACTTTCCCAATTGAAACAGACTTCGCAAGTGGGTACTGTCAATTTTCACCGATTGCTTATAGGCGGATATACTTTCCGCTGAGCGATCTAACCCATTTAAGGACTCCCCCAGATAGTAGAAATATTCCGGGTTCTGATGATTTTTCTCGGTCAATTGAGAAAACACCGTATGTGCAAGGGCATAATTCTTGAGCTTCAGATACAATCTGCCCAGCTCATATTTTGCTAGCACCAAGGATTGGTTGTTTTGCACCAAGCTTGTGTATTGAGTTACAGCTTTATCATAGTTCCCTATGGTATTATAGGCCCGTGCAATTTGCAATTGCGCTTTGGAAGATGCCCCGTGTTTGGCATATTCATTAATGGCCAAAGAATAGTTTCCAGTGGCATAGAGACTATCGGCAGTCGCGGTAGAGCTGATCTGGGAGTTTCCATTGCCAACCAACCCAATCAATAAAAAAATTAAGCATTGTGTTTTCAATTATTTAGGTCGATAAGTTTTACCATCTATACGATGCTATAGCCCGATTTATTTTATTTTCTTTATTCTGTATTCGGCTTCATCTGTAATAGTAAGCCGTGCAGTTGGTAGTCCGGTAAACTGAAATTCAATAACATTCCCTTTTTCAACCTCAATGCTAAAAACACCATCAAAGTCGGAAACGACCGCTTTATTCCCATTTTGAATGGAAATATTTGCGCCTGGCAATCCCCTTGCCCCATCAGACAGAGTTCCCGTAAGATATTTTTTACCGTTTTTAGTTATTACCAGTGCTACAACAGACATCATATTTGAAGATGTCTTCAACTCAGGCGATTGTAATCCCTCATTCTTTGAAGGACCATGAAGCTTAAACGTAATAGGAATGGAATAGGGCACACGAGCGGCTTTACCCCTATGCTCCCCGGGTGTCATGCTCGGCAATAGGGAGATAATGCGTGCCGCCTCCTCTTCCAAAAGGGTATCTGGACCCCGCGTTCTTACACCCCCTATACTCCCATCCTCTTGAATGACAAGCATAGTATTTACACGGCCTTCAATTCCTTTCTTTTGAGCCTCTTCGGGGTATCTAAAATTTTCTGCGATATGATTCTGCATCATTTTATTAAAGCACGCTCTTTTATCCTCCGCATTCTCACAGCCAGGGAAAACAGGTACCTCATCTACAACGGAAAAGGGAATATCTATTTCATTAGCATCTATTTTATTCCGAAGGGCCTTCAATTGTTGGTCTAAATTGATTATTATGGGATTCTTTTCATCAGTATTCTTTAATAATTGCTCCCGTTCCATTACCAATTCGTTGTATTTTGAAGCTGTTGCGTTTTTGCTAATATATTCTACCATTCTTTCTTCAAAAAACTGCTTCGCCTGCTCTTTATTAAACTCAAAGTTGTTGGAAATGTGCTTTCTCATCATTTCCTCAAAACATGCCCTTTTGTCCTCTGCATCTTCACAGCCAGGAAAAACAGGTATATCATCACTGTCTTCGACTTCCATGTCTTTAGTTTCATCCTTCTTATTTCCCTCCATTATAAAGCTAATTGGAGTGGAAAAAGGAACCCGTACTTTCTCCCCGTTATGCTCCCCTGGGGTCATGCTAGGTAATAGAGAAATTATACGTGCTGCCTCTTCCTCCAAAATTTTATCTGGACCACGCGTTCTAACACCGCCTATGCTTCCATCCTCTTGAATAATAAACATGGTGATTACACGACCTTGAATAGCTTTATCTTGCGCCTCTTCGGGATATCTAAAATTATCTATAATATGATTCTGCATCATCTCATTAAAACAAGCCCTTTTATCATCCGCATCCTCACAACCTGGAAAAACAGGGACCTTTTCTACCACGGAAAAGGGCATGTCCATTGGATCTTGATAGTCCACCCCAATACTCTCAAGGTCTATATCGGGATGAAAAGTTGAGGAAGGCTTGCCCTCCATGGAGGTATACGCCAACATTCCTATAACCAAAGGCAACATCAATAAATACTTTAACCTCCAGATTTGTTTCGATTTTGTTTTTTGTAACATGACGATTCGTTTTTTGATTAATGAACTTTTATAAAAATGATTGATGAATGAAATATTTTGGGTCTGAAAAACCTGCGATAACAACATTTGGTATTGAGCTGCTTTGTGTGTTTTGGCCACTTTTGCATCGGCGATGAACTCGTGCAATTCGGAAATTCGGTTTTGATAGACGTAGACTAGGGGATTAAACCAAGCAATAATCCGCATGAGCTCAAAGAATAATAAATCCAAAGAATGGCGCTGTTCTATATGCACCAGCTCGTGCTGAATGATACTATCATGATCCTTTTCCAATACTTTGTCCCCTATGAAAATGGACCTGAAAAATGAAAAGGCCATTTGACTATTGTGCACCATTATTCTGGTAAAACTTTTAAAGTAGCGGATCTCGCCCTTTCTTTTTAGTTGTACTATTTGATACAGTTTAAAGCAAAACAATACTGCTGCTAAGAGCATTCCCCCATAAAGAACCATTTCGGTGGTAGAAAGTTGGATTGAGGCTGAAAGTTCAGGGGTCGCTACCACTCCAGCCGACATGTCCATGCCCCACAGATATTCCGGATATACAAAGGATTCTTGGGACACCGTAGTCTTTAGGGCTTCGATCTTTATCCAAGGAAGTACAATGGAAAGCACAAAAGAGCTTAGAAGGTATGCCCTGTTCCATTGGAAAAAAGTTTCCTTTTTCAAAAACAGGTCATACACTATTAAAAATAACAGCTGAAACGCCATGCACTCTAGGATATACTGTATCATTCCTTTTCCTTTTTAATTTCCTTCATAATGGATTCTAACTCCGAAAGACTCATATCATTTTTCTTCATAAAGAAAGAAACCATACTTTTAAAAGAGCCTTGAAAATAACCATCCACCAACTTATTAATGGATTGGTTCCCGTAGTCCGATTTCTTCACGAGTGGAAAATATAAATGTCCCCTTCCCTCCTTTTCGTGATCTACAAAGCCTTTGCTCTCTAGAATTCGGACAATGGTGGACACGGTGTTATACGCTGGTTTAGGTTCTGGAAATTGCTCTATTATGGCCGCTACATTACATTTTTCCAATTGCCATAATACGTGCATTACCTCTTCTTCTGCCTTGGTCAACTGTCTCATACAACTAAGCTTTTAGTTTAACTTTAAATCAAATATAACTAAATTATTAGTTTAAACTAATATTTTAGTTGTTAAATTTTGTATTGAGGTGTTTTTTAGGTAGAGATAGGATGCTAATTCTTATATAGTTCCTCTCCCATAAAATAGCAAGGTGTGCGACTTCTCTCCCGAACGCATTGGGAGTCTGGAAAAAAGGGACTCTGTTGAAGTGACTCATCCAGTCATACCTTACGCTATTGTAACAATTCTCCCTTATCTTCGTCCAACACAAAACAATTTCTAACGTATTTAAAGGCGGTACATGGACATCCTATTATTATTTCTTGGGTTTATACTAATGCTTGTAGGGATCTTGGGTAGCTTTCTTCCTGTTTTACCGGGAACCCCAATAAGTTGGGTAGGATTGTTTCTGCTCCACCTCACCAAGGCCGTACCGGATGATTGGGTGTTCTTAGGTATTACGTTGGCTGTTGCTATTATTGTATTTACCTTGGATTATATTATCCCGGTATGGGGTACCAAAAAGTTTGGAGGCAGTAGGTGGGGAATGATTGGCACTACCCTAGGATTGCTGATAGCACTGATTTTTCCCATTCTTGGGTTTTTCGGAATTATCATTTGGCCTTTTGTGGGCGCATTGGTAGGGGAATTGATTAATAAAGCAGACCAAAAAACAGCCTTGAAGGCTGCTTTCGGGTCTTTTTTGGGCTTTCTTACCGGCACCTTTATAAAATTCATGGTTACCGTAATATTTCTAGGCCTATTTATCTATAAGACGTGGGAAAATAAGTCGGCCCTGTTTACTTTTTACTAGGGACAAAAATTTACATCCAAGTAACTTTCTCTTCCCAAGTGCCTCTTTCTACTTCGGGGAGGTCTCCCTCATAATTTCCCATATAGAAAAATCCGAGGCATTTTTCACCTTCATTAAATTCAAAAAACTCGTCCATATATTTAATTAGTCCTGGCGAACTCCAGTAGCAACCGATTCCCATTTGGGTACAACACAGCCACATATTTTGTACCGCCATAGCCGTTGCCGCTATTTCCTCCCATTCTGGCACACTTTCATTGGGATCGCGCTGCATACAAATAGCAATAATAGCGCCCGCTTTTTTAGGGTTCTCAATCAATTTACCCGCCTTAAACTGCTTTGGACTGGGGTCTGTTTCCATATATTTTAAAGACAGGAACATTCCCAACTTTTCCTTGGCCTCTCCTTGCAATACTTTAAACCGCCATGGTTCCGTTTTTCTATGGGTGGGCGCACAATTGGCAGCTTCCAATACTTTTTCAATGTCTTCCTTGGCAATTGGAGTACCGGTGTACTGTGCTGGGAAAACAGATCGTCTTTCCTTAATTACATCAAATATCATATTTCAAATTATTAAAAAGTATCCTATCTATTAAAATAAACAATAAAATTACATGATCAAATGGCATTCCATTCCCCCTCCAACAATAAATTAACACAATGCCTTAAAGCAGGATTCCTATTGTCCTCTTTCCAAACTACCGATAATACGGCTTTCTGTGGTATCCTTGCTAACTCAACAAACTTAACCTTCATCTTAAATCCAAATTGAAGGGAGGTAGGAACTATGGCCACCCCTAAATTGTTCTCCACCAATTTAAAGATGGTTTGGGCATGTACCGATTTATGCGAAACTTTGGGGGTGAAGCCCGCATCTTCACAAATACTCATAATGGTATCGTAGTACAAGGGGCTATAATCTTGGGAGAAAAGAATAAAATTCTCCTCGGATAACTGCCCCATGCCCTTAAAATCTTGCACCGACAGTGGGTGTGCTGCAGGAAGCACCACAGAAAAGGTATCCTCATAGATAGGTCTAAGATTAAATCCATCGGGGACTCTGGAAAGGCGTACAAAACCCATATCCAACCTATCCTTGAGCAAAGCGTTAAGTTGTGCATTGTTGGAAAGCTCCTCCAAACTAGTACGTATCCCTGGAAAACTATGCTTAAGTTTAAGCAACAATTTTGGAATAACCTCCTGCATTGCCGAACCCAAAAATCCAATCCGCACCTCGCCAGACTTTCCTTGATCTACATACTTTAATTGTTTTTTAGCGACCTCGAGGTGATTTAAAATAAACTCAACCTCCCCTCTTAAATATTCACCCGCAGCAGTGAGTGCCACGTTCTTTTTGCTTCTAACAAACAACTCCACCTCCAAAATCTCCTCCATCTGCTTTATCTGTCTACTTAGGCCTGGCTGGGATATATTCAATTTCTCTGCTGCTTTCCTATAATGCAACTCCTCCGCAACTGCTAGGAAATATTTAAAATGCCGAATTTCTATTTGATAACTCATAGTTATTAATTGCACAACTTATTGGTATTGGCAACTATCAAACTTAATCAATAAATTTATAATCATAAAAAATCATCTATGTCCAGTTCAACAAAATCATTCCAATTTGGTGAGGATCATCTTACTGCCGGAATAGCACTATCCATTGCAAAAGGAAAAACCAAGGGTGTTATCTCCAGTACCATCAGGGAAAAGATTCGGGCTAGCTGCAATGTTGTTGCCAATATTGTGGAGAAGGGGGAGCCCGTATATGGAATAAATACCGGTTTTGGTCCCTTGTGCACCACCAAGATATCTAAGGAGGAAACCAAGATATTACAAAGCAATATTTTAAAAAGTCATAGTGTAGGGGTGGGTACGCCCATAGCCTCGGAAATTGCCAAGTTAATGATGGTCCTAAAGGTCCATTCACTAGCAACAGGATATTCTGGTATTGCAGAAACCACCCTAGACAGAATTATATGGCATATAGACAACAATGCAATCCCCATAGTCCCTTCCCAAGGATCCGTTGGCGCATCGGGAGATTTGGCTCCCCTTTCCCATCTCTTCCTCCCATTAATCGGACTGGGAAAGGTTCACTACCAGGGAGAAGTACTACCAATGGAATCGCTACTTAAGAAAGCGGGACTCCAGCCCTTGGAGTTGGGTCCCAAAGAGGGACTAGCCCTAATCAATGGCACCCAATTTATTGCTGCCCATGCGGTAATGGTGGTCCAAAAAATGCAATCTTGCCTTACCCAGGCAGATATTATTGGCGCCATGATGATAGAAGGCTTAAAGGGGAGTGTTAAACCATTTTATAAAGAGCTGCACACGATCCGCCCCTTTAAAGGTAATATTCATGTGGCTGCCAATATCCGGTTTTTATTAAAGGGATCGGAAATTATGAAATCCCATGCCAATTGCGAGAAAGTCCAGGACCCCTACTCCCTCCGCTGCATCCCACAGGTGCACGGCGCCTCTAGGAATGCGTGGTTGCATTTAAAGGAGCTATTGGAAGTTGAACTCAATTCGGTTACGGATAACCCCATTATCATTGATGAAGACTTAACTATCAGCGGTGGTAACTTTCACGGTCAGCCCCTTGCCTTAGCACTGGATTATGCTTGTTTGGCCGCCTCGGAGCTGGGTAACATATCGGATCGTAGAATATACCTGGCTTTGGAAGGCAATAGCCCCGGAGTCCCCAAATTACTGATGAAGGATACCGGGATCAATTCTGGCTATATGATTCTACAGTATACTACTGCCGCTTTGGCAAGTGAGAACAAGGGACTTTGCTTTCCATCGAGTGCAGATAGCATTCCCACCTCCCTTGGTCAGGAAGACCACGTAAGTATGGGATCTATCAGTGGAAGAAAGGCCCTGCAGGTTTTGGAAAATGTAGAGAAAATATTAGCTATAGAACTCCTTACCGCAGCCCAGGCATTTACATTTAGAAAGCCCATGAAATCGGGCATCATCCTGGATGAAGTCCACCAAGAAGTCCGTAAAAAGGTCGCTTTCGCCGATAAGGACCGGGTCTTTTCAGACGATATTGAGAAAGGAATTCAATTAATTCAAAATCAAACCCTTATTCACACGGTAAGAAAAGTGATGAAACAACAACAACTTACCCCAAACAGTCCATTTGAAGCGGAGTTTGAACAATATTAAAAATGGCTGGAATAAGAAACTAAATCATCAACATGAACAACTATTCACTCATCGGTCCCTTTAAGCAGCTATTAACCATGTCCGGATTACCGTTAAAGGGTGCCTTACAAGATCATCAACTACCACTCATCCAAGATGCGGGGGTACTCACCGAAGATGGGAAAATCTACGCGGTGGGACCGTTTTCGGACCTACAAATCGAAGCCAGAGATTTAAACGCCAGGATCCTCCCAATAGAGGAGGACATGGTCTGTTTCCCTGGATTTATAGATGCCCACACACATATTTGTTTTGGCGGTAGTAGAGCCAACGACTATGCGCTTAGGAATGCTGGGAAAACTTATTTAGAAATTGCCCAAACCGGGGGAGGAATCTGGGATACCGTTACCCAGACCAGGAAATCCAATTCCGCCCAACTGGTTAGAGGAATAAAAGAACGTGCCAATAGGCATTTACAACAAGGGGTGACCACCATAGAGGTGAAAAGCGGCTACGGTTTATCCGTAGAAGAGGAACTAAAGATGCTTATCGCCATTTCTACTGCCAACAAGGCACTAGCAGCCGATCTAATCCCTACCTGTTTAGCAGCCCATATGGTTCCCAAGGATTACGTGGGGTCGCCAGAGGAATACCTGACGGAAATAAGCACTACCCTTTTTCCTATATTAAAAAAAGAAAATCTTGCCCATAGGATGGATGCCTTTATTGAGGAAGGAGCGTATTCCCCCTCCACTATTGCCCCCTATTTTAAAAAGGCGCAGGAGATGGGGTTCGATATTACGGTCCATGCAGATCAATTTTCTACAGGAGGAAGTGCAGTAGCTGTAGAATTTGGAGCTGTTAGTGCCGATCATTTGGAAGCTAGTACGGATGCCGAGATTAAACTATTGGCCAATAGTAATGTAATTGCTACTGCCCTACCTGGCGCTTCCATGGGACTAGGCTGCAATTATACCCCTGCCCGAAAATTTCTGGATGCCGGAGCCAGCGTTGCCATTGCCAGTGATTGGAATCCTGGTTCTGCCCCCATGGGCAATTTGCTTTTACAAGCCGCCGTATTGGGGACTTTTGAAAAACTTACCAATGCCGAGGTGCTTTCTGGGATCACCTTTAGAGCGGCGGCAGCCTTAGGCCTAAAAGACCGAGGGAAAATTGAATCTGGATTTTTGGCAGATATGGTAGCCTTTCCTACCCAAGATTATAAGGAGGTCCTCTACCATCAAGGGATGCTACAACCTAGCATGGTTTGGAAAAATGGAAAACAGATTTTGGCTCAGTAATTAAAAAACCCAACACGCGCAATGGAAGACAATTTTAAAACTCTAATACAACAAGGGATTCCGGCGGAATTACCTCCCAAAAGACCATATCCTATCCATGCCAATCGGGCACCTGTACGCAAGGACATCCTTTCTTCGGAAGAGAAAAAACTGGCCATCAGAAATGCCTTGCGTTATTTTCCTGAAGCCTGGCACCCGGAGCTCGCTATAGAATTTGCGGAAGAACTGCAACGCCTTGGCAGAATCTATATGCATCGCTTTAAACCAAATTACCCCATGTACGCTAGGCCTATAAGTGAATATCCTGCTAAAACTCCACAGGCTGCCAGCATTATGTTGATGATACAAAACAATTTAGACCCTGCTGTAGCACAGCATCCCGAGGAACTGATTACCTACGGAGGCAATGGGGCCGTTTTTCAAAATTGGGCACAATACCTGCTAAGCATGCAGTATTTAAGTACTATGACCGAAGAACAGACCCTGCATATATATTCTGGACACCCCTTGGGATTATTCCCTTCCTCCAAGGAGGCTCCAAGGGTAGTGGTCACCAATGGGATGATGATTCCCAATTATTCCAAACCGGACGACTGGGAGAAATACAATGCCCTGGGCGTTACCCAATACGGGCAGATGACGGCAGGCTCCTATATGTATATTGGTCCGCAGGGAATTGTTCACGGAACGGCCATTACCGTAATGAATGCTTTTAGAAAGGTATTGAAGGAAGGAGAAACGCCCGCAGGCAAAATATTCCTGACTGCCGGACTAGGCGGTATGAGCGGGGCACAACCCAAAGCAGGCAATATTGCTGGCTGCATCACCATTTGCGCCGAAGTAAATAAAGCAGCAGCAGAAAAAAGACACCAACAGGGATGGGTAGACGAACTTATAAAGGATATAGACCTATTAACCACAAGAGCAAAGCAAGCCATTGCCCAAAAAGAAGTAGTGTCCTTAGCCTATCTAGGGAATATAGTGGAAGTTTGGGAGAAATTTTACGATGAAAATATTATGGTCCATCTAGGTTCTGACCAGACTTCCCTACACAACCCTTGGTCTGGGGGGTACTACCCGGCCGGACTCACTTTTGAGGAAGCAAATACTATGATGAGCACAGAACCCGAAGCATTTAAGAAAAAGGTACAGGCCTCTTTACGCAGACAGGTAGCCGCCATCAACAAACATACCGCCAAAGGCACCTATTTCTTTGATTATGGCAATGCCTTTTTACTGGAGGCCTCTCGCGCCGGAGCAGCAATAATGGCCGATAATAAAATTGATTTTAAATACCCCTCCTATGTTCAAGATATTCTTGGACCAATGTGTTTCGATTATGGATTTGGCCCGTTTAGGTGGGTATGTACCTCGGGAAAGAAGACAGACCTGCAAAAAACAGATGCGATAGCCCTTAGGGTGATGCAGGAAATTGAAGCCACTGCCCCGCCCGAGATACGGCAGCAAATGCAAGACAATATTAAGTGGATCAAAGAAGCCGAAAGCAATAAGCTAGTGGTAGGTTCCCAAGCAAGAATATTATATGCCGATGCCGAAGGAAGGGCCAAAATAGCCGAGGCCTTTAACAAAGCCATTGCTAACAAAGAAATCACCGCCCCTGTTGTTCTAGGGAGAGATCATCACGATGTAAGTGGTACCGATTCCCCATTTAGGGAGACCAGTAATATTTATGACGGCAGCAAATTCACCGCCGATATGGCCATCCATAATGTTATTGGCGATAGTTTTAGGGGCGCTACCTGGGTCTCTATCCACAATGGTGGCGGAGTAGGTTGGGGCGAGGTTATCAATGGCGGATTTGGAATGGTGCTGGATGGCTCGGAAGTTGCTTCCAAAAGGCTGCAGAACATGTTGTTTTATGATGTTAACAATGGCATATCTAGAAGGAGTTGGGCAAGAAACAAAGAGGCGCTTTTTGCCATAAAAAGGGAAATGCAACGCAGTCCGCAACTACAAGTAACCTTGCCTAATATGGTAGCAGATGATTTGCTGGAAGGATTGTTTTGATTTATAAATTTTGAAGAATGGTTCCGAGGGTAAAATATGAATTGCCACTAGCTTCAGCTAGTGGATAGAAGGAAATTGGGCGTTTTGGCTTTAGCCAAACCCTTAGACATAGATAAATAATCATAACCTCTTGTTTGATTAAAGAAGGTAATTCATACCCCCTTAAATATGGACATTGTGATTATAGCTACAAGAAAATATTGATTATATTGAACTCCTGTTATTATCTCATCAATCCTAAATTACCCCAACAGCAACACCTAACATTTCAATGAAAAACTACCTCCCCTCAAACCCCGATCACTGGACCGGAAGGAGCTCGGCAAACCAGGAATATCTTCATGAAAAGATACGCCCTATTAATTTGGAAGAAACCAATCTTGCTCCCTATACCGATATGGCCTTTGCGCTATTAGGATATGCTTGTGATGAGGGGGTAAAAAGAAATCTAGGGAGACCAGGGGCCGTAGACGGTCCAGAAGCCATTAGAAAACAACTGGCAAAAATGCCAAACCATTTAGGTGGGGATACCTCCCTTTTGGATGCGGGAACCATCCCATGTATCAATTCCAATATGGAAGAAGCACAGAAATCACTGGCATCAGGTGTTTCACGATTACTAGAATTAAACACCTTTCCTATTCTAATTGGCGGCGGACACGATATTGCCTATGGACATTTCCAGGGAATAAAGAGACACCTTGCTACCCATGACAAAAGCAGAACCATTGGTATCATCAATTTTGATGCGCATTTCGATTTACGCTCCAATAGCCATGGGAACAATTCTGGAACACCTTTTTATCAGATTGCACAGGATCAAAAAACGGAGAATAAAAAATTTAAGTATATGTGCCTAGGTATCCGAGAGGATGCCAATAACGAAACCCTATTCAACACCGCCAAAAACCTCAACGTTACCGTCCTACAAAATAAAAAATTCAACCTCCACCATCTCGCCAACCTTAAAATAAAGTTAGAACGTTTTATAAAGGAGGTAGATTACCTATACCTAACCATAGATTTAGACGGCTTTTCCTCTGCCTATGCCCCTGGGGTCAGTGCCGCCTCTCCCATGGGATTTTCCCCGGAAATAGTGTTGGAATGTTTGGAAATCATTAAGGATTCTGACAAATTAATAAGTATGGACATTGCAGAAATGAACCCCACCTACGATATAGACCATCAAACGGCAAAGCTAGCTGCCTCCCTAATACATTTTGTAATACACCAATAAACAGCCAGCTACTTCCCTATTCCAACCAAGATTGGTAATAGACCCCATCATCCAAATCCAACGCAGCCTGAGTAAGCTGCAAAGGTTTAAACGTATCTACCATAACCGCCAACTCTTCGGTCTTGGATTTTCCTATACTAGCCTCATAGGTTCCTGGATGCGGCCCATGGGGAATACCCGCTGGATGCAAGGAAATATATCCTTTATCTATACTTTTTCTACTCATAAAGTCACCATCCACATAATACAAAACCTCATCAGAATCTATGTTAGAATGATTGTAGGGTGCTGGAATGGATTGCGGGTGATAATCGTACAACCTAGGCACAAATGAACAGACCACAAAAGCCGAAGTCTCAAATGTTTGATGTACCGGTGGCGGTTGATGTACCCGCCCTGTAATGGGTTCAAAATTATGGATGGAAAAACCGTAGGGATAGTTGTACCCATCCCAGCCTACTACATCAAAGGGGTGTGATGCATATACCAAATGATGCAATTGGCCTTGCTTTTTCACCTTTATCAGGAAATCCCCTTGTTCATCGTGCGTCTGCAAATTATCAGGCAACTTAAAGTCGCGCTCACAAAAAGGCGAATGCTCCAAATGCTGGCCAAACCAGTTCCGGTATCGTTTGGGAGTATAAATTGGATGGTAAGATTCTGTGATGAATAGCCTATTATCCTCAGACTCGAAATGTAGTTGATAAATCATCCCTCGTGGAATTAACAAGTAATCCCCATATTCAAAATTAATCTCCCCCAGCATCGTTTTTAAGGTACCCTTCCCCTTGTGAACAAACAACAATTCATCCGCATCCGCATTTTTATAAAAATAATCCGTCATGGATTTTTTGGGTGCAGCCAATGCTATATGCACATCCGAATTGAACAATACCACCTTTCTACTATCTAGAAAATCGGCCACGGACCTCAGTTCAAAACCTTTTAACAATCGCGATTTAATATTGTGGTCTACCGCGGCAACCGGTGAAATATCCAAGGTTTTTCCCACTTCCTTTACCATGGTAGGACGGTGTAAATGATACATTAGGGACGACATCCCATCAAAACCAATGGTCCCAAAAAGTTGCTCGTAGTGTAGGCTACCATCGGGTTTCTTAAATATGGTGTGTCTTTTCTGGGGTATCTTCCCAAGCTTATGGTATAAAGGCATCGCTGTAGGTTTATATTTATAAATACCTATTTAAGGCATTCCGTATTAAAAATACAATAATTTACAGCTTTCGAAAAATATAATCCGTTTAAATCAAGAGGAGTAAAAACAGTTTATAAATAAAAAAAGCCCTCCAAAATGGAAAGCCTTTCATCGGTTATTGTTGTACCGGAACTACACCCGGCATCGTTCAACAATTTCAACCTACGTCCCAATTTTCACTGGGACACAACACAACAAGGCAAATATAGCAAAGGTTTTATTATAAACACTCTTTGTTACCGTTATTTCTTTATCACAAAGCTCCTATGCCCTTCTTGGACTATAACACAAAATTAAAGCCCGATTTCTCCAACTTCTTATACTTATCATAATCAAACTTGTAAAGAAAGGCACCTTTCCTGGAGGTAGACTTGTCTTTCTCATCCAACTTAATTAACAGATCTAAGGACATTACTTTTTTCCTAAAATTCCGATCATCCATTTTTCTTTGGTATATGGATTCGTATAAAGCCTGAAGTCTAGGGAGGGTAAACTTTTTAGGCAGCAACTCAAAACCAATGGGCTTTTGGGCCGCTTTACGCCTTAGCCCTTCCAGGGCGTCGGCAATCATTTCCTGGTGATCTAGCACCATATCCGGTAATTGATCCATCGCAAACCATTTGGCTCCGTGTTTTTCTACCTGCCCCTTATCATAATCATTTATCCGGATTAAGGCATACTGAGCTATAGAAATGCATCTGGCTCCCGGATCGCGATTTACATCACTGTACACCCTAAGTTTTTCCTGAAAAACATCTTCCAAACCGGTAAACTGGTACAATACCCGCCTTCCTGCTTCAGTTACACTCTCATCTTCCTTCACAAAACTCCCAATTAACGACCATTGATCCTTAAATGGCTCTACTCTTCTTTTAAAAACCAGAAGCTTTAGCACCCCTTTGTCAAAACCAAAGACAATACAATCCGTTGCAACCAAAATGCTGGGGGCTACAGAATAGCTATTTTTCATAGGTAAGTTGGTATTTATTAATAATTATAGGCAACCCTAAAACACCGTTCGTAGGCATGGTAGACCAATACCCCCTAGGTGTTACCTTAAGGAAGGATCTCTTTGGCGATAAGCCAGTCAAATGCTGTAATTGCTAACTAATTGGCTCCTTCTCTTACAAAAACAACCTATCTATAAGCTACAAGTAAGCCAAATAAATCAATTAATTACAATATTAACTTACAGCAATTTACAATTTTATTTTATTACTCTCTTAACAGGGAGGTAGTTATGTTTTCCGTAAATTAATAATAAAAATGAAAACCACGGCACTATTTTGGGTTTGGGCAACCACTTTGGTGTTGGTCAGCTTGGCCATCATGTCTGGCCTAAACCTCCCCTTTAACTGGGTCTTTTACGGTACGGTAGTGGGGCAGATTATGGTAGTATATATGGTCTACAGGGTATTAACAGACCCCTATAGCACCCAAAAAACGTTTGACGACTTTTATGAAGATCACCCTATGGATTCATAGGGGATTTAGGAAGAGATTGTTGATTTTCCGCTGATCTATGCGATGGGGCTCCCATGCCCAATTCTGGGATAACCAAAAGCGGAATTTGGGTATGAAAAACCATTCTTTTTACTACCGGCTCACGGGTCACCTCATCCATATGGCTATGGGGGTAATTTAGCATGGCCAATAAATGGATGCCCAATTCACTGGTAAAAACCTCCAAGGTCTTGGATACAGAATTCAATTCCGAAACCGTATGCACGTAATACTCCACTCCCCTAAAATATTTCCGTAACATATTGAGGTTAAATTGCTGCACTTCCGACAAGGATTTTATTTGGTATTGAACGTGAACAATTCTAATGGCCGCTTTAAAGGAGTGTGCCATTTCTATTAGGGGCTGTAGCTCCGAACTGGTATAGAATCTGTTAAAATCCGTAGCGAAGGCAATTTCGGAAGGAGTTTTAAAACTAAAATGCTGAGGGATTGCCAGAACAGGACAGTTTTTTATGGCTTTAATCATTCGCACGGTATTGCTTCCCATAAAAACCTCCTCTAAACCTGAAGCTCCTTTAGTGCCCGTAACTACCAAATCTATTTCTTTGGCTGCGATAATATTCTTTACCTCGTTTACCAATAAACCAAAAGAGGAAATGGGCACCAACCTATGCTTGGGATTGGAGCTCTCTTTTTTCATTCGCTCCAAAAAGTGTGCTAGTCCCTTCTCCGAGTTACATTTTTCCATATCCTCACAGGCCTTCCCCGTAACCGAGGCAGCCATAAATCTGCTATGCGCAATGGTTGGGGTATAGGTGTTAAGCACATAAAATATACATGCTTCGTCCTTATATAGCGAGATGGCATACTTGGCAGCATTCCAGGAATTCTCCGAAAAATCTGTTGGCAACAATATCTTTTTCAAGCTTTTATATTTTTAAATGTTCATTGATCGGGCCATTTACTCGGTGGTAAAATTAAGGGTAGCACTTGGCTGAATCTATGATTTATGTCATATTCCTAGGGAGTATGGAGATACAATCAGGGCTGTATACCTTTAACCTGCCTTGCCAATTTTGCGTTTCAAGAATAAATGATCACACAAAAGGTTATGGCCATATTTCCAATGAATAACTGTATCCTTAGCAATAGGAGAACTGTTTACATGCCCACGGCCATATCGGCAAGTCCTTTGGCGTTGGCAATCGCAATTTTTTTACCGGAAGCTTTAATGAGCCCCAACTTCTTAAATTCGGATATGATCCTGATAGCAGATTCGGTGGCCGTTCCTACTACATTGGCAATATCTTCCCTAGTAAGGGTAAGAAGCAAATACCCTTGATCATCCACCCCAAAATTATCCTCTAGGTAGATAAAGGCTTCGGCAACCCTTTGTTTAACTGTTTTCTGGGACATATTTACAATAACATCATCGGCCTCCTTTAAATCGTGCGCCATATGACGCAGTACCTCCACTGCAAAATTGGGATTTCGGTTTAGGGTATCTACAATAGCATCTTTGGGAATAAAACAGACTTCCATATCATTTACGGCCGTAGCTTTAAGGTTAGATGATTCCTCTGCAATCACGGAGCGCTGTCCCAATACCGACCCTTTAGTAGCCAACTTTACAATTTGGTCCTTTCCGTTGGGACTTAATTTGGAGAGTTTGGAAACCCCGCCACGAACACAATAAACGCCATTCAGCTTTTCTCCCTCATCAAAGATAATCTCCCCTTTCCTAAGTATCTTGGTGGTTTTGGTATCCGAGACCTTTTTTAACTCTTCCTTAGTCATTGCTCGTAAGGAATTAAATTGACGAATTATACAATTTTCACATCTGCTCATATACACTTGGTTTTACTGGACAGGGCAAAATTAAACACTATAAAAATTCGGTAAACTGACAATTGTCATGTTTATACCCAGACTTGGCAACCAACTTTGCAGATGTGTTTAAAGTTAACTAGATATGGACAAATCCACTTGTTTCCATTGTGGCGATCTTTGTGAGAAGACAACCGTAAATTTTGAGGATAAAAGCTTCTGCTGCTCGGGCTGTAAAACGGTCTATGAGATATTTTCCAGCAACGAGCTTACCTATTATTACGACCTGCAAGCTGCTGCGGGTAGTACACCTCCAGAGATTGAAGGCAAGTTCGATTTTCTGGAAACCGAGAAAATCCAGGAGAAACTTATCGAGTTCAGTGACAACGGCCTTCAGATTGTAAGCCTGCAGATACCACATATCCATTGTAGTTCCTGTATTTGGATTTTAGAGAATTTAAATAAATTATCGCCAGGAATCACTAGTTCACAGGTAGATTTCCCCGAGAAAACCGTTCGGATCAACTACAATTCCGAAAAGACCTCCCTCAAAGAAATTGCCATCCTTTTAGCACGGATCGGCTATGAGCCCTATATATCCCTAAAAGACTTTGACAATAATAAAAAGACCAAAGACAGAAGCTTAATCTATAAATTGGGTATTGCTGGTTTTGCCTTTGGCAATGTGATGTTCCTATCCTTCCCAGAGTATTTTGATGTGGAGGAGTTTTGGTTAGAACAGTTTAAAATAGTGTTTAGATGGCTGATGTTCGCTTTTTCCCTGCCCGTAGTTTTTTACTCGGCTCAAGATTTCTTTATTGCGGCCTACAAAGGGTTACGATCCCGCTTTCTAAATCTAGATGTCCCCATAGCCTTAGGTATTGTAGTATTGTTTGTTAGGAGTACCGCCGAGATTATTTTTGATTGGGGTGCCGGATTTTTCGATAGCCTTACGGGATTGGTGTTTTTCTTGCTCTTGGGTAAGTTCTTTCAGCAAAAAACCTATTCTTATTTATCGTTTGAGCGCGACTATAAATCCTATTTCCCCATTGCAATTACAAGAATCAACAAGGAAAACAAAGAAGAAAGCGTACAGATCTATGATCTGGAAAAGGGAGACCGACTCCTTATTCGCAACGGGGAGATTATACCTGTTGATGCTATACTGATGAGTGAAGCGGCTAAAATTGATTACAGTTTTGTTACCGGCGAGTCCCAGCCCGTTCCGAAAAAATCTGGAGACAAGGTATTTGCCGGAGGAAAACAATTGGCAAGTGCCATTGAGGTAGAAGCTGTTAAATCTGTATCGCAAAGCTACCTCACCCAACTCTGGAGCAATGCTGTTTTTAAGGACGACCCCTCCAGTAGTTTTAAAACGATGACAGATGGAATAGGTAAGCGATTTACCATTGCGGTACTGACCATTGCATTTGTAGCATCGGGCATCTGGTTATTTTTAGACCCAGGGAAGGTGGTAAACGTATTTACTGCCGTCCTTATTATTGCCTGCCCCTGTGCCATTGCCTTGGCAGCGCCTTTTACCTTAGGGAATATGCTGCGCTTATTTGGCCGACATAAATTTTACCTAAAAGACAGTAAAACCATAGAGAAGCTAGCACAGATAGATACCGGCATATTCGATAAAACAGGCACCATCACTACCGCAGCCAACAGTGAAGTACACTACGAAGGAATGGACTTAAGCTTGGAAGAGGAATCCCTGTTAAAAAACACCTTGCGTTCCTCTAACCACCCTTTAAGCAGAAAGCTATATAAACTATTGGCAGATCACGACATAATTACCTTAGCGGAATATGAGGAGCAGCTAGGCCATGGAATTGTAGGGGTTTCCCAGCAGAACAAGATTAAAGTGGGTTCTGCATCCTTTGTAGGTCACTCCCAACCAGTTTCCACGGACCAAACCACAGTACACATCAGTTCTAACGATGAGTATAAAGGCCGTTATATTTTTGAAAACCACTATAGGGAGGGGCTAAGTGAACTGTTCCAGGAGATGTCTTCAGATATGGAATTGGCTATTCTATCTGGCGATAACGATGGGGAAAGAGCCATTCTTGGCAAACTTTTACCAAGGGGGACTACCATGCACTTTAATCAAAAACCGGACAATAAACTAGCGTTCATCAATCAATTACAGCATCAAAACAAAAAGGTATTAATGGTGGGCGATGGCCTAAATGATGCTGGAGCCTTGGCACAAAGCGATGTGGGAATTGCCATTTCTGAGAATATCAACGTATTTTCCCCTGCATGCGACGGCATACTGGACGCCCAACATTTTAAGCATCTCTACCAATACGTCCTAGCCTCTAGGAAAGCTATTAAAATAATTAAACTGAGCTTCCTGCTCTCCTTATTATATAATGTAGTAGGACTTTATTTTGCGGTTACCGGTCAGTTAAAACCTGTTATTGCAGCTATCTTGATGCCTTTGAGCTCCATCAGTATTGTGGCATTTACCACTATTGCCACTAACTTATTGGGAAGAAAATTGGATCGGTAGGCAATTTTCATCCCCCTTTTGAGCAGGGTATGGACTGTAGAATAGTTTTGCATTTATTTTTGGCCAACCTCTACTAGGGGACGTATACTTTACGCTAATCTAGCACATCTGAATTATCCCATTTTAGATTTGTTTTATGCCTATGGAGAGCGACTATTCCCTATAAATGAAAATTTACCATGATATTAAAAGCTACTTGTGCGACCTCTCAATCGGTGCTGAAAATGCACCTTATGTGGAAGTGACTGCCAAAGTCCATTCAACAATAAAGAAAGAAATAGAAGGTTCAGTTGATCCAAATCTCCCCACTAACTCTCCTCGAGGTATTCAATTATGGGCTGTAGGGCCCCATACCCAGAGACTATCCTCTAAGGTCCACCCAATGCCTTGTTTAGGAAATAATGATGCTGTTTTCATGATGGCATTATCCCCGATTTTGGATAACAACATACAAATTTATACCTGTTTAATTTCGTGACTTCGGCCATACCTGTCGGTAGGCAGGCTCCGCTCTGTCCCCGTATTAAGCCCTGAAATTAGATAAGGTTCTTGTTCTCGGGCCCGACCGCGGAGGGTCTCAATACTTTGTAATCAATTCTAATCTTCGCCTTAGCTAGTGCAGCGGCATCCTTTTTTGGCTTTTTGTTCTTTTCGCTCCTGATTCTGCAAAGTTTTGAAAACCTTGTCGGCATTGTGTATAATGTCCGCATATACATAAAGTAATCCTGCGGGGAATTATACAAAAAAGACCTGCCGGCCAGCAGGCAGGTACAGTGGAAAGAGCGACCCGATAGGGGAGCGCCCAACTGATATGCCACTTGGATTTTCCGATAAGCATTCCAAAAAAAAAAAAAAGGAAGCAATCCCTGGAGACTGCTTCCCTTTATCATATTAAGATTTAAGTGGCCCGACTTTCAAAAAGTGGGACTACCCCTCTTATTTCTGCTCTTCCAAGAATGCAAGTAAGGAGGCAAACTCCTCATAGCTGAGCGAATTCACCAATCCTGCAGGCATCATAGAGGTTGGCAATTCTTCTCTTTCTGCAATATCAGCTATTTTAAGCTCCGTTGCAATCCCGGCAATATTCCGTATGGTAAGGTCAGTAGCCGATTCTGCGGTTACAAACCCTACATGAATACTTCCATCATTGGTCTCAATCTTTACCGTAGAGAACCCTTGAGAAATGGAGGCGTTAGGTTTTAGAATAGATTCTGCAATCTGCTCCCTGTTCATAATGGAACCGATCTGCCCCATAAAGGGTCCTTTCATTACCTCACTAGTGCTAATACTATGGCATGCAAAGCAACCTTGATTCCCATAGATTTCCTTTCCTTTTACCGGATCTCCTTTAATCTGCTTAATGGCGATCATTACGTCTTCGATGGAAGCTTCACCTACCTGACCTTTCTTGTTCTTGATTTTGTCTAGGTCTACCAAAGGCATATCCTCTTTAGGCTCTCTTTTCTCCAAGATACCAAACTCCTCTATCCCTAATCGGTATTTACTGTTAAGTTCGGCATATAAATCTTTACGCTCCTCTGGGGTTTTCTTCCATTCTTGGGTAAGGAACTCACCAATAATGGGGGTCATCTCCCATTCTACCGTTTTATAATAAGGACCATGGGTATCTGGTCTAGTACTCCACCACCAAGAGGTGTCGTACGGAGCTTCCTGATGATAGAGTCGGGCCAAAGTATTGCTTACTTTCTCCTTAAATTCGGCGTTTTCAGTTTCATCATAGGCCTTAATCAATCCTTCTACCACCTTAGGTGAATGCATGTAACGCATAGCCCATAGTGCCAAATCCTGATTTTTAGTACGTAAAGCGTTTACAACTGCGTCTTCGGCATTTAATGCTACCAAGGCTTTTACGGCCAAGTGAGGCAAAAGTATATCCGAATTAGGTGTGGCATGCGGACCTTCACTTCCCAATAATGGAGCTTGGAAGGAGTTAGGAACCGGCACCTCCAATAGGTGCTCTGCCAATTCTGCTCTACCCAATCTGCCCAAGCCTACAATAGCGGCGGCCTTTACCCTGTCCGAGTCAGATTTTAATGCCTCCACAAATGGCTCCGATGGAACGTTCGCTACAATTCCCAATCGGTCTGCCAGGGCTCTTAAAGCGAACTCCTGCACCGCTGGGTCTTCCGTAAGGGATACTAGGTTATCTATTCCTTCCTCACCCGTCATTTGTGCATAGGTGAAGATACTTGCAACTCTTGATTCCAGTGAAAGGTTCTTATCCTTCGCCAGTTTTAAAACGGAGTTCGCTCCTTTTCCTCTCCTAATCAATTCGTACTGCGCACTTAATCTTGTTTTGGCATTCCCTGCTTTTAGTAAGTTCACCAAACTCTTAGTCCAATAGATATCTTCTACCGGTGAAAAAGGCTCGTGCTCCAAGTTCTCTGGAACTACTCTTACAATATACCCTCTGTCCGGACTACCAGAATATCCTGCTCCGTCCCAAGCAGATAAGTACATTACCCCAGAGGCATCTACATCTAGATCCGTTATCTGTGGTAGTTTAATAAACTCCTCTTCTTCTTGAGTAAAACTAGCCTTGTCTTCTGTAACCCTATGCATGTATAGGAAACTTCTACCCCAATCTGCCATCATGGGCACATTGTTGTAATGCGCTGGCCAGCGGTCGTCATTCATAAACAACGCTCCTGTACCAGATCCACCACCTGCATCTACCAAGGCCGGGATAATTTCTTCTGTAAAATGTTTAAAAAGCATGGGATAACCATATTCCCCAGTTTGCATCTGATGAGAAAAACGAATATTCCATCCTCCACCATCATTGGTATTTCCTCTAGTAAAGATATTCATGAAGGGATCAATAGCTACATCATAGATGTTACGCAATCCATGAGTATATTCTTCCATTTCGGTACCATCGGGGCGCACACGAAGTACTCCACCGCCCAACATGGTCAACTGTGTACCATCAGTACCGGTAGCGTTATGGAATCCGAAATCGCCCACTGCGATATAGATCCACCCGTCTATTCCCATTTGGATCCCGTTGGTAGCATGGTCTGTACCTCTTTCCTGAAGGTATTTGGAGTTACTCAGGTTTTTGATCAATACTTTGGCTGGACCATCGGCCACACCATCATTATCTAAATCCTCAAAAACGATTAGGTCCATATTATCTGCCTTTCCCGTTTCCTCGGTAAAGGTAGTATGTAAAACAAAAAGTTGATTTCCAACAGGTAAAATTCCCCTTGGGTTATCTACCTCCGCAAATTTAGTATAGGAATCCAGCACCCCATCATGATTACAGTCTACCAATTTTTTGATAAACCCTTTCCCCATATCCTTCCCTAGGGAACCCATCATATCTACCCCTACAAAAACTTCTCCTGTAGCTGCCACAGCCATACACGCTGGGCTAGGGGTTAGATCGGGTCCGGCAAATCTTGTAATTTTTAAATCTTTGGGCCAATTATAGACCTGTGCCAAAGAATCGGCCTCGGAATAATCTATAACCTCGCTACTTGGGTCACAAGGAGTCTTGTCTTCCCCACAGCTGACCACAAACAGCCCCAATAATAAAACAAATCCAATTTTCTTAAACATAGTTTACGCTATTAACCTATTAAATCAACATTTAATTAATATACATTCCCGACAAAAATCGCTGGTTTTTAATCTGAAAGTCGCAAAACTAAAAATCTTTCCCATAAATTGTTTCATTTTAAGAAACTATTCATACATAATACTTCATTTCCTAACGTATTGTCCATAAATCGTTACGAATAATCCATTAAAGAGAAGCCGTCTTAGTACGTATAGGCCCTCTTCCCTTTACCCTACCAACCAACTCCTTGTCAACCAGTTTGTTTAGAATGACAATTGAGCTCTTTTCTTTCTTAAAAGTTATTTCCCAAAAGTTTTTTTTCAAAAGCTGATTAATGTCATGTTATACCAATTACCCCCTTTTTAGTTTTACACCGAAATTATATCTGGAATGAGTGTCATCTATTTATTATTGGCCCTGAGTATTTTGGTGGCCCTTGTTTTTTTCATTGCATTCATAGTATCTGTTAGGAGGGGTCAGTACGACGACTCTTATACTCCTGCTGTGCGCATGCTTTTTGAAGATGATCTGGTAAAAGGCACTTCCGAGACAAATCCAAAAGAAAAATCTAACCAATTAAGTGAAAGTCAAAAATTGTAATTATGGAAGTACAGCAGTTCTATTACGATAATAAAATCGTAAAAAAATTCATTTATGCTACCATGTTTTGGGGAATTGTGGGCATGTCCGTGGGGCTATTGCTCGCCTTTATGTTTCTCTTCCCCAACATCACCGATGGCATACCCTGGTTAAGTTTTGGCCGCCTGCGTCCCCTACATACCAATGCGGTGATTTTTGCCTTTGTAGGAAACGCCATTTTTGCAGGGGTCTATTATTCCACACAGCGACTGCTAAAGGCCAGAATGTACAGTGACAAACTAAGTAACTTAAATTTCTGGGGCTGGCAAGCCATTATTGTGGCAGCCGCCATCACCTTACCGCTGGGATACACCTCTACCAAGGAATATGCAGAACTGGAGTGGCCAATAGATATTGCCATAACCATTGTTTGGGTAGCTTTTGGCTGGAACCTCATCGGCACCATGTTAAGGAGGAGACAGCGTCACTTATATGTCGCTATCTGGTTCTATCTGGCTACTTTCGTAACCGTTGCCGTACTTCATATTTTCAATAGTCTGGCCATCCCAGTAGGGCTTTTTAAGAGCTACTCCGTTTATGCCGGGGTACAGGATGCGTTGGTACAGTGGTGGTACGGACACAATGCGGTAGCCTTCTTTCTCACCACCCCCTTCTTGGGACTAATGTATTATTTTGTTCCCAAGGCGGCCAATAGGCCTGTTTATTCCTATAGACTTTCTATTGTTCACTTTTGGTCTTTAATTTTCATCTATATCTGGGCGGGGCCACACCACCTTTTGTATTCTTCGTTACCAGATTGGGCCCAAAATTTAGGGGTGGCCTTTTCCATAATGCTGCTAGCCCCCTCTTGGGGTGGTATGATCAACGGTCTACTAACACTTAGGGGTGCTTGGGATAAGGTAAGGACAGATCCTGTTTTAAAGTTTATGGTGGTCGCTATAACCGGATACGGGATGGCCACTTTTGAAGGCCCCATGCTATCTTTAAAAAATGTAAATGCCATTGCACACTTTAGCGATTGGATTATAGCCCACGTCCACGTAGGCGCCTTGGCTTGGAACGGATTCCTCACCTTTGGAATGATCTATTGGTTAATTCCGAGAATGTTCAAAACCAAGTTACATTCTGTTCCCTTGGCCAACTTCCACTTTTGGATAGGCACCTTAGGTATTATTCTATATGCACTACCTATGTATGTTGCTGGTTTTACCCAAGCTTTAATGTGGAAAGAATTTAATCCCGACGGAACCTTGGTTTACGGAAACTTCCTAGAAACCGTTACTCAGATTATCCCTATGTATTGGATGCGTGCTATAGGAGGCAGTATGTTTATCGTAGGTGCCCTAGTAATGATCTACAACCTAGCTAAAACCATTAAATCTGGCAGCAAGGTAGAAGACGAGTTGGCAGAGGCCGCAGCCTTAACCAGGGTTTCCAAGAAAAGAACTGCAGGAGAAACCTTCCATACCTGGTTAGAGCGAAAGCCTATACAGTTGACTATTTTGGCCACAGTGGCCATCCTTATAGGAGGTATCATCCAAATAGTACCCACCATATTGGTAAAATCCAACATTCCCACGATTACCAGTGTAAAACCTTACACCCCATTAGAATTGGAAGGACGAGACCTTTACATTAGAGAAGGCTGCGTTGGTTGTCACTCCCAAATGGTAAGACCGTTCCGTAGTGAGGTAGAGCGGTATGGAGAATATTCCAAAGCAGGGGAATTTGTCTACGACCATCCCTTCCTATGGGGTAGTAAACGTACCGGGCCCGACTTGCTACGGATAGGTGGAAAGTATTCTGACAGTTGGCACCTAAACCATATGTACGATCCACAAAGTACCTCTTCAGGATCTATTATGCCGGCATATCAATGGTTGGTAAGAGACAAGCACGACAGAAGTAAAATCCAAAAGAAAATGGAGGCAATGATCGCTTTGGGGGTCCCGTATACTGAGGAGGAGGTTGCCAACGCCTTTGAGCATATGGATCAACAGGCCTCCCAAATAGAAAAGAATCTATATACCGATCCAGACTTTGCGGCGAATTATGAAGCAGATAAACAGTATGCTGCGGAAAACGGAGAGGAATTTATAGAAATGAAGGATCGGGAGATTGTAGCAATGATCGCCTACCTACAACGACTCGGAACCGATATCAAAATAAAGAACACTAAGGAGGAAATCTCCCAAAACTAAAAGTCTATGTTAAAATTTGTAAAAGGTTATATGGAAACCATCGATGGGATTGCCACCTACCCCATCATATCCCTCCTGATATTCTTTGCCTTTTTTACCATCCTATTTTGGTGGGTATTTACGGCATCCAAGGAACATATCAAGGAAATTAGCGAAATCCCCTTGGAGGAGGATGAGTAGCGAAAAGGTTGAATTACCTACTTGCCTGTCGGGTAGGTAATTGGACTCTAACACGTATATAAAACAAATTCAACCTAAGGAAACCACTTAAAACAAATACGATGAGAAATACCACACCATGGTGGATAAGAATTCCGCTCTTCTTCTTTCTAATCTTCGGATTGATGGAATACTTTGTAGAATCGGGCAGTAAACCAGCCTTTTTGGAACACCCTCTTGCCTTATTGTTCTTGGGAGTAGTTTTATTTCTATTGATCGGCATAGAGCTAATCGTTAAATCGATAGAAAACGTCCTATTCAACAGCTTATCTCCAGAGGCCAAAGAGCGCTATTTGGAAACCAAGACTAAAAAAAGTGCTTGGAATTGGATAGAGCGCCTCCGACAAAAAATGGTGGGAGAGAAAACCATTGAAGAGGAGCACGAGATTATATTGGATCACAACTACGACGGCATTCAAGAACTGGACAACAATCTTCCACCATGGTGGGTGTACCTATTTTATGCCTCCATCCTCTTCGCTATAGTCTACATGGCCCGCTACCATATATTTGGCGGGGACAACCAAGATATGGAGTATGAAAGAGCCGTAGCACAGGCCCAGGTAGAAATAGAAGAGTACAAAAAAACTGCAAAAGGTTTAGTAGATGCCAGTACCGTGGAGCTATTGACCGATGCCTCCGACCTAAAAGCTGGGGAGGCGGTATATCTTGCCAATTGCGTTGCTTGTCATATGGCAGATGGCGGCGGGGGTATAGGCCCCAATTTAACGGATGACTATTGGATTCTTGGCGGTGGTATTAAAGAAGTTTTCCAAACGGTTTCTGAAGGAGGACGTGCAGGAAAGGGAATGGTAGCTTGGAAGCAAGTACTTAAACCAGCCGAGATAGCCCAGGTCTCCAGTTATATCCTTACGGAGTTAACGGGAACCACCCCTGCAAATCCAAAGGATGCAGAAGGGGAACTTTGGACAGAGGATTAGCACTTAAATCACCAAATTAAATTGACCCATAAGGCTAAGAATGGCACAGGAACAAAATAATTTTAGGGACTCCATAGGCACTATTAATAAAGAGGGCAAACGGGCTTGGGTATTTCCCAAAAAACCCCAGGGCCAATACTATGAATACCGTAAATATGTAAGTTATGTACTCCTAGCATTCTTATTATTAGCGCCATTTGTAAAAATAAATGGGAACCAATTTTTGATGTTCAACATTCTGGAACGCAGGTTCAATATTTTTGGTTTCCCTTTCTGGCCGCAAGACTTCTACCTTTTTGTAATCTCCATGATCATAGGGGTGGTATTCATCGCCCTATTTACCGTTGCCTTTGGCCGTATTTTTTGCGGTTGGCTTTGTCCGCAGACCATTTTTATGGAAATGGTGTTTAGAAGGATAGAATACTGGATAGATGGGGACCGTGGCGCCCAGATTCGGCTAGACAAACAAGCCTGGAATGCAGAGAAAATCAGAAAACGAGGGCTTAAATGGACGATATTTTTTGTGATTTCCTTTATAATTGCCAACGTTTTCCTCGCTTATTTAATAGGTAGCGATCGCCTTATCCAATATATAGCGGATGGCCCCATGCAACATATAAGCACCATGGTCTCCCTACTGATCTTTACAGCGGTATTTTATTTTGTTTTCGCCTGGTTTAGAGAACAAGTCTGCATTATTGCATGCCCCTATGGCCGTATGCAAGGGGTATTGCTAGATAACAAATCCATAGTAGTAGCATATGACCATAAGCGTGGTGAGAACGAAAAAGGAAGAAAAAAGTTTAGAAAAGGGGAAGACCGCCAAGCCATGGGGCACGGGGACTGCATAGACTGTTTCCAATGCGTTAATGTATGCCCTACCGGTATCGATATTAGAAACGGCACCCAACTAGAGTGTATTAATTGTACGGCCTGTATAGATGCCTGTGATGCTATTATGGAGAAGGTAGACCTCCCTAAAGGCCTTATACGATACGCCAGCGAGGATAATATTGAGAAAAAAGCCAAGTTTAAATTTACACCCCGACTCAAAGGATACAGTGCCGTCCTTGTTATTCTAACAGGGATTTTGATAGGCATGCTCTTTCTAAGAAATGATCTGGAAGCAAATATTTTACGACTTCCAGGGCAATTGTACGAACACAAGGAAGGTAATATTATTAGCAATGTATACACCTTTAAACTGGTAAATAAAACCACAAGAGACATTCCTGATGTTAGCTTTAAGCTACTATCGCACAAGGGATCTATATCCCTTGTGGGGAATACAGAATTTACAGTTCCAGCCCAAGAATTGACGGAAGGGACACTGTTTATAGAAATTGACAATGCTGCCTTGGAAGGCGACAAGAATACGGTGAAAATTGGTGTCTATAGCGGAGATAAAAAAATTGAAACGACCTCTGCAAGGTTTATGGCCCCACGTAGTTATAAATAAACCATTATAGCTCCCTGACTTTTAAAAATTGAAATAAAAACGACCCTAATAAAATGGGTGCAAAAAATATAAACAACATGAAAATTAATTGGGGAACAGGCATTGTACTGGCATTTATAGGGTTCATTAGTTTTATCTTATTCTTTGTAGTAAGTATGCTGATGGATGACAGGACCAATCACGACCTAGTTCGTGAGGATTACTACCAGGCAGAGATGGGATTTCAGGAGGAATTGGATGCGGAGATTAACGCGCAAGACAAAAATGCAGCCCTAAAACTAGTACACGGTCCGGAAGGATTAAAGTTAGAATTTCCACAGGAAATGGATCCCAACAGCATTACAGGAACCGTCTCCTTTTATAGGCCCTCTAACAAGCAATTGGACTTTGATTTGCCCATTCGGTTGAGGAACCATTATTTTATTATACCCGAGAAGCGATTAGTAGAAGGCAGATGGAATGTAAAAGTCTCCTGGCAAAACAAAGACGAATCCTATTTGTTCAGAGACCAGATAACTTATTAAAGAACAATACAGAATCCACTACAAAATTTACCAGACATGTTGGTCACTGCCATTTTATTGGGATTAATGGGGAGCTTTCACTGCATTGGCATGTGCGGACCCATCGCCTTTATGTTGCCCGTAGATCATCATAGACCGGGTAAAAAACTACTACAGGTAGCCCTTTACCATTTTGGCAGACTAACTGCATATGGCATCATAGGATTGGTATTTGGATTTTTGGGGAAGGGACTCTATGTATTTGGATTACAGCAAAGGCTCTCTATAATCATAGGGGTCGTAATGATTGTGATTGTCCTAATCCCCTATCAAACCTTTAGTAAATACAATTTTTCCAAACCCATTTACGGCCTTTTGTCCAAGGTAAAAAATCAAATGGGCAAGGAACTGAAAAAGAAAAGTCCGGACACCTTTCTCACCATAGGCTTCCTAAACGGTTTTCTTCCCTGTGGCTTGGTATATATGGCCGTATTTACCAGTATTGCCACTGCCAACCCTTGGTGGGGTGCCCTTTTTATGGTGTTCTTCGGATTGGGAACCATCCCATTAATGACCACTGCAGTATATTTTGGAAGCATGCTAAAAGGCAAGGCAAAGCAAACGGTTCAGCGCTTAATCCCAGTTTTTGTGGTATTAATTGGCCTCCTTTTTATCCTAAGAGGCTTGGGACTGGGAATCCCCTATCTTTCTCCTGCACCTATTACGGAAACTGTGAGCAGTGCCATAGAGTGCCACAACTAATAGGTGGATTGGCATTGAACCAGAAGTAAGCAATTGGCAACAGAAATTGGATACTTTCAAATGTTTACCCCCACTACACCCTGGATACTAATGACCTCCCCAATCCCTTTATAAAAAAGAATGATTATATTTCTGCCACCCTCCTATTAAGGGGATCATGAAAATAGGTTTCAAGAACTTTTAAAGGAACTTGATTCCTATATATTTGCAAGCACCTTCTTAGGAGCATCCATTATATGCTTACCTAGAGGTCCATGTCCAATAAAAACAACTAGAACAAACTTACATGTCAGCAACCAAAAAGACCCCGTTTTCCATTGGGGTAATGGCAGATTGCCAATATGCGGACCTAGAAGATGCAGGAGCCAGAAAATATATTCAATCCAAGGAGAAATTACAGAAATGTGTGGAACATTTCAATAGCATGAATTTAGCTTTCACCATTCACCTAGGGGATCTTATAGATCGGGACTGGAAAAATTTTGATGTGGTACAGCCCATCTTCAATTCCTTAAAAATGCCGACGTACCAAGTATTGGGAAACCATGATTTCTGGGTAGAGGATGATGAGAAAGCTGCGGTATTCAGAAAGCTGGAAATGCCTTTTCCCTACTATGACTTTAAGGTTGCCAACTGGCGGTTTATAGTATTGGATGGAAACGACCTCAGCTTCCATGCGTTTCCCGAAATTAGTGAAGGCTATCAAATTACCGCGGATTACTATATTAGAAACCAAATTGATGCCCCCTACTGGAACGGTGCCATTGGCCCCACCCAGTTACAATGGTTAAGGACCGTGCTAGACCAAGCGGAAAAGGATCAAGAAAATGTGATGGTATTCTGCCATTTCCCCGTATACCCAGAGGATATCCATAATCTCTGGAATGCCGAAGAAGTGATAACGATACTAGAAAACTATCCAAATGTAAAAGCCTACCTAAACGGACATAATCACAAAGGCAACTATGGAGTTAAAAACGGGATTCACTATCTAAACATGCATGGCATGGTAGATACCGAAACAAATGCGTACGCCGTTTTGGAATTCTACCACGAGCACATAAAAGTTATTGGTTATGGTCGCGAGGAAAATCGCTTTTTAAACCTGCAGTAAAAGCGATAATAAAAAGTTTATCCCCCGCGACACGTATACCTCCAATCGTTGACCGGAGCGTCTTATAACCATTGGAAAAACAACCACTAACGGGTATAAATACGACTCCCCTGAGTACAAACACTAACTATTATCATTGTTTTACAAACCGCTCTGTATGGGTATAGTTGGAAGGATAAGCTCCAACCTGCAATAATTGAGGCCTAAGGGCAAATTCAAAATCCAAAGCCTCCACCTTCCCTGATTTGTTTAGGTGGAATTGCATAAACTCCTCCCGTTGGGCAGGATTCTTCCAAATTGCCCTAAAGGTATCATAATGCCAATGTTCTAGCCTTGCCTCTAAATCGTCTGTATCCCAAAAGCGTATTACCAGATCCTTCCCATCTTTTTTAACCTCCACCTTTCCGTATCCCTTGGATTTGTATACGCCCGTAAACGCATCTAGCCCTAGGCTAGGCTTCGTTTTCTTTATTCTGGCTTGGTCAATTTCTTTTCGCGCTTCCAAAGCCCGCTCAAAGGTTTTCTGATACCCTTGCAGATAATACTGGTTCCAGTCTAACGCATTGGTTCCCAAGTAGGCATCCATCACCTGATAGGCAACCGCATTCCCTAGGCGGTTAAAAGTATTTCCTACAACTATAATCCCCAGATTCAACTCGGGCATCAGGTACATGGCACTGTTAAACCCATCCGTTGCTCCACCATGGGTAATAACCCGTTTTCCTTTATAGTCTGTGATGGTCCATCCAAAGCCATAAGAACCTTGTGCCGCCAAGGCATTTGCCTGCGGACGGAGCATTTGCGGTTTGTGAATTTCATTCATTTGTTTTGGGCTAATTATCTCCTTCCCCTCATAGGTCCCGGCCACTCCCAATTGCATCAACATCCACTTATTTAAGTCGTTTACGGAAGCATTCACCCCACCGGCAGGACCTGCATTGTCCCAATTTCGTCTATTAATGGGGACTACCTTACCTTCTATTTCCTGATGCGGGTAGGCCTGATTATCGCTGGGTCTCAATTGAGTAATACTTGTAGTACTGGAAGTCATACCGAGGGGTTCAAAAAGGCGGTCCTTTAAAAACTCGTCCCAGGTTCGCCCATCCACATATTCAATAATCTGTCCAGCCAAGGAATAGAGGACGTTATTGTATACAAACTGGGATCGGAACGGTTTTTCCATGTCCATATACCGCATTCTATACAGCACGCTATCCCGGGGGCTGTTCGTCATAAATTGAAGCCTATTCCCCAACTTTCTTCCCAATCCTACCCTATGGGTGAGCGCATCGCGAATGGTGAGCTCTTGGGTCACCCATGGGTCTTGGAGCTGAAACCACGGAATGTGTTTGGTGATTTTATCATCCCAATCAATTTTTCCTTCATCTACCAAAATTCCCAATGCCGCAGCGGTCATATTTTTACTTACCGAGGCAATGCTAAAAATGGTATTGGCATCTACCGCTTCCCCGCTGCCTAGTTGTTTTTCACCAAAGCCCTTTGCAAAGACCACTTCGCCATCCTTTACAATCCCCACGGCCATTCCTGGAATGTTCCATTCTTTTTGTGCAGCGGCTACCCACGCCTCAAAATTGGGAGGCAGGGATTCTTGTGCGGAAAGGGAATAATGATAAACACTAACAAATAAAAAAAGTACTAAAAAGTACCAATTAAAAATAATTCTTGTCATGGATATAGGGTTTTGGCCAAATATACCCACAACTTTAGACTATTCCATTGATATACCTGAAACTTGCCCATGGCAAGGAAACCATACAATATTTACCCAGATGATTAGCGACTCGCTATTTTTAGACGTATATTAATGGTATAAACACAGGAAACAAACCAATACATTGATTGTGACAGCACTCATCTAACCCCATTTATTGCAGGAATAGCATATATCCCTTTTTAAATAAACAAATAGGACCGGTATGCATTTGTTTAAACAGCCAACGAAAATTCCATAATTGTAAAAAATGTTAGAAACATGAGTAAGAAAACATTTGGAACGCTAGCCGGAGTTTTTACACCCACAACCTTAACCATACTTGGGGTAATAATGTACATCCGCCAACCATGGGTGGTGGGAAATGCTGGTATTGTTGGTGCGTTAGCAATTCTTTTAATTTCTGTGGCCATAACATTAACTACAGCATTAAGTTTATCTTCAATTACTACCAATGTACGTATTGGTGCTGGTGGTGCTTTTAGCATCATTTCAAAATCATTGGGATTAGAAATTGGGGGCGCTATAGGCATTCCATTTTACATAGCCCAAGCTTTGGCTGTGGCCATGTATATTTTTGGGTTTAGAGAAGGATTGGTTTCCATTTTGCCTAATTTAAATCCATTGGTACTAGATGTGGTTATTTTTTCACTGGTAATGACAATAGCATTTATAAGTACCAGTTTTGCTTTTAAAATTCAGTATGTAATCCTTGGGATTATTGTCCTGTCTTTAATTTCCATCTATGGGGCCCTTTTTGTGAGCGATTTAAACTACGATTTTGAGTTGTTTGGCAACTATCCAGGATCTATAGAGAATAATTTTGAAGGAACCTCCTTTTGGGTTGTTTTTGCGGTGTTTTTCCCTGCTGTGACAGGGGTAATGGCTGGCGCTAATATGTCTGGGGATCTCACCAGTCCACGGAAAAGCATTCCTAAGGGCACTATTTCGGCGGTAATCTTAACCACATTTGTTTATATAAGTTTAATATTCGTGGCAGCACTCCTAGCAACTCCCGAAGAATTAACCTCCAACTATAATTTGTTTATAGACAAAGCCCTTTTTAGCCCCATAGTACTAGCAGGTTTATTGGGCGCTACACTTTCATCAGCTTTAGGGTCATTTATAGGTGCTCCGCGAATTTTACTTGCATTGGCAGAAAAGGGTATATTACCTAAAAGCAGGGAACTGGCAAAAACGTCCAAAAAAGGGGAGCCAATCAATTCTATGCTAATAACTGCCGTTATCGTATTTATAGGAATTTCATTGCGCGATTTAAATACGATTGCTCCTATTCTCACTATGTTTTTTATGATTACCTATGCCATGGTAAATATTGTTGTACTTGTAGAACAATCCTTGAATTTACCCAGTTATAGGCCCACCTTAAAAGTACCGCTATTTGTACCTGCAATAGGTGCCTTTGGATCTATCGCGATTATGTTTGTAATTAATGTTATTGTCGCCTTAACATCCCTCATATTAATTTTCATCTTTTATTTCTATCTGGTAAATTTAAAATTGAAATCCGAAGCAGGTGATTCCAGAAGTGGTCTTTTTACAGCGCTTGCAGAGTGGGCCACAAAAAAGTCGAGTAACCTGAGCCCTCAAAAGGAAGTTAGATCTTGGCGTCCCGATCTTTTAATTCCAATGACCATGCCGAAGGAAATAAGAAGCTCGTACAAGCTAATTCACTCCATTGTTCATCCCAATGGTTCCATAAAAATACTGGCGTTGTTTAATGAGAATCCAGAAGAACAGCGAAATATTGAGTTGTTTTTGAAAAATGCTTCACAGAAATACAAAGAAAATGGGATTTCTGTTTCTTATGCATTTGTTGAAAATAGAGAACTCAACACCACTATTAATATCAGCATGCAATCTTTGAATGCCGCTTTTTTTAAACCCAATATTATTTTTGTTAGTGTTGATACCGGACATGCTGACCTAGATTTTTACGACAAGCTAATATCGGATGTTAAAAAGAATAATTTTGGAATGATTATATACATTCCGTATTCCACAGCTAGCTTAGCCATTGAGAAAAACATCAACCTCTGGTTAACCAAGGTTCCCTCTAATTGGAAAGAGATTTTCAACATCGGAAACAATGATTTATCAACTCTTCTTGCGCTTCTAATTTGCAAGAATTGGAAGGGTGAAATTGATGCCTTTGTGGTGGATAATAATCCAAATTTAAAATTCTCGGAAACAGATATAGAAGACCTTAAATCCATGATTAGGTTCCCTAAGAAGACCACTATTAATTTTGCGGAGGGGGATCTTCTGGAGAACGTTAAAAAATACCGCAATGCCGATGTAAACCTATTTAGCGTTGATGTCGGCATGTCCACTGCCGATATGATTACCATAGTGTACGAGTCTAGAGTATCCGGTATTTTCTGCGTAGATTCTACTTTGGAAAATGTTTTGGTGTAGCAAATTCACTTCTATTTAATTCCGCTTTTTATTGTCAAAATGGGAAGTCAATATTAATAATTAGGGAAGAACAAGCTAGATGAAACATAGTTGGCAAGCGTTAAAAAACAAAGGCTCCTTTATTTCTGGAGCCTCTGATTAGTTTAACTCAATTACTAGGACAAATTTGCAAACACCCTAGAAACTAGCCTAGGTCCTAAATTTTCGTCTCAGCCCTTATTTGCAGCAGCGGCATAAAGGAGCAACAAGGTATTTTATTTCTTGCTCTTTGCATTAGAACATACTTTATTTTTTGCTCTGGCCTGTTCGCTGTGATGGCATCGCACAATCTATGGGTGGCATCCGCCACCAGTTTTCTAGGCTGGCCATAGATACCCTTCCAGGTCATGTTATGTCCGAGGCAGCTTACAATTGAATGGCATTCATCAACAAGTTCGGTCATTTCAGTATCGCTTAACTCTAATAGGCTTGCTAAAATGATATGTAAGCGCTGATTGCCCTTTCAAGATTCGGGCAGTTTTTCAAGAGGCCTTACTACTACCTTAACCTCCTCTCCTTGCATTAGCAGTTGTTCCACTAATTGTCTTCCTGTGGCACCACTTGCACCTACTACTAAAATTCTCATGGAATAGATTTAAAAATAATCCTATGTTATGAAGCATTATTTTGCTTACGCAAAATTTTTACAATACGATTGATTACGATTTCCGATAAATTCCATTCATATCCCGCAAAATCCGTGGTGTTTATGAATTGAACGACCACGGTATCCATGTCTTCATAATATTCTGCGAGACTTTGATACCCAGGGACCAGGCCTCCATGCTCGTACTCATAAATAGTGGAATAGATTTCCTGTTCGCCTTCTTCAAATACAGAACCATCGTTCAATGCCCTGAGAAATATGCCCACGTCTTCGGCTGTGGCCAACATTCCGTTTTCGTTTGTCTTAAAATCTTTGTCAATGCCCACGTAATAACCGCTCATCACATCGTCTATATTTACTTCCTCAAGGGAAAAGTAGGTGTTATTTAGCCCAAGGGGTATCAGAATTTCTTCCTTGATATACTGTTCATGACCAATACTGTCCTAAACGATTTCAGGAAGTTCTAAAACTACCGTT
>NZ_MTAZ01000101.1 GCF_002150785.1 Arenibacter amylolyticus | reverse complement strand
TTTGATTTTGCTCTTTTTCAAATTTGATTCCCGGTTTCTTCTCTTGGAACGAATAAGCTATTAGGCTTGAGACAAGATTAGTTATAAAATTTCCGAAGCTCCTGTGTCTAGAGTGTTCTGCGTCACATATATTTTTAAGCTGATCGTTTATGGTTTCTATAATTGAGCGTTTTCTAAGTAGTATTTTGTCCCTGAGGGTCATCAGTACATTCTTCATATTGTTTCTTATGCCTGTAACCAAGTGTAGACCGTCCTCAAATAGCATCGCCGCAAGATCCTTCGAGATATAGCCCTTGTCCGCATAGAGGCTTCCAAAAATCCGCTTTAGAACATTGCCTTCTTTTAGCGGTTGTCTGTCATCCACATTTGCCTGGGTAATAACAAAATCGAGTACCTCGCCTTTATCGTTTACGATCAGATGGAGCTTAAAACCATGGAACCACCCCATCGTTGACCTGCCCGTGGTTGCGATACCATTGAAAACCCTGTTGTTGTTTATCCTCTTATTATTGCAAACCCTTACAGGTGTTGAGTCCACAAAGGATATTCCTGTGCATTTCCCAAGACAGCAAGTCTTCATAAAAAGCACGAGCGGCAGCATATTGGCCTGCATCAGCTCAACAAACCGATTGTAGGACACGGTCTCAGGAAATTTATCTTCCATGTGTTTCTGTACATAAAAAATATAAAAATGCTTAAAGTTCTTAAAGCCGCTCAAGTGATAGATAACTGAAATGGTCATCACCTCACTACTGGACATCCTACCGGGTCTATTTCTAGTCTTTTTGCCCTGTGTTAAAAGGTTTTGTCTTAGAGCAGGCTCAAAAACCTTAGAAAACTCATCAATATTGAAGAAAATTTCAGTAATTTTATCATTGGAAATCATAGCGGATAATTTAGTTAAATATTTGATTTTTAGACACTTAAATATACTAAATTTCCGCTTTTTCTATGGTGTAAAAACCCAATAATATTCGAAATTCTTACATCGAACTCAGGTC
>NZ_MTAZ01000100.1 GCF_002150785.1 Arenibacter amylolyticus | reverse complement strand
TTATAAAAATCGTTTGGAATTGTCATAGAAATCGAACTGACGGCGTAAAAACTTTTGAATACCTACATAACGACGGCTGCACACCCAAATTTCCAAATTAGCAAATCTCCAAATTAACCCATTGGTACATCGCTACATTGATCAATGGTTACATTAATCCCTCCCATTTCCAAATCAACTAATCTTCAAATCAACCTACTCCTTTTCTATAAAAACAATCGTTTTCCCTGTTTTGGGAAGGGAATAGAGACAAAAAGGACTGGTGGTGATGAGTTCTCCCTTTGGGGAGTTGAGAGTGTCCAGAGCGGCTATCATAATACTGTCCTGGGATTCTTTTTGGATGTGGAGTTCTATGTCACGCATACCGTTGATGATCCCAGGCCCATAGAACAACAGGATTTCCCTATTGAAGTCGACCTGAGGAAGGGGGATGCCGGGTTTTCTTGTCTTGTTGAGCTGTGCGAACAGTAGTTTTAGCGATTTTTCGTCCTTGATTACCTCAAAATGGGAGGCTTCCAAATGGCTATGGGTGTCATGCAAAACCAATTGCGGGATGGCCGATTCCTGGTCGGAAGCCGTTTTCTTTTGAGCGGAGCAGGAAAGTCCCATTAGCAATAAAAGATATAGGAAGCATCGCATCAGCTTAGTTTTGGTGTCGTTCTGCGAACGCCTTTTCATAGATGGCCTCGTAAAGGGGCAATACTTTTAAAATATCAAAATCTAAGGCTGCCTTGGCAGCATTGTCTTTAAATTTCTCCAGGGTGGCATCGTCCTTCAATATTTTTAGGGCATTCGATGCCATTTCATCTACATTACCTACATCACTTAAATAGCCCGTAACCCCTTGCCTATTCACCTCAGGAATTCCCCCTGCATTACTGGAAACCACTGCTACGCGATTGATCATAGCCTCCAAAGCCGCCAATCCAAAACTCTCCGATTGGGAAGGCAATAAAAATAGGTCCGAAAAACATAGAATTCTATCTACCTCATTACTATTCCCCAAGAAAAGAACCTTATCCTCTATGCCCAGTTCTGCACACAGCTGTTCTGCCCCTTCTTTCTCAGGGCCATCCCCTACCATTACCAGTTTTGCAGGAATTTGTTCCTGGATCTTATGAAAAATGTGAATCACATCCGGGATGCGTTTTACCTGCCTAAAATTACTGATATGGGTAACAATTCGCTCTTCATCCTTGGCCATTAACGCCCGTTGGCAATCGGTAATGGGCATTCCGTATTTCCGCTTATCAATAAAATTGGGCACCACTTCTATCTCCTTTTTAATATCAAAAAGATTAAGGGTGCTTTGTTTTAAATTTTCAGAAACGGAGGTGACCACATCGGATTTATTGATGCTAAAAGTAACCGCTGGCTTGTAAAAGGGGTGCCTTCCTACCAAGGTAATATCGGTACCGTGCAGGGTGGTGATCATAGGGACATAGATCCCCTCTTCTTCCAACATCTTTTTTGCCATATAGCCTGCATAGGCATGGGGGATGGCATAGTGAACATGCAATAATTCTATTCCGTATAATTTAATGGTATCTACCAATTTACTGGACAGTGCCAGCTCGTACGGCTGATAATGGAACAAGGGGTATTCTGGGACATTCACCTCATGAAAATGGATCCTTTCACCCAGTAACTCGAGTCGTACTGGTTGCTTATAGGTAATAAAATGGATTTCGTGTCCCCTATTGGCCAAGGCAATTCCCAATTCGGTAGCCACTACGCCACTTCCTCCAAAGGTTGGGTAACATACGATTGCTATTTTCACGCGATTTTATTTTTTACTGGTTATAGAATATCAGGGGAGCGTCATCTGCTGCCTTCATAGGTGTTCCCCGTGGGTGTTTTTTGGACTAATTCTTTAATCAGCCCTAAATTTATTCATTTTATTTCACTGTACCGTCTTATTCTGATATAGATTGGTCATCCACAGTACCCCAAAATCCTTAAAATACTATTTTTCAGTAGGATAACGACTAAACGTTATGGATTTAGAAGTAATGAGGTTGATAGATTTTATTTTCAACCGAATTGATTTTTATTTAGTTGATATAGTCTTAGTTCCTAAAATATAACTTTTGTTTATCACTACTTGTATGCGGGGTTTGGTCACAAAGTAACTTATTCACTCTACTGAAATCATTGTACTTTGCTTAGAGTATTTGTTCATTTTCTTTGCTTGTCCAGGGCCGAGAGACAAAGGTACAGTGTACCTTTGGAAAGAGGAGCCAGCTGTAGCGATGGCCTAAGGTGTTAAAATGCTTCTTACTAAAGTGACTGTTTTCGACACCGAGGTCGAAAAACCGTGTTCGAAACTCCGCGTCGCTACGTGCCTTCGCTCCTGGTCTCGCAGCTTTCGAACACTATTTTGCGGTTAAGGGAATTTTGGCTGCGCCGGCTTTTTATTTGAGATAAGAATTGAACATAGATAACAACTAATTAAGCTGACATCATTCTTTCTTAATTTGTATGTCATTTCATTTTACTCAAGTGATTTTTATTTGATTTTCAACGGTATTCATGAACCTCCTTCGTCGGTTTAGCTCAAGTGGTTTTTATTTGTTTTTAAACGGTTTTCGTGAATCTCCGATTTCTTTGCTTGTCCAGGGCCGAGAGACAAAGGTACAGTGTA
>NZ_MTAZ01000099.1 GCF_002150785.1 Arenibacter amylolyticus | reverse complement strand
AAAAATCCCTCCGCTTTGCACTTTCAGGCAAACCACCTCCCTTTCTCTCGTGCTGAGCGTAGCCGAAGCATTAGGGAGGAGCTTTCGATTTTTTCCCCTAGTAGAGGTCAACCTATATTAAGGACGCACACAATTGTTTATTGCTAATTGATTATTGTTCACTGAAAAAACTGTTTGCCAAACACGGAATCACAGATTGTAAAAAGACACCGCATTCCCGCCCATGATGGCTTGTTGTTCTGTGGCACTTAGGGTATTGATAAAGTTGGTGGTGAGATTTTTGACTTCACTGTATTTACCTGCTACTAGGCAAACGGGCCAATCGGAGCCATACATACAGCGTTTGGGCCCAAAGGCCTCCAATACCAGTTCCATATAGGGGTGAATTTGCTCTGGTGTCCAGCTGTTATAATCCGCTTCGGTAATCATGCCCGAGAGTTTGCAGTAGACATTTTCCTGTTTTGCGATTTCTTTCATCAACACCGCCCAGCCATCAAAAAAGCTATCCTTAATATACGGCTTCGCAATATGGTCGATCACAAATTTTTGATTTGGGAACTTTTTTACAAATTCTAAGGTAGCTCCCAATTGATGGGGGAATACTAGAATGTCGTACACCGCTCCGTATGGTTCCAGTTTGGAGATTCCGTTTAGAAAATCGGGACGCAAAAGAAAATTGGGATCTTCTTCTCCCTGTACGATATGTCGGTATCCTTTCAGCTTTTTATCATCGGCGTATTTTTCCAGCAGGTGTTCTATGCTTTTACTCCTTAGATCTACCCAACCTACGACGCCTTTGATAAAATCGTGCTCATGGGCCAGCTCCAAAAGGAAATCTGTTTCAGCCAGGGTTTGGTCGGCCTGTACGGCTACGCAGCCATCCACACCATTTTCGGCCAAGACGGGTTCTAGATCGGTGGGTAGAAAGTCTTTTCGGATAACCGCCATCTCATCGTTTATCCATGCGTGTTTTTTGGGGTTGTACTTCCAGAAATGTTGGTGAGAGTCTATGGTCATGGTTTAATGTGGTTTTTTTGTTTGCAGAATTGTGAAGATACTAATATAGGAAGATTTGCTGTTATTGAGTAATTGGTCAATGTGTAAATGTACCGATGAGTCAATGTAACAATGGTATTAATTTGTCAATTTGGAAATGAGGGGAATAATGTAGCAAAGTACCGATGGATTAATGTAAAAAATGGGGGCTGGAGTTGACACT
>NZ_MTAZ01000010.1 GCF_002150785.1 Arenibacter amylolyticus | reverse complement strand
TCAATTGCTACCTTAGATACCCCCACATTTCCAAATCTTCAAATCGACACATTTCCAAATTAAACCTGAATTACCCCCAAATTAAAAGGCTTTTCTATAGGAGCATGATTGGCGGCGTCTATGCCCATGGAAATCCATTTCCTAGTATCTAAGGGGTCTATGACTGCATCGGTCCATAATCTCGCGGCAGCATAGTAGGGCGATATTTGATCGTCGTATCGTTGCTTAATCTTATTGAATAATTCCTCTTCCTTCTCCGGGGTTATTTCTTCTCCTTTTTTCTTTAGGGAAGCCGTTTCTATTTGCAGCAGTACCTTGGCGGCAGAGTTGCCGCTCATTACCGCTAACTCTGCACTTGGCCAGGCTACAATCAACCTTGGGTCATAAGCCTTTCCACACATAGCGTAATTTCCAGCTCCATAACTATTGCCAATTACAATGGTGAATTTGGGCACTACGGAATTACTCACCGCATTTACCATTTTGGCTCCATCTTTTATGATGCCGCCGTGTTCGCTCTTGCTACCCACCATAAATCCGGTGACATCCTGCAAGAATACAAGGGGAATTTTCTTTTGGTTGCAATTGGCAATAAATCGCGTTGCCTTATCTGCAGAATCGGAATAGATTACTCCGCCAAACTGCATTTCCCCGTTCTTTGTTTTTACTACTTTGCGTTGGTTGGCCACAATCCCTACGGCCCATCCATCGATACGGGCATAGCCGGTAAGTAAGGATTTTCCATAGCCTTCCTTGTACTGTTCAAACTCCGAGTTATCTACCAGACGTTTTATTATTTCGAGCATATCATACTGTTCTGCCCTCGATTTTGGGAGAATTCCATATATATCCTCTTCTTTCTCTTTTGGTTTATGAGGAGTAGTCCGGCTGTAACCAGCTTTATCATAGTCGCCAATTTTATCCACAATATTTTTTATGGTCTCCAAGGCCTCTTGGTCGTCCTTCGCTTTATAGTCTGTTACCCCACTAATTTCGCAATGGGTAGTAGCGCCCCCTAGGGTTTCGTTGTCTACAATCTCTCCAATAGCGGCTTTTACCAAATAACTACCCGCTAAAAAGATACTACCGGTTTTGTCTACTATCAGCGCCTCGTCACTCATAATAGGCAAGTAGGCGCCTCCCGCTACGCAACTACCCATAACGGCAGCAATTTGGGTGATTCCCATACTGCTCATAATGGCATTGTTCCTAAAAATTCTCCCAAAATGTTCCTTGTCTGGGAAAATTTCGTCCTGCATGGGAAGGTAGACCCCCGCACTGTCTACCAAATAAATTATGGGAAGCCTATTTTCCATGGCGATTTCCTGTGCGCGTAAATTCTTTTTTGCAGTGATGGGAAACCAAGCTCCTGCTTTTACCGTAGCATCATTGGCAACTACTATACATTGTTTTCCTTTTATATATCCAATTTTCACAATGACTCCTCCAGAAGGACATCCACCGTGTTCCTCATATAGGCCATCTCCGGCAAATGCGCCAACTTCAACCTGCTCACGGTCCGAATCCAAGAGGTAATCTATTCGTTCCCTAGCACTCATTTTACCAAGGGAATGTTGTTTCTCTAAACGCTGTTTTCCGCCACCAAGTGCTACCTTGGCAAGCCTGCGTTTTAAATCTGAAAGTAAAAGCTTATTGTGGTCTTCGTTAATGTTGAAGTTGATGTCCATGTAGTAACGGGTTTTCTTTGTGCCCTAAAGATAAGGAGTTATCTTTAGTAACTTAAAAATAAATTAGCGGGGAACGGCACAATTGGTTTTATCATTATTATTGATCTTAGGGAGACTGGCTGACTATTAGGGGGTTAATCAAAATGATGGGAGAGTGCCCATAGTTCTAAATTATAAAAAATTTTAAAGGAAGTATTTCAGAATAGTATGGATCAAAAAATAAGATGGGGAATAATTGGATTGGGGAAGATAGCCCATTCCTTTGTGCAAGATTTAGCCCTGGTGAACGAGGCAGTTATCACTGCCGTTGCCTCTAGAAGTCTAGAGAAAGCCAAAGAGTTTGCGTCGGAATATGAGGTCTCTTTGGCCTTTGGAAGTTATAAGGAGTTGATGGAATGCGAGGAAGTAGATGTAGTATATATAGCTACACCACATCGTTTTCATGCAAACCTATCCATTATGGCGATGGATTTGGGGAAACATGTGCTCTGTGAAAAGCCGTTGGGTATCAATAAGAAGGAAGTGGAGGCAATGATTGCATCTTCCAAGAAGAACAAGGTGTTTTTGATGGAGGCGCTTTGGAGTAGGTTTAATCCCGCAATACGAAAAGTTAAGTCATTGGTAGATAATGGAGAAATAGGGAATATCGCTTATGTGCACGCAGATTTTGCTTTTTATGCATTGGATAGGGACTTAAAAGGTCGGGTTTTAAACCCCGAATTAGGGGGTGGCTCTCTCTTGGATGTAGGAATATATCCAATATTTCTAGCTTACCTCCTCTTGGGTAAGCCAGATGAAGTGTTGTCTACTTCCAGTTTTTACTCCAATGGGGCAGAAATACAAACCTCTATTATTTTTAAATACCAGCATGCCCAGGCTGTTTTATATTCAGGATTTACCAGTAATTCAACAATGCGAGCACAGATTTCAGGAGAAAAGGGAATTATTACGATTCCTGAACGATGGCACCAGGCCCAAGGATATAGTGTTCAAAAAGAACAACAGCAAGAAGCGTTTAGACTCCCTACTCAAGGCAAGGGATACTTTTATGAGATAAAGGAAGTGCACGCCTGTCTTGCAGAGGGGAAATTAGAGAGCGACCTTTGGAGTCATCAAAACAGCTTGGATCTGATTGGATTAATGGATACGATAAGGGATCAAAATGGGATACATTTTCCGTCCTCCGAATAAAGTGTAAATAGACCGAAATATTCTTATAATAATTACGATATTTGACCTTCTACAAATCAAACTAAATTAAACATGGGAATGAATAAGAATACGGTACTGGCCTGGGCAACCTTTATAATGATTGTTGTTGGGCTGGCACTTATTGCTTTGGGCGCTTTTAGATATGATGAGGTTGCCGGTTGGGGATTTGCTTCTGTAGGTATAGGCTTCTTTGCTATAGCTTGGGTTTTTAATGCCCTTAAGGGTAGGGTATAGCGTTCCTAATTGGCGAAAAATAGATTTGGAGCTGTATTGAAATAGATTTAGGTCCCATTGTAAAAGGTAGTTAGGCTATTTTTTATTTTCTGATGTCGGTAAAGAATTTATGGCAAATGGGAGACGATAATGGGTTAGGTAGAGGTCTTTTAGCATTTCTGCACCAACCTTGATAAGCTATCGCCAATACCAATAGCTGTTTTCTGGAGGAAATGAGGAGTTATCCTTAAAAAAGTCCAGTACACTACAATAGTAAAGGAATACTACGGACTACGGTCCAAATGAGAGGATATGAACATTAAACACATTAATTAAGATATGTCAGACGATAAGAAAGTGATTTTCTCCATGTCTGGGGTTACCAAAACTTATAAAACTGCGAATACCCCAGTACTTAAGAACATTTATTTAAGCTTTTTCTACGGAGCTAAAATTGGAATTTTAGGTCTCAACGGTTCTGGTAAGTCCACCTTGTTGCGGATAATAGCCGGAGTAGACAAGAATTTTCAGGGAGATGTAGTCTTTTCGCCCGGTTATAGGGTGGGCTACCTAGAGCAAGAACCACAGTTAGATGAGGACAAGACGGTTTTAGAAGTGGTGAAGGAAGGTGTTGCGGAAACGGTTGCCATCCTAGACGAGTACAATAAGATTAATGATATGTTTGGGCTTCCAGAGGTATACGAGGATGCCGATAAGATGCAAAAGCTCATGGATCGTCAGGCTGTGTTACAGGATCAGATCGATGCTAGCAATGCTTGGGAATTGGATACCAAATTGGAAATTGCCATGGATGCTTTGCGTACCCCGGATTCCGATAAAAAGATTGGTGTCCTTTCCGGTGGAGAAAGGAGACGTGTTGCCTTGTGTAGATTGTTATTGCAAGAACCCGAAATATTATTGTTAGATGAGCCTACCAACCACTTGGATGCAGAATCCGTACACTGGTTAGAGCATCATTTAGCTGCTTACAAGGGAACGGTTATTGCCGTAACCCACGATAGGTATTTCTTAGATAATGTTGCGGGATGGATACTGGAATTAGACCGTGGCGAAGGAATTCCATGGAAAGGAAACTACTCTAGCTGGTTAGATCAGAAGTCCAAACGTATGGCACAGGAAAACAAAACAGCTTCCAAGCGTCAGAAGGTACTGGAGCGAGAGTTGGAATGGGTGAGACAAGGTGCTAAAGGGCGTCAAACAAAACAAAAAGCCCGTTTACAGAATTATGATAAACTGATGAGTCAGGATCAAAAGCAGTTAGACGAAAAGCTGGAGATTTATATTCCAAATGGTCCGCGCTTGGGTACCAATGTTATTGAGGCTAATGGGGTAAGTAAAGGCTATGACGATAAGTTGCTTTATGAAGACCTTAATTTTAATCTTCCACAGGCGGGTATTGTTGGGGTTATTGGTCCTAACGGAGCGGGTAAGACTACTATTTTCCGTATGATTATGGGAGAGGAAACTCCAGATAAAGGAGAGTTTAAGGTAGGGGAAACGGCAAAGATCGCTTACGTAGATCAAAGTCATTCTAATATTGACCCAGAGAAAACCATCTGGCAGAATTTTAGTGATGAGCAAGAGCTTATTTTAATGGGAGGCAGACAGGTGAATTCCAGGGCTTATTTAAGTCGATTTAATTTCTCTGGAAGTGAACAGAACAAGAAGGTAAGTATGCTTTCTGGTGGTGAGCGTAACCGTTTGCACCTAGCCATGACCTTAAAGGAAGAAGGGAATGTATTGCTCTTGGATGAGCCTACCAACGATTTGGATGTGAATACCCTACGTGCCTTGGAAGAGGGATTGGAAAATTTCGCCGGATGTGCGGTGGTTATTTCCCACGACCGATGGTTTTTGGATAGGATTTGTACCCATATCCTAGCTTTTGAAGGAGACTCTCAGGTCTATTTCTTTGAGGGGTCTTTCTCCGAATACGAAGAGAATAAAAAGAAGCGCTTGGGTGGGGATACCATTCCAAAGCGATTAAAATACAAAAAGTTAATCCGCTAGAATTAACTTCTGTTCTAAGAGTCCGCCCTAGCCCAAAGGTTATGGCGGATTTTTTTTTAGTGGGTTTCCTGCTTAGGAATTAATAATCGGCCTTGGGATACCAATCTAATAGAACCACTTCTATATCTGGCTTATTCTCATTTATCAATTCTTTAAATAAGGCTACATCGCTCACCTCAAACTTACCGCGATAGTGATAGGGATACACCTGTTTTGGTCTAAAGTCCAAGACGGCATCGGCTGCTTTTTCTACAGTCATGGTATAAGGTAGGTTCATACAAATAAAGGCAATGTCTATATGCGCAAGATTTCGCATTTCCGGAATATCCTCGGTATCCCCAGAAAAATAAATACGCTGACCGTCCTTACTAATTACATAGCCATTTCCCCTGCCTTTAGGATGCAAATGCAATGCCTCTTCCCTTAAATTGTACATGGGAATAGCCTCTATTAAAATACCCGATCGTAGTTTTTGATCACCATTGTCTAAGATGTCTATTTGAGGCGTAAACTTTGCAGGCATTAGATCGGCAACAGCCTGAGGAAGAATAATTTTGGAATTTTGGGTGTTCAATTCCTCCAAGGTTTCCAAGCTAAAATGATCGCCATGAATATCGGTAATGAGGATAATATCCGGATCTGGCACCTCCTTATAATTTTCCGCTCCCCCAACAGGGTCTATATATATGGTAGTATCCTCCATGATGAGAACTGCTGATGCATGCTCTATTGGTATAATTTTTAGGGAACTATCCTCCTTCTCTTGGATGGATGGTGGGGTATTGGTTGGGACGGGGGCCGACTTTGTTTTTTCCTTGCAGCCCGCGTTAAGAACTATACATAAAAATAAAAACGTGATACACAGATAGTTGTTTTTCATGATAGTTGATTTTAGGTTAAAGCCAATTCCATTTTTATATCACACCGGTCGTAGGGCAGGTCATTTTCCAGTACAACCTCTTTAAAACCAATTTTTTTATAGATGTGAATGGCATTTTTTAAGCGGGTATTGGAGTATAGCATCAGCTTCTTCCATTTATTTTTCTTTCCTACTTCTACGGCATGCTGTAATAGGGCTTGCCCAATTTTCATTCCTTGGTAAGTGGGATCTACCGCCATTTTACTTAATTCATACTCCCCAAAGGCATGGGGCAATAGTGCAAAGCAACCAATAATTTCTCCATTCAACCGAGCAAAATAAATATAACCGCCTTTATTGATTATATTAGCTTCACTGTTGGCTAAAAGTTGTTGATCCTTAGGCTCTAGATAAAAATGTTTGGTTAACCATGCTTCGTTTAAGATTTTAAAACTGTGAGCATGATCGGAATTGCCTGACTCAAAAGGAAGAATTTCTAAGGACATGGTATTGAAATTCGGTTTTTATAAAGTTAATATAAGGATCTTAGTTTTTAGGGATAAATTATTTTTTTTGCCAAAAAAATCTAAAAACGAAACCTTTTCGTATATATGTATGATACAAACAAATTAAAGTTAACCAAAGAAAATTAATTAATTACTAAAATCATGACTGAAACAAAAAGCAATAATGGGTTGAAGGTTATAGCGGGGCTGCTCGCTGTAATTTTACTGGGTGTAATTATATATACCGTAAGTCTTTATCAGGATAAGCAAAAAAATGAGGCCTTGCTCACTAAAGAGAAAGAATTGGTGGTTGAGGATCTCACTAGTTTAAAATCGGAATATGACAAAGCAATTTTGGAAAGCAATGCTACCAACGAAGAATTGGTAACGGCTAGGGATAATATTGCAAAATACATAGATTCCGTTAAAACCATGAAATCCGACATCGCAAGTCTGTACAGATATAGAAAGCAAGTTGGAATTTTAACCAAAGAGCGCGAGCAGCTATTGAGAAAAGTAGATTCCTTAACCAGATCTAACACCTTCTTGGCTATGCAAAGGGATAGTACCTATGTAGAATTGGAGAAACAAACTATTTTTAATGATTCTTTAGTGGTACAGAACACCCAATTGGCCGACGTACTTGAAAAAGGATCTACCTTAAATCTTTCTAAGTTTAGCGTAGATGCGGTAAGGGAAAGAAGAAATGGTAAATTGGTTTCTACTTCTAGAGCAAGAGCTACAGATAAACTAAAAGTTTGTTTCACTGTTGCAGACAATGTTATTGCTCAGGCGGGAGACCGACAATTTTTTATCGAGGTTTTGGATCCACAAGGAAATGTTTTGGGTGAAAGCTTCTCCCAAACCTCAGAGTCGGGAGCATCTATAACCTATAGTAAGGGGACCGAATTCTATTATGAGAACCGTGCCTTAGATGTGTGCGACTTTATAGATAAGCCTGCCGGTGATTTTCAGAAAGGAAATTATATGGTGAATGTCTATGATAATGGATTGAAACTATTGGGCACTTCCAAGTTCGAATTGAAATAAGGAAATCCACCCATCAAATCAAAAGGCCGATCTGCAACAGATCGGCCTTTTTTATTGAAGATTGTGAAGTTTATTTATTGAGGGTTCCTACCATATCTTCCGGTCTAACCCATTCGTCGTACTGCTCAGCGGTTACATACCCCAAGTTAATAGCCTCCTCTTTTAAGGTGGTGCCATTTTTATGGGCCGTATTGGCAATCTCTGCAGCTTTATAATACCCTATTTTTGTATTAAGCGCAGTTACCAGCATCAAGGAATTATTTAACAACTCCTCTATTACCTCGTAATTGGGCTCTATTCCCGATGCGCAATGCTCATCAAAACTTACACAAGCGTCACCCAGTAGTTGAGCAGATTGCAATAGGTTGGCTGCCATCATTGGTTTAAAAACGTTTAACTCATAATGGCCTTGTGTTCCCCCAACAGAAATCGCAACATCGTTCCCCATTACTTGGGCACATACCATGGTTAGGGCTTCACACTGAGTGGGGTTAACCTTTCCAGGCATAATGGAACTCCCAGGCTCATTGGCCGGAATTATAATTTCGCCAATTCCAGACCTAGGGCCAGAAGCCATCATTCTTATATCGTTGGCAATTTTGTTTAAGGCTACAGCCAATTGTTTTAGTGCTCCGTGGGTAGACACCATGGCATCATGGGCAGCCAAGGCTTCAAACTTGTTTTCAGCGGTTTTAAAGGGTAAACCTGTAAATTTGGCAATGTACTCTGCTACCAATACATCATAGCCCTCTGGGGTGTTTAAACCAGTACCTACGGCCGTACCTCCCAAAGCCAATTCACTTAGGTGGTCTAGTGTGTAGTTAAGGGCTCGTAAACCGTGATCTAATTGAGAAACGTAACCAGAAATTTCCTGTCCCAAGGTTAGGGGAGTGGCATCCATTAAATGGGTACGTCCTATTTTTACCACCTTTGCAAATTCCTTTGCTTTTTTATCTAAGGTGTTTCTTAGTTGTGTAACTCCAGGGATGGTGGTCTCTACAATCTTCTTGTACGCGGCAATATGCATCCCAGTTGGGAAAGTATCGTTAGAGGACTGCGACTTGTTAACGTCATCGTTAGGTTGAATGGTCTTTTCCCCTTCGCCAATTTTCTTGCCAGCAATTTCATGGGCCCTGTTGGCAACCACCTCGTTCACATTCATATTGCTTTGGGTCCCAGAACCTGTTTGCCAAATTACCAACGGAAATTGATCATCGTGCTTACCCTCCAAGATCTCATCGCAGACCTGGGCTATAAGATCTCTTTTTTCAACTTCTAAAACACCTAGCTCATGGTTGGTGTAAGCGGCCGCTTTCTTTAAATAGGCAAAACCATAAACGATGTCCAAAGGCATGGAAGCCGGAGGACCAATTTTAAAATTGTTTCTGGAGCGTTCGGTTTGTGCTCCCCAATATTTGTTGGACGGCACCTTTACCTCGCCCATGGTATCTTTTTCAATGCGATATTCCATAATTGATATTCCGTTTAATGATTGTTACAAATTTAAGCTTATATGCCCAAGAAAGAAAGTTTATTCCTCAGCTTTGCCGTGTTAGTTCCTATTACTTATGTCTTTTAATTATCTCATTAGTAGGTTACGAATCTTAGGGACTGCTATTTTTTTAAGGTATGGGGACTAGTCCAGGAATTTGGCCTTCAGTTCTGGGGTGGGAACCATGCAGGCCTCTTTTTTCCCGTACCAACGATAGCGGTTCTTAGCAACAAAATCGTACACCACGTTGCTTAGGCCTTCCGGAATCCATTCCAGAATAGCTGCCAAACCCCATAGTCCGCCAAAAGACTTAGCAATTTTTAGAGCGGCGGCAGACTTCGTATAATAAGCCACTCCAGGTTCTATCAAAATGATGGAGTCTACCTGGGAGGTATCTATATGACGGTCGGCAGTTAATTTACGCCCAATATCACTCTGTAAAGCGGCATACCTATACAAATCGTTCTTATCTCTTTTTATTACATATTGAACAGCGTTGTTGCATAAATTACACACACCGTCAAACAATAGAATTTTCTTTTGATTTGTTTCCATTTTGCAAAGATATAGTGGCTGGAAGCTAAATTCCAATAGTTATAAATACTTCTTATAGGGTTAATAATCGTGTTTTTAGGGGTCATCCCCGCAATGCTTAGTTGCAAGAAGTTAGGGGTTCGGAGTTATTTTTTAGCCGCCTGCACCAATTCCAGTTGATCTACGTTCACATTGGTAGTGAAAATGCCATAATTTACGATGGCCTTGTCCTTCTCTAGGTTGTCTATACTTCCTACCGCTTTTCCATCCATCATCCGTACCCGATCGCCAATTTTGAAAATAGGGCGAGGCTTGTTTTTTTCTACTACCGCGGCCTTCTTTTTTGCCACCTTTTTTCTTTCGCGGATTACCTCTACCTTTTTTATTACCTCTTGTTCTACTTTGGCTTTTTTCTCCTTTTGTGCCTTTACCTCCTTTGGGGATTTCTTTTTCCGTTTACTGTTTTCTGTCTCAACGATCTTGAGTAGTTCTGAGATTAAGGGGCGCCTTTTTTTATCCTGAAAATATTTCTCGGCAGCGGTGTTTACCTTATTTCCCAAATAGATCATCCGTTGGTTGTGGTCATATAACTCCTGGTAATTTTCCAATTTGGATTTAATTTTGGAGTTGAGGTCTTCCAACTTCTGGGCCTCCGTCCTAGCTTTAGATTCCTCTTCCTGTAATCTAGATCCAGTTTTCTCCATTTTACTACGTTCTTTCTGTAGTTTGGCAATGGTGGCATCAAAACGCACCTTCCCGCGTTCTATTTTCTTTTTCGCCTTATTGATTAAGCTATAGGGAATCCCATTTTTTTGCGCTACCTCAAAGGTGAAGGAACTACCTGCCTGGCCCAAGACTAATTGAAAGGTGGGTTCTAAAGACTTCCCATCAAAAAGCATATTGGCATTGGTGACATGGGGGAGTTCGTTTGCCAAAAGTTTTAAATTGGAGTAGTGGGTAGTAATTACGCCATAGGCACCTCGTTCATAAAATACCTCCAAAAATGTTTCGGCTAAAGCACCGCCCAGTTCGGGATCACTACCAGTTCCAAATTCGTCAATTAAGAACAAGGTCTTGTCGTTGACTTTTCGCAGAAAGTAGTTCATGTTCTTAAGTCGGTAGCTATAGGTACTTAAGTGGTTTTCAATGGATTGGTTGTCGCCAATATCCGTTAGTATATTGGTGAATAAACATACTTTAGATCGTTCGTGTACCGGAATCAATAAGCCGCTCTGCAGCATTAATTGAAGCAGTCCTATGGTTTTTAAAGTAATACTTTTCCCCCCTGCGTTTGGACCAGAAATAACAATGATTCTGTTCTCTGGATGGAGGGTAATAGTCTGTGGGTAGGTTTTTTCCTTTTTATACTTGTTGTTTAGGAAAAGTAAGGGGTGGTAGGCGTCTCTTAAATAGAGTTCTCTTTCCTCGGTGATTTCTGGCAATAAGGCATCCATTTCCAAGGCGTATTTGGCCTTTGCCGCCGTAATATCCATCTGCGTCAAAAACTGCTGATAGTCGTACAAATCCTGGGAATAAGGCTGAGTCTGCTGGGTAAGGTCCTTTAATATTTTCTGGATTTCTTCCCTTTCCTCAAACTCCAGGTTATTGAGTTCCCTACTGTATCTTAAGGTAGCTTCTGGTTCTATATAAACAATACTGCCCGTTTTGGAAGTACCCATTAGAGAGCCCTTTACCTTTTTACGGTGCATACTCTTTACGGCTAATACCCGCCTATTGTCTACTACAGACTCCCTAATTTCATCTAATAAGTCGGATGCCTGATAGGTGGTAAGGGCAGAAGCAAAACTTTGATTGATCTTGGCTTTTACCGTCCCTATTTGAGAGCGGATTTCTTGTAATTTAGGGGATGCGGTATTCTTAATCTCCCCAAATTTATCGATGACGTCATTTATAGATTTAACAATCTCTGGGTGGTAGGTGATCCCTTCAGAAACTTGAAGGAGCAATGGGTAGTAGTCCTTAAACTTCTTAAGGAACTTGGTGTGTGTTGCTACCGAATTACAGATACCTGCTATCCTTTTAAAACCGCTGATCTCTATGGTAGTGTTCTCTATCCTTAAAAGTTTTAGTTCTTGGGATATCGCATCAAAATCATGACCGGGTATCCTATTGTCATTGGTAAAACTAGATAGGTATTCCGATGTTTGTCCCAAGGTGGCCAAGAGCTCTTCTTTGGCTCTTATTGGGGCTATATCTAGGACCTGTTCCTTCCCCAATTCCGTAGTACATCTAACGGAGAGCTGTTGAAGAACGGTGTGAAACTCTAAATCTTGAAGTGTTTTGGAACTTATTTTTGCCATAGTAACTGTTAATCGGTTCAAAGGTAAGGAATAGGAGCGATATGGAAAGCCTAAATATTACCGCGGTATCGCTGAATTTTTAGTGGTGCGGCCTTAATTATTTATTTCGCAAACCCAAGAAAAACCGGAATGTTTTCTGCTTTGTATGATTAGGAATCTAACACTCTAAGCTAGTTTCCCATAAATAGAGAGCCCTCCAGAAAATCGAAATGACTTCTGGAGGGCCTACCTTTATATGAATACTGGTTTTAGAGTTGCTGCATTGCTACCAGGTTTTTGTACACCCCGTTTGCTTCCAATAATTGTGAATGGGATCCTTGTTCTACAATGACTCCTTTTTGAAGCACCACTATATTATCTGCATTCTGTATGGTAGAGAGTCGGTGGGCAATGACTATGGAGGTTCGGTTTTTCATCATTTTCTCCAAGGCATCCTGTACCAAACGCTCACTTTCCGTATCCAGGGCTGAGGTTGCCTCGTCCAATATCATGATTGGCGGATTTTTTAGTACGGCCCTGGCGATGGAGAGACGCTGTTTCTGTCCCCCACTTAGTTTATTTCCACTATCGCCAATATTGGTGTCATACCCATTGGGAAGTTCCATTATAAAATCGTGGGCATTGGCAATTTTGGCAGCCTCAATAATTTCCTCTTCGCTGGCACCTTCCTTACCCAATCCAATGTTGTTTTTTACTGTATCATTAAAAAGGATGGAGTCTTGGGTGACTAATCCCAATAAATTACGGAGCGATTTTTTAGTGAAATCCTTAATATTGGTTCCATCTATTTCAATAACCCCTTCATTTACGTCGTAGAATCTAGTAACCAAATTTGCGATGGTACTTTTTCCACTTCCAGACTGCCCTACTAGGGCTACCGTATGGCCTTTTGGGAGCTTTAGGTTAAAGTTTCTCAACACGTATTCGTCCTCATATTTAAAGGAGATATCCTGAAGGGTGATTCCTGTATTGAAATCGGTCTTAGAGAGGGCATTGGTTTTTTCCACAATGGGATTCTCTGTTTCCAAAATATCAAGTACCCGTTGGGCAGCAGCATTTCCTTTTTTAATTCCATAGGAAGCTTTACTAATTGCCTTTGCTGGGGTAAGGATATTATACGCCAACCCCATATAAGCAATAAAAGAGGAAGCATCCAGGGTTTGGTCTATTAATACCATTTTCCCTCCGAACCATAATAGCACCCCAATTACTAAAATCCCTAAGAATTCTCCCGTGGGAGAAGCTAGGTTCTGCCGGTTTAGCAGTTGATTGGAGTAATGGAAAAATCTACTGGTAGAGTTGCTAAAGGTTTTAAAAAACCTGGATTCCGAATTAAAGGCCTTAATTACTCGTAGTCCGCCCAGGGTTTCCTCTACAATGGAAAGGAATTCACCCTGTTCCTTTTGTACTCTATCAGATTGCCTTTTAAGCGATTTTCCGATCCTGGAGATTATCATGCCAGCAATAGGAATAAATATAAAGACAAAGAGGGTAAGCTCGGTGCTGATTCCGAACATAATCAAAATGGTGAAAACGATCGTCAGAGGCTCCCGAACAATCAATTCTAGCACGGAAAGGAAGGAGTGTTGAATTTCTAGTACATCGGAAGTAATCCTAGCAATAACATCTCCCTTTCGTTTTTCCGAATAGAAGGAGATGGGTAGGTCTACTATCTTTTGGTACATACTGTTCCTGATGTCCTTGAGTACTCCGTTCCTTAAAAAGGTGATGAAGTACATGGCCAAGTAATTAAAGAAGTTCTTTAAAAGAAAAAGTACTAGTACCAGGCCTATGACCAAGACCAGACCTTTCATCTCGTCGTCTCCGGAATAGGCCGTTACCTGGTAATTTATATAATCCTGCAAGTAATCCTTCAACTGTCCAAAACTGGTATAGACCGGTTCTTGCAATACCTTTTTTTCGGGCTTAAACAACACGTCCAACATAGGGATCAAAGCGGCAAAGCTAAGCGCACTAAAAAGGGCGTAAAGAATGTTAAAGAAAATGTTTAAAAAACCGTATTTACGGTATGGTTTCGCAAAACGAAGGATCTTTTTAAAGTACTCCATTAATCAATTTTCAGTTCATTTAGGATTCTATCGATTTTTGCATCCAATTGGGCATCCACCTTTTTAAAGTCGGCCGCCTTTTCCAAAGGAGCATTGATACTGAAATAGAATTTAATTTTGGGTTCTGTTCCACTGGGTCTTGCGGCCATTTTTGTGCCGTCCTCTGCGATGTATATCAACACATTGGATTTTGGGATATCCAGTTCAGTTACTTCCCCGGTTACTACATTCTTGGAAGTAGCGGTATTATAATCTTCAATGGTGATTACTTTAGAACCGTCTATGGAAGCTACGGGATTCTCCTTAAAATCGTTCATCATTTGTTTAATTTCCTCGGCGCCTTGCATGCCCTTTTTAGTAAGGGAAATCAATTTTTCCTTATAAAATCCATAGGCCACGTAGCAATCTATCAGGTCTTTGTAAAAAGAACTGCCGTTGGCTTTTGCCTGGGCACCAATTTCACAAGCCAATAGGGTAGAGGTTACTGCATCTTTATCCCGTACAAAATCACCTACCATAAAACCAAAACTCTCTTCCCCACCTCCTATAAAGGGTTGCTCGGGGTAGTCTTTAATCATTTTAGCGATCCATTTAAAACCGGTAAGGGCAGTTTTACACTCAACCCCATAGGCTTTGGCTAGGGAATCCATCATGGGGGTAGAAACTATGGTAGAAGCTACAAACTCGTTCCCGTTAATTCCTTTTGCCTTGCGCTGATCCAATAAAAACTTGGTCATCATAATCATGGATTGATTTCCGTTCAAAATTTCCATCTTCCCCTCCAAGTTACGTACTGCAACCCCTAAACGGTCACAGTCCGGATCCGTACCAATTACAATATCCGCTCCTATTTCTTCGGCCTTTTCTATGGCCATGGATAAGGCTTCCGGTTCTTCTGGGTTGGGCGACTTTACCGTAGGGAAATTTCCGTCGGGCTTTGCCTGCTCTTCAATAACGGTTACATTTTTGTAGCCTGCCCGTTTAAGCACTTCTGGGATGGCAGTAATGGAGGTACCGTGGAGGGAGGTAAATACTATTTTGTAATTGTCCTTTCCTTGTGCGTTGAAGTTTCCGTTCTCTACACAGGCATTGATAAAGGCCTCGTCTACTTCCTTACCTATTAGCTGTATCAAATCTTCGTTTGCCTCAAACTTGATATCCTCGTAGGAAACTTGGTCTATTTCCGAAATTATCTGCCCGTCCTGTGGAGGAACAATTTGTCCCCCATCGGTCCAATAAACCTTGTATCCATTGTATTCTGGTGGATTATGGGAAGCGGTTAGTACAATGCCTGCATGGCAATCTAGATGACGCACCGCAAAAGATAGTTCTGGAGTGGTCCTTAATTCGGAAAAAAGAAAGACCTTAATACCGTTCGCAGAAAAAACTTCAGCTACCGTTCGTGCAAGGGTATCACTGTTGTGCCTACAGTCGTACGCAATTACCACCTTTAATTCGGTATCTGGATAGGCAATTTTTAAGTAGTTGCTTAATCCTTGCGTGCTTTTCCCAAGGGTGTATTTGTTGATGCGATTGGTCCCGGCACCCATAATACCCCGCATGCCCCCGGTTCCAAATTCAAGATCCTTGTAAAAACGATCTTTCAATTCCTCGGTATTGTTGTTTATTAATTGTTGTATTTCCTCCTTGGTCTTGGGGTCAAAGAAATCCGTTAACCAACTTTTTGCCTTATTCACGATTGTATCCATGGTCTCAATGGTTTGATTATGTATTTAAAAATACAAAGAATTATAATTTGTTTTGTGGAAGGTTAATTCCTTCCGATATTGTGTAGCGTGTTTCATTTTTTCTGGACCTTACCATAATTTCACCTAGAAATCCCGCTAAAAATAATTGGGACCCTATCACCATGGCAATAAGTGCAAAAAAGAACTGTGGCCTATCCGTAAGTAGGCTTCCAAAAGGATTTATAAAGAGTTTATCTATTCCTAGATAAATGGCAAATCCAAAGCCAATGGTAAACATCATTACCCCAAGAGCACCAAAGAGGTGCATGGGGCGTCGTGCAAATTTGGACACAAACCAAATGGTGATCAGGTCTAGAAAGCCATTGATGAAGCGTTCCATACCAAATTTGGTCTTACCATATTTCCTGGCTTGATGCCGTACTACTTTTTCGTCTATTTTAGAGAAACCTGCCGATTTTACCAATACGGGGATATAACGATGCATTTCCCCGGATACTTCAATGGTCTTGACTACCTCTTTTTTGTAGGCCTTTAGTCCGCAATTAAAATCGTGGAGCTTTACCCCAGAGGTTTTTCGTGCTGCCCAATTGAATAATTTGGAGGGAAGGTTTTTAGCGAGAATAGAATCATACCTTTTTTTCTTCCAGCCCGATATTAAATCAAACCCGTCCTCATGGATCAATTTGTAGAGTTCTGGAATCTCCTCCGGATTATCCTGAAGGTCTGCGTCCATTGTGATGATAACATCGCCCTTGGCCTCTTTAAATCCGGCATGCAAGGCTTGCGACTTCCCAAAATTCTTTAAAAACCGTATGCCTTTAACATTGGGGTTTAGCTTGCCCAATTGGGAGATGATTTCCCAAGAACGGTCGCTGCTCCCATCATCTATAAAAAGGATCTCATATAAAAAATGATTGGATTGCATAACCTCTACAATCCAATCATGCAGTTCTTGTAACGATTCTTCTTCGTTGAGTAAGGGAATTATTATAGATATATTCATTCAGTACTAATGCAAAATCTGTTCAAAAGTACAAATTACTGAATAGTTTCCGATCTTTTTAGAATTAAAGCAGGGATTAAAGAAAATATAAAGCTAATTACCACACTATAAATAAGACCAAATACTATTTGCATGGAGGGAGTTGTGAATTTCTTACCCATTTCCATTTGAGCGTCCACTTGCTCTGGAGTCATTTTGGTGGTTTCTAAAAGTTGCGCTCGCTGATAGGTCATGGCCTTGTCCATCATATCGGGATCTATAACCCCAGCCATGAGTTGGTTAAAGAGGATCCCAATGATACCACCTACCAATCCAATGCCCACGCCAATCTTTAGGGCTTGTGCAAAAGACATATAACCGTTATTGGCTTTTTTAAATTGGATCATTCCTAGGACTATGAGGGCAATTGTTAAAATAAGGCTTACCGCCAGTACCATCATTCCTCCTTGGTAATGCATGTCCAAGGAATATAGCATTAATGCAAATACAATACTCAATGCGCCTAGGATACCTCCGTACGTCAAGGCAAATTTCCCAGTATTGGGCTTAACCATTTCCATATTTATTTAAGATTTAGATGTTTTTAATGTTAGTGTTTCTTTCACTATCTTTGTTACAAAGAAAGGTAAGTAATTTTTATTTTTCTTTTTTTGAGATTATAAATTGCTAATTTCAGAAAAACAATTAAATTTGCAGCTCGAAATCAAGAAGGAATTAACGTTATTACAATGAAAAAAGATATACATCCAGCAAATTATAGATTGGTAGCCTTTAAGGATATGTCCAATGAAGAGGTTTTTATTACTAAGTCTGCGGCAGACACCAAGGAGACTTTAGATGTTGATGGAGTGGAATACCCGTTGATAAAACTAGAGATTTCTAGAACGTCACACCCTTTTTACACTGGAAAAGCCAAGGTGTTGGATACCGCTGGACGTATTGATAAGTTCAAGAACAAATACAGTAAGTTTAAGAAATAAGACTTTTTTTTATTAAAAAGTTGGAAAGTCACGCTTATGCGTGACTTTTTTTGTTTTAAATTAGTTGTATGAATTACATTCTTTTCGACGGATCGGTTAGAACGGCATTATTGCCCTTTACCTATACCAGGCCAGTAGCAGATATAAGAATTGGTATTCTTACCATTAGGGAAAAGTGGGAGAAATATCTAGGTAGTACTACTACCACAATTACAGAAGATTATTTGTCCGAGAAATTTCCCTTGGTGGAAATGGAAGATAATGTCCTGATCAATGCTTCCTTTTTGCCTAATCCTTCCCTGGTAGAGCTGGTTACCCAACTTAAAGAGAATGAACTTATCCTTTATGATGAGGAGATTCTTGCTTTTTATGCTAAAGAAACACAGGAGGAGATAGATTTTTCCACCTATAATGCTATAGATTATAATGGTGAGGTTTTAAGGATAGAGCATACATGGGATATTTTCTCAAAAAATGCCGAAGCCTTGGAGGCAGATTTTAAATTGATCACCGAAGGCAGGAAGAGTGCTCCTATTTCTAAAACCAATAGCCTAATTTGTCCGGAAAACATCTTCTTGGAAGAAGGGGCAAAGGTAGAGTTCAGTGTTTTAAATGCTACTGATGGGCCTATTTATTTAGGCAAAAACTCGGAAGTATGGGAAGGGAATCTTATCCGAGGTGGTTTTGCGCTTTGTGAAAAGGCAGTAGTAAAAATGGGAACCATGATTTATGGGGCTACCACCGTAGGCCCTTATAGTAAAGTGTCTGGAGAGCTCAGTAATTCGGTAATATTTGGTTATTCCAGTAAGGGGCACGAAGGATACCTGGGAAATGCAGTATTGGGGGAGTGGTGTAATATTGGAGCTAGCTCTAATAACTCCAATCTCAAGAATAACTATGCCTTGGTTAAATTGTGGAATTACGAATCCGAGACCTTTGAGCAAACAGGATTGCAATTCTGTGGGCTAATGATGGGAGACCACAGTAAAACGGCTATTAATACCATGTTTAATACGGGGACCGTAATTGGGGTGAACTGCAATATCTATGTACCAGGATTTCCCAGAAATTTCATTCCTAGTTTTAGTTGGGGTGGTGCAACAGGCTTTACTACCTACCAACCCGAAAAGGCTTTTGAAGCGGCTAAAGTGATGATGGCCAGACGAAATGTGGAGTTTAATGAGATGGATGCCAAAATCCTGACGCAAGTTTATGAGGATACCAAGAAATGGCGTAATGAATAAACTTAAGGCTGTTTTAAATAGCTACCTCTAAATACTCTATCACTATTCTTTGGACTAGGTTTTGGATTATTGGTATATTTGCATCGCAATTAGCAGAATTTAAAAGGGAACCATATTGGATCGCAATTTGGTGAAAGAGAGATGGATATGAAAAAAAAGGTCGCTTTCTATACATTGGGCTGTAAGCTCAATTTTTCAGAAACTTCAACAATAGCGCGCAACCTAACGGATGAGGGGTTTGTTAGGGTAGATTTTTCGGAATATGCAGATATGTATGTAATAAATACCTGTTCGGTCACGGATAATGCCGATAAGCGCTTTAAGACAATAGTAAAGCAGGCCCAAAAAGTAAATCCGGATGCCTTTGTTGCGGCTATAGGTTGCTATGCTCAATTGAAACCCGAGGATTTGGCGGCAGTGGATGGGGTAGATCTTGTTTTGGGGGCTACCGAGAAATTTAATATTGCCGACTATGTGAACGACCTGTCCAAAAACGATTACGGAGAGGTGCATTCCTGTGAGATTGAGGAGGCCGATTTTTATGTTGGTAGTTATGCTATTGGAGATAGAACCAGGGCGTTCTTAAAAGTGCAAGACGGTTGTGATTATAAATGTACCTACTGTACCATTCCCTTGGCTAGAGGAATATCTCGTAGTGATAGTTTACAGAATGTATTGAAGAATGCTAAGGAAATCTCAGAACAAGATATTAAAGAGATTGTCCTAACGGGAGTGAATATTGGGGATTATGGCAAGGGTGAATTTGGCAACAAAAAGCACGACCATACTTTCTTAGACTTGGTAAAGGCATTAGATACAGTAGAGGGTATACATCGATTAAGGATTTCTTCCATTGAGCCCAACCTGCTAAAAAATGAAACCATAGAGTTTGTTGCGGATAGTAATTCATTTGTACCGCATTTTCATATTCCCCTTCAGAGTGGTAGCGATGAAATTTTAAAATTGATGCGCAGGCGTTATTTAACCGATTTATATGTAAATCGCGTTAACAAAATTAAGGAGGTAATGCCCCATGCTTGTATCGGGGTAGACGTCATCGTAGGATTTCCAGGTGAAACCGAAGAGCACTTTTTAACCACTTATAATTTCTTAAACGAATTGGATATCTCCTACTTGCACGTATTTACATATTCGGAAAGGGATAACACATTAGCAGCGGAAATGGAAGGGGTGGTGCCCAAAAAAGTAAGAAGTAAAAGATCTAAAATGCTCCGTGGCCTCTCTGTTAAAAAAAGAAGGGCATTTTATGAAGGGCAACTGGGTACCACGCGTACGGTCTTGTTTGAAAGTGAAAACAAAGAAGGTTATATACACGGATTTACCGAGAATTACGTAAAAGTTAAATTTCCGTGGGACCCTAGTTTAAGCAATACCTTGCAAGAGGTGAAGCTGACCGAAATAGCAGAAGATGGCCTCGTTAGATGTACTATTTTAGAATCGGTGCGTGCTAGTGTGTAGTAATCCTTAGTATATGCGACTGCGAGAAGGATTGATTGTTGCTGCTATATTAAGAGAAAAAGGCTAAGGAAACTGACTGTAAAACACAAAAAAAACCGCTTTAAAAAGCGGTTTTTATATTATATTCTAATTCCGACCGGGAGCATTTCGTGATACTGCCTATTCTTTTTCAAAAAGCTAGCTATTTCAGGACTGGTAGGGACTACTCGTAGATTTTGTTCCTGTAAGTGATTTAAAACACTTCTAATAAACTCTTCCTGTATTTCTATTTCTTGTAATTCTTCCGGAATATGCAGTTTGGTTAAAAAGACCTTACGTTCCTGCGACGCGTACTCTATCTTGGCCAAATGCCCATTGATCCTAGCTTCAAATTGACGCAAGAAACTGTTGTCTGTAATTTCCACTTCATTCATAGGGGTTGAATTTTATTAATCATTAGTTTTGGAGTATAATGCTGAATTATCAAACCAGGTAGTGCATAAAGAATTACCAATTGTAAATTTAATGATAAAAAAGATATTTTCCTATTTAAATAGCATATCCTTAACGTGATGGACAGTAGTAAAACACATGTTTATTTTATGCCAGGAATGGCTGCGAATAGTTTAATTTTTGAAAATATACAGCTATCGGAGGATGCCTTTGTTCAACATTACCTAGATTGGGAAATCCCTACTGCCGATATAGGTTTAGAAGAGTATGCCCTGCAAATGTGTAAGCTCATTAAACATCCAGAACCGGTCTTGGTGGGGGTTTCCTTTGGGGGAATATTGGTGCAGGAAATGGCTAAGCATATTGCAGTAAAAAAAGTGATTATTATCTCTAGTGTAAAAAAGAATTCCGAACTGCCAAAGCGAATGGTTTTTGCTAAATACACCAAGCTGCATAAGCTCTTGCCAACGGGTTTGGTAAATAATATGGAGTTAGTGGCAAAATATGCCTTTGGGGAACCGGTCCTAAAACGCCTGGAACTCTATGAGCGATACCTTTCGGTTAGGAATAAATTTTACCTGGATTGGTCTATAGACAAAATTGTAAATTGGTCCCAGACGGAACCGGCCAAAAATGTGGTGCATATCCATGGGGAAAAGGATCCTGTTTTTCCCATAAATCATATTAAAGATTGTATACAGGTTAAAAATGGCACCCATACCATGATAATTCACAGATATCGCTGGTTTAATGAAAACTTGCCGTCAATTATTTTGCGATAAGCCCGTCGGATTTAATATCTTTGGAAAGAGTTGAGTGTTAAAGTTGTATATGCCTCAACCGTTAACTGGGTAGGAAAGAATTAAAGAACGTTCGATATGAAGATTTTGAAGAATATTTTGATGATTTTAGGAGTTGTTTTTGTGGGGAGTACGTTGGTATTTGCCGTTAAAAACAGTACTGTGGATGAGGCTTCGGCAGCGGAGTTGGCCAATGAAAAAAGTATTGCCAGTGAGTCGGAGGTGAATACGGGATACCGAATTACGGCCGTTGATATACCTGAAGGATTAAATTTTGCTGGTGAAACGGTGCCTTTGGATGATCCGGATATCATGGAGCGGGTAGACCGAGAGTTTTTGGTGAATACCTATTGGCAGTCCAATGCGTTGTTGTTTATAAAAAGAGCCCACAAATATTTCCCAATTATAGAGCCTATATTGAAAAAAAATGGGATTCCGGACGATTTTAAATATTTGGCCTTAGCGGAAAGCGGACTGCAAAATGTGGTTTCTCCTGCAGGTGCTACCGGGTTTTGGCAAATAATGAGTGCTACCGGAAGGGAATACGGTTTGGAGATCAATAAAAATGTGGACGAACGATATCACTTGGAAAAATCTACCGAAGTGGCCTGTAAGTACCTGAAACGTTCTAAAGAGAGATTTGGGAGTTGGACGATGGCCGCTGCTGCATACAATGCCGGAGCTGCAGGAATGCAAAGATATATGAGGACCCAGAAAGTAGAAGATTATTACGATCTTCTATTAGGGCAGGAGACAGGACGTTATGTGTTTCGCATATTGGCAATAAAAGAGATTCTCTCCAATCCCGAGAAATATGGCTTTCATCTAGAGAAGGAGGATTTATATAAAATGGTTCCCACTTTCTCCGTTGAAATTGATGAACCTATTGCAGATTTTGCAGACTTCGCCCATTCATATGAAATCAATTATAAGATATTAAAGCGTCATAATCCATGGTTAAGGGAGGCGCATCTTAACAATGCTTCCAAAAAGAAGTATACCATAGAAATACCTAACAAAGGATACTATAAACTCTCCAAATAAATGCTTGGGTTCCTAGAAGGAAATGTATGGAAGATCCTTTTAGGGGTGAATTATGTATTGGTAATATTCTTCTCCGTTTTTATCGTACTTAAAAATAAGAATCCGGTAAAAACACTCTCTTATATCTTTGTCTTGGCCGTACTTCCCTTTGTGGGGCTGTTGGTGTATTACTTTTTTGGGCAGGATTACAGAAAGGACAAGATATTTGAAAAAAAGTACCTGCTAGATGATGATAGACTGAGGAAGTGGAAAGATAAAATTAGTCTCAATAAAGAAGAGCGAGACGACCTTGAATCGCTGTTCGGGGAAGGGATATTTAAGGTTTATCGCCTGTTGAAGAATAATGAGCGGGCAGTTCTTACTTTCGATAATGAGGTGAATATCCTTATAAACGGGGAAGAGAAGTTTAAGCACCTCAGAAAAGATTTGGAGGCAGCCAAAGAACATATTCATTTGGAATATTTTGTGGTTTTCGATGATGAATTGGGAGAAAGTATCATTGATCTCCTTTGTAAAAAGGCCGAGGAAGGGGTTGTGGTTAGGTTGATTTACGACGATGTAGGGAGCGATATCTCGTCCAAGAACAAAAAGAGACTTACAAAAAGCGGGGTGCAGCATTTTGCATTTCTACCGGTCTTATTTTCCAATTCTACCAGTAAGCTCAACTATAGGGACCATAGAAAAATTGTGGTGATTGATGGGGAGATAGGGTATGTTGGCGGTATCAACGTAGATCAAAAGTATGACAATAGCTTTGACAACGAAAAATATTGGAGGGATACCCATCTGCGCATTACCGGGGGTGCAGTTGGAGCCTTGCAGTCTTCCTTTATCCTAAGTTGGAATTTCGTTTCTAAGGAAGAACAGGAAATAGAAGCGGCCCTATTGCCTAAAGAGAAGCCCAACACCAAAGAACCTGTTGCAATCCAAATGGCAGCAAGTGGTCCAGACAGTGATTGGGCCAATATTATGGAGGCCATATTCTGTATGATTAATACCGCTAAAGATCGCGTATTAATCACCACCCCTTATTTTATGCCTAACGATTCCATTCTTACTGCGCTTACTACGGCTGCTAGGAGTGGGGTAGCGGTGAAGATCATCATTCCATACGAATCGGATTCTTGGGCGGCACAATATGCTACCGATTCCTATATAGAGGAGTGTTTGCGTTCCGGGATTAAAATATTCCGGTATCACAAAGGCTTTGTGCATGCTAAAACCTTGGTCATAGATGATATGTTTACCAGTATTGGTACGGCTAATATGGACTATAGAAGCTTTTCCATGAACTTCGAGATTAATGCCTTACTCTATAATAGGGAGGTAAATCAGCAGATGGGAAACCAATTTCAGTTAGATCTGGAAGATTGTGAAGAGGTAGATTTAGAGCGATGGGAAAATAGGGGGCTTAAACGCAAATTAAAAGAGTCTTTCAGTAGACTTTGGGCGCCCTTGTTATAATCTGAAGTGTTTGTTGGAATAAAAAAATGCCAACACGATTCATAATTGACTCGTATTGGCATTGATAAAATATAAATAATAACTGCGAAATTTTTAGCGCTAAAAACAAAAAGCAGGGAACATGTAGGTCGGTTCCTAGCCTGGTTAAGTCCTTAATCCCTAAATCTTTTTCATTTGTTGTTGCATCATCTTTATCTGATCTGCAAGCATATTCTGTTTGTCTAGTTTTTTGGCTTCCCTTAGTAGGGTAGTGGCTTCCCTCTTTCTGCGTTTTTGCATGGCAATACCAGCCAAGCTCAATTTTGCCATAGCTACATCGTAATCCATGTTAAGACCCAATTTTAAAGCCTTTTTAAAGTATTTTTCTGCCTGGGTAAGGTTGGTTTGGGAAAAAATGATTCCGTTTAGGTAGTTGTAGTAACCGTGTTGCTTTTGGGTAAGGGCTGCTTCGGGATTTTTAATTTTATCTAACCACTTTTTGGTCCCTTCAAGATCCTGTTTACGCATTTTTAAAAATGCCAAGAGGATAATCTCATTTCTAAAATAAAGAAATACAAAAATAGAAGCCAAGAGAATCAGGAAGATCCCATTTCCTATATTGCCTTCTATAAATTGGTACACCGCATAAGCAATAATAAGTGCGGCAATGATTAACTTAAAGTTTTTGTTGAACATGTTCCTTGTTAATTAATTTGTAAGTGATTTTAGATTGTATGGTGGTGGGTAGTTCTTGAGCCCCCAACTGTGCTAGGGTAGATACCCCGGAAGACCTCCCTTCCACGGTCATAGTAAAGATAAACCCGGTATCGATATTGGATTGGATCGATGTTTTCTGAGTTCCTTTTAAACGCATGGTGGTATTGGGGTCTTTTATATTCATTTCTATGGTGGCCATTCCGCTAATCAAGGCTTTTTGACCATTAATTTCGTTTAAGGTCCACTTATTATGGGTCTTTAGTTTTCCGGTATAGGTGTTTTCCCAGCTGTCTTTTAACTGTACCGTTTTGTTGGGATATATAAAGGTCATCTGCTTATAGCTGTTGGCCAATGCTTCTGATCCAAACTCCTTGCTCAGCGACTTTTTCATCAGGTTAATGGCAAATTCGTCCGTAAGTCCAGAAACTTTTGCCATTTTAGATACAAGGCTGTCTCCACCCTTTACATTCAGAATGTCTCCTGTCTTGGAAAGTAGCAGGGTAACCGGATTCTCCAAAATGGTATTGAAAATTTTGGATTGTATATCCCCTGGCACCACTTTCTTTGCCTGTACATTCATCAATGTTCCTTCTATGCTAGAGGTCATCTTAAGATTTAAATCCTTAAAAGTAAGTGATAGTTTATACCCTTCAGGGACTTCGGACAGTACTTTAAACTCCAGAACTCCATCTATAAGATTCGTAATTTGGTGAGAGGCTCCGTCTAGTTCCTGGGTGATGATTTGTTGGGCTTCCTGTTTCACCCTGTATATATCCCCTTTCTGCAAATGATACGCTAATGATACTTGCCCCAATACCACTAGGTGGCAGAGGAAGAGAAATGTTAATAATATATAGCGTTTCATGTTATCTGGTGAATCTTATTTTAGCCGTTGCAAAAGTAATAAAATAGTACCTCCTTTAAGGTGGGCAACTATAAAAAAATAATTTTTTAATTAGATTTGCCAAAGCAAAAACTCTTTGTATATTTGCAGCCGGATTTTGTCCGATACTACGCAAGATCCGAAGAGAAGTCAAAAAAAGAAATTTAAGAAGATCATAAAAAATACGCCACGATGAGCAAAAGAACATTTCAACCATCAAAAAGGAAGAGAAAGAACAAACATGGTTTTAGAGAACGCATGGCTACTGCCAATGGTAGAAAAGTTCTTGCTAGAAGACGAGCAAAAGGAAGAAAGAAATTATCCGTATCTTCTGAATTGAAGCATAAAAAATAATGATAATACTGTTCTTATAATTAACAAAGGTGTTACTTTTTCCAGAGTAGCACCTTTTTTTTGCCCAATTTGTTTTTATATTTTTAACATTCACTACAATGCCCAAAAGAAAAGATTTAAACTCTATTTTAATTATTGGTTCTGGTCCCATCGTAATTGGACAGGCGTGCGAATTTGATTATTCAGGTACACAGGCGCTTAGGTCCCTAAGGGAAGATGGTATAGAAACGATATTGATCAATAGCAATCCCGCTACGATCATGACGGATCCAACCATGGCAGACCATGTATACTTAAAACCATTGACCACCAATTCTATCCGAGAAATATTGGATAAACACCCCAATATTGATGCTGTTTTACCAACAATGGGAGGCCAGACTGCCTTAAACCTATGTATCGAGGCAGATAATAAGGGCATTTGGGAAGATTATGGAGTAGAGATCATTGGCGTGGATATAGATGCCATCAATATTACCGAAGATCGTGAAAAGTTCCGTGAGCTGATGTTGAAGATCGGGATAGGTATGGCCCCTCAAGCTACTGCTACCTCTTTTTTAAAGGGAAAGGAAATAGCACAAGAGTTTGGCTTTCCATTGGTGATTAGGGCGTCTTACACCCTTGGAGGTGCAGGAGCATCTATAGTTTATGATCCAAAGGATTTTGATGAAATGCTTTCCCAAGGATTAGAAATTTCCCCTATCCATGAGGTCATGATAGACAAGGCCTTAATGGGATGGAAAGAATACGAGCTAGAACTGCTACGTGATAAGAATGACAACGTAGTGATTATCTGTACTATTGAAAATATGGATCCTATGGGAATCCATACTGGAGACTCCATAACCGTAGCTCCTGCAATGACCTTGTCTGACAGTACCTTCCAAAGAATGCGCGATATGGCCATCAAGATGATGAGAAGTATTGGGGATTTTGCGGGTGGATGTAATGTTCAGTTCGCCGTTAGTCCAGATGAAAAAGAAGATATTATCGCTATCGAGATTAACCCTCGTGTGTCGCGTTCCTCGGCCTTGGCTTCTAAGGCAACAGGGTATCCTATTGCAAAAATAGCCGCAAAATTGGCTATCGGATATAACTTAAACGAGCTTAGCAATCAGATTACCAAATCTACCTCCGCCTTGTTTGAGCCTACCTTGGATTATGTTATCGTAAAGATACCAAGATGGAACTTTGACAAATTTGAGGGGTCGGACAGAACCTTGGGGCTTCAGATGAAATCTGTGGGAGAGGTAATGGGTATTGGTCGTTCTTTCCAAGAAGCCTTGCATAAAGCTACACAGTCCCTAGAAATAAAAAGAAATGGGCTGGGAGCAGACGGAAAAGGTTACACCAATTACGATGAAATTATTCAAAAACTAACCGTACCCAGTTGGGACAGGGTGTTTGTAATCTATGATGCTATACAAATGGGGATTCCTCTAAGTAGTATCCATGAGATTACCAAAATAGATATGTGGTTCCTACGCCAATACGAGGAGCTTTACCAATTGGAAAAGAAGATTTCCGAGTACACTATAGAATCGCTAACCAAGGATCTGCTGCTAGAGGCCAAGCAAAAAGGTTTTGCCGATAGACAGATAGCTCATATGGTGAGGTGCTACGAAAGTGAAGTGTACAACAAAAGGGTAAACCTCAATATAAATAGGGTTTATAAGTTGGTAGATACCTGTGCTGCAGAATTTGAGGCGATGACCCCATATTATTATTCCACTTTTGAAGCGGAAATAGAAAGACCGGACGGTACTACCTATGTGCAGAATGATAGTGTGGTTAGTGATAAGAAGAAAATTGTAGTTCTTGGATCCGGACCCAATAGGATAGGACAAGGAATAGAATTTGATTACTGCTGTGTACATGGAGTGTTGGCCGCATCAGAATGTGGCTATGAGACCGTAATGATTAACTGTAATCCTGAAACGGTTTCTACAGACTTTGATATTTCAGACAAGCTTTACTTTGAGCCAGTTTTCTGGGAGCATATCTATGATATTATCAGGCACGAAAAGCCAGAAGGGGTTATTGTACAGCTAGGTGGGCAAACCGCACTTAAACTTGCCGAGAAGCTAGATAAATATGGGATAAAAATCATAGGTACTAGTTTTAAATCCCTGGATTTGGCTGAGGATAGAGGTAGTTTCTCCACACTTTTGGAGCAAAACAATATTCCTTACCCACAGTTTGGAGTAGCCGAAACCGCAGACGAAGCATTGCAACTTGCCGATGAGCTAGATTTCCCACTTTTGGTACGTCCTTCTTATGTGTTAGGCGGACAAGGAATGAAGATTGTAATCAATAAAGATGAACTGGAAGAGCATGTGGTTGATTTGTTGAGAAAGATTCCAAACAATAAGTTGTTGCTAGATCATTATTTAGACGGTGCTATTGAGGCAGAGGCAGATGCTATTTGTGATGGGGAAGATGTGTATATCATCGGAATTATGGAACATATAGAGCCTTGCGGAATCCACTCGGGCGACTCCCATGGAATTCTTCCACCATTTAATCTTGGGGAATTTGTGATGCAGCAAATTAAAGATCACACTAAGAAAATTGCCCTTGCCTTAAATACAGTGGGATTAATCAATATTCAGTTCGCAATTAAGGATGATATTGTATATATCATTGAAGCCAACCCTAGAGCATCTAGAACAGTTCCCTTTATAGCAAAAGCTTATAAGGAACCCTATGTTAACTATGCTACCAAGGTAATGTTGGGCGAAAAAAAGGTGAAGGACTTTAATTTCAACCCATCTTTGGAAGGGTTTGCTATTAAACAACCCGTATTCTCCTTTGAAAAGTTCCCGAATGTAAACAAAAACTTAGGTCCGGAAATGAAGAGTACCGGCGAGAGTATTTTGTTTATCGATAATTTAAAAGACGATCAATTCTATAACTTGTATGCGAGGCGAAAGATGTATCTAAGCAAATAAGTCTATACAAATTATGGGGTTGCTCCTAAATAAAAAATCTCCTTTGCCTGGATTGGCAAAGGAGATTTTATTATTTGGGGTATCACAGCGCAAGAGTGCCCTTAAAGCTATAAACTTATTTAGTCGCTTTCTTAAAGCTTTCCGTACCTCCCACAATAGGAACCTCTAAATGGGTTTTGTCTAAATCTATCGTCAATTCGGTGCCAGGTTCTGGCCATAGCGTAAATTCCCTGTCGCTAGAGAAAATGAGGAGACCTAGTTGTTGGCCTTTAGGTATTATTTGATCATCTGGCATTAAATCAAACGAAACCTCATAAAAGATGCCGGGCTCTAAAGGTTCCCCATTTGTTAATGAACTGTGGTTTTGTGGATCTGCCCAGCCGCGGGTAATAATATTGTCGGTTATCTTTGCCTTTTTGGAAGTGTTCCATGGAAGGGAAACCAACCAAACGGAAAGATTGGCCGCAGGCTTGCTACTTGCTAGGGTAACTGTAACTTTTGGTATTCCAGAAATATGTAGGTCCTGGGTTAGTTTAGGGCTTAGATATAAGAGTCTGTGATCTGTGTATTCTGCTTGTGCAAGTACTGCCCCAGAAAAAGAATAATTGTCAATTAATTTTTCTTTTCCTTCCCCAGTTTTCTTGTTAAGGGTTAGTCCCCCGACTTCCGGGGCGCCTTTTGTCAAATATAGAGATACAGCTTCCGCTTCGGGGTGTGGATATTGGGGGTAGGGAGTAGGTTGATCCCTAGGGGCATCCTCTCTAACGATCCACGCCTCGGGGTCATTTTCTACCCCGTTCTCTACTCCGTGCAAATACCTGGTAAACCATCTATTCATCATAGATAATGGAGGTTCTCCACCGTGGCCTTCTTGATGGTAATAGATTTGTACCGGCAATCCCTTTTCTTTGGCAGCCTTAAATATCCTATAACTGTGGTCTGGCATCACATTCCAATCGTTAAATCCGTGTGCCATCAGCAGGGCTGCTTTCATAGGTTCCATCTTATTTAAGTAATCCCTACCCGCCCAAAAGTCGTTGTAATCTCCGGTAATACGATCCATTCCGTTTTTCATCTCGGTGTCTCGTACTGTGGCATTGTTATGCGCTCTCTTGCTTTCATCGCCACTATGGATATAATCATACAGCACGTCGATGTCTTCCCCTAAATAGCCTCCTGGTGATCGTACCAGGCCGTTAGACCTATAATAGTGGTAGTAGGAGGTGTTGGGTGCAATTGGAATAATGGCTTTTAACCCTTTAACTCCTGTGGTGGCCGCAGCTAGCGGAAGGGTGCCGTTGTAACTGGTTCCGGTCATCCCTACTTTTCCAGTAGACCAATAGGCTTTTACGCGTTTCTTTCCATAGGGTTCCGTAAACCCCTTGGCACGCCCGCATAACCAATCTATTACCGCTTTAGGGGCCAAGGATTCGTTCTCGCCACCTACGGTAGGAGCACCTTGGGAAAGACCCGTTCCCGGGGAGGAGGAGTGTACTACGATAAACCCTCTGGGTACCCAGGTGTTTATATGGGAATTGGAGATAATAGGTCTTTCTCCCTTGCGGACTACTTCTGGGTGTATCCTTGGGGGGGCTGGCTGTCCCAGTTCGTGCTTAACATTCCAGAAGCTTCCTTCTTTAAAAGGAGCAACCCCTGCAAAATAAGGGCTGGTGATGTAAATAACCGGTAGTTTTAAATTTTCTGTGTCGGTCTGGTAAGGTCTTGTGACAGCTACGTGCATCCTATCTTTCTTTCCATCACCATCCGTATCAAAATCGGTTTCTACCCAGAGGTCATGCCTAATCCATTTGCTAGCATCTTTAAATTCCGGGACAATTTGGGCCTCTCCATTTTCAATTATAGGGAGGGTCTTGGTAGTGGTAGAGCCCTCTATGCTTTGGGCATTTACTAGGCCTACAACCCCCAAAAGCAATGTGAGAAAAAGTGAGTGTTTTAAAGTTTTAATCATAGTGTTTCTATTATTTATTCAGAACGGATTATTTTTTTGATAAAGCTACATAAAACCTTTTATAGAAGGGATTAAATGTGAATTCCCCATCAGGCTTCAATGGATTTTTTTTGATACCGTCTACGGACTAAGAGGGCTTGGTATTTTATTCTACTGTACAAGAGACCAAAAATAAGTAGGGCAGCGGCCACCAAGAGAACATTAAAGTGTATCAAAGTATATAGAAAGCCCCCAATAATACCTCCTAAAAAGAAAAAACTGATGATATAGAGTCTTAATTTAATGGTGGTCCATAACTGTTTTTTGTTTAAATGCTTTTTAGGGAATAATAAATAGGATAATTCTATCCCTAAATCTGTAAAGAGTCCGGTTAAATGGGTGGTACGCACCACAGCATCGGATATTTTAGTAACAAAAGAGTTCTGAACCCCCATGGCAAATAGTAAAAGACAGGCAATTAAGCTTGGGGAGGGATCTAGCATTACTTGTGCTAGGACGGCAATTAAGACCAAGGTCACCGCTTCTAAAAGAGTGGGCAATACATAATTTTTTATCCGTCCGCCAAGACTGCTCATTTCAATTAAGGCACTGCTTGCAAAAGAACCCACTAGAAAAGCAAGGATATAGAGTAAATAAATCATTCCCTTCCAGGGTTCCCACCTATGTATTTCATCAATAAAAAAAGCAAAATGCCCCGTTACGTTGGTAGTGAGTTTGTGGATAGACAAAAAGCCCGTAACGTTTACAACTCCTGCAATAAAAGAAAGTAAGGTGGCAATTTTTAAATTGTGTTTGGCAGTTCTTTTTTTACCTTGATGTCTAAACATTTCTACTTAATTCTAATAAATTCCATAGGGTAGAGATAGATCGGAGTTGTTAATATATGAAATTTGTACACAGTCCCTGTTAGGACCATGTTTAATATTTTATAATCTTTTGGAGGGTAGTGGTTTTAGGGCACTACTTAGATATCGATTTCTCGATAATGGGCCATATATTCTTGGCTATTATACGCTGTCCCTCTGCGGTAGGGTGAATTCCATCTGCTTGGTTTAGTTCGGGAACACCCGCCACATCTTTCAACAAAAATGGAATTAGAGGCAAATTGTTTTCCTTAGCTAATTGGGGAAAAAGCTCTCTAAATTCCTTAGTGTATTCTGGTCCCATATTGGGAGGAATCTGCATCCCAGCTAAAATAATGACTGTTTCTGGATTTATATCCTTTACCGTATCTATTATAGCTTGCAAATTGGTACGGGTTTCCTGGAGGGGGATCCCTCTTAATCCGTCATTGGCACCCAGTTCCAAAACAAATACGTCTACTTTTTGCTTCAGTACCCAAGAAACCCTGTTCTTACCGCTGGCCGATGTTTCTCCGCTTAGACCAGCATTAATTACCTGGTATTTAAATCCCAATGAATCCAGTTTTTTCTGTATTAATTCGGGAAAGGCTTCGGTAGGATCTAACCCCATACCTGCGGTAAGACTGTTTCCATAGAATAAAATAGTTTTTTGGTCCGTGGTAGGGGAGGTGGCTGTATCCTCCTGCTTGGTAGTCACCTCGACATCCTCAGATTTTTTTGGTGATTTTTCCCCACAGGATATCAATAGGGATAAGGTAAATAAATAACAAAAGCTTAACAGACTACGCATGTGACATTGGATTTAATTCAAATCATTTTCTTATTTTGCCTTATTGCAATAAAAGGGAAAAGCAACTTTAGAAGAATAATGACAAAGATATTAAACGTACGCAAACTAGGGAAATCCTACACCAGTGGTTCTAAAGAGCTTCCGGTATTACAAGAGATTACTTTTGATATTGAAAAGGGCAGCACCTTTTCCATCGTAGGGCCTTCAGGCAGTGGTAAAACCACTTTACTGGGGCTTTGTGCCGGTCTGGATAGGGCCGATACAGGGAGTATTGAACTCTGTGGAACGGATTTGGGAGCATTGAGCGAAGATGAACGGGCCTTACTTAGGAGTAGGGAAGTGGGGTTTGTTTTTCAGGATTTCCAGTTGTTACCAACACTGACGGCTTTAGAAAATGTGGTGGTTCCCTTGGAGTTGCAGGGTGCTAAAAACGCCTCAAAAGTAGGGGTTGAGCTAATGGAAAAGGTAGGTCTAGGAAGTCGCTTACACCACTATCCCTCCCAGCTCTCTGGCGGGGAACAACAGCGGGTAGCGGTGGCACGTGCGTTTTCCAATAAACCTACTATTTTATTTGCCGATGAACCTACGGGGAACCTAGATGCTAAGACCGGGGATAAAATTATAAAATTGCTGTTCGATCTAAATGTGGATACCGGGACTACCTTGGTAATAGTTACGCACGACATGGAGTTGGCAGAAATGACGCAGCATCAAATGCGATTAAAAGGCGGAAAGATAGTTCAGGACCAAAATCCATCCATATCGTGAATAGGCAACCAAACAATTACTCCAAAGCAAACTTTCTGTGGATATTAAAAATGGCTTGGCGCGATGGGAAAGCCAGTGCCAGGAAGCTGGTGCTTTTTATGGCATCTATTGTTATTGGGATAGCCGCAGTTGTGTCTATCCAGTCTTTTGGAGATAACCTTAAGAAAAATATTGGCCAACAGTCCAAATCCCTCATGGGAGCCGACTTTAAAATAGATAGTAGGGGACTGCCCAATGAGCGGGTTGTGCAAATTATGGACTCCTTGGGAGGTGCCAATGCTAAGGAAGTTAACTTCCCCTCCATGGTTGCTTTTACGAATAATAGTAGCTCTAAACTGGTGCAAATTAGAGGAATTGAAGGTGGATTCCCATTTTACGGAGAAATAGATACAGAGCCTAAAGAGGCAGCCCTACACTATCAGGAACAAGGTGCGGCCTTGGTAGATGCTACTGTTATGCTTCAGCTGGGAGTATTTCCCGGGGATAGTATAAAAGTAGGGGAGGTGGTACTGCCAATTGCAGGGGCTATCCAATCCATTCCGGGGAGTTCCTCGGTATTTAGTTCCATTGCCCCGCCAGTAGTAATTCCGCATCGATTTATAGAAGAATCGGGATTGATACAACAGGGAAGCCGTTTAAAATACGAGTACTATTTTCTGGCCAATTCGGGGGAGAATCTGGAAGCCATGGAGAAAGCATTAAACCCCATGCTGCGAACCGAAGAGGCAGACTTGGATACCCATTTGTCTACCAGCAGAAATTTGGGGCGTCGGTACCAGAATTTTGGCGATTTTCTTAATCTAGTAGCTTTTATAGCGCTGTTGTTGGGTTGTATTGGAATAGCAAGCGCCATCCATGTCTATATTAAAGGAAAATTACCTAACGTAGCGGTGTTAAAGTGTTTGGGAGCCACAAAAAGACAGACCTTCTTGATCTATTTAACCCAAATTGCAGCGATAGGACTGTTGGGCGGAATTTTAGGGACTGCATTAGGCTTGCTATTGCAACAAGGGTTTCCAATTATTTTGGAGGGATTGTTACCTGTTGAGGTTCAGCTGTCTTGGGCGCCCCAAGCAATTTTCATGGGCTTGACTTTAGGGGTATTTATGTCCATTTTGTTTGCCCTATATCCCTTAATGGGAACCCTATATGTGTCTCCTTTGCAAGCCTTGCGGATTGGAAATAACAATGCGTCTGCCTCTACCTTGTCTGGTGTCCTGGTATCTGGAGGGGTGTTTGTTTTTATTTTTCTCTTCTCCCTGTGGCTATTAAGGGATTGGCGTGATGCTATGGGATTTGTTGCAGGGATATTAACCACCTTTGCGATACTCGCTGCAGTGGCCCATTTCTTAATGCGAGGAATAAAGTTCTATTTTCCTTCTACTTGGAGCTTTACGGCACGGCAAAGCTTATTAAATTTATTCCGACCCCAGAATCAGACTTTAATTCTAATATTATCTATCGGGGTAGGCACCTTTTTAATTAGTACGTTATATTTTACAAAGGATCTCTTGCTGGCACAGACCAGTGTGGAAAAGCAGGCAGATAGTCCCAATATAATCCTACTAGACGTTCAAAGCAATCAGCGCGAAGCTGTATCGGGAGCTATTCGAAACAAGGATCTTTCCGTATTGGATGATATTCCCATTGTTACCATGAGGATTCAAAATCTAAAGGGAACCCCCGTGAACCAACTGCGGAAGGATACCACCACCCAAGTGAGAAGGTGGATATTGAACCATGAGTTTAGGGTGACCTATCGCGATAGTTTAACCGCTTCAGAAACTTTGGAGTCTGGGGTGTGGATTAAAGAAGTAGCCGGGGAGGAAGAGATCCCAATATCTGTCAGTGACAATTTTGCGAGGGATGCCGTAGTTGGTTTGGACGATAAAATAATATTTAATGTACAAGGGGTGGTGATGAAGACCAAGGTAGCAAGTATCAGAAGTGTAGATTGGAGTAGAATGCAGCCAAATTTCACCATTGTTTTTCCCAAAGGGGTTTTAGAGAGTGCGCCTCAATTTAGGGTGCTCACCACCAATGCTCCCACTCAGGCACAATCTGCTAACTTGCAACGAGATCTGGTGCGCAATTTTCCCAATATCTCAGTATTGGACCTAAGGCAAATACTGAATGTGGTAGAGGGCTTGTTAAATAAAATTTCCTGGATCATTAATTTTATGGCCCTGTTTAGTATACTTACAGGTATACTTGTTCTTATAGGTGCCATTAGGACTAGTAAGTATCAGCGGATTAGGGAAAGTGTACTGCTTAGGACCTTAGGTGCTAAAAGCAGTCAGATATTAAAGATAAACGCACTGGAGTATCTTTATTTGGGAGTTTTGGGCAGTCTATCAGGGATATTGCTTTCGTTACTTGGGAGTCAACTCTTAGCATGGTATATGTTTGATGCCCCCTTTGTGCCGTCTAAGGTGCCTTTTGTAGTTTTATTTCCTGCCATTGTATTATTGGTACTGCTTATTGGTCTTTTAAATAGCAGAAGCGTAATTTTGAGTCCGCCCTTAGATGTGCTAAGGAAGGAGGGGGGTGCTAGATAGCGTTTTAGATTGGCCGCTATCATGGGCGACCTTACTAGGACACCCCTCCGCTTGTGCAAACTCATTATTTTTTATAATCCATAGGTTTAACTTTTATTAGAAAATAAGTTAGTCGGCCTAGTTGGATTGTTATGGCTGTGGGACTTATATGGCCTTGATATTGGCTTTTAGTCCTTCTGCTATGCCTAGGATATTTTGTATAGTCTCCTTAAAATAAAATTGGATGATGACATGGGGAATCCTAATCGTGGTAAAGCCATTTTTAAAGGAGTGCATCGCCTCTTCCAAATCAGTAATAGCCTGTTGGTGGGAGATACGATGGTATTCCGTGTCTATTTCAATATTGAGCCGTACTCTGGAAATGGCTATATCAATGGATTTTTTACCGTCCCACCACTCTAGGGTAGGATCCATGCCGGCATCCTTTAGACCGTAATATAACCGTATGGCCTCTTTGGGGGTGCCTTTAAGTTTGGTTATTTTATCCACTCTGGATTTGTGTTTTTTACACAATGCTAATCCAAAAAGGTCCATCGCATTTTTATAGTCACTATAAGTAAGTCTTTCTTTACATTCTAAACAGATCATTTGAGTAGGTTAAGAAAATTAGTTTGGGATTAATATAACCTCAATATTATGTGATTATTATGTAAGGAGGAAGTTAAAATGTCAAGTTTTAGATGAACTGCAGGTTTTCTGTTAATCAGTATGTGATTTGTGTAAACTTTATTTTAATTTTTATCAATCTTCCTATTTAAATAATATACATTTATATTTACTCACTAAGTGAAATTTGAATGCCTGCCCGTACTGTTCAGGCGGGACTGCCCGTACTGTTCAGGCGGGCCAGCCTGTACTGTTAAGGCGGGATTGTCCTGAGGGATTTGACTTGGAAAGTGATTATTAATTGCTCCGTTGCAAGGATTTCAGTATCCTAAGTAATATAATTCTGTTACCGTAGTGCCGGGCCTTAGCGTGTTTTTTTGGATGTTTAAAAAATTGGAAAACATGGGGAACTAAAAAGTGCTCTCCAAGTAGAAGAATATTTTTGTTTAAGGGCTCATACACCTATACCTATGGTTCCAAAACTTAAACCTTTTAATAATTTTTATACGCTAGGGCTTAGGGATCACTAGCTCTTTATGCAGTATTCACAAAACTCTTCTGGATATGTTTCGTAAAGTAGGTCCTGGAATGTTGGTTGCAGCTGCCTTTATAGGTCCAGGAACTGTTACGGCCTGTACCTTGGCGGGGGCTCAATTTGGATTCCTGCTTTTGTGGGCCATGATTTTATCTATTGTTGCTACGGTGGTCTTACAGGAAATGGCAGCTAGGTTAGGAGTGGTTACCCAAAGTGGACTAGCCACCGTTATTAAGGGACAATTGCAGGTTTCGTGGATTAGATATACCGTTTTAGGCTTAATTTTAGGGGCAATTGTCCTTGGTAATGCCGCTTATGAAGGGGGGAATATTGGTGGGGCCTCCTTAGGCCTGGAGGCTGTTTTTGGCTCAGGATTTTCTACTTTTTATCCGTTGGCAGTGGGCATAGTAGCCTTTGTGCTTTTATACTTGGGCAATTATAAATTCCTAGAACGGACTTTGGTGCTCTTGGTGGTTATTATGAGCTTGTCTTTTTTGTTGACTGCCATTATTACCAAGCCAGATGTGGTGCAACTTTTAAAGGGGATGTTCGTCCCCACCATTCCCAAGGGGAGTTTGCTCACAATTCTAGCTTTGGTAGGGACTACTGTGGTACCTTATAATTTGTTTTTGCACGCTTCTTTGGTGAGTGAAAAATGGAAATCTAAAACTGATCTAGCTGCGGCAAGGAGGGATACGGTGATTTCCGTTGTTTTAGGCGGATTGGTGTCTATGGCCATTATTATCACAGCATCGGGGATTCCGTTAAAAGAGATAGTCACTGCCATGGATATGGCCATAGGGCTAGAACCACTCTATGGAGAGGCAGCGAAGTATATAATGGGTGTTGGGCTCTTTGCAGCCGGACTCACTAGTGCCATAACGGCTCCGCTAGCGGCCGCCTACGTGGTTAAGAACTGTTTTGGATGGGAGGAAGGGATGAAAGACCTGCGATTTAAAATGGTGTGGATGGTGATTATTGCCATGGGAGTAATTTTTATGTCCTTTGGAATTAGGCCCATAGAAATAATTAAACTAGCACAATTGGCCAATGGCTTATTGTTGCCTATTATTGCCTTGTTCCTCTTATGGATGGTAAATTTGAAAGCCGTGATGCAAGGACATCACAATTCCAAATTTCAAAACATCCTTGGCATTGTAATTATAGGTATGGCCATCGTTTTAGGGGCTAGGAGTATTTTAACCGTATTAGGATATTTTTAATGACTGTTTACACCATTGATATTAACTGCGATTTGGGAGAGGGAGCCAATAATGAGGCGCAGATAATGCCTTATATTTCATCTTGTAATATTGCCTGTGGCGGGCACGCCGGAGACGTTCAGACTATGAAAATGGTAGCTGACTTGGCCAAAGAGCATAAGGTATTGGTGGGGGCGCATCCATCCTATCCAGATAAGGAAAACTTTGGACGTGTTTCCATAGAGCTTCCAGAGCAAGAACTAATTAATAGTATTAAGTCTCAAATTTCTACCTTAGCAAGGGTGCTAGCGGAGCTTCAAATTCCGTTGGACCATATAAAGCCCCATGGCGCTTTGTATAATGACGCTGCCATAGAAGAAAGGGTGGCCAATATTTTTTTGTTAGCCATTGAAGAATATAAGGAGGAAGTAGTGCTGTACGCGCCGTACCGGTCAGTAATGGGAGAATTGGCCCTAGTTAAAGGCTTTAAGGTGAAATACGAAGGATTTATGGATAGAAACTATAATCCGGACGGGTCCCTGGTAGGTAGAAAACATCCCAATGCTATGATTGATGATCCTAAGGCCGTTTTACAGCATTTGAGTTATATGGTTAAGGAAAAAGCCGTAAAAACCATCGATGGGTCCTCCATAAAATTAATGGCAGATACCTATTGTATTCATGGGGATGAAGCAGCAACATTGCAAATATTAGCGTATCTTTCCCAAGAGTTACCAAAGCATAAAATCTTTACTAAACATTGAAGAATTATAAGATATCAATCCGGCAGTTTGGACGCCACGCCCTTTTGGTAGAGTGGCCTAAAAAAGTGGAGGAGGATATATTGCTGGATATTCTAAAGTTTGTCCGTTACCTAAAAGAGAATCATTTGCGGGAACCGGAGTGGGAGTTTATACCTGCCTATAATTCGCTTACCTTGGTTTCTAGGAAGCAGAATCTAGATTACGCTGAGTTGAAAGCGCAAATATTGAAATGGTATCAAAGCAAAACTGTGGTACCCTTAAAAGGTAGAAGTTTATGGAGGCTTCCCGTTTGCTACGAGGAGGAATTTGGAATAGACCTAAAGGATATTGCTCGTCAGTTACAGCTTTCTGTAGAGGAAATAATTAAGCTGCACACCTCTTCTGTATACACCGTCTATGGTATAGGGTTTTTGCCTGGATTTATGTATTTAGGAGGACTCCCGGCGGCTTTAGAGGTGCCCAGAAAAGCAACACCACGGCCCAAGGTTTCTAGGGGAGCAGTTGCACTTGCCGGAAAACAGACCGGAATCTATCCGCAAGAGTCCCCCGGGGGGTGGAATATAATTGGTAGTTGTGGAGTGCCCATGTTCAATTCCAGTAAGGACGATCCCTGCTTTGTTAAGGTGGGCGATAAAATACAGTTTTATCCCATCTCAAAGGGGGAGTATCAACTACAGCTCATTGAAAATGAAGTGGGAATTTATAAAATTGAAAAATTAGAGTTGGATGCTTAAAATTTTAAAACCTGGTTTTTTCTCCACAGTTCAGGATAATGGAAGATTTGGCTTTAGGGATAAAGGAGTACCGGTTTCTGGAGTGATGGATGCCAATGCAGTATCTAAAGTAAACGCCCTCCTAGAAAACGAGGAGACAGCGGCCGTATTGGAAATAACCATGACCGGACCTACCCTGGAGTTTTCCGAAGAAACTTATATTGCCCTCGGTGGAGCCCTTATGTCGGCCTCAATAAACGATTCGCCTGTCTCCAACTATACGGTTATAAAAATTGAAAAAGGGGATGTGCTATCCTATGGTAAGCTAGAAGGCGGATTTAGAGCCTATTTAGGGATCAAGAATGGTTTTAAAACCCCCGCTGTTTTAGGGAGTAGGTCTTTTTACTTCCCAATAACGGAATTCAGTTCCATAAAAGATATGGTGGAATTGCCTTATGACCCTATAACCGATTTTTCACCTAAGATTTCCGAAATGAAAGTCGATTCTGGACTTGCAAAAGAGAGTCTAAAAGTTTTTCACGGGCCGGAGTTTGGGGAATTGACAGATGGGCAGCTGAAAGAACTGTTTGCTCGGGAATTTACTGTTGCTAACCAAAACAACAGGATGGCGTATCAGTTAAATGAGACCATAACAGGTAGTGACTTGTCCATGCTTACTTCTGCAACCTTACCGGGTACGGTTCAGTTAACCCCATCAGGGAAATTAATTATCCTGATGATGGACGGGCAGACCACAGGGGGATACCCTAGAATATTACAGCTATCAGATAAAGCCATCGGCCTATTGGCGCAAAAAAAATCGGGAGACGCAATCCGCTTTAAACTCTAGTATTAATTTAGAAGAAACTTTTGTGGTTTTAAATTTAATACCTAATTTTACCATTATGAAAATAAACAACAGCATCATTAATGTGATTATTATTATCCCTTAGAGGGGATGATGCGGATTTGTTTTTATTTTTTTTAAAAAAAAGCCTGTATCAGATAAAAAAGATACAGGCTTTTTAATTGCACCTTATCGAAGGTGAAAATAACCCCTAAGTGCACCTTGGGAATATTGAAAAAAAGATGAATAAAATCCTACTGAATATGATAGGAATTGTAACGTTAAGTAGCTGATTATTAGTCTATTAAGTGGTTATTGGTGTTGCTGAATTTAAATCATTCCCATTGGTTGGGAATTTAGGGGATTTTATTAATTTATCTTTGGAAGTCGTATTGTATTAAGTACTGTATAAAAATTGATAGAAATAGTTCAATGGAATTAAATAAATTTAGTAAAAAAGTAACTCAGGATCCCAGTTTGCCCGCAGCTCAAGCTATGTTGCACGCAATTGGTTTAACGGACGAAGATTTAAAAAAACCATTAATTGGTATAGGAAGTACTGGTTATGAGGGCAATCCCTGTAATATGCATTTAAATGATTTGGCTACGCATATTAAGAAGGGGACTGAAAATGCTGGATTGATCGGGTTGATTTTTAATACAATAGGAGTTAGTGATGGTATTGCCAACGGAACTCCGGGGATGCGATTCTCCTTGCCCTCTAGGGATATTATTGCAGACTCCATGGAAACCGTGGTAGAAGGGATGAGTTACGATGGATTAATTACTGTTGTAGGTTGTGATAAAAATATGCCAGGTGCCTTAATGGCAATGCTACGTTTAAATAGGCCGTCTATTTTGGTCTATGGGGGTACCATTGCATCTGGATGCCATAACGGGAAAAAATTAGATATTATTTCTGCATTCGAGGCGTATGGTCAAAAGGTTGCAGGAACCATAGATGAGTCAGAATTCCAAGAGGTTATCCATAAGGCTTGTCCAGGTGCAGGTGCTTGCGGAGGTATGTACACCGCTAACACCATGGCGTCTGCGATTGAAGCCTTGGGGATGTCGCTTCCTTTTAACTCCTCCAATCCGGCTGTAAGCTCGGATAAATTAAAAGAGCAAGAGTCTGTAAGGGCAGGGGAAGCATTGCGATTGTTATTGGAAAGAGATATAAAACCTTCCGATATCGTAACCAAAAAATCTTTGGAAAATGCCTTTAGATTGGTTACTGTCCTTGGGGGATCTACCAATGCAGTACTTCACTTCTTGGCCATTGCGAAAGCAGCCAATATCGAATTTGATTTAGAAGACTTTAAACGAATTAGTGATAATACACCTTTGTTGGCAGATTTAAAGCCAAGTGGTAAATATTCTATGGAAGAATTACACAAGGTGGGTGGAATTCCTGGGGTATTAAAATACTTGTTAGAAAACGATATGCTTCACGGCGACTGTTTAACAGTTACTGGGAAAACCTTGGCAGAAAACTTAAAAGACGTACCAAACTTAATTGAAGGTCAGGATGTTATAAGTACCTTGGACAAGCCCATTAAGGAGACAGGACATATTAGAATTCTCTTTGGAAACTTGGCCACCGAAGGGGCTGTTGCTAAAATTACTGGTAAAGAAGGACTTTATTTTAAAGGGACTGCCAATGTTTTTGACGGGGAAGATGCTGTAAATGAGGGAATTAAAAACGGTGAGGTTAAAAAAGGCGATGTGGTTATCATTCGTTATGAAGGACCTAAAGGTGGACCCGGAATGCCGGAGATGCTTAAACCAACCTCCTCTATTATGGGAGCAGGCCTGGGGAAAGATGTTGCTTTAATTACAGATGGTCGTTTCTCTGGTGGGTCACACGGTTTTGTTGTGGGTCACGTAGCACCGGAAGCTCAGGATGGAGGTAATATTGCCTTAGTGGAAGATGGGGATATCATTACCATTGATGCCGTGAAAAACACTATAAATATTGAGATTTCGGAAGAAGAATTAGAGAAAAGAAGAGCAAACTGGACAGCACCAGAACTAAAGTTTAAACGTGGTGTCCTCTATAAATATGCAAAAACAGTATCGTCTGCATCCAAAGGGTGTATTACAGATGAATTTTAACTGTAAACAACTATTTTCCGTACAAGGAAATTTAAAGGTAGAAATACCAATATGTTAACCGATTAGGTTTGTGATTATGGAAACATTGAAAAAGGAGAAGGCAAAATCAGAAAAAAAGGAGACCCTTAGGATTAGTGGTGCCGAAGCTATTATCCATTGCCTATTGGCTGAAGGGATAGAATTAATATATGGTTACCCTGGTGGGGCAATTATGCCGCTATATGACGAACTGTATAAATTTCAGGATAAATTAACCCATGTTCTTACACGTCATGAACAAGGTGCTACCCATGCGGCGCAAGGGTACGCAAGAGTCACTGGTAAGGTAGGAGTGGCCGTAGCTACTTCTGGACCAGGAGCAACCAACTTGGTAACAGGGTTGGCAGATGCTCAGATAGATTCTACCCCTATGGTGTGTATAACAGGACAAGTACCCCGGGAATTATTGGGGTCCGATGCTTTTCAAGAGACGGATATTATTGGTATTTCAACCCCAGTTACTAAATGGAACTGTCAGGTTACCGAGGCTGCCGATATTCCTAAAGTATTGGCAAAGGCTTTCTATTTGGCTAGGTCTGGGAGACCAGGACCGGTATTGGTAGACATCACTAAGAATGCTCAGTTTGAGGAGTTCGATTTTAGTTATGAGCCATGTAAGGGAGTACGTAGTTATAACCCGTACCCAACCCCAGATCTTAAATCGATCGAAATTGCTGCCGAATTGATCAACGCGGCTAAAAAGCCCCTGATTGTATTTGGACAAGGAGTAATTTTGGGAGAGGCAGAGGAGCAATTAAAAGCCTTGGTAGAAAAAGCGGGAATCCCTGCAGCTTGGACCGTTTTGGGGCTTTCTGCAATGGATACCGAACACCCCTTAAACGTGGGGATGGTTGGGATGCATGGTAACTATGGACCTAACTTGCTAACCAATGAGTGCGATGTGTTAATCGCTATCGGGATGCGATTTGATGACCGGGTTACGGGTAGATTGGATACCTACGCCAAACAAGCGAAAATTATCCATTTTGACATTGATCCCGCAGAGATAAACAAAAATGTGAAGGCCGATGTGGCCGTATTGGGAGACGCCAAGGTAACCTTGGAGCTCTTGCTGCCACTTGTAAATAACAATGAACATAAAGCTTGGCATAACGTCTTTAAAGAAAAGTATAAAATAGAGTTCGAAGAGGTTATTAAAAACGATGTGTATCCTACTAAGGAAAAACTGACCATGGCCGAGGTTTTGGAGGAGATTAATATTGCTTCAGATCACAAGGCTATCATCGTTTCGGATGTAGGGCAGCATCAAATGATCGCTTGCCGATATGCCAAATTTAAGCAGACCAAAAGTAACGTAACTTCTGGAGGTCTGGGAACCATGGGCTTTGCACTACCAGCAGCCATAGGGGCCAAAATGGGCGCAATGGATCGCGAAGTAGTGGCTATTATCGGTGATGGTGGTTACCAAATGACTATTCAGGAGTTGGGGACCATTTTTCAAAACAAGACCCCAGTTAAAATTGTGGTGCTTAATAATGAACACCTTGGTATGGTACGTCAGTGGCAAGAATTGTTTTTCGAAAGCAGATATGCCTCTACCGTAATGGTGAATCCAGATTTCATTAAGATTGCCGAAGGCTACGGGATTCAAGCAAAACAAGTAAGTGAGCGAAAAGACCTTAAGGCCACGGTAGCGGAAATGATGGCATCTAAAGACGCTTATTTCCTGGAGGTGCGTGTAGAGAAAGAAGACAATGTCTTCCCTATGATTCCGTCAGGAGCTTCGGTTTCGGACATTAGATTAAAATAAGCATAGGTACGCACCAATAGTTGGGCATTTTAACCAATCATGGGGACTTTTACCTTATAGTCTATAGACGTCTACATCGGATCATAAAAGCTGGGTATCCCCATGCTACTGAGGTAAGTTTTATAAGATTTTACTAGTAAAGCCCTAAGGGTTGTCCAAAAGATGGTGTGCCGTAGTTAAGAGATAAAAAATAAATAATAATTAAAACTGCCCTGAATGTTGCCATAGATAGCAACGGGGCAAGAGTTTAGGAGATGGAAAAAAAGTGGATAACGATCTCAGTATACTCCGAAAATAGCGTAGGATTACTGAATAGAATATCTGGTATATTCTTAAAGCGACATATAAACATAGAGAGTTTAAATGTTTCAAAATCAGAAATAGAAAATGTATCCAAGTTCACTATAGTGGTATATACCACAGAAGATTGGGTACGTAATATTGTTGGACAGGTAGAGAAACAGATCGAGGTGATCAAAGCTTTTTATCATACGGATGAAGAGATCATCTATCAGGAATCCGCTTTATTTAAGGTGAAGTCGAGTTTATTATTCGATGAGCGTCAGATCCAAAATATAATTAAGGAAAGCAATTCCCAGATCGTTACCGTATCTAGAGATTTTTTTGTGTTGGCAAAAAGCGGTAGAAGGAACGAAATAGAGGAAATGTACCAGCAATTAAAACCTTATGGGATCATGCAATTTGTTCGCTCTGGAAGAATTGCAGTTTCCAAAGCCGAGATGCAGATTTCGGCATTAATAAATGAGTTTAATCAATAAATAGGAACCCTGGCAGCTGTCAGGATAATAAATCGAGTTAAGAAAATGACAAATTATTTTAATACGCTATCATTAAGGGAGCAATTAATTCAATTGGGACAATGTAGGTTTATGGAATCTACAGAATTTTCTGATGGAGTATCGGCCTTAAAAGGTAAAAAAATTGTAATCGTAGGATGTGGAGCCCAAGGGTTAAACCAAGGATTGAATATGCGCGATTCCGGATTGGATATTTCTTATACGCTTAGGGAGGCGGCTATTAAAGAAAAAAGACAGTCTTATGTTAACGCTACTGAGAACGGTTTTAACGTAGGGACCTACGAAGAATTGATCCCAACGGCAGATCTAGTCATTAATTTAACACCAGACAAGCAGCATACGGCAGTAGTTTCCGCGATTATGCCACTAATGAAAAAAGGAGCTACCTTATCCTACTCTCACGGATTTAATATTGTGGAAGAGGGCATGGAAGTTAGAAAGGATATTACCGTAATAATGGTAGCCCCAAAATGTCCTGGATCCGAGGTTAGGGAAGAGTTTAAAAGAGGCTTTGGAGTACCTACTCTAATTGCTGTACACCCAGATAATGATCCCGAAGGAAAGGGATTGGCACAAGCTAAAGCCTATGCGGTTGCTACAGGCGGACATAAGGCAGGTGTATTAGAGTCTTCTTTCGTTGCCGAAGTAAAATCGGACCTTATGGGAGAGCAGACTATCCTTTGTGGATTGTTGCAAACCGGTTCCATTCTTTGTTTTGATAAGATGGTGGAGAAAGGGGTTGAGCCAGGCTACGCTTCTAAATTGATACAGTACGGATGGGAAACCATTACCGAAGGATTAAAGTATGGTGGAATTACCCATATGATGGATCGTTTGTCCAATCCTGCCAAAATAAAGGCTTTTGAGCTTTCTGAAGAGCTAAAAGACATTATGCGTCCGCTTTTCCACAAGCATATGGACGATATTATGAGCGGACATTTCTCCAAAACAATGATGGAAGACTGGGCCAATGATGATAAAGATCTATTGACTTGGAGAGCAGCTACCGGAGAAACAGCTTTTGAGAAAACTCCAGCTGGATCCGACGAAATTTCAGAGCAAGAGTATTATGACCATGGGGTATTAATGGTAGCCATGGTACGTGCCGGTGTAGAATTGGCCTTCGAAGCCATGACAGAGTCTGGAATAATTGCAGAATCTGCTTATTACGAGTCCTTGCATGAAACTCCTTTGATCGCCAACACCATTGCCAGAAAGAAATTATTTGAAATGAACAGAGTAATATCCGATACGGCAGAGTACGGTTGTTATTTATTCGATCATGCTTGTAAGCCGTTGTTGGCCGACTTTATGACGAAGATTGACACGGATGTTATTGGTAAGAAATTTGGAGATGAAAAACATCTAGGTGTAGACAATGCTAAGCTTATCGCTGTGAACAAGGCGCTACGTGAGCACCCAGTTGAGATTGTAGGGGCGCGTTTACGTGCTTCTATGACCGCAATGAAACCTATTGTATAACTTATAGTAAACAATGGTAAGACCTGTCGGGTTTTTAAACTGGACAGGTCTTCTTTTTTTTAAAATTAAATGAGTTCGTATTTACCCAAAATTGAAGATGTCCAAAAGGCGGCAATTACGATTCGTCAAGTAGCGGACATAACTCCGTTAATTCAGAGTATTCGTTACTCTAGTGCTCTTGGTGCCAATATATTATTAAAACGGGAAGACCTACACCGTGTCCGAAGTTATAAAATAAGAGGGGCATTCAATAAGATTTCTTCTTTGGACCCCCAACAACTGGTAAATGGGGTGGTGTGTGCTAGCGCGGGAAACCACGCACAAGGGGTAGCATTTGCCTGTAACCATTTGGGCATTAATGGAACTATTTATATGCCCTCCGTAACGCCCAAGCAAAAAGTGGAGCAAACAAAGCTATTTGGTGGCGAATGGGTAAGCGTAGTCCTAGAAGGAGATACTTTTGACGATTCTTCCCAGGCAGCCAAGGAATTTTGCACCCAAAATAACAAAACCTTTATCCATCCTTTTGATGATCCTAAGACCATAGAGGGACAAGCAACGGTGGGATTGGAAATCTTGGAGCAATCTAAGGCACCCATAGATTATCTGTTTGTAGCCGTAGGTGGTGGTGGATTGGCCTCTGGGCTGTGTGCGGTTTTTAACGCCCTTTCTCCACAGACGAAGATTATTGGGGTAGAGCCAGAAGGCGCGCCTTCCATGAAAACCTCCATAGAGCGTGGAGAAAATACCGAATTGGGGAAAATAGATAAGTTTATTGATGGGGCTGCAGTAAAGCGGGTAGGGGACCTTACCTTTGCTATCTGTAAGGAGTATCTGCACGATATGGTTACCGTTCCAGAAGGAAAGGTATGCCAAACCATTCTAGACCTTTACAATAGGGATGCTATTGTGGTGGAACCTGCGGGAGCACTTACCCTAGCGGTTCTAGATACCTATAAGGAAGAAATTAAAGGTAAAAATGTTGTCTGTATAGTTAGTGGTAGTAACAATGATATTACCAGAACCGCAGAAATTAAAGAACGAGCCCTGCTTTATGGGAAGTTGAAACACTACTTTATAGTACGTTTCCCTCAGCGTCCAGGCGCGTTAAAACAGTTTGTTGCCGAAATTTTAGGTCCAACCGATGACATTACCCATTTTGAATACTCAAAAAAATCGAGTCGTGAAAACGCCCCGGCCGTAGTGGGCATAGAACTAAGCAGACCAGAAGATTTGGCCCCCCTGATAAAGCGAATGAAAGAGAATAACTTTTTCGGGGAATATATAAACGATAAGCCAGATCTTTTTGAATATCTGATCTAAGATTTATAAGTAAGCATTTCTTTTATACAATACCCCTGCTTCCTGGATAAGGGGGCAGGTTTTATAGTAGACTTACTAAAAAGTGACGGCAAGCTAAGCACCTTACTGCCTTTCTTATTAGAAGTCTTATTTGCCTTGGTGGTTTAAAACAGCCATTGGTGAAATTCTACAATTCAATTTTATGGACCAAGGGTGGTTCTTGGCCAATCGGCGTCTCATTATAGTAACAATTTGGCGCATTTTTATTATTTTTCAATAAGCGAAACCGTTTTCGGTCTTATCTGGCCAAGCAAGCGGGATTTTTTATTATTTTTTGAAAACCACATTTACTAATTTAGTACAATCAAAGTAGTTTTTAAGCTACCATAACAATATTTAAAAGTAAACGTATGAGTAAAACAATCATACCTGAGGAATTCCAGATTACCTCTGAAATTCACCAAAAGGAGTATTTGATTAATGGGGAATTAAAGAAATGGAATGGTCAGACTACCGAGGTGTACTCTACCATTTCCGCTACGGAAACCTATGCGCCCACCTTATTGGGATCTATCCCGGATATGGGGGAGAAAGAGGCTATGGAAGCATTGGATGCTGCCTATAAAGCCTATAACAAAGGCCAAGGAATTTGGCCAACTATGCATGTTCGTGAAAGGTTAGAATGTATGGAGGCCTTTGTGGAAAAAATGAAGACCAAACGCGATGAAGTTGTAAAACTATTGATGTGGGAAATTGGTAAGTCTTTGGCAGATTCCCAAAAAGAGTTCGATCGTACCGTGGAATACATTGAGGATACCATGGAAGATTTAAAGAATATGGACCGTGCTGCCGCCAAATTTGAGAAGCACGATGGGGTGTACGCCCATATTAGAAGAGGGCCGCTAGGAGTAGTTCTCTGCTTAGGACCTTATAACTATCCATTAAATGAAACCTTTGCCTTGCTGATCCCGGCAATTATAATGGGGAACACCACTATTTTTAAGCCAGCAAAGCATGGGGTATTGCTTATTACACCTCTTCTAGAGGCTTTTCAGAGTAGTTTCCCAAAAGGTGTGGTCAATATTGTCTTTGGACGGGGGAGGGCTGTAGCCGGACCTATTATGCAAACAGGAAAAGTTGAAGTCCTTGCCCTAATTGGAAACAGTAAATCTGCAAATGCACTTCAAAATCAGCATCCAAAGAGCAATAGACTGCGATTAGTACTTGGGTTGGAAGCCAAAAATCCGGCTATAATCCTTCCAGATGCTGATTTAGACCTTACCATTGATGAGTGTATTGCAGGAACCCTTTCTTTTAATGGGCAGCGTTGTACCGCGCTAAAAGTAATCTATGTGCACGAGGATATCGCCAGCGAATTTAACAAGCGATTTGCCGAAAGAGTAGATGCCCTTAAATTTGGAAATCCATGGGAAGAGGGTGTAAAACTCACTCCCCTGCCAGAACCGGGGAAGCCAGCCTATATTCAGGAATTGATTGATGATGCTGTGGAGAAGGGGGCTAGCGTCCTTAATGAAAAAGGCGGGCAACACATGGACAATTACATTTGGCCGGCAGTGTTATTCCCTGTAGATAAGAGCATGAGGGTATACCAGGAAGAGCAGTTTGGTCCTGTGATCCCTGTTCTTACTTTTAAAGATATAGAGGAGCCACTAGACGATATGGCCGAGTCTAACTACGGACAACAAGTAAGTTTATTTGGGAAGGATATTTATGCCATTGCGCCCTTAATTGATACCTTGGTGAACTTAGTGTGCCGTGTGAATCTTAATAGCTCTTGCCAGCGTGGACCCGATGTATACCCCTTTACGGGAAGAAAGGATTCTGCACAAGCTACCTTGAGTGTTTACGATGCTTTGCGATCGTTCTCGGTAAGGACCTTTGTAGCATTTAAAGACAATGAGCTTAACACTGCTACCGTTGAACAACTATTGGAGGCTAAATTATCGAATTTTATAAGCACCGATTACATTTTATAGCCTAATACCACTTTAGGTAAGTTAAGAGAGACCTGTTGGATGATCATCCAACAGGTCTCTTAGTTGTGTGCCGTGCATGGTAATTCGCTAGGTGGTGAAAGTC
>NZ_MTAZ01000001.1 GCF_002150785.1 Arenibacter amylolyticus | reverse complement strand
CCGAGAGACAAAGGTACAGTGTACCTTTGGAAAGAGGAGCCAGCGGTAGCGATGGCCTAAGGTGTTAAAATGCTTCTTGCTAAAGTGACTGTTTTCGACACCGAGGTCGAAAAACCGTGTTCGAAACTCCGCGCTTTTTAAGAAAAATAAAAAGCTGGATCTCGGAGCTATTAAAACCTATTCTACAGATAAGGTAAATTTAATAAAAAGCATTAATCTTTGTTTGCCGCCTAACTTCTACTTTGGTAGAAAATCACAGGATTATCATAAGTAATTAAAAAAGATATACCTACTAGGTGATAGACATCCAGCAGCCAAGGATTATTTCCAAATAAAATGGAAAAAAACAACTCCTATTTAAGTTGAGAGAGATAAGGCACTAATTCAAAATCGCCTCATAAATGGTTTCTTGGATGCGGGTTCTAAGGCTGGATTTAATCAAGAGGGTGTTGGTGGCAGATGGGAAGGTTCTGTTAGATAGAAATACATAGACCAACTCCTTCTCTGGATCTGCCCAAGTATAAGTGCCAGTAAATCCGCTATGGCCAAAACTCTTTCTGGAGACTAGCTTACTGGCGGGTCCGCCCCCATTGGGGTCTGGTTTATCAAATCCTACGCCCCTTCTTACATTATTATCACAGAAGTAACAGGTATTGAATTTCTGTATGGTCCTATTATCCAAATACTGCTTCCCCCCATAATAGCCTTTTTGAAGGTACATCTGCATAATCTTTGCCACGTCATTGGCATTGCCAAAAAGTCCCGCATGTCCGCCAATACCTCCTTGCATAGCCGCCGCCATATCGTGTACATAGCCCTGTACCCGTTGGTAGCGGTAATAATTATCGTCCTCCGAGGGCACTATATCTTGCTTGGGAAATCTTTCCAAAGGGTTATAGCCCATACGGGTAGCCCCAATGGATTTATACAAAAAGTTATCGGCCAAGGTGGCTAAATCAGTATTATAGGTATTCTCGATATACTTTTTCATCACAAAAAAAGCGAGATCGCTATACCGGTATCGGTTCGATTTTAAAGTCTGTCTTCCAATTCGCTCGTAGATAGAGTCCTTATAATGATCTGCCATATATAAATGGTCTGCCACCTGAACCGAATACCCATCGGTCATCTGATTGCGATAGAACTCGGCCGAAGGTTTCCTATTCTCATCCAAGGTATTTAGATAGAAACCAATCCATGCCGGTAATCGGCCATAATGTGATAAGGCCTTTAAAACCGTCACATTCTTTAAATCCGAATCGGAAAAGGAGGGGATTAGTTCCTGGAAGGTAGTATTTAAGCCCACGCTGCCTTCCTCCTCCATTTTCATCACTAGGGGAAGCGTTGCCAATATTTTGGTGAGTGATGCCAAATCATAGATATAGTTAGGGGTAATCTGGGCGTCTGAATCATAGGTAGGTTTACCAAAGCCTTTATTATAGACTACCTTCCCCTTGCGGGCTACCAGCACCTGCGCCCCGGGAAACATCAGGGAGTCTATGCCATTCTGCACCATTTTATCGATCTCCGCCAATTTACTGGAGCTCATCCCTACACGCTCTGGGATACTATATCCCAATCGTTTTAAGGCAGGTACCGATACGCTTGAGTTCACCGGGAACTCCGCATGCGAACTTACCGGTAGCACTCCTTTTGCTGGTAAGGCTCCAAAAATGACCTGAGCGGTTTTCTCTTGTGCTATCTTACTATTCTGATACCCTACTACCACCGCATCAATATGATTGAAGGACGGGATATCTAACAGGGCATACGGTCTTGTAAACAGGGCCAGCACCACATTGGAGGTGCGTTCTGCTGCTAATTGCATTAACCAATCTATCTCCCATTGCTTAAACTTATAGGATCGCCACGGATTGGCATTGTCCTTATGAAAGCCTACGATTACCAGATTATAGTCCTTTAGTCCTGCTTTAAGCGTAGCAGCATCCTTTCCGTTTACTTGGGTAACCTCTGCATACTTATTGAGTTCTTCCAAAAACGGATCACTGTTGTCGTCCCCAAATTTTACGTAGGCAATCTTTTTATTGTCTAAATTCTTTAAGGCCAAGAGATCTACCTTATTCTTTACCACGGTGATGGCATTTTCAATGGCCTCCTCATAAATCAGATCGTTTTCTAGGGAGTTCAGGTCTTCATACAGGTTTTCTACCTTAATGGGGCTATATCTGTGCAGGCCTACCTTGTACTTGGCCATCAATATTTTCTTTACGGAATGCGCCAACCTTTCTTCGGTTATCCTGCCCTTATTATAGGCTTCCAAAAGCTTTGCTTTGGCCTTGGGTACATTCACGGGCATTAAGAGAATATCATTCCCCGCCAAAAAGGCTGCTAGTTCCACCTCGCCTTCCTTGGCAAAATTGGAAACCCCCTTCATATTAAGGGCATCGGTAAATACCAATCCTTTAAAATTCAGTTGCTCCTTTAAAACTTCTCCAATAATCTGTTCGGACAGGGAGGAGGGAAATCCTTCTTTAATTTCCAAAGCTGGAACACTTAAATGCCCTATCATTACACTACTCAGTCCTTCCTTTATCAACTTTCTATAGGGATATAGTTCAATACTATCTAATCGTTCCCTATTAAAATCGATCACCGGCAAGGCCTTGTGCGAATCTACCTCCGTATCTCCATGGCCCGGAAAGTGTTTTCCGCTACTCAGCACTCCGGCACCTTCCATCCCTTTCATAAACGCTATTCCCTTTTGGGTCACATTTTCTCTATCTTCTCCAAAAGAACGGTTCCCGATAATAGGATTCTTGGGATTGGTATTGATATCGATATCCGGAGCAAAATTAATATGTACACCCAATCGCTTGGCATGCAAGCCTATTTGCCGCCCTACCTTTTCCACCACGGAATTGTCTTTAATGGCCCCTAGGGTCATGTTCCACGGAAAGGCATAGGTAGAGTCTAATCGCATAGCCAGCCCCCACTCCGCATCCATTCCAATCATAAGGGGGATTTTAGAAAGCTTTTGATATTCATTGGTCTGCTGCGCCTGCCTTACCGGCCCCCCGGTAGAAAAGATTAGTCCGCCCAAATGATGGTCCTTAATCAGTTTCTTGGTATTTGCTATTCCGGCTTTACTTTGGTCCGAGGTGACCATCACCATAAACAGTTGTCCCAGCTTTTCATCTAGTGACATTTTTTGGTAGGTAGCTTCTACCCACGCTCGCTGTTGCACACTGTCTTTGGTAGTTAATGGATTTTGCTGACCAAAAGCAGTGAGTATGGAGAGAAAAAAGAATCCAAAAAAAGTATTGAATCGCATAAAAGTCTTCTGAATTATAATAGCAGGCTCCTTGCCCACAACGCCAAATTAATTTGGTATTATAGCAAAAAACAAGCCAAAGAAGGTGTGAATAAATAGTTTACATAAATCGGGCGTGCCAACTTTCGGAAGCAGGAACTTCCCAGAAGTTTTCGTACTCGTGTTTGTTGGTTACCAAATTATTAAAAACAATGGTGTTTTTGGAAACCGCCTTTTGTTTTGCCATTTTCCTAAAATCGGTCAACGGCTTATAGGCTACAAATTCGCCCTGCTTATAGGAAACATTCATCTTATCCAATAATTGAATGTCGTATTTCTTTTCCAACTGCTGTATGAAATTTACAGAAGCATCTATGGAACATCCAGAGGCTGCTGTCACCGACTGATCCAAGGCAAGAATGATAAATCTATTATACCTAATCTCACATCCTGCACGCAGTTCGCTCCCGTGGGCCGTCCACCCCTCTATAAATTGATTGATTAGGGTTTTTACCTCAGTAAGCTCTTCCTGAGAAAAACTCCTACTTGCTTGGTATATCCAAACTCTTGCATCATCTGGTAATGTATTAAACTCTACTAGCATTTTTATTTTTTTATGGTTTTCCCAAAACTAAATTCTTGGGGCATCTATTTTTATATATCAGTTATGTCTTAAACCCTAATTCTGTTCATTTTTTCCATTAAAGGTCCATTTCCAAACTTTAATCAACTTGGGGGAAAGGTCGGTAACGGTACGCCTTTCTTACAGATCTTCTACCTGGGCAATTAACTCGGCAATATCCAATACGGCAATAGAAGCTTCCTTCTCCTTACTCTTCACTCCATCCGTCATCATCGTATTACAGAAGGGACATCCTGCTGCTATAATATCGGGCTTAATTTCCATTGCCTGCTCTGTTCTCTTTACGTTGATATCTTTATCGCCTTTCTCGGGTTCTTTAAACATCTGTGCTCCCCCGGCCCCACAACAGAGTCCGCGCGACTTACAGCTTTTCATTTCCACTAGCTCGGCATCCAATTTTCTAATAAGATCCCTTGGGGCCTCGTATACATTATTAGCCCTTCCTAGGTAGCAGGGATCGTGAAAGGTAATTCGCTTCCCCCTAAATTGTCCGCCTTCCATAGAAATCTTCCCAGATTCCAACAGGTGTTTTAAGAATTGGGTATGGTGGACTACTTCATAATTCCCCCCTAATCCGGGATATTCATTCTTGAGTGTATTAAAACAATGGGGACATGCGGTCACAATCTTCTTTACCTCATAGGCGTTTAGGACCTCTATATTGGTCACGGCCTGCATTTGGAACAAAAACTCGTTCCCTGCCCGTTTAGCCGGATCGCCCGTACAGCTTTCTTCCGTCCCAAGGACTGCAAAACTAATATTGGCTTTGTTCAGAATTTTCACAAAGGCCTTGGTTATTTTTTTCGCCCTATCGTCAAAACTACCTGCACAGCCCACCCAGAACAAAACTTCGGGTTGTTTTCCTGCTGCAGTAAGTTCGGCCATGGTTGGCACTTTTAATTCGTTTTCCATTGCAACCTATATTTTTTTTAGGATTCCTTGGACCAATTGAGTCGGTCCATCTGATTAAATGGCCAGGGTGCCCCGTTGTTTTCTATATTCCCCATCATATTATTAAGATCGGAGGGTGCAGCAGACTGCTCCATCACCAAATACTGTCTCATATCCATAATAATAGACAAGGGGTCTATACTGATGGGGCAAGCCTCTACACAAGCATTACAACTGGTACACGCCCACAACTCTTCATGGGTGATATAATCTCCCAACAACTGTTTGCCATCAGGGACAAACACCCCTTTATTGGCATCCATATTCTTTCCTACCTCCTCTAATCGATCCCTAGTATCCATCATGATCTTTCTAGGGGAGAGTTTCTTTCCGGTCAGGTTTGCGGGACATTCACTGGTACACCGTCCGCATTCTGTACACGTATACGCATTTAGTAATTGCACCCACTCCAAATCCATTACATCCGAAGCACCAAACTTTTCTGGTGGCGGCGCATTTTCGTCGGGAGCAGCAAAGGGATCGGCATTGGGATCCATCATTAATCGCACTTCCTTGGTTACCGCCTCCAAATTATCGAACTGCCCCTTAGGCCGTACTTTTCCAAAATAGGTGTTTGGGAAGGCCAATAGGATATGTAAATGCTTGGAATAGTACAGGTAGTTTAGGAAGAATAATATTCCTACAATATGCAACCACCAGGCCGTGCGCTCCCAAAGAATAATGGTGGAGACCGACATATCTTGAAACAAGGGCGCTATAAACTGACTTACGGGAAAGGCGCCCGCCTTTACATAGGGCGCTACCTCCATTTGCTGCAATGTATAATCGGCAGCATTCATAGTGAGGAACAATACCATCAATACCAATTCAATATACAGAATTAGATTCCCGTCCTTCTTGGGCCAACCGGCCATTTCCGGATTTAAGAATCGCCTTAATTTAATTACGTTCCTACGCACCCAGAACAAAGTAACCGCTACAATAACCAGGAGGGCCAAAATTTCGAAGGAGCCAATTAGAAAACTATAGAATCCGCCTAAAAATGCAAACAATCGATGGGTACCCAATAGGCCGTCTAGAATAATTTCAAGAACTTCAATATTGATAATAATAAAACCCATGTATACTACAATATGCAAGAACCCTGCAACGGGACGCACCACCATTTTACTTTGCCCCAATGCAATGGCAATCATATTCTTCCAGCGCTGGGAGGTGTTATCGCTAGTATCAACGGCCTTTCCCAACTTAATGTTGCGAATAAGCTTCCTTACATTTTGCGTGAAAAAAGCAATCCCGGCAACAAGCAGGATTGCAAAAATGAGATTGGGGATATACTCCATGGTCTAGTTGGTTATTTCTTCCGCCGGATCATCGGTGGGAAGGGTATATTCTTTTTGTTTTTTTCCGAATACGGATACGTTTACATAGCGTTTTGGGTTTAAACGAAAATCTTGAAGCAGCAGATCCAATTGCTTGGAAGCATCGGTGAGGTTGTTATAAAGAGCTTCATCGTTCACCAATTTCCCTAGGGAGCCATCCCCGCTTTCTATCTGTGCCAACACGCCATTTAGGTCTTGTACGGTGGCTTGTAAGCCCTTCATGGTTTCTCCCAAACCGGCATTGGCCAAGGAGTCTGACAACTTGTTGAAATTATCCGTAATAGAACTTAAATTGCTAATGGAATTATTCAGGTTTTCCTTATTGTTGTTCAGCAAGGTATTAAGAGCGTCTGCACTACCCTGGAAGCTTTGCACCATCTTATTGAGTCCGGCAATACTTTCCCTTAGGTCTTTTTTGGCCTGTGGATCTAACACTTCGTTTACATTCATCAATAGGGAATCTGCGTTAGAGATAGCATCTTCTACCTTTAACTGTAAAGGAGTTAATCGCTGCTGCACCAATTCTGTTAATCCCGGTCTGTTGGATGATTGCAGGGTGTCTCCGGATACGGCAATGGCCGACCCATCAAAAACGGGCTTTATTTGAATCCCCTTACCCCCTATGATTCCGGTATCGTATAGCTCTGCAACACTGTTCTTGGAAAAGGAAAAATTATTGCTCACCGTAAAGGTTACCAATAAGTTACCCTGCTCGTCATTAAACCTAATATCGTTCACCTTCCCCACAGAAAACCCGTTAATGGTCACTTGGGTCCCCGCTTGGAGTCCGCCTACATTAGGGTACACCGAATAGAAGGTTTTACTATTATCGAAAAGTGGTGTGGACTTTAAATAACTAAACCCTAAAATGAACAACAGAATACCGCCAATAACAATAATTCCTGTTTTTACTTCCCTAGATATTTTCATATATAGCTATTAATTGTTTTTAAAAAAACGGTATTTGTATTTTCAGTTACTAACAAAATTAGAAATAATTTTAATAAGACCGGCCATTATTCCGAAAGGTATTTAAGCGCCTCCCTTTCCGAAATGCGTTTCCCATCCTTATAAGCCACTATATATGAAGTAGTATACCCCTTGGCATCGGCATTGCTTTTTAGTAGGGTGGCCTGAAAATGATCGTTGGTTTCCCCATACATATACCGATAAAGGTTGTTGAATTTCTCCTTGGACAGGGTATTTAGCCCCTGAAAATTCTCTGGGCGAAGGGGGATATTTTTCCCGCTAGCAAAGATCTGTACTTTAAATACGATATTGTCCGATTTTTTGATGACTTCCTTTACCGTCTCCTTTGGAGTTTCCACATTAGATTGATTTTTCACTACTAGGGTGCTTCTCTTTTGGGATGCAGTACCCTTCCCTGTATCCTCTTGGGATGCAGCCCCTTTAGGCTTATTGGCATCTACCACCACCAGGGTGTTTCCACGGGATACCGGCTCGCTAGACACAATAGACTCTTTCTTATAGGTAAGAATGGCATCTGCGATAGCCCACGCCATTTCGTCCCTCCCTTTTCTGGAGTTTAGATAAGCCCCTTCAGTTTTATTGGTAAGGAATCCTGTTTCTACCAAAACGCTTGGCATAAAAGTCTGATGCAGCACGATAAACCCTGCCTGTTTTACCTTACGATCGTTTCTTTTTAACTTTTCTGCGAAATTATCCTGCATCAATTTGGCGAGTTTGATACTCTGGTCCAAAAATTCTTCCTGCATAATGGTAAGTCCGATAACGGATTCCGGAGAGTTAATATTATAATCCGCATACCGAGTCTCATAATCGTCCTCCAAATAAATTACGGAGTTTTCCTTTTTTGCGATTTCAAAGTTTTGTTGATTGGCGTGAAGTCCCAATACGAAGGTACCGGCACCATGGGCATTGGAGGTGTGCGAATCACAGTGTACGGAAACAAAAAGATCTGCATTGGCCTTATTGGCAATCTCCCCCCGCTTGAAGAGGTCTACAAAAGTATCGTCCTTACGGGTATAAATCACTTTGATTTTGGGGTTTTTCTCCAAGATTCTTCCGGCTCCTAGGACAATTTCCAACGCTATATTTTTCTCCAAATACCCATTTCCCATATTCCCAGGGTCATGGCCACCATGACCAGCATCTAATACCACCACAAACTTTCCATCCCCGTCATTTTCCATGGTATTGCTATCAAAAGAAAGGAGCAAAAAGGCAACAAGTAGAATTGATATGGGGAAATAACGATTTAGTTTCATGTCGCTAGTTATAATTTGATGATTATTTTAGGTTAAATTTATTGCAATACCCTACAGGCAGTACAAAAAATATATGTAAGTTTGAGCCCGAAATATTGCCAAAACCGTTACAAAAATAGGATATCTAGCTTTGCAATCAAATAAACATTCCCTACTTTTCCTATTGCTCCTTCTATTTGGCGCATTTACCATCACGGCCCAAGAAGATAAAATTATCCCATTGCCCATTGCCGCGCAGAAGGACACCATTGTTGCCCCGCTGATTCCGGATCCTAAATTACAGGACTCTATTGCTTTGGCCGATGCTACCAAAATAGATTCTACTGCCGGAAAGCAAGCCTTGCTCTTGGACAAAATCAAATACCGGGCCCAGGATTATGTGAAAATGAGCAAAAAGGATCAGAAAATCTACTTGTACAACGAGGCAGAGCTTTACTATCAAGACACCGAGCTAAAGGCAGGGGTCATTGTCATGGACTACACCAAAAATGAAGTCTATGCTGGTCGGATTAAGGACTCACTGGGCAATTACACCCAATTACCGTTTTTTAAACAAGGGAATAATGAGGTAGTTCCAGATTCCATTCGCTTTAATTTTGATACCCAAAAGGCCATTATTTGGAATTCTAGAACAGAGCAGCAGGCAGGTCTAGGACAACTGGGCAGTGATGCCATGAAAGTCTATGCCGAGGTCACCAAAAAAGAAAACGACTCCGTTTATTTCCTGAGCAAGGGGAAGCTTACTACTTCTAAGGATACGGTGAACCCGGATTATTACATTAAGATCAACAAAGCAAAGTTTGTACCCAAGAAAAAGGTGATTGCAGGTTTCAGTAATTTATATATTGCCGATGTCCCCACGCCTATAGCCCTCCCCTTTGCCTATTTCCCCTTAACCGTAGGAAGAACCGCAGGGTTAATGATGCCTACCTTTGGAAGCGATCCTGGACGGGGCTATTTTTTACAGAATGGGGGTTACTACCTCCCCATTAACGATTATGTAGACCTTACCCTAACGGGCGACCTCTATACCAATGGGAGTTACGGACTTAGAACGCAATCTATTTACACCAAGCGCTATAAATACCGAGGGAACATTAATTTTAGGTACGAAAACCTTATTACGAGTCAGAAAGGATTTAGCGACTATAGCAGGACCACCATTTACAATATTCAGGTTTCCCATTCCCAGGATCCGAAGAACAATCCCAATTCTCGTTTCCAGGCGTCCGTAAACTTGGGGAGTAGTTCTTATTATAGGAACTCCCTATTACAACAAAACCTGCCCAATACCCAGGTAAACAACTTATCGTCCTCTATCTCCTACTCCAAGACTTTTCCGGCCTATCCGTCGGTAAACACCAGTCTTACGGCCACCCATAACCAGAATACCAATACGGGAGCGGTAGACCTTACCCTGCCCACCCTACAGGCAAGTATGGAACGGATCTACCCTTTTGCTCCTAGGGAAGGAATAAAAAAGGGGATTATTCAGAACGTAAACTTCCAATACAACCTAAACGCCCGAAACAGCATTAGGACCACGGAAGAGGATTTTATAACCAGTAGAATGTTCAAGGAATCCAAGTTTGGTGCCCGGCACAGCATTCCCTTGAGCACTAACTTTAAGGTAGCCAAGCACTTTAGCGTTAGTGTGGGCGGATCCTATGAGGACGTATGGGCTATTGAAACCTTTAAGCGGGAGTACGACCAGGATACCAAGAGATTGGTAGTTACGGATACTATTAGTGGGTTTGACCGTTACCACAAGTACAATTTGAGCACCAGCATTGGAACCACCTTGTACGGAACCTTTAACTTTGGGGAAGACAAAAAGATTCAAGCCATACGCCACGTAATGAGGCCGTCTTTAAGCTATGGGTACACCCCTTCTTTTGATCAGTTTTACGAAAGCTACGTAGACAGCAATAACGAAGAGCGATTTTACAGTAGGTTCGAAGGTACCCTAAACGGCGCTCCAGGCCTTAACAAGTCGAGTTCCATGAGCTTCTCCCTGGGCAACCAGTTAGAGGCCAAGGTGCGCAGTAAGGATTCTACCGCTACAGAACCCAAAAAGATTTCCCTGCTGAGTAACTTAAACTTATCTGCCGGGTATAATTTTGAGGCCGACTCACTAAAGTTGAGTCCGCTAAATATTAATGGAGGAACCAATATCCTGAACAACAAAATGTCTATCAATTTTGGGGCCAGCCTAGACCCCTATGCCATTGATAACAACGGGACCAGGATAAACACCTTTAATATAGACAACGGAGGTAGCCTTTTTAGACTTACCAATGCTAGGGCAAATATTAGCTACTCCATAAGTAGCAAGTCCTTTGGGAAGAAAGATAAAGAGGAAGAGGATTCCAGAAATGAGTACGACTATGTTGCTTCCAGTGGTGGTCGGGACGATGACCTTTTTGGAAAGGCCGAGGACTTTAACAATCGACCAGGAGACGACCGGGATGGTGGAGAAGACGTAGAGAACCCCTATTACGGCACTAAACTACCTTGGGACCTACGAATGTCTTACGCGGTAAACTACAGCAACAACAATAGGCAAAACGCCATTGGGAGTCACGCGCTGATGTTCTCCGGGAACATTCAACTATCCCCGAGGTGGAAAGTGGGTGGATCTTCTGGGTACGACTTTAAGAACAAAGGCTTTACCCTTACCCAATTGCGATTTGAGAGGGATTTAAAGAGCTTTAGGATGAACTTTAACTGGACACCCTTTGGAACCTACAAACGCTGGTATTTCTTTATTGGAATCAAGAGCTCTATCTTGCAAGACCTTAAGTGGGAGAATCGTAGTAGACCTACTAGGAGGCGATAAGATTGAATGCTAGAGAGTTAGAGAGCTAGAGAGCTAGAGAGCTAGAGAGCTAAAAAATGCTAAATAAATGGTGGTTGCAGCTTCAAGTTGCGCTCCCTCCATCAAACATTGACTTTTCAACCGTTGTTCCACATACTAAAATCAACTTCTAACTCAAAACCGTATTATCAATATAAAAATCCATAAAATCAGAACTCATGAAAAAAATAGTGAACACTACCAACGCTCCAGCGCCGATAGGCCCCTACAATCAAGCAGTTCTTACAGGGAACACCCTATATATTTCAGGGCAGATTCCTATTGATCCAAAGACAGGGGAATTGGTGCAGGGCGACATTAAGAAGGAAACGAAGCAGTCTATGGAAAATTTAAAAGCCATTCTCACCGAAGCGGGAATGACTTTTGAAAATGTTGTGAAATCGTCCATCTTTGTGAAGGACATGCATCAGTTCTCACTGATCAACGAAGTATATGGCTCTTACTTTAACACAGAGACCGCTCCAGCTAGGGAAACGGTGGAGGTTGCCAACCTCCCTAAGTTTGTGAACGTTGAAATCTCTATGATCGCTGTTAAAGATTAGCCCTGTGAAATTCTACCAAGCCCTCTATAGGTCTTTGTCTAATAACTCCAAGAACTAAGTCGTTCCTCTGGACTACAGCGGTTAGCTCATCGCGCAGGTAATGGGCAATACTACCCACAAAGCTTACGGGAACCTTGGTAGCCAATTCAAACTGCATAATGTAGTTATTTACAAATTGCTGGAAACCTTTATCGATCACCCCTCTACAGTAGGGGTGGTCTTTGTTTTCCACAATAAACCTGGCAAAAGTAGCCAAATAGGTATTTGGATTGGGTTGCTTGTATAAGTTCTCCTTAATAACATCCGCATCCAGATCGTACTCACTGGCAAACTTAGCTGCTAAGTCTTTAGGGATTTTATTGAAATAATAATCACGGATCAATTTTCTACCAAAGAAGTTACCACTCCCATCATCCATAGGGATATAGCCTAGGGAAGTAACTTTTTGATGCAAGCGCTCCCCATCGTAATAACTGCAATTGGAGCCTGTACCTAGAATACAAACTATCCCCTGCTGCCCTACCTTTGTAGTGGCAAAAATAGCGGCATAGGTATCTTCCTTCACATCGGCCTTAGCATTTGGAAAGAACTCCTTAAAAATCTCCCCTAAAAATTTCTTCATCCTATCGGTACCACAACCTGCCCCATAAAAAAACAAATGGGTAACACGCTCCCTGTTTTTAGAAAGCTCAAAATTGTTGGCCAAGCGGTCTTCTATAACAGGCCTGGTCAATACCTCCGGACTAAGTCCTAAGGTCTGTGTCATGAACAACTGATCTCCTGATTCGTCTAAAGCGATCCAGTCCGATTTTGTAGCGCCACTATCAACTATCAATATCATAAAGCAATGGTATTAAGAAAAAATCCTGAAAACAAACAAGAATGTTCACCTTCAGGATTTCAAAGTTTATTATAGATCTTATATTATAGAGAATGAACATATTGAGCAAGATCTACCAACTTGTTGGAGTATCCTGCTTCGTTGTCATACCAAGAAACTACTTTGAAGAACTTAGAGTTCAACTCGATTCCCGCTCCTGCATCAAAAACACTAGTTCTAGCATCTCCGATGAAGTCTTGAGAAACAACCGCTTCTTCGGTATAACCTAAAATTCCTTTCATCTCACCTTCAGAAGCTGCTTTAAAGGCCTTTTTAATTTCCTCGTAAGAAGTTTCTTTTTCCAATCTAACTGTTAAATCTACTACAGATACATCAGCAGTTGGAACTCTAAATGCCATTCCAGTAAGTTTTCCTTCCAATGCAGGAATTACTTTAGTTACCGCTTTAGCCGCTCCTGTAGAAGCTGGAATAATATTTAACAAGGCACTTCTACCACCTCTCCAGTCTTTTCTAGAAGGACCATCTACGGTCATCTGAGTAGCAGTAGTAGCGTGTACTGTAGTCATCAAAGCTTCCTCTATCCCGAAACTATCGTTCAACACCTTTGCCATTGGAGCAAGGCAGTTAGTAGTACAAGATGCGTTGGAAACAATAGTATCGGATGCTTTAACATCTTTATGGTTTACACCCATAACAAACATTGGGGCATCACTGGATGGTGCAGAAATAACTACTTTTTTAGCACCACCATCTATATGGTACTGAGCCTTCTCTAAGGTAGTAAATATTCCGGTACATTCCGCAACGATCTCAGCGCCTACCTCATCCCACTTCAAGCTCTTTGGATCTTTTTCAGCAGTAATACGAACAGTCTTCCCGTTCACTACCAAGTTTCCGTCCTTAACTTCAACGGTACCATCAAATTTCCCGTGTACGGAATCATACTCCAACAAATAAGCCAAATGCTCAACATCCAACAAATCATTGATGGCAACTACCTCTACATTATCTCTTTGGGCTATGGCTCTAAAAACCAATCTTCCAATTCTTCCGAATCCGTTTATTCCTACTTTTAAATTTGACATTTTCTTCTGTTTTAATATTTAATTATGTGGTCATGATCTCAGATACTCTCAACAGTTCCTTGTCGATCTTAGTGTGTCCCTTTATTGCTTTGCTGATCGGGGTAAGGGTAATGGCATTGTCCTGGATACCCACCATTAGGTTGGTCTTCCCTTCCAATAGCGCCTCTACCGCCTTTACACCCATTCTACTGGCCAGCACCCGATCGAAACAGGAGGGGGCTCCTCCTCTTTGCATATGCCCAAGTACCGATACACGTACATCGTAAATTGGCAAGTGCTCCTCTACGTATTCTTTTAGCTCAAAAACGTTTTTACCGGTCTTATCACCTTCCGCCACCACTACGATGCTCGAAGATTTCCCGGACTCTTTACTGCGTTTAAGCGATTCTAACAATCGTTCCAATCCTAGATTTTCCTCAGGAATCAAAATCTCCTCTGCTCCTGCTCCTACTCCGGCATTAAGTGCGATATGACCAACGTCTCTTCCCATAACCTCTACAAAGAACAGTCGGTTATGTGAGCTTGCCGTATCCCTGATCTTATCTATACATTCTACCGTGGTATTCAGTGCAGTGTCAAAACCAAGGGTGTAGGTAGTTCCAAAGATATCGTTATCTATGGTCCCCGGAATTCCCATTATAGGAAAATCAAATTCCTTATTAAAGGTGAGCGCTCCCGTAAAACTACCGTCGCCACCGATTACCACAAAAGCATCTATACCCGCTTCCTTAAGCTTGTCATACGCTATTTGTCGACCTTCCTTAGTTCTGAAAGGTACACAACGGGCCGATTTAAGGATGGTCCCTCCTTTATTGATTATGTTATTTACACTACGGGCATCCAAGACTTTGAAATCGCCTTCCATCATGCCCTCGAATCCTCTATAAATCCCGACGCATTCTATCTTTAAATACGCACAGGTACGTACTACGGATCTAATCGCAGCATTCATCCCAGGGGAGTCCCCCCCAGATGTTAAAACACCTATTTTTCTTATTGTTGAAGCCATTAAATTTTTAAAAAAGCAAAACTAGCAAACTTATTCCAATTATTACAGGACTTTAGCTATAATTTGACAATAAGTCAGCACTAAAACGTTTTCGTTGCGTATTTTTCTCCAGATTGTTAAATTCACAATCAATATAGTAGTGGGAGTGATATTTTACACTAAAAAATATTTTAAGAAAATAGCCCCCTCAGCTTACTTCCCTTTCCCTAATATTTTCAGCAATAATGCCTTAAAACTATCAAAATCTACCTGATAGGAAAGTCCCACGCCCTGGGTATATCCCTGGCGGTCTGCCAAGAACTGCTGAATCTCATTTTCCCTATTGAATATTTTGGCACTCAGGGTACCTTCCTCGTTCAATAAAATCTGAACTTCCACATCCCCGGCAACAACAGTTTCGGACACTCCCCCTACCGGAACCCCTACCCTGCCGTTTAGTAACACCCTATCACTTATTTGGGTGGAAAGGGTTACCCCAATCCTGTTCTCAGTTTGTATATCGGCATTCTTATCCAAAATTCCCTGCTCATAGGAGAGCCCTAGGTTTAATTTATCATTATCTCCCGCCAATACAGAATTTAATAAGCCCGATGCCGATTGCAAGAGGTTCCCCGTAACTGCCTGCTGATTAATTCCCGTCTGCTCGTTTACAAAGGATCCCTGAGCCAGTAAGAACAAGGCATTCCTCTCTGCAATAGTAGGATCTTGCAGGCGGTATTCCAATTCCGACTTCACAATGGAATTGGTCCCGGGGAAATCGATATGCCAATCGATAATCGGACTCTCCAGTTCCCCCGTTAATCGCACTACCACATCGGTAGGAATACGCCGGGTATAGCCTGGACTATCTAACAAGGGAGCCGGATTGGCATTGAGGGAGTAAATGGCTTCCATGTTCAATTGGGCTGCCAATGGATCCCGTTCCCAGGTAATATTCCCCCCGGGTTTCACTCTAAACGTCTTATCTATAATACCCCCAAACTTATAATGGAATTCCCCGGTGACCACCACAAAATCCCCGTACATATTAAATTTACCATTGGTATTGATTTCTATAAAAAGGATTCCCACCCCGGTACCTTTTAAGGAGCTCCCCGTTTTGGTATCCACTACAATCTCTACCTCGGCATCGGGGGTAACATCTAAGTTAAAGGCCAGTTCTAATCCTTCCACTTCTTTCAAGACCCTTTGCGGGGCATCGTCTCCATTTTCTTTTTTCCCCACAAAATTGATAAAGGAAAAATCGCCCACACTAGCCACATCGCTAATCGGAATTTTTAGGGAAGTCCCTTTTGCCGTCTCCCCATCTACCTTAATAGTAAGTGCAGTGGTAGGCCCATAAATCCTCCCTCGGCCGTTTAAGTAACCCGTACCATAGTAGAGCACCTCTTCTTTAAAGGGAGTATTTAATATTAAAAAGCGGTTATTGTCCGTATCTACATTTAGATCCAAACTCCAATCCCTAAAAAAATTATGGGTAATGGTACCATCCAAGGTGGCATTGGTCCTCATATCGATATCCGTTAACTTCACCTCCTGAAAGTGGAAGGAGCGCTCGGTAAGTCTAACTTTTGAGAAAGGCGCAAAACTATAGTCCACGTTTAAATAGGGAATGGCAATACCCGCCTTGTCCAAACTTAACAATCCACTCATAATAGGATTGTTCAAAGGTCCCTTTAATTGGGCACTTCCCTGCAACATTCCACGAATATTGGTAATAACCCCTTCGCCTAGCGGACTAAAAGGCTCTAACGAAAAGTTATTAAAGTCCACGATAAGATTTGCCTGCGGATCGATGTCAACGTCATCTATAATATTCCCCACCACACTGAGTCGCTCCTCCCCATTTTGCACCAGGGTAGAATTCACCACAAAACTTGTTAAGTCCTTATTCCCCACAATCCCGACTCCCAAATCACCCAAGGTGAATCCGTTAATACCCAGTTCTGTGATCCGCAAATTGGAGGACGGCAGGTATATATTGTCTTTTTGCAGTAAGTTGAGGATGCCGTTCACCTCCCCATTTAACTTAAGACTATCTATTTCCGGAGTAATTTTTTCCAAGGAGACATTACTAAATTGCAACTGCACATCCTTAAAGGTGGAGTCGGCCAACTGCCCCCTAAGCCTAATCTGCTCTTTATCATTATGGTTCATCACCATTTCCTGAATCACAATGCTATCTAGGGTACTATTGATTACCACCTTGTTTTTACTATTCCCTTCTTTGTTCAGTATCCATTTATTCCCCTTAAAACTAAGATCGGACGTTTTTAGACCGATTACGGATTTCTTCTCCTCATTAAAAGTATGGTAGAAGTTTAGGTTATAGCTATCGTTAAAATCGCTCCCTCCCTTAAATTCCGTCCTAAAGAACAAGGTATCTTTTAAGGTGGTATTAATCAGGTTAAAATCCTTCACATCGTAATAGGGTGTTGCCATATCCGCTACGGATACATAGGTATTGAACAGCGGGTTCTTATTATCTATCCTAACCTCTATACCGTCTAGCTCATTCCCATAAGCCTTGATGCTGGGTGATTTAAAGCTTAATTTAAAATCACCTTCATCAGCAATAATATTCCCTCTTATAAAGGTGTTGGGATCGAACTTTACCTCGGGAAAAAATACATCTACAATTTTGTTGTATATCTTAAAATTAAAGGCGAGTCGCTGATTCCCGGAAATTTTAAATGGCCGATAATTGGTATAGATGCTGCCCAGCGAGTTTTGTAGCAACCTACCCATTTCATTCACCTTAAAATTCCCTTTTAGGTAACCCGTAATGATATCCGGGGAATTAATATCGATAATCCTAGTGGTATCATTCTCAAAGGTGGACGATATCTTAAAGTCATCAAAATAGTAGGTGTCGTTTACATTTTGAAAAACGGTTTTGCTAAAATTGATATCTCCCGCAATATTATCTAAGGAATTCCCAGTAATATCCATACTGATATCCCCTTTAAAAATGGAAACACTATCCTTGGTGAAATTCAACTTTTTTAGATCGGCATAATCTACCGAGGCAATAAAATTGAAATTATTCCTATTCTCCTCAAAATCGGCCAGCCCCTTAAACGAAAACTTAATATTCTCATCGGCACTCAAAAGGGATCCATCAAAAAGCTGCTCCTTTAAAATCCCCGATACTTTTAGGTTTTTGTAATCATACCCGTTAAAATTAAGGGAATACACCTCCCCGATTACTTCCGTATTAAGGGTTTCCTTAACAAAGCCCCTACCCTCCACATTAAAATCCAGATTGGTTAGTCCCACCTTATCATTCTCTATCAAATCCCCAAGATCAAAATCTATCAGCGCCACAAACCCCTTATAGGAGGCATTGTCTATATGGTCTATTTCCGATAGCTCCAGATCCACATAGCTACTCCCTATAAGCGTTTGGATATTGGCCCTGGTCTTTATGGAGGTTTGGGTGATATCTGCATCCCCACGAATGGTGAATTGTCCCAGCTTTTCTATGGAGGAAGGCAGTACATCCCCTAAAACATTGGGTAGCAAGGCCCTTAACTCGTAGTAACTAGAGGTAACATTTCTCATGTTTGCCTTTAGGGAAAAATTACCATCAGGTTTAAAAAGATCCTTAAAGGTAAAGTCGCCCCTAATCCCCGTATTCTCCATATTTAAATAGAGGTTATTGGTATTTAGGTTATTCAGCACCCCATCTACCTGAGAGGAAAAGAGCACTATTTTATCACTACCAAACTGATCGTACATGAGATTGATCTCATTTAAAGCCACGGTAGACTCTACAAACTCGGCGTCTATTTTCACCTTGTTCATAAAATCGGCCAAATCTTCCCGCTCATAATCAAACACCACATTTCCTGCTAATTGGGATTGAGCGGTTTTTACAGCAAGGGAATCAAAACGCATCTGCTCCCTGGTGTACTTAAAGTCCGTGTTCAACTTTTCTACGATTAACCCCCTTCCGCTCTCAAAGGACATCCCATTAATACTGGCAACTACCTCCGGACCCGTAATATTAAAATTGGCTGCGGATATATTGAGATCCTTAAAGCTCAGTATTTCTGGCCCTTCCTTATTCTCATTGATAAGTTTAAAAAGGCTCTTGGAAATGTCTACCTGGGAAGAGGAGAGAATAAAAGGCGGGGAATTGGGATCCCTGGGCTTATCATCGTCCAGCTTATCCACAAAAACCTCCAGATTGGTATTACTTTCGTCCTTATAGGTCCTGAGTTTAAAATTTAACTCCTCTATATTGATATCCCCAAATTCCAAATTTCCATTTATCAAATTCCCAACATCGAGGATGGAGGTCCGCAAGTTCCCGATATAAAAAAGGGTATCCTGCTTATAATCCTCCACAAAAACCCCATTGAGGGAAGTTTGCCAGGTAATAAGCGATAATCGCATGCGATCTATATGGATATGGGTACCAAACTGAGCGTTAATTGCCGCAGCGGCATATCTGGCAAATCCGGTTTGTACAAAGGGAAGAGAGAGCAACAAACTACCCAGTACTCCTAAGAGTACGAATACCAAAAATACTCTGACTAGAAATTTTCTTAATTTTTTGATAGGGCTTAATGTTTTACCTTTGTACATTCAATTTTTATTCCAAATTCCAAAACAAGTGGAAAATAAAGCTACGTATATCCTTGCCATAGAATCTTCCTGTGATGACACCTCCGCCGCGGTGATGTGCAACAACAGTGCTTTAAGCAATGTGGTGGCCACCCAAAAAATCCATGAGGAGTACGGTGGGGTTGTTCCAGAACTTGCCTCAAGGGCGCACCAGCAAAATATTGTTCCAGTGGTACACCAAGCCTTAGCTAAGGCAAATATCGATAAAAATCAGTTATCTGCCATAGCTTTTACCCGCGGTCCGGGACTAATGGGATCTTTACTTGTTGGAACCTCTTTTGCCAAGTCGCTAGCACTGGGATTAAACATCCCATTAATTGAGGTGAACCACATGCAAGCCCATATTTTATCGCACTTTATCGCAGAAGACAATTATCAGTCGCCCAGCTTTCCGTTCCTCGCTATGACCATTAGCGGCGGGCATACCCAGATAGTTTTAGTGAAAAGTTATTTTGAAATGGAAGTTATTGGGGAAACTTTGGATGATGCAGTGGGCGAAGCGTACGACAAAAGCGCAAAAATTTTAGGGCTCCCCTACCCAGGAGGACCCCTGGTAGACAAATATGCACAATTGGGCAATGCCAAGGCCTTTCCATTCCCAAAACCCAAAGTAGAGGGACTAAACTTTAGTTTTAGCGGATTAAAGACCAGCATCCTATATTTTATACAGCGAGAAACTAAGAACAACCCTAATTTTATAGCAGAGAATAGGGATGATATTTGCGCTTCCATACAGCATACCATCGTCCAAATTTTAATGGATAAGCTTAAAAAAGCTGTTAAGCAAACGGGCATAAAGCAGGTTGCCATTGGCGGAGGGGTATCTGCCAATTCTGGAATAAGACAGGCTTTAAAGGAAGCAGAAGACCGTTGGGGCTGGACTACCTACGTACCAAAATTTGAGTACTGCACAGACAATGCCGCGATGATAGGAATTGTAGGCTACTTAAAATATAAGGAACAGAGTTTCTCTGACCAAGATATCACCGCCCAGGCACGCTATGTAATATAGGCCGTTCAAGAAGGTGATAACCGTGCCTTAGTGGCCCTCCAGCGCTTTTTACCAAGGTTGCGGTAAATTAGGCTAGTGCAATATGGCACAGACTATGAGGGCTAAATCTGTTAGCAAAAAAGATGTTTCCGTGCTCCTTTATTTTTAAAACTACACAAATCAACGAAAAACCAGATCCAAGCAATGCAGTTATTTTACCATCCCGAACTAGACGAAACTACCCAGGAGTTTTTCTTTCCACCCGATGAAAGCAGGCATATCGCCAAGGTGTTGCGAAAAAAACAAGGTGATAAGCTATCCATCACCAATGGAAAGGGAATTTTATTTGAAGCAGCGATTAGCAATCCCCATCACAAAAAGTGTGAAGCCAGCGTCCTATCCAAAACACTCGCTTCCAAAAAGCCCTATAGAGTACACATGGCCGTGGCACCTACCAAGTTGAACGATCGCTTTGAATGGTTTCTGGAAAAAGCCACGGAAATAGGCGTGCACGAAATTACGCCCGTTATCTGCGATCATTCCGAACGGAAGGTTATAAAAAAGGAGCGCATGGAAAAGGTACTACAGTCGGCCATGAAGCAATCCCTACAAACCTTTTTACCCATTTTACACGATGCCGTGCCATTGAAAGAGTTTATTAAACAGCCCCATAACGGCCATCGCTATATTGCCCATTGCGTTGCAGACCAGCCAAGAAAAGAACTCTTCCACAGTCTGGCACCCAAGGACACTACCACTATTTTGATAGGTCCGGAAGGCGATTTTTCGGAATCGGAAATTGCTTTGGCCCTTCAGCACAATTTTAATCCCATAGCATTAGGCACCACCAGGTTGCGTACCGAAACCGCAGCCATTGTAGCTTGCACCACCGTAGCCATGATTAACCTATAAGGCTGGTTATGAAGGCACTGATATCTAGGTAGCCAGCTTCCATCACTCCCGGGTAACACAGCAACAGGGTAAAGCTTTATTTAACAGTCAACCCCCAGCTTACAAACAGGAGGGTTAATTTTAGATTAATATTGTTAAATTTGAGAAGACCAAACCCCAAGGGCACCATGAAACACCTATTTGCTTTTGCTTTTATTCTGCAGCTCCTCCTTGTGGTTGGTCCAAATTTGTACAGCCAAGAGCTAGCAGTGCTAAAATATGGCGGTGGCGGGGACTGGTATGCTAATCCCACAGCCCTTCCAAACCTCATTGATTTCTGCAACCGAAACATCAACACCAAGATATCTCCCAAACCCGCAACCGTGGAAACGGGCAGCCCTAATATCTTCCAGTACCCATATCTGTATATGACCGGACATGGGAATGTATACTTTTCGGATGAGGATGCAGAAAATCTTCGTAAATACCTATTAGGAGGCGGATTTCTCCATATAGATGACAACTACGGGATGGAACCCTATCTAAGGCAAGCCCTCCCAAAAGTATTCCCCGACAAGGAACTGGTAGAGGTGGGCGCAGATCACCCGCTCTTTAATCAACAATTCCATTTCCCCAGAGGTCTTCCAAAAATACACGAACACGATGGAAAACCTCCACAGGCCTTTGGCATCTTCCATGAAGGCAGGCTGGTACTCCTATTTACCTATGAAACCGATCTAGGAAACGGATGGGAAGACCAAGAAGTGCATAACAACCCCCAAGAAGTAAGGAAAAAAGCACTGGAAATGGGAGCAAACATTATATCTTATGTTTTTAAAAATTAATTTATGAAATCGAAAACCATAGCTAATGGAATTCTACGCGCTGTTGCCGTAATTGCCGGGATAGTTCTCGTAGGATACTTTCTCATTAAAATTCAGTCTGTCATAGCCTATATCCTCATCGCAGCGGTAGTTTCCCTTATTGGGCGACCCATTGTCTTCTTTTTAAAGAGAAAGCTCAAATTTCCCAACATTCTAGCCGTGGTAATGGCCTTACTCTTCATTATTGGAATCTTTGTGGCCGTAGTAGCCTTATTTGTTCCGATGATTACCCAGCAGGGAAAGAATTTAGCCTTGTTGGATTTTGACGCCCTGCTAAATAGCTTGAATTCTATTTACAACGAGGTGATCCATTATTTAGGCGGACAAGAAATAGAGCGGCAGGAAATAATTAAGAAATCCGATATTGGTAGAAATATTAAACAGGAGCTAAAAACAGGATTAATACCAAGCTTCCTCAATGCCTTTATGACCCTTTTAAGCGATCTAAGTATTGGCCTTTTTTCGGTATTATTCATCTCTTTCTTTTTTCTTAAAGACAGCAATCTTTTGCAAAATGGTTTGTTGATGTTGGTGCCAAAAACCAAGGAAAGAAAATTGATCGTCTCCATGGAGAAAATTAAAAATTTACTGTCGAGATATTTTGTGGGACTCCTTCTACAGATCTTTATTCTCTTTTTCATTTACAGTGTTCTACTACTTTTAATTGGCTTAGAAAACGCGATTGTAATTGCTTTTTTCTGCGCCATTTTTAACATCATTCCATACCTTGGTCCAATCATCGGAGGAGTGCTTATGATAGCCCTCACAATGACCAGTAATATGGAGGCCGATTTCTTTAACGAAATACTACCTAAAACTGGTTATGTTTTACTAGGTTTGACGATAGGACAATTAGTGGATAATTTCTTTTCACAACCCATCATTTTTGCCAACAGTGTGAAGTCGCACCCACTAGAAATTTTCCTAGTTATTATTATCGCTGGATTGTTATTTGGAGTTACAGGAATGATCATTGCGGTACCTGGATACACCGCCATAAAGGTTATTTTAAAGGAATTTTTGGCCGATAATAAGATAGTAAGACAAATTACGAAGGGATTATAGTAAAACTTTATATAAAGACACCTTAACCGCTGATTAAAAACATATTAACATCTAAAGCATACTCATTTAAGACTATATCCCCTTAGTTGAGCCACAAAAAACAAAACGAACCCTTAACCACCTTTAGCATTACTTTGAATAAAGACATATTAAATACTGGTGCACAATCTTTTATAAATGAGAATTTAGATACTGACACCATGTCAGTTTTGCTAAAAGACCACGATTTTGATGGAGTTAGCTCCAAGGAGCTGGTTCAGCAGATTGAAGCCAAGAACCGATGTCGCAAAAAACTGCCTACTTGGTTTAACACCCCCTTAATCTACTATCCCGAAAAACTAAATTTAGAGCAAACCTCTTCGGAAGATACTGCCCAATATAAGGCGGAAATTGCAAGCGGAAAATCGCTCTTAGACCTCACTGGCGGACTAGGGGTAGACAGCTATTTTTTCAGTCAAAAAATCACCCGAATCCTGCACTGTGAAATCAACCCAAAACTAGCCGAAATTGCCGCCTATAATTTTAAGATTTTAGGCCGAAAAAACATCGAAACTCATGTGGGAGATGGACTCGATTTGTTAAAGAAATCGGAGGCATTTTTCGACTGGATTTATGTGGATCCCTCGAGACGAAATGAGATGAAAGGAAAGGTGTTTTTATTGGCAGATTGCCTACCTAATATTCCCGAAAATTTAGCACTTCTTTTTTCCAGCGCCAATAATATTATGATTAAAACCGCTCCCCTTTTGGATATTTCTGCGGGCATATCGGAATTAAAATCCGTAAAGGAAATTCATATTGTAGCAGTGAAAAATGAGGTGAAGGAATTGTTGTGGATTTTGGAAAAAGGGTACCAAGGGGAGATAGAAATTAAGACGGTGAATCTCACCTCCAACAACAAGGAAACCTTTCACTTTTCACTGGACGATGCCGCTACCTCTACCCCTACTTATTCCGAGCCCTTAGACTATCTCTACGAGCCTAATTCGGCCATCCTTAAGTCGGGAGGCTTTAATATAGTAGCCGAAACCTTTGGGGTTAATAAACTGCACCAACACTCCCATTTATACACCCATAATAAGCATATAGACTTCCCGGGAAGGCACTTCAAAATTGAAGCAACCATCCCGTACAATAAGAAAGCACTCAATGCCCTGGGGATTAAAAAGGCGAATATTACTACTAGGAATTTCCCCGTTTCCGTGAGTGAGCTCCGGAAGAAGTTTAAAATTAAGGATGGTGGAGAGGTCTATTTGTTCTTCACCACCAATAGGGAGGGAAAGAAAATAGTAGTACACTGCTCCAAAGTGTAATTGGACCAGGAAAGGCAAAGCCATCCTTTATGGACAGTCCCACTTAAAATTAGCGACTTTATCATTAGACCCTGCAGATAGGTTGTAATGCCACCATTCTGTTCTAATGGACCAGAATCCGTGCTTTTCCATGGTTTCCTTCAACAGGCGTCGGTTATCCAAGATATGCTGAGGCAGGTCCATATTATCGTGGTAAGCCCTTTTACCAAAGAAGTCGAAATCCGTTCCCATATCCAACTCCTCCCCTTCCAGGGTAACCAGGGTGATATCTACCGCCCCTCCCTTATTATGGATAGAGCCTTTATCTGGATTAGCTACATACTGCGGATTGGGAACAATGGCCCACATCTTATATTGCACGGAATTAGGCCGGTAGCAGTCGAAGAACTTTATTCTATACCCCTTTTCCATAAATTCCTTATTAGCCTCTAACAGCGCCCTAGCGGTCTTCACTCTAGTATAACACTCGGCGCAGTCGTACACCTGAGCCTTTAAAAAGTTGTTCTCGGTGGCATATCTCATATCGTACTCAAAATCACGACTATAGTCGGCCAACCTAACAAAGGTGGTATCTGCAAGGCCTTCCAAGGATTTTAAAGGAGGTTTTTCGGTCTTCACTGGCTCCAATTCAATAAGATCAATAACCGTATCCTTGGTCACTACCGCTTCAGCTGGTTCCACAATACTCTCTTTGGTCTTTTTTTGCTCTCCACAGCCTACTGTAAGCACTATTATCATCGCCCCAAGGCATTTTAAGGAAAAGTTGGCAGGACTCATTTAAATGCATTTAATTGGTTCATCCTTTAAAAATAGCAGATTCCGCCCAAAAGGCAAGTAGAACCCCACTATTATTTAAATCGGCTTACACAGCCTACAACCTTCCTAGTGTTATCGCCCTCCATCGTACATTACTTTGATGCCATTAGAAGACTTGATTACATTTTCCATTAGATAGAAAAAGGCAGCACCCATAAAATACATAAGAACATCCATAGGGTCTGCCGTATAACGGTCATTAATCCCTGGGAGGTATGCCTCAAAATACAGGGCATAAAAGCAGGTAAGTGAAAGAATGGGGATTACAGGCAGGTTTAATTGCTTATCCGATTTAAGAATTCGCACTACAAACCTATCAATAAAGAGAACAATGGGCATACACAGGAAGTCGTTTAAATAATGCGCTACCCAGCGAGGAAGCACACCTCCATCTCCCCACCTCTGGATGGCGTAGACACCAGCCCCTACAACACAGAACAATGGAAAATACCATCGCTGCACCCAATACAGTCCGCCACTTATTATGTTATGCTGTAATTTCATTATATGCAGTTTAGGCAGCTATATAACTAATTAGGACAGCGATAAAGGCCCCAATGGACATGATGACTACCCAAATGGAATAGAAGATAAGAGCGGGAATCCGTATCAATAAGTTGGAATGATCCAAGGCATTCTCAAAAAACAGGGTTACCGCATTTGGTTTTTCCGCTGCTTTTTCGGCCTGTTTTTTATCATCGCTTGCCGCCCGAGCCTTTTCTCTTTGTAGCTGAACATTGATGAGTTCCCCACAATTTCCGCAATAATCACTATTGACATTAACGGTACCACAATGTTGACATTTTCTGTAGGCCACCTTCCCCATACCGGTCATTTTCAAAAGAATTCCATTCTATAAATTCTTAACCCTCCAGTTTGTTATTCTCTTTGGACAGTCAATGAATTTTTCAATCTGCAAAGGTCGGTAGAAAAAGGTACATCAAGAAATTATTAGCAAAGTATAAGAAGAAAGGCTGTTGCAAAACACCTTAACGGTAGGATTTGGAAATACGCTAATGTGAAAATGTAGCAATGGGTTAATTTGAAAATTTGGAGATGTGTTGA